>NZ_BAABWM010000002.1:0-1085163 GCF_040369695.1 Pelagimonas sp. KU-00592-HH | reverse complement strand
AATAAACATATCCAATACATACCCCAACCCGCCATCCGCGCGGACGGTTGCGTTGGTGTTGGGGAAACATTGGACCCAAAACTTGGGCGCACCTTTGTTTCCGTGCTGAAGACAATATTCCCGTTTGAGGCGAATATTTCCACATGCGGCCAAATTCGCGCCACATTTCTCCTTTTAGATGAATCTCAAGGCCGCCAGAGTCGGGTAAGCGCGAATATCGGCAGGCGGTGAGCCCTGAAAGGGCCGGCGACGGATCAAAAGCAGTGTGCAGAAGCAGGTACTGGGATCCGGTTTGTTGGAGACAGAGATGAAAATTCTTGTAGTGGATGACGATGAGCTGATCCGTGAACTGCTGGTCGAGATTCTGACCGCGCACGGTTATGAGGACGTCACCCAGGCGGAAAGCGGCGAAGACGGTCTCGAAAAGATCCAGGTGGCGGCGCAGCCCTTTGATTGCTTCATGTTCGACATCCAGATGCCGGGCAAGGACGGGATCGAGCTGTGTGGCGACGTCCGGAACATGGTCCAGTATAAGGACACTCCGGTCGTTATGATCACCGCGATGAACAACCAGGATTACATCGGTCGCGCATTCTCGGCGGGTGCCACGGACTATGTGACCAAGCCGTTCGATACCACCGAATTGATTACACGCATCCGGCTTGCGGACCGTCTTCAGGCGGAAACCAAACGTGCCAGCCAGGCGGCAGTTACTGCACAGGCCAAGCCCAAGCCACCGTTCTCGGAACCGATTGCGATCACGGAGATCCGTGGTTTCGTCAATAGCGCGATCCTTGAGAATTATGTGCTCATCAACCTTGAGCAGAAGCATTTTCCCTTGGCCGCTGTGGCGATCAACATTCCGGAGCTTAGCGCGGTGCATGCAGGGTCGAGCGAGGGTGAGTTTACCTATGTTCTGACCGACATCGCAGAGGTTCTTGCGGACCTTCTGTGTGGTGCGCAGGCCTTCATGTCTTATGTAGGCAACGGCACATTCCTGTGTGTGGGCAATCGCCACAAGATTCCGGCCACGAGCGAGATGCAGAGCGATCTGATCGTCATGCTGAACGATCCTGACCTTGTGTACTGTGACGAGGTTCAGACCAGCTTTACTGCGCTGGTTGGGGAGAAATCGGCCCCGAAGCTTTTTGAGAAGCGCGAAGACCTGCGGTTCCTGAACCGTGCATTGGAAAGCCTTTCGGAAGCGGGGGCGGCCAATCCCGGAGCAAGGGCAAAAAAGCTTGGTGACCGACTGGGTGTTCCCTTCGCGGCGTAACCAGATCGGGAAAAGTGACGTAGAAAATAAACCTATGGGCGTGCGTGGGGGCGCTGGCCTGTCGGGAACTGTGGTGAAATGATCCCACAAACCGGAAAATGAGAGAGAAATCTTCGAAAACGTTAATCCAGATTTAACCTTTTGAAGAAAATCTTCACGTTTTCCAGGAAACTGATGTAAGCTGCCGAAAAGAACCAAAAAAGCGTCAAACGGCGCAAAATCGAGCGGGTTGCAGTTATGACTCATGGCGTGGGAGCGGCAGGTGCCGCCACTCTTGAATCTGGCATAGCCAGGATCAGAGAACGTTTTATTATGGGCTTGGAGGATCGTGAGGACGAGTTTCTGGACTATCTGGAAATCGTCGATGACCCCGCCCAATCCGAAAATGCGATTAACAGTATCCGGGCCAAGGCGCACAAGCTGCATGGCCTTGCCGGAACAGTCGGTTTTGCGCGACTGGGCAGTCTGGCGGCCCAATTGGAACACCACATCGACTTGCTGCTCGCCGGTCCGCGTCCATTGGAGGTTGGGTTCGCCAAAGAACTCCTGAATGCCCTGCTGGACGAGATAGAGACAATCCTCAAGAGCGAGTGAGGCTGTGATGCGTGTCAAAGATCTCGGCACAAAACTAGCTTCCTGGCTTGGAAGAGGTACCTGGGTTCTAGTTTTCAGTATTTTATGTTTGGCCCTTTTGTTTGGACTGGGTGGGCCGCTTGCAACGGCGCAGCAGGCGGAGACGTCTGTTGAGCGCGAGGAATTTCAAATTGGTATTCTGGCTACCGAGGGCGCAACGCGCGCGCTTGAGGCCTGGCAGGCTACTGCCGATCTTTTGAATGCCGCTGCTGATGAACAGCAATTGCCGTATCGCTTTACGATCCAACCGCAGACGCATGGCACGCTTTACAAATCGATTGAAGACCAGTCGGTAGATATGCTGTTGACCGATCCGGCGTCGTTTGTGGCCGCGGAAGTTGAGTATGGCGCGCGCTCGCTGCTTTCCATGGCGCATATGTGGGAAGACCGTGCATACGACATGACCGGTGCCTTGGTCTTCGTGCGTTCGGACACAGCAATTCGCTCGCTTGAGCAACTGGAAGGCCGCAAGGTCATGGCCGTCGCTCAGAACGACTTTTCGGGGTGGTGGCTGGCCGAGCAGGAGTTCCGTAAGCACCGTCTTGAGCCCAGCGATATCCTAGGTGACTTGGTGTTCTCCGGTGGGAACGAGCGGGAAGTGATCTATGCGGTTCAGACAGGTCTGGTTGATGCAGGCGTGGTTCGTGCGGGCATCCTAGAAAGCCTTGCCCGCAAGGGTGTTGTCGATATCAGTGATTTCGCGCCCGTTGGTCTATTGGCCCATAGTGAGTTTCCTTACTGGGCGAGCACGCCGCTTTATCCGGAATGGGTGATGTCGGCGCTTCCGGGAATGCCGGAAGATGCGCTTGCCCTGACGATCAACACGTTACTGTCCGTTACTCCAAGCAGCCCGGCTTCGATTTCGGCAAATGGCGCTGTCTGGCAGGCGCCGCAGAACTATCACGCTGTTCATGACTTGCTGATCTCCCTTCGCGCGCGCCCCTATGAGAACTACATCATGCAGGCGGTCGCTCGGATTTTCCGCACCTACCGCTGGACGATCCTCGGGGTTCTGGCGCTGAGCCTCGTGTCTCTGGCGTTCCTTGTTTATGAATTGCGCCGCAACGTGCAGCTTGCTGAAGAGCAGCGCGATGTTCTCCAGTCGGAAGTGCGCTCCAAGAAGTTCTATCGCAGCGCCATCGAGGAACACACGGTGTTCTGTATGCTCAATAAGGATGGCGTGATTTCGCACGTCAACGAACGGTTTATCAAAGCCAGTGAGCGCACGCGTCAGGGTCTGGTGGATCGCCCCTTGCGTGATCTTCTGAATGAAAACGACCAGACGCTTCTGGAAGACGAGATCATGAGCAGCATGGAACTGGGTGTGTCCTGGGCTGGGCCGCTCAAGCTGACGCGCGAAGACGGGTCGGCTGCCTGGATCCAGTGTACGTTTGTTCCGGTGACCAGCACGTCGGATCAGTTGAGCGAAGTCGCAATCGTTGCAACAGACGTTACCAAGACGCGTAAAGGCGCGTCGGAAGCGCGGTTCCAAAACACGCTGGAACTTATCCAGGATCAGGTCTTTGTCATGCGTCCGGGCTCGTTCGAGTTGCTGCATGCCAACGAAGCTGCCGAGCGTACCCTGTCGCGCCGCAGTGCCGGGGATGACTGGCGCGGTAAGAAGGCGAGTGACCTGATCACCGAAGACGATTTTAAAGAGTTGAAAACGCGCGCGGATGCGATCATCGCCGGACCGCAACGTCGGATGACCTGGGAGACCGAGGCCAAGGGTGGCATTACCTATGAAATCAGCCTTGAATACGCCGAACCAGAGCAGGACGAACCCCGCCTGATCGCAATCTATCGTGACATCACCGAGCGCAAGGTGGCGGAGAAGGCCAAGAACGAATTCATCGCCACGGTCAGTCACGAGTTGCGGACGCCCCTGACATCTATGAAAGGGGCACTTGGCCTCGCGCTTTCGGGCAACCTTGGCGAAATGCCGGAGAAGATGAACAAACTTGTCACGATGGCGAATACGAACTGCGACCGCCTGGTGATGCTGATCAACGATATTCTTGATCTTGAGAAAATCGAGGCCGGCAAGATGGAATTCAACATGGAGAGTTTTGATCTCCGTGATCTGGTTTCCGCCGCCCTTGAGGCGAACCAGTTCTATGCAGACAAGTTCGGTGTGAAGTTCCGCAGCGATGTGCACGAAGAAGATCGGGCGCATTTGACGCTTGGGGATGTTGGGCGCCTGCGCCAGGTGATGGACAACCTGATGTCGAATGCCGCGAAGTTCTCTCCCAAGGGGGAAGAGATCATCGTGTCTCTCTATCAGAACAACGGATGCTGGCGGATTTCGGTGCGCGACTTTGGCTCGGGTATTCCGAAAAACGCGCAGGACAAGATCTTCGACAAGTTCTCGCAGGCGGACAGTTCGGATACCCGTTCGCAGGGTGGTACCGGACTTGGGCTTGCCATCGTCAAGCAGATTGTCGAGAGCCATGACGGACGCATCTTCTTTGTGAGTGAAGAGGGCACGGGCACCGAATTCTATGTCGATCTGCCGCGCATGGATGGTGACAGCCTTGTTGGCATTCCGCCCGAGTTCTCGCACGAGGACGAGGCCGTGTTCTCGGCGCTTCGTGAAGAAGAGGCCGTGACCGTTGGTTCCGATGCAGAGCACGCCGTCAATCAGCTTCTGCGGATCGCGCGCAAGCTGAGTGGATCGGTCGAGGTCGAACTGGGCCGGGTCAACGCGATGCAGGTGGCCAAGGGCCGTGGTGTTCTTTCGCAGTCTTCCATCCTCAACTGGCTGAGTGCCGACGGACGTTCGCTTTTGTCCGAACTGATCGAGCGCAGCATGATGGAGAACCGCGAAGCCATGATCGTCGAGGTTGCGCTGGAAGCCGCGGCCGACGGGGCGAAAAAGCCGACTGCCGACGAGGTCTTCCCGCTGGCGCATGAGTGGCTGGCGGGCATCAAGGGCGAAGATGCAAGGATGAACTGCACCCTGATCTCGGGCAATCCGGTCATTGCGGACTGGGCCAAGGAGCAGGGTTACATGGTCGTGGATGACTCGCTGCAAGCCATCAGCCTTGCCGAGCAGGAAGAAGAGGCCGGTGATGCGATGGCCCTTTATCACGAGGCCAACAATACGAGCATCGTAACCATCTTCCCGCTTCAGGGGGGCGCGCTGCCTGAAGGCCTGCCGCTTACCTTGGTGGTGGCTCGCGGGCAGGCACCGCAGGCAGAACGCGGCGTGGTTTCGAAATTCACGAGCACAGACGGGGGTGGCCGGGGCCGTGCACGCCGCCGCAACACATCCTGATACCACAGAAGTGGCACTCACCTATTGGGGAGGATCGAATGAGCGAACTGACCAAAATTCTTCACGTTGAAGATGACCCGGAAATTCTTGAAATCGCCGAAATGGCGCTGGGTCTGATTGGCGGATTTGAAATCGTACAAGCTGATCGTGGCGAGAAGGCTTTGGACCTGCTGGAATCCGCAGCGCCGCAGCTCATTCTGAGTGACGTGCAGATGCCGGGTCTGACCGGACCCGAGACGCTTGCGGCCATTCGCGCAACGCCCGGTTTCGAGACCATCCCCGGAATATACATGACGGCCAAGCTGTTGGACGCGGAAAAAGGGGCATTGTGTGGTCCCTATGATCTTGGCGTGATTGCAAAGCCATTTGATCCGACAACGCTGCCGGACCAAATCCGGGAGCTATGGGCCGCAGGGCTGGAAACGGCTGCCTGAGAGGCGCT
Organism: Pelagimonas sp. KU-00592-HH; assembly: GCF_040369695.1. NCBI lineage: Bacteria > Pseudomonadati > Pseudomonadota > Alphaproteobacteria > Rhodobacterales > Roseobacteraceae > Pelagimonas > Pelagimonas sp. KU-00592-HH. The sequence continues at coordinate 1,079,535 of NZ_BAABWM010000002.1, read as the reverse complement.
CAGCGCTGTCTGTGGCGCAAATAGATGTTCTGGGCGACCTCGGCAGTTTCAGCCGTCTCGCGCCGCTGCTCGGCAAGCTGGTCCTTGGTGCGGGCGATGTCCAGAACAACCTCGTTCTTCTTTGAATCGATAAAGGCGGACTTGAGTTCTTCCTCGATATCCTGCGCGGCTTTGGCCAGATCCTCCAGTCGCAAAGTCAGGGCTTTTCGCCGTAGTTCCGTGGCCTGAAGGAAATCGGACAGGAAGGGCAGGGTTTCGGTGGTGGCGGCTTCTACCTCCTGCGAGGCACGCTGACTCAGGCTCACGAGTTGTTCGTTGATCCAGGATTGCTCTGTGCGGATGTCCGACAACCGTGCGCCGATGCCGTCGAGTTCCTGCTGCTTGATCCGTTGCAGCACTTCCAAGGCGGCTATGCGGCGGTTTCTGCTCACAGGTTCATGCTGCCTCGGTCAGGTCCTGACGGGCTTCTTCCATTTCGTAGAAGGTTGGTTGCAGGCTGGTCGGAATGTTGCCGCGGCCGATTTCAACACAGATGGTGGGCGAGTGGTTTTGAAGAATGGCGACAAAGATGTCGCGGATTACGGTGTAGAAAACACCATCCTGTTCTTCGATAGCGCTCAGGCGATCTGATACCGGTGCCACGAAAAGATAAGCAAGGAAAACACCAAGGAAAGTACCCACAAGCGCACCACCGATCAGGGCACCCAGCACGGCCGGCGGCTTGTCGATCGAGCTCATGGTTTTGATAACACCCAGAACAGCGGCAACAATCCCGATCGCGGGGAGCGCGTCTGCGACCTTGGTCAGGCTGTGCGGCGGCACCAGCGCTTCGTGGTGGTGCTTCTTGAGTTTCTTGTTGATCACGTCTTCGGCCTGGAACGGGTCATCGAATTGCAAGGCCAGCATCCGGAAGCTGTCGGTAATCAGGTCAATCGCGAAGTGGTCGTTCTGGATTTTCGGAAATTGCGAAAAGATGCTGCTTTCCTTGGGGTTTTCGATGTGTTCATCCAAGGCAAGCATGCCCTGTTGCTGATACATCTTGGCCAGAGTGAACATCAGGTTGAGAAGATCGAGATAGTCCTTTGCGGCCCACTTGGGCCCCTTGAATGTCTTCAGGATCGCCTTGCCGGTTGCCTTGATCGTTCCAAAGGAGTTGGCTGCAACAAAGGCACCCAGCGAGGCGCCGCCAATCATCATGCCTTCGAATGGCAGGGCGTGCGTGATCACCCCCATCTCGCCGCCAGAGAGCAGGTAGCCCCCGAAAACCATTCCCATAACAAGGACAAAACCGAGAAGAATGTTCATTGTGTATCGCCTCTGGGTGACCGTCTCTCTTTCATATCACCCAGTTTTACGTATTTTTCAAGAAAATCGTGTCGGAAAAGCAAGTACAATACAATTTACACAAGAATAATTGACAAGAATTAACCTTGTGATAACCATGAGGAGAAACATGTCCTGATCCTGGGGGATTGTCATGCTGCATTCCGAGAAAGTTTTGGCTGTTCTTGCAGAAGCAAGAGAGATGTCATCGGTTTTCGATGCCTGGCCCTCTGACATGAGCCTGGCAATCTGCCTTTTCGCAGACGGTGACTGCCGTTTGATTGTGTTCCGCGAAGAAGAGCAGCGCAGCGTACTGGCACGCCTGTCCCGCCACTTTGAGATCGAACCGAGCGACATGTGCGTTGTGCCAAAGGCGGACGGATATCCGACCCGGGTTCTTCACTATTCAGATCAACAACGTCTCATGGCGCTTGTCGCGGAGCAGCAGGATATCGTGGATGAGGCCGCCGATTATTCGGTCAACTTTACATTCGCTCTGGAAGAAGGACTGAATCCCGAAGTTCTGTTGGGGGCGGTCGAGACTGGTGCGGTTGAAGACCCTGGCGAGGACGATCACGAGGACGCGGGCCTTGAGGACGAACAGATCGTTTTGTCCTTCAAATCGTCGCTGGCATCGAAAATCAAGGAGGCGCCAGAAGAGGGCGCAAAGCTTGCGACTTTGCCAAGTTTCCTGCGCCGCCCAAAACCATCGCTTCCGGGGCCGGGGTTTCGGTCGTTGATTGAGATCGAGGCGGAAGACGCGGCGTTTGAGACCTTTCAGCTCTACAAGTCTCAAGGCGGATGGATCGAAGTTTCCAAACCGGGCGCAGATGGCTCTGAGCTGCGGGTGGTAAGCCCTGAGAAGATTTACTTGCGGGACGATGGCAAGGTCGTGGCGCTGGCGCGCGAGAAGAACACCCTCCGGTTCCAGGTGCCGCCGACGCGTTTCCTGATCGACGCCGGAATTTTGCCGGAACGTCTTCGCAAGTTGTTCGAACAAGGTGTCGGGGCGGTGCAAGTGCGCAAAACGGCAGATTTTGTTTACCTGCGGATTGAGGCGCGGGCAGATGAAAGACCTGTTGCGAAGCCCAAGCTGGAAGACATCAAGATCGAAGTTGATCCGAAGTTGTTGCAGCCGAAAAAGCCGGAAATTGTGGAGCGGGTTGAAGTGCCCGTCGCAGCTCCTGCCAAGACTGTGAAATCCTCCAAGAAGGGCGCGCTTCTGGCGACAACCGTGGCCATTCTTTTTGGCTTGTTTGGTTTGGGAATCGGAATGTTGACGGGCTTGGAAAGAGCGGCTGAAACTCAGTCGGAACAGCCTGTGGGCAAAGAGCCCTTCCAGCTTTCGAAGTTTTTTCCCCGCGCGGAATGAACCGCACGGGGATAATGCTTAGCGCAGGGCGCTGCGCAGGTTTTCAAACACCGCTTCATCCAGCATCTGCGCGGTTGTAACCGGTTCGGGTTTTGCTTCTGCCTTTGATTCAACAGCCGCAGGTTTGTCTGCTGTCTTTATGGTGGCTGCTGCTTGCTGGCTGTCCGAGGCCTGCTCTTGCGATTGCTTGGGTGCCAGAGGTTTTTCGAACTGCAACAGGATGCTGATCCGACGGTTGGACGCGTGCTTGGGATCATCCTCCACGAGCGGATCCGTATCAGCCATGCCGGATACCCGGATGATGCGGCTCCGTTGGACACCTGCGGTTTCAAGGAACCGGCGCGTTGCGTTGGCACGATCAGTCGACAGGTCCCAGTTGTCGTAGGCTTTCCGGCTGGTGAACGGAACCGAGTCGGTGTGGCCAGTGATAACCATCTTGTTCGGCAGACCAGACAGCGAAGTGCCCAGTTTATGGAGCAGCTTCTCGGTTGCGCCTGCCATCTTGGCCTGACCGCTGGCAAACATCGGGTTGCCTTCCTGATCAACGATCTGGATGCGCAGACCTTCCGGAGTTTTCTCGAAGATCACGTTCTCTTGCAGCGGGCGCAGGTCGGGGTTGTCTTGCATGGCCTGGACAAGTTCTTCGTGAAGTGCTGCCAGACGTGCGGCATCAGCAGCCTGCTCGGCTTCTTCTGCTGTAATTTCGCTTGCTGCAGCACCACCTGCTTCTGTTGTGTCGCCGGCATCGGCCATTGCAGCCGCCGAGGTCTCTTCCTGCGGATCCGTAATGTCGGCATACTCCGTGGTGGACGCCCCAGCTGCGGGATATTCGTGCACGCCAATGTTGCTGCCTTTCACCTTTTCCTGCGGATCGGCCGTCGGAGTGACGTCGCGCACTTCCCATTGAGCGGGAGAGGGGTCATCGACCTTGCCCAGATCGGCGCCGCGGGCAACGACCGCTCCATTTGATGCCGTCAGGGTGCCGGGAGGGCCAAGCGTCGCGCCATCAAGAACACCACTGCCGCCGGGCAGGGTTGCATTGGTGAAATACTCGGCAATGCCGCGCAGTTTTTGTTCGTCGGAGGACGAGAGAATCCACAACAGCAGGAAGAATGCCATCATGGCGGTCATGAAGTCCGCATAAGCAACTTTCCAGGCACCGCCGTGGTGCCCGTGGCCTTCGGTGACCTCGATCTTGCGGATGATGTTTACTTTTGCGTTCGCCGCCATTGTCTCTGCCTCTCACGCACCATTGAACTTGGTAACTTCGGAACCGGGCGCAATGCACCTAGCCCTTCGAGGCAATTAATGAACGGTGAATCCGCCCCCACATGGGCGCAAATATGACAAAAGTCAGGCGTTTGATCGCTTAACGTGTGGTGGCGGACGGCTGTTCGCGGCGATATTTCCCCAGGCCAACCTCTTTTGCATAGGCGGCTTTGCGCTGGGAATAGTTCGGAGCCACAAGCGGGAAATCCTCTGCCAAGCCGAACTTGATGCGATATTGCTCTTCCGTCAGGCCATGTTCGGCCATCAGGTGGCGCTTGAGCATGGTGAAGCCACGACCGCAGCAAAGACAATAGACGGTGTCGTCCGTGACTGCATCTTCAACGGGGATCGCGGGAATGCCATCAGCGATGACTTGGGTTGCCGCCCGGCTGGCTGACGAGCGCAGGGCGGATTGGGTTTTGGTTTCAGGTAGGCCGGTGAAAGTTTGGGACAGGCGGTTCGCCAGTTCGACAACTTCTTCCACGGTCGCAGCCTCGCGTGCGGCAAAAGCGGCAACGATACGGGCAACGGAGTCCGAGAACTCTTGGGTCGCGTCATCGTTTTCGGTTTTCGCTACGCTGATCTTGCTGTTCGACATTTTGGAACACTCACTCGCTGAACACCCAGTATTTACAGAAGTACAAGGACTTCGGGACAATCCTTAACAGGATCGCGAAGAACTCTGTCAAGGAAAGATGCAAATATGGTGTTATTTTAAATCTTAGGGGAGACAGTCTGTTCTTGCTGTTCCCCTATAGGTAGTTGAAACATCAGTTAATGCTTGCGAAGCAATCCTTTTGGAATATTCGCCTGCACCGTTGATGTGCGAGTGTCGAGCCCCGAGGAATGGTCCCCGATCTCGTGTTTCTGACCCAGATTTCCAAGCAGTCCGGCCTTTTCGACCACCTGCTGTGCGCTGTTCAGAACTTCTTTCAAAAATGCGTCGTCTTCGACGAGGTGAAGAAGAGCCTGCATTCTGGCAACTGCCTTGATCGCGTCTTTGCGGAGCAATGATGCCTCGCTCGCGCCTGTAATAACGCCTGTCATTTTTAGCCACTCCATTTCAAAGTGCTTATTAGGCGCTTCTGCGGCCCTTTTGATTACCAATATTAGGGGCAAGGTTAAATTTTGGTCAAAGAAGCAGGGGAAAGGAAAATTTGCCGCTATTTCTAAACATTCCTTTAACTTGGATGGATAAAGTCCGCTGATTTTTCATGGATGTGGGCAGTTCAACAGTGTGTCTTTCAGCATTTCTTGCACCTTTGGGGGGAGTGCGAAAATGGCGATAAAAGTTGTAAGTTGTGTTGATCTTTAACTCTGAATCGGTTGATATTGGGCCTTCCCGATAAGCCGTGAGTTGTGGCTCGCCTGGGTTTGGAGGGGGGATTCTTTCGCAAGGGAGCGTTGCTCTTTGGAGCCAATGAACACATACGACAACAGGATTTCAGTTGTTTTAGCCGTAGAAGATGCAAGCATCCGCATGTCTCTTGGCTACCTGTTTTCCGTGGTTCTCGAGTATGACTTCAAGGCCACCTCAATCCTTGAGGATGCTGCCTCCCTGTTGCGCCCGTCCGGCTCAGGCCGGGTTCTGATCATCAGTGGTGATCAGGACAAGAGTCTGGAGCTCGTGCGCAAGGTTGCGAAAACGGATACGCCTCCTGTCATTGTCGTTCTGGATCATTTGTCGGATGGCCAGTTCGGCGCCCAATCCTTCAGGGCCGGCGCCACCGATGTTGTACGCCCGCCATTTGCGCTCAAGGAGATGGCCTATCGTATTCAATTGCGCGTCGACGAGATGCCCGCGCTTGAGGAGTTCTCGCAGGAACGCGTGAATTGGGATGCTGAAGCCTATGTTGCGAACGAAGCCCAGCTGACAACGGCAGAGGCGCAAGTGGCACGCATTCTGATCCGTCATGACGGGGAAATCGTGTCGAGGGACGATCTTAGCTATCAGATCGATCAGCGCCCCTGGAAATACGGGGATCGTAAGTTTGACGTTCACGTTGCTAAAATCCGCAAGAAATTCCAAGCCGCTTTCGGCGCAAAGATCGAAGTCGAAACAGTACGTTCCGCCGGCTACAAGCTGACATTTTTGGAGGATGGCCTAAGTAGCGGCGTCCACTGACGGAGTAGTTGCAGGCACCAGATATGGTATATGTCGCAATTTGGGGCGCAATCTAGGAGTGCAACAATCAATTGTGGTCAACTTTTTGGCGTCAACAAGATATATGTGAACGCACAAAATGTGTTGTGAAACAGACTCGGTTAAGTTGATTTTTGAATACTCCTTTTACCCATGTGGACAGATACCTATCCAAATTGGGAAAATTGTTATTTTTCAGACATTTGAGCCGCGTCTTTTGGTGCCTAAAAATTAGGCAAGTCAGGTTTTGGAGTAAGGAACCATCTTTCTGCAGGTGCACACGGCTAAGAAGGATTAACAATTCCAAGGTTCTACTAAAGCGGGTGGCGGTCTAGTCTACATATAGGGGAAAAACGAAAATAACGGATCTGCAGAGATGGAAACCTCAAGTGTTCTTGCGCAAATTTGGAGTGACTTTCTTGAGCCGCGTGACGACACGGATGTGACGCCGCTGGCCGAGGTTCTTGGCGCACTTCTCAAGGTGCCTGTTGTTGGCTTCGTTTCAAAATCGGACGTCTTTGAACCCATCGCAATGTTCGAGCATGAAGAGCTTTTTCCGGGCGCTACTCTGGGTGACGTGCTGGACGAAGAGATGGGCGTTTTCCTTGAAAGCGGTGCGGTTGTTGTGTTTGAACCGGCAAGTTTTGCCAATGCAGATGGTGTGTCCGGTCAGGAATTGGGCCGTGTGCTGGGCAATATCCTAGTGAAACTGGCAGGTCGCGAATTGAAAGCCCTTTCGGCGGCGCAGGTGCAACCGGGTGTTGCCAAGGCGCGGATCGGGAAATCGAAATCCAAGGTGTCAGCGGAGTTCGTTGATGCAAAATTCAGCCTTGAAACACACGCATACCTGATCTGATTTCGCAACTTCAGGATGTGTGGATTGCATCATTGTTGATTTGAAACGGTCGCCAGATTGGGTGGCCGTTCTCCATTTTTAAAGGAAAAATGCATAATTAACTGAAATAAAAGATAATTCTTAGAGGTTTATTTTCTCTGCTCGAAGTGTGCGAAAAACCTGAGGTTGTTCGCTGGTTCAAAAAAGAAGTGACGGGCCGCACAAATTACTAAAAGGTTAATCCGGCTTTAACCACTCTCCCGTAAAGTGAAATCGTGAGGCAGAAAACCTAACGATAAAAAACGGAAGAAACCGAATGACTATAGCTGCGTACAAGCGCACTATCTCCGAGACGGAAGCGCCTCGGCAGATCGAGCGTCGTATTCTAGCGCAAGTGACCGCTGAATTGGAGCGGGAGCACCTCAAATTCGATGAGGCTGAGCGCAGGATCGACAAACTTCAACTTCTTGCAGACGGACTTCGACACTCGTTGTGGAAGAACGAGCAAATCTGGATGGCTTTCAAAGCTGATCTCGTGGAAGAGGGCAATGCCCTTGATCCCCAGCTGAAGTCCTCCCTATTGTCCTTGGCTCTCTGGGTGGAAAGACACACCCAAAGCGTTATGGCCGGCTCTCTCAAGATCAAACCTCTGATTGACGTTAATCGAAGCGTTTTCCAGGGTCTGGAGGGACGGGCATTTCAGGCAGTGGAGTGACCCATGGGACTTAGACTTACTCTCAAGCCAAATGAACGCATCGTCGTAAACGGCTGTGTGATCCGCAACTCGGACCGCCGGCAGATGCTGATCATTGAAAACCAAGCCGACGTCGTACGGGAAGCGGATCTTCTTGACGACCAGGAAGAACGGACACCGGTGAAGGAAGTATATTTCTTCATTCAGTCCGCACTTCTTGATCCGAATATCCGCGACAAGGTCGTGCCGATCGTTCAACAGAAGCTGGGCAAGCTTGCGCCCGTGTTTCACGATGACATAACGGTGCATATTTTCGAGGCGGCAAACCACGTTTCCTGTGGCAACTACTACAAGGCGATGCGGGCCCTGCGCCCGGTTGTTGAGTATGAGGCGTCGCTTTACGAGATGATCAACGAAAAAATGTCCGTGGCAGCGGCCGAGTAGGGGGCTGCCATGGTACTGAGCATATCCGGTCTTGGAAGCCAGCTTGCGCTCAACCTGATTGACTCCACGAAGGATCGTCAGATTGAAAACATGCGCAATGAAGCCGTGCATAAGCGTGCGGAAGCTGACTTTCGAGAGCGGATCGGCTCGATTTCTTCACCAGAAGAATTCGTCAAGGACTACGAGGTTTACAGCTTCGTCATGCGTGCCTTCGATCTGGAAGACCAGATCTTTGGTCGGGGTATGATGCGCAAGATCCTTGAAAGCGATCCCTCTGATGAAACATCGCTGGTGAACCGTTTGACGGATTCACGTTTTGGCGAAATTCATGGGGCGTTGGGCTTTACGACGGCCTCGGGGCCACAAACCCCGAATTTCGACAGTGCTTTCTGGGTTCAGGGCATCGTGGATCGGTACTACGAAACCGTCTTTGTTGCCGAAAATGACGCCCAGAACGAAACAGTTGGTACTGTCCTCCACTTCCGCGAGAAGGTTGGCGACGTCGATAGTTGGTACGACGTCCTGAAAGACCGCGATCTCACGCAGTTCTTTCAAGTGGCATTGGGCCTGCCTTCCGAGATGTCCGGCCTTGAAGTGGATATGCAAAAGGGCATTCTCGAGAGCAAGTTTGACCTGGCCAAGCTGGCTGATCCTGCTGAACTGGAGCGCTTGGAAAGCAGATATGTTGCCATCTCCGATGCGCTGAATGCGCAGACGACTGTGAGCAGTGCCGCGCTGTCCATCCTTCAGAATTCGAGTATCAGCGGCCAATTCGTGCCGATCACGATCGATTTCTCCGCGATCAACTATGCGCCTTCAACGCTTTATAGATAAGGGTCTGCGCGCCTAGTCGATCATCTCGTCGTCATCGTCGCTGGGCAGTTCGATCTCGCCTTCCGCGGCAAGGCGCATGGCAATCTCAACCATCTCGGACTGCGCCTGCTTGACGTCTTTAGACTTAACCGCGCCCATATCCTTCATCTCATCCTGAAGCATATCGCGGGACCGCGCCGGGAGTGAGCCTAGGAAGTGTTCGCGGACTTCCTTTTTTGCGCCTCTCAGGGCAAGGGGAAGGGTTTTTCCAGTGATCTCCCGCATGATCTTGCCCAGCATCGTCGGGGCAAGCTTCTCGAGGTCGTCGAATACGAACATCTTTTGCTTGATGGCGCGGAATTGGTCAGGAACGCGCTTTTCAAGCTCGCGTGAAAGGTCCTGGAAGACACGTTCATCCAGCTTGTTGAAGATCGATACCAGTTGCTTTTCGACCTTCGCGTCAGAGCTCCGTTCAACGCTTGCGAGGATGCCCGTGCGAAGGCTTTCCTCGATGTTCTGCATGGCTTCTGCAGGAAGTTCTTCGGTCGCCAGCATCCGTTCGATCAGGTCTGTGGCGCGTTCCTCACCCAGAAGCGGGATAAGGCGGGCCACAGAGTCAGATTTCAGGTTGGCGAGGATCACGGCGATGGTCTGATTGTGTTCCTTGCGCAGGAAATCAGCGAGCAGCTTTTCGTCGAGCTTGGAGAGTTCTTCCCAAACCGAATTTTCCGACCGGGTTTCAATCTCTCCCAAGATTTCGCCCACGCGATCCTCTGGCAGGAAGCCCATCAGAAGGTTTCTGGCGGCATCGGCGTTGCCTGTCACACTGCCATATTCGCCGACCTTATCGCCGAATTCTTCCATAATCTCTTCGACGACGTCCGACTGGACCTCGCCCATTGATGAAATGGCGGTCGTGATCTTACGAATTTCGGCGACGTCCAGTTGCTGCATGAGGGCACCACCGCGTTCTTCGCCAAGGCAAAGAAACAGGATTGCAGATTTCTGCGCTCCGCTAAGCTTTGGGCGTTTCCTGAAGGGTGTGTACTGGTTCATGTTTTCCGCAGGGTTGTTGTTGGGCGGTCGCATATTTCTTTTTAAACTAACGTAAACCATCCTTGGTGATCAAGGATAATGGGGGTGAAGGGAAGGATAAAAGTGGCGGATAGAGTGGCTATCCGCCAGCTATTGATGAATAGGACTGCATGAGAGAGCCCGCAAGCAGATACCATCCATCGATCAGCACAAAGAAAATCACCTTGAAGGGAAGCGAAACGATCACCGGTGGTAGCATCATCATACCTGCGCTCATCAGCACTGAGGCGACAATCAGGTCAATTGCGATGAATGGCAGATAGAGCAGGAAGCCGATGGTAAAGGCGCGGCGCAGTTCGGAGATCATGAAAGACGGAACAAGAACGCGCCAGCCGATGTCTTCCGGGCCTTCGATGGTATCCGGAATCTCGGTGCCCGAGATTTCCTGAAAGAGCGCCAGATCCTTGTCTCTGGTATTGGCATACATGAACTCCTGGAAGGGTTCGGAGATCTGGGTCAGGGCCTGCTCTTCAGTGATGGTGTTTTCAAGAAGGGGGCGCAGGCCACCCTCCCAGGCGTCGTCGAACACGGGCTGCATCACGAAGAACGTCATGAACAGCGCCATCGCGTTCAACACCATGTTGGGGGGCGTCTGGTTGAGGCCAAGCGCGAGCCGCAGCATAGAAAATACGATCACGAAGCGGGTAAAGCTTGTGGCAACTACCAAAAGCCCGGGCGCGATGCTGAGCACCGTGATCAGGGCGAAGATCTGAATCAGGCGGCCAGACAGGCTGGTGTTGGTGTCTTCGCCCGGCTCCGTGCCACCGATGCTTGAAGAAAGATCGCGGATCAGACCGCCGATATCCGCCTCCTGCGCAGACACCATGCCAGGGATGGCTGTCGCGAGAACTGCGCAAACCGCAATGCCTGCGGAGACTGGGAGGCGGATGGGAGTGGACATTGAGGTTTAGGCGCCCGAAACGAAGTCTTTGACGATTTCCCTCAGGGCGACACCAATCATGTCGCCTTGAACCTTCACGAGGTCTCCGCGAGCGATGACGCGATCGTTGATCATGACGTCAACGGGTTCGCCAACCTTGCGATCGAGTTCAATGACCGAGCCCTTGGTGAGCTTGAGAAGCTCGGATACGGGCATCTGGTTGCGGCCGAGTACAATCCGCACATCCAGTTTGACGCCGAAGATGGCCTCGATGTTGCGCCCGTCTTCTTCGATGAGGGGGGCCTCGGAGGCCGGGGCCTTTTCTTCCGCCTTTGCCTCGGCGTCTACTTGTTCGGCTTGGCCTTGGGTTTCTTGTTCCAGCATTTAGCTTACCTTCTTTGCTTGGGCCGTCATCTGATCACTTGCGCGGCGCAAGGCCGTGAGAAGTTCCTCGCACACGTGATCAAGGTTGTATTCGAGATAACCGTGTTTCCAGTTCAGGCGGGCTGAGCCGTCTGACATTTGGTCATTAGGGATCACGGCGATATCGAGGTTTTCGAATTCGGTCTTTTGCCAGGACGCAACAAGGTCCTGAATGCTGGGGGCCATGTCTTCTGACACGTTGATTTGCAAGGTTGCGTTGCCGGAGGCAATGCGCATTCCTGACTGGATCTTGGCGGTCACGAGGTCGGCGCCATATGTTTCAAGAAACTCGGGGATGACGCGTTCGGCGACGCCTAGAGAGAGCTCAATCATCTCTTTCTCGAGCTGCTGGAACTGTATGTCTACTTGAGACGAGAGGCTTGCCAAATCACCACCGACCGCAGCTAGGGTTTCCTGCAGCGCCGTGGCGGCAGCTGTTTCCAACTCTTCCCGTGTCTCCGCAACGCCCTGGGCGTGGCCTTCTGCAAAAGCCTTGTCGCGTGCTTCGTTCAGCAGGGTCTCGACCTCGGTTTCTGTAAAGTGGCGCGGTGCTTCGACGGGGTGATCGAAGGGTTCCGATGGCAGGGGCTGATACGCAGCGTGCCCCAGTCCCGGATCTTCATCGAAGTTGCGTTCGAAGAGGCTGATCATGCTTCAGCCTCCGTTACCAGCCAGGAGCGCAGAACGCGCAGCACGTCATCGGGCTGTTCGTCTGCCATTTTCTGGATGGCTTCGACGCGTGCTTTCAGAAGGTTGCCGCGAATACCCATTGTTTCGATGTATTCATGCGGTCCGTCGTCGTTCGCAGGGTCAAAGACGTTGACGCGTGCGGCCTGTGGTTCAAAGCCGGGTTGTCCGGCGTCGCCCGCCATTGTGCCATCCTGCGCGCCATCGGCGACGGTGCCCGGCAGGGCGGCCATATCCGCGCCTTCAGGCGCGTCCAGTACGGCGGCCTCATCGGTTTCGAGCTCCGGTGTTGGCTCGTCCGGGGTGTTCAGTTGGCGCAGCATGGGGCGGACGCCAAGGATCAGGATGAGGCCAACGATAATGAGGGTCAGAAGTCCGCGTACGATCGGAACGATGTTCTGCGCGAGTTGCTGGGTGAGTGAAAGCGAAACAGGTTCGCCCACGTCCATCGAGTAATCCATGAAGCGCATGCTATCGACCGAGACGCTGTCGCCGCGGTTTCCGTCAAAGCCAACTGCGGTTTTCACAAGCTCGGAAAGACGGTTGAGCTCTTCGGGGGTGCGTTCGCTATAGGCGACGTCGGAGCCGTCCACGCTGTAGATACCGTTCACGAGCACGGCCACCGAGATGCGGCGTACTTCGCCCGCTTCCCGCACGATTTCACGGCGGGTGTTGCCGATTTCGTAGTTCACGACCTCGCCCGATTTCGAGCGTTGCGATGTGGCGCCGGCGTTCGGATCCGCAAGGGCTGCGGGAATGTTGTTTTCAACGCCGACGTTGCCGCCACCTTCCTGGCCCGCCTGGCTTTCGTTTTTGTTTTCCGTCGAGCGCACGACCTGCTGTTCGGGGTCATAGCTTTGCTCGATGATCACTTCGCGTTCGGAGGTCAGGTCGACGTTCACGCGCACGCGGGCGTTTCCGGCACCGACGCGTGCGGTGAGGATTTCCTGAATTTCCTGGGCGAGCCGATCTTCAATCGAGACCTTGTTCGACTGCATGGAAACCTGTCCATTGCCGTCGGGGGTTTCGGACAGAATAGTTTCGCCGTTTGCCGAGAGCACGGTAACGCGGGTCAGTTCAAGTTCGGCAACGGCCGAGGCGACCAGGTTGCGGATGGCCAGCGCCTGCTTGCGAGAGATGGCACGGCCGGGAACGGAGCGTACAATAACCGATGCGCGCGGCGACGGGGTTTCGCGGGTAAAGGCTTCGCGTTCGGGCAGGACAAGGTGGACGCGCGCGCTTTGGACGCCGTCGAGTGTCTGGATCGAGCGAGACAGTTCGCCTTCCATGGCGCGCAGGCGGTTCACCTTTTGCAGGAAGGAGTTCATCGTCAGGCCGCTGGCCTCGTCAAACAGTTCCCAGCCGGGTTCGCCGTCGATCGGGATGCCGGTTTCGGCCAGGACCATGCGGGCGCGGACAATGTCTTCGCGCGGGACAAGAACGCCGGTGCCGTCGTCAGAGAGCTGAACCTGAAAGCCTGCGCTGGATAGCGTGGATTCGATTGAACTCGCCGTGGAAAGCGAGAGGTTCTTATACAACGAGCTGAAATTCGGCGACGATACTGCGTTCAGGCCAAGTACTAGGGCGACGACAAGCGCCACCATCGTTCCGCCCATGATCATCAGGCGTTGGCGTCCAAGTGCAAGAAGATTGTTGATCAGCTCGGGCACTATACTCTCAGTCCTCTGAGGTGTTTCGTTTATTCTTAATTGAGACTTACTATACTTGATTGAGGCAAGTAAATATATACTTCTATTCTTGCGTTGAGAGCAAAAATAAAAGATTATGCCTTAAGGAAAGAGCAAAGGTTAATCTGCGATGGCCAAGGCCGCCAAGAAACGCAAGGAAGACACCGAGGTGTCAGGCGAAGAGGCCCCCGTCAAAGCGAAGGCGAGAAGCGCCAAAAAGCTTTTGATGGCAGCCGTTCTTATGTGCGTCGCTTCGCTGGGCGGCGGCTTTTTCCTTGCGCGCATGGCCTATCTCGAGGACGTGTCGTCTTATGAGCCGGATTATGTCGATGAACAGTCCGGGGCGGACACCGCTGCAGCCAAGGATAGCGGGGACTCCAAGAAGGGTATTGTCGATCCTCTGGCCAAGGATGGCCACCCCGCCGAAGACGCCTTGGCGTTGAAGAAAGACAAGGACAAAGCCAAGGACGAGGGTGAGGGCAAGGAAGGCGAAGCTGTTGCTGACAATGGCCTGTTGGACTTCGGGGATTTGTTGACCAATATCCAGGGTGTTGATGCGCAGGGCGCGCCGACAAAGGCCTTTCTGAAAGTCGCGGTGGTTCTTGTCTATCGGACCGACCCCGGTGCGGCCGAGCTGGTTCGGTCGAGAGAGCCATTCATGCGGGATCTGTTCAACGGGTATTTGCGCGGCCTTCATGAAGCCGACGTCCGGGGGATGGCGGGCGTGCTGCACGTCAAGGCGGAGCTGTTGAAGCGCGCCCGTGCCGCGGTAGGCAGTGACCTGCCGCAAGAAATCCTGATCAACGATCTGATCGTGCAATAGGGGGCGGGGATGAACAGAATTTTGACGCCTCAGGAAATGGAAGAGCAGAACGGTAACCTGATCGACGAGATTATCCGGCTTTCGGACTTCAGCTTTGAACGCCTACCCATGCTGGACATCTTGGGGGAGCGCCTGGCCGAAAACATCTCGATCGCAGTGCCGGATCTGACGCGGGTGATCTGTGAAACGTCATTGGTGCAATTGGACTATGTGACGGTTGCGCAAGCAGTAGAAGCATTGCCCGCGCCGGCGATCCTTGCGACCTGTACGGGTGAACCCTTTGACGGGGACATCCTGATCGCGATGGATTCGACGCTGTTGATGACATCGCTCGAATTGATGCTGGGGGGCGAGGTCAAGGAACTGCCCAAGCGCGACAGTGCCGATTTCACGACAATCGAGCGTGGATTCAGCCGGCGGCTTGCAAGGCTAATCCTTGATGAGTTTCAGAGAAGCCTGTCGGTTGTCGTGGACTCGGATATGGAGTGCGTCGACATCGAGTCTGATCCCGATGCGGTGAATTTTGCCCAGCCCGCAAGTCTTTGCGTGCGGATGAAGATTTCGGCGTTGATGATGGGACATGCCGGGGCTCTTGAAGTGCTGGTTCCCTATGACGCGCTGGAGCCGATCCGACCCAAGCTTGGCAAAATCCATTTCGGGGAGCGCAGTAATGGCAATGACAAGTGGCATGACCAGTTGTCGATCCAGATCGAGCGCGCGCAGCTGGGCATGGAAGCCGTGTTTGCCGAGGTGACTTTACCCATCGACAAGATACTCAACTGGAAGCGTGGCGAGACCTTTGATCTGTTCGTCGAGGAAGATCACGAGGCAACAATTGTCTGTGCCGGGGTGCCAATGTTCCGTGCGGCGCTGGGCAAGAAGAACAATGGAAACGTGGCAATTCAGATCACGGAAGAGCTTGAAACAAAGGGGGAATTCGAAAATGGCCGCAACGATCATTGACGCAGTCATCATCATCATGCTGGCAGGAGCCATTGCCTATGGTTTCATGATTTCCGCGAAAGTGCGCCGCCTGATGGCGGTTCTCAAGGAACTTGAGCCGCTGGTGCAAGAGTTCTCGCAGGCTGTCGACAAATCCGAGCAATCGGTCGAGCAGATGAAAGACAGCATCGAAGCCAGAAAAACGCAGGATCAAGCTGACTGGCAAGAAGAAGAGGTGCGTGTAGAGGATGACGCGCCTGCATTTGCAAGCCGCAGGCAGCCTTCGAGCAAGATGCCGGGTATGCAGATCGTGCGCGACAAGAAAGACCTTGTGCGCATGTTCTTTGAAGCATCGCGTGTTGAATCGAGGACCTGATAGATGCTGCGTGGGGCTTATGGAAAAATCCTGATCGTCGGGCTGGGTGTGACGCTGTTTGCGAAGGCGGCGGTATCGGTGCCTTTGCCCCCATTCCGGACGGAAACCCCACAGGCGCCGGAGATCCTGGTGCAGGCTGCTGCAAAGGATGAAAAAGCCGAGGCCGAGCCGGAAGAAACAGTGCCGCCGCTTGTTGAGGGCCTGTCGCAAAAACCTGCGCAATGTGAAACCCCTGAAGAGGTGCTTGCTGCCCTCGCCATTGAGCGAGAGGTCATCGAAGAACAGCGTTTGGCCGTGAGTGCGCGGGAATCCGAGCTGGCCCTTGCTCGTGAGAAGCTGCAGATTGAAAAGGCCGCGCTTCTGGAGTTGCAGAGCGCGATTACCGATCTTCTGGCACGGGTGGAAGCCGCCAAGACGGATGACCTTGATCGCCTGATCCAGTTCTACAAGAACATGAAGCCCGCGGATGCGGCCAGGATCATGGACGACATGGATATTGAAACAACCATCATGATCCTGGGCACCATGAAGCCGCGTACGGCGGCCCCAATACTGGCGAAGATGTCGCCGGTGCGCGCCCGTGCGGTTTCCAAGATTATTCTCGAACGCTCGCAGTTGCCGGGAGATCAGGATTTGAACGGGATTCGTTTGAACTAGACTCAGACAGAAAGTCGAGCAGAAGGCCGGGGTAACTGTGAGGGTTACCTCGGCCTATTTTATTGGCCGAGGTCCGAAAACCAGTTGGCATCGTCCGCTTCTGGGAAACCGTGTTCATCGCGTTGCGCCAGGGACTGTTTAAAGCCTTGAATCGCTTCCAGTGCGGATTGGTTGGTCCAGACGCTTTTGCGAGAGAGTGCAGACACCGCCAGATAAGGTGTCTTGATCCCGAAGGTCGCGTCAGGGTTCCATTGGGCATCGAGCGCTTTCTCGATGCGGTCTTCGACCTGCATGAGGTCGAGCCGATCGCGGCCTTGCTTCACGCATAGAAAAACGCCTTTGCCAGCGTAGGTAATGATCGTTTTGTCGCCTGAGAGGCTTTCCGAGAGGATCGAGGCGATTTTCTTCAGGTAGCCAACAAAGTAGGGCGGAGCGACGCGGTCATAGACATCCTTTGCCGACATGGCTTCGATCGAGAAAATCGACATCGCATAGCAGGCACGGGCCATACGGAGCAACATGTTCTCGAGAACCGGATAGTCGACGACGCCTTCGATATTGGGCAGCGAGACCATCTCGTCGAACTGCACGCGGGTGAGTTCGGTCAGATCTTCCAGCGTATACATCGCCCGCTTCTCGCGGATGATACTGTCGTTCAGCATTCCGGCGATCTTGACGCGGGTGCCAAGCTCGAGGCCGTCGATCGGTTTGCCGACGAAATCGGTGGCACCGGCCTCGAACGCGCGTTCCATGAGATCGGATTGCTTGCTGGCCGTGATCATGATGATCGGAGTCATGCGGTAGTTTGGCAGGAGTCGGATTTCCCGGCACAGGTCCACGCCATTCTTGTTTGGCAAGTTGATGTCGAGAAGGAAAGTGCTGAAAGGTTCCCGCTCTTGTATGGCCAATTGCAATGCCTCTTCCGCGCTCGATGCGCAGACCGGCATTTGAAATCCCATACTGGTGAGAGCTGTGCAGATCAGGTCTACGAACAGTTCATCATCGTCCACAACCAAAATGCGCATTCATGCGGCTCCTGGATTCGCTGTGCAGTCTCCGATTCTTCGGGAAAGACCGATTCCAGTGATCGCAAAAAAATGGGACGAAAATGGGGCTATCGAGTCAATTCTTTAAGGAACAGTCCGGGAGGGTGGACTACTCATCCGCCAGCGTCCTCAGGGACGAGCCGTCAGGTGGTTGGCGATGCACGTTGTTTTCCAGGTCGAGTACGAAGCTGATGATTTCTGCAACAACGGCCCAGTGTTCAACAGGGACAACTTCATCAAGGTCCACCGTGTCATACAGCAAGCGCGCCAGGGGCTTGTTTTCAACAACCGGGATTTCATTGTCGAAGGCGAGTTCGCGAATGCGTTTGGCCATATGGTCGGCGCCCTTGGCCACACATTGCGGTGCAAGGTCGGTGCCGGGCTCGTATTTCAAGGCAACGGCATAGTGTGTTGGGTTGGTTAGAACGACACTTGCCTCTGGCACGGCAAGTGCGACCCGTTTCTGGGATTGCTCGCGACGTACCTGGGCCCGCTTGGCCTTGAGTTCTGGCGAGCCTTCCGCTTCTTTCATTTCGTCGCGAAGTTCCTTGTGGGACATCATGTGCTTCTTGCGCCATTCAAACCGACGCCAAACGATGTCGAGCAGGGCGAGTGGAATGAGGAAGATCGACATTGCGACAAGCAGGCGACGGGCTGCTTCGAGCAGGTAGTTCGGCAGGCTTTCGGGGAGGAAGCCCGAACTGTCCATCATGCCGGCCACGACCTTGTTGGTCACCCAAAGGGCAAGCGCGCCAGCGACAAATACCTTCAACAGGCTTTTCCCAAACTCGATAAGGGCGCTGCCGGAGAAGAGACGTTTGAAGCCCTGTTGCGGCGAAATCTTGTTGAGCTTTGGCGTGATGCGTTCAAGTGAGAAGACGGTCTCACCCTGGATCATCACACCGAACAAGCCGCCGAGAGCCAGAAGGCCGAAAATCGGCGCAAGAACGAAGCCGAGGGCGATCATGAATTCGAACATCACCTCGCCCAGGCGGGTAACGCCCGCCTGGCCTGTTCCAACAGAAATTCGGCCCGAGTTGTCGATCAGGATTGCAAGCGACTCGGCGAGATCTGCTGACTGCCAGGGCAATACAAAGATCGTGATGCCGAGAAGGGACAACACTACCATCATGTTGCCGGTCTCGCGTGACGACGGCACATCCCCTTTCTTCCGCGCGTCCCGTAGGCGCTTTTCGGTTGGTTCGTGTGGTTTGGAGTCGCTTGTCTCTTCCTGGCTCATGGTGCCTCAGACGGTGAAGTTGGCAAACCAACGGATGAAATCACGTACAAAGAAGTCTAGCACGCTGGGGATTGCAGCGGCGAGGATAAGTAGGCCGACGGCGATCAGAATAGAGGCCGCAACGAAGAAAACTGGAAGCTGGGGCATCATCCGGTTGGCCAGGCCCATACCGAGGTTCAGCACAACCCCCATGACAAAGAAGGGGGCCGAGATCATGGTGCCGATGTAAAGGCTGTGCGCCCCAGCCTTGACGATCTGTTCGGCCAGATCTCCGGTCAGAATGCGACCCAGCGGGAATACGTTGTAGCTGTCCAGAAGCGCCATAAGGATGACATGATGCGCATCCGTGGCGAAAATTGCAGCGACCCCGCCCAACAGGATGAGAGTCGAGACAAGCGTGGCGCCTTCGAAAGAGCCAAGCGAAGGGCCGAAGGCGTTGGCAAGTCCCGAGACCTGTCCGACCTGGTAGCCTGCGAACTGAAGGGCGGCGAGGAGGACGCGGGCCGTCAATCCGATCCAGAGACCCACCGTGACCTCGAGGCCCAGAAGCACAGCTGCTGCGGCGGGGGATTCCGGAATGAAAGCCGGGACGGGGGTGACCGGGTAAAGTGCGGCGCAAAGCACGAGTGCAAAGGATAGCCTTGCGCGCACGGGTATTTGGGTTTCACCAAAACCGGGCATGAACATGAGGGCCGCGCCAAGCCGGGCCACGACCACGAAGTAGCCGAAGATCTGGGCGGAAACGATGTCCTCCAGCGACATGGTTATTGTCCCACGGTGCCCATCGTGCGCAGCGAGGCTTTGCGGTGTACCTCGTTGTGCGAGATGATTTGGGTCATTGGGCTGACGCGTTCGAAGATCGAGCGCACGTAGGGTCGGACGGAGGGCGAGACCAAGAGCGCCGGCCAATGATCACCGCTTGAGAACCGCTGGATTTCCTGACGGGCGGCAAGAACAAACTCCTGAACTCGCTGGGGCGACATGATGAACGTCTCTTCGCCATTGGCGTTCGAAACCGAGTTGGTCAGTTCGCGCTCCCAATCTGCGCCAAGGGTGATCACCGGCACGTGGCCTTGGGGATCGATCAGAGACTGGCAAATCTGCTTCGAGAGCTTTCCGCGGACATGTTCCACAACTTGACGAATGTTCTGAGTTGTCGCGGTGGCTTCGGCAATGGCCTCGATGATGCGCGGCAGGTTGCGGATCGAGACACGCTCGGCCAGCAGCGCCTGAAGCACATGTTGCAGCATGACGGCGGAAGACGAGCCGCTGTCGGACAGGAGCTTTTGATATTCCTTGCTTTGCCCTTCGATCAGTTCCTGAGTTGCCGAATAGTTCAGGATTTCCGGCATGTGCTCTTTGATGATCTCCGTCAGGTGCGTGGTGATGACGCTTTCGGGGTCAACTACTGTCAGACCCATCAGCTCGGCTTCGGATGCGCGGGTTTCGTCCACCCAAACGGCATTCAGGCCGAAGGTGGGTTCGCGAGTCTGTTCGCCGGGAAGGTCAATCTGGCTCCCTTCCGGGTCGATTACCATCATCATCATCGGACGCACGTCGCCGCGGGCGGTCTCGACCTCGTTGAGGGAGACCGAATAGGTGTTGGGTGGCAGGGTGTTGTCGTCCTTGATGCGGACGGGGGGAAGAACGAAACCGAAGTCCTTGATGAAAAGATTGCGCAGGCTTTTGACCTTACCGGGCAGGGCTGCGTTTTGCGAGGTGATCAGGGGAACAAGGCCGGTGCCAAGGTTCAGCCGGACATCATCAACGTGAAGAAGGTCGAAGACGGTTTCCTCTTTGGATTGTTCTTGCGATTCCGCAAATTCTGCTGCGGCCTGTTCTGCCTGTTTCACGCTTTCCGCGTGCTTTTGCATCACGTAGCCCATGGCTGCCATGGCTGCCGACAGGGGCAGGAAGACGGCTACCGGGAAGCCGGGAAGCCAGCCGACGCCAAAGCAAAGGGCGGCGGCCATGTAGAGGGCCTTGGGGAAGCCACCGAGCTGGGCCAGGACAACTTCGTTTGCGGCACCGCGGGTTCCGCCTTTGGTGACAAGAAGACCTGCGGCCAGCGACACAACAAGCGCGGGGATCTGCGTGATAAGCCCGTCACCGATTGTCAGAACCGTATAGTTCGCGGCGGCCTGGCTGATGCTGAGCGAGTGGCTTGTCATGCCGATCAGGATGCCGCCGATCACGTTGATCAGGGTAATGATGATACCGGCGACGGCGTCGCCGCGTACGAACTTGGATGCACCATCCATTGCCCCGAAAAAGGCGCTTTCTTCTTCCAGAACCTTGCGGCGCGCGCGCGCCTCGTCTTCGTCAATGATACCGGCACCCAGGTCGGCATCGATGGCCATCTGCTTGCCGGGCATCGCGTCGAGCGAGAAGCGGGCGGCAACTTCGGCGATACGGGTCGAACCCTTGGTGATCACGATGAAGTTGATCGTCACGAGGATCGCGAAAATCACGATACCGATGACATAGTCGCCCCCGACGATGAAGCCTGCGAACCCCTCGATGACCTTACCTGCGGCACCGGTCCCCTGATGGCCTTCACTCAGGATCAGGCGGGTCGATGACACGTTGAGCGCAAGGCGCAACATGGTGACCACGAGAAGCAGCGTCGGGAAGGAGTTGAAGTCGAGAGGGGTCTGAATCCAGAGCGACACCATGAGGATCAACACGGCGAGTGACAAGGAAACCGCAAGGCCGATATCCAGCAGGAACGGCGGCAGCGGAATGAACAGCATCGCAAGGATCAGCACCACGCCAATGGCAAAGGCAATATCCCGGTTGCCCACGGTCTGGCGCAGCCAGCCGGGCATCAGGGATTGGGGGGTGTTAACGTCACGTGCGCTCATTTTTGTCAGAACATCTCTTTGTAGTCAGGTATGATCGGCCGCATCGGGCTGTTGGAGTAGATCGTGAAAGTTGCAGCAGTCTCTTCGGACTGATGGTTGCCCCAGAACACGGCGGGTGGGGTCACGGGGGCGACCTCGGCCACCAGAACAGTATTCGCGATGGTTTCATCGACGATCATGTCCAGAAACCCATCCAGATTGGCATTGGCGACCCCCTGGTTGCGAGACAGCTTGTCGAGATAGATCTTCTGGTATTTCTCGGTGCCGGAGTGGTAGCGGCCGGCAGCTTTCCACCAGTCTCCCTCACTGCGGTACAGATCACGCAGGTAGCGGGCGGCATAGTCGACGTTGATGGCGGGATCTGTTGCGTCCTCAAGCGAAGCAAAAGCCTTGCCGTGCCATTTCTGATTGATCTGCATGCAGCCGACGTCGATAGATCGCACGCCCTGGGCCATCTGGTTGCGCACCCAGTCAAGCATGGCTGCGCGGGTGGGAAAGAAGGCGCCTTTGCCCTCGGCGTTGACCGACCAAGGCCAGACTGTGAGGCCGCGTTTCCCGACCCGTCCGGCCTCTTGGATGCCAATGGACAACAGAAGATTGTCGGGAATCCCATAGCGGGACTGTGCTTCGAGGATTTCGGCAAGGCACACCGCGTCGTCGCCCAGCTCGAAAATCTCCTGAGGCGTCGGCTCAGGTTGAGACGGCTTGTAGAACCCTGCCCAAAGCTGGGCCTGTGCCGATTGCTCTGACCCGCCTGTCGAAACGACAAAAAGCGCCGTTGCCAGCGCCAGAAGGGATGTACGTCGGCGCGCCATGGCTACACGCTACCGCTGGCGATCAGGTCGAAGATTTGCTCCGACAGGCGCGATAGCGTCCCATAGATGAATGGAAGCGTCAGGACCAAGGTTCCGAAGATCGCGATGATCTTGGGAACGAAGGTCAGCGTCATTTCCTGAATCTGGGTCAGGGCCTGAATGAATGCGATGATCAGACCCACGGCCAGTGCAACCGCAAGAACGGGCCCCGATCCCTTGAGAACGGTCATAATGGTGAGACGAAGAATTTCGTATGTGCTGACCGCGTCCATATTGGGTTCCTGCTGAAGCGCCTGTTGCGCGGGGTTAGATCGGCATCCGCATGATTTCCTGGTAGGCCTCGACGAATTTGTCCCGCACCGCGACCGAAACGCGGACCGTGCTTTCCATCGCCATCGTGGCCTCGACAACTTGTTGAATGCCTGCTTGGCCCGTCAGGCCCGCCATGGCCGTCTGGTCGCCCTGACGAACGGTTTCCGCAGCGTTGGAGGCCGCCTTTGACACCATCTGGGAAAAGTCGGGGCCCTGGGTCGTATTGCCCTGATCGGCCTGGTTCGTCTTGTCGCTCTGAAGACTGCGCGTCTTGTTGTAGGCCGATTGAACGGCGCTTGACGAACGAATGGCAGCAAAATCCGTCATCTCTTACCTCTTATCCCAACAGATCAATCAGGAGCGAACGCATCTCGCGTGCGCGTTCCATCATCGACAGGTTTGCTTCGTAACCACGTGCGGCCTCGCGCATGTTGCTCATCTCGATCAACGGATTGACGTTCGGCATTTTGACGTAACCGTTGTCATCCGCCGAAGGGTGGGCCGGATCGTAGAGAACTTTGAAATTGCTCAAGTCGCGCGAGATTTCCGAAACAGTGACGATCGCTGCGCCGGTGGATTCATCCGTGCCGGTGCCAAACGAGATGACCTTGCGGCGATATGGATCGTCGCCGGGGTTCTCGGCTGTGGTGGCCGAGTTGGCAACGTTTTCAGAAACCACCCGCAGGCGCTCTGACTGTGCCCGCATGCCGCTGGCGGCGGTGGCTGAAATCGATCTTAGTGAATCCATCGTTCAGCCCTCCTAGTTTCCGGAAACCGCAAGGATAAGCTGATGGGCTTTCTTGTAGAGACCAGCTGCCATCTTGTACTGGCCAGATGTTGAGCCGGCTTCCATCATCTGTTCCTCGAGAACGACGTTGTTGCCCGAAAAGTCCTCGCCCCAGGCGGTCTTGGTTTCGACAATCTGCGCGTTTAGGGGCAGACTCGTGTCTTCAGTGTTGCTCAGATAGCTTTGAAAGCTCTCCACATCCCGTGCGCGGTATTCTGCGGTATCGGCATTGGCGATGTTTTCGGAGAGCACTTTTTGACGGTCCGAGAGCCATTGCAGGCGCTTGGATGCAAGGTCAAAAAGGTTGACGTCACCAAAGTTCATCATGGACTCCCGTCGCTATTTGAGCAAGTATAGCACCGTATCCAAGAATTAATAAAGGGTTTATTCTTGATATGAATGCTCTCGCATCGCTACATAGATCGATTTATTCCTTGAGTTCATCAAGGATAGTCGGGCATGTGAGCGCAATTGTTGGCCTTACCCTAAGTGCCTCGGGCCTGGAGAGGGCTGCGGGCATTGGTCAGCGGTGCAGAGTTCATAGCCGTTTGGGTGTGATTGATTGCGAAGTTGTTGGAGCGCGCAATGATGACCTGCAGCTTTTGCCCTACGGCAGCTGGGATGGAGTTGCCGTAGGCGATCCGGTTGAACTTGTGCAGCACGATGATGCGATTTCGCCGGATGAAAGCTGGATTGGTACCGTAGTTGATGCGCTGGGCCGGCCGCTGGATTACACGCCCAGGCGCCCCAGAAGTGGCAAGCGCCTTGCCCGAAAGGCGCATCCGCCGCGCGCGTTCGAGCGCCGTCGTGTTGGGGAAAAGCTTCAGACCCAGGTCAAGTGTATCGACGTCTTCACCCCGATTTGCCGTGGTCAGCGGATGGGTATTTTCGCGGGCTCAGGTGTCGGTAAGTCCACCCTGATGGCGATGCTGGCGCGCAATACGGATGCCGACGTTGTCGTGTTCGGACTTGTCGGTGAGCGTGGTCGGGAAGTTCGCGAGTTTATTCAGGAAGATCTGGGCGAGGAGGGTATGGCCCGGTCAGTGGTCGTGGTTGCAACTGGTGATGAAGCCCCCTTGTTGCGTCGGCAGGCAGCCTGGACGGCGACATCGGTTGCGGAATACTTTCGGTCGACTGGCCGGCAGGTTTTGTTGCTTCTCGATAGCGTGACGCGATTTGCAACTGCGCAACGCGAAATCGGTCTGTCCAGTGGTGAGCCACCCACCACGCGGGGCTATCCTCCAACCGTGTTCTCCGAGTTGCCACACCTACTGGAGCGGGCCGGCCCGGGCGTGGAAGGGCAGGGCGACATCACCGGAATCTATACCGTGCTTGTGGATGGTGATGACATGAACGAACCGATCGCCGATGCCATTCGCGGCATTGTTGATGGCCATATCGTGCTTGATCGTCGTATTGCCGAGCAGAGCCGCTTTCCGGCCATTGATGTTCAGAGATCCATTTCGCGGATGCTGCCGCAGTGCCATTCGCCGGAAGAATACGAGGTCATGTCGTCCGCCCGAAAGGCGCTTGCGCGGTATTCGGACATGGAGGAGTTGATCCGCGTTGGTGCCTATCGGCCGGGCTCAGATCCCGAACTGGAAGCGGCGGAGCGGTTCTTCAAGGCGGCAAATGCGTTCCTTTCTCAGAAGAGATCCGAGAAAATGACACCCGATCAGAGCTTTGCGGAAATTTATAGGTTGCTTTTGGAGGCCGGAATAGACGATCCTCTAAGAGAGTTCTTTGACGATAAACAGGTCAGCTGACACTCTTGATGCCGGCCGCTATTGCGCAGCGACCGGCTCAACCCGACTGGAGGGCGTCGAGGCTGGCTTTCTCTGGCGAGAAAGAAAACAAATCACTCGTTACTGTCACTCGCTTTGGGGCCTAGTGGAAACCACTAGGCCCCTATTGCGTTTAACGGAACAAGCTCAGGATGTTTTGAGGTGCTTGGTTCGCGATGGAGAGAGACTGCGTCGCAAGCTGTTGCTGGACCTGATAGGCCTGCAAGCGGGCGGCTTCTTCTTCCATGTTCGCGTCGACCATTGCGCCGATGCCCGAGTCCAGTGTGTCGGTCAGGCTGCCGAGGAATGCCTGCTGGCCTTCAACGGTCTTTTCGGTAACACCCAGCGAAGTCGCTGCCGCGATCGCGCTCGACAGGAGGCCTTCCGCGGTCGCCAGATCGGCGGCCAGGTCGGTCGAAGTCGAGACGTCGATGGCTGCAAAGCCGGTGTCGGTGTTGGTCATATCGCCACGGATCGATGCGAGGTCGACACCGGTGAACGAAATGGTGGTGGTGCTGAACGAACCGCCGGCGCGAGACACACCAGAAATCGCGGTGACGCTTACGGTTGCGGCGTTGCCGGTAGCACCGTCGCTCGATGCGTTGACCAGGTCGTCACCGTTGAAGGTGGCTTGCTTGATCGCGGAATCCATCCGCTTGACCAGTTCGCCCAGTTCCGACTGAACTTCGCCGAGGTCGATGCCGTTACCTTGTGCAAAGGCAACACGCTCAACAAACTGTTCAGCAAGATCAGCAACGGTTTCTGCGCCAAGGCGTGCGGTCGCGACCGAGTTCTTGGTCGAGGTCAGGCCTTCGTTGATGGCCTTGAACATACCGCTGTCGCCCTTCATCGTTTCCGAGATGGCGAAGTATGCTGCGTTTTCCTTACCGGAGCGAATGGCAAGGCCACTCGAAACGCGGTTTTGGGTTTCATTCAGGCCTGTATTGACCATTTTCAGCGTGGACAGGGCGACCATCGCCGAATTGTTTGTGAGAATGGACGACATTTAATGCTCTCCTCAACTTCTCATTATTGTCAGTCTTCTGACTGATCTGATTTTCTAATCAGTAACACGAATATTGAGCGTGAGGTTAAAGCGCGGTTAAGAAACCTGTGTCAAAATTAAGGCACCCAGTCTCAGAACTCGCGATCAATGCGCAAGTTGCCCTCTGATGCGGCGCCGAGTTTCTGCCCGGACTTGCCGTAGATACCACTCAAGCCATTGCGATCACTTGCTTTTTCTATCTCGCGCACCACACTTCTTGCGGCAATAGACATGCGGGACAGCAGTTCACCATCGGTGGCGGCGGCTTCTTTAAGTTCCTCAAGGTAAAGGTGAATCTTTTTTTCGCGGGCCGTTTGATGTGGCAAAAATGGCTCAATAAGGGGGGTCTTGAGCTCCAACCATTTCATCAATTTGGATTTTCGCTCGAAAAATTCGCTCACAACGCCGAGTTTGCCGCTGTTAATTGCTTCGATTTCCTCTCGAAGCAGTTGGATCGTTTCCTTCAGAGTCTCAGCGAAGGCATCAAGGTTCTGTTCGTCCTCATTGGTCAGGACGACGTCACCCGATGCGCTCGCGTTCTCTCGTGCCTCGCGCCGTTCACCAAACCTGAACTTTCGAATACCTGCCATCGTTTGTTCTACAAATGCCGTCAGCTACCGCCCGACAACTTGCTCCCTTGTTGGTAGGATGAGATCGCCTGTTCGACGCTTTGGCCAAATCCGAACCCGCCCTGCTCGGTGAGTTTTTCGGCAATTGCTTCGGAGAGGAAGGACCGCCAGATTTCAGCTTGCTTCTCGCCGCCAAAGGCGTTGGGGTCCACCGTTTCCATCATCTGTTCCACGAATTGGGTGAGGAAGACTGTTTCAAAGCCTTCCGCCACGTTCTTTTCACGCGAGGCCTGATTGGCCTGCGCCTTGGCCGCTTCCAGTGGAGAGATGGGAGGCATTTCAAGATTGGACATCAGATAATCTCCAGATCTGCATGCAGTGCCCCCGCGGCCTTGATGGCCTGCAGGATCGCAATGGTCTGACGCGCACCAACTCCAATGGCGTTCAGGCCATCAACGAGCTCCTGAAGGCTTACGTCCCCCTGCAGGATTGTGAAGCGCCGGTCGCTTTCGCGAATGTCGATCTCGGTCTCCGGAACCACGACAGTTGTGCCGCCGATGCTAATGGGCTCACCTGCAATGACCAGCGTGTCACCGCCCGCGCTCACGGGGTTGGGTTGGCTGACGTTGAAGCTCTCGTTTACCCGAACCGTCAGGCCGCCCTGGGTAATGGCGACGCGGCTGATGCGAACGTTGGCACCCATCACGATCGTTCCGGATTTTTCGTCAACAACCACGCGGGCGGTTGTATCCGGTTGGATGGCAATGTTCTCGATGTCTGCGATGAGTTCGGGGATCAGTTCCGGATCGCGCCCTTTCTTACCCGGGAAGCTGATTTCCACCGTGCCGGAATCCAGAACTTTGGCGGTGGCTTCGCCTAGGGCACCGGAAATCGCATTGCGCACACGGCGGGCGGTGGTGAAATCGGGGTCGCGCAATGAGATGCGCAGGCTGTTCATATCGTTTAGTTCAAACTGAACCTCACGCTCGACAATTGCACCGTTTTCGATTTTGGCAATTGTCGGCACGCCTTCGACTACGCTGCTGGCGTTGCCCTGAGCCAGAAAGCCGGAGGTGGCAATGGCGCCTTGCGCGACGGCATAGATTTCTCCGTCAGCCCCGGAAAGCGGCGTGACCAAAAGTGTGCCGCCGCGCAGGCTTGACGCATCGCCAAGGGACGACACGGTCACGTCCAGCGGTGAGCCGCGGCGGGCAAAGGGCGGCAGCTTTGCCGTTACCATGACGGCGGCCGTGTTCTTGGTCTTGAGTGAATCGCTGTCGAGGTTCGCGACCCCAAGGCGCTCGAGCATGCCCTTTATCGACTCGCGGGTGAAGGGGCTGGACGAGAGCTTGTCTCCCGAGCCTAGCAGGCCTACGACAAGCCCGTATCCGATCAGGTGGTTTTCGCGCACCCCTTCAAATCCGGCGATGTCCTTTAGGCGCACTTCTGCGCCGGCCGTCGTTGAACCCAGTACGACAGCCAAAACCATAGCCGCAGGGGCCAGGTGTTGAAGGATTTTTGGCGCTTGGAAGAACAAATCTTCACCTTTCCTTCATGTCGAGTCATGATTAAATTTCCATTAAGTAAGTATTAATTCATCTATCAATGAATTTACAAGAATAATATGTTGAATTGTTTTTCTTGCTATTTATACTTGGTGCCCATGAGCAGTGTAGCGAAACGAAGAATTGCCGGAGAAGTTCATGCGCGTCTTTGTGTTTGAACCGCGAGAGGAGCGCCACGAGGCCTTGGCCAATCAATTGAGCCATGTGGGCATTGAATCTCACTTTGTTGGGCGGGATTTCTTTCAGGCAGGTTTGTCGGCGTTGCGCCAGCCCGGTTTGGATAGCCGTCCAATCCTGATCGGCGAATCCGAGGATGTACATGAGAACATTCGCGCACTACGCAAGGCGGGGTGCTCAAATCCTGTTATTGTTCTACGTGACTTCCGGAACTTCCGTGATACTTCGGCCCTCCTCGATAACGGCGCTGATGATGTGATTGTCAGCCCAATCAAGGGCGGTGAAGTTCTTTCCCGCATCAACTCGATCATTCGCCGGTTTCATGGCCATGCGGCTGACAGCGTGGTCTTGGGCGAAATGACAGCCTATTTTGACGGCCGGGACCCGATTGTGTCGGGCAGCCGCATCAAGCTTTCCAAACGAGAGCATTCGATCTTTCGCCATCTCGTGCTGAATTCGCATCGCGTTACGTCAAAGAGTGCGATCTATGATGCAGTGTACGGCATGAGCGCGGATCAGCCGTTTGACAAGGTGATTGACGTCTATATCTGCAAGCTGCGCAAAAAGATCGCGGCGGCTGCAGAGAGTGGATGTCAGTATATCGAAACGGTGCATGGCCGCGGCTACAAGCTGTCGCCGCCGGACCACATGGACATGATGCACCGGGCGTCCTGACGTCCGCGCTATATCAGGTCAGATCCTGTTAAGTATGGATAGTGAAGAGAGCCTCGCGGCAACTTCGTAACTTGCTTGCAGTTGCGTTTCCAGATTTGTCATCCGGGTGACAGCTTCGTAGGGATCCACTGTCTCATACGCTGAAATCTGGGTTTGCTGGACAAGGGAAAGGTCGGTCAGGCGGGTCTTTGCTGTTTCGACGACCTGTTGATTAAAGCCGATCTGCGAAGAGATTGCCAAAGCGCCTTCCTGCCCCTTTGACAGCGAGTCGATGACGTTGCCCATCCAATCCTTATATGCCGCATCGTCATTGATGGTGCTGGCGTCGACGGCGATCAGCATCGAAAGCCCTTGTAAAATGTCACGCAGGCCGTCGTCGTTGGCTTGCGCACCGTAGCTCAGTTCCTGACCTGCGCTCAGCCGTGCCACGACACGGTCATAGGGTTGATTGGAACCATCAAGCTGCGGAGACCCGACGTAGAATGTCTGTTCAAAGTTGCGGTCCGGATTGCTGGCATCAGCAGAGGCAAAAACAGTGTCAAACTCGGCCGCCATTGCCTGTGCTGTGGCTAGGTCCGTGATCCCTGGCGCCACGATGCCCGCTGCAACACCTTCGGGTGAAAGCCCCGTGTCAGGGTTGGTTTGTTCCCAACGCATCAGTGGTGCGTTGTCACTTTGAGTGCCGGCAAACAGGTGTTCGCCGTTGTATTTGATATTGAGCGTTGCAACGACGCTCTCCATTGCCGCGCGTGCCTGCAATTTAAGAGTGTGGCCGCCGTTGGCGGGGCTCGAAGCATTGGCCAGGGCCATTTCCAAAACGCCCTGAACCTGGTCGCGAACTGCGTCGACCGAGGTCAGCATGGCTGACAGCTTGTTGCCAAGCAGCTCGTTTGATTTGAGGTAGTTTTGAGTTTCTTCTTCCCTTGCGCGCAGCTTGATAGTGCCTGCTGCTCGAGGGCCTAGATCGGCAAAGACGTCGGCACGCCGACCTGTAGACACTTCCTCTCCAGCCCGCTGCAAATCCATCGAGGTGCGAGAAACGTGGTACCTGTTTGTCAGGTTGAACTGTAAAGTTGAGAGGCGTCCCACTGACCAGGGCATGGTACCGTTCCTTACACTGCAGCGATGAGCGTATCCATCATTTCAGATATGGCCTGAAGCATGCGGGAATTCGCTGCAAAGCTTTGTTCGATGAGCATCAGCTTTTGCATCTCTTCATCGATGTTTACGCCTTCTGCGTTTTGACGGGCCGATTGAACGACAGCCGCCGCAGAACTTGCCGCGTTGTATTGGCTTTCGGCCCTGGCGCGGGCATTTGACTGGGCGGTGACCATTTCGGCACCAAAGTCGGCAAGCGTGATTGAGGATGGCAATCCTGTTCCCGGGTCTGCGTTGGCCGCCTGCCCCATCGCGTCGAGGAATGCCTGAATCTGGGTTGCATTCGAAGCATCACCTTGCTGTGCGGCGCCAATCCCGTCACGTAAGCGCCAGACTTCGCTACCAACGCCAACTTCTACGGCGTCATTGACATGCAGCCTGCCGGCCAACCCTGACAGGTTCGCAGGATCATAGGCTGAACCATTGTCGGTAAAGAGACCTGCCTGACCGGCAGTCAGGGAGGCGTCGGCATCTTCAAACGCCTCGATCAAGCTGCGCGCGTATTCGTCCAGTTGGAGTTGGAACTGTGGCAGTATCTCTTGGTTGAGGGCTATAAGGCCGGCAAGGCTTCCTTCGCGCAGTCCCCGGACACCGTCGCGGTTGGGCGTAATGTCCTGCTCTCCGGCCAGCAGCGTACCGGTGCCCTGGTTGTAGGTGACATCGTTGACGCGCTTGCCTTCCAGAAGCGCGGTTCCGGCAGAGGTATACACGCTGAGGGTGCCGTCGTTCGAGCGGGTGGTGCGGATATCGATGATGCCCGAAATCTGGTCCAGCAGCCCTTCGATCTTGTCTTCAAACTGTGCTGCTTCCAGCGATCCACTGGAAAAGTCCCGGCGGGTTTGATTGAGAGAAGCAAGGTCGTATAGCGCCTGGTTCAGATCCGCGACCTCGTAGCGGATTTCCATGTGAACTTCGGATTTGGTGTTGGCAAGCGTGTTGCTTGCCCCCCTGATTGAAGCCGCCAGATCTTCGGCGGCAAGGACGGCTCCGGATTGGGCACCGTTCGATGCTGGCGAATTCGCAAGCGTCGTCATGGCGTTTTGAAAGGCAGAAAACTTCTCAGCCGGAGAAATCCCGTCTCCGGGTTGCCCCAAATAGATGGTATATCCTCGCAATCCCTCGTGAATGGCTTCCTGATGCGCCATCTTGGAGTTTTCAAGGCGCGACATGCGCACGAGTGAGCTATCTACTTCCCTGCGGATTTCCTTGAGAATGGCTCCGCCTTGATCTGGCCCACCTGAAACCAGAACGGCTGTACGCCGAGCATAACCCGGCGTTGTCGCGTTGGCGACGTTGTCTGCAGTGATTGCCGAAAGCGACTGGGTGGTCGACAGTCCGTTCTTTGCAGAATAGAGGGCGGTAGTGAGACTCGTCATCTCATGCCTTACTTATTGTCAGATCAACTATCGTTTCAGACGGGTCGTTTCTTCCATCATTTCATCCACGGTGGTAACCACCTTTGCGTTGGTAGAATAGGCGCGTTGTGCCTCGATTAGATCTGTCATTTCCTTGGAGATGTCGACGTTTGCCGCCTCCAATGCACCGGCGTTAATGGCACCAACCGAGCCTGAGTTCGCTTGGCTCGCCAGGAAGGCCCCGCTTTCACCAGACAGACCGTAGGCATTGCCCTTCATCTCGATCATTCCGTGCGGGTTGGCGACAACTGCCACCGGAATCTCGTAGAGGGGGCGGCGCTGTCCGTTGTCAAAAACGCCAAACAAGGTGCCAGCTTCGTCGATCTCATAGCGGATCAGCCCCCCGACGCTTGAGCCGTTACGATCAAATGTCATGCCGGAGTCGCCTGCAAACTGCGTGATGCCGTTGTAGGTGCCGGGTGCGCCGAGGTCCAGCTCAAGGACTTGAGGGTCGGTGCCATTGTTCAAAGTTAGTGTGGCAACCCCGGTCGTCGCGTCAAATGCAAAGGCGCTGGGTGCCGTGGCAAGATTTGTAATATTTGAGTAGCTGGCTGGCGTGCCGCCCGTGTCTCCGGAATCGTGGAATTGAACTGTGACGCTACCAAGTGGCGCGTTGTTGGTGTCTTCCAGGGTCAAGACCCATTCATTTGGGTTCGCCGTCGATTGCCAGCTGAAGTTGATGTATTCCGACGCCCCAAGCGTCGTGTAGTATTCAGTTTGGCTGATGACCGGATCGGCTGTCGGGTCGCCCGACACATTCGAGGGTAGGTTTCCCCTTGCCGAAATGCTGGTCGTGGCGGCTGCAGAAAGGCTGATGTTGCCAACGTTTACGGTTTCCATCTGCGCAAAAGAACTGCGGTCAACCTGGCCGATCGAACCGCTGAGGTCGTAAGGGTAGCCTGCTAGGTAGTAGCCGGCGGCATTTACCAGATTGCCATCGGCGTCGGGCAGGAACGAGCCGGCCCGCGTCAGGAGATAGTTGGTTTGAATGGTTTCATTGGGACGGAGCGAAACCGAAAAGAACCCGTTGCCGCCAATGGCCATGTCTGTTGGCGAGTTTGTCGAGATCAGGCCGCCCGAGCTGTTGATGTCGAGCCGCTGCACCGAGGCGACAGAGAGAACGCCGGTTCCGCTTCCGCCGGATGCGGTGGTGGTTACCATTTGCGAGAAACCGCGGCGATAGCCGATGGTATTTGCGTTCGCGATGTTTTCGGAAATGCCGCCGACTGCCCGGGAGTTGGCTTGAAGGCCGCTTACGCCAGTTTGAAGCGCGCTGGAAATGCTCATGCCGATCTGCCTCTTTGTTCTTGTCGTAATTCTTACTTTAGCAAAGTATTACTTTGAAATTTAAGGAGAGTTAAAGAATTGAAGAATTGCAACATTTAAAAGAGCATTTTCCTTTTCATGCACGTTTAACTAGAGTCCTGATTTTTCTATTTTTTCCAAAGCCCTATCCAGGCTGTTCAGGCGGCTTTGGGCTGAATCCTTGCGCAGTGGAAGCAAGTCGGCGGGTACTTCTTGTAAACCTTTGGCAAGGTCTATCCATTCCCTTGACGCCGTAAGGCCAGGGAAGTCGGCGACGATTTGTTCTTCGATTTTCAGGTTTCCTTGCCTCTTGGCTGCGATCAGCAGATAGGAGGCATCTTCAGCCATGAACTGATCCGGAAACTCTGACTTCAAGCGCTCGTAGAACTTGATGGCTCCGTCCCAATCTTCCAGATCTAGAAACGCGCGCGCCATGTTGCGAAGCTGTTCGGCGTCCGGATTGGCAACATAGGTTCTCATGAACCTGTCTCGATCCCCCATCTCGGCGAGGATTTCGGCCTTGAGAGCAAATACGTCTTCGCGAAAGCTGCCACTTTCCTTGACGTCGATCCGGTCCAGCGTGTCACGGGCTTCTGCCAAGTCGCCCATCATGTTTTGTGACCTTGCCAGCTTTAGAAGGAGGCGGTGCTTCTGATCTTCCGGGACTGGAATGTTGAAGTAGTCAAAGTTTTGCTCGAGCAACAGCAGTGCGCGCTGATATTCGGAGCGCGCGAGGCTCGAGCCTCCAAGCGAGAGTGCCTTGTCGGCAAGAATTTCCACGTATTCGGGAAAGGCCGGGTATTCCTTGTAGAGCGGGAGGATCTTTAGGTGGACGTCGACCCAGACTGCGAGGGGAATTTCGCCATCCGCGCCTTGTTGGTAGACCTTGCCCAGAAGTTCGGTTCCGTTGGCGCGGGCTTCCTCGCTGGCGTTCGATACCGGAAACCGAACGTTGATCTTGCCGTAGGTTTGAAGGGCGCCCTTTGCGTCGCCCAGTTTTGTGTAGACCGAGGCCAGTTTTTCCAGCGCTTCGAGCTCATAGTTATCGCCCCGCCACGAGTCTGCGCCGTGCGCGAGAACGTCTCGGGCGGCAAGAAGTGCGCCGCGCCCCTTGTCACGAAGCGCCATATCCGCGAGCGCCAGTCGGGCGCGCGCGGCTGATCTGTCCCACCCTTTTGACGCCTCAAAGTAGGCGTCCAGCGCTGTCTTCTCATTCCCCTTCAGCTCGGCGACGCGGCCAAGCAGAAAAAAACCTGTGGGAGCGGTCGACAGGTCCGGCAACTCATCAATCAAGCGGATGGCCTCACTGGCGAGTGTTTTCTTGTCGAGCGCGACCGCGGCTTCGATGAAGAGGGGGAGAACGACGCGCAGAACCGGCTTGGGTAGATGCGCCATGCCAATGAAGCCCTCGACAAGGTTCTCGTCGAGCAACGGGCCATCTCCAACTGCGATTGCATGCAGGGAAAGCCAAAAGGCACGATCAGGGCGCGATCTTGAGAGCAGGGGCGTCGTGTCTGGGTCTTCCAGGGGATCGCCTTGGAGGAGATCAATTGCTTGCAGCATGACAAGGCGTCGTGTCTCCTGCAGCGAGTTCGCCGTCTTTATGCCCTCCAGAACAGAGCGCCCCTCGTAGAGCATCATCTGGGTCAGGTAAATCTCGGCAAGGTTCAGCAGGATTTCCGGTCGTTCGGGACCGTGGGCGCTGCTCAACGTAATGATCTGCTGAGAGAAGTCGGCGTGGAACGTGTTCCAAGGCCAGTATTGCAGATCCATGTGGCGCAACCGCTGGCGTTTGGGAAGTCTGTCAGTCAATTCGGGCGCGGAAACCGGGTTCTCTGCGGCCACAGCTTTTTCCGTGGCGGGAACGCCAGCGCTGGGGGCCACGAGCGAGGCGAGGCCAAGGAGAGTACCGGTTAGCTTTTTCATTCTTTGGGTTGTGCTTGCCAAAAGAAGTTACCGCTTGATTTATTCTTGTATCAATGGATAGATATTCATGCAATAAATGAATTGGAGTGTTTGTTTTCTTGGCGGCACTCTCGTTGAGCATGGATCTGTAAGAATGGGCAACATCAGTTACGTTTCACTGTCCTATGCTTCAGCATTGGAGCGGAGCCTTGATGCGACGGCTCATAACCTCTCGAATGCCTCCACTGCGGGATACAAGGCCTTCCGCCCTGTGTTCGAAACCGTGGATGCCGAGGCCGAGACGGTTGGTGGTGATGCAATCAGCTATGTTCAGGATCGCGGCAGCTATCTGGATGCGACCCAGGGTGCGATCATGCCCACCGGAAACCCGCTTGATCTCGCGGTGTCCGGCAATGGCTGGTTCGGCTTTGAAGTGGATGGCGAGCAAGCCTATGGCCGCAATGGCCGGCTGGTTGTCGACGTAAACGGACGGCTCACTACGGCATCCGGGCACGCTTTGATGGACGCCGGTGGCGCGCCCATCATTCTGCCCAACGATGTCGGGCAGGACATTACGATTGCACCGGACGGAACGATCTCCGGACCCGATGGCGCGGTTTTGGGGCGGGTCGGGCTTTATGACATTCAGGCCGATGCGCTCATGCACCCTATTGGGCAGGGACTCTATATTTCACCGCTTGGAGCCGAAGCGGCCCAGCCCGCCGAGAATTCACGTGTGGCTCAGGGCTTTGTTGAATCCAGCAATGTCGAGCCGGTTATCGAGATGACACGCATGATCGACATCCAGCGTGCCTATGAAAATTCGCTCCGCCTGATCGGCGAAGAAGACGATCTGACCAAACAGGCTATTCAGCGATTGGGTCGCGTGTAAACTAGAGGCAGGAGAGCAGTGACATGAAAACACTGGGAATTGCAGCCACGGGCATGCTGGCGCAGCAGACAAACGTTGACGTGATCGCGAACAACATTGCGAACGCCAATACCACGGGTTTCAAAAGCGGACGCGCTGCTTTTCAGGACCTCATCTACCAGACCATGCAACGCGAAGGAGCGCTGACCTCTGAGGATGGCACATCCCGACCAGTCGGTACCGACATTGGCTTGGGGGTGCAGGCAGCCGGTGTGATCCGTCTCAATAGCCAGGGCGGACTCATCCAGACGGAAAACCCCCTTGATCTCGCGATCGAGGGACGAGGCTACTTTATTCTGAACCGTCCTGACGGCTCACAGGCCTATACCCGTGCAGGCAGCTTTCAGTTGAGCAGTGAAGGTCAGCTTGTGGCGCTGAATGGGTTCGAGGTCGAGCCGGCCATCGTTATCCCGGAAAACACCCGGCAGGTCGAAATCAACCAGCAGGGTCTTGTCATGGCCTATGTGGAAAACGATCCGACCCCAGTGGAGTTGGGCCAGATCACAATGGCGACCTTCCTGAACGAGGCAGGTATGAAGCCGATCGGTGACAACCTTCTCGAGGCGACCACGGCGTCCGGTGAGGCGACAGAGGTGGTGCCGGGAGATCCCGGTATTGGCATGGTTCGGCAAGGGTTTCTCGAGGCCTCGAACGTGAACATCATCCAGCAGATCACCGACCTGATCTCGGCGCAGCGCGCTTATGAAATGAATTCGAAAGCCATCGAAACCGCCGACCAGATGATGTCGACGGTCAACCAGATCAAGTAAGATGAAACTGCGCGCTCCCAATTTCCCTAGACGGATCAGGGCCATCGCGACGATGGCGGCCTTGGTATGTTGCGCGGGGTTGGGCCATGTTCTGCCGGCACAAGCCGCGAGCGTGTCCGACCTTGTTGCCGAACGTGCCGAGCAGGAGTTCGGAGCGGCCATGCCGCAGCGTGGGTATTTCGATATCCGCATGCAGGACCTTGCGATCGATCAAGGCGAGTATATTCGCGAGTTCTGGATTGATCAGCAAACCGGAAAATTCATTGCTAATGTCGTCACCGAAACGGCTGATGTCTACCGTGTCTGGGGGGCTGCTGTTCTGACGGTGCCGGTGCCTGTGCCGATGGAACGAAAGATGCCCGATGAAATCGTGACCGAGGCAGACATCAGGATCGTCGAGATGCCGTGGGGACGTCTGGGTGCCTTTGCAATTGACGATCCGGAAGAGCTGGTGGGCATGCAGGTGCGCCGCATGCTTGTGCCCGGCCGCCCGGTGCCGCGTCACTCGGTGATCCCTCCCATCATCATCGCGCGAGGGGACAAGGTGAAGATCAAGCTCAAGCATGGCGCCCTGCAACTCGTGGCCAAAGGACGTGCGGTGACAGATGCGCATCTCGGGCAAGACGTGCGCGTGGTAAATCTGTCCAGCAATAAGACGATAACGGCAATCGCCAGACAAGAAGGCATCGTGGAGGTTCTTCAGTGACAGGCAAGTTGAGCAAGTACCAACGTAACGTGGGGCGTGCCGGGATGGCACTGGCTTTGGCCACGGGGTTGGTCGCTTGCGCGCAATACGAAGAGGCGCGCGATCCGACAATGGCGAACCTGGTGCTTGACGAGACAACGGTCCCGGAAGCAAACCGGATTAGCATCCCGATGCCCCAGCGACAGCACGCGCGCACACCCCAGCGCGCGGAAGCCTCTAGCCTTTGGCAAACCAACACCAGCAGCTTTTTTGGCGACCGCCGGGCAAAGGATATCGGGGATCTTCTGACGGTCGAAATCGAAATCAACGATAAGGCGCAGCTTAGCAATACGTCGGAGCGCTCTCGGAGCAATGCTCAGGGCGCTGCTGATCCTTCGTTCCTGGGGTATGGATCGCAGATCGAGAAGCTGCTGCCGGGTGTTGATGAGACCGATCTTCCAACCGGCGGCAGCATCATCGATCTGAGCTCAAGCTCTTCGACACGTGGTGACGGGTCCATTGATCGGAATGAGAAGATCAGCCTGCGTGTGGCCGCTGTGATCATCAAGGTGCTGCCCAATGGCAACTTTGTCATTGCCGGGCGTCAGGAGGTGAAGGTCAACAAGGAGCTCCGCGAACTGAGGATTGCCGGGATCATCCGGTCCATGGACCTGAGCCTCAACAACACCATCAGCTATGAAAAAGTGGCCGAGGCACGGATCGCTTATGGTGGTCGCGGACAGCTCTCGGTGGTGCAGCAGCCGCGCTATGGACAGGATTTCCTCGAGGTCATCCTGCCGTATTGATGAGGTAAGATGCTTAAGTTTGCCTTGATCTCCGTGGTCGGCGCCGTGATTTTCGCGGCGGCCGGCTTCTTTGCGGAACCCTATCTGTTTCGCCCACCACCGCCGACCTCGCCGTCGGAAGTGGATGGCGGGAAGCCTGCCGAAGTCCTTTACAAAATGCCGCTCGGCAAGTTCACGCTTCAGGTTGTTCAGCGCAAACGGAGCGTGCATCTCTTGTTCGACATTGATGTCTACATGGCGGGTTCCGCGAACTTCGAGAAGATGAACGGCGCGATGGGGCGCGCAGAATTGCGCGACACCACGATCCGGGAAATCGCCGAGATGGCGGAAACGGCCCTGTGGGCCAATACCGAAGATCTCGAGACTCTCGACAAACGCTTTCTCGCAGAAGAAATAGTGCGCCAGCTATATCAAACCTATCCGATGGTTCGCACGGCGCGTGTCAACCAGATCACGGCAAGCGTCAGCGTGAGAGAGTGATACGCTTTACTGGATGCTCAGGACGGATTCTGACGACAGTACTTCGCCACCGGAGACACCATAGTAAAGGTTGCCCTGATCCAGCAGGGTTTCCTTAACCTCGGCGGTCCGGAAAACGTAGACGGGTACGGACTCGCCCGCAGCATCCTTTGCGGTGAAAGACACAGAGTATTCCCCGGGCAGTACTTCCTGACCAATGTTGTCACGGCCATCCCAATCGAACGCGATTTCTCGTCCCGCGTCACCTGAGAGGTTCGAGAGAGTCCTGAACTCATGGCCTTCCGCATCTGAGATCACGGCCTCGATCTCTACGGCTTCCACCGGTAGCTGATAAAATGTCTGATTGTTTCCTTCGGCATCCAGTTCAACGAGGTTGGAGCCAAAGGTGACGTCTCGGCCAATCATGTTGACGCCTGTCATAGCGTTCAATGACGCGATTTGCGCAGCAACAGTCTCTAAATTTGCGTTCGTTTGGACGGATTGTTCCACCTGGCTCAACTGTGCGAGTTGAGAGACAAACTCGGTACTGTCCATCGGGGAAAGTGGGTCTTGGTTCTGAATCTGGGCCGTCAGCAACGTAATGAAACGCGTGTAGTCTTCACTCAGGTTGGAAAGCGCGTTTGCGCTTGCCTGTGTCGTTTGCTGAGTGCCAGTGGATACGCCGTTGATGTCCATCTTTATCTCCGTCCTCTACGTGACGATATCAAGCTGATCACCCTGGATCAGGTCTTCATGCTGTTGCGTGGGGCCTGTTTCAACAAAGTCCTCCTCGCCAGTTCCGCTCCGGTGTCCGCGCGATTGATCCGCCATTTGCCAGCGCTCTTCCTGTGAACGCTGCTGGAATTCGAATGACGTCTTGTCCGACATGCCAAGCGCCTCGGATAGAATGGTCTGTCCGTCGCGAAGGCTGTTCAACACCGCCGGGTTCTCGACCCGCACAGTGACTTTCAGGTCTCCGTCAGCGTCCGCGATGACATCGATGTCGATGTTGCCAAGACCCTTGGGATTCAATTCGACACGCGTCCGGCCTTCCGTCACTTCGGCGGCCCGGATTTGTGATGTGATAGCCTCAGCGAACCGTTTCGGGCCCGTTGCGGCTTCGGGTTGAGACGCGGTTTCGATCGGCTGGCTGCCTTGAACACTATCGACGGTCAGTGGAGCCGGCGTGAGCGGGTCCGGGCGCACGGCGCTTTGCGGGCTCTCCGCGTTGACATTGGCAACTGCAACAGGCGCTGCGCTGGCAGATTGTGGGGCCGTATTGGTGGGGGATTTTGCGAATGCTAGATCCCGCACATCCACACGAAGGCTCGTGTCTGCGGCGTCGTTGCTCGTCGCGATTTCCACGTCAGAAAGCGTTTGAAGAGCGTCTTCAGTTTCGCCCGCGTGGGCGGGTGTCATGCCATGTATCGTGGCATCGGCTACGCGTGAGACCTGCTGGCCCTTACCCTTAACGGACAAGTCTTTGGCTGACGATGTCTGAGTCGGAACAGGTGCCAAGGGAGTGGTGACTGGACCGCTGATCGCGGCTTTGGGTTGAGCGTCACCTACAATAGGGGCCTGGGTTTGGTTTGTGCCCGCTAACTGGGTTGAGGGAGCACCCGGTACTTCAATTTGCGGCGTTGTTGCGGCTGGTGGAGTGGTAGCCAGCTTAGGGACGTCTCCGAGAGGCTTTTGCGTGTCAGCTTGGACAGCGATGGTCACCGCCTTAGCGGTTTGGTCAGGAACGCCAAGATCTCGTGTTGTGTTGGCAGCCACCTGAATGTTGCCGATTTCCATGCTCGAAACGT
The DNA here is from genome assembly GCF_040369695.1 of Pelagimonas sp. KU-00592-HH. Lineage (NCBI taxonomy): Bacteria > Pseudomonadati > Pseudomonadota > Alphaproteobacteria > Rhodobacterales > Roseobacteraceae > Pelagimonas > Pelagimonas sp. KU-00592-HH. The sequence goes on along the minus strand of NZ_BAABWM010000002.1, from coordinate 1,038,950 downwards.
TCCCTGTCGTCCCGACAACCTGATCTTGCGAAACCGCGGCTGGGGCGGTGATGTTTACGGGCGTCGAGTTTGGCTGCATGACGGGTGCGGCCACCACGATTGGCAGGTTTGAAGTATCGCTTGTAAGGGGCTCACTCTGTTGGCTGGTTGATGCAGTCGCCGGTTTCGAGGGGGTGCCATTCGGTATGTCTTTGGGCTGAGACGGGGTGACCATAGCGCCGAAACCGGTCTGGTTCGCAGCCTGCGTGCCTGCGTCGCCGGTTCCTTGACCGGACTGTCCAACCAAAAGTGCGCCAACACTGTTCATTTCTTATCCAACCCTGACCGACGATATTCCGCGTGACAGAAGCTCGTATTTCAATTTCGCCATAGCCCGCCGTTCAAGCTGCCGGAGACGCTCACGGCTGACATTGTAGCGCCTTGCCAAGTCCTCAACCGTGGCCGGGCGTGCCAACAGGCTGCGCGAGACCACAACATCCCGTTCGATCTCGCAGAGGTTCTCCATCGCGTGAACGATGTGTTCCCGCATTCTGAGACGGGACGATTCCACGATCATCTGCTCTTCCGGTGTCGGATCAGGAGATTCAAAGGCATCGACGCCTTCGCTTTCCATATCGATATAGGCAAGGTCCTTGGGCATGAAGGTCGCAATGGTGTCATCGTCGTCTTTGGGTTGATACGGAACATCAACTACGGAATTCAGACGGGCGTTCGCGGCGGCAACCGAGTTGCGCACCCACCAGCGTGCATAGGTCGAGAACCTGACATCGCGGTCGAGCTCAAAGGCGTTGGCGGCTTTGATTAGTCCGAACAGCCCCTCGGAAATCATTTCTTCCTGATCGTTTTGCGAGCACTTGAGTTTGCGCACAATGGTATAGACGAGCCTTGCGTGGGAAACCACGAGCTCCTCCAATGCGGCTTTGCTGCCCTTTTGTTGCCACTCACGTAACAAATAACGCTCTTTCTCGCGTTCCAAGAGTGGGGCCGCCCGGGCCTCCACGTAAGAAATAGTCATTGCCTGCCTCATCGAAATCATAACGTTTCGTTGATGCTAAAAGACCATAACTCCCCGAATTGGCAAAGATATATGTGATTAAAGAATGGTTAATTCTTGTTTATTCTTAATTAAACTGTCCTTGGCTGCGCGGTTTGTTGTTGTCAGATCAAGTGAATCATACGGCACCTTGGGAAAAACAGGACCATCCAAAACAAGAAAGCCCCGCTGCCTGATCGGCAACGGGGCTCTAAAAGAAGACTGTGAAATGGCCTAGAAGTCGAGGTTCTCCACGCTCAGGGCGTTCTTCTGGATGAACTCGCGACGTGGTTCCACGACGTCGCCCATCAACTTGGTAAAGAGGTCATCCGCATCGGCCATGTCCTCGATCTTTACCTGAAGCAGGGTGCGTGCATCCGGGTCCAGCGTGGTCTCCCAAAGCTGGTCGGGGTTCATCTCACCCAGACCTTTGTAGCGTTGCAGCGACAGACCTTTTTCGCCTTCGGAGAGGATCGCCTGGAGCAGGTCCAGAGGGCCGTGAATAACCTGGCTGCGGTCTTTGCGTATCAGGGTCGCAGGCGTGTTGTAGACGTCTTGAAGGCTCTGCGTGAAGCTGCCTGTCTTGCGTGCCTCACCAGACCGCAGCATCGGGCCGTCAAGCGTGCGCACCTCTTCGACGCCGCGCAGGATACGGGCAAGGCGAATGCCGTGATCTTGGGTGATACGTCCCGCCCAGCCGCGCTCGTATTCAAGTGCGATGAGGTCGAGGCGCGCCGCAACCTTATCGGCCACGCCTTGCAGGTCGGCGTCGACAGCACCGGGGACAAATGCACCGGCAATTGCCGCCTGTTCAAGAATGTGGCGCGGATAGTGTGTTGGGAAGGCATCCAGAACACGCTTCAGCTGGCGTGCTTCGTTCACAACGCGCGCAAGGTCTGCACCAACGATTTCCTCGCCGCTACCAAGACGCAAGGACGCTCCGTCGATCCCTTGCTCGACAAGGTAATCGTCCAGCGCGGCCTGATCCTTGAGGTACACCTCGGATTTACCACGCGCGACCTTGTAGAGCGGAGGCTGTGCGATGAAGAGGTGACCCTTTTCGATCAACTCGGGCATCTGGCGATAGAAGAAGGTCAGGAGAAGCGTACGGATGTGCGCCCCATCAACGTCGGCATCGGTCATGATGACGATCTTGTGGTACCGCAGTTTTTCGAGATTGAACTCGTCCCGCCCGATACCGGTGCCAAGCGCCATCACGAGGTTGCCGATTTCCTGGCTCGACAGCATCCGGTCGAACCGAGCCCGTTCCACGTTTAGGATCTTACCGCGCAAGGGCAGGATCGCCTGGGTGCGGCGATCGCGGCCCGTTTGCGCGGAACCACCTGCCGAGTCACCCTCGACGAGGAAAACTTCGGTCTGCGACGGGTCTTTCTCGGAGCAGTCCTTGAGCTTACCAGCGAGGAAATTCACGTCCATCGCGGTCTTGCGGCGGGTCAGTTCACGGGCCTTGCGCGCCGCTTCGCGGGCGTGGGCCGCTTCGATGATCTTGGTCACGATGATCTTGGCGACGTTCGGGTTCTCTTCGAACCACTCCGCCAGCTTTTCGTTCATCAGACCTTCGACCGCAGGGCGTACTTCGGACGAAACCAGCTTGTCCTTTGTCTGCGACGAGAACTTCGGATCCGGTACTTTGACCGATAGCACACATGTCAGGCCTTCACGCGCATCATCTCCGGTGAAGCTGACCTTCTCCTTTTTCGCGATACCGCTTTCCTGCGCGTATTTCTGAAGCGTACGCGTCAAGGCGCCGCGGAAGCCAGCCATGTGCGTGCCGCCGTCGCGCTGAGGAATGTTGTTGGTAAAGGGGAGGACCGTCTCGTGGTAGCTATCGTTCCACCACATGGCGACCTCGACGCCGATGTCATCCCGTTCACCCTTCACGTAGATCGGGGTTTCCATCATCGGGGTCTTGTGGCGGTCGATGTACTTTACGAACTCATTCACGCCACCATCATAGAACAGCTCGGTCCGCAGCGGTTCTGCCGGACGTTCGTCTTCCAGGATGATCCGAACACCGGAGTTCAGGAAGGCCAGTTCACGAAGACGTTTTTCGAGGGTCTCGAACGAGTATTCGAGGTTCGAGAACGTGTCGGTTGATGCAAGAAAGCGCACTTCGGTTCCGGTGCGATCACCGCAGTCGCCCACAACGCGCAGATGTTCGGTAGTTTCCCCGTGCTCGAACTTGGCATAGTGTTCCTTGCCGTTGCGCCAGATGCGCAGTTCCAGCCAGACGGACAGCGCGTTCACAACCGAAACACCAACACCGTGCAGACCGCCGGAAACCTTGTAGGAGTTTGAGTCGAACTTACCACCGGCGTGCAGCTGGGTCATGATGACCTCGGCGGCCGAAACGCCTTCTTCGGGGTGAATGTCGACGGGGATACCGCGGCCGTTGTCGCCAACCGAGACCGAGTTGTCGGAGTGGATTTTCACCATTACGGCGTCGGCATGACCTGCCAGGGCTTCGTCGATACCGTTGTCGACAACCTCATACACCATGTGATGCAGGCCAGACCCGTCATCCGTATCGCCGATATACATGCCCGGACGTTTGCGAACGGCTTCCAAGCCTTTGAGAACTTTAATGGAATCCGCGCCATATTCCGGATTGTTCTGTGTCTCTTCGGACATGCAGTGTTTCCCCTTATCAGTCGTTCCAAATTATTGGTTTTGGCAGGGAATGTCACGCAAATGAGGCAAGAAAAATGACAGGGGGTCTGCCGAATTTTGCCTATGGTGTTCTTAGATCGATGTTGGAAATCCCGTCACTGTCGGTGACTTCAAGATACTGTGCCCTGTCTCCGAGATCGGAAAAAAGTTCCGGGCCTGTACCCGTCATCCATGCCTGCGCGCCAAGGGCGCAAATCTCGTCATAAAGGGCGGCCCGGCGGTTGGCATCAAGGTGGGCGGCGACTTCGTCGAGAAGCAGGATCGGAGGAGCCCCAAAGCTCTCAGTTAGGGCGCGGCCGTTGGCGAGGATCAGGGAAATCAGCAGGGCTTTTTGTTCGCCGGTAGAGCAATCCTTGGCGGGAACCCCCTTGGCCGCAAAGGTGCCTTCCATGTCGCTACGATGCGGTCCCACCAGCGTTCGGCCTGCAGCCATGTCGCGAGACCGGTTTGCGCTGAAGGCGGTGCAGTAGTCGTCTGCACTGCCTGGCAGTTCCCCTTCTGCCTGAGTCAGTCGCAGCTCGGCAACGGGGAAGGCCGTTTCGGCATCTGCCTGCGCGGCGGAAAGCTGGGCAAGGGCGGCGGCGCGGTTTGCATCAATCTCGACAGCGGTTTCCGCCATCCGTCCTTCAAGGGCGGCAAACCATGCGCCGTCCTGAACCTGATCTTTCAGCAACCGATTGCGTTGCCGCATCGCCTTTTCATAATCCAAGGACAATTCCGCGTGTTTCGGAAAGAACGAGAGGGTCATCCGGTCAAGGAAACGCCTGCGCCCCTCTGCGCCCTCGATCCAGAGACGATCCATTGCCGGGATAAGCCAGAGAATGCGGGCAACACGCCCCAAGGTGGTTTGGGGCGCGGTCTTGCCATCAATCCGCAGTTGCCGTGCGGCACCTTCCTCGGACCAGAACTCGATTTCGTGGATGTTCTGAAGCGATGTGAGGTGCCCCGTGACCTTCCAGCCTAGGGCTTCGGGGCGGCGGGTCATGGCCTGGGCGCTTGATCTTCTGAGACCCCGACCAGGAGAGAACAATGAGATGGCTTCAAGGATGTTGGTCTTGCCCGCTCCGTTGGGGCCATAGATGGCCACCGGACGGGCATCGCATTCAAGTTCGCCGCGTTTGTGCGAGCGGAAATGCGAAAGCGTAAGCCGGGTAAGGGCAAGCTCTGTCATGCGCTTTGCGCCCGTCTATTGGCCCGAGGTTTGGGCCGGAGTTTGTCGAAAGCTCCGGCTCCGGTCACACGCGCATCGGCATGACAACATAAACGGCGCTCGTGTCATTGCCTTCGCGCATCAGGGTCGGGTCGCCTGCCGAATTGAAGAGGAAAACAGCGTTTTCCCGATCCACCTGGCTTGCGATTTCCAGCAGGTACTTGGCGTTGAAGCCGATTTCGAGACGCTCGTCCCCATAAGCCACGGCGAGCTCTTCTTCAGCCGCGCCGCTGTCGGGGGCATTGACGGACAGGATCAGACGATCCTCATCCAGTTGCAGCTTCACAGCCCGCGAGCGTTCGGACGATACGGTGGCCACACGATCAACCGCCTGCGCGAATTCGCTTGCGTCCACTTCGAGGCGGCGGGTGTTGCCGGTCGGGATCACGCGCGTGTAGTCGGGGAAGGTGCCGTCAATAACCTTGGAGGTCAGTGTGATGTCGGGGGTCGCAAAGCGGATCTTGGTTTCCGAGACCGACACGGCGATCTGCATCTCATCGTCATCAAGAAGCTTGCGCAGCTCACCAACGGTTTTGCGCGGAACAATCACGCCCGGCATGTCGCTGGCGTTTTCAGGCAGGTCGGCATCGATACGTGCAAGGCGGTGGCCATCGGTTGCCACGGCGCGAAGCACTTTGCCACCGTCTGCGTCCGAGACGTGCAGGTAGACGCCGTTCAGGTAGTAACGGGTTTCTTCGGTCGAAATCGCGAATTTCGATTTGTCGAACAGACGGCGCATCACCGGGGCGGGGGCCGAGAAGTTAGACTGATATTCCGAAGATGCCATGACCGGAAAATCTTCTTTCGGCAGGGTCGCCAGCGAAAAGTTCGAACGGCCCGCATCAACGGTCAGGCGACCGGTGGCGCTGTCGTCCGTCAGGGTCACGAGGGCACCATCGGGCAGTTTGCGAACGATTTCGTGCAGCGTGGTCGCAGAAACGGTGGTGGCGCCGGCGCGCTCAACCATTGCCGCGGCCTTGTCGACAACCTCGATATCAAGGTCGGTTGCGCGAAACTGAACCGTGTTCCCTTCGGCCTCGATCAGGACGTTGGCCAGGATCGGAATGGTGTTGCGACGTTCGACAACCGATTGCGCTTGCGAAACCGCCTTGAGCAGAGTGCCGCGTTCGATGCTGATCTTCATCCCAAAGTCCTCCGATTGCAGGGAAGGGCACCCTATCGGTTTCCTCCCGTTGCGCAAGTTTTTTTGTTTTTGTCGACCTTATAGGCCGGAGGGTCAAGGTGACAGGCCACCTCTGGGCGAAGTATTTTGGAAACAAGTGAAAAAAGCCGCGCAGAATGACTGCGCGGCGGATCATTTCGAGGATACGAGTGCGTCGATCAGGCTTCGAGCGTCCGGCGCAGAAGTTCGAGATCTTCCGCGATCTGGCCGTCTTGGGCGCGCAGTTCTTCGATCCGCTTGACCCCGTGCATCACGGTCGTGTGGTCACGGCCGCCAAACCGCCGCCCGATTTCCGGCAGCGAACGGCTGGTCAATTGCTTGCAGAGATACATCGCGATCTGACGCGGGCGGGCCAGCGTACGGACCCGCTTGGGGCCAATCATGTCGCTCAGGCGAATGTTGTAGTGCTCTGCCACGCGACGCTGAATTTCCTCGACGGAAATCTTGCGCTCGGAGGCACGCAGAACGTCGGACAGACAGTCCTGGGTCAGCTCCATCGTGATCTCGCGGCCGACAAGCGATGCGAAAGCGAACAGGCGGGTCAATGCGCCTTCGAGAACGCGCACGTTGGTAGAGATACGGTGCGCAAGGAACTCGAGCACACCCTCTGCCAGTTGCAAATCCGGATATTGTTCGCGGTACTGATCGACCTTCGACTGAAGAATGCCAAGACGCAGTTCGTAGTCGGTCGGGTGGAGGTCTACCACCAGGCCACATTGCAGACGCGAGCGAATTCGGTCTTCCAGATCCTTGATTTCGCCCGGAGCGCGGTCAGCCGAGATGATGATCTGTTTGTTCTGATCCACAAGCGCGTTGAATGTGTGGAAGAACTCTTCCTGAGTTGAATCCTTGCCGGCGATGAATTGGACGTCATCTACCATCAGAACATCAACGGAGCGGAAAAGCTCTTTGAAGTCCATCATCTTGCGGTCACGAAGCGCCTGAACAAAGCGGTACATAAACTGTTCGGCCGACAGGTACAGAACGTTCAGATCGGGGCGTTGTTTCTGAAGTTCCCAGGCGATTGCGTGCATAAGGTGGGTCTTACCCAAACCAACGCCACCATAGAGGAACAACGGGTTGAACGTGACGGGGCCGCCTTCGCCGACACGGCGGGCCGCGGCGTTTGCAAGTTCGTTCGGCTTGCCGACGACAAAGCTGTCAAAGGTAAAACGCGCATCCAGAGGGGCGCCCGGGAGCTCTTCCTTTGCCGCAGCAGCAGGCGCGGCGGATGGGGCGCTTGCGGGGGGGCGGGACGACGGCCGTGCAGGCGTATTGGCCGGGACTTTGAAATGCACGCGCTGGACATCTTCTCCAATGCTGGAGAGCTGGTGCATGATCAGGTCGCCAAAGTTCTGGGAGACATAGTTGCCAATAAAGTTGGTAGGAACGTGAAAGGTTGCCACGCCTTCGCTCAGCTCGGCGAATTCAAGCGGTTCAATCCAGGTTTTGAAATTGTTCTGCCCAACTGTCCTTAGCAAATCCTGCTTAAGTTCACCCCATTGTTCCTGCGTCATGTGTCCCCGCATCAAGCCTTCCGCCGTTCCAGTGGGGCCATTGCGACCCCTGTATTTCTGCCTTCCCGTAATCCAACTTCGCCTTCGAGCCAGCGACACCCAGATTGCCTTGAGCACAAAGGTTTACTTGCTGCCAAGAGTCCCCACTCCGGCAGATAGAAAAACATTCGTGCGCAATTTGCGCTGGCGATTTAGACAGGACAGCAGCAATCAGGCGACACGCGGCGCTCCAATTCAGAGCGGTTGCGCACGAATTTCTTCCGTGTCGCAAAGCTGCGCGTGTGGCTCTCACCATATCATGGCCTTTTGGCCTTATGGTTTGACGTCTGTCCCCCCGAAGGCGATGTGAATCGCAAGATTGAAACTAGCAATTCGAGGTGCGGACGGGCAACCGATCTTCGATCTTGACTCTGCCTTTTGTGGAAAAGAATCTCTCGCCCCGTTTCGTCAGGTCAGAAATGCAAAAGGCACCTCGCGCTGGAGGTGCCTTTCTGTTCAATGACTTGGCCAGTGAGGCCGGCGTCCGGAGACTTAGCCCAGAGCTTTCACGCGTGCGGCGAGGCGCGACACTTTACGCGAAGCAGTGTTCTTGTGGTAGACGCCTTTGGTAACGCCACGCATCAGTTCAGGCTGAGCGGCACGCAGAGCGGCTGCAGCTGCTTCTTTGTCGCCGGAAGCAATTGCTTCTTCGACTTTACGCAGGAAGGTGCGGATGCGCGAACGGCGGGCTTTGTTAACTTCGAGGCGACGCTCGTTCTGACGGGCGCGTTTCTTTGCCTGGGGCGAATTTGCCATGAATCTCAGGTCCTTAGTTTTGGTTCGTTCAGGTTTTACACGTGCCAGACCCGAACGGGACCTCTCCGAAAGGGAGAATCGATTCAAGCCAGAGCGGGCTGCACGCGCATGTATGACGGCGGCGTATACCTTATTCTGAAGGGATTGCAAACGAAGAATCTAAAGGGCTCTGGTAACAGAGGAGAGTCACGTGCGATTTGGTTTGGAGATCCCGGTTCTTGGTTTCAGGTCCTGCCGTAGAAAGATGTTTGCACTTTGAGCAGTGTCAAAATCGTACCCCAACAATATCCGAGGTCCTTTGTTGCACGCACCAAGTGGCCATTGGCGAACAGACAGAACAAAAGGTGCTCTGCTGCATAGCAAAGCTTCAGGAGACCGATGCGCGTCATTTTCAGGCGAACCTTTCCTTCGTGTTCGTCAAGATGCCGCGCTATTTCGGCGGCCATCACGGCAGTTCTGATCCCCTCGCGAAAATAGTACCTGAGCCGTCGGCGTTCGGGCGGAACATGTTCGTAAACCAGGGCCTCGGTAGAGGATGCAAATCGGGCGCCGGAGCTGCGAAGGCGGTTTTGCAAATCCCAGTCTTCTCCGCCAATGCGGGAGAATCGAGGGTGAAACAAGCCGCCATCCTGATCGGGTAGGGCAGAGCCCCTTAAAAGGACATTGTGTGTACCAAAGGTTGTTTCATCCTTGTCGAGAAAGTCGGTATCGCGCAGCCAGCGTGGCAGAGGTCCGTCCAGCAGTGGCAGACAGGGGCCGGTTACAACGTCGGCTTTCTCCCGCAATGCGGTGCTTACATGTGCTTCCAACCAGCCGGGAGATGGAAGTTCGTCATCGTCGATAAGGGCAAGGAATTCGTGACCACCTGCCATCGCCATTTCAAAGACGGCATTGCGAACAGGAACCAACCCGGTTTCCTGAACTCTCGTGTAATGAATGGTCAGACGGTCACTAAACCGTTCGAGAACGCGGTTGGCCGGTTTTTCGCCATTGTCGGCAATGTAGATTGGAACTGAATTTGCGTAGGTTGCCTTGGCAAAATGTGCCAGCAACGTGCCAAGCATCTCGTGGCGGTCGCAGGTGCAAATCAAAATGCACACATTTACCGACTTCAGTAGCTGTTCCATTCCAATAGCAACCCGCAGAGGATGAATTGCAAAGGCCGCCCGTTTGGGCGGCCTTGCCGAGGTTACTTGTCGCGGAACTGCGCCTGTCGTTTTTCTAGGAAGGCACCCATGCCTTCCTTCTGGTCCTCGGTCGCGAAGAGCGAATGGAACAGGCGGCGTTCGAAGAGAAGGCCTTCCGACAGAGTTGTCTCGTAGGACCGGTTTACCGCTTCCTTGACCGCCATCGACGTTAGTACCGATTTCTCGGCGATCTTCTGAGCGGCGCCCATGGCTTCGTCCATCAGTTTCTTGGCAGGCACGATACGCGACACAAGGCCCGAGCGTTCTGCCTCTTCGGCATCCATAAAGCGGCCGGTGAGGTGCATGTCCATCGACTTGGACTTGCCTACAAACTTGGTCAGGCGCTGAGTGCCGCCAATGCCGGCAACGACGCCAAGGTTGATTTCGGGCTGGCCGAACTTGGCCGTATCCGAGGCAATGATGAAATCGCACATCATGGCGAGTTCGCAACCACCGCCAAGGGCATAGCCCGAAACAGCAGCGATGATCGGCTTGCGCGTACGGATGACACTGTCGCCTTCGCGGCCGAAGAAGTCAGACATGAACATGTCGACAAAGCTCTTCTCCGACATTTCCTTAATGTCCGCGCCAGCAGCAAATGCTTTCTCTGAGCCGGTGACAACGATGCAGCGCACCTTGTCGTTTTCGTCGGCTTCTTTCAGAGCCTGTACCAGTTCACCCAGCAGCTGAGAGTTCAGCGCGTTCAGGGCATCAGGGCGGTTTAGTTTGATGAGGGCAACGTGATCCTCAACTTCGACGATGATCGTCTCAAAAGCCATGAGTGATGCTTTCCTTGTTTCCGGTCAGGAACGATTGATTACCAATGTTCACATGCTGATCAAGCTATCTTTGGCATTGCGGACAATAGAAGGATGAGCGTCCCGACTGAGTGATTCGGGCAATCGTCCCGTCGCAATCGGGGGTGTGACAGGGGTCTCCCTCGCGTCCGTAAACATCGAAAGAATGCTGAAAATATCCAAGTTCTCCATCGGCTTGGCGGAAATTCTTGAGGGACGACCCCCCCGCCGCAATGGCGTCACTCAGAACTTGGCGGATGATGGGGACGAAGGTGCGAATTCGGGCGGCAGAAATATTGTCGGCTTTGCGACGTGGCGACACACCCGCCCGATAGAGTGTCTCGCAGACGTAGATGTTTCCAAGTCCCGCGACGATCTGTTGATCAAGGAGCGCCGACTTGATTGGTGTTTTTCGTCCTTTGAGTCGATCTACGAGATAGGCCTCGTCAAACGCATTACCGAGAGGTTCGGGGCCGAGTTTCGACAGAAGCGGATGGTTTTGCGCATCTTCTGTCGACAAAAGGTCCATCGCTCCAAAACGTCGTGGATCGTTGAAGGTTATGCGCGCGCCGTTGTCCATGTCAAAGATGACGTGGTCGTGTTTCTCGATGGCCGGATGTTCATGGACGAATTGGCCCAGCGGATCGCCCGAAACCGTCATGCGTCCGGACATGCCAAGATGGATCAGGAGAGTTTCACCACTGTCGAGATCTGCAAGGATATACTTGGACCGCCGGCGAAGTTGCAGGACCTTTGCTCCAGTCAGGCGCTGGGCCATGTTGTCGGGAAAAGGCCAGCGCAGATCAGGGCGATTAACCTGCGCCTTGGCAATAGCGGCCCCGGACATGGATGGCTCAAGGCCGCGTCGAACGGTTTCTACCTCGGGAAGCTCGGGCATAGGTCGTAGGGGTCCTCATCCAATGCGTTTCTCAGAGCTTTATATAGGGTTTCTCGACCTTGAACATATTGCAGCACATGCGCTTTTTTCCCGCCGGTGAATTCGAGACGGTAGAAGCCGCTGGCGTCATGTTCAAAGTGTTTGAGTTTGCGCAGGGGATATCGCTCCTTGCCTAGGAGCCATGTGGTGTTGATTAGATCGCCATCGAAGATGATGACCTTGTATGTGAAAATATAGAAATTGTAGTAGATCCAGATAGCAACCGCGCCAAGGAAGAGGAAGGCGTCGTTTCCTGCCTTGCCGGTCAGCATATCTGTCAGAACGCTTTGGCCCAACATGAACAAGAGACAACTGCTTAGGGCGAGGCCGACAAGGCGAATGCCCCAGGTCGAGCGGAATATCGTGCGCTGATAGAGGGTTTCGGGAGTGAGGCCTGTGCCGGAACTGGCGATGATGTCGACATAGCGCTCATTCTCTTTCTTGCGGGCGGGTTTTTCATCGTAGTCGCGTGACCCCAGCAGGCGGCGGAAGATCACCGAGCGGCCACATACAAGCGAGAGAATCCCAGCAGTCGCCAGATAGAAGAAGAGCATTTTCAAATCGGTCATATGAAATCCCGGTGCGTGGGCGAGCCACGCGGCAAAAGGTGGTTTGTGTCTTCCCTTGCAACTGTGTATCCCGAAGCGGACGGAAATATGGCGAGGTTGGGAACTTCCAATGTCCGGTGCAGACGACAAGACCACCCATTTTGGTTTCGAGACCGTGCGCGAGGCTGACAAAGCCGGCAAGGTGCAGGGTGTGTTCAATTCGGTGGCGTCAAAATACGACGTGATGAATGACGTGATGAGCATGGGTATCCACCGCGTCTGGAAAGACGCGATGATGGATTGGCTTGCTCCGCGCCCCGGCCAGCGCCTGCTTGATGTAGCGGGCGGAACCGGCGACATTTCTTTCCGTTTTCTTGAGCGCGCAGGACATGGCCATGCCACTGTCTGTGACCTTACCGAGCCGATGCTGGTCGAGGGGCGCAAACGTGCCGAGGCGGCGGCAATGGCCCAGAGCCTTGACTGGGTGGTTGGAGATGCGATGGCTTTGCCGTTCGAGGACAACACCTTTGACGTTTACACAATTTCCTTTGGCATCAGGAATGTCACCCGTCCGCAGGAGGCTTTGAACGAAGCGTTCCGCGTATTGAAACCCGGCGGTCGCCTGATGGTTTTGGAGTTCAGCCAGATTCCCAATGACATGATGCAGAAGGTCTATGATCTTTATTCGTTCAACATCATCCCGCGTATGGGGCAGATGATCGCGAACGACCGTGACAGCTATCAGTACCTTGTGGAATCGATCCGCAAGTTCCCGGATCAGGATACCTTCTTGAACATGGTCAAGCAGGCCGGGTTCGAGAATGCGAAATATCGCAACCTGTCTATGGGCATTGCCTGCCTGCATTCGGGGTGGAAGATTTGAGGGGGCCGCACAATATCTGGCGGCTGATCCGAACTGGCGCAACGCTGGAGCGGACCGGTGCGATGAGCGTGGTGATGGATGCGCTGGACGCGCCCAAGCCGCTGCGAATCGTGGCACGCACATTGGTCTGGCCGTTCCGGTGGATCGGGATCAAGGGCGACCAGAACATGCCGCCAGTGACCCGCGCCCTGACGGCGTTGGGGCCGGCCTACATCAAGTTCGGGCAGGTGTTGTCGACACGCCCCGACGTGGTAGGCACCGATTTGGCGACACAGCTGCGGGTGTTGCAGGACAAGCTGCCGCCCTTTGATGTTGAAACCGCGAAACAGGCCGTTCAAGACGAATTGGGTGTTTCCGTTGACGAGGTGTTCTCGGAGTTTTCCGAACCCGTAGCGGCGGCGTCCATTGCCCAGGTACACAAGGCGCGGTTGGCCGAGACGGGCCGGGAAGTGGCGGTCAAGGTTCTGCGACCGGGAATTGAACGCGCTTTCCGCAAGGATGTGGATGCCTTCTATTTCGCGGCGGATGTCATCGAGTTCCTGTCGCCGGCATCGCGTCGGCTTCGTCCGCGTGACGTTATTGAGCATTTCGACGGTGTCGTCGCGGGTGAGTTGGACCTTCGATTGGAATCAGCGTCTGCCAGCGAGTTCGCGGCCAACACCGCACAGGACGAAGGATTCCAGGTGCCGGATGTCGTCTGGGATCTTTCCGCGCGCCGCGTGATGACGCTGGGTTGGGCAGAAGGGGTTTCCCTTGGCGACAACGATGCGCTGGATGCGGCCGGACACAACCGGCACGCGCTGGGCAGTCGAGTTCTGACGCTGTTCCTGAACCACGCGCTACGCGACGGGTATTTCCACGCCGACATGCACCAGGGCAACCTCAAGGTCGCCGCGAACGGCGACATCATTGCCTATGACTTTGGCATCATGGGGCACATCGACGAGTACACCCGCCGGGTCTATGCCGAGATTCTCTTTGGCTTTATTCAACGCGATTACCAGCGCGTGGCGGAAGTGCATTTTGAAGCTGGTTACGTGCCTTCTACCCAAGACGTGGATGAATTTGCCCGTGCCCTGCGTGCGGTCGGTGAGCCGATTTTTGGTATGGACGCGACCCGCATCTCGATGGGCCGCCTCCTAAGCTATCTCTTCGAAGTCACTGAACGTTTCGGCATGGAGACACGCACCGAGCTGATCCTTTTGCAGCGCACCATGGTTGTTGTCGAAGGGGTGTCTCGTTCGTTGGACCCCGAGGTCAATATCTGGGACGTCGCCAAGCCCGTCGTTGGGGATTACATCAAGAAGAGCCTTGGACCCCGTGCGCTTGGCCGTGACCTGTTCAAGACGGCCCGCGTCATGGCACGTTTCGGACCGCGCTTGCCGGGGCTGGTCGAGAACATCCTGATCCAGCAGGCCACAAAGACCGAGGAAACCCGACGCCGTGCATGGCCTTGGATTGTCCTGAGCGGTTTGGGGGGCTTGATTGTTGGGGCGGGAGCCGCAGCTGCAGCGTTCCTCGTTTTCTGATGTTAACCCCGCTTGCGTGAAGAGAGCGCTTCGGCCATCGCGAGGTAGGACACAAGTTCGGGCACGTCGAGACCCGGCACCTTGGCTTGGTCGTCGATTCGGCGCAACTGTACCCCTTCCTGCCAGAACGGTTTCTCTTCGAACGCCCTGACCTCGTCGGTCAACATGAGGCCACCTTGCAGTTCAAGACTGACGCGTGAATCTGTTGAGAGTTTTGAAAAATAGTCGTTCTCGACGGAGCACAGATATCGCTTTGCCGCGACGTGCAGGCGCACTGGTTCGGAGACCATAGGTCCGAACAGGGGCAGAAGCACATCCGCGCTGCTGTCTTCGTGATGATCATCTACACCAAGGCTTGCGAGGTCGACGTCCTCTTCGGAGAACAGGTGGCCAATGTCATGGAACAGGGCTGCGATGATCATTTCATCTGACAGGCCGAGCCCGGAAGCAAGCGCGGCCGACTGTATCGCGTGCTCGACTTGGTTCACGTCCGAAAGCCCGTATGCCCCCGTGCCGCGACTCGCCATGCGTTCGAAAAGGTCTCTAACGGTGGTGTGATGCATGACAGGCTTCCTGAAGAATGAGTTTCAGGGTGGCCTAATCCGAATTTGCGTAACTCTCGTGACAGCCACGAATGAACCCGGCTAGTACACCAGCCGGGTTTCGAGTGTTCTTTGTATTGATTGGGGTCAGAGCAGACCCGCGTGGACCATCGCCGCGTCGATCTGTTCTTTGACGCCGTCGCTCAGACCTGTCAGCGGCAGGCGAACCTCTTCATTGCACAGACCCAGTTTCGACATGCCGTACTTGGCACCGACAAGACCTGGCTCTGCGAAGATCGCCATGTGCAGCGGCATCAGGCGATCCTGATACTCAAGCGCTTTGGTGTAGTCGCCGGCAAGGGTGGCCGCCTGGAATTCCGCGCAGAGTTTCGGTGCCACGTTTGCAGTCACCGAGATGCAGCCAACACCGCCATGTGCGTTAAAGCCGAGCGCGGTTGCATCCTCACCCGACAGCTGCACAAAATCGGTGCCGCAGGTGATGCGCTGCTGCGGCACGCGGCTCAGGTCGCCGGTTGCGTCCTTTACGCCAACAATGCGCGGCAGTTCCGCCAGCTTGCCCATCGTTTCCGGGCTCATGTCGACAACGGAACGGCCGGGGATGTTGTAGATGATGATCGGCAGATTGCAGCAATCGTGCACCGCGGTGAAATGAGCAACCAGACCATGCTGGGTCGGCTTGTTGTAGTAGGGGGTCACGATCAGGATCGCGTCGGCCCCTGCCTTTTCCGCAGCCTGCGCCAGACGGATGGCTTCGAGGGTGTTGTTGGACCCGGCACCGGCGATGACCGGCACGCGACCGGCCGAAGCGCGGACCACGGTTTCAACAACCGCGTCGTGCTCTTCGTGCGTCAGGGTCGGGCTTTCACCGGTGGTGCCAACGGGAACGAAGCCGTTCGAGCCTTCACCGATATGCCATTCAACCAGTTTCTTGAGCGTTTCCAGATCCAGCTCGCCGTTCGTGAACGGCGTGACGAGTGCGGGAAGAGACCCTTTGAACATGACACGCTCCTTTTCTTTGCGTAGCTGGGCGGAAACGCCCGGATGATTTGTCAAACGCGCGGACCCTAGCGGGAAGATGCCGGTTTGCCAAGTTTGTGAATTGTCGGCTGGCCGGTGCGCATTTATGGTTGGGTTCTATCCTTCCTCGCATAGGAAATTGCAAGTGATGTTGCGCTTTTGTTTTCTGCTTTTATCCGGGTTTTTGATGATCTGCGCCGATGCGGCGCAGGCACAGACGGCGATGTCGCGTGCTTTGAGTGAAATCAGGGGCGAGAACTGGCGGCAGGCCGCAGCCGAGGTGCGCAACTCGGGACCCGTGGCAAAAGACATCGTTGAATGGCATCGGTTGCGTGCTGGTGAAGGCTCGGCACGGGACGTGCTGAAGTTCCTTGAGCGTAACGGTGACTGGCCGGGCTTGGCCTATCTTCGCAAGCAGTCGGAAGAGGCCTTTGAGGAGGCCAACAGGCGTGAAGTGAACACGTTCTTTGCCTATGGAGATGCGCAAACCCCGCAGGGTGTCCTGATTCAGGCGCGTGCCATGGAGCGGTTGGGAAACCGTACCGGGGCCGAGGCACTTGTTGTCAAGGCATGGCGCGAATTGGCAATCGGGCCGCAAACGCATGCAAAGTTCCTTGATCGCTATGGCAAGCTGCTGCGGCCACATCACGTTGCGCGGATGGATCACGTCTTGTGGAAAGGTTGGGAGAGCAACACCAAGCGTATGTTGCCATTGGTCAATGACGGTTGGAAAAAGCTGGCGGCGGCGCGGTTGGGGCTGCGTGAACAGGTGAATGGCGTTGACGGGTTGATCGCGGCGGTGCCCAAGGCGCTGCAAGGTGATCCCGGGCTGGCCTATGAACGGTTCGTCTGGCGCGCGCGTAAGGATCGGGACGATTCGGCGATTGAGCTTCTGCTGGCACAAAGTGGTTCCGGAAAGCTTGGCCGCGCAAAGGAATGGTCCGGGCGTCGCCGTGCACTGGCTCGTGAAAAAATGCGGGCCGGGGCGTATCGCACGGCCTATCAGGTGGCGGCGACCCACGGGATGACACCCGATGCGGGCTATGCCTATTCCGATTGCGAGTGGCTGGCGGGCTACATCGCGTTGCGTTTTCTGAACAAACCCAAGGTGGCGCTGGGCCATTTCCTGCGGTTCGAACAGTCGGTCGAGACACCAATTTCGCTTGGGCGGGCCGGATACTGGATCGGACGCGCGCATGAGGCGTCAGGTGACAAGGCCGCGGCGAAAGCAGCCTATACTGCCGGTGGCGCGCATCAGACGAGCTTTTACGGACTGCTCGCGGCAGAAGAAGCCGGCATGCGGTTTGACCTGACGTTGCGCGGGGACGAGGTTTTTGCCAATTGGCGGCGGGCCGAGTTTACCAAGTCGTCGGTCCACAAGGCGGCGATGATGGCCCTGGAAGCCGGCGATCTTGATCTGGCCGAACGCTTCTGGCTGCATCTGTCCGAGGGGTTGGATCGGGACGAGTTGGGCCGCCTTGGTACGATGGCACAGGAACTTGGCGCGCCGCACGTGGCCGTGATGCTTGGCAAAAAGGTTGCGCGCCGCGGGATCGTTTTGCCAGCGGCCTACTATGCCTTGCATCCGATGGTGAACAGCCGCCTTGCCGTATCAACCGAGATGGCGCTGGCGATTGCGCGGCGCGAAAGCGAATTTGATCCCAAGGTGGTCAGCGGTGCAGGTGCGCGGGGTCTGATGCAGGTCATGCCCGGAACGGCGCGCCAGGTCGCAGGCGCGATTGGCACGGCCTATAACTTCAGCGCACTGACAACGGACCCTGACTACAACATCCGTCTGGGCACCTCGTACCTTGCGGGTTTGGCACGTGAGTTCGATGGCAACGTGATCCTTGTATCGGCGGGGTACAACGCTGGTCCCAGCCGCCCGGAGCGGTGGATGCGCCAGCGCGGCGACCCGCGTCGGCGCAATGTGGACATGATCGACTGGATCGAACACATCCCGTTTTCGGAGACCCGGAACTATGTGATGCGTGTCGCCGAAAGCCTGCCGATTTATCGCGCCCGCCTTGGTCGTGAGCCCCTTCCTGTGCCTTTCAGCAAGGAACTGGTCGGCAAATCGGTGCGGGCCACACGCTAGGCCGACTGGCGTTCCCGCCAGAGGGTGAACAACCCGGCACCGACAACCACGACAGCGCCGATGGCAACGTTGACGCGGAGGGTTTCCCCAAAGGCCAGCATACCAAGGGCGGCGGCGAAGGGCAGTTGCAGATAGGCGAAAGGCTGAACCGCGCTGGCTTCGGCGTGATCGTAGGTTTTGATCAGGAGCCAGTGGCCAAGAATGCCGGTGCAGCACAAGAGGGCCATCCAGTATAGGTCGGTGCCGACAATCGGCTCCCAGTAGAACATGCCGATCGCGGTCATCACGACCATGCCGATCGTGCCGGTGTAGAAAAAGCTGACAGCGGATCCGTCCGTGCGGGCGACGTAGCGGGTGAGCAGGCCGTAAACGGCAAACATCAGCGCCCCGACCAGCGGTACGATGGCCGCGGGTGAAAACACCCCGGCGCTTGGTTTCAGGATGATCAGAACGCCAATCATGCCAATGCCAATAGCCGCCCAACGCCGCCAGCCGACTTTCTCGCCAAGGATCGGACCGGACAGGGCGGCGATGATCAGCGGATAGCAAATGAAGATCGCATGGGTTTCCGTCAGGCCCAGCAAGGTGAAGGCGATCACCGTGACAACGATTTCGAGCGCCAGCAATGCACCACGAAACACCTGAATGAACGGATGCTGCGTGCGTACGACAGCCCGCAGGCCACCGGGCCGGCGGGCCGAGAGGGCAATCACGAAAGCTGCGAAGAACCAATAACGGATCATCACCACGACATAGACGTTGTAGGCATCCGCAAGGTGGCGCGAGATGCCGTCCTGCATGGCGAAGACAAAGGTTGTCAGGCACATCAGCAGGATGCCGAGGCGTGTGTTCTGATCGCTCATTTCCGTTTCCTCGCAGTGGTCATGTGACGTTTGCGGCCATAGCCGGGGACGCGGGTGACATCAAAGCCTGCGGCCTCGATGTTACGGCGTACAAAACCGGCGGCGGTGTAGGTGGCTGCCGTGCCACCCGGTTTGGTGTGCAAGCCGACCCGCTGAATCAGGTCAGCGTCCCAAAGTTCGGGGTTCTTGGCGGGCGAAAACCCATCGAGGAACCAGGCGTCGGCCTGCCAGTCTTGCGTGGCAAGCGTCTCACGGGCATCGCCGATCACGACGCGGGCCTCAATCCCGTCAAGTGTGGCGAGGGTGTTGTCCTCTGCCCAGGCGGCGACGAGACGATGGGCATACTCGGCAAGAGAGGGAAAGGCCTCCAGCGCGCGGGCCATTTCGTCCGCGCTCATCGGGAAGCCCTCGAAACTGGTGAACCGCAAGGGCGTGGTTTGTCCGGAGGCGTCCCACGCGGCCCATGTGGTCAACAGGTTGAGACCGGTGCCGAAACCCAGTTCCGCGATGTGAAACCCAGGGGAAAAACGGGCAGGCAGGTTGTTGCCCGCGAGAAAGACATGACGGGTTTCGGCGAGGCCGTTTTCAAGGCTGAAATACGGGTCGTCAAACCGTGTCGAGACGGGAACGGCGCCGTCGCGCCACTCGAGATTTGCCTTCTGGTCGCTCATGTCAGGATGCCTTAGAGAGGTCGTCGGATGAGCATTGGGCAAAGGCGGGTGATTTGGCAATGGGTGATGTGACGGTTGTAGGCGCCGGGGTGTTCGGGCTGGCGACGGCATGGGCCTGTGCACGGCGGGGCGCGAAGGTGCGCGTGATCGACCGCACGGGCATCGCCGCCGGATGCAGCGGCGGCGTGGTTGGCATGTTGTCCCCACACGCGCCGGAACGTTGGAACGAAACAAAGGAATTCCAGTTTCAAAGCCTGATCGCGGCGGAAACCATGTGGCGCGAGGTAGAAGATACCAGCGGTCTGTTAACAGGATATGACCGCGTGGGACGCCTGCAGCCAATCGACACCGAGCGCGCGCTGGAACTGGCGCGGGAACGGGCGGTGAATGCCGATGACCATTGGCAGGGCAAGGCCCTCTGGCGCGTGATCGAGGCGAAGGACGCGGGGGACTGGTGCCCGAAAAGTGAAACGGGGTTGGTGATCCACGAGACCCTGAGTGCGCGGGTGCATCCGCGCA
Source organism: Pelagimonas sp. KU-00592-HH (assembly GCF_040369695.1). Taxonomy (NCBI): domain Bacteria; kingdom Pseudomonadati; phylum Pseudomonadota; class Alphaproteobacteria; order Rhodobacterales; family Roseobacteraceae; genus Pelagimonas; species Pelagimonas sp. KU-00592-HH. The sequence continues at coordinate 1,018,909 of NZ_BAABWM010000002.1, read as the reverse complement.
AGGCGTGTCTGGCGCTGGCAGAGGCGATCCGGCGCAAGGGCGGCGTGGTCGAGGTCGGGGACGCGCAAACCCTTTATGGCAAGGTGATCTGGGCGACGGGTGTTGCCGGCCTGCGCGAGTTGTCGACGCATTTTGACAAGACGGTTGGCAATGGCGTCAAAGGCCAGGCGGCGGTGCTGGGCCTAGATGCGCGGGGGGTGCCGATCACCTCGGCTGGTGACGTACTGGTGGTGCCACATGCCGATGGTACAGTGGCGGTTGGATCGACCTCCGAGCGAGAATTTTCATCGGAAGATCAAACGGATACACAGCTTGACGATCTGATTGCGCGGGCCTGCGACGTTTTCCCGATGCTGGCATCCGCCCCAATCGTTGAACGCTGGGCCGGGGTGCGTCCGAGGGCGAAAAGCCGCGCGCCGATGCTGGGGGTTCATCCGCTGAATGGCGATCAGTTCATCGCCAATGGCGGGTTCAAGATCGGCTTTGGTATGGCCCCGAAAGTGGGGGAGGTGATGGCCGATCTGGTGCTGGACGGTGTCGACACCATCCCCGAAAGGTTCCGCCCCGAAGCCTCGCTTTGAGGGCCTCGGGACGGCAAAAATCAACGTCGGTATTGCGTCGGTATTACGGCTGTATCGCGGAGGTGGAAAATCACATTTCCATCGCTTCAGCGACTTCGATGGTGCCAGACCCGCCTTCGAGGATCGGACAGCCCTTGGCCATTTCGCAGGCGGCGGCCATGTCTGGTGCGTTGACCAGTGAGTAGCCCGACACCGGGTTGGCGCCGCCGTTGTCTTCGATGCCGGAGGCGGTGACGGTCTTGGACATGCCGGCGGGATTGCCGCCGTCGACAAGGGCGTCGCCCATGTCGGCCATCCATTTCATCCAGGCCGCCATGACGCGCTCGCCTTCTTCCGGGGTCTCGGGGCGTCCGCCGCCGTGATAGATAAACATGAATTTGGGCATCTTCGTTTCCTCCCTGTGAAATGCCGTTCAGGACAATAGGTTCGTCAGTTTGTTCAACGTCGACGTCCAGCCGCGTTCGTGGCTGGCGCTGGCCTCGTCGTCACCGAGATCGCGATGGTCGATCACCAGCCGTGCGCCGGTGTCGGTTTTTTCGATGGTAAAGGTGACGTGGCTTTCCGCGCCGCGTGTGTCGCTGTCGTCGTGCCAGGCCCAGGTGAACCCGACCGAGCGGGGTGGGGTGACGTGGGTGACCTGACCGGACACCTTGTACCGCTGGCCCTCGGAATTCCGCATCACCGAGAACCACGGGCCGGTGCGGGAAAAGTCGAGATGTTCCTCGGGCAGGTCCATGCCTTCCGGCCCCCACCAGAGACACAGATCGGCGCGGCGGGTGATGGCGTTGAACAGGCGTTCGGGTGTCACGTTGAAATCGCGTGTCAGGCGCAGGTCAGGCATCGGGGTCCTCCTGTAGAAGGGCGTCAAGGCGGTCCAGGCTGGCCTCCCAAAAGGCGCGGTGGTCCATTGTCCAACTGGCAATGGCGCGCAGGGATTCGGGCCGGACAGAATATAAGCGGCGGTTGCCGTCGATCCGCTGGTCCACGAGGCCGGCGTTGCGCAGCACCTTGAGGTGACGCGAGATCGCCGGACCGCTGATCGTGCTGTCGGAAGCAAGGTCACCGGCGGGCAGTTCTCCCTGTGCCATCAGGCGTTCGACTATGCCTAGGCGCGTGGCATCGGAGAGGGCGGAAAAAGTTTCGATCAGGCGGGTCATGATCTCAATTTAACAAAAATGTTAAATTGATGCAAATGGCGCTGCGAGAGCGAGATTTTTCTCAGTAAAAGGAAACGCTTGTTTGAATGTGGGGGGGGCTCTGCCCACCATCGGTGCAAGGGGCTTGCACCGATTCCCCTGGGGTATTTGACCAAGAAGAAGCCGGGTTAGGCCGCGAAATCGCTTTTCTTGTAGCCTTGGATGTAGAGCAAGGCGGTGAGATCGCCGTGGTTGATGCGGATGTCGCATTCGGCGGCGACCGAGGGTTTGGCGTGCAGGGCGACGCCTGCACCGGCGAGGCCGAGCATGCCGAGGTCATTGGCCCCGTCGCCGACGGCCATCACGTCGTCATGGGAAAGGCCAAGGCGGGTGGTGATTTCCTTGAGTGCCTGTACCTTTGCTTCGCGTCCGAGGATCGGGCGGCCGACATCGCCGTTCAGCTTGCCATCTTCGACCAGCAGGGTGTTGGCGCGATTTTCGTCAAAGCCCAGTTCGGCGGCGACCTTGGCGGTGAAGGCGGTGAAGCCGCCAGAGACCAGCGCGGCATAGGCGCCGTTGGCCTTCATCGTTGCAAGGAGGGCCTTGCCGCCCGGCATGAAGGTGATGCGTTCGGCCAGAACCTTGCCGATCACGCTTTGGTCGAGGCCCTTGAGCAGGCCGACGCGTTCGGTGAGCGCGCCTTCGAAATCGAGTTCGCCGTTCATGGCGCGGGCGGTGATGTCCTTGACGTGCTCACCCACGCCGGCCTCTTCGGCCAACTCGTCGATGCACTCCTGCTGGATCATGGTGCTGTCCATGTCGGCAAGCAGCATTTTCTTGCGGCGGTCCTTGGCGGGCAGAATGATCAGGTCGACACCCATGTTCTGGAGGTCGGCCCAGACCTCCCATTGATTGGAGGGCAGGGTTTCCAGCGGGAACTCGGCTGCCTCGTCCACGGCCAGCCAATCAGCATCCCCGCCACCCCATGCATTGCGAAGCGAGTCGACCAGAGCCGGATCAAGCGAAGGAGCGGTCGGGGAAGTGAGCAGAGTGGCGAAATACATGGGTCTCTCCTATGAGTCGCGAAGGCTCCTAGCAAAGCCGGAACGCCGTGGGAAGGGTTTCGCGGGAGGTTTCCCAAGTTTCCGATAGGCGTCATTTTGCGTCGGTTTTGTTTTTCGAAGGGTCGCAGTTGTTGCATTTTGCATGTTGTGCAGCCGCAGCAATGGCCCTATGTCCGTCCGTGGGACACCTCTCCCCAACGAGAGGCAGATATCTGGAAGGATAGCATTTATGGCTACTCAGCAACCGGCAGCGCGGCCGGCCAACCCGCGTTTTTCTTCTGGCCCCTGTGCCAAACCCCCCACATTCTCCCTGGACAAGCTGGCTGATGCCGCTCTTGGTCGTTCGCACCGTGCCGCCGTTGGCAAGGACAAGCTGAAGGCCGCGATTGAAGGCACCCGCGAAATCCTGGGCATCCCTGCTGACTACAAGATCGGCATCGTTCCCGCGTCGGACACCGGTGCGGTTGAAATGGCACTTTGGTCGCTCTTGGGCGAGCGCAAGGTCGAGATGCTGGCTTGGGAATCCTTCGGTTCGGGTTGGGTCACCGACGTGGTGAAACAGCTGAAGATCGATGCAGACGTGAAAACCGCCGACTATGGTCAGATTGTTGATCTCGCCTCGGTCGATTGCAACAATGACGTTGTCTTTACCTGGAACGGCACCACCGCTGGTGTCCGGGTTCCGAACGCTGATTGGATTGCAGACGACCGTGAAGGTCTGACCATCTGCGACGCCACCTCGGCCGCCTTTGCGATGGATCTGCCCTGGGACAAGCTGGATGTGACCACCTTCTCCTGGCAGAAGGTTCTGGGTGGTGAAGCCGCCCACGGCATGCTGATCCTGAGCCCGCGGGCCGTTGAACGTCTGGAGAGCTATACGCCTGCGTGGCCGCTGCCGAAAATCTTCCGCCTGACCAAAGGTGGCAAGCTGATCGACGGTATCTTTACCGGTGCGACGATCAACACGCCGTCGATGCTGGCGGTTGAAGACTACCTCTTCGCGCTGGACTGGGCGCGGTCGGTGGGTGGCCTCAAGGGTCTGATCGCCCGGGCCGATGCCAATGCGCAGGCGGTTTTCAACTTCTGTGCGGCCAATGACTGGATCGACAACCTCGCCGAGGACAAGGCGCTGCGGTCGAACACCAGTGTCTGCCTGAAGTTCACCGATGATCGCATTCAGGACGGTGCCGCCTTTGCCAAGGCTGTCGCCAAGCGTCTGGAAGCCGAGAACATCGCGCTGGACATCGGGGCCTATCGTGATGCGCCTGCCGGTCTGCGGATTTGGTGTGGTGGCACGGTCGAGACGTCGGATGTCGAAGCCATGCTGCCTTGGCTGGCATGGGCCTTCGAGGCCGAGATCGCAGCACAGACCGTCGCGGCATAAGCTATTTTCCGGGCCGGAGAGTGCAGAGTTTTCTAGAAAACTCTGCGTCCGTGAAATTCTTCCAGAAGAATTTCGTTCTTGGCCCGGCCCTTCAAATCTCTGAATTCAAGGACCAGACCCATGGCTCCCAAAGTACTCGTTTCTGACAAGCTCAGCGAAACCGCCGTTCAGATCTTCCGTGATCGCGGCATCGACGTCGATTTCCAGCCGGACCTCGGCAAGGACAAGGACAAGCTCGCCGAAGTGATCGGCCAGTATGACGGCCTCGCGATCCGTTCCGCCACCAAAGTGACCGAGAAGATTCTCGAGAATGCGACCAACCTGAAGGTGATCGCGCGCGCCGGGATCGGCACCGACAACATCGACAAGGAAGCCGCGTCGAAAAAGGGTGTGATCGTGATGAACACACCGTTCGGCAACATGATCACCACCGCCGAGCATGCCATCGCAATGATGTTCGCCGTGGCCCGCCAGATCCCGGAAGCCAGCGAATCGACCCACGCCGGCAAATGGGAAAAGTCGAAGTTCATGGGTGTTGAACTGACCAACAAGACCCTTGGTGTGATTGGTGCCGGCAACATCGGTGGCATCGTCTGTGACCGTGCCCGTGGCCTGAAGATGAAAGTCATCGCCTATGATCCCTTCCTGAGCGAAGAGAAGGCCGACACGATGGGTGTCGAGAAGGTCGAGCTGGACGACCTGCTGGCCCGTGCCGACTTTATCACGCTGCACGTGCCGTTCACCGAGGCCACTGCCAATATCCTGAGCCGTGAAAACCTCGCCAAGACCAAGAAAGGCGTGCGCATCATCAACTGTGCCCGCGGTGGTCTTGTTGACGAAGAGGCCCTGGCCGAAATGCTGCAATCGGGCCATGTGGCCGGTGCTGCCTTCGACGTGTTCAAGGTTGAGCCCGCCAAGGAAAACGCCCTGTTCAACCTGCCCAACGTTGTCTGCACCCCGCACCTGGGCGCGGCAACCACCGAAGCGCAGGAAAACGTGGCGCTGCAAGTGGCCGAGCAGATGTCGAATTACCTGCTGACCGGCGCGGTTGAAAATGCGCTGAACATGCCGAGCGTGACTGCGGAAGAAGCCAAGGTCATGGGGCCGTGGATCAAGCTGGCGGATCACCTGGGTGCATTCTCGGGTCAGATGACCGACGAGCCGGTCAAGGCCATCAACATCCTTTACGATGGTGTTGCTGCCGAGATGAACCTGAACGCGCTGAACTGTGCCGTTGTGGCCGGTATCATGAAGCGCGTGAACCCGGACGTGAACATGGTGTCCGCGCCGGTGATCGCCAAGGAACGCGGTATCCAGATCTCGACCACCAACCAGGACAAGTCGGGTGCCTTTGCCGGTTACATCAAGGTGACGATCGTGACCGATAAGCGTGAGCGTTCGATTGCGGGCACCGTATTCTCGGATGGCAAGCCGCGTTTCATCCAGATCAAGGGCATCAATATCGACGCCGAGATCGGTGCGCATATGCTCTATACCACCAACGAAGACGTGCCTGGCATCATCGGTGCGCTGGGTCAGACCATGGGCGAGAACGGCGTGAACATCGCGAACTTTACCCTTGGTCGGGCCGATGTGGGTGGTGAAGCGATCGCCCTTCTGTACGTGGACGAGCCGGTGCCCGCCGAAGCGCGTGCCAAGCTGGCCGAGACGGGTCTGTTTACCCAGATCAAGCCGCTGCAATTCGACGTGGCCTAATCCCGCCGAATTGACAAGAAAACCAACGCCGCCCCTGTTCCGGGCGGCGTTTTTGTTTTAGTTGTCTTGTTATGTAATTCCTGTGGGAGCAACCGATGACACGTCCGATCTATGCCGTTGGTGACATCCATGGCCAGAAGTCCATGCTCGAAGGCGCGTTGGAGCGGATCGAGAAGGATGGCGGCACGGATGCAGAGATCGTCTTTCTGGGGGATCTGGTGGACCGTGGGCCGGACAGTGCAGGCGTGATCGAACTGTTGCGTTCGGGAATCGAAGCGGGGCGCAACTGGACCGTGCTGCGGGGCAATCACGACCGGTTGTATTCCTATTTCCTCGAAGACCTGCCGCGCCCTGATCCGCAGATCCTTTTGGGCATGGACTGGTTCAGTGACCGGATTGGTGGGAGGGGAACGCTCGAATCTTACGGGATCGAGGTGGCGGACAACGCGCGATACTATCAAATCCATCCTGTCGCGCGTGAGGTCATTCCCCAGACGCATGTCGATTTCATGGCCAATCTGCCCGCTTACCATCTGCATGATAACCTCCTGTTCGTGCACGCAGGCATCCGGCCGGGTGTGCCCTTGGCGCAGCAGACCGAGGATGACATGTGCTGGATCCGGCATGATTTCCTGAATTTCGAAGAGCCGCATCCCTGGCTTGTGGTGCATGGTCACACGCCTGAGAAGCAGGCGGTGCACAAGGGAAACCGGGTCAACCTCGACAGCGGTGCGGGATACGGGCGGCCGATCACCGCTGCGGTGTTCGAGGGGCGTGACGTTGCAGTGCTCGGCGAAAACGGGCGGGTGGCGCTGCGGCCCGACGGCTGAGACTTTAACTTAGCATTAACCAAACTTCCCGGTTTTGCCGCAATTCCGGCACCTCCGAGCGCTGCTTTCCGGGCAGCGTGGATCGGGTGGGGGCGTGTTGAGTATAGGTGAAGCCATGCAAGTAGCACGTCAATCGCAGACTGCGGAACATACCTCGGGAGCCTTCTCGAAGTTTGTATCAGCTCAGAAAGAGCAGACCCCCAGCGTTGTCCGCCTCATGCGCGGGCTGGAGGATTCGGCGCTGTTCAAATCGTTCCAGTACTGAACGTACCAAGAAAGACGGCGGTTTTGGCCCGCCGTCTTTTTGATTCTACGACCAGAGATCGGTCGACAGGTACTTGAGGCCGCTGTCGCAGATGACCACGCCGATGGTGCCGCCCTTTTCCGGCCCAGCCAGCAGATCGAGGGCTGCCGCCACGTTGGCACCAGAGGAAAAACCGGCAAAGATCCCCTCTTCGCGGGCCAGCGCCTGTGCGGTTCTGCGGGCCATGTCTCCGTCCACCTGCAAGTGGCTGTCTGGCTTTATGCCGCGCAGGAACTCCAGATCCTCCATCACATAACCGCCGCCCTGGATCGGGTGATCGGGATTGGTGACGGTCTGTCCGGCAATGGCCGCGGCTCCGGCGGGCTCAACGACATAGCCGCGGATATCGGGGTTCAGGGCACGAAGACCGCGCAGTGTGCCACCGAAGGTGCCTCCCGATCCCGCGAAATCGGCAAAGGCGGTCAGGGTCTGGCCGCTGTCGGCCCAAAGCTCGGGGGCCGTGGTATCCGCGTGGGATTGCGCGTTTCCCGCGTGGTGAAACTGGTCGGCGCGAAAGGCCCCGCGCTCGGCAACGATCTGTTGTGCGACGCGGTCCACTTCGGCAAGATCGCCCCCCGACACCTGCCCGGGACGTGAGCCGGGAAGCTGGTCGACCAGAACCACTTCCGCCCCCAGCGCCTGCATCATGCGGGCGCGTTCAACCGAGTTGCCACGGCTCATCACCGCCACAAACGGGTAGCCCTTGAGGCCGCAGACGATAGCAAGGCCGGTGCCCATATTGCCGCTGGTCAACTCGACAACCGTCTGGCCGGGACACAGGCTTCCGTCGGCTTCGGCGGCCTCGATAATGCCCTTGGCGGCGCGGTCCTTCTTGGAAAACCCGGGGTTCATGTAGTCGAGTTTGGCAAGGATACGGCCCTCGAGACCGCGTGCTCTGACCATGCGGTCAAGCCATACCGCGGGCGTGTTGCCGATCACGTCGAGAAGCGAAGGTGCCGCCATGTCATCCTCTTCAATGCACACCAAAATACTCCGGGGTGAATGGCGCCGGAGGCGGCCAGAGGGGCTGGCCCCTTTTGCTACCGCCAGTTCAGCACCACCTTGCCCGATAGTCCGGATTTCATGGCGGCAAAGCCATCCTTGAAATCGTCGACGGGGAATTCGTGCGTTATAACGCGCGATACGTCCAGCCCGTTTTGTAGCATGGCGATCATTTTGTACCAGGTCTCGAACATCTCGCGGCCGTAGACGCCCTTGATGGTGATGGCCTTGAACACGATGCGGGACCAGTCGACCGGGGATTTGCCGGGGGGGATGCCCAGAAGCGCGATCTTGCCGCCCATGACCATGGCTTCGACCATCTGGTCGAGGGCGATCTGTGAGCCGGACATCTCGAGGCCAACGTCAAACCCCTGGGTCATGCCCAACTCATGGATGACATCGTTCAGGTCTTCCTTGGTGACATCCACGGCGCGGACGCTTGGGACAACGTGTTGAGCCAGCGTCAGGCGGTCGGGGTTGATATCTGTGATGACAACGTTCCGCGCACTGGCGTGACGGGCGACGGCCGCGGCCATGATACCGATCGGGCCGGCGCCGGTGATCAGCACGTCTTCGCCCAGAAGGTCGAAGCTGAGCGCGGTGTGCACGGCGTTGCCGAGTGGATCGAGGATGGCACCGATCTCGTCGGGGATGTCCGCGGGCAGTGGCACCACGTTGAAGGCAGGCAGGCGCAGGTATTCGGCAAAGGCCCCCTGTTCGTTGACGCCGATGCCACGCGTGCCGGGATCAAGGTGGAACTGGCCTGCGCGGCTTTGGCGGCTGTCCATTTCGACAAGGTGGCCTTCCCCCGAACACCTCTGGCCGATTTCCAGACCGGTCACGTTGCGGCCCAGTTCCACGATTTCGCCCGCGAACTCGTGGCCGGTGATCATCGGCACGGGCACGGTGTGGGCGGCCCATTCATCCCAGTTCCAGATGTGAATGTCGGTGCCGCAGATGCCGGTCTTGTTGATGCGGATCAGAACCTCGTCTGGCCCGATTTCCGGCACTGGCGCCTGCGTCATCCAGAGCCCTTCCTTGGGAAAGGACTTTTCGAGGGCTTTCATCGTGTTGGGACGGGACATCAGATCACTCCCAGCTCTTTGCCAACCTTGCCGAAGGCGGCAAGCGCGCGGTCAAGGTCGTCGCGGGTCAGGGCGGCGTTCATCTGGGTGCGGATGCGGGCCTGGCCACGCGGCACGACCGGAAAGAAAAAGCCCGAGACATAAACGCCCTCGTCGAACAGGCGGGCGGCCATGTCTTGCGCAAGCTGTGCCTCACCCAGCATCACGGGGATGATCGGATGTTCGCCGGGCAGGATGTCGAAGCCCAGGGCTTCGAGGCCGTCGCGCCAGTAGCGGGCGTTTTCGAACAGCTGTGCGCGCAGGTCTGCGCCTTCCTCGACAAGGCGGATGGCCTCGAGGCCCGCGGCCACGATCGAGGGCGGCAGCGAATTCGAGAACAAGTAGGGCCGCGCCCGCTGCCGCAGGAGGTCGATCACTGGCTGCGGCCCGGCGATATAACCGCCGATGGCCCCCCCAAGTGCTTTGCCCAGAGTTCCGGTGAGAATGTCGACGTCGACGCCGAAGTGATCGGGCGTGCCCGCGCCGTGTGGCCCCATGAAACCGGTGGCGTGGCAATCGTCGACCATGACAATGGCGTCGTATTGCTTGGCCAGTCGGGTGATCTCGGGCAGGTTGGCCAGGTATCCGTCCATCGAGAAAACGCCGTCGGTTGCGATCATGACGTGGCGCGCGCCTTCGTTGCGGGCGTGTTTCAGCATCTCTTCGAGATCACTCATGTCGTTGTTGGCATAACGATAGCGCTTGGCCTTGCACAGGCGCACGCCGTCGATGATCGACGCGTGGTTCAGGCTGTCGGAGATGATCGCGTCTTCCGGCCCGAGGAGCGGTTCGAACAGGCCGCCATTGGCATCGAAACAGGCCGCAAAGAGGATGGCATCATCCTTGTTCAGAAACTTCGCGAGTTTCTGTTCCAGATCGCGGTGGATGTCCTGTGTGCCGCAGATGAAGCGGACCGAGGCCATGCCAAACCCCTTGGGTTCCATCGCGTCGGTGGCGGCGCGGATCAGGTCGGGGTGGTCGGCCAACCCGAGGTAGTTGTTGGCGCAGAGGTTGATGACCTCCTTTTCGCCCACCGTGATCTCGCCCCCCTGAGGGGAGGTGATCATTCGCTCGCGCTTCATCAGGCCCTCGGCCTCGATCTGCTGAAGGGTTTGCGAAATGTGGGTCAGAAAGGATTCGGACATTGGTGCCTCCATGATTCTGGAGGCATATCTATCATAGCGGATTATTTTCCGGAATAGGGGAAATTCAGGATAGCGGAAAAATTTCCGTCATTCGGGAATTTGAAATTGGCTGCAAAAGGCTTGGTTTCTTTAGGAGGTAAATTGAATGGCTATTTTACAACGTGCTTGGCATATGCGGCCTCGAACCTCTTGCTCAAATCGAAACGCTTCGCTTTGCGTAAAACGATACCCACACGTGTTGCAAAATAGGGAGGCGGCCACGTTCCATATTGCCGCTGGTCTTCAAGAGCGCTTTCGACCACCTTCAACAAAACTCTAAGATCGTCCCTAATTCCATGAGGGAACGAGTCTCCCAATTCCTTCCTGAATTTACTGAAAGTGGTACCTTTGTAAGCCAATTCGATCTGGCGATGCGCCGCTTCTAATTGTTCAGGTGCATTTCTTGACCAGTCAGGTTTCCTCGTCCGCTTCTCAATCGTTTCCTTGCGATCCGGAGCACTTGTGCTTTCAAGTCTATCTAGGAGTTTTGACAGAAGCCGCAAATCATCCTCAGAGATGCTCGGCAAGTTTTTCACTTAGGCATCCTTCACGATCAGAAACACCCGCGCGGGTTCGACAGCTTCGATGCAATGGGCCACGTCGGCGGCGTAGCGCGCGGTGTCGCCGTCGCCCAGTTCCTGCGTTGCCGAGCCGCTCGTGATGCGCACCTTGCCCTCAAGCACCGTAAGCTGCTCGGTCGCGCCGCGTTTGTGCGGCTGGCTGTTGAGGCTGCCTGCCTCCTTGAAGCGGATGTCGTAGACCTCGTGGCCGCCCACATCTTCGGGCGGCGACAGGATACGGATGCGACAGCCTTCCCCGCGATTGTCGATGGTGGGCACCTGGGTGTCGCGCAAAACGTCGATCCGGTCAGCGGTTTCGCCATCTTCCAGAAGCCCCGCGAAATCCACCTGAAGGGCGCGGGTCAGGTTCCAGAGCGTGGCGATGGTGGGTGAGGATTCGCCGCGTTCGATCTGGCTGACCATTGAGCGAGACACGCCGGAAAGTTTGGCGACCGCGTCAAGCGACAGCCCCTGGGCACGGCGGGCTTCACGAAGTCGGGCGGGCAGGCGGTCGAGGATCTGGGTATCTGTGTTCATATGCTCATTCCTGCTGTTCCGCCGCGTCGGTGTCAATGCACGCAGCGTCATGCGTAGTTTTGCGGTCTTGAGACGTGTAGCGCTGCGGGTAGGCTATGAGCACTTGAGATACCCCCCGAGGAGGACACAATGACCGATATCGTAATTCTGGACGGCGCACGGACCGCCATTGGCACTTTTGGCGGATCGCTTGCGGGCACCGCCCCTATCGACCTTGGTGCAACGGCGGCGAAAGCGGCGATGGAACGCTCTGGCGTGGAAGGTGGCCAGATCGGTCACGTGGTCTTTGGCCATGTCATCAATACCGAACCGCGCGATATGTACCTGAGCCGCGTGGCGGCAATGGATGCCGGCATCCCGAACACCACCCCGGCGATGAACGTGAACCGCCTGTGTGGTTCCGGTGCGCAGGCAATTGTTTCGGCGACCCAGTCGCTGATGCTGGGGGATGCGGACTTTGCGCTGGCTGGCGGGGCCGAAAGCATGAGCCGGTCGCCCTATATCATGCAGGCGCAGCGCTGGGGCCAGAAAATGGGCGACGTGAAGACGCTGGACATGATGCTGGGCGCGCTGAACTGCCCGTTTGGCACCGGTCACATGGGGATCACCGCCGAGAACGTGGCGGACGAGCACGACATCACCCGTGAACAGATGGATGCCTTTGCGCTGGAAAGCCAGCAGCGCGCGGCGGCTGCGATCGAAGCAGGCCACTTCCAGAGCCAGATCGTGCCGGTCGAGGTCAAGAAGCGCCGCGAGATGGTTGCCTTTGACACCGACGAACACCCGACCCCGTCGACCGAAGAGTCGCTCGCCAAGCTGCGCGCCGTGTTCAAGAAAGACGGGCGTGTGACCGCGGGTAACGCCTCGGGCATCAACGATGGTGCGGCAGCGATTGTGCTGGCGCGGGCAGAGGCCGCCGAGAAAGCCGGTTTGAAACCGCGCGCGCGGGTTCTGGGCTATGCCCATGCCGGTGTACGCCCCGAAGTGATGGGCATTGGCCCGGTTCCGGCGGTCGAAAACCTGCTGGCCAAAACCGGATTGTCGATCACCGATTTCGACGTGATTGAATCGAACGAGGCCTTTGCCGCACAGGCGCTGGCCGTGAACAAGGGTTTGGGACTGGATGCGGCCAAGGTGAACCCGAATGGCGGTGCGATTGCGCTGGGCCACCCGGTGGGCGCGACTGGCTGCATCATCACCGTTAAGGCGCTCTATGAACTGGAGCGCATTGGCGGTTCAAAGGCGCTGATCACAATGTGTATCGGTGGTGGCCAGGGCATCGCGATTGCCATCGAGCGCATGTAAGCGTTTTTTAAAAAGTGTTTTGCAAAGGGGCTGGCCGTCGGGCTGGCCCTTTTCTGTTGGAGGCCTCCGGCGGGAGTATTTTCGGTGCATTGAAGCCGGGATCAGTCGATCCAGATCGCGCTGCGGGCGGAGCGGCCCTTGGCATCGATGACGGTGACGGTCGAGGCGCCCTTTTCGGTGAGAGGCAGCAGGATTTCGCGGCGATAGAGGCGCGTTGCGAGGGGGGCGCCATTGGCGAGGAGGGTGAAGGGGGCCGTGCCATCGCGCAGTTTCACGGTGACGCCGTCATCCATCGCCTGAAGGCGGGCACCGTCGGGCGGGAAGGCGAGTTTGGGGGCATCCGGTGCGGCGGTGAAGTGGGCATTGCGCCCCCGGAAGCGGCGCAGCGGTTCCGGCAGGTCGGCCGATCCGACGAGCAGCGTGTCCGGTGGCGGCGGGCCAAGCGGGGTAAGGTTGGGCTTCAGGCGCTGGAAGGCTTCGAACAGGATCGGGGCGGCGAGGTCTCCGCCGAACGCGCCGGGTACGGGGGTGCCATCGGGGCGGCCGATCCAGACGGCGGCCACATGGGTGCCGTCATAACCCACGGCCCAAGCGTCGCGGTGGCCATAACTCGTGCCGGTCTTGTAAGCGAGGCCCGCATTGGGCGCGCCGGGTGGCGGGGCAAGGGATGAGAGGATATGGCCCACCTGCCAGGCAGCACTGGGTGAGAGGACGCGGGGGCCGTTTTGCGCGTGCGCGGTGTCCTGTTGCCGCCAGAAGAGCGGGCGTGTCTGGCCGCGGTTGGCGAGCATGGCGTAGAGGTGGGTCAGGTCCTGGAGCGTGACGCCGACGCCCCCCAGTGAGATCGCAAGGCCGGGTTGGCCGGAGGGAATGACTGGGGAGGCGCCGGACTTGCGCAGGGCCGACATCACCCGCGCCGGGCCGATCTGGTCGGTGAGGCGGACGACGGGGATGTTGAGCGACAGGCGCAGGGCTTCGGCCACGCGCAGTTCGCCACGAAACTGGCCATCGAAGTTCTGTGGTGCGTAGGTGTCGAAGGCGACGGGGCTGTCGTCAATCAGGGTTTCGGGGTGAATCAGACCCTGATCGAAGCCCATTGCATAGACCAGGGGTTTGAGCGTGGAGCCGGGAGAGCGCAGGGCGCGGGTCATGTCGACAAAGCCCTGCCGGTGGGTTTGCCCGAGGCCCGCAGAGCCGACAGAGGCGAGGATTTCGCCGGTCTGGTGGTCGGCCACGAGGATGGCGATCGAGAGCCTTTCTCCTTTGCCACGTAGGGAGGTACGAGCCAGGGTTTCGAGGCTGGTTTGCAGGGCGCGGTCCAGTGTCAGATCGTGGCGCGGGCTGTCCGGGGCGGCGGCAAGCGCACGGTCGGCCATATGCGGCGCGAGCGATGGGAAGGGGCGGCGCGTGCGCGGCACGGGATCCCGTTTTGCAGACTGGCTGGTGTCTTCTCCAAGTGTCGCGGACAGGCGATCCAGAACGCGGTCGCGGGCTGCGCGGGCGGTTGGATAGTCGCGGTCGGGCCGACGGGTTTCGGGCGCTTGGGGCAGGGCGATCAGGAAGGCCGATTGGGCTGGCGTCAGCCGTGTCGGTTCCTTGCCAAACCATGCCAGAGTTGCGGCGCGGATGCCTTCGAGGTTGCCACCATAGGGGGCATGGGTGAGGTAGAGCGTGAGGATTTCGTCTTTGCCGAGATGGCGTTCGAGAGCGAGGGCGAGGCGGAGCTGGCGCAGTTTTCCCTGCCATCTGCCGGTGCCGCTGTTTTCCAGCAAGCGGGCGGTTTGCATGGTGAGGGTGGAGCCGCCGGACACCACCTTGCCGTTCCAGAGCGCTTGCCACGTGGCGCGGACAAGGGCGCGGGGATCAACGCCGGAATGGGAGCGAAACCGCTTGTCCTCGTAGGCGATGAGCATGTCGAGAAAGGCTGGATCGACCTGATCGGGCCGCGCGCCGAGACGCCAGAGGCCGTCTTCGACCGTGTAGGCGCGCAGGAGATCACCGTGGCGGTCGCGTACTTCGACCGAGGTTTCATGCAGCAGGTTGGGCAGCGGTGTGGCATCGACCCAATCGTCAAAGGCATCCCTGCCGGCGGCGCCTGCGAGGAGCGCCGCAACAAGCAGGAAGGGGGCCGCACGCCGCATGGGATCAGTCGGTGATCACGATACGGCCCGCAGCGGTATTGGCGCGGTATTGCGGGCGGTACATGTCTTCGACAGAGGCGGCGGGGTGGTGGAAGCTGCCGGGCGAGATGGCACGGACAACATAGGCCAGTTCGAAGGCGTTGCGCGAGGTCCAGTCGACTGCAGCAAGGAAGCGATCCGAGCGGAACTCGGCGTTCTGTGCGTTGGCCGGTTTGAGCCAGTCGAGCGATTTGATGTCGCCGCTGCTAAGGAGGTTGGGGTTGTCGATTTCGAACCCGGCGGGCAGGGGATCGTTGATCATCAGCCGTGCGCCGGTGTCGGAGATCGGGGAAATGCGCAGCACGGTGACAAGGCGGTCGCCGGTCTTGATGGTGGCCGGATCAACCTGAAGCCCATCGGTCGAGTAGTAGCTGCGGTCGATGCTGTAGCCGTAGCCGCCTTTTTCCACCGGGTAGTCCGGCACGCCAATCGAGGTGAGCGTGAGGCGGGTGGCGTCCTTGCCATCGTTGCGGATGGCGAGTGGTGCATCGGCGGTGTCATCGGCAAGCGCGCGGATCAGCGGGCCGGTTTGCGGGGTGCCGTTGACCGAGAGGGTGTTGCTGGTCTCGTCCGTCAGCAGCGCATGGGCCGCGAGGAGCGACCAGACCGACTCTTGTGTCGAGAGGGAGCGGTCGACGCTGCCAAGACGTGCCGAGAGGCGGTTGCGGTCAACCCGATTGGAACCGGCTTCGACGGCGAGCGTCAGAAGGCCGGCGGTATCGCGCAGGTGGGTGCCATAGTCGGCGCGCCAGTAGCTGCGGGGGGCATCCTGCCACTTGTCTTCCATCTGTGCGTAGGCCTTGGCGAACATGCGGTCGGCGCGGGTCTGATCGCCGTAGAAGGCCAGAGCGGCACCAAGTTGTGCGGCCGCCAGCGGCGTGGTGAAGGCGTCGGCCTTGACGTCGGCATAGTAGCGCAGATCGCCCATGTTGGCGGCGCCTTCGCGTGCCAGAACCATCAGCGCATAGGCGACATCGCCGCCGCCCTTTTCGAAGTCGGGGGCATAGTTGATGCGGTTGCGCAGGTTGTCGAGGGCGGTGCGGAATGCGGTTTGCGGCACCGCGTAGCCCTTGGCGCGGGCGCGCGAGAGGAAATCACTGACGTAGGCATCAAGCCACATATCGCCGGTGTCTGGATACCAGAGGCCAAAGGCCCCGTTCGAGGATTGCCGGGTCAGCACCTTGGCAATCGACTGGTCGATACGTTCCTGGATGCGATCCCGTTCACCAAGGCCCAGGGCCGAGGTGATGGTGTCGAAATAGAGCAGCGGCAGGGCCTTGGAGGTGATCTGCTCGGTGCAGCCATAGGGGTAGCGGTCGAGCGATTGCAGGAGACCGGGGGCATCGAAATGCGCGAGGGCGCCCGCCGAGAGAACCGCTGCGCCGGTGCCGGGGCGGAAGTTGGCGAAGAGGTTTTCATCCAGCGTGAAGGTTGCGCCCGCCGCCAGCGAGAGACGCTGTGTGACGCTGACTTCGGGGTCGTTGGCGCGGACGGGTAGTGTGAGGGATTTGACCAGTTGCTTGCCATCGGGCGTGGTGAGGGCAATGCGCAGGCTGTGATCGCCGATGGAGCTTGCGGTCAGCGGGATGGTGAGGCGGGTGGTTTCGCCGTCGCCCAGCGTCAGGCCGGAGGGAATTTGGCCGGCGAGGGTGATGCCGCCGCTGCTGACGTCGAGGCCCATGCGGCCAGAGGGGCCTTCGAGGTGGGCGACTTCGAGGAGCAGGCGGGTTTCATCGCCGGGGGCAATGAAACGTGGCAGGGTGGCAGTGACCACCACGGGGTCGCGGACCAGCACGTCAGCCTCGGCCTGTCCGACGCCGGTATCGCTCCAGGCGACGGCCATCAGGCGGACGGTGCCGTTGAATTCGGGAATGTCGAAGGTCACGCTGGCCTTGCCATCGGGGCCGATGGTGACCGGGCCCTGGAAGTAGGCGACCAGTTCCTCGGTCGGGGGTGGGGATTCGAAGGAACTGCTGCTGCCGGCATCGCCGCCAGAGCGCAGGGCGCCCATGTTGCCGTTCATACCGTCGATCAGGCGACCGTAGAGATCGCGGATGTCCATGCCGAGGCGGCGCTGGCCGAAATAGTGTTCGGAAGGATCGGGCGACTGGAAGCCGGTGATATTGAGGATGCCGACGTCGACCGCTGCGAGGGTGACGTGGGCGGTGTCGCCCTGGGTGACGCCGTCAACGGTGATCCCAACGGTCAGCGGGCCGCGCGGGGCGATCTGGTCTGGCGTGTCGAGCGAGACAGAAAGCTGTTTTGCGCCGGGATCAATCTTGGCGTAGCTGAGGCCAAGGGCGCGGGCCGGGTTCATGCCGGCGGGCGCGTCTGCGGGCCGGATGACCGAAGCGGTGACATAGGCGCCGGCCCCCCATTCATCGGTGACGTCCAGCGGGATCAGGTTTTCACCCTCGCTGACCTCAACCGCTTTCATGGCGATCAGGCGGTTGGACATCACCGAGATCAGCGCCGTTCCGGCATAACGCGGGACAAGGCGCAGGGTGGCGGTGTCGCCGCTGTGGTAGCCGGGTTTGTCGAGAGACACTTCGAGGGTGTCCGGGGTCTGGGTTGCATCGGCAGGGGCGTACCAGCCAGCATAGAAATCGGCGGCGCTGGCGACATAGTCGCCGTCGAGGCGCTCGACGACCAGTTCATAGCGTCCCCAGTCAACATTGGCACTGATCTCGGTGGGGGTGCCGTCAATCATGGTGTCGCCACTGGCCACGGTGGTGCGGCGGGTGATCGGCTCCCAGGCCCAGTTGCCGTACTGGTTGTACCATTGATAGTGGGTGCGGATGCGGTTGAGGCTCCAGCGCACTTTCATGGGCGCGCCATCAAGGGTGGGGGACAGGCCAACCAGATGGAAGGCGGCTTGGGTGCCTTCGCGGACCACGTCTTCGCCGAACAACGGGCGGATGCCGATCATCGGGCCAAGCGCCGTCGCGGGGTGCGAGACGCGGCGTTCAACCGGGCGGCCGGACCCTTCGTAGACGCGAGTGGTGATATCCGCCTGGAAGGGGCGGCCGCGCTGATCGGTGTCGGGCACGGGAAGGAAGATATCGGTCAGGCCATTCGCATCCGTATTGGTGGCCGAGAAATACTCGGTGCGCGGGCTGAAGCGTTCGTCGTAACGACCGAAGCGGTAGGCCTCGTATCCCTTGACGGTTTCACGCGCCCGCAGGGTGACCTGACCCTCGACGCGGAAGCCTGCGCCGGGGGCACCAAAGAGATAGCGGGCCTCCAGCGGCAGGACAGGTTCGCCCGATTGCAGATCAAACGGGGCGTCGGGCAGGGTGAGATCAAAGTCGATCCGTTCCGGCAGGAAATCTTCGACAAGGAGTTTCTGAGTGGCCAGCGGGGCGGCTTCGGTATCGGCCTTGATCGCCAGTTTCCAAGTGCCGCGTGGAACCGTACTGCCGAGAGGCAGGGCAAAGACGTGGCCGCCAGTGGCAGAGGCATTGGACAAGAGGCGTTTGTATTCCACGCCGTCGGGGCGGGTCAGGATTGCGGTGACCGGCAGGTCCGGCAAGGCCTGGGCAACGTCGCCGCGCACAAGCGCCGTGGCGTGGATGGTTTCACCCGCGCGATAGGCACCGCGATCGGTGGTCAGGAAGACATCGACGGGTGGTGCGGGCGGGCGACCTTCGACGCCGCGATCCGAGAGATCGAAGGCGGGATCGGTGAGGGACAGGAACGAGAAGTCATCCCCCTTTTGCAACAGAACCATTGCCGGGGCGGCGGCGTTGGAGCCGCGGGTCAGACCGGCATCGAAGCGCGCATATCCGCGTGTGTCGGTGGTGGAGGTGCCGAGCACACGGTTGGCACGCGACAGGAGGGTGATTTTGGTATCCGGTAGGGCAGAAGTGTCTGCGAGGCTGCGGACAAAGACGTGCAGGCCATCGGCCCCCGAAAAGGTGGTGGCGCCAAGATCGGACAGGACGAACCACTGTGTTGCGCCGGTTTCGTCGTATTTGTCGGCCCCCGGCAGATCGGCCGTGAGCGCATAGACCCCTGCGGGCAGGCCGGAGATGATGTCGCCCATCGGCAGGCGGGTGGTCATGTCGGCGTTGAGGGTGTTCTGAACCTCGCCTTCGCCGCGCCAGACGGATTCGGCCACTTCATTGGAGAAGCTTTCAAGCTGCCAGTAGGAGAGCGGCTGGCCGAAGTAGTTGTCCTGGATCGCGCGCAGGAGATTACGGTCACTGACCCGTTGCAGGTGCAGTTCGACAGTGTCGAGGTTGACGGTTTCAATGGGCAGGCCGGCATCGGCGGTGCGGGGCAGGACATAGGCGCGACCGGGGAAATTCACCGAGGCGGCGCGGTCGCGGACATAGAAGGTGAGGTCGGTGTCGCGGGCAAGGGTTTCGCCACTCGCGGCGGGCAGGCCTTTGCGGAAGGTCAGGGTATAGCGGTTGCCGTGTTCGACACCATCGATACAGATGCGGCGCTCTTCGGCTTCAACAGCCAGACGCTGATCGGGTAGGCGCAGGTAGGTTGTGTAATCCACGCCAGCCTTGACTAGCGGTTCGTTGAAGTCGGCGCAGATGCGGGGCTGGGCGAGATTGTTCTCGACCGTGTGTTCATTGATGCGGAAGCCGTATTTTGCCACGACATCATCAAGCGCGGCGATCACGTCATCACGGGGCTGAATGGACTCGGCCAGACGCAGCGCAGACAGGGCGCGGCGGCCTTGCCCGTCTTCGACGAACAGGTCGGACATCAGCATCAGGGCGGACACGCGGGCCGGATCGGTGGGCGCGCGCAGATAGGCATTGATGCTGGCTTGGAAGGCGCGGCGGGTGTGAAGGGATTTGTTTTCGCCGGTTGTCTTGAGCTCTTGGTTCAGGCGCGCGTATTCAAGCCAGAGGTCGCTGACATCGGATTTTCCGACGGCGGCACCGGTCCAGCGCATGGCGTTCAGCACATCACCGCCGGCACGGCGGTCCTGTGCGGTTTGCACCATGTCGAGAACGCTCCAAGGGCCACCGCCGTGCGTGCGCCCGATCGTCTGTGCCTGTTTCAGGGCGTTGGCAAAGTCATTCGGGCGGAGAAACGTCAGGTCGGCAGCACGGGATTGCGCGAGGGTCATCGTGGCGGCAGGGGTTTCGAAAACCTCGGCGGAATAGGCGCCCTCATAGGGTTGGCGATCGCTGATCTCGGTCTTGGGGAAACAGGCGTTGGCGCGGGAGTTGAAGGTGAAGGCCTTGCACTGGGTGTTGTCGGTACAGGCCTTGATGCAGGCGTCCAGTGTAGTGTCGAAAATCTGGGTCAGATCGGCGCCGTAGAAATCCACGTCAAAGCTCAGCACGGCACGTCGTTCGGGGACAACCTGTTCCTGTGCAATCGAAGAATGGGCAATGAAAAGGCCCGCCACGGCCATGAACAACCAACGCATTTGTCTCTCCCTGAAAATATACCCCCATGGTGCCATGTGGCAGGTCGCGCTGGCAACGGATTCGAAAAATTGTTGATTTAAGCGGATGTTCACGCGCCTTGCGGATGATCAGCGCAACACCAAGAGAATATGGCTCCTGTTCATGACCCTGACCCGCCAACTTGCCGAGGAACGGCGTGCCCGGCTTGCTGCTGAGCGTCTGCTTGAATTGAAGCAGGCCGAGTTGTTCAAGGCAAACCGCAAGCTGGGGCGGCACGCGCGGCAATTGTCAGATGAGATCGTGGAGACGCGGGCCGAAGTTGAGACGGTGCGCGGCGAAAACCAGCGTGTGAAGACCGACCTGGAGGTCGCTAATCAAAAGGTCGAAGTTGCAGAGCGGCGGTTGTGGCAATCCATCGAGACGATACGCGACGGATTTGCGTTCTTTGATGGAGAGGGGCGCATGATCGGGGCCAATCGCGCCTATCTCGCGGCCTTTGATGGGCTGGACGAAGTTGCCGTGGGTATTCGCTATGCGCGGATTCTGGAGCTTGTGACCGACGAGGGAATATTCGATCTGGATGGCGAGACCCCCAAGGGCTGGCGCAAAAAGATGATGGCGCGCTGGGGACATCCCAAACCCGACCCCATCGTCGTGAGGATGTGGAACGGCCAGTATCTCAAGCTGATCGATCAACGGGGATATGGTGGCGACATGGTTAGCCTTGCGCTCAACATCACCGAGACCGTGCGCCATGAAGAAGAGTTGCGCCTGGAGCGGGAAAAGGCGGAAGCTGCCACCCGCGCCAAATCAGCGTTTCTGGCAAACATGAGCCATGAAATTCGCACGCCCATTAATGGTGTGGTCGGGATGGCCGATCTTCTGCTGGGAACCGATCTTGAGGACGAACAGCGGTTGTTCGTCTCAACCATCAAGAACTCGGGCGAGGCGCTTCTGGCGATCATCAATGACGTGCTGGATTATTCCAAGATCGAAGCGGACAAGCTTGTTCTGCATCCGGATGTTTTTGATCTCGAGCGCTGTATTCACGAGGTGCTGACGCTGCTGCAACCCACAGCGCGCGAGAAGGGGATCGCTTTGATCGTCGATTATGATCTGTTCTTGCCGACGATGTTCATCGGAGATGTCGGGCGCATGCGACAGGTGCTTACCAACCTTGTCGGCAACGCCGTGAAATTCACCGAGGAAGGCCATGTTCTCGTGCGGGTCGTGGGGCGCAGCGTTGAGGAAACCGGGGCGTGCGATCTTCATGTGACGGTCGAGGACACGGGGATCGGTATCGCGCCCGACAAGACGCAGCACATTTTTGGCGAGTTCAACCAGGTTGAGGACGCGCGGAACCGGGCCTTCGAAGGGACGGGGCTGGGGCTTGCGATCACGCGCCAGCTCATCGGGTTGATGAACGGCGACATTTGGGTGGATTCCGCACCGGGTGAAGGGGCCAGTTTCGGGTTCAGGGTTTGTCTGGACGTCGATGAGGATATGAGCCTTGCACCGCCGTGTTTGCCAGAGAGCGTGCAGCACGTGTTGATTGTGGATGACCATGCTGTGAACCGGGCGCTGTTACAAAAGCAGATGGAACAGATGGGCGCGCAGGTCACTCTTTGCATGTCGGCTGAGGAGGCATTGGGCACGTTGCAGGGTGTCGATCTGGTGTTGTGCGACCATCATCTGGCGGCGCCGGAGGGCGGCACGTTTGAACAGCAGGCGCAAGCGGCGGGGTATGCGGTGCCTGTCGTGATGTTGAGTTCGGTGCAGGCTGGAGGGCGTGCCAAAGATGCCCAGAAGGTCGTGCGCAAACCGATTTCGCGGCGCGACCTGTTTCACAAGATCGCCGAGGCCGTGAACGGAGAAGGACAGGCTGGGCCAAGGCAAATGCGAGTTCTGGCGGCCGAGGACAACAAGACCAACCAGCTGATCCTTTCGAAGATGCTCAAGGATGCCGATCTGGAGCTGCGCTTTGCGGGCAATGGCCACGAGGCGGTGCAGGCGTTCGAAGTGTTCAGGCCCGATCTCGTGCTGATGGATATCTCGATGCCGCACATGGACGGCAAGGAGGCAACGGCGGTGATCCGGGGCTTGTCCGGCGGTGCCGAGGTGCCGATTGTGGCCCTGACCGCGCATGCGGTGGGCGGAGACCGGGAGAACATTCTGGCGGCCGGGCTGGATGACTACCTGTCAAAACCCTTGCGCAAAGCGGGTCTTGTCGACGTGCTTAATGCACATCTACCTGAAGGCGTGCTAGACCCGTTTGACCGGGATTAGGCCGTCTCTGCCGCGGTATCGCGCAGAAAAACCCAGCGGTCGCCTTCGGACATATCGGGCTGATAGGCATAGCCTCCAAGGTCGAACTCCTTGATGCCCTCTGCATCCGTCAGGCGGCGCTGGATGATGTAGCGGGCCATGGAACCGCGCGCCTTCTTGGCGAAGAAGCTGACGATCTTCGGGGTGTCGCCCTTCATTTCCATGAAGACAGGCGTGATCACCCGCAGCTTGAGCGCCTTGGGATCAACCGCGCCGAAGTATTCCTGGCTGGCGCAATTCACCAGCGTATCGGTGCCCATGGCTTCGGCCTGCGCGTTCAGGGATTTCGAGAGGCTGTCGCGCCAGAAATCATAGAGGTTCTTGCCGCGCCGTGTTTTCAGGCGGCTGCCCATTTCGAGGCGATAAGGCTGGATCGCATCCATCGGGCGCAGGACGCCATAGAGGCCCGAGAGAATGCGCAGGTGATCCTGTGCCCAGTCCATTTCGTCGTCGTCCAGCGAGGCGGCCTCGAGACCGATGTAGGTGTCACCGGCAAAGGCGTGCACTGCGGGGCGGGTGGCGAAGGTGTCGGGTTCGACCTCGTAGGCCTTGAAACGGTCGCGGTTCAGCTTGGCCAAATCGGGGCTTAGGGACATGAGTCTTTGCAGGTCACCCAGTGTCAGGTTGCGCGCGGTTTTCACCAGTTTCAGGGCCTCGTCCGAGAAATCCGGCGTGGTGGTCTGGCCCTTCACTGGATCCCAGTTCAGACGTTTGGCAGGGGAAACGACGATCAGCATGTCAAAGGCTCCTAGGTTCGCGCGTGACGAGAGATTTAGCTTGCCTCACGCAGCACGTCCAGAAAGGCGGCCCCGAAACGCTCGGCGCGCTTGTCGCCGAGCATCCGGTTGAGGGTGTTTTCATCGGTTGGTCGGGTGCTGGCGACCTTGGCCAGCAGGGAGGCAGAACAGCTAAGCGGTTTGTCGATGCCGTCGGACCCGCGTGCGAGATCGGCCTGCACTTCGAGCAACCGGTCATAGAGCGTGCCCGCTTCGCGACCGGCGAGCTTGCGGCGGCTGGGATGCAGCGCCTCGGCCTCGCCATTGATCACTTCGAGAAAGGCATCCCCGTAAGAGGCCAGTTTCTTGGCACCGACGCCGCCGATCCGCGAGAGATCATCGAGGGAATTGGGGCGTTTCTCGGCCATCTCGATCAGGGTGCGGTCGTTGAAGATGATGTAGGCGGGCACCTTGGCCGCTTCGGCGAGGGCACGGCGTTTGGCTTTGAGTGCAGAGAGGAGGGGCGCGTCTTCCTCGTTGACCAGCGCCTTGGCGGCGGGGCGTGAGGTGGCCTTGCGGATCGTATCCTTGCGCAACTCGATGCTGGCCTCGCCCTTGAGGATCGGCAGGGCGGCATCGGTCATGCGCAGGCCGCCATGTCGTTCGGGATCGGGGCGCATGAGGTCGTGGCCCATCATCTGGCGGAACACCGCCTGCCACTGGCGTTTGTCGTATTCCGTGCCCACGCCAAAGGTGGGCAGACCATCATGACCACGTTCGCGCACCCTGTCGGTTTCATTGCCCAGCAGGATGTCGATCAGATAGCCGGTGCCATAGCGTTCGCCGGTCCGCAGCGCCGCCGAGAGCGCCTTGCGCACGGCGGTGGTGGCGTCGAAAGTTTCGGCGGGTGTGTCGCAGAGATCGCAGTTGTCGCAGGTGACCTCGGTCTCGCCAAAGTACCCGAGAAGCGTGGAGCGGCGGCATTTCAGGGCCTCGGCCAGACCCAGAAGGGCATTGAGGCGGGCATGGTCGGCAAAGCGGCGTTCGGGAGGGGCGAGGCCCTCGTCAATCTGGCTGCGGCGCAGGCGGATATCATCGGGGCCGAAAAGTGTGAGGGTTTCGGCCGGCGCGCCATCGCGTCCCGCGCGGCCGATTTCCTGATAATAGGCTTCGATCGACTTGGGCAGGTCGGCATGGGCGACCCAGCGGATATCTGGTTTGTCGATCCCCATACCGAAAGCAACGGTAGCAACCACGATCAACCCGTCTTCGCGCTGAAAACGCATTTCGGTGTCGCGGCGTTCCTCAGGGTCCATGCCGCCGTGGTAATGCAGGGCAAGGTGCCCGGCCTCGCGCAGTGCCTTGGCAAGGGTTTCGGTCTTGGCGCGGGTGCCGCAG
Source organism: Pelagimonas sp. KU-00592-HH (assembly GCF_040369695.1). Classification (NCBI taxonomy): domain Bacteria; kingdom Pseudomonadati; phylum Pseudomonadota; class Alphaproteobacteria; order Rhodobacterales; family Roseobacteraceae; genus Pelagimonas; species Pelagimonas sp. KU-00592-HH. Next base: position 994,185 of record NZ_BAABWM010000002.1, on the reverse strand, counting down.
TAGACAATGCCGGACTGGCCCATGCGGGCGGCGGCAAAGTTCATGATCTGGGCGCGGGGATTGTCCTTGGCGGCAAAGGCAAGATGGATGTTCGGACGGTCAAAGCCATGCAGGAAGGTATTGGGCGCGGTGCCGTCAAAGAGACGGGTGATGATTTCTTCGCGGGTTTCGGCGTCGGCGGTGGCGGTGAAGGCCGCCAGGGGCACATCAAGCGCGCGGCGCAATTCGCCTATGCGAAGATAGTCGGGGCGGAAGTCGTGGCCCCATTGGCTGACGCAGTGAGCCTCGTCGACGGCAATCAGCGATACGCCGATGCGGCGCAGCATGTTCATCGCGCCCCCCGAGGCAAGGCGTTCGGGGGCGATGTACAGCAGCTTGAGGCGGCCTGTTTCGATCGCTTCCCAGACGGCGGCGGTTTCTTCCTCGGTATTGCCTGAGGTCAGCGCGCCGGCCTCGACCCCGGCTTCGCGCAGGGCGCGGACCTGATCGCGCATCAGGGCAATGAGGGGGGAAATGACCACTGTGATGCCGTCGCGCACAAGGGCGGGGAGCTGATAGCAAAGGGATTTACCGCCCCCGGTTGGCATGATGGCAAGCACGTTTTCGCCGCGCACAACGGCATCGACGATGTCCTCCTGCCCCGGACGGAAGGCGTCGAATCCGAAAACATCCCGCAAGAACGTGGCGGCGGCCATGAGAACCCTGTTGATTTGCTGTTACTGCTCGCGTGCCAGTGTTTCACAAGCAGACTCGCACCTCAAGCTAGGGCTGAGGAGATAATGGGCGGTAAACGCGGTTTTGAAGAGCCGGTCTCTAGAACAAGAGCGCGGGCAGGATGTAGTCGCGCAGCGAGATAATGATGATGAAGGCCACCAGCGGCGCAAGATCGAGCGGACGGGTGTCCGGCAGGAAATTGCGGATCGGCGTGTAGATCGGCTCGAGAAGACGGTTCAGGCCATACCAGATCTGGGCCACGAACTGCTGACCGAGGTTCAGGACCTGGAAGCTGATCAGCCAGCTCATGATGATGTGGATCAGCATGATGAAGAATGCCACATCGAGAATGAGCCGCAGCGGTCCGTAGATTGCCATCATGATCAGGGGTCTCCGTCTTTTCCTGCTTCACAGTTAAGCGCGGGCGGCGCAAAGGGCAAGAGTGGCGCGTGGTCATGGTTGACCTTTGCGGAAGCGGGGCACAGAAGGCAGGCAAAGGAGACGCCGATGTACCCCGTCATTCGCATGGTCAAGGAACTGGTCAAACATCGAAACGCCGCGCCGTTGCCGATCACGGGCACACATGTGTCACAGCATGTGTGCTGGCCGCATGACATTGATCTGTGGATGGAGTTGAACAACGGCCGCACGCTGACGCTGTATGACATGGGGCGTATACCGCTGGCGCATCGGATCGGGCTGATCTCGGTTCTGCGGCGCAAGAAGTGGAGCCTGACGATGGCGGGCGTGTCGGTGCGCTATCGCCGCCGTATTCGTACGTTTGAACGGTTCGAGATGCGCAGCAGGGCGGTGTTCTGGGATGACAAGTTTGTCTACCTTGAGCAATCCATGTGGAAGCAGGACGGCGAATGCGCCAACCATGCGCTGTATCGTTCGGCGGTTACGGATGCGAAGGGGATCGTCGCTCCGGCGCGTGTGCTGGATGCGATGGGTTTCGATGCGGCGCCACCAGAGGCACCGGAGTGGGTGCAGAAGTGGATTGACGCTGACGCCGTGCGGCCGTGGCCTCCAATGCAGGATTAACTTGCGTCATACCGCTTGCCCTGTTTTTAGTGAAACAAAGGCATGGGGGCAGGCATGGCAGATATTTCAGCACGCAAACGGATTTGGGGATGGTGGTTCTTTGATTGGGCCAGCCAGCCATACAACACGCTTCTTCTGACGTTCATCTTTGGCCCCTACTTTGCGAAAGTGGTGACAGAACTCCTGACCGAAAGCGGCATGAGTGCGGGCGAGGCCAAGGCGCAGGCTCAGGCATTCTGGGGCTATGGGCTGACTGTGTCGGGGATCTGCATTGCCCTCTTGGCACCGATCCTTGGCGCGGTGGCGGATAGCACTGGCAAACGGATGCCGTGGATCTGGGTGTTCTCGGTCATGTACGTGGTGGGCTCGTTTGCCCTTTGGTACACCGCGCCGGCGCAGTTCGACGTGACCCGTACGCTGATCTTCTTTGGGATTGGCCTGATCGGCATGGAGTTTGCCACGATCTTTACCAACGCGTTGTTGCCGTCGCTTGGCAGCAAGGAAGAGCTTGGGAAAATCTCCGGTTCGGGCTGGGCCTTTGGCTATATCGGCGGGGTGCTGGCGCTGGCGATCATGCTGCTTTTGTTTCAGGCGGGTGGCAGTGGCAAGACGATGGCCGGTATTGCTCCGTTGTTTGGCTTGGACCCGGCGACGGGGGCAGATACCCGGATCGTGGGGCCGTTGACGGCGGTTTGGTATGTTTTGGCGATGATCCCGTTTTTCCTGTGGGTTCGTGAAATGCCTGATCCGAACCACGAGCCCTACAAGGTGGGCAAGGCGCTGCGGGATCTTGGAAAGACGATCAAGGGGCTGCCCAAGCATGTCAGCCTTCTTAGCTATCTGACGTCGTCGATGTTCTACCGCGACGCCCTGAACGGGATGTACACCTTTGGTGGCATCTATGCGTTCGGGGTGCTCGAGTGGAACATCATGATGGTGGGCATCTTCGGCATCGTTGCGGCGCTGACCGGGGCGCTGTTTGCATGGATTGGCGGCAAGGCGGATACGGCGTTCGGGCCGAAACCGGTGATCGTGGTCTGTATTCTCGTGTTGCTGGGGACAGCGGTCTTTGTCGTGGGCCTGTCGCGCGATGCGGTGTTTGGTGTGCCGGTGGCCGAAGGGTCGGCGCTGCCGGATATCCTGTTCTTCGTGGCCGGTGGTCTGATCGGGGCCGCGGGTGGGGCGCTGCAGTCGGCCAGCCGCACGATGGTGGTGCGCCAGTCGAACCCGTCGCGGATGACCGAGGCTTTTGGGCTTTATGCGCTGTCGGGCAAGGCGACGACGTTTCTTGCACCGATGCTGATCGCCGTTGTGTCAGATCTGAGCGGAAACCAGCGCCTTGGCATCACGCCAATCGCCGGTCTCTTCCTTATCGGGTTGATCCTGCTAATCTGGGTGAAACCGCAAGGAGATCACAGCAAATGGTCCGAGCAGTCCTCGTAATTCCCCTTGTTCTGTTGGGGCTGGCGTCCTGTCGGGCCGAGCCACCGCAGGCCACGGTCTCGACGCAGACAGAGGTTCCGGTGTCGATGCAGGGCGTGGAGGCGCGGCAGTTGTTCGGGGCCCATGCCAACGGATCGCGGCAGGACCCGGTGCCGTTCGGGGGCTATGGAAAGGGCTGTCTTGCGGGCGGTGTCGAGCTTGAAGAAAGCGGGCCGACCTGGCAGGCGATGCGCCTGTCGCGCAACCGTAACTGGGGCCACCCCGATGTGATTTCCTTTATCAAGGACCTGTCCGTGAAGGCCGCGGCGCAGCCCGGCTGGGAAGGGCTTTATGTCGGTGACATCAGCCAGCCGCGCGGCGGGCCGATGCTGTCGGGGCATCGCAGTCACCAGATCGGGCTCGACGTGGATGTCTGGATGTTGCCGCCCAAGCGGCTGAACCTGAGTGTGCAGGAGCGCGAGAACCTGTCGTCGATCTCGACCCGTCGGGCCAGTGGGGCCTATGTGAACGAGAACTGGACCCGTGGGCACTATGAGGTGCTGAAGGCGGCCGCGAAAGACCCGCGGGTGGCGCGGATTTTCGTTTTTCCCGGTGCCAAGGTCGAGATGTGCAATGCCACCAAGGGCGAACGCAGCTGGCTTAGGAAAATCCGTCCCTGGTGGGGGCATCATTATCATTTCCACGTGCGCCTGAACTGTCCCAAGGGGGCGCGGGCCTGTGTGGATCAGGATGCGCCGCCGCCCGGAGATGGGTGCAAGGATGCCGAGGACTGGGTGCAGGACATCCTGTATCCGCCGCCGCCTGATCCGAACGCGCCCAAGCCCAAACCCTATCGTCAACCCGTCATGGCCGATCTGCCCCGTCAATGCATAAACGTCTTGCAGTCGCAGTAACCGCGGCCTGTCTCATTGCTTTTGCCGGCTGGAAAGCCGGGAGTGCGGACGCCGTGGGGCGGGCGCAGTTGAAGACGGTATTGCCGTGGCAGGTGGCCGAAGGGTGGTTTGGCGGGTTCTCGGCGATCGAGGTGGCTGCGGACGGGCGGGCGTTTACGGCGCTGTCGGATCGGGGGCATTTCGTTCAGGGCCTGCTGGTGCGGGAGGGCGGTGATATCGTCGGCGTCCTGCAGGGGCAGGATGAGGCGCTTCTGGATGCCAAGGGCAAGGTTCCACGCAGTTACCGGCGGGATTCAGAGGGGCTTGCGCAGTTGGGTGATGGGCCGATTTACGTGTCTTTTGAAGGGGTTCACCGGATTGACGCCTACCGCGAGCTGAACCAGGCCGCCCTGCCCATCGCGCGGTTTCCCAAGCACGAGGGCCTGCATGGCAACGGATCGCTTGAGGCCCTGGCGGTGGATCGTCGGGGGCGGCTGTTCGCGATCACCGAGGATGCGTTGGGGGCCGAGGGGGATGCGACGGTTTTTGTCTTTTCCAACGGCAGCTGGAGCACGCCTTACCGGATTTCACGTTCGGACGGGTTTCATCCGGTGGGGGCGGACTTTGGGCCGGATGGCCGATTCTATCTGCTGGAGCGGGGGTTCAATGGCTTCGGGTTCCGGTCGCGGGTGCGGCGGTTTGATTTAACGGCGGCCGGACTGGTGAACGAGGCCGAACTGTTTCGCACGCGCACGGGCACGCACGACAACCTCGAAGGGTTGTCGGTCTGGCAGGACAGTGCGGGCAACATGCGGCTCACGATGATCTCGGATGACAACTTCCGGTTCTTCCAGCGCACCGAGATCGTGGAATACGTGGTGCCACAAACCCCTTGATTTGTTGAACGCGGGCCGTTAGAGACCGCCCGTTCCGCAATGGTGCGGAACCGAGTTGCCGTCACCTTGCAAAAACGGAAAGTTACATGAAAACGATCCACCTTCCTGGCATTCTTGCCATGGCCACCATCGTGGTGGCGTCTAACATCCTTGTTCAGTTTCTCTATGGCCAGTGGCTGACCTGGGGTGCATTCACCTATCCTCTCGCCTTTCTCGTGACCGATGTCATGAACCGCGTCTATGGCGTGGCCGCTGCGCGCCGCGTGGTTGTTGCCGGTTTCGTCGTCGGCGTGATCTGTTCCGTCATCGGCACCCAGATCATGCTCCAGGGCGACGGGTTTACTTATCCCGCCGTGACCCTGCGCATTGCATTGGGCTCCGGACTGGCGTTTTTGACCGCCCAGCTTACCGACGTGGCGATCTTCAACCGCCTGCGGGAAGGCTCGTGGTGGCGTGCGCCGCTTGCGTCGACCCTGGTCGGTTCTTCGCTTGATACCGCGATCTTCTTTACGATTGCCTTTTCGGGCGCGCTGACCTTCCTGGAGCCTGCAAACGACGTGAGCTGGGCTGGCGACATGCTGCCGCTTCTGGGTGCTGGTCCGGTGGTTCCGTTGTGGGTGAGCCTTGGCTTTGCCGACTGGCTGGTCAAATTGAGCCTTGCGCTGCTCGCTCTTGTGCCCTTCCGCATCATCGTGGGGTATTTAATGCCTCGCACCACATGATTTTGTTTGACTTATCCACAGGCTGTGGCAACCTGATCATGCGAAACAGCTTGAAAGGAGGTGCCCATTGTCTAGAGAAGTCATGGAGATTGGTGTTGGAACAGTGTGGAGGAAATGCGGCTGAGGCAGCCCTTGGCTGACATGAAATCCAGATTGGTGCGAACCTAACCTACGCACCTCCTTACATCTCGAAGGGCTGTTTTCCGCTGCGGAGACAGCCCTTTTCGTTTGCCGTCTGACATGGACTTGGCAAACATGGTTAATGCCTAGAAAAGCGGCAATTTTGTACGTCGGTGCCACGTCGGTATCATGTCGGTATTGCGACGGTGCGATTTTGATGAAATTCCGGCGTTAACGCACCGTGCGACGGTTAAGTCGCCGCGCTTTGGAACAGGGAAACGGCAAGGGCCGGAACAGGGTATGCTGAGGATCGACGACACCATAAGCCTTGAGGACTGGGAGATCACGGAACAGTTCGTGCGCGCCTCTGGGCCGGGTGGCCAGAACGTCAACAAGGTGGCAACCGCGGTCGAGTTGCGCTTTGAGGCGGCGCGGTCGCCTTCGCTGCCCGGACCGGTGAAGGCGCGGCTCAAGCGGCTGGCTGGGCGGCGGTGGACCAAGGAAGGTGCTATCGTGATCCAGTGCGACGAGACCCGCAGCCAATCGCGCAACCGGGACATTGCGCGGGAACGTCTTGCCGAACTAGTGCGCAAGGCAACCGTGGTGCCCAAGCGCCGGATCAAGACCAAGCCGACCTATGGATCGCAACAGCGACGGCTGAAGGCCAAGAAGGAACGCGGCGAGGTCAAATCCCTGCGGGGACGTGTGCGTGGTGACGAGTAAACGTCTTGCCCCTACGGCAAGAAACGGGAAACATATCAGACAAACGATAATGGTTGGCTTATGGACGACTTAGCTTCCGCACATCGCGGTGCCACGAAACGCTTCATCTTTCTGCTTCTGCCGAATTATTCGGCCATGACATTCGCCATGGCGATGGAGACGTTGAAGACAGCCAACCGGATGGCGATGGGAACGCCGTTTTCCAGCGTCGTGTGTTCCGAGGGCGGTGTGCCTGTCACGGATTCACTTGGGGCGGAATATCCCATCGATCACGGGCTTGAGGATGTAAGCCGCGACGATATCGTCGTGATCTGCTCGGGTGCGGATGTGCGCAAGAACTGTACGCCGGCGGTGCTCCAGTGGTTGCGCAAATGCGCACGGCAGGGCTGTGAGATCGCGGGGCTTTATACCGGGGCTTGGGTGATGGCCGAAGCGGGGTTGATCGGCGAAGAGGCGATCACCATCCACTGGGAAAACCGCAACAGCTTTGCCGAGAAATTCCCCGACGTGGAGCTTTCGGACTATACCTATACGGTGCGCAACAAGCGATATTCGACGGCGGGTGGCACGGCGGTGATCGACTTGTTACTGACCCTGATCTCGGAAGCGGAAAGCCCCGAGCTGGCAAACCTCGTGGCGGACCAGCTGATGTACACCAACATCCGAGTGTTGCAGCATTCGGCGCGGGTGCAGGTGGCGGAACGGATCGGGATGCGGCATCCCAAGCTGTCAGAGATTCTTGCCCTGATGGAAACCAACCTGGAAGAGCCGCTTCGGCCGGGTGATCTTGCCAAGACGGTGAATATCTCGACCCGACAGTTGGAGCGGTTGTTTCGTCGGTATCTGAGTGCGACGCCGAAGAAGTATTACATGGACATGCGGTTGCAGCGGGCGCAGCATCTGTTGCTGCAGACCTCGATGTCGGTGACCGAAGTTTCCGTGGCCTGTGGCTTCAACTCGTCCTCGCATTTCTCGCGGCTGTTCCGGGCGCGTTACGGCATGTCGCCGCATCGTCTGCGGGGGGAGCCTGAGAAAGGCTAACTTGGGGTTGTATCCCAAATCCAATTTGGCAACAAAGGCGGCATGGACGTGAGGGAGTGACCATGACCACCGCATTGGATCGCCGTGCCCGGCTGTTGGGGCCGCAGATGACCACCTTTTACCGCGAACCCGTGCATGTGGCGCGCGGCGAGGGGGCCTATCTCTGGGACAAGGACGGGCGTCAGTATCTTGATTGCTATAACAACGTGCCGCATGTCGGGCATTGTCACCCGCGCGTGGTTGAGGCCATTGCCAGGCAGGCGGCCGAGTTGAACACTCACACGCGCTATGTGCATGACATGATCCTCGACTATGGCGAGGCGCTGACCGCGAAGTTTGGTCACGATCTGGAAAGCATGGTGATGGTCTGTTCCGGATCAGAGGCCAATGACGTGGCCCTGCGTATGGCGCAGGCGATAACGGGCAAGACGGGGATCATCGGCACGGACAACACCTATCACGGCAATACCACGGCTGTTTCGCAGCTGAATTCCTCGAAAGTGCCGGTTGGCGGTTATCAGGATCACGTGCGGCAGGTGCCCGCGCCGGACAACATGGAGCCGGTGGGCGGCAGCCGCGAGGCGCAGGCCGAGGCCTTTGCCAAGGGTGTTGCACAGGCGGTGGCCGAGCTTGAGGCGAACGGGCACGGGGTGTCGGCGCTGATTGTCTGCCCCTATTTCGCCAACGAAGGCTTTCCGACGCTCGAGGCGGGCTTCATGGACCGTGCCATCGAGGTCGTGCGCAAGGCGGGTGGCCTGATCATCGCGGACGAGGTGCAGCCGGGGTTTGGCCGGATCGGCAGCCACTGGTGGGGGCATGACAAGCTGGGCTTCCGTCCGGATATCGTGACGTTGGGCAAGCCGATGGCGAACGGGCATCCGGTGGCGGCCGTGGTGACACGGCATGAAATCCTCGCCTGCTTTCAGGATGCGTTCAAATATTTCAACACCTTTGGCGGCAACCCGGTGAGCGCGGCCGCGGCGATGGCGGTGCTGAACGTGATCGAGGACGAAAAGCTGGTCGAGAACGCGGCGGATGTCGGAGGCTATGCGCTTGGGCTGTTGCAGGAGGTGGCCACGCGCCATGACGTGATCGCGGATGTGCGCGGATCGGGGTTGTTCTTCGGGGCCGAGTTGTGGCGGGACGGCAAACCGGCGACCGAACTGTGCGCGAAGATGGTGGATGAGATGCGCGACCGTGGGGTGCTGCTGCATTCGGTGGGGCGCTATAGCAATACGCTCAAGGTGCGCCCGCCCTGTGTGTTCAGCCGCGCCAATGCCGATTACCTTGCCGAGGTGATGGATGCGGCGTTGGGGGCTGTGGCGTGAAGGACGTCGAGGCCCGGGACTTCGCGCGCGCGGCGATGCGGCACTGGGGTGTCGAGGATGAACCGCGCCTGATTAAGAACCGCGAGAATGCGGTGTTCGAAACCCGCACGTCAGAGGGCGCGCGGGCGGCCCTGCGGCTGCATCGTCCGGGCTATCAGAGCGATGACTCGATCCGTTCGGAACTATGGTGGTCCGAGGCGCTGGTGGCGGCAGGGATGGATGTGCCGGTGCCGGTGCGAACGCTGGCCAACGACGTGCTGGCCGAGGTGCCCGAGGCCGGGCGGATGGCCTCGTTGGTGACATGGGTTGACGGCGCGCCGATGGGCGAAGGGGATGTGCCGCTTGAGGGGACACCCGAGACGCAGGCGGCACTGCATTTCGCGCTGGGCGCAGAGCTGGCGCGGCTGCATCTGGCAAGTGACGCGGCGGATCTGCCCGAGGGGTTCACACGCCCCGTTCTGGACAAGGATGCGCTTGTCGGGGACGATCCGGCGTGGGGGCGGTTCTGGGAGAATGCGTCTCTAACACAGCCCGAAATCGAAATTCTTCAGGCGGCGCGGGCGCGGTTGGCGGAGATTCTGGACGGGCAGGCCGGGGCGGATTTCGGCCTGATCCATGCCGATGCGCTGCGCGAAAACGTGATGGTGAAAGACGGCGCTGTGCAGCTGATCGACTTTGACGACGGCGTGTTCGGCTTCCGCATGTACGAGCTGGGCGTGGCGATGTCGCAGAACTGGGACCAGCCCAACAAGGATGCGCTGGGCAAGGCACTGTTGGCGGGATACGCCAGCCTGCGCGATCTGCCCGACGGGGCCGAGGCGCTGCTGGAAGCCTTTACCGTGATGCGGGGGCTGGCAAGCTGTGGCTGGGTGATCGGGCGCTATGCAGACGACCACCCGTCGACCCGAACCTATGCAGTGCGGGCGGTGGAACTGTGCCGGGGGTGGCTGGGTTAATCCTTGTCGCCGGTGAACTCGGCCCAGACCGTGGAATAGGCGACTTCCTGACCGGTGTTTTCATCGATCACCTTTGGGGCAAGTGGCGTTCGGCACTCGCGCGAGACCATCGTGTAGGGCGGGGGCTTGTCGCTTGGAATATACGCGTTTGCCCATGAGATCAGAACCTGCATGACGGGCACGAAATCCTTGGCCGCGGCAGTTGGCCGGTATTCGTAGCGGGTGGGGCGTTCCTGATAGGGGCGGCGTTCAACGAGGTCGGCGGCTTCGAGTTTCTTGAGCCTGTCGGCCAGAACGTGCCGCGTAATCCCGAGATCCGCCTGAATCATGTCAAAGCGGCGCATCCCGAGAAGGATGTTGCGCAGGACCAGCAGCGTCCAGCGGTCGCCGATGACGGACAGCGCCCGGGCAACTGGGCAGGCTTCTTCTGAGAGATCGTTCCATTTCATGGGTGTCATATAGCACGCATTGACAAGTTCTAAAAGGGAACTCATATTAAGTTCTGTTTTAGAACTGACTTGAGTTTTGTCAGATTGGAAGGATCGGGATGATGACGGATACAAGCCAAGCCTCCCTTGCAGGGCGTGTTAAGCCACGTCGCACCAAGCCTGCGGTTGGGGTGTTGGCCCTGCGATTGGGCATGGCGGCCGTGTCACGGATTGCGCCGGATCGGGCGGCGGCGTGGTTGATGACGATTTTCACCACGCCGCATCGCCACAGGGTGCCTGACCGCGAGGTTTCATGGATGGCCGGAGCGACCCGCAAGTGGATGGCTTTTGACAGCAAGCGGCGCATACCGGTCTACGAATGGGGCGAAGGGCCAACCGTTCTGTTGGCGCACGGGTTTTCAGGGCGGGCGAGCCAGATGGGAGCCTTTGTTGCCCCCTTGGTGGACGCCGGTTTCAGAGTTGTCGCGTTTGACGCCCCCGCGCATGGGCAGGCCGAGGGCAAGCAGACGGCGTTGCCGGAGATGATTGACGCGATTGTCGACGTGGCCGGGGTAGAGGGGCCTTTGGAGGCCATTGTCGGGCATTCGCTTGGTGCGGCGTCAGCGGTGTTTGCCTTGCAAGCCGGCGTGGCGGCGAAAAAGACGGTGTTGATTGCGCCGCCGGATTATCCCGGAACCTATCTCAAGATGGTGGCGCGGTTTGTCGGGGCGTCGGACCGTGTCGAGGGGCGGGCGCAGGCGCGGATCGAACGGACCTATGGCCGTACTTTCGAGGACTTGCAGGTGGTGCCCGTGGCGCGCGGGATGGCGCAGGCCGCGCTGGTTCTGCACGATGCAGACGACAGCCAGGTGCCTTATGCGAGTGGCCGGGGCGTGGCCGAGGCCTGGCCGGATGCGGAACTGGTGACAACCGAAGGATTGGGCCACAACCGCATCCTGCGCGACCCGGAAGTCGCGGCGCGGATCGTGGCCTTTCTGACCCGTGATTAGACGATCACGTCCATTTCCTGTTGTTCGCCCACGCCGAAGACGCGCTTGTAGCGGTCGATCTGGTCGGTGGGGCCCATTGCCTTGTTGGGGTTGTCCGACAGTTTGACCGTTGGGGAGCCATTCGCCGCAACCGCCTTGCAGACCAGCGAGAAAGGCGCGAGCGCGTCGCCAGGGGTGAGGCCGCGGAAATCGTTGGTCAGCAGAGTGCCCCAGCCGAAGGAGATCTTGGCACGGCCCACGAATTGCTCGTGCAGCTCGATGATCTTGGTTTCATCGAGACCGTCGGAGAAGATGATCAGCTTGTCGCGCGGGTCTTCGCCGCGTTCTTTCCACCAGCGGATCGCGGTTTCGGCGCCGGCGGCAGGGTCGCCCGAGTCGATGCGGATACCCGTCCAGCCGGCAAGCCAGTCGGGCGCACGTTTCAGGAAGCCTTCGGTGCCATAGGTGTCTGGCAGGATGATGCGCAGGTTGCCCTCGTGTTCCTCGTGCCAGTCGGCCAGCACCTGATAGGGGGCCTGGGCCAGCGTGGCATCGTCCTGCGCGAGTGCGGAATAGACCATGGGCAGTTCGTGGGCGTTGGTGCCGATGGCCTCGAGATCGCGTTTCATGGCGATCAGGCAGTTCGAGGTGCCGACGAACTTGTGGCCCAGCCCTTCGGTCATGGCCTGAACGCACCAGTCCTGCCAGAGATAGGAGTGGCGGCGGCGGGTGCCGAAGTCGGCAATGCGCAGCCCGTCGACGCGGCGCAGCTGTTCGATCTTTTCCCAGAGCTTGGTCATGGCGCGGGCGTAAAGCACCTGAAGTTCGAATTTGCGCATGTCGTGCAGGACGGCGCGGCCGCGCAATTCCATCAGCACCGCCAGGGCCGGAATTTCCCAGAGCATGACCTCGTGCCACTTGCCTTCGAAGGTAAGCTCGTACTGGCCGTCGCGTTTCTCGAGGTGGTAATCGGGCAGGCGCAGGTTTTCGAACCAGTGCATGAAGTCGGGGCGGAACATCTGGCGTTTGCCATAGAAGGTGTTGCCGCGCAGGAAGGTGCTTTCACCGCGGGTGAGCGAGAGGGAGCGGATGTGATCGAGTTGTTCGCGTAGTTCGCCTTCGTCGATCAGTTCCGCCAGTCGCACGCTGTCGGAGCGGTTGATGAGCGAGAAGGTGACAGTGGCATTCGGCTTGTTGCGGAAGACCGACTGGCACATCAGGAGCTTGTAGAAGTCGTTGTCGATCAGCGAGCGCACGATCGGGTCGATCTTCCATTTGTGGTTCCAGACGCGGGTGGCGATATCGACCATGATCTGCGGCCCCAAGTTTTGTTTCGGAGATTTTGATACCCAATTCCCCGGAGAGGGCCAAGGCCCTTAAACCGCAGCGTCAGTTTCCGGTAAGAGGCGGGTCAGGAGGTCGGCCTTGCGCACGGGTTTTGACAGGAAGTCGTCCATGCCCGCCGAGAGACAGGCCTCGCGGTCGGTGTCGAAGGCGTTGGCCGTGAGGGCGATGATACGGGGCTGGGGCAGGGCGAGTGCGCGGATTTCCTTGGTGGCCTGAAGCCCGTCGATTTCGGGCATGGACATGTCCATGAGTACCACGTCGGGGCGGTAGGATTTGGTCTTGTCGACAGCCTGACGCCCGTCATGGGCGGTGATCAGGCTGATGGGGTAGTCCTGCAGCAGCTTGCGGATGACAAGGCGGTTGGTCTGGTTGTCCTCGGCCAGAAGGACGGTGAGGCCGGTGAACTGTTCCGGTGCGGGCAGGCGGGCGCTTTGCGGGATGCGGGTGGCCTTGTCGGCGGTGCCCATGCGCAGGGTGATGGTAAAGCACGAGCCCTTGCCCTGGGTGCTGGTGACCCGGATGCTGCCCTGCATCTTTTCGATCAGCAGTTTCGAGATGGCGAGGCCGAGGCCGGTGCCGCCGTATTTGCGGGTCGCGGCGGATTCGGACTGGGCGAACTGTTCGAAGATGTGATCGAGCTGGTCCTGCGCGATGCCAAGGCCGGTGTCGGTGACGCGGATGTTGAGGTGTTGCTGGCCCGCGATTTCGGTGGCGGCGATCACGACCGAAACGCCGCCTGTTTCGGTGAACTTGACGGCGTTGCCAATGATGTTGACGAGGATCTGGCGGAAGCGCCCCTCGTCGCCGATCACGAACTCGGGCAGGGTGCCATCGGGGGTGTACTCAAGGCTGAGGCCCTTCTGGCGGGCCTGCGGTTCCAGCAGGCGGACGATGCCGATCATGCAGTCGTGCAGGCGGAAGGGGACGGGGTGCATTGTCAGCTTGCCCGCGTTCAGCTTGGAGAAGTCGAGCACGTCGTTGATGATGGTCAGAAGCGCGTCGGCGGATTGCTTGATGGTATCGACGTAGAGTTGGTTTTCCTGTGACAGGCCCGCTTCGGAGAGCAGGTCGGCCATCCCGACGATGCCGTTCATCGGGGTGCGGATTTCGTGGCTCATGTTGGCAAGGAAGTCGCTCTTGGCCTGCTCGGCCTGTTCCGCGGCCCGCTTCGCGGCGTCCAGTTCGTCCTCGTATGCCTTGGCCTCGGTGATGTCGCGTTCAATGGCGATGACCATGTCCACCTCGCCCGCGTCGTTGAAGACGGGGGTGAGGTTGGTTTCGATCCAGATACGGCGGCCATCCTTGGTATAGTTGATGATCTCGGCGCGGAAGGGGCGCTGTTCGGCGATGGCGCGGGCGATGTCGTCGCTGACGTCGAGATCGGTGTCCGGTCCGTTCAGGAGATCGGCAGGCTGGCGTCCGATCGCCTCTTCTGCGGGGTAGCCGGTGATGCGGGTGAAGGAGTCGTTGACCCAGAGGATTGTCCCGTCAATGTCGGAGACTAGAACGCTGTCGGTGGCGCGTTCGGCGACTAGGGCAAGTTGCCGGAGCCTGTCCTGCTGTTCGTTGAGGGAGGCGTGGGCCTTGGCGATCTGGAGGCTTTGGGCAAGCAGGCTGCGGCTGTTCCTGAAGTGCCGCCGACGACCTGCGACCGCGTAGGAAATGAAGGCACCGACCATGTAGGTCATCATCATCGCGGCGAGCAGGTTGAAGAAGAAATCCTTGTTCACGCCGTGATCGTCGAAGAGGTGGATGGCGAAAAGCACCGGGCAGGTCAGACCGTAGACCAGCAGTTTGCCGATGGCGGCATGGCGGTGGAACGGCAGGATGATACCGCCGTTGATGGCCGCGCCGGTCAGGTAGGCCATGCAAAAGAAGGTGCTGGCGTGATCTTCGCTTGAGACCCATGCAAGACCAACACAGGCGGCGATGGTCAGGGCCTGAAACATCCCGGATACCGCGGTCAGCCGTTGGACCCGGGCAAAGCTGGCCCCCTTGGCGAACATGGCAGGGACGCGCCGCAGCAAGAGCACATCCAGCACTTCGCCGACCAGGGCAATGCACAGCGCGATCAGGCCGATCTCGAAAGAGACAAGCACGCCCAGCGTCAGCGCGCCGGAAAGCGTGACGATCTGGCGACCGGGAAAATGGCGAACACGACCAGCGGCATAGCGCTTTAGCAGCCCTTCCGGGCTATGCTCGGCATCGAACTCCGCCTGTCGGCGTTCAATGTCGCGAATCTCGTCGCTCATGCAGGTCTCGCTTTGAATTCAAGGTTCCTCACCCTAGCGTAAGAGCACGAAATATGGGTGAAAATTTCACCCCTGATCAGAGAATTCTGACGCCCGCGTCTTTCATGCCGGTGAGGGATGCGGTGAGCGAGCCGTCGAGGTCAATGGCGCGGCAGAGGTCGCTGCGGACGGTGACGTCAAAGCCAAGGCGGGCAGCATCCAGCGCGGAGAAGGCCACGCAGAAATCGGTGGCGAGGCCCACAAGCGTGAGGGCGGTGATGCCACGGGTGTTCAAATAGCCTTCGAGGCCGGTGGGGGTGGTCTGGTCGTTCTCAAAGAAGGCCGAGTAGCTGTCGATGGCGGGGTTGTAGCCCTTGCGGATGATCAGATCGGCGCGGGTGGTGTCGAGATCGGCGTGAAAGGCGGCACCTTCGCTGCCCTGAACGCAGTGGTTGGGCCAGAGCACCTGTGGGCCGTAGGGCATCTCGGTCATGTCGAAGGGGGCCTTGCCCGCGTGGGAGGTGGCAAAGGAGGAGTGGCCTTTGGGGTGCCAGTCCTGGGTCAGGATCACGGCGTCGAAATCCTGCATCAGGGCGTTGATGCCGGGCACAATCAAGTCGCCTTCGGGCACGGCCAGCGCACCGCCGGGGCAGAAATCGTTTTGCACGTCGATCACGATCAGGGCGTTGGACATCGGAAGCTCCTTGAAATGCTGCTCAGGGATAGCGCGTGGGGCATACATTTTTCTAGAAAAATGTGCGCGTGGGAAAACCTTCGAGAAGGTTTCCCGGGGGAGGTGCGGTGTGTTCAGGCAAAGAAAAACCCGCCGGGGAGAGACCGGCGGGTTTTCCTGTTTCGGGTGAAGTGCGGCTTAGCCGGTGAACTTCTTGCCTTTGACCGGCGCCCAGAGCTTCTTGTTCGTCAGGAACAGGAGCGAAGCCAGGACAACCATCATCAGAACGCCAACAAAGCCAGCCTGTTTGCGTGCCATCATCTTGGGCTCGGCGGCCCACATCAGGAAGGCAGACACGTCTTCGGCTTCGTGGTGCAGCTCGTTCGAGTGACCATCGGCAAATTCCACGTCCTCACCGTAGAGCGGCGGGGCCATGGCGATCCAGCCACCCGGGAAGGCGGTGTTTTCGTAGAAGGTGGTGCCCGCTTCTTCTTTTTCCTCGCCGGTGTAACCGGTCAGGATCGAGACGATGTACTCGGGGCCACCCATGCCTTTGAACAGCTGGTTCATGCCGGTGCCGGCCGGACCATGGAAGCCCGCGCGTGCCTTGGCCATCAGGCTGAGGTCGGGCGCGTTCGGATCACCACCTTCCGGGAAGTGATCGGTCGGGCGTGCGGGACGGAAATCATCCAGCTCGGCGTCGAACACTTCGAAGTTCTGTTCGGCGTAGGCACGAACCTGATCTTCCGGCAGGTGCGGACCACCTTCGTCGGCCAGGGTGCGCAGCGGCACATAGCGCATGCCGTGACATGCGGCGCAGACTTCGGTGTACACCTGAAGACCGCGTTGCAGCTGGTTCTGGTCGAACTTGCCAAAGGGGCCTTCGAAGGAGAAGTCGACGTCATGGACGTGACCTGCGCCACCGGCGGCCGATGCGGCGCCTGCCGAGAGGGACAGGGCAGCGATTGCAGCGATGCTAAGTTTCTTAAGCATTATCCTGTTTCCTCTTATTCAGCAGGTTTGCCGTAGTGGTTGTTGAAGTCTTCCTCGATGGTGGCCGGCGGAGTCGTCGGCTTTTCGATCACACCGAGGATCGGCAGGATCACGAGGAAGTAGCCAAACCAGTAAGTTGCACCGATCAGCGAGAGAGTCGCATAGGGCTCTTCCGCGGGCATGGCACCGAGCCACATCAGGAAGATGAAGTCGATGACGAGGATCAGGAACCACCATTTGAACTGGGGACGGAAACGACCCGAGCGCACGCGGCTGGTGTCGAGCCACGGCACGATCGCCATGACTGCGATGGCGCCGAACATGGCCAGAACGCCCACGAATTTCGCGTCAACGATGCCACCGGTGATCCAGCTCAGGAACTGAACCAGCCAGACTTCGGAGGTGAAGGCACGCAGGATCGCGTAGAACGGCAGGAAGTACCATTCGGGAACGATGTGTGCAGGCGTTACCAGCGGGTTGGCTTCGATGTAGTTGTCGGGGTGACCGAAGTAGTTCGGCATGAAGCCAACAACGGCGAAGAAGAACACCAGAACGATGGCCAGGCCAACAAGATCCTTGACCACGAAGTAGGGCCAGAAGGGCAGGGTGTCTTTCGCGGCTTCTTCTTTCGAACCACGGCGGACTTCAACACCGGTCGGGTTGTTGTTGCCGGTGGTGTGGAAGGCCCAGATGTGAACGATCACAAGCGCGGCGATCACGAAGGGCAGCAGGTAGTGCAGCGAGAAGAAACGGTTCAGGGTGTAATTGTCCACTGCCGGGCCGCCGAGCAGCCAGGTCTGGATCGGTTCACCGATGAACGGGATCGCGCCGAACAGGCCGGTGATCACGGTTGCGCCCCAGAAGGACATCTGACCCCAGGGCAGAACGTAGCCCATGAAGCCGGTGCCCATCATCAGCAGGAAGATCAGCATGCCGATGATCCAGGTGATTTCGCGGGGCGCCTTGTAGGAACCGTAGTACAGGCCGCGGAACATGTGGATGTAGACCGCGAAGAAGAACAGCGACGCGCCGTTCATGTGGATATAGCGGATCATGTGACCGCCGTTCACGTCACGCATGATGTGTTCGACCGACGCGAATGCGTGATCAACATGCGGGGTGTAGTGCATCACCATGACGACGCCGGTGGCGATCATAAGCGCCAGGCAGAAGGCAAGGACGATGCCCCAGATCCACCACCAGTTCAGGTTCTTGGGGGTAGGGATCATGATGGTGTCGTAGATCAGGCCAACGACGGGAAGACGCTTGTGCAGCCACTTCTCGGCGCCGGACTTCGGCTCGTAGTGATCGTGGGGGATGCCGGACATCTGGGTACTCCCTTAACCGAGTTTGATGGTGCTGTTGTCGACCCATTCCGCCGGCGGAACAGGAAGGTTTTCAGGCGCGGGGCCTTTGCGGATACGGCCGGACAGGTCGTAGTGCGAGCCGTGGCAGGGGCAGAACCAGCCGCCGAATTCACCCGCGTCACCGAGCGGAACGCAACCGAGGTGCGTACAGACGCCCATCTGGACGATCCAGGCCTGCGGTGCTTCGCCTTCCGGCGAGGGCATGGTGCGGTTGGCGTCGGAGGCCGGTGCCGCTTCGTCACCCAGGTTCACGTTGCGCGCAAACGGGTCGATGACCGAAACGCCAGCTTCGAACTCGGCGTCCTGTGCTGCGGCTTCCTGGATTTCCGCGCCGGTGCGGTGGCGGATGAAGACCGGTTTGCCGAGCCATTTGACGGTCAGCTGCGTGCCGGGCTCAACACCCGAAACGTCAACACGGATCGAGGCCAGTGCTCGAACATCTGCCGAGGGGTTCATTTGATCGACCAGAGGCCAGACGGCTGCACCTGCGGTCACTGCACCTGCGCCAGCGGTGGCGTAGTAGAGGAAGTCTCTGCGGGTGCCTTCGTGATCTTCTGCGTGGGACACGAGGTTCTCTCCATTTTTCAGCCGAATATCCGGCCAATATCGTTGGGGCCGCGCGTGGCGCAGCCTCTCCACGCCGCTATTTAGCCGAGGTGTTGCAACCCGTCCAGCGATGTTTCGCTTATATGAAGGCCTCGCGTCCCTCTGTCGCGCCAAATCCCCACATGCGTGATTTTCGATGTATTTCCGCTGGTTTTGGGCGATTCCGGAGGTGGACAAACAGTCCTTTGCAGGGGTGGGAAGGGCAAAGCTGTCCTTCCCGGGGCGCATGACGTGGCACGCGCTTTGAAAAGCGGGGCGACTCAGTCGTGCGGAACGGTGGCCTTCATGCTGTCGCGCTTGGAGAATTCGGTGTGCCAGGCGGCCAGCGAGTCGTTGTCGGCGGGCCAGTTTCGGTCTGCCTGGCGGAAATCGAGATAGTCGAGCGCACAGCCCACGGCGATCTGGCCCATGTCGAGCGGGCCGGCAAGGTGGCTCATCCAGCGGGCGTTGAGAACGGCAAGGGCGCGGGCGATCTTGTCCCATTGCGCTTCGAGCCACTCGGCCGAGCGTTTTTCCTCGGGGCGCAGCGCCTCTTCGTAGCGCATCAGAACCGCGGCCTCCATGATGCCGTCGGCGGTGGCCTCGATGGTCAGCACGTCCCAGAGCGAGGACTGCGGGTAGAGCGGGTTGCCAGCGCGGGCATCGAGGAAGCGGCAGATCACGCGGCTGTCGTAGATCGCGGGGCCGTCGGGGCGGATCAGGGCCGGGATCTTGCCGATGGGATTGGCGGTGAACACCTCGTCCGGGGTGGTGAGCGGGGTGGTTTTCACCGTGATCAGCTCGACATCGTCCTGTTGTCCGGTTTCCAGCAGCAGAACGCGGACCTTGCGCACGAAAGGCGAGGCGCTGGCATAGGTGAGTTTCATGGGGTGTCTCCTGTTGCGGCGTGCATGAGATCGGCCAGAAGATCGGTCTGGGTGCCGATTCCGTCACTGGCCACGTGGTTGGCGGCGCCCTGGCGGGCGGCATCGGGTTTGTTCTGGTTCAGTTTCCAGGTGCCCTGGATGTCGGTGATGGTCAGCCGGAAGGGGCGGATCATGCGCAACATGCGGGTCAGGGCCTCGTCCTGCATCTTGTCCATGGTCCAGACCGGTTTCGGGGCCAGCCGGGTTTCGAAGAAGGTGGAGAGCCGTTCAAGCAGCGGCGGCAGGTCCGTATCGGGCAGGGGCGCGAGGGTGCCGGTCAGGTGGACAGCGACATAGTTCCAGGTCGGGACCTGATCGTCGAGGGCGTACCAGTCGGGCGAGATATAGCTGTCGGGGCCTGTCACCGCGAGGGTGGCGGGCTGCGGGTCTTTCAGGCTGCGTGAGATCGGGTTCGACCGCACGAGGTGCAGGTCGGCGTGGCTGCCGTCTTCGGCAAGCAGGAACGGCACATGCGAGAGCATCGGGGTCTCTGCGCCGTTCAGCGCCAGGGTGCCGAAGGCGCGGTCGCGGGCGAAGGCGATGTTGGTGTCGGCGGGCGTGCCGCGAAAAGCGGGATTCGGGTGCATTTGGCCTCCTGATGGTCGCGAATGGATGTTGCAGGGGGGCGATGATCTTGGCAAGGTCGCCGTGTTCTCAGGGCGGGGTGAAATTCCCCACCGGCGGTGAGCGGGTGAACGCCTGCAAGCCCGCGAGCGGCTTTGGCCTGTGCCGAAGTGTCAGCAGATCTGGTGCGATTCCAGAGCCGACGGTGATAGTCCGGATGGAAGAGAACGTGCGAATGGGACGCCCCTTGGGGTGGGCCCCGTTCGTTCGTGATCGCCTTGGGTGACGTGTCTGTACCAAAAGGAGATCCGATATGACACACACCCGTTTCGCATTCATCAAGGCCCAGTGGCACGCCGATATCGTGGATCGTGCGCTGGAAGGGTTCTGCGAGATCATCCCCGACGCGCAGGTGGATGTGTTCGACGTGCCCGGCGCCTTCGAGATGCCGCTGTTGGCGCGCGACCTCGCAGAGAGTGGGCGTTTTGGCGCGGTGGCCTGTGCCGCCTTCGTGGTGGATGGGGGCATCTACCGGCATGACTTTGTCGCGCAGGCCGTGGTGGACGGGCTGATGAGGGCCGGACTGGATACCGGCGTGCCGGTGCTCTCGGTCAGCCTGACGCCGCACCAGTACCAGGAGACGGAGCATCACAACGCGATCTACCGCGCCCATTTTGTCGAGAAGGGCCGCGAGGCTGCGCGGGCGGCACTTGGGGTGCTGGCGGCACGGGCCAAGGTGGCAAAGGCCGCGTGAGGGTATCAGGGGCGGGTGATCCCGCCCCTGTTCCGCCTCCGGCGGGAGTATTTGGGGTGCATTGAAGCCCTAGGGAAACTGGGTCGGGGCGTCGCCCGCTTCCCATTTGGGATATTTGGCCATGATCGACATAAAGCGGGGCGAAGCGATGAAACCTTCGAGCCAGGCGTGCAGGTGGGGCCAGTCCTGGGCGTCGAACCAGGGTTTGTCGGTGAAGGCGAACTGGCGCACGAAGGGCAGGATGGCGAGATCAGCAAGGCGTGGGCCTGTGCCGAACAGCCAGGGGTGGCCGTTCAACTGGGCGTTCAGCGCCATCAGGTGCTCTGAGGCCATGGCGCGTTCGGCCTCGCGATCGGAGTCATAGCGGGTGTGGTACTTGTAGCGGTCGAGCGCGGTTTTGAACGGGCCGTCGGTGGTGGCGATCAGGTCGTGGCCGGATGCGGGCATGTCCGAGAGGCCCTCGGGATCGTTTTGCGCCAGCGCCCAGAGCATGATGTCGAGGCTTTCGTCGATCACCGTGGTGTCGGTTTGCAGACAGGGGACGGTGGCGCTGGGTGATGTTGCCAGAAACGCGGGGGCCTTGTCGCGCAGCAGGATTTCCCGCAGCTCTACGGTGATTCCGGCGCTGGCAAGGCCAAGACGCGCACGCATGGCATAGGGGCATCGGCGGAAGCTGTAGAGGATGGGGGTGGTCATGCCAGAAGCTGGCCGTTGCGGATGCCGGAAATCGGCGCGGTGACGATGGCGCCTTCGGTTTGCGGCGTGTCGAAATGCACTTCGGTGAACTGTTCGGTGCGTCCCATGTGCGGGTTTTCCATCAGGATG
This sequence comes from Pelagimonas sp. KU-00592-HH, assembly GCF_040369695.1. Taxonomy (NCBI): domain Bacteria; kingdom Pseudomonadati; phylum Pseudomonadota; class Alphaproteobacteria; order Rhodobacterales; family Roseobacteraceae; genus Pelagimonas; species Pelagimonas sp. KU-00592-HH. The sequence goes on along the minus strand of NZ_BAABWM010000002.1, from coordinate 972,644 downwards.
TGATGGGTTTTGCCCATCTGCGCGGCGAGGTGCTTGGCGACCTGCGCGTCACCGGCGGCCCGCAGGCGGGCGGCGCGATCCTTGATCACGTTGCCATTGACCTGATTGGGGATCTTGGCGGCGGGGGTGCCTTCGCGTTTGGAATAGGGGAAGACGTGCAGCCATGTCAGATCGCAGTCGGTGACCAGCTTGAGCGAGTTTTCGAAATGCGCATCGGTTTCCGTGGGGAAACCGGCGATGATGTCGGCGCCGAAGGTCATGTCGGGGCGCAGGCGGCGGGCCTCTTCGCAGAACGCGATGGCGTCGTCACGCAGGTGGCGACGGGCCATGCGCTTGAGGATCAGGTCGTCGCCGTGTTGCAGCGACAGGTGCAGGTGCGGCATCAGGCGGTGTTCGGTTGCGATGGCCTGCATCAGCGCGTCGTCGGCCTCGATAGAATCGATCGAGGAGATGCGCAGGCGGCGCAGGTCGGGCACGAGGCGCAGGATGCGCATGACCAGATCACCCAGACGCGGGGTCATCGGCAGGTCTGCCCCCCAGGAGGTGAGATCGACACCGGTGAGCACGACCTCGTTGAAGCCCTTGTCGACGAGGCGCTTGATCTGGTCGACCACCACGCCTGCGGGCACGGAGCGCGAGTTGCCGCGGCCGTAGGGGATGATGCAGAAGGTGCAGCGGTGATCGCAGCCGTTCTGGACCTGCACATAGGCGCGGCTGCGGGTGCCGAAACCGTCGATCAGGTGGCCTGCGGTTTCGGTGACGGACATGATGTCATCAACCTGCACCTTTTCGGTGTCGCCGATGAAATCGGGGCCGCGGGCGATGTCGTGCCATGTTTCGGGCTGCATCTTTTCGGTGTTGCCGATCACGCGGGTGACCTCGTCCATCTGGGCGAAGGTCTCGGGTTCGGTCTGGGCCGCGCAGCCGGTGACGATGATATTGGCGTCCGGGTGTTCGCGGCGCAGGCGGCGGATTTCCTGGCGGGCCTTGCGCACGGCCTCGGCGGTGACGGCGCAGGTGTTGACGATGACGGCGTTGTCCAGCCCCGCCTCTTGCGACATGGCTTTCATCGCCTCGGTTTCATAGGCGTTGAGGCGGCAGCCAAGCGTGGTGAACTTGGGCGGGGTTTTCAACGTGTCAGCCATCAGACGGAGTCCAGGAAGTCCTTGGTGAATTCACCGGAAAAGACGTGGGTGGTGCCGCCGGTCATCCAGACGCCATCCTCGGCCCAGTTGATCCAGAGGCTGCCACCGTCGAGATCGATCTGGACCTTGCGCCCGGTGAGGCCACGGCGGGCGGCGGCCACGGCGGTGGCGCAGGAGGACGAGCCGGAGGCCAGCGTGATGCCGACGCCGCGTTCCCAGACGCGCATGCGGATGTGGTCGGGGCCGATGATCTGGGCAACCTGCACGTTGGTGCGCTCGGGGTAAAGCGGGTGATGTTCGTGCGCGGCGCCAAAGGCGGCGAGGTCGACCGATTCGGCGTCTTCGACAAAGAAGGTGCAATGCGGGTTGCCCATGCCGGTGGCCGTGGGCGCGCCATCGATGGGCAACTCGAGCGTGTCCATCTCTTCGGCCAGCGGCACCTCGTGCCAGTCCAGCTGCGGGTGGCCCATGTTCACCGAGGTCAGCCCGCCCCCGGCATCGCGCGCCATCAGCAGGCCGCGGTCGGTTGTCAGGCGCAGGGTGGTCAGGCCCGATTCGTCCATCAATTTCCGTGCGATACAGCGTGTGGCGTTGCCACAGGCGGCGGAAAGCGAGCCGTCGCTGTTGTAGAAGGTGAGGTGCGCGTCATGGGCGCCCTTGGAAATCACCGCAAGCTGATCAAAACCGACGCCGCGATGGCGGTCTGCAATGGCTTCGACGAGCGCAGGCGGGAGGGGGATGTCACGCGTGCGTGCATCCACAACAACGAAATCGTTGCCAAGCCCATGCATCTTTTCGAAGGGCAGACCTTTGTTTTTATGAGCGATCATGGGCGCCATATACGCCTCTTGGGAAAAGGTTTCCAGCCATGTGCATTTTTTATGAAGAATCGACTTGACCCCCCCCGCGCACAACACTAGAACCCGCCCTCACAGAGTGGGCCGTTAGCTCAGTTGGTAGAGCAACTGACTTTTAATCAGTGGGTCGTAGGTTCGAATCCTACACGGCTCACCACTTCTTCCAAAACGGAAATGTTGGTGAAATTCAGGGCGGATGCCTTGCCTCTCTGTCGCGCGCAAGCGCGTCGACGCACCGGGGAGGTGCGCCGCGCTGATGTTCTCAGAAAATGAAATCCGAGCCTGAAAAGTTCCCGATCAGGGTATTTTCGATGATCACGCTGCCGGAACCACCGAGGGCGTCGAGGTCGAGCACCACGTCTCCTCCGGCTGATTGGAGGGCGAGGGCGGTCGAGATGTCCGAGAAGCCGCTGAGGCCGTAGGCGGAGAGGTTGATCTTGTCCGATCCGTCGACGAAGTCGGTGATCACGTCATTGCCCGCGTCGCGTTTGAAGACAAAGCGGTCTGCACCGCCGCCGCCGGTCAGGGTGTCGTCGCCACGGCCGCCGTTCAGCGTATCGTTGCCGCCACCGCCAAGCAGCGTATCATCGCCGAGGTTGCCAAGCAGGGTGTCCTTGCCGCTGCCGCCGTTCAAGTAGTCGTCGTCGCTGCCGCCCCAGATCTTGTCATTGCCATTGTCACCGCGCAGATCGTCGTCGCCGCCTGCACCGCGCAGGGTGTCATTGCCTGCCCCGCCAAGCATCGTGTCGGCCTGGCTGGCGCCGATCAGCTTGTCATTGCCGGCTTCGCCCTCGATGTCTCCGTCGACAAAACCGTCGCGACGACCGCGATAGGTATCGTTATCGTTGCCCATCTCGACATCGCCGACGATGATGCCGCTGTTGACGACGAGGTCGTTGCCCTGCTTGAGCAGGATGCGGCCGTGGATGTCACCGTGGTTGAAAACCGAGACATCGGTGGCCCAGGTCGTGGTGCCCGCACCGTCGATTGTATAGGTCGAGGATCTGTCTTCGATGGCGACGGCGGAGAGTTCCCCATAGTAGGAGTAGCTGACACCGCTCATGGAGCCGAAGTTGGTGACGGATGCCTTGTGGTTTTCGGTAGGGGCCGATGTGACCTCTGAGTCGATGTAGAAGACCAGGGCGGCGTTATAGTAGTAGTAGCCCTGACCGTGTCCTGTCATCGTGCCGTGATTGATGACCTGGGATTGCGTGCCACCGATCCATGCCCCGATTGTGCCCGATATCTCACCGGAGTTGGTCACCAAAGAGTGGTAGCCTGAGAGCACGAGAGCGGCATAATCGCCATAGTTGGAGTTCGTCAGTTTGCCGGTTTGTCCGACAAGAACGGAGCTGTAGTTGCCTTGCAGGCTCACGGCATTGCTCGTGCTCCAGACCGTGCCATGAACATTGACGTTCTGGTAGCCCGCATCGCCGATCACCGTGATGCCGCTGTCGTTGGCGATGGTGACATCCGTGTCAACAAACGTACGGGCGCTACCGTCCGTGCTCATGTCAAAGCTGGCCGAGCCGATGCTGTCGGCAAAGAAATGGAAATGGGGCATGGGTTCCTCCGATCAAATTGGGTCTTTAAAGGGCCGGCGCGGGGAACGTGGTAAAAGTTGCTCGGTATTCTTTTGGTTGGAAAATCGAAAAAGTCGCGCGGGGTTAATGAAACCTTAACAAAAAATGTGATTCTTTGCGACTTTCTGAGATCCGGCCCCGTGGAGCAAAGAGAAACGCCGTGGCGCGGGCCACGGCGTTTTCGGATTTGCAGGCTTTTGCAGGGATCAGAGGAAATCGAAATCGTCTGCGGTCAGCTTGTTCAGGGTTGCCCCTGTGATGGTGATCGTGTTCAGGCCATCGTTGTTGAAGTCGTAGACCACGTTGCCGCCGACCTCGGTCGAATTGGCGATGAAGTCTGCGAAGGTTTTCACCTCGACGGTGTCCGCGGCAAAGCGGATCACGTCATGCGCGGCGTTGAACTTGGCGTGGGTAAAGCCGGTGATGACATCGTTGCCGTGGGTCGCGCCCGAGAAGACAAAGACATCGGCGCCACCGTTGCCGGACAGCTGGTCATCGCCGTCGCCACCGTCGAGAACATCGTCGCCGGTGTTGCCGATCAGGGTGTCGTTGCCAAGATCGCCGAAGATGGTGTCGTTCGCGGCACCGCCGTCGATGCTGTCGTTGCCGAAGCCACCCTCGATGGTGTCGAGACCGCCGTTGCCCAGAAGGGTATCGCTGCCGGAGCCGCCTTTCATGATGTCGTTGCCGATGCCACCGTCAAGGAAGTCGTTGCCGTCGCCGCCGCTCATGTCGTCGTTTTCGGAGCCACCTTTCATGCTGTCGTTGCCAGTGCCGCCAAGCATGGTGTCGTTACCGGCACCGCCTTCGAGCGTGTCGTCCTCGGAGCCGCCGTGCAGGCTGTCGGCCCCGTTGTCGCCGAACAGCTGGTCGTTTTCCGAACCGCCCGTCAGGGTGTCGTTGCCGCCGCCGCCACGCAGGCTGTCAGCGCCGGCGTTGCCGATCAGGGTGTCAACTCCGTCGTGGCCAAAGAGGGTGTCGGCCCCGCCGCCGCCGTCCATGCTGTCGGCACCAAGGTTGCCTTGCATGGAGTCGTTGCCATTGCCGCCAAGCAGGGTGTCGTTGCCGTTGCCACCCAGCATGGTGTCGTTGCCACCGCTGCCAAACAGTTTGTCGTTGTCGGCCTCGCCTTTCATATTGTCGTTGCCGGCCTTGCCCTTGAGCACGTCGTTGCCGGCGCCACCGATAAGAATGTCAGCACCGCCCTGACCGTCAAGAACGTCGACCCCATCTCCACCAAGCAGGCTGTCGTTGTTCTGGCCGCCGAGGAGGGTGTCGTTGCCCGCACCGCCCGTCAGGGTGTCGTTGCCGCCACCACCGTTCAGCTTGTCCTTGCCGCCATCACCCTTGATCGAGTCGGCGCCGCCGCCGCCGATCAGCGTGTCGTTGTCATCGCCGCCGGACATGGAGTCGGCACCGGTGTCACCCTTGATCGAGTCGGCTCCCGCACCGCCGTTCAAGGTGTCGTTGCCCTTGCCGCCGAGGAGGGTGTCATTGCCATTGCCACCAAAGGCCTGGTCGTTGCCATCGCCACCCAGAAGGCTGTCGGTGCCGTCGTCGCCAAACAGGCGGTCGTTGCCAACGCCGCCGTTGACGGTGTCGTTGCCCGCGTCGCCGTTGATGGTGTCATGGCCGCCATCACCGGTGATCTGGTCGTCGTGGTCACCGCCAAACATGCTGTCCTGACCGGCGCCACCGTGCATGGTGTCATTCTCGGTGCCACCGTCCATATAGTCGCTGCCGTCGCCGCCGAACATGCTGTCCTTGCCGGCGTCACCGGACATGCGGTCGTCGCCGGCATCCCCTTTCATGGTGTCGTCACCCGACCAGCCGATCACGGTGTCATTGCCGTCGTTGCCTTCGAGGCTGTCGTGGCCCTGACCGCCCTTGACGTCGTCGTTGCCGCCGTTGCCAAGGATGGTGTCATTGCCGTAGCTGCCGAAGAGAACATCGTCGCCGTCCGGTAGGCCTAGGCTGGAGGGCAGCACGATATCATACCAAGAGCCAACGACGTTGGGGTCGTAGAAGGCGGGTTTGATGATCATGTTCTCGAGGTCGAAATAGCCGGACGAATGCACAAGCGGATCATAATCGTCGACCGAGGGCAGGTTGTAGTAGACGGTGATAACCCACTCGCGGAATTCCTCGAGCGAGAAGCTCTCGTCGCCGCGGATGTAGTCATCGCCGTGCGAGCCGTCGATCGCGTCGTTGCCCGAGCCGCCAACGATCTTGTCGTTGCCGAAGTCGCCGGTGATTGCGTCGTCGTCGGCACCGCCGTCGAGCCAGTCGTCGCCGTAAACGCCGCTGAACACGTCCATGCCCGCGCCGCCCCAGATCATGTCGTCGCCGCGGTTGCCGCCGCCTTCGTCGTTGCCGTCGCCGCCGTCGATGAAGTCGGGTTTGTCGTCGCCGAAGAAGGCATCGTCACCTTCGAACATCAGCATGATGTCGCGACCTGCACCCCCGGCGATCTCGTTGCCCTGAATGTTGTCGAAATAGATGTCGTCGCCGAAGGTCAGCGCCAGCGCGGTGCCGTTGAGGCCGAGCTGATCATCCATGTCATTGGCTGAGACGTACCAGATGTGGTCGTGTCCACGGGACTGGCCGATGTCTTCGAGGAAGGTTTCGTCAGCCAGAACAACGTTCACGTCCGGGCTTGGCGGGGTGTCGTCGATTTCGTGGGGCACGTCCGACTGGATGAAGAGATCCATGAAGGGCGTGATGCCGTCAGCGGCCATGCCGTCGAGGTTGAAGATTTCGACCGTCAGGTCGGTAAGCTGAACGTTCTTGAGGATCAGGGTGCCGCGTGCCGTGGTCAGGTTCACGTCGGTGCCGTCCTGAACCATCAGCGAGAAGAGGTAGTCGGCAGAGAAGCCGATGGCGCTCATGTCCAGCTTGTCGAGGAAGGGATCGAAATCCCAGATCACATCGGTGCCGTCCAGCGGGGCCGTCGAGATCGACGGGCCGGTCACTTCGTCGCCACCGTTGAACACGTGGTTCCGGCCTATCTGATAGATGTCGGCATAGGCGGTGACCGGGATGCTCATGTCGATCTCTCCGGTGACCAGCGAGCGATCGGTGTTGAACAGCCAGTCGACGTTGGCCAGCCATTCGGCGGTGAGATCATCTGCGCCAACAAGGCCTTCGAGGGCGAAGAGGTTGGCGTGCAGGCTGGCTTCGCGGTCACCGTAGAAGGTGTCGTCGTGGGCCGAGGACTTGAGAATGTCGTTGCCCGCACCACCCAGAAGGCGAGCGCCGCCGTCGAGGTAGAAGGAGCCGCCAAGGCTGTCCTGGATCGAAATCCGGGTGGTTGCGCCGTCGACAAAGTCGTTGCCGTCGCCACCGTTGACGAAGCCGACCATGCCGGTGCCGCGCACCACGTCATCGCCGCTGCCGCCGTGGGCGCCGTTGAAGCCCCAGACCGGGCCGCCATCGGTGACGGTGATCAGGTCGATGGTGAAGTCTGCCTTGGGCTGGTAGGCGAAGATGACAACGTCGTCGCCGGAGCCGCCGTCGGCATAGAAGTCCATGCCGTTGTTGGTTTCGATATAGTCGTCGCCGTCACCGCCAAAGACGGCGTCGTTGTCCACGTCGCCGAAGACGAAGTCGTCGCCCGCACCGCCGTGGGTGAAGTCGTGGCCGTGGTTGCCGCCGATGTGGTCATCATCGTCGCCGCCGAGGATCATATCGTTGCCGATATTGCCCGACAGGATGTCTTTACCGGCGTTGCCGAACAGCGTGTCGTTTTCTTCGTTGCCTTCGATCGAGTCAACGCCGTCGCCACCGACCAGAAGGTCGTTGCCGACGCCACCGATCATGGTGTCTTCGCCGTCGCCGCCATAAAGTTTGTCGTTGCCGTCGCCACCGTTCAGCGTGTCGTTGCCCGCTCCGCCAAAGATGGTGTCGTTGCCTTCGTTACCTTCGAGATAGTCGGCAAGATCGACGCCACCGGGCAGGGTGTCGCTACCGCCGAGGATGCGGTCGCCGCCGGTGCCACCGATGACAAAGTCGCTGCCGTCGCCGCCGATGATGGTGTCATACCCTTCGTTGCCAAGCAGAGTGTCGTTGCCGGCACCCCCGTCGACGAGGTCTTTGCCAAGACCGCCGGAAAGGTCATCGTCACCGCCATTGCCTTGAAGCGTGTCGGTGCCGTCTTCGCCAATCAGCGTGTCTTTTTGTGCGCCACCAACCAGCAAGTCATTGCCGGCGTTGCCGTTCATGATGTCGTTGCCGCCCTGACCCAGCAGGGTGTCGTTGCCGTCGCCACCAAACAGGCTGTCGTTGTCGTCGCCGCCTTCGATCGAGTCGTCGCCGGCACCGCCAAGCAGGGTGTCGTCGCCGGCTCCGCCAAGAAGTGTGTCGTTGGCGATGAACTCGTTGTCTTCGATATAGTCGTTGCCCGCGCCACCGATCAGCAGGTCGATGCCGTCACCGCCCTGGATCGAGTCGTCGCCGATACCGCCGTCAACGGTGTCGTTGCCGGTCCCTGCGAGAACAGTATCATTGCCGTCGCCGCCAAGCACGCTGTCGTTGCCGTCGCTGGTGTCGATGCTGTCATGACCGACGCCCGCATCGACGGTGTCGTCTTCGCTGCCTGCGAAAATCGAGTCGTTGCCTTCGCCCGCGTCGATGCTGTCTGCGCCGGCGTTGCCGTGCAATTCGTCGTCGCCTGCGTCACCAATGAGGCTGTCTGCGCCTTCGCCGCCCGAGAGGCTGTCGTTCAGCAGGCCGCCGATCAGGGTGTCGTCACCGTCTTCGCCGATCAGCGTGTCATTGCCGCCTTCGCCAAGGATGCTGTCGTTGCCGGCGTTGCCGTTCAGGGTGTCGCTGCCCGCGCCGCCCTTGAGGGTGTCGTCGCCATCACCGCCGAACAGGCTGTCGTCATCATCGCCCCCGTCGACCGAGTCGTCGCCCGCGCCGCCAAGCAGGGTGTCGTTGCCCGCGCCGCCCAAGAGGGTGTCGTTGGCGATGAAGTTGTTGTCCTCGATATAATCGTTGCCCGCGCCGCCGATCAGAAGGTCGATGCCGTCACCGCCCTGGATCGAGTCGTGGCCGACGCCGCCGTCAACTGTGTCGTCACCAGTGCCTGCGATGATGGTATCGTCGCCGTCATTGCCAAGGACGCTGTCGTTGCCGTCGCTGGCGTCGATGTTGTCGTTGCCAAGGCCGCCATCAACGGTGTCGTTTTCGCTGCCTGCGAAGACCGAGTCGTTGCCTTCGCCTGCGTCGATGTTGTCGGCACCGGCGTTGCCGTGGATTTCATCGTGGCCTGCATCGCCAACAAGGCTGTCAGCGCCTTCACCGCCCGAGAGGCTGTCGTCGTTGATGCCGCCGATCAGGGTGTCGTTGCCATTCTCGCCGATCAGGGTGTCGTTGCCGCCTTCGCCGAGGATGAGGTCATGGCCCGCGTTGCCGTTGAGGGTATCGTTGCCCGCGCCGCCCTTGAGGGTATCGCGGCCGTCACCGCCGAACATGCTGTCGGCTTCGGTGCCGCCTTCGATGGAGTCATCACCTGCGCCACCCAGCAGGGTGTCGCTGCCGGCGCCGCCAAGGAGGGTGTCATTGGCAAGCGAGTTGTTGTCCTGGATAAAGTCGTTGCCCGCGCCACCGATCAGAAGGTCGATGCCGTTGCCGCCCTGGATCGAGTCGTCGCCGATGCCGCCGTCAACGGTGTCATCGCCGGTGCCCGCGATGATCGTGTCATTGCCATCGTTGCCGAGAACGGAGTCATCGCCATCGCCCGCGTCGATGTTGTCGTGTCCGAGGCCGCCATCGACGGTGTCATTTGCGCCACCCGCGAAGACCGAGTCGTTGCCATCGCCCGCATCGACGATGTCGGCGCCCGCGTTGCCGTGGATTTCATCGTTGCCCGCGTCGCCGATCAGGCTGTCGGCACCTTCGCCGCCCGAGAGGCTGTCATCGTTGATGCCACCGATCAGGGTATCGTTGCCGTCTTCGCCGATCAGTGTGTCGTTGCCGCCTTCGCCAAGGATGCTGTCATTGCCCGCGTTGCCGTTCAGGGTGTCGTTGCCGCCACCGCCTTTGAGGGTGTCGCCACCGCCGCCGCCAAACAGGCTGTCGCCATCGTCGCCGCCGTCCAGCGAGTCGTTGCCGTTGCCGCCCTTGAGGGTGTCGCTGCCTGCACCGCCAAGGAGGGTGTCGGAGACAACATCGGTGGATTCCTCGATATAGTCATTGCCCGCGCCGCCATCGACATAGTCTGCGCCGGTGCCGCCGAACAGGGTATCGTTGCCGCCGTCGCCAAACAGACGGTCAAGGCCGGTGCCGCCGAGGATGCTGTCGTCGTTGTCGCCACCGCTGAGGCTGTCATTGCCCGCGTCGCCGCTGATGATGTCGTTGCCGGTGCCGCCGTCTGCGGTGTCGTTGCCTGCGCCGCCGATGATGCTGTCGAGGTCGGCATCGCCAAAGAGCGAGTCGGCCCCGCCACCGCCGGTCAGGGTGTCATTGCCCGCGCCGCCGCGCATGGTGTCGTTGTTGACCACTGCGGTTTCGAACAGGATGTCATTGCCTGCGCCGCCATCATAGCTGTCGGCGCCGTCGCCGCCGAGCATCGAGTCATTGCCGGTGCCGCCATCGAGGGTATCGTCGCCGGTGCCCGCCACGAGGGTGTCAGCATCGCCATCCCCCGCGACATAGTCATCGCCGCCACCAGCGGTGATGCTGTCGTTGCCCGCGCCGCCCATGAGCGAGTCGGCCTCGTTATCTGTCGTGTCGGTGATGGTGTCGTTGCCGGTGCCGCCTTCGACGGTGTCGAGGCCGGTGCCGCCAATGATGCTGTCGTCGCCTTCGTCGCCGCGGATGAGATCGTTGCCCGCGCCGCCAAGCAGCGTGTCATTGCGGTTGCCGTCTTCGGAGAGGGGGAGATCGGTGTCGAGTTGGGACTGGTCGCCAAAGATGATGTCGTTGCCGGCATCACCAGTGATGTAGTCGCCGCCGATGCCGCCGAAAATCTGGTCGTTGCCCGCGTTGCCGCTCAGGCTGTCGTCGTCCGCGCCGCCTTCGATGTGATCGTGGCCGCCGCCGCCGCCGATGGTGTCGTTGCCAAGGCCGCCCAGCAGGGTGTCGTTCTCAACATCAGTGGTTTCGATGATGCTGTCGTTGCCCGCGCCACCAAGCACGCTGTCGGTTCCGGTGCCGCCAAGCAGGGTGTCGTTGCCCGCGTCGCCTTCGAGCGTGTCGCTGCCGGTGCCGCCGAGCAGGCTGTCGCCGCCGTCACCACCAAGGAGGCTATCATCACCAACGGCGCCGACAAGCGTATCCGCGCCACCGAGGCCGGAGAGGGTATCGTTGCCACCGAACCCGGAAATCGAGTCATCCAGAGCCGTACCCGGCAGGTTATCGTTGTTTCCGTTGCCGTTGATAATATTCGCCATTTTACAATCCCGATCTCAATTACCGCACAGGGCATCCATTTACAGCGTTCCGCATCAGCGAGTAGCAATCGAAAACGGCGAAAATAGGACCGGGAATTGCCCGTGTGCCCCGATTTTCGCCACAAATAACACCGAGAATATGACCTTGCTGCGAAAGCTGCCTCATTTTAGACAAAAACCTAGAGCTTTTACACCCTGTTTCCAGATCGGAAACAGTTGGCGGCCGTTCGTGCAGAGGATTGCGAAGGTGCCGCGACAATAGCGCCTGCCGTGCGTGAATGGCCTTTTTTCGGGGATCGGTCTAAGACAGGTCAATTCGGGCGATGCCCGAAGCGGGATGAAGGAGACAGCCATGACCGGATCGCATCGTCACGGGTTTGACCGCGCGCGCCTGGACCGTTTGAAGGGCTGGATGGAGCGTTATGTCGATGAACGGAAGTATGCCGGATCGAGCCTCCTGATCCGTCAGGGCGGGCAGGAGGTGATGTTCCATGCCGCCGGGATGCGTGCGCTGGAAACCGGCCTGCCCTTTGAACGCGATTCCGTGGCGCGCATATATTCGATGACGAAACCCGTGACCAGCGTGGCGCTGATGATGCTTGTCGAGCGCGGGATGCTGCATCTGGACGCCCCGGTCAGCGCCTTCATTCCGGCGTTTGAAGAGATGACGGCGCTGGTGCCGGGTGCGGAGCGGATCGACCAGGTCGAAGCTGCGCCATCCCCGACTCTGCACCAGTTGCTGACGCACACTTCGGGGTTGAGTTATCCGTTCAACCCCGGCGTTCTGGCGCAGGCGATGGATGCGGAGGACCTGATCTTTCGCGCCAACCAGGGCGCGCTTGCCGATATGGTCGACAAGGTCGCCGCCCTACCGCTGGCGTTCCAACCGGGCAAGGCCTGGGAATACTCGGTAGGGATCGACGTGATTGGGCGGGTTGTCGAAGTGGTGTCCGGCAAAACACTGGACCGCTTTTTCGCCGATGAGATCTTTGCGCCACTCGGGATGGTTGAAACCGGGTTCTCGGTGCCCAAGGGAACCGAGGCGCGGTTTGCCTCGCTCTATACGCCGCTTGCAGGCAGTGCGATGGATTTGAACTCTGCCGAGACCGGGGGGGATAGCCTGCGGTTCGTGGATGGTGTCGAAGGCTCGCCCTTCCTGGCGGCGGACATGTTCTCGGGCGGTGGCGGGCTGGTGGGCACCATCGACGACTATATGGCTTTTGCAGAGATGCTGCGCTGCGGCGGCGCGCTGGGCGAGGCCCGGTTGCTGTCGCCCGCGACCGTGGATTTCATGATGTCGAACCACCTGCCCGGCGACATTGCCTCGATGGGGCCGCGGAGCTTTGCCGAGCAGCCGATGGAAGGCATGGGCTTTGGTATCGGGGGTGCCGTGGTGCTTGATCCGGCGCGGGCCCGCACACCGGGATCGGTGGGGGATTTCAGCTGGGGTGGTATGGCGTCGACCTTTTTCTGGATCGATCGGGCGCAGGAGATGAGCGTGGTGTTCTTCACCCAGCTTTCGCCATCGAGCAGCTATCCGTCGCGCGCTGAACTGAAGGCACTGGTGCACGGCGCCCTGGTCTGAACGGGGGCGCTGCCCCCGGACCCCCGGGGTATTTTCACCAAGAAGAAGATTAGCGCGGCGCGAAACGGGCGACGAGATTCGAGGCCGCGAAGATCGTTGCGGCGGTGCAGACAATGGTCGGGCCGCTGGGGGTATCGTAGAGGAACGAGATGCGCAGGCCCCCGAGCGCCGAGACCGCCCCGATCAGCGCGGCAATCACGGCCATGCCTTCGGGGGTGCGCGACAGGGGGCGAGCGCTGGCGGCGGGGATGATCAGCAGGGCCACGATCAGGAGCGCCCCGATGACCTTGATGGCAACGGCAACGACGATGGCGAGGCCGAGGGTCAGGACCAGCTGTTCGCGCTTCGGATTGATGCCGGAGGCATAGGCGAGATCGGGGTTCAGGGTCGAGGTCAGCAGGGCGGACCAGCGCCATGTTGTCAGGGCCAGCGTCAGGGCCGCACCGCCCCAGATGATGGCGAGGTCGCCGCGGGAGACGGCTAGGATATCGCCGAAGAGATAGGCCTGAAGATCAATGCGCACGCCCTGGACGAAGGAGACGGCGACAAGGCCGAAGGCGAGGGCGGAGTGGGCCAGCACGCCGAGGAGCGTATCCATCGCGTAGCCGCGTCCGGAAAGAGCGGTGACGGTGAGCGCCATAGCCAGTGCCACGGCAAGCGCTCCGGTGAAGACCGATGCGGAAAGCGCCAGCGACAGGGCGACGCCGAGGATGGCGGCATGGGCGGTGGCATCGCCGAAATAGGCCATGCGCCGCCAGACCACGAAACAACCCAGGGGCGCGGCAGCGATGGCCACGCCGACCCCGGCGATGATGGCGCGGATCAGGAAGTCATCAAGCATGGTCGCAGTTTCCATGTTCGTGGGAATCGGGCGCGTGGGCGTGGTGGTGATGGTCGTGGTCGTGCCGGTAGAGCGCGAGGGCGCCCTGGGTTCCGGAGCCGAAGAGGGCGCGATACTCGGGGGCGGTGGCGACAATGTCGGGGGTGCCGTGACAGCAGACGTGGCCGTTCAGGCAGATCACGCGATCCGAGGCGCTCATGACGACGTGGAGTTCGTGGCTGACCATGAGCACGGCGCTGCCGAGTTCGCGGCGCACCTGTTCGATCTGGCGGTAGAAGGCGGCCGAGCCGGGCTGGTCAAGGCCGGTGGTCGGTTCGTCGAGGATCAGGAGATCGGGTTTCCTGAGCAGGGCGCGGGCGAGCAGGACGCGCTGGAACTGGCCGCCGGAGAGGGCCGACATCTGGCGATCCAGAAGGCCGTCTGCGCCTGCGTCTGCAAGGGCTTCGAGCATCGTGGATTTCGAGTGACGGATCGGCAGGCAGAGGAAGCGGCGCACGGTCAAGGGCAGGGTGGCGTCGATCGAGAGCGACTGCGGCACGTAGCCGATGCGCAGGCCGGGTGTGCGGGAGATGGTGCCGGCAGTGGGTTTCACCGCGCCGATGATCGAGCGCATCAGGGTGGTCTTGCCGGAGCCGTTGGGACCGACAACCGTGACGATCTCGCCCTTGTCGATGGTGAAGTCGACATTCGACAGGGCGGAATGCCCGCCGAGGTGGACGGACAGGTTGTTGAGGGTGACGAGGCTCATCAGGCGGCTTCCGGCTGGCAGCCCGGGCAGAGGCCTTCGACCTCGATCACGGTGTTTTCGATGCGGAAGCCGTGTTTGCTGGCGGCGTCCTTGAGGCTGGCGGTGGGCATTGTGGCTTCGGCGATGGCGCCGCAGTCGCGGCAGATCATGAACAGGGGCGAATGGGAGCCACCGGGGTGGTTGCAGGCGAGATAGGCATTCAGGCGTTCGATCTTGTGTACGAATCCGTGGGTCGTGAGGAAATCGAGGGCGCGGTAGACCACGGGCGGTTGCGAGCCCATACCTTCGGAGGCGAGGACGGCGAGGATGTCATAGGCCCCCATGGCGCGGTGCTCTTCCAGCAGGATTTCGAGGACGCGTTTGCGGGCGGGGGTGAACTGCAACTTGTTGCTGGCGCAGAAGGTTTCGGCGTTTTCCATGGCGGAAGAAACGCAGATGTCATGGTCGTGCTGCCCGAAGCCGATGTCATGCATTTTCGTATCCTCGTGATGAGAGGGGTTGATATAGTATAACATATCAGGATATGCCAGCGTCCTGTGATATGACCACTTTCCAGGAGTGAAGCAAGTGAAACAGGGTGTAATCGGGGGCGTCTTGGCGCTTGGCCTCGGGCAGATGGCCTTGGCAGAGGCCCCAAAAGTTGTGGCGGACATTGCGCCGGTGCATTCGCTGGTGGCGCAGGTGATGAAAGGTGTCGGCGAGCCGTCGCTTTTGATCCAGCCGGAGGTGTCGCCGCATGATTATGCGATGCGTCCGAGTGAGGCGCGCAGCCTTCAGAACGCGGATGTTGTTTTCTGGATCGGTCACGAGCTGACTCCGCAGCTGGAAGACCCGATCGAAACCATTGCGTCGAAGGCGCGTTCCGAGGAGCTGGTGGATGCCAAGGGGCTGATCCAGATGGATTTCCGTGAGACCGCGGTGTTTGGAGACGATGATCACGATGACCATGGTCACGGTGAGCATGATGAGCACGACGATCACGAGGATCATGCCGATCATGACGACCACGATGACCATCATGATGAACATGATGATCACGCCAAGCATGACGAACACGACCATGATGAGCATGACCACGAGGGTCATGACGACCACGACGAGCATGCAGAAGAAGGCCATGATCATGATGCGCATGAAGAGCATGCGGATGAGGACGGTCACGATCATGAGGAACACGAAGAAGCAGGTCACGATGGACATGATCACCACGACCATGACCACGATGGTCTCGACCCGCATGTCTGGCTGGACCCGGAAAACGGCCGTGCCATGCTGGCGCACATTGCTGCGGTTCTAGCGGAGGTCGACCCTGACAATGCTGACACCTACCGTGCCAACGCCGCAGAGGCGCGTGTTCAGCTTGCCGTGCTGATCGAAGAGACGCAGGCGCGTCTGCTACCGCTTCAGGATCGCGGGTTTGTGGTGTTCCACGATGCCTATCACTACTTCGAAGAGCGTTTCGGCCTCGAGTCTGTTGGTGCGATCATGCTGGGTGATGCCTCGGCGGCAAGCGCGGCGCGGCTGGCGGAAATCCGTGAGGCGATGAAAGAGCGTGGTGTTGTTTGCGTCTTCACCGAGCCGCAGTTCAACCCGAAGATCGTGCGTGCCGTGACCGAAGGGGCGGATCTGGCTTCGGCGGAAATGGATCCGGTCGGTGTGTCGCTGGAACAGGGGCCGGGGCTTTACCCGGAACTGATCCGGGCCTTGGCCGCCAGCGCGGAAACCTGCCTTAAAGGCTAAGAAAGATCAGGTTGCCCAGACCCCACAGCGTGAGCTGAAAGTGGGTGTTCTGGGCACCCTCGTGGCAGAACCAGTATGAAAAATGGTTCCCCACCACGGTGAACATCGCCCAGATCGACGTGAACATGATTGCGCCAAGCATGGCGACTGTACGGGCGTTCTCCACCACCATCGATCCGAAAATCGACAGCAAGAGACAGGCGACACCTGCCCAGAGGACGAGGGTTGTCAGAAGCTCTGCCGCGACGACAAGGCCGAAGGCGGCCTTGTGCAGCTTACGGCTCTTGATGCTGCGGTGGGCGACGCGGGCGTATTCGTCGGGGTAGTCGGCTTCCATACGCTCCATCGTGAAGACTTGTGCGGTGTAGGTTTCATTCACGGAAGGGTAGAGGATGTTGTCACGGACGCCGAGGGTCAGCCATGCGGCGGGCAGCGTGAGGGATACGGTTTGTGCGAGCAACGTCATGTCCATGGGAACACCTATTGAAAAGTAGTTTGCATGAAAAAGGGCCGCCCGAGAGCGGCCCTTTTCGTGTCTGCGTAAGACTTAGGTCCAGTGCATTGCTGCCGGACGCAGTTCGAACGAGATGTGGTGATCGGCACCAGCCAGACCCTCGCGGGTGTGGTTGTAGAGCGAACGCCAGTAGGGCTGGATGGTGACGGCGTCTTCCTGAAGGATTGCCTCACCTTTGGCCATCAGGGCGCGGCGTGCTTCCACGTCGGCGGTTGCCAGGGCCTGTTCGAGAACGGCGTCAAACTCGGGGTTTGCATAGCCGAATTCGTTCCAGGCTTCACCCGACTTGTAGGCCAGTGCCCAGATTTGGACGCCCAGCGGACGGTGGTTCCAGTTGGTCGACGAGAACGGATACTTGGTCCAGTCGTTCCAGAAGGTCGAACCGGGCAGGATGGTGCGCTTGACGTTGAAGCCGGCGTCACGCAGCTGGGCTGCGACGGCGTCGGTGGTGTTCTTGCGCCATGCGTCGTCGATCGAGTGGATTTCCATCTCGAAGTCGGCCATGCCTGCTTCTTTCAGCAGTGCGAGAGCACCGGCCGGATCGTGCTTGGGCATACCGATGTCGGCATATTCCGGGTGTGCCGGGCCAACGTGGTGGTTTGCCGCCGCAACACCGCGGCTGTCGTAGCCCAGTTCCAGAAGCACGTTGTTGTCGACGGCCATCGCGATGGCCTGACGGACGCGCTTGTCGGCATAGGGCTTCTTGCCGTCAACTTCTGCCAGCTGGTTCGGGCGGATCACGATGGTTGCCATGGTGACAACTTCGTTTTGCTTCCAGCCGTCGAGCGAGCCGATGATGTCGATGAACTCACCGTCTACCGAGTAGAGCGCGTCAACTTCGTCGGATTCTGCCGCGGCCACCCAAGCTGCCGGGTCGGTGCCGTAGTCGACATACTCGATACGGTCGAGCCATGCGCCGTTGCCCGCGTTCCACCAGGTGTGGTTTTCGTTGCGGACCAGTGCCGATTGAACGCCCACTTCGAGCGATTCCGGCAGGTACGGGCCGGTGCCGATCGGGTTGGTCAGCATGTCGTCGGGGTTATGCGACGAGTGCACGATGGCAGCCGGGTAGTCAGCCATGCCCGGAACAAGCGAGATGTCCGGCTTGGGCAGGTTCAGGCGAACGGTGTGGCTGTCGACCACTTCGATTGCGCCGTCGATCGCCTTGTTGGTGTTCGGGTCGATCAGGGTGGCGAAACGACCGGCCATCGAGTTGCCCTCGACGTCCTTGTCACACCAGCCGGCGATGTTGCGTGCCACGTCTTCCGCGGTCAGATCGTCGCCGTTGTTCCACTTGACGCCTTTGCGGACGTTCAGAGTGTAGGTTTTAGCGTCTTCCGAGATGTCCCAGCTTTCCAGCAGCTGCGGCTGGAAGGTACCGTCGTTCTCGTAGGTGATCAGATATTCCAGCCAACCGCGCGAGAAGTTCGCGATCTGCGACCAGTCGTAGGTGCGCGGATCCTTGAGGGCGCGTACTTCCATCTGGATGCGGGCGGTGCCGCCCTGTTTCGCGTGGCCTGCGGCCTGGGCCGGAGCGGCCATGCCGAGCATCGAATATGCAGTTGCCGCGGTTGCACCGAACGCGCTGGCCATTGCCAGGAATTCGCGGCGGTTCACGGCGTCGTCACCTACCTTTGCCGCCTGATCGACGATCACTTTCGGCATCGGCTGTCCGTTACGCTTGAAAAATTCCATTGGTTTCCTCTCTGTTGGTTTTTTAGGGCTTTGGCCCCGTTTTCGCAGCGGTGCTGCATGGGTTAGACGGACCGAGTGGCCGGGCCGCCAATCTCTTATGGTTTTGCTCGCATCTCCTCGAAGCCGTCTTCGGGGCGCTGGTCTGCGCGGATGCTTGACGGATTGCAGGCCTTCCCGAAGGGCCGGGAGTTATTCCCGTGCGTTGCGGCCTGTCGATCCAAGATCAGGACGTTTTCCTCCTGCCAGTCGTGACTGTGCACATTCCGATCCAAAGTGCGAACCTTTCCTGTCTCCTCCAAAAGGTTCGTGCTTTCCAATTCCTTACAACCATCCACGGCATGGGCGCGGTATGCAACACATAAAGACTCTTTTTTATTAACTGGCGCGATCTGTGTCGGGTTCCAGTAACGGGTCCACTTTGTCATGCCCTGCTGGCGCTTGGCGCAGGCAGAGGCGAGTGTCGCAATGGTGTCGTTCAACACCTGCCAGATGATCTGGTTGAGGTGAAGAAACGGATGAGCGGAGGGGAGGGGCATTGCAGCAACATTTGCACGGGTCCTGCCGGTTCGGGAATGTCCCGGAACGGCCCAGGTGGACCGCTGCGCCGGAAGTGGCGAAATGAAATTGTTCGAATGCCCTCGCATAAGCAATTTTAGGTACAGCCGCCCTTGTTTGCTCTGGTCCGTTAACGACCCGTATGTGCGCAGATTCGACACGCAGCTACGAAATACCGTCGTTTTTGGACTTTTGAGAGCCGAAAGTGCCCTTTGTGAATCGCGCTTAAGTTGTGTTGTGTTCCGACCAATGGGAAGCCCCTGCGGATGATTCTGTTCCGCCGGGGGCAACCCTTTGTTCCGACAAGAAACTCTTTCGCTCATCGGCATCCTGTTCAGCCCGGGATCATTGCTTCGATGGCTTCGGGGTCCATGTCCTTTACGTTGACCCATTCGCGCGACTTTGCGGCGTTCAAAAGCCCCTTGGGATCCATGCGCTTTTTCCATGCCAGATGGCGGTAGTCGGCGTTCTTGAGACCACCGCCCTCGACCATGCAGATGTGGGCGTCGAAGATCGGGAAACCGTTGGCTTCATAGGTGGCTTCGATCTCGTGCAGCCGCTCTTCGGTCGAGTACCAGACGATGGGCAGATCAAAGGTCACGATCTCGCCGTCGAGAAGGGCGAATTCGTGGTGCTGCCAGACGTCATCGCCCAGTTTCGGGCGCAGGTCGGCAATGGCCTGCGGATCGGGAGGCGTGGGGCATCCGACTTGCAGGTAGGTTGCCGAGCGGTCGGCCTTGAGGACCTGAAGCGTGGTGTGGTTGTAGGCGAACTCATAGACCAGCGGGATCTTGGCCTCTTTCAGCTCGGCCTCGGACATGGCGAGATCGACCTGCCCACCCTGTTCCGCGATCAGGGCGCGGAAGGCGTCCATGTCCTCCTGCGGCACCAACGAGACCAGCAGGTGCTTGTTCTTGCGAATGCGGCTTTCCAGCCGCGGATAGAAGTCGCAGATGCGGGCGTCCTGCGTGCTGACCAGCTTGCGGGCGATGTTTTCGGCGCAGGACAGGGCATAGCCGGCGGCATAGGTGTCGCGGTAGCTGTCGAAGGTCGCCATGCAATGCACCCAGTTGCGATGCGGGACGGTGCGCAGGGTTACTTCGGTGATGACACCGTTGAGGCCCCATGCGTGGTGGATCTGGTTCACGGCGTCGCCTTCGAAGAGGCGCTCTTGGGGGGTGTCGGTCACCGACATGGCCTTGAGCGAGACGATGTTGCCGGGGTCGCGCAGCATGCCCTGGGCAACCGACCCGATGCCGGAGGAGCCGCCGGCGACAAAGCCACCGATGGTGGCGATGTCCTGCGTCGAGGGGAAGATGGCCAGTTCCCATCCCTGTTCGTGCAGGGCGGTGTTGATGTCTTCGATGATCGCCCCGGCCTCGGCGCGGACAAAGCCTTCGCCGATTTCAAGAATGCGGTTCATGCGGGTGGTTTCGATGATCAGACCACCATCGAGCGGAACGGCCTGTCCATAGTTGCCGGTGCCGCCGCCGCGCAGGGTGATCGGGGCATCATGGGCGTGCGCCGTGCGCAGGCAGTGGGCCAGTTCCTCGGTTGTGGAGGGCAGGGCCACAAGGTCACCGAAACTCTTGCGCAGCTGTGCGTTCAGGATCGGGGAGTACCAGAAGAAATCACGGCTGCGTTTCTTGACGAGCACGGGTTCGGAGATGGTTTCAACAGGGGCGAGTTCAGCTTCGAATGCGGCCCAGTCGAGGGCGGTTTTGCCGGAGATGGAGTGTGTCATATCAGTCTCTATTCTTGCGGAATTGGCGCCAATGGGGCGCCGGAAATCAGGGTTGAAAGATCGCCGGCCTTTGCGTGTAGAAGGCGGGAGATCGGGGTGTTGTCGACGTACATCGGCGCGTGGCCGAGGGCGCGGGCAGCGTCGGTGGTGATGGCGGGCAGCCATTGGTGGAATGGTGGATCGAGATGCCCGGCGAGCACGGCCAGTTCGAGGGTGCGCAGGGGAT
The DNA here is from genome assembly GCF_040369695.1 of Pelagimonas sp. KU-00592-HH. Lineage (NCBI taxonomy): Bacteria > Pseudomonadati > Pseudomonadota > Alphaproteobacteria > Rhodobacterales > Roseobacteraceae > Pelagimonas > Pelagimonas sp. KU-00592-HH. Next base: position 952,017 of record NZ_BAABWM010000002.1, on the reverse strand, counting down.
CGTGGCGTCCCACCGGGCAGAAGGCATCGCGCACGTTGTCGGCCCCGATCACGATGCGCACGCCTGCGCGGCGCAACTCGTGCAGCATGGTCAGGCCGCGTTGCCGGGGGGTGCCGTTCCTGCGGCCCTGAAGGTAAAGGTTGGTTGTGGGCAGGGTGGCAACCGTAATGTTGGCGCGGGCGAGTTTGTCGGCAATCCGCCTGACGTCGTCTGACGATTGGCTGGCGAGGCTGACCGCGTGCCCACAGAGGATTGGCCCTTGGTGGTGGGTGGCGATGGCCGTGTCGGCAATTTTCTCCAGCCCTCTGAGATCGGGGTCGAGGCCCTCGTCGACGTGGAAGTCGAGGGGCAGATTCAGTCTCTGTGCCTGCTGAAACGCCTGTTCGATGCCGATTTCATGATCGGGTTGGTTGAAGACGAAAACACCAAGGGCATGGCCGTCGGGGATGGCGTCTGACGCCGTTTTGGCGAAGGCCGGATCGGCCATCTGGATGGCGCTGGTCAGCGAGCACAGCTGCAGGCCAGGGGTATCGGCGGCGAGTTCGGTGAGAACCTGCCAGGAGAGGGGCGGTTCGGCCTCGTCCCCCCAATCCACATGGCTGCGGATCAGGCCGGTGCCGGCGCGGGTGTATTCTTCGATGCCACGCAGCGCGCGGTTGCGGATGTCGGCCTCGGTCCAGTTTGTCTTGTCGGCGCGCTGGGCTTCGATGGCGGCGGTCAGATCGCCGCCGATATCATCCATGCGGTCGATGGTGTGGCATTTGTCGAGGTGGCAATGCGGCTCGACAAGTGGCGGCAGCAGGGTGGTATCGCAGGGGCCTGAGGCGAGGCTTAGGGCGCTGAGACGCCCGTTTTCGAAGCGAGCGTCGCCGCAGAGAAATGCACCTTCGACCGTGCCGCCGAGGCGATCCGCATCACGCAGCAGGATGCGCGGAATTTTGATATTTGGCAGTGTTAGGGACATTTTTGCGGGTCGAAAGCAGCGAATTCGGGAAGGTAAGCCGCGAAAGAGCGGGCGGCTGTATCAAGGAGATGCGCGCCCTTTTCGGCGGTTGCGGCCGTGGCATCGCCACAGACGCCGGTGTCTGACACATCGTCGATGATCCAGCCGGGACGGGCGGGTTGCCCGGTCAGGCCAGCGGCGGTCCATTCGCGGCTATTGGGGGGCGTGTTGGGCGCGTGGGCCATATCGACAAGATCAGGAGCGGCGGCGAGCATGGCGGAGGTTTCGAGGTCTCCGGCATGGATGTCATGGATCTCGTCTTCGGGGGCCAAGAGGCCCTTGGTGTCGGTGAAGGCGAACCACGAGGCATGGGCGGTGATGAGGCCATGCGCGATGCGGATTTCGCGACAGGCCACCTCAAGAACTGCCGTGTTGCCACCGTGGCCGTTGATCATCAGCAGGCGGCGCACGGGGGTACGGGCCACGGAGGCCGCGATGTCGTCGAGCGTCGCCAGCAGGGTACGCGCCGAATAGGTCAGAGTGCCGGGGTGGTTGAGGTGTTCGTTCGACTTGGTCACCGTCAGCGTCGGCAGGATCAGCGCCGAGACACCAGCCGGCCAGAGCGGCAGGCTGCGGGCGAGAACGGTATCGGTCAGGGTGGTGTCGACCGAAAGCGGCAGGTGGGGCCCGTGCTGTTCCGTGGCCCCAAGCGGCAGGATCGCGACGGTGTCGGGATCAAGAGTCATGAAATCGGGGGCCTTGAGGTCGGCCCAATACCCCTGCTGGCGCATGGTTGTCTCCGGTCAGTGACGGGCGGACATGCGCAATCACCATGCGATGCCCATCCCGAGGGAATGAGTGCATGGCCCTTTGATCCGTCTGTGCCAGAGATAGGAAGAACCTAGGGCGGCTTGGGCGATCTGGCAAGGGGTGTGCCATTGCGGACCCAGTTTTGCGCCATTGGTGAATGGTCTTTGCGCGGGGTGGTGTGGGCGTGGTATCAAGGGGCAAGCCCATGAAAAGGGATCAAGAGCAGGTGCGTATTCTTTCGGTGACATCGGTCCGCAACGAGGGCCCCTATCTGCTTGAGTGGATTGCCCACCACAAGGCGGCGGGTGTGACCGATTTTCTTGTGTTCTCAAACGATTGCGAGGACGGCACCGAAGAGATGCTGGCGGCGTTGGACGCGACGGGGATCGTGACGCACGTGCCGCATGAGCGGGTCAGGGGCAAGTCGATCCAGTGGCAGGCGTTGAATGCGGCGTGGAAGCATCCCTTGCGCAAGGCGGCGGATTGGGTGCTGGTGTCGGACGTTGATGAATTTTTGAACATCCATACCGGGGACAGGACGCTTGGCGCGTTGTTGAAGACGGTGCCGGATGATGCCGACGGGGTGGTGATTCCCTGGCGGCTGTTCGGGAGCAATGACGTGCTGGGGGTCGAGGATCAGCCCGTCACGCAGCAGTTCACCCGCGCCATTCCCGGGGACGCGCAGTATCCTGTGGCGGCGAGTTTCTTCAAAACCCTGTTCCGCGCCAAGGGGCCTTTCAACCAGTTGGGGGTGCATCGTCCCAAGCAGAAGACGGCCGAAAAAGCCGGGCTGCCGGTGTTCGTGGACGGGTCTGGAAAGGTTCTGCCCGAGGGCATGGTGGCGAACCAGAACCGCCTATCGCTGTTCGGGATTTCGAGCGGGCGCAAGCTGGTGGAGATGAACCACTATTCCGTGCGTTCGGCGGCGGCCTTCCTGATCAAGAAGGTGCGTGGCTTGCCGAACCGGGCGAGCAAGCCGGTGGACCTTACGTATTGGGTGGAGCGCAATTTCAACACGGTCGAGGACCGGTCGATTGATGCGATGCGGGCGGCAACGGAAGCAGAGTTGACGCGGCTTTGGGCGGTGCCCGGTCTGGAGCGGTTGCACAAGCAGGCCGTGGCCTGGCATCAGGCGCGGTTCTCGGAACTGGTGCTGGACCTGGAGAACCACAGTCTTCTGGTGCAGATCCTGACGGCGGGAGGGTCGCAGGTGGTGCCGGAGTATTTGCAGCAACAATTGGTTCGGTGGTATCAGGTTGCCCATAAGAACAACACATAAGTGCCGGTTTAAAGGCCGGCCGAGCAGGTCTTGAGTGAGATGGCGACGCCAGAGTTTTTGACGCGTGAATTGAAGCACCAGCCGATCGGACGTGGTGTGGTGCTGGATGCGGTGCATCTGCCGGAAGGTGGGGCGCAGACGTTTTTCAAGGTGGGAACCCGTGGTGAAGAGATCACCGCCGGTGCAGGCACGACGATCACCATGATCCGCAGTGTTGGCGACGGTATGATCGTCACGACCGGGGAAAGCGCGCCGCGGCTTGTGGTGGATGGTGCCGAGGCCGAGGTTGCTGTTCACGCGCCCGAATTGGAATTGTTTGCCGGGTTGAACGTGGGCCTGTCGATCCGCAACGGCGAGAGTACCGAGGCGGCGGCAGAGTGGCTTCGTTATCATGTGGAAACGCAGGGCATGCAGGCGGCGCTGATCCTTGATCGTGCCATGCCGGGTGAGGGATTTGCCAAGGCGCTTGCGAAGGCTGCGAAGAAGATCAAGGGCTTGCAGCGGGTGGTCGTTGTGCAGTGGGATGTTGCGCTGGGCAATCCGGCTTTGCCCCCCGAGGCGCATCCTTTCAATGCGCCGGATGCGCCCGGCAAGGACCGGATGGAGATTCCGGAGGCCTCTCCGTGGGACAGCCCATTGGGCGAATTACAGCTGTTTGAATGGGCGCGGCAACGGTTTCTGGATCGGGCGCGGGCGGTGGCCTTTCTTGAGGTTTGCGAACTGGTGGAGGCGGGCGAAGACACGGTTTTCGACGCGGCCGTTAATTCAAGCAGCGGGGCCATCCAGCTTTTGGGGCGGCATTGCTATCCCTGGCGGACGCGCAAAGGCGATGCTGCGCGTTTTGCCGACCATATCTGTGTGCAATTTGATGCCACCAAGCTGCGGCGAAAGTGGTGCGTTGCGCCGGAACGTGTTGGGCCGCAGTCGGTGTGGCGGCTGGTGCGGATTGTCGGGGCCAACCCGACGCCGGAAGAGTGGAAGCCGTTCAACCGCTTCATGGCGCTGCGCCATCCGACCGAGACGGTTTCGCAGATTGTGCCGAAGACATCGCTTGTTGAAGATGACGGGCTGTTGCAGCTTTCGAAGGAACGGTTCGGCTACAAGCCTGTGCGGATGCCGGAGATTGCCGCGCCGGAGGTTGATCCCAAGGCCAACCGCGTCTGCATCATCACCTGTATGAAAAACGAAGGGCCGTTCATCCTTGAGTGGGTGGCCTATCACAGGGCAATCGGGGTGGAGGACTTTATCGTCTACACCAACGACTGCACCGACGGGACCGATGATTTCCTTGAACTGCTACAGTCGAAGGGCATCCTTCAACACCGCGACAACCCGTTCAAGGGCACCGGTCTCAAACCCCAGCACGCGGCGCTACATGCGGGGGAGAAGGAAGAGATCGTCAAGAATGCCAACTGGGTGATTTCGATGGACGTGGACGAGTTCATCAACGTGAAGGTGGGCAAGGGGACGTTGCCCGAGTTGTTCGAGGCCGTGGGCGACGCCAACATGATTTCCTGCACGTGGCGCTTGTTCGGGAATTCGGACATTCACGCGTTTGTCGATGAGCCGCTGATTGCGCAGTACACGCGCTGTGCCGAGGAGATGACGCGCAAGCCGCATCAGGCGTGGGGTTTCAAAACGCTGTTCCGCAATATCGGGTTGTTCAAGAAGCTGGGGGTGCATCGCCCCAAGGGTCTCAATCCGCAGCTTTGGGATCATATTCGCTGGGTGAACGGATCGGGCAAGCCGCTGCCCAAGGACATGTTCCGCAATGCCTGGCGGTCGACCACCGAGACGGTGGGCTATGACATGGTGCAGCTGAACCACTATGCGGTGCGGTCGGCGGAGAGCTTCCTTGTGAAGCGGGATCGGGGGCGCGTGAACCACGTGGATCGGGATCAGGGGCTGGCCTACTGGTTCCGGATGAACAACAACGCGACCGAGGACACCTCGATCCAGCGGATGATCCCGGCGCTTGAGGCGGAAATGGCGCGGCTTTTGGCGGACCCAGAGATTGCCGAGGCGCATGCCTATTGCGTCGACAAGCACCGGGCCAAGATCGATGCCCTCAAGGCGACCGAGAACTATGCCAAGTTCTATGGCGATCTGACCGGCGCGCGTATGGAAAAGCTGGCGCGGATTCACCGTATCTTTGGGGCCAACGTGTTCCTTGCCGGGCCGGATGTCATTCCGGACGAAGTTGTCGCGCAGGACCATCCTGAAGGGTTCTATTTTACCGTGGAAAAACAGGAAACAGCCCACTAGCTGCCGCAGCTTCGCCCCATTTTTCAAGGAAACTGGGGCAGATTGTGGTAGAGTTTAACGAATAACGAAGAGAGCAGTGTAACAATGGCGAAACTCCCGGAAATTGCGAGCCTTTGGATTGGTGGGCAACTGACCTGGCTGGAACAGCTGTGTCTGAAGTCCTTTGCGGACGCAGGGCATCACATCACGCTCTATAGCTATGAGAAAATCCCGAACATTCCCGAGGGGGTGCATGCGGGTGATGCGAACGAGATTTTCCCGGGCAACCCGATGTATCGCCACGCCCGCACCGGTAGCCCGGCGATCCATGCGGATCTGTGGCGTCTGAACCTCTTGAAGAAGACCGACAAGATCTGGGTGGATGCGGATATTTACTGTTATCGCCCCTTCAACTTTACCCGCCAGTCGGTGTTCGGCTGGGAGAAGGACGATCTCGTGTGCAACGCAGTTCTGGGGCTGCCTAAGAATTCCAAGGCGTTGAACATGATGCTTGAGTTCTTTGAAGATGAATACGCGATTGGCCCCTGGCTGAAGCCCTGGCAACAGGCCGAGTTGCAGGCCGAAAAGGATGCGGGCCGCCCGGTTCACATGACCGAGCAGAACTGGGGGTTTACCGGCCCTGCGGCGGTGACCTACTTCCTCAAGCAGAGCGGCGAAATCAAATACGCCGAGCCGGTCGAGGCCTTCTATCCGATCTCGTTCAAGCATCGGAACCACATGATCATGGGCAAGTTCAACATCGAGGATGAACTGACCGAGGACACCAAGGGTGTTCATTTCTGGGCGCGCCGGATGAAGCCGCGCCTGGAAGAAAAGGAAAACAACCGCCCGCGCCGTGGCTCGTTCATGCGCCAGCTGATCAAGAAGCACGGTATTGATGTGGATGCGGCGCTGATCCCGCCGAAGATCAACAAGCCCAAGGCACCGGTGGATGATCCGGAGTTCAAGGCAAAGCTGGCGATCGAAGCCCTGCGTGGCGAGGCGTCGATTGAAAAGCTGTCGCGCGATCACCTTGTCGAGCCGAGCTTTATCAAGGAGTGCCGGGCCAAGCTCGTCGAGGCGGCCCCGTCTTTGTTCGGGGCAAGCTGATCATGAGTTTGCGAGACGACATCCTTGCGAACTACCAGCACAAGCGGCACTTTCTTCAGACGGTGAACATCCCGGTTCTGGGCAAGCCGTTCCTCTACATGAAGAACCACAAGTCGGCCTGCACCACGGTGCTGGCGACGCTGATGGCGCAGCTTCTGGAGTTGCAGGGCGAAGGCACCGAAAGCATCGACATGGACAGCGTGCACACGCCGCCAAAGTCACTGTTGCTGACGGGACCGCGGGGTCTCAAGGTCTGGCAGGTGATGGAGGCGTTGCGTGATCCGGAGGTTTTCAGGTTCACCATCGTGCGCGAGCCTACCGCGCGGACGGTCTCGTCCTTTGCAGACAAGATCGTGAAGGGGGACAAGCAGAAAGCCAAGCTGATGCGCTATCTTGGTCGCCCCGACGACAGCGACATCACCCTGTCCGAGTTCCTCGATATCCTCGCGCAGGATGAAGGCGCGCAGGATGTGGATCGCCACTGGCGGCCGCAGCGCAAAGAAATCAGCTGGGACTATATCGATTATGACTTTGTCGGCGATATGGCCGATCTGAACGGGGCGCTGGCGCATATCGTGCGCACCCTGTTTGATGCGGAACGCCCCGAAGTACAGGACACGCGCAAGACGCTTGGACACAAGTCGCACAGTCGTGAATTGCTGGACGGCATGACCGCCGAGGACAAGCGCAATATCGAACGTGCTTTCGGGCCGGACCTTGAGATGTATGAAACCATACGCAAGCGTCTGGACGAGGCGGCCTGAGAGGATTTGCCATGAACGAGACCGTAGCAATCGACGCAAGCCAGGCGGAAACCCAGGCGGACTGGAAAGACAACCTGCGTGAGATCGGGGCCAAGGAAGGCTTCTACGAAGAGCTTGGCGCGCAGCACACCGCCCTGTTCGTAGAGCGCGGCAAGACGTTGATCGTGACGTTTGAAAACCTGGACCATGTTTACGGACGTGCGGCGGACCGGATGCCCTGGGGCTTTGGCTTTGTCGAGCAGCAGGGCTGGTCGATGCTGGGCATGATGGCCAGCGACTGGACCTGGTATCGCGATGATGCGGTGCATGACTTCTTTGACCGGCTGCGCGACGAAGGGTTCTTTGAGAAGTTCGACAAGGTTGTGTTCTATGGCGCGTCGATGGGGGCCTATGCGGCCTCGGTCTTTTCGGCGGCGGCCCCGGGATGCCAGGTGGTGGCGATTTCCCCGCAGGCGACACTCAACCGCGAGATCGCCCCTTGGGAACAACGCTATCGCAAGGCGTGGCGGCGTGACTATACGGGGCGGTATGGGTATGGGCCCGAAATGTCGGGTTCGGCCGAGAAGGTGCACCTGTTTTATGATCCGCGCAATACGATGGATTCGATGCACGCGGCGCTTTTCCAGGGCGACAACGTTGTCAAATACCGGTGCCGTTTCATGGGCCACCGGATCGCATCGCTCTGGATTCAGCTTGGGCTGTTGAAGCCGATCGTCACGGAATGCGTCAGCGGCGAGATGACCACAACCAAGTTCTATCAATGGATGCGGGCGCGGCGCGAGAATTCGCGGTTCCAGAAAGAGATGTTGCAGACCTTGCAGGAGATGCAGCGCCCGAGGCTGTTGATCCGCTACTGCGAGGCGGTTCTGGCACGCCGGCGGGCACCGCATTTCCGCAACGCCATGAAGGCGGCACGGGCCTCTCTCAAGGGAAAAAAGTAAGGCGCCCCATTGGGACGCCTGTTGCCTGATCAGCGGCGCTTGAGGGTGTCGCCGAAGGATATTTTCGGCGTCAGTTCGGTGATCATGTCGGTGTCTTCTCCGTTCACGCGGGCGGCGATGATCTCGGCGGCCTTGGTGCCGATCTCGCGACGGCAGGCATCCATCGTGGCAAGCTGACGGGGCAGACCCTGTAGCAGCTCGACGCCGTTAAAGCCCGCAAGACCGATCTCGCCGGGCACGTCATAGCCTTTTTCCAGCAGGTAAAGCAGGCCGCCGGCGCCGATCATGTCGTTGGAGTAGTAGAGGAAATCGAGTTCCGGATTGCGTTCCAGCATGGCCGCCGTCATCTCGCGACCCTTGGCCAGCGCAGAGCCGCCGGAATAGAACTCTTTCTCCTGGATTTCGACACCGTTCTTGGCAAGGGCCTCGGTGAAACCTTCAAACCGTTTGCGGGCGCGGTGGTCGAGCGGCATCTTGGTGCCGAGGAAACCGATGTTGCGATACCCCGCCTTGAGGATCGCCTGTGCCATTTCACGGCCCGCGCGCCGGTGCGAGATACCGACCATCGTGTCGACCGGCTTGCCATCAACATCCATGATCTCGACCACGGGGATGCCCGAGGCGTTGAGCATGGCGCGGGCGGCTTCGGTATGTTCGAGACCGGCGATGATGACGCCAGAGGGACGCCATGACAGCATCTCGTAGAGGACTTTCTCTTCCTTCTCAGGCAGGTAATCGGAGACGCCGACAACCGGTTGCAACTCGGTGTCTTCCAGAACCTGGCTGATGCCGCCAAGCACCTCGGGGAAGACCATGTTGGAGAGTGACGGGATGATCACCGCAACGAGGTTCACACGCTGGCTCGCCAATGCGCCGGCGATCTTGTTGGGCACGTAGCCCAATTCCTTTGCCGCCCGCAGCACCCGTTCACGGGTGGCGTTCGAAACGTCACCGCGGTTCCGCAGGACGCGGCTGACTGTCATTTCGGAAACTCCGGACGCCTCGGATACGTCGCGTAGGGTCAAAGAGCGTTTTTCGTCGTTGGTCAAAGGGAACATCCTGTTTGCAATGCAAAAATGTTATCGCGAACAGTTGGTGGTGTTCAAGAGTCACGATGGGTCTTGGACCGTTTAACGAGAGGCGCTTTCTGCCAGAGTTCCGCAATATCCGGGGCCGGAAGTTTGGGGATACTGCGCCAAAATCCTTAAAAACTTGATGTGTGGGCCATTCCACGGCATGCTTTCGGGACGAATATTTGAATGACCGCCTTTGCTAACGCGCTGAAAAAGCGAGGGCGTCCGGCCATGAGTGGCCTGATTTTGCGAACAGATACTGTGAGGAATAGAGAATGGCGATTTCGACAAGCCTGGCCCTTGGTTTCAACGATATCGGGCTGGGGAGCGGCCGCGTTTACCGTGTGGGTGACAACGGCGTTATCGTTTCCGGCAATCAGATTGCGGCCTTTGATGATGACGGGCTGGTGTTTTCCGCGGTCGAGTTCGAGCCCGCGCCCGGTGGATTTGGGCGGATCACGCCCTTTCACGTGCATGACAACCAAGATGGCACGATGAATGTCTATTTCCGCCTGACAGGGTCGAGCCTGCCTCTCACGCACAGGGACGTGTATGTCACGCTGAATGCCGAGACAGGCGCCGTCACGGGGCCGCTCACGGACTTGCCCTATGCCGGGGTCGACGGATTGGGGGGCATGGGGCACACGAACAGTTCCGGACAGGCCGACGGGCAGATGTTGCAGCAGGCTGTATCGCTTTCTGATGGCACGATTGCCCTGATTGATACGGCGACGACGTTGAACCAGTTCCTGTTCAAGATCGTGAACCCTGACGGCACGGTGGTGTCGCAAAGTGCCTCGCTTGGCACGATGGTCAGCAGTTATGCGCAGCAACTGTTGTTTGACATGACCGAGGTGGGTGACAAGATCGCTGTTGCCTGGACGAATACGTTCGGAACGGGGGCGCCTGCGCATCTGCGTCTGTTGAACAAGGACGGCAGCTTTGCCTCTGCCCAGATCGACCTTGGCAATGCTACGTCCACCGTGTTTGGCGCGACGCCTGCGGTGCAGGTCGAGACGCTTGAGAACGGGAAATTCGTGATTGTCTGGGTGGAGAGCGACACCACGTCGGGGCCGGATCAGGACCAGTCGTCGGTTTGGTTCTCGATCAGGAATGCGGATGGCAGCGAGGCCGTTGCGGCGACGCTCGTCAATACCGAGATCACCCTGAAGCGGCAGGACACGCCCTTGCTTGTGGCCACCGAGAGCGGCTTTGTTGTGGGGTATTCGGTGCTGGATCTTGCCGGCACGCAGGAAGGGCGGCTCAAGGAATATGACCTGACGGGCGCTTTGCTGGATACCGAGACAGGGGCTTATGCCTGGGGCTCGGATGATATTGTCAGGACGGACAATAACTCGGCCTTCGTTGTCGGCGGCAACGTGACAGAGATTGTCCTGCCAGGCACGGATACGCCGCTTGATCCGCCTGTGGTCAATGATGACGAGTTGCTGACCGGAACTGCTGGTGCGGACACGCTGAATGGCGGGGTGGGTGACGACACGCTTGTCGGGCTGTCGGGCAATGACCGGCTGAATGGTGGCACCGGTGCGGATGACCTGAAAGGCGGTCTTGGCGCTGACAAGCTGTTTGGTGGTGACGGGAGTGACACGATCGACGGCGGCAAGGGGCGCGATACGGTGCAGATGGGCCGTGGCAACGATCTCTATAATGGTCACCCGCAGGGCACCAATGCAGGGCGCGATACGGTCTATGGTGGTGGTGGCAAAGACACCATCGACGGTGGTGGCGGCAACGACGTGTTCTATGGCAACGATGGCCGGGACCACATCTTTGGCGGCACCGGCAACGACAGGCTGTTCGGCGGTGCCCAGGGGGATGTGCTGAACGGCGAGAAGGGCGCGGATACCCTCAACGGTGGCGCTGGCAATGACAAGCTGACGGGGGGCAACGGCAACGACGTCTTTGTTTTCGCGGATGGCTTTGGCCAGGATACGATCTTTGGGTTCAATGCTGCCGACGGAGAGGTGATCGACCTGCGCAATGTCACCCAGATCACCGATTTCACGGATCTCGTGAACAACCATCTGGTTGATGCAGGCGGGTTTGCCCGGATCGTGGACGGCACCGATACCATTCTTCTAAGGGGGGTGTCTTTTGCCGATGTGGGAACTGGGCTGGCCTATTCCGAGGCGGATTTCCTGTTTGTCTGAGACATGAAATGATCCTTGCCCCGAAACGAGGTTTTCGGGTTGCAAGGATCGCGATTGTTGGGCAAGCATGGCCCGACATGACGCACGCCCAGGATGCTTGGGCTGGGTGCATGCAGGCTGGTCCCGTGGCTCAACTGGATAGAGCAGCCCCCTCCTAAGGGGCAGGTTGCAGGTTCGAATCCTGCCGGGATCGCCAAGTTCAATTTTGCAGTGTGGGGAATGGGGGCTGGCCCTGATCGCGTGTCTGGCGATGTCCGGATAGTGCCGTGTCGGCAGGGGCCAGTGATGTCCGGGGGAGGGGGCGCCGGCAAATCCGGTTGGTGGATTTGCCGGGCCGGGTCTTGTTTAGCCGCCGAAGTCGTCGAGCATGATGTCTTCGCGGTCAACGCCGAGATCAAGCAGCATGTTGATCACCGACGAGTTCATGATCGGCGGACCACACATGTAGTATTCGCAGTCTTCCGGCGCGGCGTGGTTCTTGAGGTATTCTTCGTAAAGAACGTTGTGGATGAAGCCGGTATAGCCGCCCCAGTCGTCTTCGGGCAGGGCATCGGACAGCGCCACGTGCCAGGTGAAGTTCGGGAACTCCTTGGCGAGTTCGTCGAAGTCCTCGACAAAGAACATCTCTTTCTTGGAGCGGGCACCGTACCAGAAAGTGATCTTGCGATCGCGGTTCTCGAGGCGCTTGAGTTGGTCGAAGATGTGGCTGCGCATGGGGGCCATGCCGGCACCACCGCCGATGAAGACCATTTCCTTGTCGGTTTCGCGGGCGAAGAATTCGCCGAACGGACCCGAGATGGTTACCTTGTCACCCGGTTTCAGGTTGAAGATGTAGGACGACATCTGACCCGGAGGGATGCCTTGCGAGCCCGGAGGCGGCGAAGCCACACGGACGTTGAGCATGATCAGGCCCTTTTCATCCGGGTAGTTGGCCATCGAGTAGGCACGTTCGATCGGCTCGGACACGGTGGATTGGTACTGCCACAGGTTAAACTTGTCCCAGTCCTCGTGGTATTCCTCGCCGATGTCGAAGTCCTTGTAGCTCAGCGCGTGGGCCGGGGCTTCGATCTGGATGTAACCACCGGCGCGGAAGTTCACGTCTTCGCCTTCGGGCAGTTCCAGAACCAGGTTCTTGATGAAGGTTGCGACGTTGTCGTTGGAGCGCACGGTGCACTGCCATTTCTTGACGCCGAAGACCTCTTCGGGAACTTCGACTTCCATGTCCTGCTTGACGGCCACCTGACAGGACAGGCGGTCGCCACAGGCGGCCTCACGCTTGGTGATGTGGCTTTCCTCGGTCGGCAGGATCGAGCCGCCGCCAGAGTGGATTTTCACACGACACTGCGCACAGGTGCCACCGCCGCCACAGGCGGAGGGCACGAACAGTTTCTGCTCGGCCAGCGTTTGCAACAGCTTGCCACCGGCGGGAACGGAGATCGTCTTTTCACCGTTGATTGTGATGTTGACGTTGCCCGTAGACACCAACTTGGAGCGCGCGGCCAGAATGACCGCGACAAGCGCGAGAACGATCAGGGTAAAGAGGATGATGCCAAGACCAAAAGTTTCCATCGTTGCAGCCCCCTTACAGTTTCACGCCGGAGAAGGACATGAAGGCCATCGCCATCAGACCTGCGGTGATGAAGGTGATCCCTAGGCCCTGAAGGCCGTCGGGAATGTCGGAATACTTCAGCTTTTCACGCACACCTGCCATGGCGGTAATCGCCAGCGCCCAGCCGAAGCCGGAAGAGACGCCGTAGGTGACCGACTCGGCAAAGTCATAGCCACGTTCCACCATGAAGAGCGAACCACCGAGGATCGCGCAGTTCACGGTGATCAGCGGCAGGAACACGCCCAGTGCGTTGTAGAGCGGCGGGAAGTACTTATCGAGTACCATCTCGAGGATCTGAACCAGCGCGGCGATCACGCCGATATAGGAGATCAGGCCAAGGAAGGTGAGGTCGACTTCGGGGAACCCGGCCCAGGCCAGCGCACCGGGCGCCAGCAGGTAGGTCAGGATCAGGTTGTTGGCGGGAACGGTGATCGACTGAACGATCATCACCGAGATGCCAAGGCCAATCGCGGTCGAGATCTTCTTGGAGACGGCGATGAAGGTACACATGCCGAGGAAGAACGAGAGTGCGAGGTTTTCAACGAAGATCGCCTTAACGGCGAGGGAGATGAGCGCTTCCATCAGTGTGCCTCAACCGTCTGGATTTTGTATTCGCGTTCTTCCACCTGGTCCTTCTTCCAGGTGCGGAAGCCCCAGATGATCAGACCGATGATGAAGAAGGCCGAAGGCGGCAGCAGCAGCAGGCCGTTGGGCACGTACCAGCCACCGTTGTTGACCGTTTCAAGGATCGTGACGCCAAACAGGCTGCCGGAGCCGAAGAGTTCGCGGATCACACCGACCAGCATCAGGATCAGGCCATAGCCCAGGCCGTTGCCGATCCCGTCGATGAAGCTGTCGATCGGCGGGTTCTTCATGGCGAAGGCTTCGGCGCGGCCCATCACGATACAGTTGGTGATGATCAGGCCGACGAAGACCGAGAGGGTCTTGGAGATTTCGAAGGCGAAAGCCTTGAGCATCTGGTCGACGAGGATCACGAGCGAGGCGATGATCACCATCTGCACGATGATCCGGATCGATCCGGGGATCTGGTTGCGGATCATCGAGATGAACATCGACGAGAAGGCCGTCACCAAGGTCACGGCGATGGCCATCACGAAGGCAACCTGCAGCGAGGATGTCACCGCAAGGGCCGAACAGATGCCCAGCACCTGAAGGGTAATCGGGTTGTTGTCGACCAGCGGGTCGATCAGCATTTCTCTGCGTTTATGGGCCATTATACGTCCCCCGCTTTGAGTTTTTCGAGGAAGGGCTTGTAGCCGGCTTCACCCATCCAGAAGTTCACCAGGTTATGCACGCCAGCCGTGGTCAGCGTCGCGCCAGCCAGTGCGTCTACGTGGTATTCGGCGCCTGCGGCAGGCACAGCTTTGGTGACGCTGATTTGCAGCTCACCGCTTTCGTCTGCCAGTTTCTTGCCGTTCCAGAGGGCTTTCCAGCGCGGGTTGTCGACTTCGGCACCAAGACCGGGGGTCTCGGCGTGTTCGTAGAACTGAAGGCCGAAGATGTCGTTGCCGTTTTCTTCCAGCGCGATGAAGCCATAGAGCGTGGACCACAGACCATAGCCATGCAGCGGCAGGATCACCTTGTCGATTGCGCCTGCGTCGTCGCGCAGGAGGTAGACGGTGACGAACTTTCCCTGGCGACCGATGCCTGCCGGATCGTCGGTCAGGGCGACCGAGGTTTCCGGATCATCTGCTGCGGCGCGGTCATTGAAGCTGGCCGGGTCGAAACGGTCACTGAACGAACCGGTGGCCAGTTCGAGGACCTTCGGTTCGAAGGCGGCAAAGGCTTCGACGACGTTCTGATCGGGGTCGTAGATGCCTGCGACCTGCAGAATGTTGATCTGCTTGTCTTTCAGCGCGTTGATGGCCTGTGTCGGGCGCAGCGCCACGGCGGCGGCGGACACGATCATCGACGCGACGAGGCAGACTGCCACCGCGATGAAGATTGTCTTGGAGACCGAATCCGGCGGCTGTGCGAGGAAACGGCGGATGAAGCCCTGTGGCGGGTTTTGGGTTTTGTTTTCGTCAGCCATTGCGTTTTGCCCTGCGTTTGATGTTGGCTTGAACGACGAAGTAGTCGATCAGTGGCGCAAAGACGTTACCGAAGAGAATTGCGAGCATCATGCCTTCGGGGAAGGCCGGGTTGATCACGCGGATCATGACCACCATGAAGCCGATCAGCGCGCCATAGATGTAGCGGCCCATATTGGTGTGCGCGCCGGAAACCGGCTCGGTCACCATGAAGACCAGGCCAAAGGCGTAGCCACCAATGACAAGGTGCCAGTACCAGGGCATTGCGAACATCGGGTTGGTGTCGGAACCGATCCAGTTCAGGAGCAGCGAGAAACCGATCATGCCCGCCAGACAGCCGACAACCATGCGGTAGTTGGCGATCTTGGTGGCCAGAAGGAAGATCAGGCCGAGGATACAGGCAAGGGTCGAGGTTTCGCCCATCGACCCCGGAATGAAGCCATAGAAGCTGTCCCACCAGGTCATGCCGCGTGCGGCGAGTTCCTGGAAGCCGTCCGAGGCGGATACGGCCAGTGCGGTTGCACCGGTAAAGCCGTCAACGGGGACCCAGACGCTATCGCCCGAAAGCTGTGCAGGATATGCGAAGTAGAGGAACGCACGTCCGGTCAGCGCCGGGTTGAGGAAGTTCTTGCCGGTGCCGCCAAAGACTTCTTTGCCGATCACCACACCGAAGATGATGCCAAGTGCCACCTGCCAGAGCGGTGTCGTGGCGGGCACGATCAGCGCATAAAGCATGGAGGACACAAGGAAGCCTTCGTTGACTTCGTGTTTGCGCACGGTGGCGAAGATCACCTCGAAGATACCGCCAGCCACCAGCGTCACGATGTAGATCGGCAGGAAGTAGAGCAAGCCGTGCATCATGTTGGCAAAGGGGTTGGCCGGATTGAAGCCGATGCCCAGCATGTCAACGATGGCAGCCCGCCAGCCCGACGCGCCGAATTCGGCAATCGCGAGGTTGGTCTGGTATCCGGTGTTGTAAAGCGCCATCAGGATACAGGGGATCGTCGCGATCACCACGTAGGTCATGATGCGCTTCATATCCACGTAGGAGCGCGCGTGCGGCGCAACCGTGGTCACCGTTTTCGGGGTATAAAGGAAGCTTTCCACCATCTCGTAGATGGGGAAGTATTTTTCGTACTTGCCGCCTTTTTCAAAGTGCGGCTCGATCCGATCGAAGAAACTACGCAGGCCCACGGTTTACCCCTCTTTCTCGATCTTGGTCAGGCAGTCGCGGAGGGCGAGCCCGTATTCATACTTGGCCGGGCAAGCAAACCCGATAAGCCCGAGGTCTTCCTCGTCCAGTTCCAGCGCGCCCAGAAGCTGGGCCTGATCGGTGTCCATGACCAGAAGGGCACGCACCAGCTGGGTTGGCAGGAAATCCTGCGGCATCAGGGCTTCGAAGGTGCCAAGCGGCACCATCGCGCGGCGACCACCGTTCAGGTTGCTGGTCAGCGGGAATTTGCGGTTCGACAGGGCCGAGCCCAGAACCGGCTGAACCGCGTATTTCGCGAACATCGGACGAATCCAGCCCATCGGGATCTGTTTGCGGTCTTCCTCGATCAGCGTGATCTGGCGGGCATAGCGGCCGAGATAGCCGCTTTCGCCTTCGCCTGCGCGGCCGCTGAGGACCGAACCCGAGATCACGCGCACCGGCAGATCCTGCGGCAGGTCGTTCTGTGCCACATCCGCCATCGACGCACCTGCGATCGTGCGCACGAGGCGCGGGTCGGCGCAAACCGGGCCACCAATCGAAATGATGCGCGAGGCATCATAGGTGCCGGTCAGCAGAAGGCGGCCGATCATGACCACGTCCTGATAACCGATGGTCCAGACCGGCGTGTCTGCCGCGAGCGGTTCAAGGAAGTGGATGTGCGTGCCTGCAAGGCCAGCGGGGTGCGGGCCGGAGAAGGCGGCTGCCTCGATTTCGGGCAGATCGGCGCCGGGAATGGTCGCACCGTCAGCCTGACAGAGGTAGGTCTTGCCATCCGACAGGAGAGACACGGCCGCGAGACCCTTGGCAAAGGCCTCGGCATCTTCGGCAAGGATCACTGCCGGATCACCTGCCAATGGCTCGGTGTCCATCGCGGTGACGAAGATCGCCTTGGCGCGTGTGGCCGGGTCGGGCACCTTTGAATAGGGCCGGGTGCGGAACGAGGTCCACAGACCCGCAGCACACAGGCGCTCGGCCAGGCCATCCGCGGTGGTGGCATCGCCGATCGACGAAAAGTCCACGGGCTGGGCCGCGGTCTCGTCGACTTCGATCTCGATGCTCACCAGCTTGCGGCGTGCGCCACGGTTGATGGCCTTGACCCGTCCGGAAACGGGCGAGACGATCTGCACCTGGGGCAAGCTCTTGTCGATAAGCACGGCGGTGCCGGCTCCGACAACATCGCCCTCAGCAACAAGAACACGGGGTTTCAAACCGATATAGTCGTCGCCTAGGATGCCACAGGTTTGCACCTTTGGGCCGACTTCGATTTCGGATCTGGGGGCACCCTGAATGGGAACATCCAAACCTTTTCTTAGCGGGAAACGCTTCAACGTACTTCACCTCTGCCGAAAATTTATTGGCTTATGCGACAAGCAGGCGTTGGGTGAAAGTGGAAATTCCGCAATAGGTACATTTTACCGCGTTCAGCCTTTTAGCTGTTGAACTGCTGGGCAAACTCGGTGAAAAGCTGTCCCGATAATCCGCATTGGCCGCGTCGACCCACAAAGGGAGTGCTTTCTTGTCCGATCTCACCACGTTGTCCCGCCGTTCTTTCATCCTGATGTCCGTGGCGCTTGCCGCGTGTAAACCCGGTGAAAACATTCTGAAAATCACGGGTTTGACGATGGGAACCACATATAATGTGGTGGCTGTCGACAAATCGGGTTCCGTGACCGAAGCGGAAGCAAAAAAGCGAATCGATGCTGCCTTGGCGCTTGTGAACCAGCAGATGTCGAATTGGGACCCGACCTCCGAGATTTCGCGGTTTAACGCAAAAACCGGAACCGAATCGGTTTCGGTCTCTTCTGATCTGGCCACGGTGATGCAGGCCGCAGAATCGGTGAACGTTGCCAGCGAAGGCCGTTTCGACACCACCATGGGCGCTCTGATCGACCTGTGGGGCTTTGGCGCCAACGGCGAAACCCGGATGCCGGAAGCCGCAGAGATCGCGGAAGCCAAGGCACGCTCCGGCCATGCTGCGACGCTGAAGGTGGGCGCATCCAGCCTTCAGAAGAAACAGGGCGACGCACAGGTTTACCTGTCGGCCATTGGTAAAGGCTTTGGTGCCGACCAGGTTGGCCGCGCACTCGAGACGCTTGGCGTGACCGACTACATGGTCGAGATCGGTGGCGACCTCTATGCATCCGGCAAGAATGCAGATGGCCTGCCGTGGCAGATCGGTATCGAAAAGCCGGCGGCCCTTTCGGGTGGCGTCATGGGCGTCATCGGTGTTTCGGGTCTTGGCCTTGCCTCGTCCGGTGACTACCGCAACTACTTTGAAAAAGATGGTCAGCGTTATTCGCACCTGATTGATCCGGCGACCGGTCGTCCGATCACTCACAAGACCGCCTCGGCCACCGTTCTGGCGGAAAACGCCATGCTGGCGGACGCCTGGGCTACTGCGATGCTGATCCTGGGCCGTGAGCGTGGTCTGGAGATCGCCGAAGAGCAGAACCTCGCGGTATTGTTCGTTGAACGTGATGAAGATGCAGCTGATCTTCAGTTCAAATCGGTTGCCAGCGGCCGTTTCAACGCGCTGACAAGCTAAGGGCTACATCAAGGGACAGGGCGATATGACCACGTTTCTCTTTGCATTCGGATTGTTGCTTCTCATCATGCTGGGCATGGCCCTTGGCGTGATCCTGATGAACAAATCGATCAAGGGAAGCTGTGGTGGCCTGAATGCAATCAGCGGCGCAGACAAATGCGTTGTGTGCAGCAAGGATATCGACCCTGACAGCCCCCTGCGCGAGCGTCTGCAATGCCCGCGCGCGAAGAAGATGATGGACCAGATGCAGAGCGAGGCGTAACGCGCCTAGCTCACCGTGGACAGCGGAACAAATCCAAGCACCAGAAGGGCGATGGCCGTAAACAGGCCATAGAGCCAAAGCTGCCAGCGCGGCCCTTCGGTTTTCCACACCCGGCGATACTGGTAGCCGGACAGGCAGGCCAACACGAACAGCACCGTTGCGACAAGGGGGGGCAGGGTTATCCCGGTCACGCCAATCTCCACTTTACCTGAGTGGGGGTTATGCGGCAGGCTGAAAGAAATGACAATCGTGAAGGAATAGCCGTATGCCAGCATCTTACCAGGCACCGAAGCGCCAAGACCAAGCCAAGCAAAGCAGCCAGAGCCAGAGCGCCTCGTCCAACACCCAGTCCGGGATGGCGACTGTGGCGGCCATTCTGGCGGGAAAGGGCAACGCGGTGTTCACGATCAATCCTGACGAAACGCTGCATCAGGCGGTTGAACTGCTGCGCGACAAGGGGATTGGTGCCGTGCTGGCCACGGATGCGAGTGGGGCCTTGTGTGGCCTGCTGTCGGAACGTGACATCGTGCGCAAGCTGGCGGATACGCCTGGCCAGACCTTGCCGCAGCTTGTCAAGGACGTGATGACCCGGGAAGTCGAGACCTGTAGCCCTGACGAGGCGCTGATCTCGGTCTTGCAACGAATGACTGCCGGCCGTTTCCGCCACATGCCGGTGACGGATGACGGCAAACTGGTTGGCATGGTCACGATTGGCGACGTCGTCAATTTCCGGCTGACCGAACTGGAGCACGAAGCCCTTCAGTTGAAACAGTTGATCGTCGGCTGATTTCGCGGTTCTTGCGATGACGCAAACCGGCTATTGTTCTTGAACGGGAAGCCGCGACCAAATGGGCGCGGCTTCTGTGGTTTCGGGCGCAGAGGTGTGCAAGATGCAAACGATAGACGCGTTGAATGGTTGGCTGATCTCGGACGGGCGGCTGCTTGGCGATGAAATCCAGATTGTTTCGACCTATTGCGAGAGCCTCCAGCGCATGGGCATTCCCCTGTCGCGGGTGCGGATCGGGCAACGCTATTCCAACCCGCTGATCAGTGCGTGGGGGATCATCTGGGCACCCGAGGGCACGCAGACCTATACGGTTGACGCCGGAATTCTGGATACGCAGGCTTGGAGGGGAAGCCCGTTCGAGCATGTCGTCGCAACGCGTTCCAGCCTGCGAAAGCGATTGATGGATATGGATTTGTCCGATGCCCACAGCGTTTACGTCGAGTTGGCGGAAAATGGGGTGACGGATTTCCTTGCCATGCCGCTGGAGTACGGCGATGGCGCGGTGCAGGGTACCAGTTTTTCTACAACAGGCCCTGACGGTTTCACGGACGCGCAGGTGGCGATGATCGAAGACACGCGGCACGCGCTGGCCTCTGCGCTTGAGCCGATTGCCATGCGCAAGTCGCAGGTCAGCCTGTTGCAGACCTACCTTGGGGACGGTCCGGCGCGGGAGATCGGGCAGGGACATATCCGGCGTGGCGAGCACAAGACGGTGTCCGCGGCGATACTGTTTGCGGATTTGCGGGGCTTTACGGCCAAGTCGGAAACCTGGACGGAAGCGCGACTGCTTGAAGTGATGGGCGACTATTTCGAGATGGTTGTTGGCCCTGTGCAGGATGCAGGCGGCGATGTCCTGAAGTTCATGGGCGATGGTGTGCTGGCTGTTTTCGAGGAAAAAACAGGGGCTGCACAGGCCTGCGAAGCGGCGGTTTCGGCCGCGTCGCGGTCAATGGGCAACTTGCAGGAGTATAACGCGGCCCGCCGCCGTGACGGGGGCGAAGAGATCGCCTTTGTGATTGGCGTGGACTTTGGCGAGGTGACATTTGGCAACATCGGAAGCTCGGGCCGGCTGGATTTCACGGTTGTCGGCCCGGCGGTGAATGTCGCGGCGCGGGTTCAGGGGCTTTGCAAGGAGAAAGACGAGACCTGCCTGTTGACGGCGGATGTTGCCCGCCATGTCTCGGCGCAGGTCGAGGCGCTTGGGGACCATGCGATCCGCGGTCTCGACCACGAGATCGGAATTTTCCGATTGCCTTTTCCCGACGGCTAGGTCTCCTCTTTCCGTCGGGGCCGGATGTCAGAGACATCGGTCTGCTTTGGGCAACGGAATATCGGAAGAGGTTGGGATGGTCGCGCTTTCCAAAGATCAGATGTCGGCGTTGATCGCGCTGCGCCATGAGTTGCATCGACATCCGGAGGTTTCGGGAGAGGAGGCCTGGACCGCCGAGCGTATCGCACAGGAGCTTGAGGCGCTGGGGGCGGATCGTATCTGGCGGGGTCTGGGGGGCCATGGCGTCGCGGCCGAGTTTGCCGGGCGGGAGGATGGCCCGACGGTTTTGCTACGGTGCGAACTTGACGGGTTGCCGATCCGTGAGATCAGTGACCTGCCCTATGTGTCCGAGATCGAGGGCAAGGGGCATCTGTGTGGGCATGACGGGCACATGGTGTCGATCCTTGGCGTGGCGATGCATCTTGCCAAGCGGCCAGCGAAAGGGCGCGTTGTCCTGTTGTTCCAGCCGGCCGAAGAAACCGGGGCCGGGGCCAAGGCGGTGATCGAAGATCCGCGCTGGCCGGAAATCCGGCCGGATTATGCCTTTGCCTATCACAACGTGCCCGGGCGTCCGCTGGGCGAGGTCGGGCTACGAACCGGGGCAGGGAATTGTGCCTCTCGGGGAATGCAGATCCTGTTCGAAGGCCGCAGCTCTCATGCGGCCGCGCCCGAGGATGGGCTGTCTCCGGCTCCGGCGATGGCGTCGCTGATGGCACGTCTGCCTGCCCTGAGCCAAGGCGTGATCGGGGAGGAGGATTTTGCGCTTGCGACGCTGACCCATGCCGCTTTGGGAGAGCCGACGTTTGGCATTGCGCCCGCGGATGGAGAGCTGCGGGTCACGCTGCGCACCATGTCGAACGCGCGGATGGATACGGTTATTGCCGATGCGCTGGCCGAGGTCGAACGGGTGCGTGGCGACCTGCGGGTCGCGGTTCACTGGCATGATGTGTTCCGCTCCGTGGTCAACGACACCCGAGCCACCGAGATTGCCCGCACCGCGGCCAGGTCTTTTGGGCTTGCGACGCTTGAGATGGACGTACCGATGCGTTGGTCAGAGGACTTTGGTCGGTTCGGCGATGACGGAGCCCTTGCGGCAATGGTCTATGTCGGGTCGGGAGAAGGGCAGCCGCAGTTGCACAATCCGGACTATGATTTTCCTGATGACCTGTTGCCGGAGGTGATCGGTTTGTTCCGGAGAATCGTTGATGACCTTCTGGGAACGTCGGCTGAATAAACTCCCTTCATCCGCTGAAAGAATGGCTGCGAATCCCCGTGGATCCGGGCGTGGGCATCACGTTGTTGGTGGACCGTTTTTTCTGTAGCGTCAGAAACTCACGTCTCGCAGGATGCGATCCATCATGTCGTCGCAGGCCTGTAGCTGTGACAGGGCCAGGTATTCGTCGGGCTTGTGCCCCTGACCCGCCATCGAGCCCGGGCCGCAGACAACGGTGGGAATGCCTAGTTCGCTAAAGAAGCCGGCCTCTGTGCCGAAGGCCACCTTGGTGGTTTCATTGGTTTGGGCCAGTTTCTGCGCGAGGCCGATCACGCAGTCTGTGTCGGGCACATCAAGACCGGGGTAGGCGTTGTATTGTTCGATCTCGATCCGCGCACCGTCCCATTGGCTGCGGTAGGCGGCCGCTGCGCGCTCGCCTGCCTCTTCGATGGCACGCAGAATGGCCGGGGCGGGATCGGCGGCGAGAAACCGGTATTCGAAGGTGATCGTGGCCTGATCCGGTACGATGTTGAGGGCGGTGCCGCCGTTCAAAACGCCAGCGTGGATGGTGGTGTAGGGCAAGGAATAGGCCGGATCTCGGTGCCCGTTGGTGGCGTAGTGCCGTTGCAGATCGCGCAGTTCGACAATGAAGTCAGCGGCAAGGTGCAGGGCGTTGACGAAGGTCGGGGCAAGCGCCGAATGACCGCTTTGGCCAAAGCAGGTGGCGCGCAGGGCGGCCTTGCCCTTGTGGCCCACCGCGACCTGCATCTCGGTGGGTTCGCCAACGAAACAGGCGCGCGGCTGGCCGACCAGAGGGGCAACACGGTCCAGCATTTCCTGAATGCCGACACAGCCGATTTCCTCGTCGTAGGACAGGACAAGTTTCAGGGGCTCGCGCAGGTTGGCCTTGGCGGCGCGTTCTGCGACCGACAGCATGGAGGCGACATAGCCTTTCATGTCGGTGGTGCCACGACCATAAAGACGATCCTGTTCGCGGGTGAGGCAGTAGGGATCGCGGGTCCAGTCCTGACCGTCGACGGGCACCACATCGGTATGGGCGGAGAGCATGACACCGTCCCCGGCGGGGCCGAGCTCCGCATAGAGGCCGGTTTTCTCGCCATTGGGGCTTGGGATGCGGGTGACGGCAAACCCGCAGTTTTTCAGGAGATCTTCGGCATAGGCGGCCAGTTCGAGATTGGAAATGCGGCTGACGGTGTCGAAGCTGATGAGGCGGTCGAGAATTTCGAGAGTGCGTGACATGGGGGATCAGTTGAAAGTGAAAAGGGGGGATGTCCTCTAACCGGTCAGGCCGGGAATGATCTCGCTGGCAAGGAGATCGGGGCCGATCATCTCGCGGCAGTGATCGGCGAAGGCTTGCAGGGTGTTGGTCGGGGTTTCATTCCGTGGGCGCAGCAAGCCGATCAGCATCGGGCGCGCGTCAGCGGGCAGCGGAATGAAGCGCAGAACCTTGCCGTCCGGCGACAGGTTGTTGAGCGGCAGTACGTTGGCAATGGAAAAGCCAAAGCCATTGGCCACGAGACTGCGCATGATCGACATGTCCTTGGTCCGTTCGGTCACGTTTGGCTTGAAACCGGACTCGTGGAAGAATGACATGAAGTATTCACTGCTGTGCGGCAGATCGAGCAGGACCATGGGTTCGCCGCGCAGCGCATCAATGGTGATTTCCTTGAACTTGGCTAGCGGGTGATCTTCGGCCACCGCGATATAGGGCGGCAACGAGACCAGCGGGCTGAAATCGAGATCAGGGGGAATGTCGAGGTCATAGGTCAGGGCAACATCGAGTTCCCCTTTGCGCAGCTGGCTGAAGATGTCGGCCTGATTGAGTTCGCGCTGTTCGATGCGTGCGGTAGGGTGGGCATCTTCGAACTTACGCCGCAGGGATGGCAGGACGATCTGGGCAAAGGTCACAAGGCACCCGACCGAGAGGGTGCCCTGGATGTTTCCGGTGATCTCTCCGGCAAGATCGGAAAGGTTCTCGGCGTCTTTCAGGATCACTTCGGTGCGTTGCAGAAAGCGTTCGCCGCCCTTTGTCAGCGTCAGCCCCTTGGCATGTTCGCGCACGAACAGGGGCAGGGCGAACTCGGCTTCCAGCTGGGCAATCGACGCCGAGATTGTCGGCGACGATACGTTCAGTTTTTCGCTTGCCGCCGCGATGCTGCCCGTCTTTCCCACGGCCACGAAGTATTCGAGTTGGCGAAGTGTGAATCTGAAGGGCATTGCGCTGTCTCCCGGTGAAGTGGTCCGCTCAGGACTTGTACTTTATCCAAGTTGTCTTGAGAGCGGTGTATTTTTCGAGAGAATGCAAGGAGAGATCGCGACCAAAGCCCGATATCTCTTTGCCACCAAAGAGGGCGGAAAGCGCGTTGGTATGGGGAATCCGGTCGCTGAAATAAGGTTTCTCCCGTTTCGTTTCTTTGCGCCTTACTCGTCGCCGGGCACGCCGTAGGAAGGGGCTTCGCGGGGGTCGAGCGCGCGTTGCACGTAGGCCTCCAGTTGCGGTTTGTAGACGTCCCACGCCGTTGCGATGGCTTCGATCGGACAGTCTTCGGTCCAGTCACAGCGCAGGTCGGCGACGGGCCAGCTTACCTTGTCGACGATTTTCATTCCGGCCGAGTGTACGGGGCCAGCTTCGCCGCCCGCCGCGAGACCGGCGCGCATTGCGGCGATCAGGCGGTCGCCGATGTGACCGGATGCGCCGACAAAGCCGTCGACGATGGCCTGACAGATGCCGTCATTGGCAAGAAGGTTGCCGCCCGACGCGACATTGTCGCCCTGGGCCTGCGTCCAGATCCCCAGCGAGTTGGGGCCGGAATGGATGGCCGTTGCGCCGTTCCGGTCAACCGCGAGGACCTGACGGTATTCGATGAACTTGCCGCGTGCCTGAACTTCGGCGATGGCGTCGGCGGCGCTCAATCCGCTTTCCATGAGGTCGAGTGCCATCGGGCCGAGGCTTGGGTCGGTGACGTTCTGCGAGGCCACCGCGCCGACACCGGCACGGGCAAAGGCACAGCGGGCGGCCACTGCGGGGGAGGAAGATGAAATCGCCATACCGAACATGCCGGTTTCGGCGCAGCGGGCCACCAGGGAGAATGTCACGTCGAGGTCCTCTTTGGGTTGCTTTGGGGAGGCTTTCAACGGGGCGCGTGGCCCCTTTGCGGATCAGTCGGGGATGACGGCGGTTCCGTCGATTTCCACCAGCCATTCGGGGCGTGCCAGCGCCTGGACAACAAGGCCCGTCGACACCGGGTGAACCCCTTTGATGTATTCGCCCATGGTGCGGTAGACGGCCTCGCGGTGGCGCACGTCGGTGATGTAGACGACCACCTTGACGAGGTGTTCCATCGAGCCGCCGCATTCTTCGATCAGCTGCTTGATGTTCTGCATCACCTTGTGGGTCTGTTCGACCGGGTCGTGGCTTTCGATATTGACCGCGTCATCAAGGTTTTGCGGACACTGGCCGCGCAGGTAGACGGTTTTGCCGCCCTGCGTCACCACCGCCTGACAGAGATCGTTGTCGAGGTTCTGTTCAGGATAGGTTTCCTTGGTGTTGAACTTGCGAATGCGTGTGTGGGCCATGTTTGAGCCTTTGTTGAAGAAGTGTGTCTGGTGAGGGGGCCATCAGCGCTGTGACGGCGCCTTGTAGGCCATGTAGGCATGTTTGATAGCGATCTGGTCGGCAACGTGTTTGGCATCGTGCCAGACGCCCCAGATGAATGTCGAGCCACGACGCGATTGCCAGGGTAGGCCGAGGAAATAGATGCCCGGCTCTTTCGAGACGCCGCGCTGGTGGATCGGCGCGCCACGGTCGTTGAAGGCGTCAACCTTGAGCCAGCTGAAATCCTGACGGAAACCGGTGGCCCAGATGATCGAGGTGATGCCTTCCTTGGCGAGGTCGAGTTCGCGGATCGGGTTGGTCAGGCAGTCGGGATCGGGAAAGGCCTTGCGGGCCTCGGGTTCCTCGGGAAGGTCAATCCCGGTGCGTGCGACATAGGCATCGGCCAGATCGAGCATTTCCTTGTAGTTGGCGTCGCCACCGGCGACGTTGGCCTGAAGGTCGTCCTTGAAGGTCAGTTTTCCGTTCTCATAGCTGTCGGTCAGACCGACCAGCGTGACGCCTTCACCGGCAAGGCGGCGGAAATCCATCGTCTGCCCGCCATAGGCACCGCTGACCGAGATGGTTACGTGTTCGGTGCCGGGCTTCATGGCCGGAGCATCCCAGAGGCCGAGGACACCCAGCCACCAGACGAAATCGCGTTCGCGATAGGCGCGCGGCGGGCGGTCGTGCGGACCAACCGAGAGGAAGACCTTGCGGCCTGCACGGTTCAACTCGTCGGCGATCTGGGCACCGGACGAGCCCGCACCCACTACCATGACCGCGCCTTCGGGCAGTTGCTCGGGGTTGCGGTAGTGGAAGGAGTGCACCTGTTCGAGCGCGGCTTCTGCCGGAACGATGGGCGGGATCACCGGGGTCTGGAAGGCGCCGGTTGCTGCGACGATGTGCTTGGCCTCGATCTGTCCTTCCGAGGTGTCGACCAGAAAGGCGCTTCCATCTGCGGTTCGGGCCGCGTTCGTGACCTCTACGCCGGTGCGGATGGGGGCGTTCACCTTGCCCGCATATTCGACCAGATAGTCTGCAACACGCTCTTTGCCGGGGAATTCGTCGGGTCCGCAATCGCTGAATTCGAGATTGGGGAAACGGTCGTGCCAGGCCGGGCCATTGGCCACGAGGGAATCCCAGCGGCCCGAGCGCCACGCTTCGGCAATGCGGTTTTTTTCAAGGACGAGGTGTTCGATACCGTTCTTGCCGAGATGTTCGCTCATGGCGATTCCGGCCTGACCGCCTCCGACCACAAGGGTGTCTACTTTTTCAATCGCCATATGCTGCATCCCTTTTCACAGGTTCATAGTGGTAGAGCGGGCTTTGAAACGGAAAAGCATCTCGGCATTTGGCACATGGACCAAGCGGCCGGGTGGCGCGCCAAAGCGGCCTGTCTTTCCAATTCTGAGCCTGAAGATGCCTTCCGGCGTCCCTTGCGCGTCTTTCCGAAAACGTCCCACACGATCTTGTTTTGTTAAATTACCGTCTTTCTCATCCTTGCTTTACATTTCTCAAAGCCATTCGAAATTCCGGCAAATACGGGGCCGGTGAGATGAGCAAGCAAAGCGGCCTAAAACTGGGTCACAACCGTTGCGCCGACGGATTGGAAACTGTCCATATCGGTCAAGGCGTCGATGGATTGCTCAAGGGTGATCTGATTGCCGACCATCGCAGCGGGGTTCAGCTTGCCGGACAGGATCATGGCCATCATCGCATCATAGCGATGGGCCTGCATGCCGTGGCTGCCAAGGATTTCCAGTTCATGGGCAATGACGCGGGCCATCGGGATCGGGGGGGCGGTGTGATCGCCCAACAGCAGGCCGACCTGTACGTGTTTGCCACGCCTGCGCAGGTTCAGGACCGAGTTGAAACAGGTTGTCGGGCTGCCAAGCGCGTCGATCGAGACATGTGTGCCGCCCTTGCTGATGTCCCGCACCGCTTCGGGCACATCGGCGGTTTCCGAGGCGTTGATGGTTGCGACGGCGCCCAAGTCGCGGGCGAGTGCCAGCTTGTCATCAGCAATGTCGATTGCGACGACATTCGCGCCAAGGGCATTGGCGATCATGATCGCCGACAGGCCGACACCGCCACAGCCGTGCACTGCAACCCATTGGCCACCTGATACGCGACCCTGATCGACAACCGCGCGAAAGGACGTGGCAAAGCGGCAGCCAAGGCTGGCGGCCGTGGCGAAATCAAGCTGTTCGGGAAGGGCGACAAGGTTCAGATCGGCGTGGTGCAGAGACACATATTCCGCGAAAGACCCCCAATGGGTGAACCCCGGCTGGAACTGGTTGTGGCAGACCTGTTGATGGCCTGCATGGCATTCCGGACAGGCCCCGCATCCACCGACGAAGGGGACTGTGACGCGGTCACCGACGTTCCAGTTCTGCACGTCCTTGCCGACGGCTTCGACGATGCCTGCCAGTTCGTGACCGGGGACATGCGGCAGGGTGATGTCGCTGTCGTGGCCCATCCAGCCATGCCAGTCGCTGCGGCAGACGCCTGTTGCCTCTACCTTTAGAACGACACCATGATCTTCGGGTGTCGGGTCGGGCAGATTGGCGATCTTGGGGCGATCTTTGAAACTCTCGATCAATACCGCTTTCATGGCATGTCCTTGGTGATCCTGTTGTCGGTGCAGATTAGACAACAGGGGCTAAAAGGCTACCGAAGAAATTGCAGGCTCACTCAGAACAGCAAAGGTCGGCCGAGACGGCGATGCAGGTCACAGGCGCAGGCACGTTGTGCAGGATCACATCCCCCAGCGCCTTGGTGGCGTTTTCCGGGGCGTCGAAATCGGCGGTTGCTACGATACGGTGGCCACAGGTTTTGCCGTGATCTCCAAGACGGGCGGCGACGTTTGCGGCGTGGCCGATCACGGTGAAATCCAGACGCTCCTGCGAGCCGACATTGCCATAGGTCACGCGGCCATAGGCCAGACCGATGGCGCATTCGACCGGAAAGGCGACATCCTCAAGCTTGGACAGGCGGGAGACGATCTCGCGGGCGGCGGCAAGGGATTCATCGCGCGCGCGATCGGGATCGCCGTCTGCCGGAAACACGGCCAGAACCGCGTCACCGATGAACTTCAGGACCTCGCCACCATGTTCGTGCACGGCATCCGTGGCGGTTTCGAAGAAGCGGTTGAGGGTGTCGATATAGCTGCCCTGACCGATTTCCGTGACCAGCCGGCTGGAGCCGCGCAGATCGCAGAACATGATGGCGGCATCGATTTCGTCCCCATCGCCGCGACGGATTTCGCCACCCAGAACGCGGGCGCCGGTGCGTTTACCGATATAGGTTTCAAGCAGGCTTTGCGAATTTTCGCGCAGGGTGAACACCTCGAACAAGCGGCTGATGATGGAGCTGCACTCGAAGATCAGGCCGAGATTGGCCGTGGTGAAACCGTCCGGGTGATCGCAGGTCAGTGTCAGGACATTGGTTTGCCCGTCCGAGAACTGCAACGGCATGGCAACATAGTCGGTTGCCCCCTGTTCACGCAGGTCGGCGATGATTCCATAGTGATCGTCCTTGGCGTCGGGACCGATGCGCTGTCGCACGCCACCAAGACCCCGCGAGACGTGATCAAGCGGGCTGTCGACAAACGCGGGGTGATCATGGATTTCGTAGGACGGTGCAAACGTCGAAAGCTCTTCCACGCCCTTGTTCCAGATGTAGTGACGGCCCGCGATCATCGGGTGCAGGGACCAGATCATGATCGAAAGGCGGGAAATGGCGACGCCGTGTTCAAGAAGCTTTTCCGCCAGTGCGCGGGTCAGGTCTTCGGGGGTCTTGTGGCTTGAGGCCCCGCGCATCAGCCAGTCAACGATCGGGCCGCTGATGTTGCCCTCTTTCGGCGGGTTCAGCGCGTTGCTGCCCAGATCGATGCGCAATTCGGTGTCTGACATAAAGCCGACATGGCCTGCGATCTGGAAGCTCTCAGGCATCGGGGAGTCGTAGCTCCAGACGCCGTTTGGCTTGGCCTTCTCTGCAAACAGGATATCGCGGTAGGTCGCCGTTCCCTTGAAGGGACAGAAGGTTTGCAGGCGGCTGGGGTCGGAGAGGTCGATGCAAACATCTTCGCGCGGGAAATAGATCGTCGGGCTGAGCCGCGTTTCATACATCACCTTGGCGTTCACGCTTTCGGCAAGGAGCGTTTCCCCATGCCATGCCCGAACAACCCCGTTTAGGGGCTCAATGCGAATGGCATAGTCCTGATTGGTATCCCGGAGTGGAGCGTTCATGACCTGTCTCACTTTCGCAAGGGTGCCTGGGAACTTCAAAGATGAGGATCGCAAGCCTGTTTGCCAAGGGAGAGGATGTCAAAAGATCGTGCGGCGGCGTGATCCTAGAGGACGCGGATCACCTCTTTGTCGATCGAGAGCATGTACCCCTTGCGGGCGATGTTTTTCACGAGAAGTTCGCTTACGAGCTGATTGCCGAGCCCGTCCCGCAGGCGTTTGATGCGGGTGGCACCGGCGGCTTCTTCGCAATCGGCGGCCGATTTCCCCGAAATGATCGCCTCGATCTCGGCCCCGCTCAGAACGTCGTCATCCATCCGCGCCTCGGCCAGGATCGACAGGGTCTCCATCGCGGCTTCGGTCAGCTTGAAACCCATGTTGTTGAGGTAGACGGTTTTCTCTTCGCGGCTGATCAGGAGAGAACTGACCTGAATACCGGACCGTTCGATGGTGGCCATGCGACGATTCATGACGATCAGCATCACGAGAAAGACCAGCGCGGCAATCAGCATGGCGGTGGAGAAGACCAGAAGGACGAAGATCACCACGCGGTAGGACATCAACACGTCAGAGAAGGCGGTGCCGGAGCGCGCAAGTATTTCCAGAAGCTTGATCTCGGCCTCCGAGGTCAGGTTGTCATTCTCGACAAAAATCTGTTCGACACGCGTATTGAAGGCGTTGGCGTCGGGCAGGTTGAAGAACAGCAGGATCGCCGCGATGCCGAGGATCGCAACGATGGCCGCAAGCCCGCCAATCACGAGACGGTTGCCGGAGCGGCGGGAATCGGCGGCTAGGATTGTCTGGTCGGCCAAGGCCTTCTCCCTTGTCTTGGTCAGCGTTCGGTGACGGACAGCACCTTGAGCAGGGTCAGGCCCTGCGAGGCAAGCTGGGCCTGCAATTTGGCCTTGGCGGCCTTCTTGGTGCAGGGGCCGTTCACCTGGGCCACATCATAGACCAGGGTAAAGGGCGTGTCGCGCTTGGCCTTGTATTCGACGTAGCAGGCGGCCGATGCGACTGCGGGAAGAAGGGCCGAGAGGGCGACGGCAAGGGTTATGAGGCGGATCTGTTTCATGTCTGCAAACCTGCGCGGAAACGGCGGGTTATTCAATAACAATAGGGGCTTCAGGGGCGTGTTATCGGATAACAGGGCGCTGTTATTGCCTGTCTGGAGGGGGTGAGCGCAGGTTGGATGCACAAGCTGCTGGCACGACACGCCAGCCCCACCTGATCCGTACCTGAAAGGACATAACAATGTTTCGCTCGATCTCTGGAAAGTTCATCGCCGCCGTTCTCGCAACCTCAATCGCCGTCACCGGCTTTAGCCCCGCCCCGGCCCGCGCGGATTCGGATGATGCCGCCAAGATCGCGGTTGGTCTGGCCACTCTGTTTATCATCGGCAAGGCGCTGAGTGACAACGACAAGAACACCGTGCATCGCCATCACCACTACAAACCGCACCCGAAACCGCACAAGACGCGCAACCGCCATCACCTGCCGGCCAAGTGCCATTTCGTACACAAGACATGGTCCGGCAAGGTCGAGATGGTGAACCGCAAATGTCTGAACCGGTACTACAGCTATAACGCAAGCCTGCCGCAGGTGTGCCGCACCCAGGCCAACACGCCGAAAGGCTTCCGCAGCGGCTACGATCCGCGCTGCCTGCGCAACAAGGGCTACCGCATCGTACGTTTCTAAGGTCGAGCAGAAGGGACAATCCCTCGTCCCTGGAACCCGGATGGCAGGCGCCGTCCGGGTTTTTTGTTGCGGTCGGCGCGGTGATCCTGTTTGTCGGACCGCATGACATCTCCTGATTTTTCCCTTGAACAGCTCGCCCTGACGAATGGGGCAACCCGTGTTGCGGGCGTCGACGAAGTGGGGCGCGGCCCCTTGGCCGGACCGGTGACCGCGGCGGCGGTGGTTCTCGATCCGCAGAACATCCCAGAGGGGCTGAATGATTCCAAGGCGCTGAGCGCGAAGAAGCGGGAAGCCCTCTATGACGTGATCTTCGAGGCGGCAGATGTTTCGATCGCCCATGCCAGCGTGGCAGAGATTGATGAATTGAACATCCTACGCGCCAGCCACCTTGCGATGGAGCGGGCCGTGGCAGGGTTGACGGTTGCGCCGGATCACCTGTTGATCGACGGCAATATGATTCCCAGAGGCCTGACGGGATCATGCGAGGCAGTGGTGAAAGGGGATGCGAAATCGCTTTCGATTTCGGCCGCGTCCATTGTTGCAAAAATCTGCCGTGATCGGATCATGTGGGATTTGGCGCAACAGTTTCCCGGCTATGGATGGGAAACAAATGCCGGATATCCCTCGAAAAAACACAAGGATGCGCTGGTAGAACTGGGTGTGACACCACACCATAGGCGTTCTTTCAAGCCGGTACACAATATCTTGTATCAAGAGTAAATTGTAAGGTGCTGATTCAAAAAACAATTTGACGGCGAATCCGCTTTGACTCATCCTAGAGGCAACCAAAGAGCGCAAAAAATTGCGCCGGTTAATGAGGCAGAGCATGAATACCAAACCCAAAGCGAAGGGCGCATCCGCGCTCCCGTTGAATAAGATATTATCGGGTGACTGCATCGATGTGATGAACAGTCTTCCGGAAAATTCGGTCGATCTGATCTTTGCGGATCCGCCGTATAACCTCCAGCTCAAGGGCGATTTGCACCGCCCCGACAATTCCAAGGTCGACGCCGTCGATGACGAATGGGATCAGTTCGCGAGCTTTGCGGCCTATGACAAGTTCAGCCGTGAATGGCTCAAGGCGGCGCGCCGCCTGCTCAAGCCGAACGGCGCGATCTGGGTGATCGGCAGCTACCACAACATCTTCCGTCTTGGGGCGGAACTTCAGAACCAGGGCTTCTGGATCCTGAACGATGTGGTGTGGCGCAAGTCGAACCCGATGCCGAACTTCCGTGGCAAGCGGTTCACCAACGCGCATGAAACCATGATCTGGGCGTCGAAGGACGAGGGATCGAAATACACCTTCAACTATGAGGCGCTGAAGGCGCTGAATGAAGGTATTCAAATGCGTTCCGACTGGGTTCTGCCGATCTGCACCGGGCATGAGCGCCTGAAGGATGAAAACGGCGACAAGGCACACCCGACCCAGAAGCCCGAGAGCCTTCTGCATCGTGTGCTGGTTGGGGCCACCAATCCGGGTGATGTCGTTCTGGACCCGTTCTTTGGCACCGGCACCACGGGTGCGGTTGCCAAGATGCTGGGCCGTGATTTCATCGGTATCGAGCGCGAAGAGGCCTACCGCAAGGTTGCCGAGAAACGCATCAAGAACATCCGCAAGTTTGACCGTGAAGCCCTTGAGGTTTCAACGAGCAAGCGGGCGGCGCCGCGTGTTCCCTTTGGCCAACTGGTCGAGCGGGGCATGCTGCGACCCGGCGAAAATCTCTATTCGATCAATGGCCGCCACAAGGCCAAGGTGCGGGCCGATGGCACGCTGATTGGAGATGACGTCAAAGGGTCGATCCACCAGGTCGGAGCCCACCTTGAGGGGGCGCCGAGCTGCAATGGCTGGACCTACTGGTCCTACCAGCAGGATGGCAAAAAAGTTTCTATCGATGTTCTGCGTCAGCAGATTCGAGAGGAAATGGCCGAAAGGCCGAACTGATCTACAGATAACATATACCGCCGGTGCCAGTGGACTGACTTACACGTGGCACCATGACTTGCCCCGCCGGTTCACGGCGGGGTTTTTTGACTCTTCAAAAGCGGTAGTTGCGTCCTATATTCGCAAGAACAACCGGCGAGGCCTACGCGATGGCGCGATCCCCACTTATGAGATTTTTCCAGGACCAGTCTTACGAACTGCCGGAAGAAGGAACGCCGGAATACGAATACACCGAAAACGTGATCGCCCATCACAAACGCGAAGGGCTTGTGATGGCCGTGCGGGCGCGCTGGTTCGCGATGTTCGTTGTCGGCATTCTGATGTTGTTCATGGTGCCCTGGCCAGAGGTTCTGTTCTACGAGTTCATCCTGCTGCTGATCGCCTTGAACGGTTTCCTGATGCTGCGTTACGCGAAGGTGGGCCTGTCACGTGTCGAACTGCTTTTGATCTTCTTCGATCTTGCGATCATGACGATTGGTATGGTTGTGCCGAACCCGTTGAGTGTGCACGACTGGCCACAGGCGATGCAGTTCCAGTTCGACAACTTCAAGTACTTCTTCATTATCCTGGCGCTGGGCACCATGGCCTATTCCTGGCGCACGGTGATTGCGATCGGCACCTGGACGTCCGGTATGTGGGCCTTTGCGACCTTCGTGTCGTGGTGGTTCGCTGCCCCGCAGGAAGAGCTGAGCGCGGCCGTGCGCGCGGCATATGGCGAACGCGAGGCCATGGCCTTTATCATGGATCCGACCAGCTTTCAGTTTGACCGCCGTATTCAGGAAATCGTGCTGTTCCTCCTTGTTGCCCTGACGCTTGCCGTTTCGGTGCGCCGGTCCAATCGTCTATTGCGTTCGAACGCGGCGCTTGAACGCGAGCGCACCAACCTGTCCCGCTACTTCTCGCCCAACGTGGTTGAGGAGCTTTCGACCAACGATGAACCGCTCAAGCAAATTCGCAGCCACGATATTGCGGTGCTGTTTGTCGACATCGTGCATTTCACCGAATACGCGGCAGCTCGAGATCCGGAAGAGGTGATCAAGACGCTGCGGGAATTCCACGGCTTGATGGAAAAGTCCGTGTTTGCCCACAACGGCACCTTGGACAAGTACCTTGGCGATGGGCTTATGGTGACCTTCGGCACGCCCAAGCCGACCGACAATGATGCCATCAATGCGCTGCGCTGCGTGCACGACATGATGGATGCGCTGGACGAGTGGAACAACAACCGCATTGCCCGTGGCCAGACGCCGCTGCGTGTCGGGTTCGGGGTGCACTATGGTCCGGCGGTTCTTGCGGATATTGGCGCGCACCGCCTTGAGTTCGCGGTCGTCGGCAATACCGTCAATATTGCGAGCCGTCTTGAGGCCCTGACCCGCGGGCTGAATGCACGGGTGGTGATTTCGGATGGAATGCGGGCCGAGGTGATCCGCGAAGGCGGCCACGAATGCCTGGCGGGCCTGCGCAGGTTCGAAGAACAGGACATTCGCGGGGTCGAGCAGAAGCTGACGGTTTGGGCGCTGGGCCGGCCCAGCGACCACGAGGTTTAACGCGGCATCGGCGTCTTTGCCTTGTTGTAGGCGTGCCAGTCCGTGATTTCCGGATAGTACATGCCCCGCCATTTGCGCACGCGCGGGTTCATCACACGTTTCCAGATCGGCGGCACCATCGCCGCCATGGTCATGATCGGATAGCCATAGGGCAACTGTGGTGCGTCGGCCTCGGTATAGTTCTGCAACAGCGGGAAGCGACGGTCTGGCTTGTAGTGGTGATCCGAGTGGCGCTGAAGGTTGATCAACAGCCAGTTCGAGGCCTTGTGCGCGGCATTCCACGAATGGTGCGGCAGGACGTGTTCGTATTTTCCCTCGCCCAGGTGTTTGCGGGTCAGGCCGTAGTGTTCGACGTAGTTGACCAGCTCGAGCTGCCAGATCGCGATGTAGGCCTGCCAGAGGAACAGCAGAAGCCCGACCCAACCGCCAACGACAAGGGCAAGCACCAGCATCACGCCCTGTAGGGCCCAATAGCGGAAGAAGGGGTTGGACAGGTCGGTCCAGGGCAGGCCCTTGCGGGCGAGTTTCTGTTTTTCAAGTGCGAAGGCCGATGCCGGCACCTGCCAGAGAACCCTTGGGAAATAGCGGTGAAAGCCTTCGTTGTAACGGGCCGTGACCGGATCGCGCGGGGTGCCGACATAAACGTGGTGCCCGTGCAGGTGTTCGGTGCGGAAATGGGAATAAAGCACCATCGACAACAGGATGTCAGCCAGCCAGCGTTCACGCTTGTCTTTCTGGTGCATCAACTCGTGTGAGTAGTTGATGCCGATGGTCCCGGTCACGACACCGACGCCAAAGAACAGGCCTATCTTGGCGGCAACCGACAGGTGATCGGTGTGCGTGGCATACCAGATCAGGCCGAACAGCGTGAAGAACTGGAGAAACGGCCAGATCATCGTGACAGCGCGATACCAGAACAGATCTTCCTCCGAGGTATCGAGGTCGGCATTTTCAAGGTTCAGGCCGGTGACCTGATCCAGCGCCGAGAAGAGATACCAGGTGGCGGCGGGCACAAGCAGCACCCACCATGTCCCAAGCGAGGCGGCAATCCAGATCAGCGGGATCAGGAGCAGCGACATCCAGAAGGGCAGGGCATTCTGGAACTTGGCGACTTGGGCAGACGGGATCATAACTCTCTCCAACTTGGCACGCGCGGGCACATAATGATTTGGCCCAAGGGCCTGTGCAATGCGTTTCCTCAAACTTTGGTCAGATCAAAGGCTTTGCGCATCACCGTGGGCAGGTCGGATGGGCGAAAATCCGCAAGGTCCACGAATTCCCCGATATTCGGGGTGCGGTCCATCGGGACAAGCGCGGTCTTGACGGTCAGGCGTAGGTGGAAGTGGGTAAAGGTGTGGCGGGCCTCGGTAGGAAGTGTTTTCCACTCGGCCCGGATCGGTTGCCTGTGGTCCGGCGTGGCCCCTTCGATCCATTCCGACCCCGGCCAGCCAAGCATACCGCCC
Source organism: Pelagimonas sp. KU-00592-HH (assembly GCF_040369695.1). NCBI lineage: Bacteria > Pseudomonadati > Pseudomonadota > Alphaproteobacteria > Rhodobacterales > Roseobacteraceae > Pelagimonas > Pelagimonas sp. KU-00592-HH. The sequence goes on along the minus strand of NZ_BAABWM010000002.1, from coordinate 915,222 downwards.
AATAGCCCCTTTTCGGGTCGACGTTCCAAAAGAAAGGCGCCATCTACGCGGCGCGCGATGTAGGCTGTTCCGAACCGGATGGGTTTGGGCTTTTTCGGGGTTTTCTTGGGCAGATCTGCCGCGGTGCCGTTCACGCGGGCAGTACAGTTGTCGCGCCACGGGCAGATGCCGCAGGCCGGATTGCGCGGGGTGCAGATCGTTGCGCCAAGGTCCATCACGGCCTGAGCGTGGTCTCCGGCACGCAGGTGCGGCGTAAGGGCGGTCGCGTGTTCGGTAAGTTCGGGCTTGGCAGCAGGCAGGGGCGTGTGCACATCGAACAGGCGCGCCATGACACGCTCGACGTTGCCGTCCACCACGACCGCGGGGCGATCAAAGGCGATGGCGGCAATGGCACCGGCGGTATAGGGACCAACCCCCGGCAGGGTCAGCAATTCCTCGACAGTATCAGGAAAAACGCCCCCGCGTTCGTTCGCAACAACGCGCGCGCATTTCAACAGGTTGCGCGCGCGGGCATAGTATCCAAGGCCCGCCCATTCCCCCATGACCTGCGCATCTTCGGCGGCGGCAAGGTCGCCGACGGTGGGCCAAAGCGCGGTGAAACGTTCGAAATAGTCCTTAACGGCGGCAACGGTTGTCTGTTGCAACATGATCTCGGACAGCCAGATGCGATAGGGATCGGGGGTGATGCCGGCACGGCGATCCGCGGGGCCAACACGCCACGGCATTTTGCGGGCGTGGCGGTCATACCAGTTCAGCAGATCCGAAGATTGCGGATGTTCACGCAAGATTTATCTCTCCACTTGGTCGGTTTCGCTGGCACCGCGCCGCGTGGACACTAAAATAGCGCCAAACCAAGGGATGCAAGATCATATGCGCCGCCCCACGACCAAAGGCTTTGCCCGAACGTCTTCACTGCTTCGCGAAACCATTCGCAAGGCAGGCGAAAGCCGTGGTTTCGCGGTGACGCGGGTTCTGACCCATTGGGCGGAAATCGTGGGGGATGACACTGCCGCGATCTGCAAGCCGGTGGATGTGAAATACAATCGTCAGGGCCTTGGGGCGACGTTGACGGTGCTGACCACCGGTGCCCAGGCCCCGATGCTGGAGATGCAGAAGGAAAAGCTGCGCGACAAGGTGAACGCCGTCTATGGCTATAACGCGATTGCACGGTTGCGCATCACGCAGACGGCCGCGACAGGCTTTGCAGAGGGGCAGGCCCAGTTTGCCCATAGGCCGAAAGCGGCGAAGAAAGAGATCAAGCCAGAAATCCAGAAAGAAGCCAGCGACATGGCGGCTTCGGTGCAGGACGAGGGGCTGCGCCAGGCGCTTGAGCGGCTGGCTGGAAATTACCTAACGAAAACGAACCGCTAGAAAGGTTTTGCGATGACCCGCATCATTCCCGTAGTTGTTGTTGCGCTGGCCGTTGTGGCCGGTGGCGCCTGGTGGCTGACACAGGGCAAAGAGACTGCCGACACCGTGGGGCAGACCCAGATCGCGCAGTCGAGCCAAACTGCAAGTGACGCAACCGATGCAACCGACACCTCGGGCGTGACCGAGATGGTGATGGGGGCCGAAGATGCGCCGATCACACTTGTTGAATACGCGTCGTTCACCTGTCCGCACTGCGCGACTTTCCACGAGCGTGTGCTCAAGTCGCTGAAAGCTGACTATGTGGACACCGGCAAGGTCAAGTTCATCTTCCGCGACGTGTATTTCGATCGCATTGGCCTCTGGGCCTCGATGGTAGCCCGTTGTGGTGGCCAAGAGCGTTTCTTTGGCATGACCGATCTGATGATGTCCAGCCAGAGCGATTGGGTGCGTTCGGGCGACCCTGTGACCATCGCGGGTGAACTGCGCAAGATTGGCCGTTTGGCTGGCCTGAGCGATGATGCCCTGACTGCCTGCATGCAGGACGAAGCCAAGGCCAAGGCGCTGGTGGCATGGTCGGAGAAGAACACCAATGCCGACAATATCTCGGGCACCCCGTCGTTGATCATCGACGGCGAGAAGCACTCGAACATGAGCTATGCGGATCTCAAGAAGATCCTCGACGCCAAGCTGGGCGGCTAAGCGAAAAGGGCGGGGCGTTCAGCCCCGCACCTCCAGAATGCGGTTGAGACAGTCATCAATCGCGGACCAATCCGAAATCTGAAGACGGACCGGTAGGGTCAGCACCTTGCGGCGAAAGTCCTCGGGAAGGCGCACGGCGTCTTTTTCGGTGGTCACCATTTGCGCACCGTGGCGGCGTGCATCCGCTTCGAGACGCGCCAGCAGGGCCGGGGTAAAGGGCTGGTGGTCGGTTAGGGCTTCGCCGTGGATCAACGTCGCGCCAAGGCCGCGCAGCGTGTTGAAGAATTTCTCCGGATGCCCGATGCCGGCAAAGGCGAGATAGGGCATGTCGGTCCAGTCCATCCCCATTTGCAATGGCTCAAGCGCGCCGGTGGTATGCGGCAGCTGAATGGCGTCTGCCCAGATGTCAGCGAATTTCGTCTGCGCTTCGGGGGCACCGATGGACAGCAGCACGTCGGCACGGGCGAGCCCAACCTCAACCGGTTCGCGCAGCGGCCCGGCGGGCAGGCAGCGGCCATTGCCGAACCCCTTGTGCGCGTCCACCACGATGATCGACATATCCTTGTGCAGGGCGGGGTTCTGAAAGCCGTCGTCCATCAGGATCACGTCGGCACCGGCAGCCTCGGCCTGTTTTGCGCCTTCCGCGCGGTCCTTGGCGACCCATGTCGGTGTGAATGCCGCCAGAAGCAGCGGCTCGTCCCCGACCTCGGCCGCGCTGTGGGTGCGTTCAACAACCTGAACCGGCCCTTCCAGGCTACCGCCATACCCTCGTGAAACGACATGGGGCGTCAGGCCGCACGCTTGCAGGTGCTGCGCGATCGCGATGGTGGTCGGCGTCTTGCCGGTGCCGCCAGCGTTCAGGTTGCCGATGCAGATAACCGGCACCTTGGCCCGATAGGCGGTGCCTGTGCCACGTGCGAGTCGTTTGGCCGTCTGGCTGGCATAGAGCTGGCCCAGCGGGGTGAGCAGCCTTGCGGGCAGGGCGGGCTTGTCTGGCGTGGTGTCCCAGAAGGAAGGCGCGCGCATCACGACAGCCCCTTTTCGTCCAGCGTGTCCTGCACAAGCGTGATGATCTGGTCAGACACTTCGGCCCCCTCTGAAACGGTTTCCCAACCCGCATGGGCCATTGTCGCAGCCTGATCGGGCGCTGTCAGGTGGCTTAGGGCGGTGGCAAGGCTGTCGGTGTCGCGCACAATACGGGCCGCCCCGGCTTTGGCCAAGCGGGTATAGCTGCCAAGATGGCGGCGCACCCCCGGTCCATAGAGCACGGCCGAGCCAAGCGCGGCAGGTTCAAACGGGTTTCGGCCTCCGTGGCCCGGGGCCAGCGAACTGCCCAGGAATGTGACGGGGGCAACGCGATACCAAAGCCCGCGTTCACGGGGATCACCGCTCAGGACAACCTGTGTATTGGTGTCGGGGAACTCACCATCATCCCAGCAGGCCACGCGCCAGCCATCTTCGCGGATGGCCTCAAGGAACCTTGGCGCGTCGGCGGCGTTGTCGGGGATGACGACGAGCAACATCCGGTGCGTCAGGCGTCCGACCGCCCGGTGTGCCGAAAGGATGCTGCGCAGCTCGGTCAGCTGAAGCCGCGATGCCAGCCAGAGTGGACGACCCGACAGTGTTTCCGAGAGGTCTTCAAGATCGGTTTCAGAATGGGGCAACGCCGGGCAGTCTTCGAGCAACGGCCCGCTTTCTTGAACCTTGTCGCCGGTCGGAAACAGGCGGCGCAGCCTGCCATAGGCCTCGGAAGAGCCTGCGAGGATCGTCTTGAAATGCGCCAGCGTTGCCTTGACCGGATCGGGAATGACCCGCCAGCGGCTGTTTTCGATCATCACCTGATAGGTATCGGCGAGAATGATGGGAATGTCGCGCCGATGGGCTGCATCAATCAGCGCCGGCCGCAGGTAGGGACCAAGCCAGAGGCTTGCATCCGGTTTCCAGTGATCCAGAAACAGACGGATGTCGGCGGGGTTCTCGGACGGTCCTTCCTGCCAGATTACCTTATCCGGCAGATTGGCAGGGCGTTTTGTGCCGGGCGAGGTGCTGAGCATCAGGGAAAGCCCGCCGCGCAGGCCGATCAACCGCAACCCAAGTTGGGCCAGCGCGGTGATACGTTCCGGCTCGGAGCAGTGCAGCCACAACAAGCCGCCATCCGGGCGTTGTTCTGATATCGCCTCGAGCGTGCTTGCCTGACGGCGCGCAAAGGCCAGGTAGGCGGAGAGACCAAGAGACCGCGTCATGCCGCGCCCACCATACATCTGCCCCTGCAGCAAAATGAGGTGTCGGAAAAGCGAATGTGCATTGATGTCTCCGGTCGGGCCTTGAGGCAAACTAGGGGTTTCGCCTGTGGGCTACAAGAGAGGGGGATGCGGCAATTTTCGGCAAGCTGCAGGCGGTGTGCACGGTTGACGCACGCCATGCGATACGGCACTTCGACGGGAAGCGAATTGCCACGAGGCCACGACGATGAAACCATTCCTGATCCTGCAACTGCGCCCGGAAACCGAAGCTTCGGATGACGAGTTTCAGGCCTTTCTGCGCAAGGGGGATCTGAAGGAAGAAAACGTGGTGCGCATCCGTCTGGATCAGGAGGCATTACCCGATGACCTGTCGCTGGATGACTATTCGGGCGTGATCGTCGGTGGCGGGCCGGGTTGTGTGAGTGATCCGCTCGACAAGAAATCCCCTGTCGAGAAGCAGATCGAAGACGCGGTGCTAAGCCTGATGCCAGAGATCACCGAACGGGATTTCCCTTTCATGGGATGTTGTTACGGGATCGGTATCCTTGGCCATCACCTGTCGAAGGTGGTGAACAAGGACAACTATGGCGAGGAAGTCGGAACTGCGGATTGCAGCCTGACAGACGATGGGCGCAACGATCCCCTGATGCAGGGCATTCCAGAGAATTTTCAGGCCTTTGTTGGCCACAAGGAAGCGGTGCAGCGTCTGCCGGAAGGCTGTGTGCACCTTGTCAGTTCACCGACCTGCCCCTACCAGATGATCCGCTTTGGCGAGAACGTCTATGCCACCCAGTTTCACCCAGAGGCAGACAGCGACGGCTTCGAGGTGCGGATCGGGATCTACAAGCATCGCGGTTACTTCCCGCCCGAGGACGCCGACAAGCTGGTGGCGATGTGCCGTGCCGCCGATGTTCATGCGCCAGAGGTGATTCTGCGCAACTTCGTGCAGCGGTATGCCACGGCCTAAATGCGCGGAACCGCGTCTTCCGGCACGAGGGCTTCGGTGATCTTGGGATGAATGCCCTGACCTGCCGCGACCATGCCTTTCTGGCGCGGGTCGCGGTTGTTGAAAACCAGAGGCGCCCCGAAACGATCCGAGGTTCTGGCCCCTGCTTCGCGCAGGATTAGGTCGCCTGCGGCAATGTCCCATTCCCATGTCGGGCGCAGCGTGAACATCGCGTCATAGCGCCCCTGCGCCACAAGGGCGGTGCGATAGGCAAGCGACGGGCGATGACTGCGGTCCATCGCTGGGGGCGCGTTGCGCCAATGCTGGCGGTCCATCGTCGGGCGGGCGGCAAGCACGCTGGCCCCCGTGATGTCGGCTCGTGTGGTGGGATGGATGCGTTCATAGTTGAGGAACGCCCCCATGCCGCGCGCAGCCGTATAAAGCTTGTCGCGCATCGGCAGGAAAATCGCTGCCGCGATCACCTCGCCCTTTTCGGCGATGGCGAGAGAGTGCGCCCAGGTGTTCGACCCTTCGATAAACGAGCGGGTGCCGTCGATCGGATCGATGATGAAAACGCGCTCTGCCGAGAGCCGGTCCTGGTTATCGACGGATTCTTCGCTGAGCCAGCCATAGTCGGGGCGTGCGGCCCGCAACTCGTGTTCGAGCATTTCGTTGACGGCAAGATCGGCCTCGGTCACCGGACCCGCGCCATCGGGTTTGTCCCAGCTTTGCGCGACAGGCCCCGAGAAGCGGCGGGCGATACGCCCCGCTTCCTCGGCGGCCTCGATCAGGAGTTTGAGGTCAGTTTCCGGCAAGGGTCAGACCTTCTACCAGAAGCGAGGGCACAACGCGCGACAGGTAACTTCTCGCGTCGTTGGCCGGGGTGATGCCGCGCAGCATCTCAAGCAGGTTGCCGGCAATGGTGCATTCGTTCACCGCGTGGGCAATCTCGCCGTTTTCGACCCAGAACCCGGCCGCCCCGCGCGAATAATCGCCCGTGTTGGGGTTGATCGTGGAGCCGATCAGGGAGGTCACCAGAAGACCGGTGCCCATGTCGCGCAGAAGCTCTTCGCGGGATTTGTCGCCCTGCGTCAAGGCAATGTTCCAGGTTGAGGGTGACGGGGGCGAAGAGACACCCCGCGCCGCGTTGCCAGTCGGGTCCAGTCCGAGCTTGCGGGCGTTTGCCAGATCGAGGGTCCAGCCCTGCAACACGCCATCCTCGACAATGGCGCGCTTGCGGGTCGCAAGACCTTCAGCATCGAACGGGCGCGAGCCGCTGATGCGTGGGCGGTGCGGATCTTCCAGAATGCTCAGGCCCTTGGGAAGGACTTGTTCCCCCAGCGAGTCGCGCAGCCATGACGCGCCACGCGCAATGCTGGCCCCGTTGGCAGCCCCCAGAAGGTGGCCGACCAGAGAGGCCGAGATGCGCTCGTCAAACAGAACCGGATAGGCACCGGTGGGCGGTTGCACGGCGTCAAGACGGGCCACTGCCCGTTCACCTGCGGCGCGGCCAATCTCGGTGGCATCGCGCATGTCGGACTGAAAGGTGCGCCCATCGCCATCATGATCGCGTTCCATGCGGTCCCCTTCGCCGGCGATGGCGACACAGGAAAGACCGCGGCTTGTTCTGGCATAGCCGCCCGCGAACCCGTTGGTGGCCGCAAGGAAGACTTCGCTGCTGCTATAGCCCGCATTGGCGGCCTGCACCTGCGTGACGCCTTCGACGGCCTGCGCGGCGGCCTCGGCCTCTACGGCGTCTTGCTGAAGCGCTTCGGCTGCGGGTTCCGGGGTGGGGTCATAAAGTTCGAGAGCCTCCAGATCCCAACCCGTGGCAAGCTGGTCCGGATCGGCAAGTCCGATGTGGGGATCTTCCGGCGCGAACTTTGCCATTGCCACGGCGCGTTCCGCCATTGTGGCGATGGTCTCTGCGCTTGTGTCCGAGACGGAAACATTGGCCTGACGTTGCCCGAGGAAAACCCGCAAACCAAGATCGGTCCCTTCTGAGCGTTCGGCCTGTTCAAGAGCCCCGCCGCGCACATCGATCGAAACAGAGGTGCCGCGAATGGCGATGGCGTCGGCCGCGTCTGCACCGGCCTTTTTCGCCGCCTCAAGCATCGCCTGCGCCAGGTTTTCCAAGTGTCCGCTCATGAGTGCCCCATCTTTTGTTGCTTAATCAGGTAGACCGTGCATGCCAGTGGCGCAAGTGCGCGGGTATGAAAAGGGCGGCTCCGCGATGGTGCCGCCCCGATCGGTCCAAGTCGTGTGGCGCTTACTGGATGCGCTGGCCGTTGGCGAGAATGTGGCCCTCGGCGTTGATCTCCAGCGTCGATTCAAGCTGGTCGTCGCCAGTCGGGATCGCGAAGAGGCCCATCATCATGCGTGCGCCCATTGCCTGATCTTCGGGGACAAGACCCATACCGACCAGCGTGTCGAGCAGCTTGTTGCCGCCAACCAGTTTGAGCGAGAGGCTGCCTTCGGGACGGGGCATGCCGTCAAAGGTGGTCAGGTCCGTGTTGTCGAGCGTCGCCGCACCCGCGCCTGTCAGTTCCGCACCGGCGATGCGCAGCAGCAGGTTTTCGACGGTGACGGTGTTGACCTCGCCCGGAATGTCATCGCTTTCCATCACGTCCTCGGAGAGCAGATCGCCGAACAACGTGGCCGTGCCACCGATGTTGATCGACACGGTAGCCGGATCATGCGGCAACTGGCCGGTCGGATCGACCATGCCCCAGAGCATTTCGGGAACGGAAAGGTCTGCAAAGGTCACGCCAAGCGCGAAGGGGGCGGGGGTTTCGGTCCGCGACAGCGGCATTTCGAAATTGGTGCTGGTGCTTGCCATCTCGAATGAGAGTGGGAAGGGGATGCCGCCGCCGAACATGGTCATGGCGATACCTTCGGCACCGGTGTCATAGCGAATGTGATCGCTGTCCATATCGAATTCCAGCGCGTTTGACGCGGCGCTGACGTCCATCTGGAAGGGTCCGTCGTTGTCCTGCCCCGACAGCGATACGGTCGAGACGCCCGAGGTGAACTTGGTGGTGCCCTGCATGCCACCATAGAACATGGCAAGGGGATCCGAGCTTGGCTCTTCGGTGATCGGAAGGCTGGCACTCGTGGACAGCATCGTATCGGCAAAGTTGCCGCTGACGTTCATGCTGCCTTCGCCCGGCTCGGAAAAGGCACCGGTAAAGGTGATGGCGCCGGACGTCATAGCCTGCATGGTTTCGATCATGTCACCTGCAATGGCGAGGCTGCTTGTGCCCTTGGAGCCAGCGAAATCCATGCTGAAGCTTGCGTTTTCAACGGCTTCGCCATCCACGACCACTTCGGTCAGGGCGAGTTTCATGTTGTCGGCGGTAAAGTCGTATTTCTGGTTGGTCGGTTCGCCCGAAGCCACCATGTCGAGACCGATGTAGGACACCACCATCGCGAGATCGAGCGGCTCTTCCCCGTCGGTCATGCTCATGGTGAGGGGCATGTTGTCGGCAAAGCCGATCTGCACGGTGCCGTCCTTGTTGTCGCTGAAGGTCATGGTGCCCATCTGGGCACTGAAGCCCCCCATGTCCTCGCCGTGATCCATCGACAGGGTCAGGTTGTCGACAATCAGAACGTTGCCGGAGGTCGAGGTGTCGGCCGACACCTCGTAACCGGAGGAGGTGAGGTAATCCTGCCAGAGGGCCCAGACATCCTCGGGCGTGACATCTGCAAAAGCGGTGGTGCTGGAAATGGCGAGCGTGGCCGGAACCGTCCAGCCCATGTTTTTCAAGAAATTCATGAGTCTCTTCCCTGATGAAAGTTTCCCTAAGCTTCGGACTCCAGAAGGACGGGGTCAAGGGGCAACCTCTGGACGACCGGGGGATCGCGGTTTACCAGAGGGAGAGAATTTTGGGAGGGAGGTTACGATATGGTGGATTTGACTGGAAAAACGGTTTTGATCACGGGCGCCAGCCGCGGGATCGGTGAAAGTGCTGCGCATGTTTTCGCCGATGCGGGGGCCAATGTCGTGCTGCTGGCGCGTGGCGCCGAGGCAATCGAGCGGATCGCAGCAGAAATTGGTGACAAGGCGATGGCCGTCACCTGTGATGTCGCGGACTATGGGCAGGTCGAGGCAGCCGTACAAGCGGCCGTCGCCCGCTTTGGCGGTGCAGATATCCTGATCAACAACGCAGGCGTGATCGAGCCGATTTCGCACCTTGATGCGTCTGATCCCGAAGGCTGGGGGCAGGTGATCGACATCAACCTCAAGGGTGTCTACCACGGGATGCGTGCCGTGATGCCGGTCATGGAGAAGGCCGGCGGGGGCAGTATCCTCACCATCAGTTCAGGCGCTGCGCACGGACCGGTTGAAGCCTGGAGCCACTATTGTGCCTCGAAGGCGGCGGTGAACATGCTGACCCGCTGTGTCGACAAGGAAGCCCGCGACAAGGGCATTCGCGCCATTGGCCTGAGCCCGGGAACCGTGGCCACCGAGATGCAGCGCGAGATCAAGGCCAGCGGGATCAACCCGGTCAGCCAGCTGGACTGGTCCGACCACATCCCGCCGGAATGGCCCGCCAAGTGCCTGTTGTGGATGTGCGGACCCGAGGCCGATGCCTGGCTTGGTGACGAGATCTCGCTGCGGGATGAGGATATTCGCAAACAAGTTGGACTGACATGATCGAACTGACCAAGGAAGAAAACGGGCTGTGGATTGCCACAATCAACCGCCCGGACAAGGCAAATTCACTGACCCATGCGATGCTTTCGGAACTGGCCGACATCGCCGAGGCCGCGCAGGAGGCACGCGGTTTGATCCTGACGGGGCAAGGTAAGGTGTTCTCGGCAGGGGCCGACCTTGACGAGGCGCGTGCCGGTCTGGCGACGTCGGATGTTTGGGAACGGCTCTCGGGCAATATCGCGGCGCTTCCGGGGCTGACGATTGCCGCGCTGAACGGCACGCTGGCAGGCGGCGCGATGGGCATGGCGCTGGCCTGTGACCTGCGTCTGTCGGTGCCGACGGCCAAGTTCTTCTACCCGGTGATGAAGCTGGGTTTCCTGCCCCAGCCGTCGGACCCGAAACGCATGGCGGCGCTGATTGGGCCAAGCCGTGCCAAGCTGATCCTGATGGGCGGGCAGAAGATCCTTGCCGAGGAAGCGCTGCAATTCGGTCTTGTGGACCGGCTGGTTGCGCCCGAGGCGCTTTTGGAGACCGCACGTGACATCGCCGCTGATACGCTAGCGGCCAAACCCGAGATCGCGCGCGGCATCAAGGCATTGTGCTGCTGATGCAACGGCATGAGGGGCGCTGCCCCTCTTGCCCCGTTCGGGGCAATTCACCCCGGGGATATTTGGACCAAGAAGAAGCCATCATCGTCTGCGCCGCGGCCCGGGCGTTTTGGAATGAAAGCCCGGCGGACGTTTGGCGACCCAGCGGATGAACTTGGCCAGCCGCGGATGGGCGCGCAGGGCATCGATTGTGTGATAGGCGCGCGCAAGGTCTGCTTCGCTCAAGGTCGCGTGGATTTCATTGTGACAGATCTGGTGCAAGAGCACCGTTGGCCCGCCTTTGCCGCCTTTGAGACGCGGCACCAGGTGGTGCATGCTTTGGCGTGCATCCGGGGGGATCGGACGCCCGCATAGGGGGCAAATCGGGTCTGACACGGGGTTTTTCTTGTGTCCTTCGGAGTGGTCGGGCATGAGAATGACCCAAGTATTGGTCAGTTCAAAGGGTTAGTTAGCGTGGATCAGACAAAAATCCTTGAGAAGGCGCAGGGTTACGCGGTGCAGGGATGGGACGTGGCCAAGGAATGGTTGCTGAGCCCCCAGGCCTGGACGCAGTTCGGCCTGTTGGTGGCGGCTTACCTACTGGCGCTGTTCCTGACGCGCAGGTTGCAGCCGGTGCTGGACCGCCTGCTGACCCCGCCGGATGAAAAAACCAATGTCATCGCCAAGACGCGCCGGTTCATCCTGACCTTTCTGCCGCTGATGCTGCCCCTATTGGCCTATGGCCTCACCGGGATCGGCGAGACCGTGACCCGCTCGATCTTTGATGCCGGGGCGGTGATTGCCTTTGGCAAGCGGGTTTTCATGTTCCTCGCGGCGCGCATCCTGGTGAACGAGGTCATCAAGGACCCGCTTCTGAAGGTACTGGGCAAGTATTTCTTGTTGCCGGTCGCTGCGCTCTACGCGGTGGGCTTTCTGGACGAGGTGATGACGCGCCTTGACCAGACGGTTGTGCCTTTGGGTAACCTGTCCTTCTCGCTCTTGTTCCTGATCCGCTTTGTTCTGGTTGGCGGCGCGATCTTCTGGCTGGGCCGGTGGTCGAATGACCAGACCGCGGCGGCGATCAAGCGACAGGAAGAGATGCGACCAGCGATGCGCGAACTGACGGCCAAGGCTGCAGAGATCGCGATCTTCGGCCTGGCCTTCCTCTTGGTCATGAACATCATGGGCATCTCGCTGACATCGCTTGCGGTTCTGGGGGGCGCGATTGGTGTGGGTCTTGGTTTTGGCCTGCAAAAGATTGCCTCGAACTTTATCTCCGGCGTGATCCTTCTTCTGGAGGGGCAGGCGACGGTTGGCGATTATGTCGAACTGGACGGCGGCGAGGCGGGGACCATCGTCAAGATGACCGCGCGGGCGGCGATCCTCGAGACATATGACGGCAAGTGGATTGTTGTTCCGAACGAGGATTTCATCACGACGCGGGTGGTGAACTATTCCGACAGCGGATCGGCCAATCGCTACGAGGCGCCGTTCTCGGTGAGCTATGACACGGATATCAACCTGGTGCCCGATATCGTAGAAAGCGCGGTGGCGGCGATGCCGGACGTTTTGAGCGAGCCCTTTCCGCCGGATTGCGAGCTGCGGGCCTTTGGCGACAGCGGCATCGAGTTCGCGGTCGAGTTCTGGGTGAACGGGATCGACGACGGGCGGCACAAGTATACTTCGGACGTCCTGTTCTGCATCTGGAATGCCCTCAAGGCGCATAATATCGAGATCCCGTTCCCGCAGCGTGTGGTGCAGGTGAAGGGCGAAATCCGAACCCGTGTGAAATGAAAACAGCGCTTGTGATCGGGGCCGGACCTGCGGGTCTGATGGCGGCGGACGAGATGTCTGCGGCAGGATTGCGCGTTGTTGTGGCCGAGGCGAAACCTTCGGTTGCGCGCAAGTTCCTCATGGCGGGTAAGTCGGGTCTGAATCTCACGAAAGACGAGCCTTTTGAACGGTTTATGTCCGCTTTCGAGGAGGCGGGGCCGGTGCTGCGGCCAATGCTGGAAGCCTTTGGGCCCAAGGAGACCGTTGCCTGGGCCGAAGGGCTTGGGCAGGAGATGTTCACTGGTTCCACCGGACGGGTGTTTCCGAAGATGATGAAAGCCTCGCCCCTTTTGCGGGCCTGGCTGGCGCGACTGGCGGGGCAGGGTGTGGAAATCCGCACCCGTTGGCGCTGGGTTGGGGGCGCGTATCGCTTCGAGACACCCGAGGGCGTGCAAGAGATAGCGCCGGATGTGACCGTGCTGGCCTGTGGCGGGGCGAGTTGGGCGCGGTTGGGGTCGGATGGGGCCTGGGCGGGGTTTCTGGACGTTCCAAAAGCGCCGTTTCAGCCCGCGAACATGGGCTTTGTTGTCGACTGGTCTCCGCATATGGCGAAACACTTTGGTGCGCCGGTCAAGGGCGTTGCCCTGATGGCTGGTGATCAGAGGGTTCGTGGTGAATTTGTCGTTTCCGAACAGGGGCTTGAAGGGGGCGGTATCTATGCGGTGTCGCGCCGGATGCGGGAGGGGGAAACGCTTTATCTCGATTTGCTCCCGGATCTTGACGAAGAGGCTCTGCGCCAGAGGCTGAACCGGCCGAGGGGCAAGGCAAGCATGGCGAACTTCCTGCGCAAGACGTTGAAGCTGGATCCGGTCAAACAGGCGCTCTTGATGGAGTTTGCACGGCCCTTGCCAAAGGATTTGGCCCCCGTTCTCAAGGCGTTACCGATCAAGCATGCCGGTCCGCGACCGATGGATCAGGCGATTTCGACAGCCGGTGGCATCCGGCTTGAGGCGCTGGACAAGGGATTGATGCTCTCTGCGAAACCGGGGGTTTTTGCCGCCGGAGAGATGCTGGACTGGGAGGCCCCGACCGGTGGCTATCTGCTGACGGCCTGCCTTGCGACGGGCAGATGGGCGGGGCAGAACGCGGCGCATTTTAGCGGCGTTTGAGGCTATCTGTATTACGTCGGTATTGCGTCGGTATTGCGGAGGTGCCCCAAACGGGGCGCCCCCGGCTGTTTCAGGCGACTACTTGTAGCCCTTTTTCTTATATTCATCGACCAGCTTGAGATAATTCTCGCGGCCGCCGTCGTGTTTTTCCTTCTTCCACTTGCCGCCCTTTTCCTTGGTCTGAACAAGACAGCCGCTGTTCTTGCAATTGATGCGAAGCTTGTTGCCGTTGCCATCCTTCATGCTGGTGTTGCCAGCCAGAGCGGGAGTAGTAGCAAGAGCGAGGGAGACAAGAGACAGTGCAATGACGCGTTTCATTCGGAACTCCTTTGGGAAATCATACATTCAATACCCACACTCTGGTGAGTGATCCGAGGCGCGTCAATGGCGGGTTCGCCTACTTGCCTGTCAGCTTTCGAAAGACCGGGCGGCTTCGGCAGTTGCGCATGTAGGTTGCAAATGCTTCGTTGTCGGTTGGAAAGCCCGCAACCTTGGCCCAGCTTCCGCAATGGGTGAGAATTATGTCGGCAATCGTGAAGGTGTCGCCCATCAGGTAGGGGCCTTCGAGGCGGTTCATCAAACGTTCGATGTTGTGGGCGTATTCCCACATCAGCGATGGCTTCACATCAGCAACGCGATGCTCTTTGGGCAGGATGAAACTGTGGCGCGCCGCGGTCCACAAGACAGCGTCAATCTCATCGAGAATGCAATGCGTCAGCGCATCCTGACGCGCGCGGTCAGGCGTGCCGGCGGTGTGGGTCAGGCCGCCGTGTTTATCCGCGAGATAGGTCATGATGGCGGTGGAATCGGTCAGGACAAGATCACCATCCTTGAACACCGGAACCTTGCCCGACGGGTTCAGCGTCAGCACCGCTTCAGAATGGGGGCCTTCTTTGACGAGGGTGTAGGGTTGGCCGAGCTCTTCCAGAGCCCACAAGACGCGAAAGGCGCGTGTGGTGGGGCTGCCAATGACTTCATACATGATGTGATCTCCCAAAGTTTGCGCGCAGGTTTGCAGGCTTTCCCCAGGGGAACAAGAGAAGGGTCGTGTGACCTGCCGTCACTTATGGTTCAGCGGCGCGAGAGCATCGCGAGGCGCAGAAGCATCCGTTCGACAAGTGCCATTGCGGGGGCGCTTTGCCCTGCCGAGCGCAGTTGCAGGTCAGTATCGGTGAGAATGGTCAGTGCCTGTTCGAGCTTGGCCGCTCCCCAGCCCTGCGCCTGTCGCAACATGCGATCCCGGCGCGGGCCGAAGATCGGCGGGCGCATCCGGGCAATGCCGGCTGCTGCGCCGCCGGGATCGGATGCGGCAGTATAGAGCGCACGGAAATGACGAGTGGCGCTGATACAGAGGGTGACAGGGTTCATGCCCTGCGCTTCGAGCTTGCGCAGCACCGGGCCAAGTTCGGGAGCGCGGCCTTCGGCGGTGATATTCAGGACGTCATCCAGGGCGGCCTCGGTCGAGGTCGGGGCGCAGGCGACAATGTCATCGCTGCTGACGGGGGTGCTGTCGTTCAGCTTGTAGAGCGACAGTTTCTCGAGGGTCTGGCGGAAATCTCCGGGATCAAGTTCCTTGGCGAGATTAGAGAGATCGGTCATCGCGTCACGATCGACTTCGCGCAGGCCGGAGCGGGCCAGTTCGGCCTCGATCTCTTCGCGTGAAGGCGGATCGTTGTAGATGCCGACGGCATAGGCGTTGGGATGGTTTTCAAACGCCTTGCGGATTTTCGAAGAGGCCTTGAGCTGGCCAGCGGTGACAATGATCTGCGCGTCGCCCGGCGCCCAGTCTTCGAGCGCGGCCAGAACGGCGGGAGCGGCGGTGTCATTGGCATCTTCGACAAAGGCCACGCGGGGGCCGGGAAAGAAGCTAACCGCCTTGATGGCATCGACAAGGCGGGCGGGATCCTTGCGCAGATCACCACCGGGCATCCGCGACAGGCGCATTTCCTCTTCGCCTTGTGGGCCGATCAGCGATGCGACCAGTTCCTGGCGGCGCAGGGCAACGCGCATGGCGTCGGCCCCGTAGATCAGAACCCCGGTACGATCTGTTTCAGGCTTGGTCACATAGCGCGCGATGTCCCGCGCGTTCAGCTTCATGACGGGTTTTGGGCCGCATAGGCCATCAGGTTGGCCACGATCTGATCGGTCAGGATCACCATCAGCCGTTCATAGGCATCGGTTTCGGCGGCCAGCGTGGCCACCGTGGTGCCCGAGGCCGAATAGCTGACAAAGTTCTGTGTCTTGCCGCTGGTGAGCACTTCGCCCGAAGCGATGTCGCGCAGGGCAAAGGTGGCCTCGCCGGTGATGTCAAAACGGGTGATCACGCCGCGGATGTTCTTGGCGGCGGTTTCTTCCGTGGTTTTCACGGCGACGCTCAGGCCGTATGCCCCCTGCGATACGCGGCCAAGGCGGTCTTCGAGTTCGCGCACCAGAACATAGGTGTTCTGATCCGTTGGCGCGTCGACGGCGATGTTGTTCAGGAACCGTGTTGCGGTGCCCTTTTGCCCATAGGTGGGTGTGAAACCACAGCCCGCGAGGGTGACCCCGGAGGCTGCGGCAAACAACAGGAAGCTGCGGCGGTTAAATGACGACATTCACGATCCGGCCGGGGACAACGATGAGTTTCTTGGGCTGGGCCCCATCCAGCGCACGAGTGACAGCTTCGTGTGCGAGGACAAGTTTTTCAACCTCTTCCTTCGCCATATCCTTGGGAACGCTGATTTCCGCGCGACGTTTGCCGTTGATCTGGATCGGCAGGGTCACGTTGGCCTCGACCAGCATGGCCTCATCGGCGACGGGCCAGGCGGCATCGATGACCAGACCTTCGCCACCCAGCATGGTCCAGACTTCCTCGGAGAGGTGCGGGGTCATCGGCGACATCAGCTGGGCAAGGGTCTTGGCGGCTTCGCGCTTGGCGTCGCCACCGGCCTTGGATTTGGCCAGCGTGTTGGTAAAGCCGTAAAGCTTGGCGATGGAGGCGTTGAAGCCGAAGCTTTCGACACCCAGGGTCACGTCGCGGATGGCCTTGTGCATTTCGCGAAGCAGGTCTTCATCCCCATTGCCGGTGCCGGCAGGCATTTCGGCGATCTCGGATGCGATGCGGTGGACGCGGGCAAGGTGCTTGGCGGCGGCTTCGGCCCCCGATGCGGTCCATTCCACGTCGCGTTCAGGCGGCGAATCGGAGAGGACGAACCAGCGGGCAGTGTCTGCGCCATAGCTGCTGATGATGTTCAGCGGGTCGACCACGTTGTTTTTCGACTTCGACATCTTGGCCGAGGGGATGACCTCGATCTTTTCGCCGGTTTCCTTGACGAAGGTGCCGCCATCACGTTCCTCGACCTCGGCCGGGTAGTGATAGACCGCGCGGCCGTTTTCATCGGTGCGCTCGGCGTTCTTGTAGATCGCGTGGGTCACCATGCCCTGCGTGAACAGCGCGTCGAAGGGTTCTTTGGACTTTTCGGGCAGGTGGCCGGTGATGTTCATCGCGCGGGCAAAGAAGCGCGAATACAAGAGGTGCAGGATCGCGTGCTCGATGCCGCCGATGTACTGGTCGACGTTCATCCAGTATTCGGCTTCGGCCAGATCGGTCGGGGTGTCGGCGCGCGGTGCGGTGAAGCGGGCGAAATACCACGACGAATCGACGAAAGTGTCCATCGTGTCGGTTTCGCGCTGCGCAGGGGCACCACATTTCGGGCAGGTGCAATCCCGCCAGTTCGGGTGACGGTCCAGCGGGTTGCCGGGGATCGAGAAATCAATCGCCTTGCCGTCCTCGTCATAGGGGAGTTCGACCGGCAGGTTCTCTTTCTTTTCGGGCACCACGCCGCAGCTGTCGCAGTGGACAACGGGGATCGGGCAGCCCCAATACCGCTGTCGGGACAGGCCCCAGTCGCGCAGACGGTATTTGGTGACGCCTTCGCCCCAACCTGCCTTCTCGGCAAAATCGACGGTAGCGTTGATGGCCTCTTCGCCGGTGGCTTCATCCAGACCGGCGAAGTGGTCGACCCATTTCACCTTTTCGGTTTTCGGCGGCACAAAGGCTTCGTTCTCCACCGGCGTGGCATCGTCCAGCGCAAAGAAGGTGTCGATCACCGGCAGGTCGTACTTGCGGCAGAAATCAAGGTCGCGCTGGTCATGCGCCGGGCAGGCAAAGATCGCGCCGGTGCCGTAATCCATCAGGATGAAGTTGGCGATCCAGACCGGCAGTTCCCAATCGGGGTTCAGCGGGTGCTTGACCTTGATACCCGTGTCATAGCCCAGCTTTTCAGCGGTCTCGATGGCTTCCTCGGTGGTGCCCCCCTTGCGGCATTCGGCAACAAAGGCCGCGACATCGGGGTTTTCGGCTTCCATCGCCTTGGCGATCGGGTGATCGGGCGAGATGCCGACAAAGGACGCGCCGTTCAGCGTGTCCGGACGGGTGGTGTAGACGGTGATCGGCTCTTCACCATCGGTGCGTTCGAACGAGAATTGCAGGCCGCGCGATTTGCCGATCCAGTTTTCCTGCATCAGGCGCACCTTGGCGGGCCAGTTTTCAAGCGTATCCAGCGCCGACAGCAGTTCTTCGGACATCGAGGAGATGTTGAAGAACCACTGGGTCAGTTCGCGGCGTTCCACATCCGCGCCCGAACGCCAGCCCTTGCCGTCGATGACCTGTTCGTTGGCAAGAACGGTCATGTCGACCGGATCCCAGTTCACCACCGCGTTCTTGCGGTAAACAAGGCCCTTTTCCAGCATGTCGAGGAAAAGCGCCTGCTGCTGGCCATAATATTCCACGTCACAGGTGGCGAACATGCGCGACCAGTCGAGCGAGAGACCAAGCGGCTTCATCTGGTCGACCATCGTGTCGATGTTGGCGTAAGTCCAGTCCTTGGGGTGCCCGCCAGAGGCCATCGCGGCGTTTTCCGCGGGCATGCCGAAGGCGTCAAAGCCCATCGGGTGCAGCACGTTATGGCCGGTCGACATCTTGTAGCGCGCGATCACGTCGCCCATCGTGTAGTTGCGCACGTGCCCCATGTGCAGCTTGCCCGAAGGGTAGGGGAACATCTCGAGGACGTAATACTTGGGCTTGGATTCGTCCCGGACGGCCTTGAAGGTATCGGACTTGGCCCAGGCTTCTTGCCATTTGGCTTCGATTTCGGCGGCAGAATAGCGCGACATAAACAGTCACCTTTCCTTAGAATTCAGGCAGTGCAGCGTTTTCAGCGGTGATATGCGCCCAAAAGCGCGTGGTCTAGGGCTTGGGGGCCTCAATTTGAAAAAATGACACGCTAGGCACGGGAATTTTTCGGTTATACAAGGGCTCACCGGGTTTTCAGAAAGTATTCCCAATGAACATTCTCTTCATTCACCAAAATTTTCCGGGCCAGTACAAGCATCTGGCTCCGGCGCTGGCTGCGCGTGGGCATCGGTGTGTTGCTCTCACTCTGCGCGTGAAACAGCCTGGCGCCTGGCAGGGCGTTCAGCTTCTGCCCTACGAGATTCGCCGCAATCCCAGCCAGAACCTGCACCCCTGGCTGGTGGACTTCGAAACCAAGCTGTTGCGCGGTGAGTCCTGCTATCTCGCGGCCAAACAGCTCAAGCAGCAGGGATTCGAGCCGGACCTGATCGTTGCCCACCCCGGATGGGGGGAATCGATGTTCCTTCGGGATCTCTGGCCCAAGGCGCGAATCGGGCTCTACTACGAGCTCTATTACACCACCCGCGATGGTGACATGGGCTTTGATCCCGAGTTCCCGCAGAAGATGCCCGAAGTCGAGGCGATGCGCCTGCGGCTGAAGAACCTCAACAACCTCATGCATCTGGAGGTCGGCGACATGGGCGTCAGCCCGACCGAGTTCCAGGCGGGTACCTTCCCCCAACAGTTCCGCGACAAGATCACGGTCATTCATGACGGGATCGACACCAACCACGTGATGCCAAGCCCCGATGTGGCGATGAAGGTGAACGACGATCTGGTGGTGACGCGCAAGGACGAGGTGATCACCTTTGTGAACCGCAACCTCGAACCCTATCGCGGGTATCACGTCTTTATGCGGGCGCTGCCGCGGCTGTTGAAGGAACGCCCGAATGCGCGGGTTCTGATGGTCGGGGGCGACGAGGTCAGCTATGGTGCCAAGCCGCCGGACGGCCGGACCTGGAAGCAGATCTATATCGACGAGGTACGCGGCAAGATTTCAACGCCCGATTGGGAGCGCGTGCATTTCCTTGGCCGGATTCCCTATGACCAGTTCCTGCGCCTGCTTCAGGTCTCGAGCGCGCATGTCTATCTGACCTACCCGTTTGTCCTGAGCTGGTCGCTGATCGAGTCGATGAGCGCGGGGGCTCCGATTGTCGCCAGTGATACCGCGCCCCTGAAAGAGGCGATCAAACACGGTGAAACCGGACGCCTGTTCCCGTTCTTCGATCAGGACAAAATGGTCGAGGAAATCTGCACGGTTCTCGAGAATCGCGAGATGGCGGACGAGCTTGGCCGCGCTGCGCGAAAATTCGCCCAGGAGAAATACGATCTGCAATCCGTTTGCCTACCGCGGCAGATGGAATGGATCGATCAACTGGCCGCCATGGAGCCAGGCAAGTTCACACTTTGAGTAATGTGAAAGACGGCAGGCTTAAAGCTTGCCGTCTGCAACGCGCAGCTGACGGGCGCGGGTGAGAATCGCATCTTCAACTGCACGAACCGTGCCTGCGGAAACCGCACGGCCGCCACGGGTTTGCATGGCCACGTGCAGCGAGCGCGCATCAAGCGAGGGGTCGCGTACATAAACGGTGGCACGGTAGGAACGGCCACCACCCGGAGGGGTGCCATAACCTGTCACGATGACGCCCGAGAAGGGGTCAACCGATTGAACCGGAAGGAAATCAAGGACTTCCAGAGATGCATTCCAGATATATTTGTTCACGCGAACGGTTACGTCCGAGTTGTCCGACCTAAAGATATCCCAGATTGTCTGCCCATCTTCTGACCGCGAACGCTCGTCCGGGCGCCCTGTTGTCGCGCCAATCTCGGCGCCGGTGGGGTGCAGACGCTCAACCTCTTCACCCGAATTGCGATTGCCGCAGGATGCAAGGCTCGCCACGGCGGCAACGAGCGCGATAATCTTAAGACTACCAGTCAGTTTCATACTTCATGCCCAAATCTCAGCTACGCTACTCTCCTATCTACCAAGAGCAGTTTGAGCAAGGATATAGTCGTAAACCTTAACGTGGCTGCGAGGTGGGGTGTCTGCGAGGTGTGGCATCCGTGCACCACACCAGAGTGCAAAGTGCAGTGTTCCGACTCGTTCACTTGCAACGAAGCCCCGAAAGGAGTGAAAGACGGTGGCATACCCACTTCGGATTCCCCGGATTGGGCGCATGAATTGGAAAACCGAGGGAAAAACTATGAAAAAAGTTCTCTTCGCTACGACTGCTCTGGTTGCAACCGCTGGTGTTGCTGCTGCAGACGTAACCTTCGGCGGTTTCGGCCGCTTTGGTATCGACTATCAAGAAAGCCGCGGCACCGAGGAAACTCGTCTGGAAAGCCGTTTCCGCCTGATCATCACCGGCACCGCAGAATCGGACAACGGTCTGTCGTTCGGCGCACAAGTTCGCTTCCAGTCGAACGAAGCCGCTGACACCCCGCGCTCGGGCGCAGGTATGAACACCCCGCGTTTCTGGGTTTCGACCGGCGGTCTGACCGTTTCGGTTGGTAACATCCTCGGCGCAATCGACAGCCTGCCGGGTGTTTACACCGGTGGTGTTGGCCTCACCGGCCTGGGCTTCAACGAATTTGCGGCTGACTCGGCAGCAAACGGCGTAAGCGCTGACCAATACTCGTCGGGCGGCTCGGCTCGCTTTGGTGTTGACGTGATCTACACCATGGGTGGTCTGAACCTGCACCTGTCGCACACCCCGGGTGACGCGTACCTCGCGGGTGTTAACGGCGGTACCGAGCGCACCGCTCTGGGCGCAGCATACTCGTTCGGCAACTACACCGTTGCAGCAGCTGTTCAAGATTCGGACAACGCGGCTGACACCGAGTGGGTTGTTTCGGCAAGCGGCACCGTTGGTGCTCTGACCGCAGCTCTGACCTATGCTGACAACGGCACCGCAGGCGACAAAGTTGTTCTGGGTCTGGACTACGCTGTTAGCGACTCGACCAACATCGCTGGCTTCATCGCCGACGATGAGAGCGCAGTTGACAGCACCGCAGCTGGCATCGGCGTTCGTCACAGCCTGGGCGGCGGCGTTTCGCTGCGCGCTGGTATCGTTGACGACCACGGCGACACCCGCGCCGACATGGGTGTAATCTTCAACTTCTAATTCTTAGAAGCTGAAAGCTACGCTTTCGAGGGCAGGTCTTTGGACCTGCCCTTTTCTTTTGCCCTCTGGTTTTCCCGAGGGCTTTTCTTTTTGCAGGTGATGGTGTTCTAGTGCGGCCAATTGGACCGCAACGGGGAACCGCCATGTCGCTTGCCGAAATCACCGCACGAATCCACAAGGCCGAGGAGCTGGCCGGGCGCCCTGTCGGGGCGACCGAACTGATCGCGGTGAGCAAGGTGCAGCCCAATGAGCGCGTCGAAGCCGTTCTTGAAGAGGGGCATCGGGTGTTCGGTGAAAACAAGGTTCAGGAAGCAGCCGGGAAATGGCCCGCCTTTCGCGAGCGTTTTGACGGCGTGAAGGTGCATCTTCTTGGGCCGTTGCAGACCAACAAGGCGCGTCAGGCCATGGAGCTGTTCGAGGTGATCCATTCCGTCGATCGCCCCAAGTTGGCAAAGACGCTGGCGCGGCTGGCGCAGGAGCTGGGTCACTGCCCCGATCTTTTCATCCAGGTGAACACGGGCGAGGAAGAGCAGAAGGCCGGGGTCATGCCGGCGGATGCGGATGCCTTCATTGCCGAGTGTCGCGCGCTTGATCTGCCCGTGGTCGGGCTGATGTGTATCCCGCCGGTGGACGAAGAACCGGCGTTGCACTTTGCCCTTCTGGCAAAAATCGCCGCGCGAAACGGTCTTGAGGGGCTGTCGATGGGCATGAGCGGCGACTTCGAGAGAGCCGTGGCGCTTGGGGCGACTCATGTGCGCGTTGGCTCGGCGATTTTCGGGGCACGCGACTACGGCTGAACGCCGATCTAGGGCACGATCACTCGTGTGCCGGGTACTGCATGGCAGGCAATCCAGTACATGTGGTCACGGCGAAAGGCGATGCAGCCTTCCGTGGGAAAGCCTTTGCGCCGGTACTGGTGCAGGAAAATGGCCGATCCCCTGCCTGCAATCGCATTGGGCCAGTTCCAGTCGGTCAGCAGAACCAGATCATAGAGCGGATCGGAACGGCGCAGCTTCTCGTGGCTTGGGCCATAGGGGGCCTGAACAAGTGTGTTGTAGGCCGGATCATCGCTGGCATCTGACCAGAGATCGCCGTTGTAAATCGGTTCCGCCCAAGGCGTTGGCTGCGCCATCCGGTCAGGCCGATACAGCAGGCCGGTGATGGTGTGGATGCCGCGCGGCGTGGCGCCGTCGCCCTCGCGTTTGTCGGTGCGGATACCGCCTTTGCCGATGGTGCAGGGAAACCGACGCCCCATGAACCGCAGGCCCGTCGGGGTGAGCACCATGTCAGAGGGTGTCACAGCAGGTGCCCCGACTTGGCCGCCTTGGTTGCAAGATAGGCGGTGTTATGGGCGTTCTCGCCAACTTTCAGGGCGACACGTTCGGCCACCGTGATGCCGGTGCTTTCCATCATGGAAATCTTGCGGGGGTTGTTGGTGAGAAGCCTCACCGACGAGAACCCCATTTCGCGCAGAATCTTGGCGCCGATGCGGAAATCACGCTCGTCATCCTCGAACCCAAGGCGGTGATTGGCCTCGACCGTGTCAAAACCCTGATCCTGCAGCGAGTAGGCACGCATCTTGTTGGCAAGGCCGATACCGCGGCCTTCCTGGTTGAGGTAGAGCAGAACGCCTGCGCCCTCGTTGCCCATCTGGGCAAGGGTACCATTCAGCTGCGGGCCGCAATCACATTTCAGGCTGCCAAGGACATCGCCGGTGAAACAGGCCGAGTGCAGCCGTGCCAGAACCGGTTCGTCCCGCGAGGGGCGGCCGATCTCGATGGCATAGTGTTCCTCGCCGCCGTCCTCGGGTCGGAAGATATGCAAACGGCCAGCCTCGGCTGCTTCCATCGGCAGGCGTGCATGTACGACCGAGTTCAGGGGGCTGGTGGTTTCAAGATGCGGCGCGGCAAGGTCGGCGGGAATGACCGTCAGGCCGTTTGCCATGGCAAAGGCGGCGGCATTGTCGAGCTCGACCACCAGCGCCGAGGGCAGAAGGCGCGCGGACTTTACCAGCTTGATCGCCGTGCGGTGCAGATCGGCCGATCCGTCGCGCAGGGATTTCAGCGGCCCCTTCATCGGCTTGTTGAGATCATCCTGCGGGTCGGCGACGCCCTTGATCCAGTCGATACCGGCATCCGCCGGCAGAGCGAGGCGCGCCAGATCGCCATCATAGGCACGGGCCTTGAGGGTTTCGGCACGGCGGGACGTGATCGTCAGAACCAGTTCATGCCCGAGACCGCGCACATCTTCCAGACGGTCCGCCTTGAGGGTTTCCGCCGACAGGACAAGGACGGCCTGTCCTTCCTTGATCAGAAGAATCGGAACACCCATGCGCAGATCAGAGCGGGCGCGGGCGAGGCGTTCAAGGATGTCGGGAGCGAAACTCATCGAGGGACCGGGGTGCAGTGTTACAGATGCAGGCCAAACATGTAGCCGCTTTTGCAACGAGATGAAACATATCGCACGAGATTTACACGAGGCCGTGAGAGAATTGCAGCAAATCTTGCCGTTGACGTCGATGCGCCTCACATGTTCGTACAGATGAACACGAAAACGGGAGGCCCGCATGGCTCAGCTCAAGAAAATCCTGCTGGTGGACGACGATGACGATCTGCGCGAGGCGCTGTCGGAACAGCTTATCATGACCGAGGATTTTGATGTCTTCGAAGCCGGCAACGGTGCCGAGGCGATGGTGAAAGCCAAGGAAGGCCTTTACGACCTGATGATCCTTGATGTGGGTCTGCCGGATACCGATGGCCGCGAGCTGTGCCGTCTGCTGCGCAAGCAGGGTGTGAAATGCCCGGTGATCATGCTGACCGGCCATGACAGCGATGCCGATACGATCCTTGGTCTGGATGCGGGTGCCAATGACTATGTCACCAAGCCCTTCAAGTTCCCGGTGCTTCTGGCGCGTATCCGTGCCCAGCTGCGCCAGCATGAACAGTCGGAAGACGCGGTGTTCCAGCTTGGGCCATATACCTTCAAGCCGGCGATGAAGATGCTGATCACCGAGGACGAACGCAAGATCCGCCTGACCGAGAAAGAGACCAATATCCTGAAGTTCCTGTACCGTTCGAACGATGGTGTGGTGGCGCGGGATGTGCTGTTGCATGAGGTCTGGGGCTACAATGCGGGGGTGACCACCCACACGCTTGAGACCCACATCTATCGCCTGCGTCAGAAGATCGAGCCCGATCCGTCGAACGCCCGCCTGTTGATCACCGAGTCCGGAGGCTATCGACTGGTCGCCTGATACGTGCAAGGATGGGAAATATTCTGGAAACAGTTGTGGCCCATATTCGTTGACATGGATCAAAGAAACATGCTGGCCGTACCTTTAAACATGTTGTCAGCCGCATGATTTCCATGTTGCACAGTCACCCGCGCATATCCGGGTATTGATATGCACCTCCCTGTTGGACTGGCCCGGACTTGTTCCGGGCCTTTTTTTGTCTGGGTCACAGGCTGGCGCTTGGGCGGGCCTTGATCGCCTCGTACCAGCGCAGCAGGTGAGGATGGGTATCGCTCACCTTGATCTTCACGACGCGGGCAAAATCGATCAGCACGAAGGCGGTGATATCGGCAAGGGTGAAGCGATCGGTTGCCACGAAGTCACGCCCTTCCAGATGCGCGTTCATCTTGTCGAAGAACAGGCCGATGCGAGTCATGCCCCGTTCGGCAAGTTCGGGAATCTGGTCAAAGTTCGCGGGGCCGGGAATGGCGCGGCCTTTCATGTGCGGGTTGGAATTGCGCAGGGCCTCGGCCACTGGCAGGCCGCCCTGCATCTCGGCAATCGCCGTCCACATCAGGATTTCGCCCTTTTCCTGTGGCGTCGTGCCCATCAGCGGCGGTTCGGGAAAGGCCGCTTCGAGATAGGCGGCGATCCCGAGGTTCTCCGTCAGCGTGGTTCCGTCATCCGTGACCAGCACCGGCACCGTGGCCGATGGGTTGATGGCAAGGAACTCGGGAGAGAGCTGTTCGCCCTTCAGAAGGGAGACCTCGCGGGTGTCGATCTCCAGCCCTTTCTCGGCAATGAACATACGGGCGCGCCGGGGGCTGGGGGCGGTGGAACAATCGTAGAAAATCATATCTCTCTCCGGTGTGGTTTCGGCAAGTCTTGGAGGGATCGCCGCAAAAGTCGAGGGTGCCGTTGCGGCGCGGAGGCGGGTGCCTCCGGCGGGAGTATTTCGGCGTGCATTGAAGCAGACGGTTTTCGCAATGGTAACCGGAGACAGGCGCGGTTAGGGTGGCGCGAGAGACGAGACACGGGAGCGCGCGCATGTCCTTTACCCTGGCCACCTGGAACATTAATTCGGTTCGCCTTCGTGAACCCATCGTTCTGAAGCTGATGGAGGAAGAGGCGCCTGACGTGTTGTGCCTTCAGGAATGCAAGAGCCCGGTCGACAAGATCCCGCTCGAGGGGTTCAAGGCGCTTGGTTACACCCACATGGTGGCACGCGGACAGAAGGGCTATAACGGCGTGGCGATCCTGTCGAAAATCCCGATGGAGGAAGCCGGCAGCGAGGACTTCGCCTCGCTTGGTCACGCGCGTCATATTGCGGGGCGGCTCGAGAATGGTGTTACGGTGCACAACTTCTATGTGCCGGCAGGCGGCGACAAGCCGG
This sequence comes from Pelagimonas sp. KU-00592-HH, assembly GCF_040369695.1. NCBI lineage: Bacteria > Pseudomonadati > Pseudomonadota > Alphaproteobacteria > Rhodobacterales > Roseobacteraceae > Pelagimonas > Pelagimonas sp. KU-00592-HH. The sequence continues at coordinate 888,854 of NZ_BAABWM010000002.1, read as the reverse complement.
ATCGCGAGATCAACGAGAAGTTTGGCCAGAAGCTCGATTACCTGACCGAAATGCGGGACTGGTTTCATGCCAACACACCCGAGAAGGCGATCCTTGTCGGGGATCTGAACATTGCCCCGCGCGAGGATGATGTCTGGGATCACAAGAAGCTGTTGAAGATTGTCAGCCACACGCCGATCGAGGTTGAACATCTTGCCCAGACGCAGGAGGCGGGAAGCTGGGTGGATATCACCCGGCAGGATATTCCCGAGGGGCTTTTGTATAGCTGGTGGTCGTACCGTGCGCGGGATTGGGACGCCGCCGACAAGGGCCGCCGTCTCGATCACGTCTGGGCGACGCCGGACATTTCCAACGCGGGCCACGGCAGCCGCATCCTGCGCGATGCGCGGGGATGGGAAAAGCCGAGCGACCACGCGCCGGTGTTTGCAACCTTCGATCTATAAGGCCCGGCCCCTTGCGCCGATGCCTTCCATACGCCATCTAGGCGGCAAGCTGATATACAAACGGGAAACGAACCATGCTGGAACTTGGACAAGGCACTGCGGCCCCAGCGGGCGATCTGATCAAGGACGTCTCGGAAGCGGATTTCATGGTGGAGGTTGTCGAAGCCTCGCAGACCGTTCCCGTGATCGTCGATTTCTGGGCACCCTGGTGCGGCCCCTGCAAGACGCTTGGCCCGGCGCTGGAAGCGGCAGTGACGGCGGCAGGTGGGGCCGTGAAGATGGCCAAGGTCAATGTTGACGAGAACCAGATGATTGCCGGCCAGATGCGGGTGCAGTCGATCCCGACGGTCTATGCCTTCTGGCAGGGACAACCGGTAGACGGGTTCCAGGGAGCGGTGCCGCCGAGCGAGATCGAAGCCTTCGTCAAGCGCGTGATCGAGGCAGGCGGTGGCGAGGCCGACGGTGGCCTTGGTGATGCGCTGGCCGCGGCGGAAGAAATGCTTGAGGCCGGTGATGCACAGGGCGCAGGCGAGACCTTTGTGGCAATCATCCAGCAGGACCCGACGATGGCAGCGGCCTTTGGTGGTCTTGTGCGGGCCAATATCGCGCTGAACGCGCTGGACCAGGCGGATGCGGTTCTGGACGGGGTGCCCGCCGACATGGCCGATGCCCCCGAGATCGAGGCGGCACGGGCGCAGCTTGAACTGGCGCGTCAGGCCGAGAACGCAGGCCCTGTGGCAGAATTGCGGGCGGCGGTTGAAGCCAACCCGACCGACCATCAGGCCCGTTTCGACCTTGCGCAGGCATTGCATGCCGCTGGCGATGCCGAAGGTGCAGTGGGGGAGTTGCTCGAGCTGTTCCGCCGGGATCGCGAATGGAACGACGGGGCCGCCAAGGCGCAGCTGTTCACCATCTTCGACGCGCTTCAGCCGAATGATCCTGTTGTGCTGAACGGGCGTCGCAAGCTGAGTTCGCTGATATTTGCCTGATCGGAAAAGCGCGCTAAGCTCTTAGCCATGTTCAAGGCCTCCGATCTGCCCGAAACCATTGCGGTTTTTCCCCTGCCGGGGGCGTTGCTTTTGCCGCGCTCGCGACTGCCCCTGCATATCTTTGAGCCGCGCTATCTTACTATGCTGGACGACGCCCTGAAGACGCCGGGGCGGCTGATCGGGATGGTGCAGCCGAACGAGGTGCCGGGCCGCGAAGGGACCGGTTTACAGACCATTGGCTGTGCCGGGCGGATCACGCAGTTTTCCGAGACCGAAGACCACCGCTATCTCATCACCCTCACGGGGATTTCCCGATTTCGGGTGCAGAAAGAGGTGGAGGGTTTTCAGCCCTACCGGCGCTGCGAGGTGAGCTGGGACGGGTTTGCCCGCGATCTTGGTCCGAAGGAACACGACGCTTGCTTTGATCGGCCCGGTTTTATGGGGTTGTTGAAGCGCTATTTCACCGCCTTGGATCTTTCGACGGATTGGGAAACGCTTCAGGACGCGGATGACGAGTTGCTGATCAACTCGTTGTCGATGCTTCTCGAGTTCGAGCCGGAAGACAAACAGGCGCTTTTGGAAGCGCCCTCATTGGCAACCCGGCGCGAAACGCTTATCACGCTGATCGAGTTCGCGCTGCGCGGCGGCGCCGGAGAGGATTTGATGCAATGAGTGAAACAACCCCGGAATTCGATCGTCGCATGCTTGAGGCGCTGATCTGCCCGCAGACACGTTCGACCCTGCGCTATGACGCGGAGAAGCAGGAGCTGGTCTCGGATGCGGCGAAACTGGCGTTTCCCATTCGCGCGGGCATTCCGGTCATGCTGATCGACGAAGCGCGCGTGATCGACTAGCGCATCAACTCTGGCAATTCACCGGTCAGGCCTGCGGCTTCGCGCATGAAGGTGCGGCGCAGGCGCGGTGAGGCGTTGACCAATCCCATGCCGATGTCGCGCCCGATCCGCAGCAGCGGGTTGTCGTTGGAGAACAGCTTGTTGGTGAGGTCGGTGGCCGCCACAAGCGCGTGGGTGTCGAAGCGCCGCCATTCCTGATAACGCCCCAGCACGAGGATCGAGGCAAAGTCTTCGCCGCGACGCTGCGCTTCGCTGAGGATCTGAACAAGCGCGCCGACATCGCGCAGACCGGCATTCAGGCCCTGTCCGGCGATCGGGTGCATCCCGTGAGCGGCGTCGCCCACCAGGGCGATGCGCTCGGCGACGAATTCGTTGGCGACGGTCAGGTTCAGGGGATAGGTAAAGCGGGCTCCGGCCAGTTCGATCTTGCCAAGGAAATCACCAAAGCGCGGGCGCAGGACGGCCATATAGTCTTCGTCGGACAAGGCATTGATGCGCTTGGCATTTTCGTCGGTCTCGCTCCAGACGATGGACGACATGTTGCCGGGAAGGGGCAGAATGGCCAGCGGGCCGGGCGGCATGAAGAATTGGTGCGCGATGCCGTCGTGGGGCTTTTCATGCGCGATGGCACAGACCAGCGCGGTCTGGCCATATCCCCAGCCACTGCGCTTGATGCCAGCACGTTGGGCCACGCCACTTTGGCGGCCATCGCAGCCCACCAAGAGCCGCGCACGGATGGTTTTGCCAGAGGCAAGCGTCGCGGTGACGCCGGTGGCATCCACCGCCTGATCGACAACGCTATCTTCGGTGATCTTGGTGATCGCCTCTTCCTCGCGCATGGCGTCAAGGAAGGCACGGTAGAGGAAACGGTCTTCGAGCATATAGCCCATCGGACCTTCTTCCAGTTCGGCCTTATCGAAGTGCAGGAAAAAAGGTGATGGGCCTTCACCGGCGCGCCCGTCCGAAACCTTGATTTCGTTCATGGACTGCGCGTTGTCACCGACGCGTTTCCAGACACCGATTGCATCCAGCAGCCGCTTGGAGGCCAATGCCAGCGCATAGCCGCGCCCGTCGAAATTGTCATCGGCGCGGGCCGTTTCCGGGCGGGCGTCGACGACGGTGACGGCAAAGCCCGCCTGTGCGAGACCAAGGGCCAGGGCAGGGCCATTCAGGCCACCGCCAGCGATCAGGATATCGGTGTCATAGCTCATGCGCTCAATATGCGCGTGGAAACGGGATTGTCCATGCTGCGCGGGGTCGCTACCGTCGGTTGCGAGGAATTTTTCCGGGGGTGGAGCATGTTCGACTGGCTTGAGATGAGCGCGGCAGATTTGGGGCGCGGTATTGGCAATGGATCGATTGATCCGGTGGCGCTGACGCAGGCCTTTCTTGGGGCGATTGACAGCCACGATGCCCGCGACCGCATTTTCAGTGCAGTGACACACGACAGGGCATTGGCCGAAGCCGAAGCCGCCGCTGAACGGGCGCGGGCGGGGCATCGCCTGTCGTTGCTGGACGGTGTGCCGATCAGTTGGAAAGACCTGTTTGACAGTGCCGGTGTGGCGACCGAGGCGGGATCAAAGCTTTTGGAAGGGCGGGTGCCTACGCGGGATGCCGAGGTTCTTGCCAATGCCACGGCGCTGGGGCTGGTGTGCCTTGGCAAGACGCATATGTCGGAACTGGCTTTCTCTGGTCTTGGCCTTAACCCGATGACGGCGACGCCGCCCTGTGTGAATGATCCAAAGGCGGTGCCGGGGGGATCATCCTCGGGCGCGGCGGCATCGGTGGCCTTTGGATTGTCTGCGGTTGGCGTGGGATCGGATACCGGTGGGTCGGTGCGTATCCCGTCGGCCTGGAATGACCTCGTGGGCTTGAAAACCACCGAGGGACGGGTGTCGGCAAAGGGGGTTGTGCCGCTCTGCGAGAAGTTTGACACCGTCGGGCCGTTGTGCCGGACAGTGGAAGATGCCGCGCTGATGCTGGCCGTTCTCGAAGGCGGGCAGGCGGCAGACCTGCGGGGCGCAACCCTGAAAGGCATGCGGTTTGCGGTTCTCGAAACCGGCGCAATGGACGATGTGCGCGAGGCCCCGCTGGCGGGCTTTACGCAGGCGGTGGATCGTCTCGAGGCCATGGGGACCAAGGTGGAACGGATCGCGGCCCCAGAAGTGGCCCGCGCTCTGGCGCTGTCGGGGCCGCTGTTCACGGCCGAGGCCTATGGAACGTGGCGCGATGTCATCGAATCGCAGCCCGATCTGATGTTCGATCAGGTCCTTGAACGGTTCCGGTCTGGTGCCGGGTTTGACGGGCCAACCTATGTTTCCGCCTGGCAGGAGCTCGAATCTCTGCGCGCCACCTGGCACGCGCGCGTAGCCGGGTTCGATGCGGTTCTTTTGCCGACTTCGCCGATTCTGCCGCCGGATGCAGAGCGTCTCATGCAGGATCAGGACTACTATGTCACCGAGAACCTGCTGGCGCTGCGCAACACGCGGATTGGCAACCTGATGGGCGTCTGCGGCATGTCGCTGCCCACTGGCGTGCCAAGTTGTGGCTTGATGATGCTTGGGGCGCCAATGGCCGAGGAACGCCTGTTGCGCGTGGCCGCGGCTGCCGAAACAGCGCTCAGGGCCTGACGTCCCTAGCGGGCTGGCGCAAAAGCAACAACCGCCGTTCAAAAGGGCATTTTTCTGGACGAAGCGGCCTGCCTTGGGTAGTTTAGGGGCAAACGGGGCGCCAATGATCCCGAACCTTGAGGCAGTTGAATATGTTTCCCGAGCGGTTTTCGAACCTTCCGGCTTATGCGTTTCCGCGCTTGCGCGCGCTATTGGACCATCACGCGCCGGGTGGTGATATTGTGCACATGACGATCGGTGAGCCGAAACACGCGTTTCCGGCCTGGGTGACCGACGTGATCGCGGACAATGCGGCGGGCTTCAACAAATACCCCCCGAATGACGGCTGCCCCGAGTTGCTGACGGCGATTTCCGGCTGGATCAACCGCCGCTATGGCGTGGCGGTGCCCGAGACGCAGATCATGGCGCTGAACGGCACGCGCGAGGGGCTTTACAATGCCGCGATGGCACTGATCCCCGAGGAAAAGAACGGTCGGCAGCCCGTGGTGCTGATGCCGAACCCCTTCTATCAGGTCTATGCCGTGGCGACGGTCTCGGTGAACGCCGAGCCGGTTTTCGTGAACGCCGTGGCCGAGAATGGCTTTATGCCCGATTACACCACGCTGGCGCCCGAGGTGCTTGAGCGCGTGGCGGTGGCCTATATCTGTTCGCCTGCCAATCCGCAGGGCGCGGTGGCGACGCGGCAATACTGGCGCGACCTGATCGCGCTGGCCGAACAGTATGATTTCCGCATCTTCGCAGACGAGTGTTACTCGGAAATCTATCGCAATGAGGCCCCTTCGGGGGCATTGGAAGTGGCGCGTGAAGTGGGGGCTGATCCCGAGCGCGTGGTGATTTTTCATTCGCTGTCGAAACGGTCGAACCTGCCGGGGCTGCGTTCGGGGTTCGTTGCAGGCGGGCCAGAGTGCATCCGTCGCATCCGTCAGTTGCGTGCCTATTCCGGTGCGCCGCTGCCCCTGCCGCTGCAACTGGCGGCAGCAAAGGTCTGGGATGACGAGGCGCATGTGGAAGAGAACCGCCGCCTTTACCAGGAAAAATTCGCCATCGCCGACGAGGTGTTTGCCGATGTGCCCGGATACCAGAGCCCCGAGGCGGGGTTCTTCCTGTGGCTGCCGGTGGACGATGGTGAAGCGGCGGCCATGAAGGCCTGGACCGAGACCGGCATTCGGGTGCTGCCCGGTGCCTATCTCAGCCGTGATACAGAGGCCGGCAACCCCGGCAAAGGATATATTCGGGTCGCCTTGGTGGCCCCAAAAACCGAGGTGCGGGACGCGCTGATCACGTTGCGCGACTGCATCTACGGATAAGAAGAACGAGGGAACGAGTATGGCATATCAGGCGCGTGGACGAGACCCGCTCTTTGACAGCACAACACAGGCCGCGATTGAAAAACGCGGAAAGGAACTGATCGGCATCGCGCTCATCATCCTCGGGTTGATGGCTGCGGCGATGGTGTTCTCCTATTCGCCAAACGACCCAAGCTGGCTTTCGGCCACCGATGCGCCGGTTGAAAACTGGATGGGGGCGCTGGGCGCGTCGATTGCGGCTCCGCTCTACATGATTGTCGGTGGCGGCAGCTGGGGGATCGCGCTGGTCCTGATCGCCTGGGGGCTGCGCTTCTCGCTTCATATCGGTGAAGAACGCGCGATGAACCGCGCGATCTTTGCCCCGATCGTTCTGGCCCTTGGCTCGGTCTATGCCTCGACTCTTGTTCCCGGAGACGGCTGGACCCACAGCTTTGGCCTTGGCGGTCTGTTCGGCGATACCGTGCTTGGTGCGATCCTGACTATCCTGCCGATTGGCGTGGGCTTTGGCGTCAAGATGATGTCGTTGGTGATGGGGCTTGGCTTTGTGGCATTGGCCCTGTTCGTGCTGGGCTTTACCCGAGAGGAATTGCGCAAGGTGGCGCGGTTCATGGTTGTGGGCGTGATCCTGTCCTATGCCTCGCTGATGACGCTTCTTGGCAAGGGCATGGGCGGAGCGGCACAGGCGGCGCAACGTGCGCAGGCCCGCCGCCAGGAGCGCAAGGCCGAGGCAGAGGCGCAGGCACAGACCGTTGCCGCGTCCGCTGCGCCCGAGGTCGTGGCAGCCGAACCCACTGGTGAAGAGGTGATCGAAAAGCCGGGTATCCTCAAGCGGATGCCTGCCCTGATCAAGCGCGCGCCGGAACCGATGCCCGAGCCGGAACTGGTGGAAAACATCTTTGTCGAGGATATCGCAGACGCGCCGGGGGATGATCGTATCCGCGCCAAGATTGCCGATGTCATTCGCCACCGCAAAGCGCAGGAACAGGCCGCGCAGGATGTCGAGATCGAAATCGAGGATGCCACGCCGCTGACCCGTGGCCGTGGTCGCGGCCCCGATCCGTTGATCCTTGACCCGATGCCGCACGGAGAACTGCCGCCCGAGCCGCCGCTGACCGCCGCCTTCGCTGCGCCGATGGCCGAGGATGTGCCGCTGGTTGAGGATTTCATCGACAGCGAACCGGAACAGGCCCTGCCGCTCGAGCCGGTGGTGACATCGCCCGTGACAAGCGCCGCGATCCCGATGCAGGAACCCAAGAAGGTTGTGCAACCGCGCAGCCAGAAGCCCGTGCAGCCGTCGACCCGCGCCAAGGCCGAGGCGCAACCGTCGCTGAACTTTGACGAGAACAGCGTTGAATACGAACTGCCGCCACTGAACCTGCTGGCGAACCCGATGGACATTCAGCGCCATCACCTGAGTGACGAGGCGCTCGAAGAAAACGCCCGTATGCTTGAGACCGTTCTCGATGACTATGGCGTCAAGGGCGAGATCGTCAGCGTGCGTCCCGGCCCTGTTGTCACCATGTACGAACTCGAACCCGCGCCGGGCCTCAAGGCAAGCCGCGTGATTGGTCTGGCTGACGATATTGCCCGCTCGATGAGCGCCCTGTCGGCGCGTGTTTCCACCGTGCCGGGCCGCAGCGTGATCGGGATCGAACTGCCGAACGAGAACCGCGAGAAGGTCGTGCTGCGCGAGATCCTCTCGGCGCGTGACTTTGGCGACACCAACATGAAACTGCCGCTGGCGCTGGGCAAGGACATTGGCGGTGACCCGGTTGTGGCCAACCTTGCCAAGATGCCTCACCTGCTGATTGCCGGGACCACCGGCTCGGGCAAGTCGGTTGCGATCAACACCATGATCCTGTCGCTGCTTTATCGCCTGACACCGGAAGAATGCCGGATGATCATGATCGACCCGAAGATGCTCGAACTGAGTGTCTATGATGGCATTCCGCACCTGCTTTCGCCGGTTGTGACCGACCCCAAGAAGGCGGTTGTCGCCCTCAAATGGGTCGTCGGCGAGATGGAAGAACGCTATCGCAAGATGTCCAAGATGGGCGTGCGGAACATCGACGGCTATAACAGCCGAGTGAAAGACGCGCTCGACAAGGGCGACATGTTCTCGCGGACGGTGCAGACCGGCTTTGATGACGAGACCGGTGAACCGGTGTTCGAGACCGAGGAATTCGCCCCCGAGAAGATGCCCTATATCGTCGTGATCGTGGACGAGATGGCCGACCTGATGATGGTCGCGGGCAAGGAAATCGAGGCCTGCATTCAGCGTCTGGCCCAGATGGCCCGTGCCTCGGGTATCCACATCATCATGGCCACTCAGCGCCCCTCGGTCGACGTGATCACCGGCACGATCAAGGCCAACTTCCCGACCCGGATTTCCTTCCAGGTGACGTCGAAAGTGGACAGCCGCACGATCCTTGGCGAAATGGGCGCCGAACAGCTTCTGGGCATGGGTGACATGCTCTACATGGCGGGCGGTGCCAAGATCACCCGCTGCCACGGCCCCTTTGTCAGCGACGAAGAAGTCGAAGAGATCGTCAACCATCTCAAGAGCTTTGGCGCGCCGGACTACGTTGGTGGCGTGGTCGAAGGGCCGGATGATGACAAGGCCAGCAACATTGATGCGGTTCTGGGGCTGTCGACCGGTGGCAACACCGATGCCGAGGATGCGCTTTATGACACGGCGGTTGCCATCGTCATCAAGGATCGCAAATGTTCGACCTCCTACATCCAGCGCAAGCTGTCGATCGGCTATAACAAGGCGGCGCGTCTTGTGGAGCAGATGGAAGAAGAGGGGCTGGTCAGCCCAGCCAACCACGTTGGCAAACGCGAAATCCTGGTGCCCGAGCAATAAGGTGCCGACACACGAGACAGTGAGCGCCGCCGGGGTGTATTTCCGGCGGCGATTGCATATCTAGGGGGTATGAAAATGTTGCGATTTCTGAGCGTACCCGTGCTGAGCCTTGCATTGGCGATGCCTGCCTTTGCAGACAAGCTGCCCTTGTCCGAGGTCTCTGACTATCTGAACGACCTGAAGACGGCCGAGGCCAAGTTCACCCAGATCAACGACGATGGGTCGGTCTCGACAGGGCGGGTGTTTATCAAGCGTCCCGGCCGTGTCCGTTTCGAATACGACCCGCCGGAAAAGGCGATGGTTCTGGCCAGCGCCAATACGGTTGCGATCTTTGATGGCCGGTCCAACCAACCGCCCGAAACCTATCCTTTGGGGCGCACGCCGCTGTCTGTGATCCTTGCCCGGAACGTTGATCTGGCGCGCGCCAATATGGTTGTCGGGCACGCCTATGATGGCACCGCCACGGTGGTGACCGCGCAAGACCCCGAGCATCCGGAATATGGCAGCATCGAAATGGTCTTTACCGGTGATCCGGTCGAGTTGCGCCAGTGGGTGATCAACGACAATTCCGGCGGTCGGACGACGGTGATCCTTGGCGAGATGCACACCGGCATGTCTTTGAAAAATTCGCTGTTCAACATCGATTTGCACCTGCCTCACAACAACTAGGCCCTGTCATGACCGCCACGTTGCATATCCTTGTCGGCAAGATTGCATCAGGGAAGTCGACACTTGCGGCCGAACTGGCGCAGGCACCGGCGACGGTTGTCCTGAGCGAAGATGAATGGCTTGCAGCGCTCTATGGGCCAGAGATGCGCAGCATCGAAGATTTCGTGCGCAACTCGCGTCGTCTGCGGAGCGTGATGGGGCCACATATCCTGCGGCTCTTGCACTCTGGTGTCTCGGTTGTGCTGGATTTTCAGGCCAATACCCTGCCCGCAAGGGCATGGATGAAGGGCCTTGTCGACGATGCCGGGGTGGCGCATTTGCTGCACTATCTGGATGTGCCGGACGACATCTGCCGGGCGCGTATGCATGCCCGCAACGCGAGCGGGGACCATCCATTTGCGCCGAACGATGCGCAGTTCGATGCGATCACCCGCCACTTTGTTGCGCCAAAGCCCGAAGAGGGCTTTGACATCAAGACGTATAAAGGCAACTGGGATTAGAGCTTGCGGCAGTTGCGAAGCTGCGCGCGGTACATCTGCGAGCGGTTTTCCACCTCTTGCGAGACACGCACCAGCCAGGATTTGCGACGCCAGGTCCCACGGCTATAGCCGGTATGGCCTTCGTGATAGGCAAGGTACTGGTGACGCGCATTGGTCAGCGAGATGCCGTTGCGATTGCGGGTTTCCGTCATGTACCAGCCGATGAAATCCGACGCGTCGCGAATGTTGTTGCGCTTGGCACTGCGGCTACGGGTTTCCTTCTGGTACTGCTTCCAAGTGGCATCCAGTGCCTGGGCGTACCCGTAGGCGCTTGACTGGCGTCCCATCGGCAGCACGCCCAGAACGTATTTGTAGGGCGTCCGGGCGTCGGACTTGAATTTGCTTTCCTGGTAAATGAACGCCATCTGCACGTTGATCGGCACACCCCACTTGCGCTGGGTCGCCTTGAAGGCACGCTCGTAGGTGGGACGCTGCCGCAGGATCGAACAAGCATCATTCAGATTGCGCGGCGCGCTGTCGTATCCGCCGCCGCAAGCTGCAAGCAACAGAAGAAGTGTCAGGGCGCGAAAGTGTCTGCTCATGGCCTCTCGCCTTATAGGTGTATTCTTTGTTTGCCTGCATTCTACCGGATCAGACCGAGAGGGCAAATCACATTCCTGCGGTTCAGAGCAGGAGGCCCAGCAAAAGCGGCAGACCTGCCACGGATACCAGCGTTGAAACGACGACGAAGCCCGCGACTGATTGAGAGTCGGCGCCATATTTCTCGGCCAGAAGGTAAGCGGTGACGGCAACGGGTGTTGCGATTTGCAGGACAAGCACACCAAAAGAGATGTCGTCGAGATTGAAGGCAAGGCCAATGCCCCAGGCAATCGCCGCACAGACAACCAGCTTGATGATCGACAGCACGATCGCCGTCGACACCCGCCCCGGGCTGAGGCGGCCAACAGCCACACCAAGGGTAATCAGCATCATCGGAATCGCCATCTGCCCCGCCAGGTCCAGCGTGTTGGTCAGGAAACGCGGGGTTTCCCAGCCCTGCCAAAGGAAAAGCGCCCCCAGAAGCGTCGCGCCGATCATCGGTTCCTTGAGGATTTTTAGAAACGATCCGCGCCCCGCGACCAGCCAGATGCCAAAGGTGAAGGACAGAACCGCGCTGACCGCGAGAAGCACCACCGCGCGTTCGAGGCCCGGCTGCCCAAAGGCAAAAAGCGCAAGGGGAATGCCAAGGTTTCCGGTGTTGCCGAAGATGAAGGGCGCAAGGTAGGTGCGCAGGTTCATGCCAAGCGCCTTGAACAGGACCCAGCCCGCCACGCCCACCGCAGCATAGGCACAGATCGAGGCCAGCGTCAGGTTGAACAGGGCCCCCAGATCGGCCTCGGTTTTCATCAGTGCGGTGAAGATCAGACAGGGGACAGCCAGCGTCATGGCAAGGCGTGTCACGAACTCGATCCGGTATTCGAATCCGGCCCGAACCCAGACGAAACCCACCCCCGCGAGCAGGAAAACCGGCGACACGATTTCCAAGACTGTCAAAGCAAGGTTCACAGACTGTTTCCTCGAAAATTGTGCCTAGAGTTGGACAAGTCCCCCTTGAAAGGGATACCGTTGAGGGGTAGGGGCTGCAAGCTATGTTGAAGACACGCGCAAAATATCACCTTGGCCAGATCGTTCGCCACCGGAAGCATCCGTTCCGCGGCGTGGTGTTCGATGTCGATCCGGAATTCTCGAATACCGACGAGTGGTATGACGCGATTCCCGAGGACAGCCGGCCGCGCAAGGAACAGCCGTTCTATCATCTGCTGGCCGAGAATGATCACACCTATTATGTGGCCTATGTGTCCGAGCAGAACCTGATCGCCGACTATTCGGGCGAACCGGTGGATCACCCCGACATCGGGGATCTGTTTGGTCCGTTCGAAGACGGGCAATATCCGCTGCACTTCCAGCTGAATTGACGAAAGGCGGCCCGGAGCCGCCTTTTTTGTTGGTCTACTCGACAGAGCGCCCCTGTTTCTTCCACGATCCAAAGCCGCCTTCCATCTCGGCGATGTTCTCAACACCGATGTCCTGAAGCGCCTTCACGGCGAGTGCCGACCGCCATGCGCCGGCGCAGAACAGGATCAGAGTCTTGTCGGTATCAAAGACCGGCTTGTGATAGGGGCTTTCCGGGTCGATCCAGAATTCCAGCATGCCCCGAGGGCCGTGAACGGCGCCGGGCATCCGGCCTTCCCGCTCAAGTTCGCGAATGTCGCGAATGTCGACAAACATCGCTTCTCCGGCGTCGACCATCGCCTGCGCCTTGTCCTGATCCAAGGTCGTGATTTCTTTCTTTGCCTCTTCGACGAGGGTCTTCACGGGGGTAATTGCCATGTCTCAATATCCTATTGCGCAGCCATCTTTGCGGGGGTCCGACGCGCCGACAAGCACGCCGTTGTCATCAATGCGGATCGCCTGTGCGCCGCCAATCGGGCCGTCGGGAATGCTCACCTTGTGGCCCATGTCGGCCAGTTCCTGACGCACTGAATTGGAATAGCCTTTCTCGACTTTCATGTCGCCCGAGTCCGAAAAGGCGCGTGGGGCGTCGATGGCGGCCTGCGGGTCCATGTCGAAATCAACAAGGTTCGAAACAAACCGGGCATGACCGTTGGGCTGATAGGCGCCGCCCATCACCCCAAAGGGCATGGTCACGCGGCCATTTTGGCGCAGCATTCCGGGAATAATGGTGTGCATCGGGCGCTTGCCGCCTGCCATCTCGTTCGGGTGTCCCTCTTCAAGGGTAAAGCCCGCGCCGCGGTTTTGCAGCAGGATGCCGAACTTTTCCGAGGCGATGCCGGAGCCGAAGCCATGAAAGATCGAGTAGATCAGCGAAACGGCCATGCGGTCGCGATCGACCACGGTAATATAGATCGTATCCTTGTGCACCGCTTCCGTGAGCTTTGCCGGGTTGGGCATGGCCTGTTTGAGGTCAATCAACGTGGCGAGCTTTGCAGCGGTTTCCGGCGCAAGCATATACTCCAGCCGTGCGGTCGCATCCGGATCGGCAAGGAACCTGTTGCGCGCATCATAGGCAAGTTTTGCCGCTTCGGCCTCGACATGGGCACGCATCGTGCCGAATGGCGCCATGCCAGCGATGTCGAAATGGCGAAGGATGTTGAGCATCAGGATCGCCGTTGCCCCCTGTCCGTTCGGAGGATGCTCAACCAGTTCGGTATCCCCGTAGACGCCAGAGACGGGGGTGGTTTCCATGCCCTTGGTTGCCGCGAAATCCCCGGCGGTGTGGACGCCACCAAGGGCGTTCAGGGCCGCGATCATGTCTTCAGCGATCTCACCCTCGTAAAAGGCATCGCGCCCCTTGGCGGCGATCCGGCGCAGCACTTCGGCCTGTCCGGGGCTGCGGAACATCTGGCCAATTTGTGGAACCTTGCCGTCGACCAGATAATGCTGTCGCGCGGCCCCCTGAAGGGTCGCTTCGGCAGCGTTCCAGTCAAAGGCAACGCGCGGCGCAACCGGAACGCCCTCCTCGGCATAGTGGATCGCAGGGGCGAGGATGGCCTCAAGCCCCAGTTTGCCGTGCGCCTCGGACAGTTGGCAAAAAGCGTCAATTGCACCGGGGATCGTCACCGCTTCGGGGCCCGTCAGCGGCACAGTGGTTTCGCCGCGCGCACGCAGGTCAGCGGCGCTTGCCTTGGCAGGGGCGCGCCCTGATCCGTTGAACGCCTTGATGTCGTTGCTTCCGGGCGGCGCGAACAGGACAAAACAGTCGCCCCCGATGCCGGTCATCTGTGGTTCGCAAATGCCAAGCAGCACCGCGCCGGCAATGGCCGCGTCCATCGCGTTGCCACCGCGTTTCAGAATGTCGATGGCGGTCTGGGCCGCCAATGGGTGCGATGTTGCGCACATCCCGTTGGCGGCGAATACGGCCGACCGTCCGGGCAAATGGAAATCCCTCATGAAGTCTCCCCTTCTCTCCACGAAGGGACATTAGGGCGCGGTCCCGGGTTTGCCAATCACGTCGGTTGTGACGTCGCGACCGAGAAGTAGAGGATGTTGTTGGTCGCGATCCTTTCATAGTGCAGATCACGGGCCAGCATATGCACCAACGCCCAGCCGAAGCCACCTTCGGGGAGATCGTGGAACGCGGTGTTGAGGCATGGCAAGCGCGGGCCGGGCACCCTGCCATCGGGCATCGCATCACCGTTGTCGCACACTGCAAAGCGCAGCATGTCCTCCCGCGGTTCACAGTTGAGCTGTATCATTCCTTCACCGGCTTCCTGTAGGGCGTGCTCGACAACATTGTTGAGGATTTCCGCCAGAACGATTTCGATCTGGCCCGCCGTATCCCCGGTGATGCCGATGTGACCAAGGTAGCCACGCATCTTCAGCAGCGCCCCGCGCACATCCTTGGCGGAACTTGGAAACTGAAGCGAGAATTCAGGGGCAAAACTTTCCATCGTGTCCTGTTGGATCGCGCTAGTCTGCGAGGGCGTCTCCTAATGTGTCGTGAATGCGAAACACCGTGTCCATCCGCGTCAGGCGGAACACCTTGTCGACGTTCGGGTTGAGGCAGGACAGATCAAGGCGGCGCTGCTGCCCGAGTTGTTTCATCGCGGCAACGATCGCACCAAGGCCGCTGGAATCGATGAAATCCACCTTGGCAAGGTTGAGAACCACCCGCGCCTTGCCCTGTTCCGTGGCACTGCGCATCCTGTCCTTGAACTGGATCGCGATGGCGGCATCGATGCGCGGCTCATCCACCGTCACCACCAGAGTGCCGTTTTGCATGTCACTTGAAAGCTGCATGAAGCCCGTCCTTGTTGCCCATATCCGCAACGTTACGGCCAATCCCTTACCAATCCGTTGCCCCGTATTTTCGCGGGATGGACCTTGCTGCCGCTGGTAGGGATGATGTCGCCTGAAACATCCATGCAAGGATTGTCCTTCATCTGGAAGGCAGTCAGATGAATCGCCAGAGGAGGGCGACGATGAAAAACGTAGTGATCGCAGGCGCAGCACGGACCCCGATGGGAGGGTTCCAGGGCATGTTCGACGGTGTCGAGGCCGCGAAACTGGGTGGTGTCGCCATCAAGGCCGCGCTGGAAAACGCCAAGACGGACACCGTGGACGAGGTGGTTATGGGCTGTGTTCTGCCCGCTGGTCAGGGCCAGGCGCCCGCACGTCAGGCCGGGTTTGCCGGTGGTCTTGGCGAAGAGGTTCCCGCGACCACGCTCAACAAGATGTGCGGCTCGGGCATGAAGGCGGCGATGGTCGGCTTTGACCAGATCGCGCTGGGCAATACCGACGTGATGATCGCCGGTGGCATGGAGAGCATGACCAATGCCCCGTATGTGCTTCCCAAGATGCGGGGTGGGGCGCGGATCGGCCACCAGCAGGTGCAGGACCACATGTTCCTCGACGGTCTGGAAGACGCCTATGACAAGGGCCGCCTGATGGGCACCTTTGCCGAAGACTGCGCCGAAAGCTTTCAGTTCACCCGCGAAGCCCAGGACGAATATGCGCTGAAGTCGCTTTCAAACGCGCTTGAAGCGCAGCAGTCGGGCGCTTTCGAAGGCGAGATTGCACCGGTCGTGATCCAGACGCGCAAGGGCGACGTGACCTTTGCTGAGGACGAACAGCCTGGCAATGCCCGCCCCGAGAAGATCCCGCAGCTGAAGCCCGCCTTCCGCAAGGACGGCACGGTGACACCGGCCAACTCCTCTTCGATTTCCGATGGCGCGGCGGCTTTGGTTCTGGCCTCGGAAGAGGCCGCGAAAGAGCGTGGCATGAACATCCGCGCCCGCGTCGTTGGGCACGCAAGCCATGCGCAGGCACCGGGCCTGTTCACGACCGCGCCCGTTCCGGCCGCGCAAAAGCTTCTGGAAAACATCGGCTGGTCCAAGGACGACGTGGATCTTTGGGAAGTGAACGAAGCCTTCGCCGTGGTGCCGATGGCCTTCATGCACGAAATGGGCCTGCCGCGCGACAAGGTGAACGTGAACGGCGGTGCCTGTGCGCTGGGCCACCCAATCGGTGCCTCGGGTGCTCGCATCATGGTCACTCTGCTGAATGCGCTTGAAAAGCGTGGGCTCAAGCGCGGAGTTGCCGCAATCTGCATCGGTGGTGGCGAAGGCACGGCCATCGCGATTGAGCGCGTCTAAAGTCGCCCGCAAATCTGACGAGGCCCGCCCCCAAGTTTCATTTGTGGGGGCGGGTCTTGTTTCATTCGCTTTCCGATTTGCCTGACGGGGCGCGTTTGCGCAGCGTCTCCTGCGCTACGATCCGCGCGGCATCGCCCTCAAGATATGAGTAGACCCAATCGACCAGACGGTGGGCAAGCTCTTTGCGTTTGAGCAGCTGAGAGCTGTCTGCCGTAGGAATTTGGGGCTGGTCCTGGAAAAACGTCTCGTTGGCCCAGCGGATCTCGTCATCCATCTGGGCGCGGATGTGCGATTTGATGGCTTCATCCGTCAGCTCAAAGCGCGGCAACTCCATGATGCTGGGCAATTCGCGAAGACGGCGGATCAGGTTACGGCGCCGTGCGACAAGCGGACGATCCGAGGCATCCTTATTGTGTGTCCAGTATTCGTTCATCATCAGCAGTGCGGCAACAGCCGCCCCCGGCAAGCTTTCGTTCGCCGTGGCTTCGCTTTCAACGAGCGTGATGTCTTCGCCCATCAGAGATGAAATGATCCCAGCAAAATCCTTTTCGAGCGACCCGTCAGGAAAGTTTGCCCGATCGAAATGCCGCACGATCATGGCCTCTTGGCCAAAGGCCTCGACGTACTGCATCAGGTTTGGTTTGAACTCAGGGACAAGCTTGCGCCGCTGGAGAATACCCGACAACGACTTTCCCCCGCGGATTTTCTGGTTAAATCCGGATGGAAAGCGGGCAACCGGATCACGCAGGTAGGCAACCACCGAGATAGAATCGAACATGGTTTCCAAGCGCGCGCGCAGGGCGTTCTTGTCCGGAACTGAAAAGAGGAACTCTTCCGAGATGATCGTCAGTTTCGGCTGCTTTTCCTTGATCTCTTTCTCAAGATTTTTCCAGTTCTCGGCACTCCATTCCCGCGCCTCTTTCGCAGAACCGAACTTCAGGATGACCGCTGCCTTCGTCATCTGTTCCTGTTCCATGAGATCCAGAGAAAGCGCCTGATTCATGAGGGATTTTTCGCAAACAGCAAAAATACCTTTTTGTGCAAGTTCGTCTTTCGATTGCTGCAAGCAGCTTTGGATCGCGGAGGTGCCGGACTTCGGGGGGCCAACATGGAGGAGAAGTTTCATAATTGTCTCAATTGATTTCAGAGTGAGAGGGATGAAATAGAAAACCGTTACGGTGGCATATTTAACATGCGGCTTTCGCATGCAGCAAGTTTCCGTACTGGGTGTTTTTTGTCTCGGCATCGCTTTTGCCGCAAGACCGAGTCCTTGGTTGCCTTTTTCAGGCAATTGCAAATTTGGATTGCAATCGGCGAACGAGTGTGTCCCTTTCGACCGGATTTTGCAGGAGGGATGAATGCGGGTGAACTACGAAGAACTGGGGCGTGTCATCTCCGCGCTTACCGAGAACGAAACCGACACCGTGTCGCTGATGGCAACGGTCGCCTGCGAGGTGCATCATAGCGATGACCGGTTCGACTGGACCGGGTTTTACCGCGTGGTTGGCCCCGAGCTTCTCAAGATCGGTCCCTATCAGGGCGGGCACGGGTGTCTGGTGATTCCCTTCTCCCGCGGGGTCTGCGGCGCGGCGGCGCGTACCGGGGACGTGCAGTTGGTGGCCGATGTCGAGGCCTTTCCCGGCCATATTGCCTGTTCTTCGAGCACACGGTCGGAATTGGTTCTGCCTGTGCGCGATAGCGCGGGCAAGCTGCTTGGCGTCTTCGATATCGACAGTGATCAACCGGATGCCTTTACGCAGGAAGATGCTGAAAAAATTACAGAAATTATCGACAGAACCTTCGCGCAAGCGGTGTGATCAAAGGAGGCTTCGGCCTCCTTTTTCTTTGCAACGAAACCTCTCAATTGGCGCCGTCACTTCCGTGGCGTCATTTTTGCTGCGCTGCGTCGTGAAAAAACTCTTGGAAATTTCACGAACTTGAGGCACCGTGAAATTCATCGAGAAAATTTCACGAGATATCGCTTCACATGCTACACAAGACGCCCACCGATCTGGAAACCCTTGGCGCGGATATTCGCGCGCTGCGCAAGTCGCGCGGGTTGACCCTCGTCGAGATGGCCGAGCGTCTTGGCCGATCAGTTGGCTGGCTCAGCCAGGTGGAGCGCGACAAATCCGAACCGACGATTTCCGACCTGCGCCAGATCGGCGAGGTTCTGGGTGTGCCGATGTCGATGTTGTTCGGCCATTCCAGCGTACCTGCGGGTGAGCAGGGATATGTTGTACGTGCCGGCGCACGACGCCCGATGGGGGGCAGCACCGAGGGGCTCGTGGAAGAACTGCTTTCACCCGATCTCACGGACGATTTCGAAATGGTGCATTCCACCTTCCAGCCGCTCTCGAAGATGCAATTGCCAGCCTGCCGTCCGACACAGGAGGTCGGCTACATCATCTCTGGCCGCCTTGATCTGCGTATTGGTGGCCGTGATTTCACCGTCGGTCCCGGCGACAGTTTTCGTATCCGCAATGAAGAGTACCAGTGGTCGAACCCCTATGAAGACCCCTGCGTTGCGATCTGGGTGATCGCACCACCGGTGTATTAATCATGCCGGTCTGGGTCAAAATTGCCACTGTCTTGGCGTTCATGTCTTTCTGGTTGTTTGGGATGACCACTGCCTTAGCGTCCGGTGGATGCCGCAAAGGCTTGAGTACTGCGGAGCGAACGAACAAAGCTTGCTTAGTCAGTATGACTGGACTTTTTGGGTTTAAGAAAATTGGCCAGCCTGACAAAGCGTCGGACGCGCCGTTGTATGCCGGATATGCAATCGCAACATTGGCCAGTGGTGACGCAAGTTCAGCTCGTGATTTGTTTAGGCAGTCCTTTCATTTCGGGTATGCGAGTTCCGAAAGCGTCGAACTCAAAAATGGCCTGAAGGTATCTGCTCCTCTGTTTACTACGGTTCTGCGAGTGCATCACGATCAAACGCCCCCTGAAGCGCGGGCTTTGTGGTGGGAGGTCTTTCAGGAGGCTGATGCTGATCTCTTTAAGGAACTGCTGACTGCAATCGAAGCAAAGCAGGATGATACAGGCGCACAGATTTACGCAGAAGGGGTGCAGTATGTTTAGAGGCTCCTGCCTGTGTGGCGACATCACCTATGAAACGGCGGCCCAGCCGCAGGGCGCGTCGATGTGCCATTGCAGCCAGTGTCGCAAACAATCCGGTGGCGTATGGTCTTCGGCCTATGTCGCCGAAACCGACCTGAAGATTTCCGGCCCCGTGCAATGGTTCGAGGCCAGCAAGACCGCCAAGCGCGGCCTGTGCCCGCGGTGCGGGTCATTCCTGTTCTGGAAGGCCCACGTCGAAGACACGATCAGCTTTTCTCTTGGATCGGTGGACGGCCCGACCGGCCTGACACTCACCAAGCACATCTTTGTCGCCGACAAGGGCGACTACTACGAGATTGCGGACGGCGTTCCGCAAACAGACTAACTAGGGAGTTCTCATGTCTGATTTTCCATCCAAGGCCCGTGTGGTCATCATCGGCGGCGGCGTTATCGGTGCCTCGACGTTGTATCACCTTGGCAAGAAAGGCTGGACCGATTGCGTGCTGCTCGAAAAGAACGAGCTGACCGCCGGTTCGACCTGGCACGCGGCAGGCAACGTGCCGACGTTTTCGACCTCCTGGGCGATCATGAACATGCAGCGCTACTCGACCGAGCTCTATGCACGTCTCGGCGAAGAGGTCGACTATCCGATGAACTATCACCAGTCGGGCTCTATCCGTCTGGCGCATACCAAAGAGCGGATGCAGGAATTCGAACGCGCCAAGTCGATGGGGCGCTACCAGGGCATCGAGATGGAGATCTGGACCCCGGAAGAGACCAAGGAGCATTACCCGTTCCTTGAAACCCATGACCTTGAAGGCGTGCTGTGGGATCCGACCGATGGTGACATCGACCCGGCACAGGTGACCCAGGCGCTTGCCAAGGGTGCGCGCGACATGGGCCAGAAAATCATCCGTTTCTGCCCCGCCACCGGCGTGACCCAGAAGGAAGACAAAACCTGGATCGTGCACACCGACAAGGGTGACATCGAATGTGACTATGTCGTGAACGCGGCTGGCTACTATGCCCAGCGCGTTGGCGAATGGTTCCTGCCCTATGGCGGCCGCACCGTGCCGATGATGGTCATGGAGCACCAGTACCTGCTGACCGAGCAGATCCCCGAAGTCGAAGCCTGGTCCAAAGAACACGGCAAGAAGCTTCCGCTGATCCGTGACGTGGATGTGTCCTACTATCTGCGACAGGAAAAGAACGGCTACAACCTTGGCCCCTACGAGCCGAACTGCAAAGGCCACTGGCTGTCGTCGACCGATGACAAGATGCCCGAGGACTTCTCGTTCCAGCTTTGGCAGGAAGACCTTGACCGGATCGAAGACATCGTCACCGATGCAATGGAACGTGTACCGCTGATGGCAACCTCGGGCGTCTCGAGCGTCATCAACGGCCCGATCCCCTATGCCCCTGACGGCCTGCCGCTGATCGGCCCGATGCCGGGCGTCGAGAACGCGTTTGAGGCTTGCGTCTTTACCTTCGGCATCGCGCAGGGCGGTGGCGCCGGTAAGGTCATGGCCGAATGGATCGTCGATGGTGCCACCGAGTGGGACATGTGGGCGGTCGATCCGCGCCGCTATACCGACTACACCGATCAGGACTACTGCGATCAGAAAGGCATGGAAGTCTACGGCAACGAATACGCCATGCACTATCCGCACCACGAATGGCCCGCGGCCCGCGACAAGAAACTGTCGCCGGTGCACGACAAGGTCAAGGCGCTGGGCGGCCAGATGGGGGCCTACAACGGTTGGGAACGCGCCAACTGGTTCGCCAAGGACGGTGACGACACTTCGGAAGAAGCAACGCACACCTGGGGCCGTTCTGGTCCTTGGGAGCAGCGCATCAAGGAAGAGGTCGAGAACGTCCGCGACAACTGTGGTGTGCTGGATCTTCCGGGTTTCTCGCGCTTTATGGTCAAGGGCGAAGGTGCCGCCGAGGCGCTGCGCGGGTTGGTTGCCGGCGGCCTTCCGAAAGTGGGCCGTATCAACCTTGTCTACATCTCCGATCCGCGTGGCCGTATCCTGACGGAAATGTCCTGTCTGCGTCTGGGCGAGGACGAGTTCGTGATGATCACTGCCGCCACCGCGCAGTGGCACGACCGTGACATTCTGGTTCAGGCAATGCCCGCTGGTGTGACTGTCGAAGACGTCACCACCACCCGCGACACGCTGATCGTGACCGGTCCAAAATCGCGCGAGATCATTGGTGGCCTCAGCGACGATGCCGACCTTTCGCTGGGTTGGCTGACCCATCAGGCCGCCACCGTGGCAGGCAAGCCCGCCTATCTGGTGCGTGTGTCCTTTGCCGGTGAACTGGGCTGGGAAGTCCACGCGCTGAACGAAGACATGCCCGCCATCTATGACGCGATCCTCGATGCCGGGGCCAAGCCGTTTGGCATGTATGCGCTCAACTCGATGCGCCTCGAAAAAGGCTATCGTGCGTGGAAGGGCGATCTGTCGACCGACTACTCGCTGCTGGAAGGTGGTCTTGGCCGCTTTGTCAAACTCGACAAGCCGCAGGACTTCCCGGGCAAGGCCGCGATCCTTTCGGAAAAGCAACAGGGCGTGAAGAAGACTTTCGTGACCTTGATCGTGGACGCAGGAGATGCGGATGCACCTTACATGTCCTGTGTCTGGAAGGACGGCGAGATCATCGGCGAGACCACCTCGGGTGGCTACGGTCACCGCATCGGCGCATCCATCGCGCTGGGCATGATCAAGCCCGAACACGCCGAGCCGGGCACGGAACTTGAGGTCGAGATCTATGGCGAGAAGTATCGCGCCGTGGTTCAGAAAGACGAACCTCTCTGGGATCCGGCCAACGAAAGGCTGCGTGCGTAACCTTGGGTTAGCCTTGTCGGCAGGCGGAAAACTCCGTCTGCTGGCAGGGGCATCCAGGGCACAAGAAAGGACCTCTCCATGATACCAGAGCTGATGAAAGGCGTTTACCTGACCGGGCATGGCGGCCCGGAGGTGCTGGAATGGAGAGAGGACATCCCTGTCCCGCGACCCGTGTCGGGGCAGGTTCTGGTGCGGGTGTTGGCCGCCGGTGTGAACAACACCGACATCAACACCCGTATCGGCTGGTATTCCTCTGACGTGACCGGAGCGACCGATGATGTCGACCAGGAGGTCGAGGCCGGTGGCCATGCCGGAGCGCTTCAGTTTCCACGTATTCAGGGCGGCGATCTCTGTGGCATCGTTGTGGCCATCGGCGAAGGTGTCGATCTTCAGATCGGGGCACGTGTGACAGGGCCGATCAACCTGCCACGCCCCACGTCTGAAAACCCGACCGCCTATATCGCGCTGGGCTCCGAGGTTGATGGCGCATTCGCGCAATACTGTCTTGTCGAGGCGGCGGACATCTACGATGTATCCGCGTCCCCTCTGTCAGACATCGAAATCGCCGCGATCCCCTGTGCCTTTGGCACGGCTGAAAACCTGCTGACCCGCGCCGGGGTGCGCGACGGGCAATCGGTGCTGATCACCGGTGCATCTGGTGGTGTCGGTCTTGCGGCGGTTCAACTCGCGGCCTTGCGTGGCGCGCGTGTGACCGGTCAGACCTCGGCCGCGAAGGCCGATGTCGTGCGCAATGCCGGGGCGGCTGACATTCTGGAACGCGGGCAAACGCCTGCGCTTTCCACCTACGATGTGGTCATCGACGTTGTTGGCGGGCCTGTCTTCCCCGACCTGATCCGCAGTCTCAAACAGGGCGGGCACTATGCCGTGTCCGGTGCCATTGCCGGCCCGATCGTCGAAGCCGATCTGCGGGAAATCTATCTGCCGGACATCACGATCCACGGCTGTACTTACCAACCGCCCGAAGTGTTCGAACGTCTTGTCATGCTCATGAACGCAGGCCGAATTCGCCCATTGGTGTCGCAAACCTACGATTTGCGCATGATCGGGCAGGCTCAGGAGGATTTCATGGCAAAAACTCTTCCGGGCAAACTTGTCCTTATTCCGCCACAGGAGGCCACATGACCCAGATTACTCTGCTTGACGGCTCTATTGGTCAGGAACTCGTGAAACGGGCGGGTGACCGTCCCACTCCTCTCTGGTCGACCTCGGTTATGCTTGAATATCCGCACCTGGTGCGCGAGGTGCATGGCGAATATTTCGATGTGGGCGCAACCATCGCCACGACAAACACATATGCGGTGCATCGCGACCGCCTGCCGATGGGTGGCATTGAAGACAAATTCGACGAGCTGGTCGAAATGGCGCTGCAAGAGGCCGAGGCGGCAGTTGCCAAACACGGTTCGGGACGCATTGCCGCGTCGCTCGGGCCTTTGGGCGCGTCCTATCGCCCGGACATCTGCCCTCCGCCTGACGAAGCCGAAGTGCCTTATGCCGAGTTGGTCGGGATGATGGATGCCCGTGTTGACCTGTTCCTGATCGAGACGGCCTCGTCCGTTGCCCAGGCGGAAGGCGCCTTGCGCGGTTGTCGCGCCGCAAGCAAACCGGTCTGGCTTTCCGTCACGGTCAATGATGACGACGGGTCCTTGCTGCGGTCTGGCGAGGGCGTAGGCGATCTGGCTGGTATCGTAGAAACCTATGCGCCGGATGCGGTTCTCGTGAACTGTTCGCGCCCGGAGGCGATTGCTGCGGCGCTCGATATCATCAAGGGGTTTGGGAAACCTTTCGGGGCCTATGGCAACGGGTTCACCCGCATCTCCGACGGCTTTCTTCAGGACAGCCCGACGGTGGATGCCCTTCAGGCCCGGGTCGATCTGACGCCCAAGGCCTACACGGCTTTTGCAATGCAGTGGGTGGAACAGGGCGCGACCATTGTCGGGGGCTGCTGCGAAGTGGGGCCCGATCACATCGCCGAACTGGCGCGTACATTGCGTGCCGCAGGACATGAGGTGGTTTGAGATATGACGGCATCGGCACGTAAACGCGATTTCGAATCCGCGACACGCACCTTCCATTTTGACATCCTCTTGGCCGAGGAGTTCGTGCTGATCGAACTCGCGGGCATCGTGGATGTTCTCATGATCGCCAACCGGGTCAGTGTACAGCCGGTGTTCAGCTGGACCTTCCGGTCTCTGCACGGGGGGCTGGTGCGCAGCCGCACTGGCGTTCTGGTTGAAACCAAACCGGTCGAGCCACGCCCGACGGCAGACTATCTCTTCGTGCTTGGCAACTCTGACCCCAGCAACCCGGCGCTCTCGGTTGGGCAACAGGTGGATCGCTATACATTCCGCAATGCCCAGGTCTACCTGCTGGCCGAAGCCGCAGCGCGTTACATCAGCGAACGCGGCGGCAAACATGCGGCGCTGACCACCCATTGGGAAAACTCCGCCTTCATGCGAGAGAAGCAGGGCACCTTTGATGCCTACTCGCTCTTGGCCATTGAAGACGGACAGGTTGTCACCTGTGCCGGAATGGAAGCCACAATCGATGTGGCCCTTGCCGTGGCAGGTCGCCATATCTCGGCCGCCGCAAAGATGACGGTCGCCGACATCCTGCTGCACGAACGCATCCGCGACTTCTCGACCCCGCAGCCCTACAGCGGCGTGAAGGGCACCAACACAGGCGACAAAGAGCTGGATGACTGTATCGAACTCATGACGGCCAATATCGAGGAACCGCTGCCGATCCACGAGTTGGTGCGTCTACTGGGAATTTCCAACCGCTCGCTCGAGCGCAAGTTCCGCACCTTCCTGGATACCACGCCCAACACCTATTACCGCGAACTTCGCCTGAGCAAGGCCAACAACCTGCTCTTGAACACCACCCTCAGCGTGCGCGAGATCGGCCTTGCCTGCGGCTTTGGCAGCGGCTTTTCCGGCCTCTACAAAAGCTTTTTCGGCGTGACCCCCCTGGCGATGCGCAAACAGCGCAGAATGAACGGGAAATAGCGACAAGGTGTAGAATGCGTCACATTTCGTGGCGTTTTTGGTGGATTTCCCGCCGCAACTCCGTGTCAGATTTTATCAGATTCTGAATTTCGGAGAGCATGATGGCTGATCTTCCTACCAAGGCCCGCGTGGTCATTATCGGCGGTGGCGTCGTAGGCTGTTCGGTGGCCTATCACCTGACCAAACTCGGCTGGGAGGATGTTGTGCTGCTTGAACGCAAGCAGTTGACGTCCGGCACCACCTGGCACGCGGCTGGCCTGATCGCGCAGCTGCGCGCAACGGCCAACATGACCAAGCTGGCAAAGTACAGCCAGGAACTCTATGGCTCGCTGGAAGAGGAAACCGGTGTGGCGACCGGCTTCAAGCGTGTTGGCTCGATCACCGTGGCGCTGACCGAGGAGCGCAAGGAAGAGATTTACCGCCAGGCCGCGATGGCCCGTGCCTTCGGCGTCGAAGTCGAGGAAATCTCGAACGAACGCGTGCAGGAAATGTACCCGCACCTGAACCTCGACGGCGTTGTCGGGGCTGTCTACCTGCCGCTTGACGGGCAGGGCGACCCGGCGAACATCGCCCTGGCGCTGGCCAAGGGGGCCCGCCAGCGAGGCGGCATCGTGAAGGAACGCATCAAGGTCACCGATATCGTCAAGGAGGGCCGCAAGGTCACCGGTGTCGACTGGGTTGCCGACGATGGTTCGGCGTCCGGCCATATCGAGTGCGACATGATCGTGAACTGTGCTGGCATGTGGGGGCATGAAGTGGGCCGCATGGCCGGTGTCAACGTACCGCTGCACGCCTGTGAACACTTCTACATCGTCTCCGAGCCGATCGAAGGCCTGACCCAGCTTCCGGTTCTGCGCGTTCCCGATGAATGCGCCTACTACAAGGAAGATGCTGGCAAGATGATGCTTGGCGCCTTCGAGCCGAATGCAAAACCCTGGGCGATGAACGGCATTCCCGACAGCTTTGAATTCGACCAGCTGCCGGAAGACTTCGACCATTTCGAACCGATCCTCGAAGACGCGATCAACCGGATGCCGATGCTGGCCGAGGCGGGCATTCACACCTTCTTCAACGGTCCTGAATCCTTTACCCCCGATGACGCCTACCACCTTGGCCTTGCACCCGAGATGGACAACGTCTGGGTTGCTGCGGGTTTCAACTCGATCGGCATCCAGTCGGCGGGTGGCGCAGGCATGGCGCTGGCGGAATGGATGGATACGGGCGAAAAGCCGTTTGACCTTGGCGATGTTGACATCAGCCGGATGCAGCCGTTCCAGGGCAACAAGCAGTACCTCTTCGAACGCTCCAAGGAAACGCTTGGCCTGCTTTATGCCGATCACTTCCCCTATCGCCAGAAGGCCACGGCGCGCGGTGTCCGCCGCACGCCGTTCCATCACCACCTGAAAGAACAGGGCGCCGTGATGGGCGAACTGGCCGGGTGGGAACGGGCAAACTGGTTCGCCAGCGAGGGTCAGGAACGCGAATACCAGTACAGCTGGAAGCGCCAGAACTGGTTCGAGAACTCGGCCGCCGAGCACCGTGCCGTGCGCGAGAACGTCGGCATGTATGACATGTCGTCCTTCGGCAAAATTCGTGTCGAAGGCCCGGATGCCGAAGCTTTCATGAACTATGTCGGGGGCGGCGACTACTCGGTGCCCAATTGCAAGATCGTCTATACCCAGTTCCTGAACAACCGCGGCGGCATCGAAGCGGATGTGACCGTGACCCGACTGACCGAGACGTCCTACCTCGTGGTGACGCCGGCGGCGACCCGTCTGGCCGACCAGACCTGGATGATGCGCAACAAGGGCACCTTCAACGTGGTGATCACTGATGTGACCGCGGGCGAGGGTGTTCTGGCCGTGATGGGGCCGAATTCGCGCAAACTGCTGGAAGCCGTGTCCCCGGCTGATTTCTCGAACGCCGCGAACCCCTTCGGCACCGCGCAGGAGATCGAGCTGGGCATGGGCCTCGCCCGAGCGCACCGCGTGACCTATGTCGGCGAGCTGGGCTGGGAAATCTATGTCTCTTCGGACATGGCGGGGCATGCCTTCGAAACCCTGTTCGAGGCCGGTCAGGACATGGGCCTGAAACTCTGCGGTATGCACATGATGGACAGCTGCCGGATCGAGAAGGGCTTCCGCCACTTCGGTCACGACATCACCTGCGAAGACCACGTCGTGGATGCCGGTCTGGGCTTTGCCGTGAAGGCGACCAAAGACTGCGACTTCATCGGCAAGCAGGCGGTGATCGAGCGCAAGGAAAGCGGACCCAAGAACCGTCTGGTCCAGTTCAAACTGACTGACAGCGAACCCTTGCTGTTCCACAATGAACCAATCATCCGTGACGGTGAATACGTGGGCTACCTGTCGTCGGGTAACTACGGCCACACGCTGGGTGCCGCAGTTGGCCTGGGCTACGTGCCGTGCGAAGGCGAGAAGGCCGCGGATGTGCTGGCGTCGACCTACGAGATCGACGTCTGTGGCGTGAAGGTCAAAGCCGAGGCCTCGCTCAAGCCGATGTACGATCCCAAGTCGGAACGCGTGAAGGTCTGAGGCCGTTCCAAACACAGGGGCAAGGCTTTTGCAAAAGCCTTGCCGAGGCCATTTCGAAATGGCCTGGTCAAGCGCCTTTCAAGGCGCTTTTCCCGTCTCAGGCCCAGCGCACTAGGCCCAGGACAGCGGAACCGATGTAAAACCCCTGCAAGAGCAGGAAGGCCCAGCGGCGGTCGATCACAGCCCAGGCGGCAAATAAGCTGGCCGAGATCAGGAGCAGGGTGAAGCCGAGGATTTCCATGCCGGTGTTCGAGGCGATGGCGACTGCGTAGATGATGGCCAGCGCCGATCCGGTAACTTCAAACAGTTTGGTGAGGCCGTGACGATCCAGCTGCAGGGTCATGGTATAGATCCTTTTTTATCTTGGGTTCGCAATGGATGTGCCATTCCGCTTGCTGTGACGCAAATGGCATGATTGAGTGTCTTCATGACAATCTGTCATGGAGTGACCTATGACCCAAAGACTGGACATCGATGCGCTGCGCATGTTGTGCGCCGTTCAGGACAATGGCGGCATCACCCGCGCGTCTGAACATCTTGCGCTGACCCAATCTGCCGTCAGCCACCGCATTCGACGGCTGGAGCAAAGCATCGGCTGCGCGCTGTTGACCCGACGACCGGGTGGTCCGATCATGACTGCCGAGGGGCAGCGTCTCTTGGACTATGCCCGCCGCATCGTGGCGCTGCATGACGAGGCCCTTGGCAGTATCAGCAAACAGCCACTATCCGGCCGCATTCGCCTTGGCATGACAGAAGACGTCACCAGCAGTGATCTGTCCCGCATCCTCGGGCGGTTCACGCGGCTGCATCCCGAGGTGACGGTCCGCACCCAGGTGCGCCAGAGCCTGACGCTTCAGGACGCATTGAAAGCTGGCGAGATCGACCTTGGAATCATGCAGGTCTTCTCGCATCAGGTGATGCCGGGCGATGAGGTGGTCTATACCGATACCCTGCACTGGGTGAAGGCACAGGATCTCGTGATCGAGGAGGGAGGGACGCTGCCCTTCCTTGCCTATGACGATGCCTGTTTCTTCTATCAATGGGCAATGCAGCTGCCGGACCTGCCGCTTGAAACGGTTCTGCAATGTGCAAGCTCGGCTGGGATTGCCTCGGCCGTGCAGGCGGGGCTTGGGGTGTCACTCTTGCCGGGGCGCTACGTGACGGGCGAGATGGCGATCCTCGACGACATGTTCCCGAAAGTGCCCGGCCTCAGCTATGTCGTGCGAACAGGTCCACGCTCGCGCACCCGCCACGTCAGGGCGCTGGCCCGCGAGGTGGTGGCAGGCGTGTCGCAGTTCGCCTCGCTTCGGGTGGCCTGATCCCACCCATCACGAAACGCGATCACCCGCATCACAGAATTCCGGTTCTGGGTTTCGGTAAGGTGTCGTAGGGTCCGCAGGTTGATTTGGAGCACCAACATGGCCAACACCCCACAGACCCGGAACGAAGATACGCCGCAGGGCCTTGCCTTTGCCGTGACGGCCTATGTGCTTTGGGGCTTCCTGCCGCTTTACATGAAAGCCGTGGCCCATGTGCCAGCGGTCGAGATCGTGGCGCATCGGGTGATCTGGTCGGTGCCTCTGGCCGGGCTGGTTCTGATCATCCTGCGCCGCACCAAGGATCTGCGGGCCGCGTTGCTCAATCCGCGCATGCTCATGATGGCCTGCGTGACGGCTGCGCTGATCTCCCTGAACTGGGCCACCTATGTCTGGGCGGTCACCAGCGGGAACGCGCTGGATGCCGCGCTGGGCTATTACATCAACCCGCTGTTCAGCATTGCGCTGGGGGCCATCCTGCTGCGCGAGCCGCTGACGCGGATGCAACTGGTCGCGGTCGGCCTTGCGGCGCTTGGGGTTGCGGTGCTGATCTACGAGGCCGGATCACTGCCCTGGGCGGCGCTTGGAATGATGGTCACCTGGGGCTTCTATGCTTTTTTCAAGCGCTCGCTGCCGATTGGCCCGAACCAGGGCTTCCTTCTCGAGGTGCTGATCCTGCTGATCCCTGCGCTGGGATACGTGCTGTGGCTGGGTGCGACGGGAACCGGGCATTTCGGTGTGACCGCCTATGACACGGCCTTCCTGGCCGGGGCTGGCATTGTCACGGCGGTGCCGCTGTTGATCTACGCAAACGGGGCCAAGCTGGTGCGCCTGTCGACCATGGGCATTCTGCAATATATCGCGCCGACGATGATCTTCCTGATTGCCATCTTCCTGTTCGGCGAAGAAATCGATCGCGGTCGGATGATCGCCTTTCCGCTGATCTGGGCCGGGCTTGTGGTCTATTCCGTGCCGATGGTGCGTCAGCTGCGGCGCCCGGCCTGATCCAGCACAACATCGGCCAGCATCTCTGCCCAGACCGCATAGGCGGCCTCAGAGGGGTGGAACCCGTCGATGGCCGTGAAACGCGGCTCGTAGGGCAGGGTCAGCGGCAGGTGCGTGACGCCGTCGTCAGCGCGAGCGATGTCTGCAAGCACGGCATCAAGACGGTCGGCGTGTTTCCCAAGCACCCAACGCAGGGGCTGTGGCACCAGCGGGAAATGCCGCAGCGGGGGCACGCCTGACAGCACAAAATTCCGGACACCGTGACGCTCGTGCAGGGCGCGGATCAGCGCGGACTGGCGGGCGTGGAACTTTTTTTGCGGCGTAAAGCGGGTGGTGTCGTTCACGCCATGGATCAGGATGGCGATGTCAAAGCGCTGATCGGGCAATCGGCTCAGCTTGGCCAAAGAGGTCTTGGTGGTGGCGCTGGTTTCGCCCTCAAGGTGCCAGTCAAGGTGGACATGTTCCGCCAGCAAGCGGGTCAACTGTCCGCTAAGCGCGGTATCCTGCGACATTGCCCCAACCCCGGCCGCCGAGGAATCCCCGAGGATCAGCAGACGCAGGGCAGGGCCCTTGCCAACCATGCCCGCACGCGGGCCGGGGGGCTCGGGCAGTTTCATCGCCCGGGCCCCGAGCCAGACGCCTTGTGCCACCAACACAGGCAGCAGCAGGACACGGGCGACTTGGTCCAGGGCAATGGCCATGTCAGCTCAGGGCATCTTTGAACTTGAGAAAGCGCGGGTCTTTCATCACCCGGGCCATGATCGCATCACGCAGCGCGCCAACCGTCTTGTAGGGGCGCATGACCACTTCGAACTTTGCGATCTTGCCCTCGTCGTTCAGCGTGATCAGGTCCACGCCAACCGCATCCAGATCGCCCACCTTGCATTGGAACTCGAGCGCCCAGTCGTTGCCCTCGCCCATGATGCGACGATAGGTGAAGTCCTCGAAAATCTGCCCGACGTGGCCAAGGATCGCGGCGGCGGGTTCCGCGCCGGTCCATGTCTTGTAGTAGGTCGGTGGCAGGAACTGCACGTCATCGGCAAGGATTTCAATTATCTTCGTATCGTCCCCCGAGGCAACAATCTCTTTCATGCGGTCAATCGTTGGGTGCATCGTCTTTTCCTCCAATTTCCCCCAAGCCTGCCAGATGTGCGCCCTTGGGCAAGCATGACGTCGGGTTGCCCATATCCGCAACTGGCACTAAAGCGGGCGCATGGATACGTCAGCCGCATACAACCCGCCCCATGACCCGCTTGAGGTGCTGCACGAGGATCACGAGATCGTTGTGGTGAACAAGCCCTCGGGCCTGTTGTCGGTTCCGGGTAAGGGGGAGCATCTGGCCGATTGCCTTCTGACCCGCGTTCAGGTGGCATTTCCGACGGCGCTTCTGGTGCATCGGCTCGATCGCGATACGTCGGGCGTGATGATCTTCGGACTAACCCCCCATGCGCAGCGCCATCTGTCGATGCAGTTCGAAAAGCGGACCACCAAGAAAACCTATGTTGCGCGGGTTGCAGGGAGGCTTGAGCCAAAGTCCGGCACGGTCGATCTGCCCCTGATCGTCGACTGGCCGAACCGTCCCAAGCAGATGGTCGACCACGAGAATGGCAAGCCTGCCGTCACCGACTGGCGGGTGATGAAATACGGTGAAGACGAAACCCGCGTGCGCATGTTCCCCAAGACCGGGCGCAGCCACCAACTGCGCGTGCACATGCAGGCGCTTGGGCATCCGGTCCTGGGTGATCCCTTCTATGCCGAAGGCGAAGCGCGGGACAGTCATGACCGGCTGATGCTGCACTCCGAGGAACTGCGCGTGCGCCACCCTGACGGAGGGCGGGGCATGAGTTTCCGCGCCAAGGTGCCTTTCTAGGAAACACTGCGGCAAATCGCGATCCCGTGCCATCTTGCGCTCACCGCGTGAAACGCGTCTTCTTGGGCGGAACCAAGGAGAACGACATGCAAGAGGGCGGGGTTTTTCAAAATCTGTGGCGTTGGGTGACGGACGCGGGCTATCGCGCCTACCGCTCTGATCTGCGCGCCTATCGCGCCGCCCATGGTCAGGACACCCCCGAGGGGTTCACCGGTCTTTTGCCCGGCGACATGGTTTGGGACATCGGCGCCGAAACCGGCGACTGGGCCGACGCCATGACCGCGCGCTATGCGGTGACGGTGCATGTCTTTCCCAACACCCGGGACAACGCGTCTCGCCTGTCGCAAAAGTTCGAGGGGCGCTCGGACGTGGTGGTGCACGACTTTGGCCTTGGTAGCGCGTCGGACCAGTTCCTGAAAGATGTGGGCGAGGTATTTGAAACGCTGGGTACGCCGCGCGTGGCGCTGGCCAAGGTGCATACGCATGGCGGCGAATACGATCTGCTACCCGCGATGGTGGATCGCGGACTGATCGCGCAGGTGGATCGGATCACCGTCAAATTCCACAAGCTGAGCGAGGGTGACAGGGCGCGTCGTGATGCCATACGTTCACGTATGGCGCAGACTCATGACTGCGTCTGGAGCTATCCCTTCATCTGGGAGGAATGGCATCGACAGGGTTTGGGGGTCTGAAAAGGAAAACGCCGGGGACATGCCCCGGCATTTCCTGATCTGTCAGTTTGGCTGGATCACTCCATCGGGCAGCCCGAGATCGCCTTGACCTCGCAGAATTCCCCGATGCCCCAGACACCGCCTTCGCGCCCGTTGCCCGACTGCTTGTAGCCGCCAAAAGGCGAGCCATTCTGGCGGCCGATACCATTGGTTTCCACCATGCCGGAGCGCACCCGACGCGCCACGCGCAGGCGTTTGTCGTCGTCCTGCGTCTGGATATAGTTGGTCAGGCCATAGACCGTGTCATTGGCCATTTCCACGGCGTGCTCTTCGCTGTCGAACGGCATGATCGACAGGACCGGACCAAAGATTTCCTCGCGGTAGATCGTCATCTCCGGGGTCACGTCGGCAAAGACGGTGGGGCGCACGAAGTAGCCCTTGTTCATGCCCTCTGGCCGGCCCAGACCACCTGCCAGAAGCGTCGCGCCTTCCTTGATGCCGGTTTCGATCAGGCCCTGGATCTTGTTGTACTGCAGTTCCGACACCACCGGCCCGATGTGGCGGCCGGATTCCGTGGTTGGGCCAACCGAGGTGGCCTCTGCCGCCGCCTTGGCAATTTCGAGAGCCTGCGGATAAAGCGAACGTTCGACCATCATGCGGGTCGGTGCGTTGCACGACTGGCCCGAGTTCTGCATGCAGTGGATCACGCCGCGTTTGACGGCGTTCTCGTCGGCGTCTGCAAAGATGATGTTCGCACCTTTGCCACCCAGCTCGAGGCTCACGCGCTTGAGCGTATCGGCGGCGGCCTTCGAGATCGCGATGCCGGCGCGGGTCGACCCGGTGAAGGAGATCATATCGACGTCTGGATGCGACGAAAGCTGCGAACCAACGCCCATGCCATCGCCGTTGACGAGGTTGAACACACCCGCCGGGAAACCCGCCTGATCGACCATCTCGGCAAACAGGAGCGACGACAGCGGCGAAATCTCGGAGGGTTTCAGGACCATGGTGCAGCCCACGGCCATCGCCGGGATCGCCTTGAGCACAACCTGGTTCATCGGCCAGTTCCATGGCGTGATCAGGCCGCACACACCGATGGGTTCCATGCGCATCCGGTCTGCGCCCTTATAGGGTTTTTCGAACTCGAAGTTCTCGAGCGCGTCAAGGAACCCGTCAAGGTGCCAGCTGCCCGCGCCCCACTGGTTGTTGCGCGCAAGATCAATCGGCGCGCCCATTTCCATGCGGATCGCCTCGCCCATCTCGTCGCGGCGTTCCTTGTAAATCTCACCCAGTCGGCGGATCAGGGCAACGCGCTCTTCCAGTGGGGTTTCAGCCCACGACGGGAAGGCGGCCTTGGCAGCGGCAACGGCTGCGTCGGTATCGGCCTGATCACCCAGCGAGATCACGGCGCAAACCTCTTCGGTGGCCGGATCGATCACGTCGAAATCGCGGGCGGCGGCCGGTGAGACCCATTGCCCGTTGATATAGAATTGGCGTTTCTCAATCATGGTATTCCTCCCAGAATTTGCTGCACTGTGTCAGGCGGTCGTGGCTCTCGCAACCCCCCGTGCCGCACCGTCACAAGAAATTTGATCAAATTTTCCCGGAAGTCCAGAGCGCCAAGTTTCCCTGAGTTGCGAAGAAAGTTCTACTGCCCCCTATGCAGGCTCTTTCCATCACTTATGTTCATCTCAGTATGAAACGCATTTTCAAGGAGAGACACATGGGTTTGCGCATCAACGATACCGTCCCCGATTTCACGGCTGAAACCGATCAGGGGAGCATTTCGTTCCACGACTGGATCGGCGACAGCTGGGCCATCCTGTTTTCGCACCCCAAGGATTTCACCCCGGTCTGCACCACCGAATTCGGGGCAGTGGCACAGCTTGCCGACGAATGGGACAAGCGCGGTTGCAAGGTGATCGGCGTGTCTGTCGATGGGGTTGAAGACCACAAGGGTTGGAAAACGGACATCGAAGGTTTTGCCGGTACCAAAGCCGGTTTCCCGATCATCGCCGACGAGGGTCTCGCCGTGTCCAAGGCCTTCGACATGCTGCCGGCAGAAGCCTACCTGCCCGATGGCCGCACCCCCGCCGACAGCGCCACCGTGCGCTCGGTCTTTATCATCGGCCCGGACAAACAGCTCAAACTGTCGATGACCTACCCGATGAACGTCGGCCGCAACTTTGCCGAGGTTCTGCGCGCCCTTGACGGTCTTCAGACCGCCGCCAAAGAGAACGTCGCGACCCCGGCCAACTGGACCCCGGGTGGAGACGTAGTAATCCCGGTCGCCGTCAGTGACGAGGACGCCAAGGCCAAGTACGGCGAGTTCACCACCCACTTCCCGTACCTGCGGATGACGAAGCTGCCGGATTGATACATTTGGCAATCAGGGCAGTGATTCACCATGTCGCTGCCCACAAGCACATCCCTTTTTCAAAGACTCTTTAGAGTAGTTGACCTTGGTTCGAATACCCTAGGGTTCGGCAACGATTTCTAGCAAGCTCGGAAAAGCATACATTCCCGGCGCTCGACCCGAAGGTGGAATTAACACGCGCAACAGTCCCGCTTCGACGAGTTTGTTGGTAAAGGCGTTTGCCGTTTGCGCCGGAATTCCAGCGTTCCGTTTGAAGCGGTTGTTCCTGAAAATTGGATTCGCAAAAATGTAGTCAAGCGCATCGGTAGACCACCGCGAACGCAGCAGATCGCGGAAAACTTCTCGCATGTGTTCGTAGTGCACCCTGACCTGGCCAACGGTCTCGATGTTGGCTTTGGCTTGGCTCTCGATGGCCTTGCAAAAGAATACACACCATTCTGTCCACTCTGCATTTTCCGACACCCTTCGAAGCCGCTCGATGTATTCATCCTTGTTCTTTTCAAAGTAGTCGCTGACGAAGAAATGGGGCGCACTCAATAAGCCTTGTCTCCACAAAAGTAGCGGAATCAGCATCCTGCCTAGCCTTCCGTTGCCATCTTCGAAAGGATGCAGGGCTTCAAATTCAGCGTGCACGAGAGCGACACGCAGTAAAGGTAGAAGGCCGTCTTCATCGCGTGTTGTGTTGCCGAATTTGAAAAGCGCTTCTAAACCGCCCAAAAGTTGCTCCGGGGCAATTGGGATATAATCTATACGGCGTGCTCTTCGGTTGCCGATGTAGTTTTGTTCGATTTTATATTCGCCTGGGCGACTTCGTGCGCCACGCCCAGTGTAAAGTAACGTTCTATGGGCGTTTTGGATGATGTGTCCGGAAAACGGGTATCCATCACGCAGTGCGTGTTCTGCCTGTCGCAGAGCCCGTGCATAGAGGGCCACTTCCAAATCAGCCTCACGCGCGTTGGACGGAAGACTATCTTCGTCGGAATCCGCCTCAAGACGAAGAACTTCCTCCAAAGTAGAGATGGTACCTTCCATTCTGGAAGATACTACGGCGTCCCGTGCTCTAAGGGGGGCCAAGAGTAATTCGCTACGTGGGAGCTGTCGAAGTTCGGTGTCGTATTGTACCAAAGCCATGACAGCGTCTGTTTGCGGCCCTATCAGAGCAGATGGATCAAGGGGGCCAGGCGGAAACCCCTTTATGTGGTAGGATACAGCGTCTGTTGCGTCATATTGTGTGTTGTTAATGCTAATGAGGTGTTTTTCAGCCATAAAAGGATTTGTGGATATTCTGTCATCCATTGTCAAGTTTGAGGATTGGTTTTTTCTAAATACTAATCACAAAATGAGTAGATTATAGTGTGGTATCCGCTTGAACATTTGTTGATGCTATACTCCTGTTTGTTATTCAAAAAAGCCCCGGTGTTTCCACCGGGGCTTTCGTATTCAATCAAAGAAGTGAGGATCAGTCCTCTTTCTTTTCTTTCTTCTCGAGAACAACCTCTTCGCCGGTCTCCTGGTCGACAACTTTCATCGACAGGCGCACCTTGCCGCGGTCGTCGAAGCCAAGCAGTTTGACTTTGACTTCCTGACCTTCCTTCAGAACGTCCGAAGGGTGGTTCAGGCGGCGGTTTTCGATCTGGCTGACGTGTACGAGACCGTCGCGCTTGCCGAAGAAGTTCACAAAGGCACCGAAGTCGACGATCTTCACAACCTTGCCGTTGTAGATCTCGCCCACTTCCGGCTCTGCCACGATCGCATAGATCATGTCATAGGCCTTCTGGATCGAGTCACCGTTCGGCGAAGCGATCTTGATCACGCCGTCGTCGTTGATGTCGACCTTGGCGCCCGAAACTTCCACGATCTCGCGGATGACCTTGCCGCCCGAACCGATCACTTCACGGATCTTGTCGGTGGGAACGGTCATGGTTTCGATGCGCGGTGCGTGGACCGAGAAGTCAGCCGCGCCCGAAAGCGCCTTGTTCATCTCGCCCAGGATGTGCATCCGGCCGTCCTTGGCTTGCGCCAGGGCTTTCTCCATGATTTCCGGGGTGATGCCGGCAACCTTGATGTCCATCTGCAGCGAGGTGATGCCGTTTTCGGTACCTGCCACTTTGAAGTCCATGTCGCCAAGGTGATCTTCGTCACCCAGGATGTCGGTCAGGATCGCGTAGGAACCGTCGTCTTCCAGGATCAGGCCCATGGCCACACCGGCAACCGCCGATTTCAGCGGAACACCTGCGTCCATCATCGACAGCGAGCCACCGCAGACCGACGCCATCGACGACGAGCCGTTCGATTCGGTGATCTCGGAAACAACGCGGATGGTGTAGGGGAAGTCGGTGGCTGCGGGCAGAACGGCCTGAAGGGCGCGCCATGCCAGCTTGCCGTGGCCGATTTCGCGACGACCGGGCGAACCAACGCGGCCCACTTCACCAACCGAGTAGGGCGGGAAGTTGTAGTGCAGCAGGAAGTTCGAACGGAAGTTGCCGTGCAGCGCGTCGATGATCTGTTCGTCGTCGCCGGTGCCGAGGGTGGTCACAACCAGGCCCTGGGTCTCGCCACGGGTGAACAGCGCCGAACCGTGGGTCCGCGGCAGCATGCCGGTTTCCGCAACGATCTGGCGAACGGTCGCGGTGTCACGGCCGTCGATACGCTTGCCGCCTTTGACGACGTCGCCGCGCAGGATGCCCGCTTCCAGCTTTTTCATGGCTGCGCCAAGGTTGGAATCTTCCAACTGCTCTTCGCTCAGCGCTTCCTTGATCGCGTCACGTGCTGCGGCAACAGCGGCGGTGCGCTCTTGCTTGTCGGTCAGGGCAAACGCGGCGCGCATTTGCTCTTCGCCGGCGGCTTTCACGGCTTCAAACAGCTCGGTGTATTCCGGCGGGGTAAAGTCGAACGGCTCTTTCGCCGCCTCTTCCGCGAGGTCGATGATCAGGTCGATGACCGGCTGGATAGCGTCGTGGGCAAAGGTCACGGCGCCCAGCATTTCGGCTTCGGTCAGCTCGTAAGCTTCCGATTCCACCATCATCACGGCGTCTTTGGTGCCCGCGACAACCAGGTCCAGACGCTGGTCGGGGTTGTTGCGCAGGTCCTGCATGTCATCAACGGTCGGGTTCAGAACGTATTCACCGTCTTCGAAACCAACGCGCGCACCGGCGATCGGGCCCATGAACGGCGCACCCGAAATGGTCAGCGCGGCCGAGGCGGCGATCATCGCAACGATGTCGGGGTCGTTTACGAGGTCGTGGCTCAGAACGGTGCACATCACCAGAACTTCGTTCTTGAAGCCTTCAACGAACAGCGGGCGGATCGGACGGTCGATCAGACGCGCGGTGAGGGTTTCTTTCTCGGTCGGACGAGCTTCACGCTTGAAGAAACCGCCGGGTACTTTACCCGCGGCATAGTATTTCTCTTGGTAGTGAACGGTCAGCGGGAAAAAGTCCTGACCGGGTTTCGGTGCCTTCGCAAAGGTCACGTTGGCCATGACCGAGGTCTCGCCCAGAGTGGCGATCACGGTGCCGTCGGCCTGACGGGCAACCTTGCCCGTTTCCAGTGTGAGCGTCTCTTCGCCCCACTGCATGGATTTCTTGGTTACATCAAACATCATGTTATCCTAGTTGGGAGCACTCCCGGCCCTCCGGGT
This sequence comes from Pelagimonas sp. KU-00592-HH, assembly GCF_040369695.1. Classification (NCBI taxonomy): domain Bacteria; kingdom Pseudomonadati; phylum Pseudomonadota; class Alphaproteobacteria; order Rhodobacterales; family Roseobacteraceae; genus Pelagimonas; species Pelagimonas sp. KU-00592-HH. Next base: position 850,066 of record NZ_BAABWM010000002.1, on the reverse strand, counting down.
CTCCCGTTTCATATAGCGGCCCCATTGCCGCCGACCCCTTCCTTCTTCTGTCCGAGTGCCAGGGTCCAAGCACAACGTGTCGGATGCAAGGCCCTTACATGAGATTGAAGCGTTTTGAAAGCAGGGAGTTTGCATCGGCACAGAGTCGCCCTTGCTTTCCCTGCGCCGAACTCCCCATATGTTGGTTCGTGCTTGATGACCCATGAATAGAGCCCCTGAATTGATGCGCCTGCCCTTTTTGATCCTGACCCTGACAGCTTTGGTTTTGTCCGCCTGCGCGACGACGGCCCCCGCTCCGGATGGGGCCGAGGTGTCCCGCTCGGAAGGCCCGCGTATCCTAGCCATGGGCGACAGTCTCATGGCGTGGCACGGGATCAGCGGGCGATCGATTGCCCATTCCGTTGCGAGCGAACTCCAGGAACCCGTGGTCAACCGGTCGGTCGGTGGGGCACGTATCCTCTACAAGCTCCCGATTTCCGGCGCGGCCGGGTTTCGTATCGAAAGCCAGTTCTCCGGCGATGGCTGGGATTGGGTTGTCCTGAACGGTGGCGGCAACGATCTTTGGCTGGGCTGTGGCTGCAAGGCCTGTGAACGCAAGCTGGACAAGCTGATTTCCCAGAATGGCCGCGGCGGGGCAATTGCCAAGCTGGTCACCGACATCCGCAAGACCGGCGCCCGCGTGGTCTGGGTCGGCTATCTGCGCAGCCCCGGCGTTGGCTCGATGATCGATGAATGCCGTTCGGAGGGGGATGTTCTCGAAGCTCGCATCGCGCGCCTGGCCGATCAGGTCGAGGGCGTCTATTTCCTGTCGAATGCCGAACTGGTGCCGCACGGGGACAGGTCGTTCCACGGCGTCGACATGATCCACCCTTCGGTCAAGGCCAGCACGATCATCGGTCAGCGGGTGGCGGAACTGATCAAAGCCGAAGACAAAGACAGGTAGAGCGTTTCAAGCCGCGAACGACACGCGCGAGGGGCATCAATCTTGGTGCACCCCAACCGCCCCATAGTCCTCCAACCGGTCCTTCAAGAACGTATAATCGCGCCGTGCCGCCTCTAGCTTGGCGCGGTCCAGCGTGATCAGACGGAAGGTCTCGGAGGTGTTGTCAAAACGGACTGGGGCGATGGTTTCATCCATCCACGGCCAGCAAAACAGCGAATTGCCATAAGTCTGCCCCGCCCGGTTCAGCGAGAGAAAGAACACCTGGTTCTCAAGCGCCCGCGTGGTCGCGAAAGGGTGCCATGTAGCGAAGGATTCGTCGCGATAGTAGGCACCGCAATGCAGGATCACCTCGACACCATGATCCACGGCCAGCGTGCGCGACAATTCCGGAATTCGGATGTCGTAGCAGATGATCGGGGCCAGCCGGAAACCGTTGACCTCAAAGACCAGCAGGTGATCGCCCCGATTGAAATACTCTTTCTCCATCGACGCGCCATATTGCGCGAGGTGCAGTTTGTCGTAGCTGCCGATCAGGTCACCGTCGGGGCCGACCACACCAACACTGATGAACGGCCCGCCGTCCCCCTTGCGGGCAAACCCAAAGGACACGTGGCATCCGAACTCCTGCGCCACCGCCCGCCATGTTTGAAACGAAGCGCCATCGACAGGCTCTGCCATTTCATCCAGTCTGGAAAACGTGCCGCGCGCATAATCGATGCTGGAAAGTTCCGGCAGCACCACCAGATCGACCTGTCTGTCGGCGGCGGCAAGTTCGGCCCGCACCTTCGCCGCGGATCGGGCAAGGTGTGCGTCCCTCTCGGCGGCCGTGGTCATCGGGGGGATGTCAATCTGGCAGGCCAGAAAGGTCAGGGTGTCGGCGCTGGTCATTGGCGGGGGTCCTGTCGTCGCAATCTCCGCCCAATTCACCCCGACGCCCGCCATTGCGCAAGGCTTTCCGGTGGCCACAAACGAAAACACCCGCTCCAAAGAGGAGCGGGTGCTTCTGGATCGGATGATCCGGAATGCTTAGCGACGGATGCCGAGACGCTTGATCAGGTCTTGGTAACGTGCTTCTTCCTTGCCCTTCAGGTAGTCCAGCAGCTTACGGCGCTGAGCAACCATTTTCAGAAGGCCACGACGACCGTGGTTGTCCTTCTTGTGGGTTTTGAAGTGCTCGGTCAGGGTGTTGATGCGCGAGGTCAGGATAGCAACCTGTACTTCCGGCGAACCGGTGTCGCCTTCTTTGGTTGCGAATTCGGCCAGAACGCGGGCTTTTTCTTCAACAGTAATCGACATCGGGGTCTCCCATGATTAAGGGTTGCGGGCACAAGCCGGGATGTCGTCCAGCAAGGTCCAGGAAAGTGTCCGACACACGGATTCGTCCACCGGATGCGCGCGTATAAGAGATATTTCTCCAAAAGGGAAGGGCGAAACCCCTCAAACGCGCAGCAACTCGGTTGCACCCGGTCCGCCCTGTGGCAAAAGCGTGATGTCTGCCGCAGACAGGCCCCCCCCTCCCATCACGACGGCGACGGGAATGCCATCCACCAGAACCTCGGTTCGGTTCGGGACATTGGCGTCCTGGCGAATATCAACCTCTGGATCGCCACTCCCGCTATCTTCATACATCAGGACGAGGCTGTCTTCCGAGTCGTTGAAATCGACAATCGTGACCGGACCGCCCACCTGATCCCATTCACTGAGCAGGAAGGTGTCGAGCCCGTCACCGCCATGCGCCATGTCGCCGGCGCCCGCAGCGATTGTATCATCACCCTGACCACCATTGAGAAAGTCCATTGCACCATCGGCGTCGCGCCCGTCGACAAGATCATTGCCGTCCCCGCCGAACAGGGTGTCGCTGCCATCACCCCCTGTCAGGGTGTCGTCGCCTTCGTTGCCATGCAGCGCGTCATCATCGTTGCCGCCCAGCAAAAGATCATCGCCCCCGCCGCCAAGGAGCGAGTCCGCACCATCGCCGCCGGAAAGATGGTCATCACCAAGGTATCCGGCCAGAGTGTCATCCCCTGCCTCGCCAAACAGGGTGTCAGAACCGTCCTGTCCATGAAGGCGGTCGTTGTCGTCTCCGCCGAAAAGCGCGTCTTCGCCTTCGGCACCGAACAGGTGATCCTGACCGGTGTCGCCATACAGGGTATCGTCACCCTCATATCCGTTGATCTGATCGTCGCCGGCAAGGCCATCAAGGTGGTCGTCCGTGTTCAGGCCAATCAAGGTATCTGCGCCCTCAGTGGCCTGAGACGTGTCTTGTGGCGTGTCGACATCGACAGGCTGTGCCGGCGTGCCTGCAATTTCCAGAAGGTCGGTTGTGTCTTGCGCTGCGGCCTCTGCGTTTTCTTCCTCGGGCAGGTCGTTGTTTTCGCTCTCCGCCTCGTCTTTGTCCGTGTCAAAACTGAAAACCGCCGCGGATCCGGCCGCCATCACACCAATTATTCCCGCAAGTAACCACATCGCACCAACCCCGTTTGCCCGGAACACAGGCCCCCGCCAAAGTAGGCCACAGGGCATCGAGCCGGTAAACGTCAAACAGGGAAACTGGTTAACGGGTCGTCTCTGGCTGGGTCCAGATTTCCGGCTGCTGGGCGTAGGCGATGTAAAGCGGGTGGCGAGGGTGGCCGGCTTTGGTCAGGCCAAGACAATGGATCGTCCGCCCCGTGCCGCGCAGCACCTCGCGCATGGCGTCGCCTTGTCCAAGGTGCTCTCCATGTGCGCCCCATCCGGCGAGGATCACATCTGCCCAAAGGCACGCTTGGGCCACGGCGTCGTCATTTTCTGGCCCCTGCGGCTCGGGGTGGGTGCGCAGCAGTTTCGGATCGGTTTCGCGCAGGGCAAAGATGTTCACCGCGCGAAATCCGCCGAACCCCAGCGCCCGCGCCCTGCGTTCGCAGCGTTCGATCGTCGGGTCGTTCTGCGCTTCCGTCGCCTTGGACGGGTTGAGCATGATGAAAGCCACCTTGCGGCCCGCATCATCCCAAACGCGCGTCAGGGAATAGCGATAGGTTTCGCAATCCGAATAGGTCGCGCTTGAGGCGGCATCGCCCTTTTGAAACTCGCGTGTGATCATCCCGCGTTTGTGCCGTGCCTAGGAACAAGAGGCAAGCGTCCGGAAAGAGAGGGCAACCTCGGATCAGTCGACAAAAACCCGGCTGGGATGCAACTCGCCCGCCTTGAAAACACCCACGGCCACGGCCTTGCCCTCGAACGAGGCCCAGCACTCTTCGCCATAGTCGACGTCACTGGCCAGCACCATGCCGGGATTGCCGTGTTTCAGGCGCGTGGCACCCTCGGCGGTGCATTTCACTTCCGGCAGGACAGCCAGCACCTCTTCCAGCGGCCGCAGGTAGGCGTCCAGCTCGGTGGTCTTGGCCTTGGCGTCGATCTCTTCGATGCTGATCCCCTCCGCGGCGGTGAACGGCCCCGACCAGATGCGGCGCAACTCGCGTACGTGGCCGAAACAGCCCAGTGCCGCACCAAGGTCCCGCGCGATCGAACGCACATAACCACCCTTGCCACAGGTCAGCTCAAGCAACACGTGGTCTTCGTCTTCGCGATCCAGCATCACCAGCGACTCGACCCACAGCGGCCTTGCGGCGATCTCGACATCTTCGCCGTCGCGGGCAAGCTTATAGGCGCGCTCTCCGTCGATCTTGACCGCGCTGAACTTGGGCGGCACCTGCATGATGTCGCCGATGAACTGGCCAAGCGCGCCCTTGATCTCGTCATCGCTCGGACGCGAGTCAGACTGGGCAATCACCTCGCCCTCAGCATCGTCGGTATTGGTGGCCTGCCCAAGGCGCACGGTGAACTCGTAGCACTTCAAGTCATCGGTCAGATAGGGCACCGTTTTGGTCGCCTCACCCAGCGCCACAGCGAGAACGCCCGTGGCCTCAGGATCGAGGGTGCCCGCATGGCCGGCCTTCTTGGCCTCCATCGCCCAACGCACCTTGTTGACAACCGAAGTCGAGGTCATGCCCGCCGGTTTATCAACCACCAGCCAGCCGGAAATGTCACGTCCCTTGCGTTTGCGTCCCATGATGCGATCCATTCTTGAGATGAGGCGGCGGCGTAGCGGATGCCATTCGGCTTGTCAATTTCAGTTGCCACGAACGTGGGTCTGACTCTAGCCTGAGAGACAATTGCAGCAGGAGCATTTCATGAAACTCATTCCCATTTTGGTCGCCGGTATTCTGGCCGTCTCATGCGCGGGCGACGCCATCGCCAAGGAAAAACCAATCCGCAACTCGGTCCTCAAGAAGGTCAAGATCGAGGCACTGTCGCACAAGAGCAAATACCGCTTTGCCATGGTCAGGGATTTCGCCCGCCGGGGGAGCAAGTCACAGCGTTTCGAAATCCGGCACGGTGATTGCGGAAAGTCGTCCGGTTGGAATGATTGCGACACCGATCGCGGTCGGGTCGAAATGAAGGAAAAGCCCAAGAACGCCATGTCCAAACCCGGGCAGGGCGTCTGGTACGGCTATTCGATGTTCATCCCGAAAAGCTTTCAAAGTCTCGGACGCGCAAACACCCTGCTGGGGCAGGTGAAAGCCGAAGGTTGGCTTACACCGATGTGGTGGCTTACCTTCAATGACCGCCCCTACCTGAAGTTCGCCGACGGTCAGGAGTGCAAGCTCGGTTCGCTCTCGTCTTGGAAGGGGCGCTGGATCGACATCACGATCTATGCCCATTACGGCCACTCCGGTCAGAAAACCTATTTCCAGCTCTACAAGGACGGTCGGGTGATCTGCGAGAAACGCTCTCCCTTTATGCCGGCCGAGTACCGAAAGAAGAAACCGAAGCTGGGTTTGAAATACGGCATCTATAACAGTTTCGTTAGCCGCTATCTTGCGGCGCGCGGCAAGACACCGGCCGAAGCAAAGGCCTATAAGCAGAGCCACGAATCCGGAAAATCGAAAAGCCCGTCCCCGACGCCGTTCAAGTTTGATTGGGGTGTCGAATTGCCCACGCACGTCGTGTTCTACGATGAGATGCGCTATGGCTCGCGGCGCGAAGACGTGGATGTGAAGATGCTGGAAGCGCGTGGTGTGCCGCCGGTGGATTGAGCGTCAGCGCGGGGTTCGAAGAAGACAGCTGACTTGCGACTTAGCGGGTGGGAACTGCCCGGCGGCACCGCCGGGCTGCGCCTGCCTGCCTGGGCAGGCGCATTTGCGCCCGCCCAGGCAGGCACAGCCCTTGAAAGGGCGTGCGATCAATCTGGATAAAATCTAAACTCTGAGGCCCTAAAGGATCGTCGTTTCGGAGCAGCCGAAAACCGGTGTCCTATTCCACAACCCCAACGATCGGCCCCATTGGAAACCCAGCATCAGAGCGGTCCAACGTCGGAGCGTGCAGGCGTGAGATGCGACCATCGAAATAGAGCGCGTTGGATGTCTGCAAGACGTCCCGGAACAGGCGGGCGAATGCGTGAAATGTCACTTCGTTGTTCGAGATGACAAAGACGGCGCGTTGCCCGTCAAACCGCGTGCCAACGCCATTGCGAATGCGTTTCGAGGTACTGTCGGGGAGGAAACGCGGATGCAGCGCCCCGTCGATGACGAGCATCGGTCCGGATTGGCTGGCGTGGCGGCAATCCGGCTGGGTCGCCGCGAAATCCAGTGTTTCGAAGACGTCTGCGCGATCCTCGCCCACGCAGAAAACCCCGTTCGGCAACAGCCCGAAGTTCCCGTCGCTTGCGCCGGTCAAAAGGCGCATCTCTTCCTGCCCGTCCTCGACATAGTGACCGACAGGGCGGCGGTCGGGATGGTACATGCCGGCGTTCATGGCAAAGCTCAGGGTCTTGCCATCGCTCAGGCTGTTTTCGATATTCTTGAAGGTGCCATAAGGCTGCCCCGCCCCGTCACGCAGGAACAGGCGTAGGTCTTCCTCTGCGGGCGCAACCTCGCAGAGGGAATAGCGATTTCCTTCGTGGGAAAGATCCCGACATTCGACCGCTGCCGCTTCCGTGGCCATCAGGGCAACGAAAAGGGCGGCCCAACGGATCATTCGTCGGGCTCGATGTCCTGACGCACGTGATCCTGGTTCAGCATCCGGCGGGTCTCGTCCATCTGATCAAAGGTCTGATCCAGCTGGAAGCGCAGGTCGGGTGTGAACTTGAGGCCGGTCTTCTTGCCGATTGCGCGGCGCAGCTCGCTTTTGTTGCGGGCCAGCAGCTTGAGCACGTCATCCTGCCCCTTGCCGCCCAGCGGCAGGACATAGGCCGTCGCGATCTTGAGGTCAGGCGAGGTGCGGACCTCGCCAACGGTGATGGACATGCGGTTCAGGTCGGGGTCATGCACGTCGCCACGCGCCAGCACGTCAGAGAGCGTGCGGCGGATCAATTCACCTACGCGCAGCTGTCGCTGCGATGGGCCGGGGCCGTCATGGAACTTGTTCTTTGCCATGGACCCCACTTATGCCTTTCACGAGGCTTTGCCAAGCGCCTGCGCTTTGGTTAAACGGGGCCTCGAACAATCGGAAATGCGCACCTCCGCAATACCGACGTAATACCGACGCGTTACAGACACGCCAAAACAAGGGAATTTCACCATGGAAGATCTTCCGGGAATCGTCATCACCGGGGCCTCGGGCCGGATGGGTCAGATGCTTATCAAGACCGTGGTGGACAGCGACAAGGCGCGCCTTGTCGGGGCGGTTGAGCGCGAAGGTCATCCCTGGGTCGGCATGGATATTGGCGAGGCGATGGGCGGTCAGGCGCTGGGCGTTGCCGTCACCGATCAGCCGCTGGAAGCCTTTGCCAAGGCGCAGGCCGTGATCGACTTTACCGCTCCGGCGGCCACGTTGCAGTTTGCCAAGCTGGCGGCGCAGGCCCGTGCGGTGCATGTGATCGGCACAACCGGCATGACGGACGAAGACATTGCCAAGCTCGAACCCTGCGGCCGCCATGCCGTGATCGTGCGTGCCGGCAATATGTCTTTGGGCGTCAACCTGTTGGTTCAATTGACGAAAAAGGTGGCTGCGGCGCTTGACGAAGACTTTGATATCGAAGTGATCGAAAGCCACCACAACCAGAAAGTCGACGCGCCGTCCGGCACGGCCCTGATGTTGGGCGAGGCCGCAGCCGAGGGCCGTGGCGTGTCTTTGGCCGATGTTGAGGACCGCGGCCGTGACGGCATTACCGGTGCGCGCAAGAAAGGTGATATCGGGTTCGTGGCCATTCGTGGCGGTGACATCGTGGGTGAACACGACGTGATGTTTGCCGCCCCCGGCGAACGCATCGTCCTGCGCCACCTCGCCAGCGACCGCGCCATCTTTGCCCGTGGCGCCCTCAAGGCGGCCCTTTGGGGGCAGGACAAGAAGCCCGGTGAATACGACATGATCGACGTCCTGGGCCTCTGACCTCGACACCCTCACCACGATCAAATCCCCGCTTCCAAAACGTAGAGGCGGGGATATTCGATTCTCCCCCACCGCCTTCCCCCATGTCGAATGCCCTCGGTGCCGACGTTTTGATGTGCTTTTTTGCCGGGTTCGGCCAAAAAAGTTCAACCACAGGCGAAATCGTGCAATTACCCCATAAGGTCGCGATTACACTGGTTTTTTGATGCTGGCCCTGTCGCGGATGAAAAATGCCGCTACAGTGAGAGCAGAAATAAACCTTGGTCGTTCAGGCAACACGTGCCTTAATGCTGGGTATAAAAAACTAAATGGCCGTTCAAAATTTCGGCTGCAACAAGGGAGTTCAACATGAAAACGAAAGTTCTTTCGAGCCTTTCGGTCTTGGCGCTGTGCGCTGCCGGTGCCGCGCATGCTGCAGACATGGGGGCCGTGGATGAACCGATCAAGCTCGCCATCAACGAATGGACCGGCCAGCACATTTCGACCCATATCGCGGGTGAAATGCTGAAGGCGGCCGGCTACAAAGTCGAATACGTCACTGCAGGTTACATGAACATGTATCAAGCCATGGCGGACGGTGAACTGCATGGCGCCATGGAAATCTGGTCGTCGAACGTGTCAGACCAGTACGGCGCGCTGAAGGGTGAAGGCAAGCTTGAAGAGCTGTCGGACCTTGGGCTGGCCGCGAAGGAAGGCATTGCCTATCCTGCGCATGTCGCCGAGATGTGCCCGGGCCTGCCGGCATGGGAAGCCCTGCAAGAATGCGCTATGAACTTTGCCACCGCCGAAACCCTGCCGATGGGGCGTCTTGTGGACTACCCTGCCGACTGGGGCACGCCGGGCGCAGACCGGATGGTTGGTCTTGAATTGCCGTTCAAGGCGGTTCCTGCCGGATCCGAAGGTGCCCTGATCGCAGAACTGCGTGCTTCGACCGAGAAGAAGTCTCCTCTGCTGATCACTTTCTGGCAACCGCACTGGGCGATGTCAGCCTATGACGTGCAGTTTGTCGAACTGCCGCCGGGCGAAGATGCCTGCTTCAATGATCCGGCATGGGGCCCGAACCCGAATGCCATCAACGACTGTGACTTCTCCGCGTCGCGTATCTTCAAAGCTGGCTGGGCTGGCATGAAAGACAAGTGGCCGGCAGCGCACGAAATCCTCGTGAACTACAAGCTCGACGTGGCCGACCAGCAGCCAATGATGGGTATGGTAGATGTTGACGGCAAACCGGTCGAAGAGGTTGTCGCTGCTTGGATGTCGTCGAACGAAGCCAAGTGGAAGCCGGTCGTGGACGCGGCAACCCAATAAGCCGATGAACGTTTCAAACGGCGCCGCTCCGGCGATTGAGGTCGAAGGCCTGTGGCAGGTCTTCGGCGCTCATGCTCAGGAGGCCCTGCGGGAACACCGCGGGGCCGGAGATCATCATGCGATTGCAGATCAGCTCAAGGCCAAGGGACTTATCCCGGCTGTCCGCGAGGCCAATTTCAAGGTCAACGCGGGCGGGCTGTTTGTAATCATGGGGTTGTCCGGGTCCGGAAAATCGACCCTGATCCGCTGTATTTCGCGTCTGATCGAGCCAACTGCCGGTGCGGTGCGCATTGACGGAGAGGATATTCTTCAGGCCAATGAGAAGCGCCTGATAGAATTGCGCCGTCACAAGCTGGGCATGGTGTTCCAGCACTTTGGCCTTTTCCCGCACATGACGGTTACGGACAACGTGGCCTTTCCTCTCAAGATGCAGGGGGCGGGGCGAAGCGAACGCAGGAACCGCGCGCTTGAGGTTCTCAAGATGGTCGGCCTTGAGGGGCGGGAAGACAGCTATCCGCGCCAGCTTTCGGGCGGGCAACGCCAACGTGTCGGGATAGCGCGATCTTTGGCCGTGAACCCTGATATCTGGTTTCTGGACGAGCCGTTCTCGGCACTTGATCCATTGATCCGGCGCCAGTTGCAGGACGAATTCCTGAACATTCAGGCGACGCTGCGCAAATCCATTGTCTTTATCACGCATGACATTGCCGAAGCCCTGAAACTGGCCGACCGCATTGCAATCATGCGCGATGGCGAGATCGTTCAGATCGGCACGCCAACTCAGATCGTTTTGAACCCAGTGGATGACTATGTGCGCGAATTCGCGCGCGACATTCCAAAGGGACGCCACATGACGCTGGGCGAAGTGATGGAGCCCCTGGATGGCAGCCCGCTCGCGGGAGATTGGCCCGAGCTGCGCACAGGAATGTCGCTTGAGGCGGCATTGACGCAATGTGCGTCGACTTTTGAATCGGTGCCCGTCAAGGATGGCGATGGCAAGGTGGTGGGCATGGTACGCCCTGACAGCTTTGTCAAAGCACTCGGGGCGGAAAGCGGATGACCCTGACACGAGGCGCGCAGGCCGCTTTGGCGGTGTTGGTGGTCGGTCTGATCTGTCGGTTGTTCGGCGGGTCGGTCGAATGGCTTCAAAGCTGGCCCTCTGTTTTTGTTCTGCCGGTAACAGACTGGATCAACAGCGGCGTCGGGTGGCTTCTGGACGTGTTCAAGCCGATCGCGCGGGGCATGTCCTGGCTGCTTGGTTTCCCGATGTCTTGGGTGGGGACGATTTTGGGGCAGACACCCTGGCCGCTTGTCATTGGACTAACAACCGCGCTTGGATGGCACCTGGGTGGCCTGCGCATGGCGGCGCTCGGAGGCATTGGCCTCGGGTTTGTTCTGTTGTCGGGGTACTGGGCCGAGGGAATGAACACGCTCGCCCTCGTCGCTGTTTCTGTGCCGCTGGCCCTTTTGACGGGATTGGCGATTGGTATCTTCGCTTTCGAGTATCCACGCGTCAAAGGCGCGGTAAACGCGGTTTTGGACGTCATGCAGACGGTCCCCACCTTCGCTTATCTGACACCACTGCTTGTGCTCTTCGGCTTTGGGCCCGTTGTGGGGCTTATCGCATCGGCAATCTATGCCGCCCCGCCGATGGCCCGCAATGTACTGCTTGGTTTGGAACGCGTGGAAAGCGAAATTCGGGAAGCGGCCGTCATGTCGGGTGGCACCCGTCTCCAGCGCCTGTTTCTCGTGGAACTGCCCGCAGGAGCCTCGCAGATCATGGTGGGGGTGAATCAAAGCCTTATGGCTGCACTGTCGATGGTCATCATCGCGGCGGTGATCGGCGGGTTTCAGGATATCGGCTGGGAAGTGCTTTTGACGATGCGCAAGGCGCAGTTCGGGCAGTCTTTCATGGCCGGGCTTGTGATCGTGATCTTCGCCATCGTGATCGACCGCTATTCGGCCACTCTGGCTGGCCCGCGCCAGAAGCGGGATCGTCGCGTGACTTGGGGCATCGTCGGTGTGGGGGTGGTCTTGGCCGTCATGGCGACACTGGTTGGCTCGAACGCCGCGGAAATTTCGGCCTTCGACAAGGTGGCCGAGGTGGTGGACACATCGGTTGGGGCGTTTACGGCCGCCAACGGTGCGGCGCTGGATAGCCTCAAGAACGGCACGATGTTCTTTGGCCTCCTACCTCTGCGGATCGGTCTGAGCGATGCTGTTTTGCCCTTTACCTGGGGCTTTAAATGGACGGTGACCCATAGCCTTGTGCTGTATGGCATTGCTATTGCGCTCGCCTGTGTCATGGCCATGCGCGGGCGCCTTGCTGCGGGGGTGGTTTTGGTGATCCTCGTCGGCATGGTCGAAGTCGGTATTGCGCAGCTACCCTGGCCGTTTGTTCTGGCGGGTGCTGCCGCCCTGGGTTGGGTCTCAAGCGGCTGGAAACTTGCGCGGCTGGTTGTGGTTCTGCTGCTCCTGATCCTGCTTTCCGGGCTTTGGGATCGGGCGTTGCTGTCCCTTTACCTTTCGGGGGCATCCGTTTTTGCATGCGCGCTGGTGGGCGGACTTCTGGGGCTTTGGTCAGCGGTCAGCCGCACGGCCTGGATGATCATTCAGCCGATTTGCGACCTTTTGCAGACCATTCCCTTGTTCGTTTTCCTGATCCCGGTGTTGATGTTCTTCCAGATCGGCGAGTTTTCGGCCTTTCTGGCGATCTGCATGTACGCGATCGTGCCGATGATCCGCTATACGCGTCACGGCCTGACCTCGACGCCGGAAGAGATGATTGAAGCGGCACGCTCGTCGGGGGCGGGAAAATGGCAGGAGATGTTTGAGGTGCGCGCGCCTTACGCTGCACCGACGATCCTGCTGGGGCTGAACCAGACGATTCTATATGCCTTTGCAATGCTGGTGATTGCCGCCCTGATCGGCACGACCGGGCTGGGACAATCCATCTACCTGGCGCTTGGCAAGGCGGATGTGGGACTGGGCCTGACGGCAGGGGCCGCGATGGCCATTCTGGCGCTGGTTGCAGACCGGCTGGTGCAGGGCTTTGCCGAAGAACGGCGCAAGGCGCTTGGCCTCTAAGTCAAACTGAAGAGGGGCGTGCGATCAGAAATCGATTGCGATGCCCTTCTTCTCCCAGTCGCCGTAACGGACCGGTTCGGGGCCGTCGCGGCCGCCAAGCTCGGTGGGCATCTCTGGGTTCTTGGCGTTCTTGCGGCGTTCTTCCGCTTCGGCAAGGGCGCGCAGTGCTGCGGGCGGCAGATCGCGCTTTTCAGGGGGATTCTGGGTTTCGTCGCTCATGGCGGGTTCCTTTCCGGATTGCCTCTTGATATACGCGCCCGTCCCTGTTGGACAAGAGAGCGAAGGAGCGTCCACATGTCCCAGACCGGAGTTCAGGCCCGCCGCAGTGCCGTTTACCTTTTGGACAAGGTCATCGGTGAAGGGCGGTTGCTTTCCGAATTGATTGGGGCCGGGGCCTTGGAACGGCTTGAGCCGGAGGATCGCGCACGGGCGCAGCGCCTTGCGCTCGAGACACTGCGCGGCATGGAGCGCGCGGATCGTATTCTTCAGAAACACCTTGCAAAGTACCCGCCGCTGACGGTGCGCAACACGCTGCGCCTCGCGACGATTGAGCTTTGTGCAGGTGGTGCGGCGCACGGTGTGGTGAATGCCGCGGTCGAGATCGTGGCGCGCAACAAGCGGACCGCTTCGATGAAGGGGCTGGTCAATGCCGTGTTGCGCAAGGTGGCGGCGAATGGCGAAGAGGTGTGGCCGACTTTGCGTGTGCCGCGCCTGCCAAAATGGCTGCGTGGCCCCCTGGTCGAGGCCTATGGCAGTGATGTTGTCGGGGCGATGGAGGCCGCCCATTTTGCGGGTGCGTCTCTTGATCTGACGGCCAAGGGCGATCAGGGCGCTTTGCAACGTTCCTTGGGCGGCGAGCTTCTGGAAACCGGCACCGTTCGGCTGACGGATGCGGGACAGGTTTCGGTTTTGCCGGGGTACAAAAAAGGTAGCTGGTGGGTGCAGGACGCTGCGGCGGCGCTGCCGGTGAAAGTGCTCGCGCCGAAAGCGGGCGAGACAGTTCTTGACCTCTGTGCAGCACCGGGCGGCAAGACGATGCAGATCGCCGCGTCGGGCGCAACGGTGACGGCTGTGGATGATTCTGAAAGCCGCATGGGGCGTCTCAAGGAAAACCTCAAACGTACGCGGCTTGAGGCAGAGCTGATCGTTGGCGACGTGATGGATCAGGAAGGTCAGTGGGACGCTGTCATCCTTGATGCCCCGTGTTCCGCGACCGGTACGATCCGTCGTCACCCGGACCTGCCCTTTGCAAAAGACGGCAGCGAAATTGGTGGGCTGATCGAGTTGCAGGCAAAAATGCTGAACCACGCACTCTCTTTGGTGAAGCCTGGCGGGCGGATTGTTTTCTGTACCTGCTCGCTGCTGCCCGATGAGGGGGAATGCCAGGTCGAAGACCTTATTGAGGCGCGCGATGATGTCACCGTGGACCGAGAGGCATTGAATGTGCCGGGAATCGATCCCGAGTGGATCACCGAGGAAGGCGGCCTTCGCCTGCGCCCTGACTATTGGGCGGACAAGGGCGGCATGGACGGCTTCTACGTGGCGTGTCTGCGCAAGGCGTGATGCGTTTGCAGGTCTTTGCCGGTCTTGCCTATCGCGCCGATTCAATCGGTGACTCCTTAGCGGGTTGAGGCTATCATGCGCTGCAAAACGCCAACATGGCGTAGAGGCAGTACGACATGAGCAATCCCGACGGTGTTTCGGCGCGCTGGACGCGCTTCATGCATCGCGTGCATGCACGCAGGAGCACCCGTGCCCGTGCGGCCACTGCCTTTACCTCGACGCCTGAGCCACGCACGATCGGCAGCTTTGCCAAGGGGCGGCAGTTGGTGGCCGGCAACTACCTGTTCGCGGGTCATCTGGTCGCTGCGCCAGAGGCGGATCTTTGGTCGTTGAACGAAACCGATCCGGTGTTCTGGCAGGACGTGCATGGCTTTGCTTGGCTGGATGATCTGGCCGCGGTCGGCGACATGGCTGCAAGAGAAAAGGCGCAGACGTGGTTGTGGCAGTGGATTGCCACCTATGGACGCGGCCGTGGCCCCGGATGGACACCGGAACTGACGGGTCGTCGCCTGATCCGCTGGATCAACCACGCGATTTTCCTTTTGCGGGGGCGAGAGCCCGAGCAGTCGGAGGCGTTCTACCGTTCTTTGGGGCAACAGACGATTTTCCTGTCGAAGCGTTGGCATACAACCCCAGCCGGCCTGCCGCGGTTCGAGGCGCTCACGGGTTTGATCTATGCCGGTTTGGCGCTGGAAGGCATGGAAATGCACGTTTCGCCGGCGTGCAAGGCGCTCGACAAAGAGTGCAGGGCGCAGGTGACGGAACAGGGCGGCATCCCGACCCGAAACCCCGAAGAACTTTTGGAAGTCTTCACCTTGCTGACCTGGGCCGCAGCAGCACTGGGGGACAAGGGCCACGATTTATCGCCAGCACACCTTGAGGCGATTGAACGGATTGCGCCAACGCTTCGCACGTTGCGGCACGCAGACGGTGGTCTGGCGCGGTTTCATGGGGGTGGTCGGGGTCTCGAAGGACGGTTGGATCATGCGCTTGCAGAAAGCCAGGTGAAGACGCGGCAGGCTGATGGTCTGGCAATGGGATTTGCTCGCCTTTCGGCCGGGCGCACCAGTGTGATCGTGGATGCCAGCCCACCGCCGACAGGTCCGGCGTCGATCAATGCACATGCCTCAACTCTGGCGTTTGAACTGACCAGCGGCCGACGTCCCGTGATCGTGAATTGCGGTTCCGGATCGAGCTTTGGCGGAGACTGGCGAAGGGCAGGGCGCGCGACCCCGAGCCATTCCACGCTTTCGCTGGACGGGTTTTCAAGTGCACGGCTGGGGGAAGCCGGTCGCGGCAAAGGGTGGCGCAACGAAGAGTTGGAAGACGCACCCGTAAACGTGCCGATCCAAATGGGGCAGGCCCCCGACGGGGTGCGATTTCAAGGCGGGCATGACGGGTATTCTCAGACCCACGGGCTGACCCATGCGCGTACTCTGGAGCTTACATTTGATGGTCGGGGTATGGTTGGCGAAGACCTTCTGGTTGCCCTCGACGATGCGTCCAAGAGACGATTTGATGCGGCTTTTGACGCGACAAGCCTTCAGGGTGTCCCCTACCAGATCCGATTCCATTTGCATCCAGAGGCCGATGCGGCGCTGGATATGGGGGCCACGGCCGTGTCGATTGCTCTTAAAAGTGGGGAAATCTGGGTGTTCCGGCATGACGGAACCGCCAATTTGACGCTTGAAGCCAGTGTTTACTTAGAAAAAACGCGTTTGAAGCCCCGCGCGACAAAACAGGTCGTTCTATCCGGCGTCGCAATGGAGTATGCGACGCGCATCCGGTGGTCCATGGCCAAGGCGCAGGAATCTGCAGTTGCCATCCGAGACCTCAACCGGGATGAGCTGGATATGACAACCTGACCCTACGGGACCCCTATACGATATGACCGATCTGACACCCATCCGCCGCGCACTGATTTCCGTTTCCGACAAGACCGGACTGATCGAGCTGGGCACCGCGCTTTCCGAGCGTGGCGTCGAACTGCTCTCGACCGGTGGCAGCGCCAAGGCAATGCGCGATGCAGGTCTGGACGTAAAAGACGTTTCGGAAGTGACCGGGTTCCCCGAGATGATGGATGGACGCGTGAAAACGCTGCACCCCAAAGTGCACGGTGGTCTCTTGGCGCTGCGCGACAACGACGAACACGTTGCGGCGATGGATGAGCATGGCATCGGCGGCATCGACCTTCTGGTGGTGAACCTCTACCCCTTTGAGGCGACCGTTGCCGCGGGTGCGGATTATGACACCTGCATCGAGAACATCGACATTGGTGGTCCTGCAATGATCCGAGCCGCCGCCAAGAACGCGGCCTTCGTCAACGTGATCGTGGACGTGGAAGACTACGAGAAGCTGTTGGGCGACATGGACCAGCACGGCGGTGCGACCTGTCCGAAGTTCCGCAAGAAGCTGGCGCAGAAGGCCTATGCCCGCACCGCCGCATATGACTCGGCTGTATCGAACTGGATGGCGGGTCAGCTCGAGCTGGAAGCACCCAAGCGCCGTGCCTTTGCCGGTGAGTTGAAACAGACCCTTCGTTACGGCGAAAACAGCCACCAAAAGGCCGCCTTCTATACCGATGGTTCGAACCGTCCGGGTGTAGCGACCGCAGTTCAGCTTCAGGGCAAAGAGCTGAGCTATAACAACATCAACGACACCGACGCGGCCTATGAGCTGGTGGCAGAGTTCGATCCGGCCAACGGCCCGGCCTGTGCGATCATCAAACACGCGAACCCCTGTGGCGTTGCGGTGGGTGAAAGCCTTGTCGACGCGTATCAGAAGGCATTCGACTGCGACCGCACCTCGGCCTTTGGCGGTATTGTTGCCCTGAACCAGCCACTGGACGCCGAGACAGCCACCAAGATCGTCGAGATCTTTACCGAGGTCGTGATTGCACCCGGTGCATCTGAAGAAGCCAAGGAAATCTTTGCCGCCAAGAAGAACCTTCGCCTGCTGCTGACCGAGGGCCTGCCGAATACCTGCGAGCCGATCGTTGCCTACAAACAGGTGGCCGGCGGCATGCTGGTTCAGGACAAGGACGTGGGCTATGTCGGCCTGGAAGATCTGAAAGTCGTGACCAAGAAAGCGCCGACTGAGCAAGAAATGGCCGATCTCTTGTTTGCCTGGAAAGTGGCGAAACACGTGAAGTCGAATGCGATTGTCTACGTCAAGGACGGTGCGACTGTCGGCGTTGGTGCCGGTCAGATGTCGCGCCTCGACAGTGCCAATGTCGCGGCGGCCAAAGCCGAGCGTATGGCCGCCGAAATTGGTCTGGACGAAGTGCCGACAAAGGGCTGCGCCGTTGCGTCGGATGCGTTCTTCCCGTTCCCTGATGGACTGCTCGAAGCCGCCGCGGCGGGTGGCAAGTGCGTCATTCAACCCGGTGGCTCCATGCGTGACGAAGAAGTCATCAAGGCTGCAGATGAGGCTGGTATCGCGATGGTCTTCACGGGCATGCGCCACTTCCGTCACTAAGACATGGTTTCTCCGCTCCGGTGCGATCTGCGCGCGCTGGGGCGGAGACTTCAGGCAAGGCCCTGAAACATAAAACAAACGCAGAAAGGCAGAAGGGGCGATCCATGCGTCTGGTGTTCTGGGCCGGTTTTTGGGCATTTCTGACCGATCAGGCCAGCAAGTACTTCGTAGTTCACTACTTGAACTTGATCGAAGTGGGCAGGATGGATGTCTTCCCGCCGTTCCTGCGCTTTGCGATGGCGTGGAACGAAGGTGTGAACTTTGGCCTGTTTTCCAACGGATCTGACGCCGCCCGCTGGGCTCTGATCGCAATTGCGGTGGTGATTGTTGGTTTTGTGCTGTTCTGGGTGCGACGTGACCCACCGGGACAAATCGGGCTGTTTGCTGCTGGATTGTTGATCGGTGGGGCCATCGGAAACGTGATTGATCGCCTGATCTATGGCGCGGTCGCCGATTTCCTGAACATGTCCTGTTGCGGCATTCAAAACCCCTTTGCCTTTAATCTCGCCGATGTCTGGATCTTTGCTGGCGCTATTGGCTTGGCATTTTTTGGTGGCTCGAAAAAAGCCTAGGTGACGCCGCCGAAGCAATCGGATAAAAGCGGGCAAGGTTAGAGGAGTAGACTCATGCGATTGTCGCAGGTTGTGATTTTCGGTTTGGCCCTTGCGGTTGCCGGGTGTACCGGGAGTGACAAAGGTATCCGCATCCTGAGCTCGAACGGCGAAGGGCCGGACGAGTTTCGCATCGTGCCCGCCAAACCGCTTTCTGCTCCTGCCAATTATGCGGAACTCCCGGAGCCTACACCTGGCGGTGAAAATCTGACAGATGTTGATCCCGCAGGGGATGCGGTTGCGGCGTTGGGAGGCAAACGTTCGGCTGTCCGTGGTACAAATGTTGCAAGCTCAGACGCGGCGATGGTAACCTATGCCGCTCGTAAGGGACGCCAAGCTGATATCCGAACAGTTACTGCTGCCGAAGATGAAGAGTTTCGCAAGCGACGCGGTCGTTTTTCTAATATCCGCATCATTGCTTCAGATCGCTACAATCAGATCTACGACGAACAACACTTGGATCAATATCGCGAACAACGGCGTTGGCGTTCTGGAGGCGCTCAGACACCTGCTGCTCCTCCCAAGAACTAAACGTTTTCGTTACACTGCTGGCTTGACCCTTGAAGCGCCCGGTTACGGGCGTAACTATTATTTGTGACGTGTGAAATTTTCGGGGAGAACTCTGATGAAGCGTTTGTTCGCTTTGGCCGGTGCGATTGTATTGGCGGCCGCGCCTCTGAAAGCTGAAGACACCGTAACTGACTTTGTCCTCGACAACGGTATGCAGGTGGTTGTCATCGAAGACCACCGCGCACCCGTGGTGACGCACATGGTCTGGTATCGTGCAGGATCAGCGGACGAGCCTGCCGGATCATCCGGAATTGCTCACTTTCTCGAACACCTGCTTTTCAAGGGTACAAAGACCCTTGAGCCGGGAGAGTTCTCGGCCACGGTGGCAGCAAACGGCGGTCGCGACAACGCCTTCACGAGTTATGATTACACGGCCTACTTTCAACGCGTGGCGGCTGACCGGCTCGAGTTGATGATGCAGATGGAAAGCGATCGCATGGTCAATCTTCAGCTTGGTGAGGCTGAAATCCTGACCGAGCGGGATGTCATCATCGAAGAGCGGAACCAGCGTACCGAGAACAGCCCGGGGGCACTGATGCGCGAGCAGCTCAATGCCGCGCAGTACCTGAACCATCGGTATGGCGTGCCGATCATCGGCTGGCGGCACGAAATGGTAAACCTGTCGCTTGAGGATGCGCTGTCGTTCTACGAGACGTACTATGCGCCGAACAATGCCGTGCTTGTTGTCGCGGGCGATGTCCAGCCTAGCGAGGTTCTGGAATTGGCAAACACCTACTATGGAAAAATCCCGCCCAATCCCGAGCTTGAGCCGCGCGCGCGTTCGCAAGAGCCGCCGCAAACCTCTGCTCGTCGGATGGTGTTCGAAGACCCGCGCGTGGCCCAGCCTTATGTGACACGGTCCTACCTTGCGCCTGAACGGGACCCCGGAAACCAAGAAACCGCTGCGGCCCTGACGATCCTCGCCGAAGTTCTTGGCGGGGGAACCACATCAGTCCTGACGGAAAAGTTGCAGTTTGAACAACAGGTCGCGGTCTATACCGGCGCTTGGTATCGCGGGACATCCCTGGATGATACGACCTTCGATCTGACCATCGTTCCCTCCCAGGGCGTCAGCCTTCAGGACGCAGAAGATGCCATGGACGCGGCAATTGCAGAGTTCCTCGAAGAGGGTGTGGATCGGGACCACCTTGAGCGGATCAAGATGCAGCTGCGGGCCTCGCAGATCTATGCGCGCGACAGCGTCGATAGCTTGGCCAATCGCTATGGTGCGGCGTTGACGTCCGGTCTAACGATCTCGGATGTGCAGGCATGGCCAGACATTCTGCAAGCCGTGACGGAAGACGACATAATTTCCGCTGCCAAGCAGGTGTTCAATCGCAAAACTTCGGTCACTGGTTGGCTGAAAGCGCCTGAAAACGTGGAGGTGAGCCAATGATCCGTTTCCTATCTGCAATCCTTGTGATCGTCTTCGCGCTGCCGGTTCAGGCGGGCGTGGAAATCAAAGAAGTTACCTCGCCAGGCGGAATCAAGGCATGGTTGGTGGAAGAGCCGTCGATCCCGTTTGTTGCTCTGGAAGTGCGCTTCAAGGGCGGGGCCTCTCTCGATGCTCCGGGCAAGCGAGGGGCGACGAACCTGATGGTCGGCCTTCTGGAAGAAGGGGCGGGCGATCTTGACAGTCAGGGCTTTGCCGAGGCCGCCGAAGCGCTTGCTGCGCAGTTCAGCTATGATGTCGGCGACGATACCCTGTCGGTATCCGCGCGTTTCCTGACAGAGAACCGCGACGCCGCTGTTCAACTGCTGCGGTCGTCCATTATTGAGCCGCGCTTTGATCCTCAGGCGGTTGAACGGGTGCGTGCTCAGGTTCTGGCGTCCATCCGATCAAGCGAAAAAGACCCCGACGAAATCGCAAGTCGGTCGTTTGACGCTCTGGCCTTTGGTGAACATCCCTATGGATCGCAATACGCAGGCACCCAGGAAAGCGTTGCCGCGTTAACGCGGGAAGATATCATTGCTGCACATGATGGGGCCATGGCGCGTGATCGTTTGTTTGTTTCGGCGGTCGGCGATATCACCGCCGAGGAACTTGGGTTTCTGCTTGACGATCTTCTGGGCGAACTGCCCGCAGAGGGTGCCAAAATGCCGGTTCAGGCAGAGTTGATGCTGGAAGGTGGGACAACTGTCGTTGAGTTCGACACCCCCCAATCGGTGGCGCTGTTCGGTCATGAAGGCATTGACCGTCACGATGATGATTTCTTCGCCGCCTATGTCCTGAATGTCATTCTGGGAGGCGGAGGGTTTGAAAGTCGCCTGATGGAAGAAGTTCGTGTGAAACGCGGCCTGACC
This sequence comes from Pelagimonas sp. KU-00592-HH, assembly GCF_040369695.1. Taxonomy (NCBI): domain Bacteria; kingdom Pseudomonadati; phylum Pseudomonadota; class Alphaproteobacteria; order Rhodobacterales; family Roseobacteraceae; genus Pelagimonas; species Pelagimonas sp. KU-00592-HH. Next base: position 828,835 of record NZ_BAABWM010000002.1, on the reverse strand, counting down.
TATGGGGTCTATTCCTATCTCGCTCCCAAAGACCATGCGGCGCTCTACATCGGTTCGGTGTCTTCAGCCAATGACCGCATCGCCGAAGCGGTAGACGTAATCCGGTCAGAATGGGCCCATATCGCCAAGGACGGCGTGACCGAGGAAGAGCTTGCCAAGGCCAAAGCGTTGCTGACCGGCGCGTATCCGCTGCGTTTTGACGGCAATGAGTCGATTGCGCGGATCATGGTGGGAATGCAGATGGACGATCTGCCGATCGACTACATCGCAACCCGCAATGACAAGGTGAACGCCGTGACCCTGGAAGATGTCAATCGCGTGGCGTCAGAGTTGCTGAGGCCGGAAGACCTGCATTTCGTGATCGTGGGTAAGCCGGAAGGCGTCTGAGGTTACAGGTATCTGGAAAGAAAAGGCGCTCCAGTTGGAGCGCCTTTTTGTTTATTCGCCGTAGGGCACCCAGATGTTCTTGATCTCGGTGCTGGCCTCCAGAAGGGCCCGGGAGTTGTCTTCGAACCAGTCCAGTGTCTGTCCGTTATTGACCCATGTTCGTTTGAGGTTACCTGCGCTGCCGCGCTCGATCTCGGCGGACAGGTTGGTGGACGAGAAGGACCAGACCGCATCGACGTCCAGATGGCTTGCAAACGTCGAAGCGAGTTCCGAATGGGGGCCGGTTAGGATGTTGACGACGCCCGCAGGCACATCAGAGGTATCAAGCACTTGGTAGAAATCCGTGGCGGCCAGCGGGAAGGGCTCTGATGCTGCAAGGATCACGCGGTTACCCATCGCGATTGCCGGCGCCATCACCGAAACCAGCCCCAGCAATGGTGCATCGTCCGGGCATAGGGCACCGATCACGCCGGTGGGTTCGCGCATCGCGAGGGCCACACCGCGGATCGGAACATTGTGAACCTGACCGTCGTATTTGTCGGCCCAGGCCGCAGCCGAAAACAGGCGCTGGATTGACGCCTCGACTTCCCGCGCGCCATTGCGTGCGTTGGTCAGGGCATTGACACGCGACGCGAATTCTTCGGCGCGGGCCGAGAGGTTTTCCGCGATGTAGTAGAGGATCTGTGCCCGCAGGTGGCCCGTCGTACCGGCCCAGCCCTTGGCCGCCTGTGCGGCTTCCACCGCGTTGCGAATGTCTTTGCGATTGGCGATGGGCGCCTGGCCAAGCAGGTTTCCGGACTTGCCGTAGATTGGTCGTGAATAGCCGCCGTCAGGACGTGCCTGTTTGCCGCCGATATAGAGTTTCGGAGTACGATCCAGCGGGTCGGATGGCCCCTTGTCGCCCTTGAAGCCCGCGATGGGGGCAAGCGCTTTGGTGGCCTTTCGGGGTTTGGTATAGGCCGCCAGCCCTTCCCAGCCGCCTTCGCGCCCGAACCCACTCTCGCGTTTGCCGCCAAACCCTGCGGCAGCGTCGAACAGGTTGGTCGCGTTCACCCAGACGACGCCGGCCACGAGTTTGGGCGCGATGTCGAGTGCAAGGTTCACGTTCTCCGTCCAGAGGGACGCGGCCAGCCCGTAACGCGTGTTATTGGCCAGGGCGACGGCTTCGTCCGGGGTCCGGAAGGTTGTCGACACCAGTACGGGGCCAAAGATTTCCTCTTGCATCAGAGTCGACGAAGGCGCGAGCCCGGTGATCAGGGTCGGGGGATAGAAACAGCCTTCGACTGGCATCTCGACGGCCGCATGGTAGGTTTCGCCTTCGCTATTGGTGTTGACCATGTCCGTGATGGTTTGCAGCTGGACCGGATCGACCACCGCGCCCACGTCGATGCACTTGTCCAGCGGGTTTCCAAGGCGCAACCCGTCCATGCGCGCCTTGAGCTTGCTGTGGAACTTTTCAGCGATGCCTTCCTGCACCAAGAGGCGCGAACCGGCGCAGCATACCTGACCCTGATTGAACCAGATTGCATCGACAAGACCTTCGATTGCGCTGTCGATATCCGCATCGTCGAACACGACGTAGGGGGATTTTCCGCCCAGTTCGAGCGTCAGGGACTTGCCGCTTCCGGCGGTCGCTTCGCGGATCTTGCGGCCCACGTCGGTCGAGCCGGTAAAGGCGATCTTGTTGATGTCTTCGTGGGCGGTGATCATCTCGCCCACGGCACCATCGCCCGTCACGATGTTGACAACACCATCCGGCAGGCCGGCCTGGCGGCAGATGTCGGCAAATAGCAGGGCCGTCAGCGAGGTGTATTCGGCGGGTTTCAGTACCACTGTGTTGCCCATCGCAAGCGCTGGCGCGATTTTCCATGCCAGCATCAGAAGCGGGAAGTTCCAGGGAATGATCTGGCCGCAGACACCAAGGGCGACGCGGTCTGGCAGTTCGCTGTCCATCAGCTGTGCCATGCCTGCGTGATAATAGAAATGCCGCTGCGCCAGCGGAATGTCGATGTCACGGCTTTCGCGGATCGGCTTTCCGTTGTCGAGGGTTTCGAGCACCGCGAAAAGGCGGGCGTGTTTTTGCAGGAGGCGGGAAATGGCATAGAGGTACTTTGCCCGGCCATGCCCGCCGAGTTTCTCCCATTTTGCCTGCGCCTTGCGTGCGGCCGTAACGGCGGCGTTCACGTCCTCCTGCGAGGCTTGGGAAAGCGTTGCCAAGGTTTCGCCATTCGCCGGGTTGCGGCTTTGGAAATCGTCCGTGGCTTTGGTGAAGCTGCCGTTGATGAAGTGGCCGAACTTGGCCCCCTGATCGACAATCCACGCGAGTGCATCTCCGGCGCTTTCGGGGGCAGGGCCATAGTCCATGCTGTCAAAGATCTCTTTTACGGTCATTGTCTGTGTCCTGTCAGGCCATTGCGTGGCGATATCCGGCGGAATAGGCACCGGTGACGTGGTGTTCCAGCTGGCGTTCGATGTCGCCGAGCAGCGACGAGGCCCCAAAGCGGAACAGGTCGGGTTGGAGCCAGCGGTCGCCGAGTTCGTCTTTCATCAGAGACAGATAGGTGATCGCGTCCTTGGCCTTGGAAATACCGCCAGCAGGTTTGTAGCCGACACGGAAGCCGGTCCGGTCATAGTAGTCGCGGATCGCGCGGATCATCACCAGCGACACGGGCAGGGTGGCGTTCACGCTTTCCTTGCCGGTGGATGTCTTGATGAAATCGGCACCGGCCATCATACAGACAAGGGAGGCCCGCGCGACGTTGCGCAGGGTGCCAAGTTCTCCGGTGGCAAGGATCGCCTTGACGTGTGCATCTCCACAGGCTTCGCGGAAGGCTTTCATCTCGTCATAGAGTGCCTGCCAGTTTCCTTGCAGAACATGGCGGCGGGTAATGACGATGTCGATTTCCTCGGCGCCTGCCTTTACGCTTTCTCCGATCTCGGCCACCCGAAGGTGGAATGGCGACAGGCCCGCAGGAAAGCCCGTGGACACAGCGGCGACGGGAATGCCGGAGTCTTGCAGAGCGGTCACCGCGGTCGGGATCATGTCGTGGTAGACACAGATCGCTCCGGTGGTCAGACCCCGCATGCCAAGCGCATCAAGGATGTCTTCGCGGACGGGCTGTTTAGCCTTGGCGCAGAGGCGCTGAACGCGGCCTTCGGTGTCATCGCCAGACAAGGTCGTCAGATCGATGCAGCTAATGGCGCGGCATAGCCATGCGGCCTGGTAGTCTTTCTTGACAGAGCGGCGACCGGGCAGCGTTTTGGCCCGGCGTTCGATCGCCGAGGTGTTGGCCTGCGCGCGGCGGACCCAGTCAAGATCGAGTTCCATGCCCGGATTGCGGGGTTCAACCGCTTGAGGCAACTGGTGTTCCATGGAGGTGGCTGTCGGGGTGTGCATGTCTCATCCCTGTTCAGATCAGACCCCACCGTGTCATGCTGCCGCAGCCTTGGCAAGATTGCCGCGACGCCCGTTGCATAAATTTTGCCCATTTGGTCAAAAGTTATTTGAGAATAATTCTCAATTGCGTTGACTTTGTTGCGAATGGCTCTCATATTCATTGTCAGAACAAGGAAGGACCGACGATGCGATTCTCTCGCCGTGGATTTCTGGCAGCCAGCGCAGCAGGGGCAGTGACCCTTGCCAGCCCTGCGTTTGCGCTCGAAAAGCTGACGGTTGTTGCGACGACTGGCATGATTGCCGACGCCGCGCGGCAGGTGGGTGGCGATCTGGTCGAGGTGCAGAGCTTGATGGGCCCCGGCGTGGATCCCCATTCCTATCGTCAGACCCGTTCAGATATCGTTGCCATGACGCGCGCGGATGTCGTGCTGTGGCACGGTCTGTATCTCGAAGCGCAGATGGAAGAGTTTCTTCACAAGCTCGAAAAGCGTGGCACTGTCTATGCCGTCACGGATGGCCTTGATCGCGCCAAACTCCGCAGCCACCCGGACTATGATGGCAAGTTCGATCCTCACGTTTGGATGGTGCCCGATCTCTGGACGGGAGTCGTTGATCAGGTCCGTGATGTGCTGAGCGACGTACGTCCGGATATGAAGGACGCCTTCCATGCGAATGCCGCTGCATTCCAGAAGGAACTGGGTGACTTGCAGGCCTATGCCGAGCGTGTGATCGCGACCGTTCCGCAGGAATCCCGCGTGCTGGTAACGGCGCATGACGCCTTTAGCTATTTCGGTCGCGATTTCGGGTTCGAGGTCATGGGTATTCAAGGCATCTCGACCCAATCCGAAGCCGGGCTCAACCGGATCGGCGCGTTGGTCGATATCCTTGTCGAGCGCAACATCGGTGCGGTTTTTGTCGAAAGCTCGGTTTCGGATCGCAGTATTCGCGCGCTGACCGAGGGCGCTGCTGCACGTGGCCATGAAGTGATCATCGGTGGCGAGTTGTTTTCGGATGCGATGGGCCGGGAGGGCACATATGAAGGCACCTACCTTGGCATGATCGATCACAACGCTACCGTTATTGCGCAGGCGTTGGGCGGCGAAGCCCCGGCGCGTGGCATGGCCGGCAAGTTGTCGGCAGGGTTTTGAAGCGGGTTAGGTAGACGATGACACTCGAACTTGCAGCCAATCAGGGCGTTGCCCCCAATCTCGACCAGGTCGAAGCAAGCCCGTTTGCCGTACGTGGCATGACGGTGTCTTATGGTCAAAAGCCGGTGGTTTTCTCAGTGGACATGACCGTTTCGGAAGGCTCCATGACAGCGATCATCGGTCCGAACGGCGCGGGTAAATCCACCTTGCTCAAGGCCGCTCTGGGCATCGTGAAACCGCTTTCCGGACGGGTGATGGTTTTTGGAAAGCCTCTGAAAGGCCAGCGCAATCGCATTGCCTATGTGCCCCAGCGGGCGAGCGTTGACTGGGATTTTCCGACCCGTGTTATCGACGTCGTATTGATGGGTTTGCACCGCGAACTTGGTTTGCTGCGTCGCGTGCGCCAGCATCACGTGGACAAGGCGCGGGCCTGTCTGGATCGCGTCGGTATGGCGGATTTTGCCAACCGCCAGATCGGTCAGCTGTCTGGTGGACAGCAACAGCGCGTGTTCCTTGCGCGTGCGCTTGCACAGGGGGCCGATCTCTACCTCCTGGACGAGCCCTTTGCCGGGGTGGATGCCGCGACTGAAAAGGCGATCATTGATGTTCTGAAAGGGCTCAAGGCCGAGGGAAAAACCGTTGTGGCCGTGCATCATGACCTTTCAACCGTGAGCGAGTATTTCGATCGCGTGTTCATGATCAACACCCGCAGAATTGCCGAAGGCTCGGTGGCAGAGGCCTTTACCGCAGAGAACCTCGACAAGACGTATGGCGGCCGTCTGGCCACCGCGCATGTAGATCAACTCGACCTCGCCGCAGGCTGATCATGCTCTGGGACGCGCTGTTTCTACAGATGGGCTACAACGCCACTCTGGTGGCAATTGGTGCCTGTTTTCTGGGTGTCGCTGCCGGAGTGACTGGCACATTTCTGTTCCTGCGCAAGCGGGCCCTTGTGAGCGACGCCATCAGCCACGCAACCCTGCCGGGGGTCGGCCTTGCCTTTATTGTCATGGTTTTGCTGGGCGGCGATGGCCGTAGCCTGCCGGGGTTGCTGTTCGGCTCGGCCGTGTCCGCATGGATCGGCCTGTTGGGGGTAAGCTGGCTCACCCGGCGCACCCGCCTTGCCGAAGACGCCGCGATTGGCGCCGTTCTGTCGGTGTTCTTTGGGTTTGGCATCGTCATCCTGACCGTGATCCAGACCATGTCTGTTGGGCGGCAAGCCGGATTGGAAGGGTTCCTCCTCGGGTCTACCGCCGGCATGTTGTGGAACGACGCCGTGGTGATCGCGGCCGGTGGGGCGTTGACGCTGGCCGTTGTCCTGTTGCTGCGTCGCTCGATGGCGCTGGTGTCCTTTGATCCCGAGTTTGCGGCAGCGAGCGGCATCAACGTGTCACGCATCGACCTTGCGATCATGGCGCTGGCCATGGCGGTGACGGTTGTTGGTCTCAAGATCGTGGGGCTGATCCTGATCGTGGCAATGCTGATCATCCCGCCTGTGACTGCGCGTTTCTGGACCGATCGCACCGACAGGGTGACATTGATCTCCGGCATCGTTGGGGGCGTTTCCGGCTATGTCGGGGCCGCGCTTTCGGCGGCCATCCCGCATCTGCCAACCGGTCCGATTATTGTTCTCACGAGCTTTGGGATGTTCGTTCTCTCCCTGCTTCTGGCCCCGAACCGCGGCGTGTTGGCTGCCTTGCTGCGGCACCTGAGTTTTCAGAGGCGGGTTCATATGCGGCAGGGTTTGCTGGCGCTGGCACAGGGGCAGCCGATCTATGAAAAGCTGACACTTCGTCTGTTGGAGCGCGCGGGTCTTGCGCGGGCGGATGGTGTGGCGACCGAAGAGGGGCGGGCCCGCGCGGCCAAGGCGCTGCGCGACGAAAAACGCTGGGAATTGGTTCGGGCGGATCAGGCCTTTGAGAGCGCGGCCGCCTTGTACGACGGGTTGCGCGAGATCGAAACGGTGCTCACCACGGATCAGATCGAGGAAATTGACCGCCGGATCGGTGGACCAATGGGAGTTCCAGCATGAGTGGAGCCGAGTTTGTCCCCCTGTCTCTGACGCCCTTGTTGATCGGGATGTTTGCCGCGGTGGCCTGCGCATTGCCCGGCAACTTCCTTGTGTTGCGGCGTCAGGCGTTGATCGGTGATGCGATTTCACATGTAGTTTTGCCGGGTATTGTCGTGGCGTTCCTGATTACGGGAACGGTGGCCGCGTGGCCCATGATGTTCGGCGCTGCGGGGGCCTCGGTTGTGGCCGTGGCCTTGATTGAGGCAATCCGGCGTCTGGGCAAGATCGAACCCGGGGCGGCAATGGGTGTGACCTTCACCTCCATGTTCGCCGGTGGCGTGTTGTTGCTTGAACAATCGGACACGTCGTCTGTGCACCTTGATGTGGAACACGCGCTTTATGGCAATCTCGAAAGCCTGATCTGGCTGGATGCCGTGGGGTGGGAAAGCCTCTGGGATCCTGTTGCACTGGCGGGGTTGCCGGACGAACTGATCAGGATCGCATTGACCCTTATCGGGGTGGTGGCTTTCACCTGGATCATGTGGCGACCGCTCAAGCTCTCGACCTTTGACGAAGGGTTCGCCCGCACGCTTGGTGTGCGCACAGGGGTGATCGGATTTGCCCTTGTGATCGTGGCCGCGATTGCAGCGGTGGCGGCGTTTGATGCGGTCGGCTCGATCATCGTGATCGCGATGTTCATCTGCCCGCCAGCGGCCGCGCGTTTGATGACCAATCGCCTTGAAGTGCAGATTGTGTGGAGTGTTGTCTTTGCCCTGGTTTCGGCCGTTCTGGGGTACGTTTTGGCGGGCTTCGGGCCGATGTGGTTTGGTGCGAACAACGCGGTCAGCGCGGCGGGTATGATTGCCACGGTTTCCGGTGTGATCCTTGTCGTGACTGCGCTTTTCGGGCCCTGCCGTTCCCGCACCGGCGCCCCTGTAGAATAGACGACTATGCGGCGCTGGCCGGGGATGTCTTTGGGGTCAGGGCCTTCATCGCATCGTATTGTGAAAGGTACACACGACCGGTGAGGTCTTCCAGAAAGTGGCTGCGTTGCAGGCGGTCCATGACCGGGCCTTTTACCTCGGAGAGATGCAGGGAAATCCCCATCTCATCGAGACGTCGGTTTATCTCCTCCAAACTCTCCAAAGCGCTCATGTCGATTTCGTTCACGGCCGAGCACATCAGCACGACATTTTTGATCGGTTCATCACATACCACGCGATCGTAAAGATAATCCTCAAGGAACCGTGCGTTGGCAAAGTAGAGGCTCTCGTCGATCCGCAGCGTCACGATGCTCGGGTGCGTTTCGACCTTGTGGCGCAGGATGTTTCGGAAGTGTTGGGTGCCGGGAACAAGGCCGACTTCGGCCACGTGGGGGCGGGATGTCTTGTAGAGGAAGAGGCCCAGCGACAAGAGAACCCCTGCGGAGACCCCGACTTCGACACCAAAGCCGAGGGTAAGGAAGATGGTGGCGGCCACCGCCATGAAATCGACCTTCGAGTAGTTCCAGGTTTTGGGAAGGATCGAAAAATCGACGAGGCTCAGCACCGCCACGATGATGGTCGCGGCCAGAGTGGCCTTGGGCAGGAAGAACAGCAGGGGGGTAAGGAGCAGGGCCGCCAGGGCAATACCGATGGCGGTGAATGCTCCTGCGGCTGGCGTCTCGGCGCCGGCATCGAAATTCACAACGGATCGCGCAAACCCGCCTGTTACCGGGTAACCCCCTGAAATCGCAGCGGCAATGTTCGAGGTGCCAAGGCCGATCAATTCCTGATTTGGAACGATGCGTTGGCGTTTCTTGGCGGCAAGTGTCTGTGCGACCGAAACGGATTCAACGAAGCCGATGATCGAGATCAGCAGTGCCGAAACAAAGAGGGAGGACCAGATGTCGGCGGAAAAGCTGGGCAGGGCGAAAGGGGGAAGGCCCTTGGGGACGTCGCCCACGATGCGCACCCCTGCGTCGGAAAGGTTGAACCCCCAGGCGACAAGCGTGGTTGCGGCCACTGCGGCGACGGGGCCTGCCTTGGCTAGGATGTCGGCCAGTCGCGCCTTAAGGCCAAGAGACATAAGAGCGGGTTTCAGGCCCTTGCGGACCCAGAACAAAAAGGCGGTGGCCGTTGTGCCGATGGCCAGCGTCGCAAGATTGGTTTCCGGTAGGTGGGCGATCAGAGAACCGATCAAGTCGATCAGATTGTGCCCGCGCGCATCGACGCCCAAGATGTGTTTCAGCTGTGACGTGGCGATCAAAACACCCGACGCCGTAATGAAGCCGGCGATCACCGGATGAGACAGGAAGTTCGCCAGAAAACCCAATCGAAACAATCCCATAACGGTAAGCATCAGGCCCGAGATGAACGCCAGTGCAATGGCTGCCGCGGCATATTCAGCCGTGCCCTGCAAGGCGAGGTTGCCGACGGCGGCGGCGGTCATGAGGGAAATGACGGCGACGGGGCCGACGGCGAGGGCGCGGGAGGTGCCGAAGATCGCATAGGCGACGAGGGGCAGGATCGAGGCATAGAGGCCCATTTCTGCCGGCAGGCCAGCGAGCAGCGCGTAGGCCAGAGACTGCGGAATCAGCATGATGGTCACAATTACAGCCGCGACGAGATCGGATGTAAGTGCTTCTTTATTATACTCTTTTGACCACTGGAGGATCGGGAAGTAGCGGGCAATAGGGGACATCGGGTCCGGGCTCCATCAGCTGTGTAGTGTCTTATATATTCAAAACTGAGAATTTGTGAAGAGGGTAGGCCGCGAGATGAAAATCAGCGGATTAAGGCTTTGCAGGCATGTTGGTACGCGGGTCTGTATTGCGTCGGTATTACGTCGGTATTGCGGAGGTGGTGAAATCCGGATTTGCCTAGTTAACGGACAGTGCGTGGTTAACCCAACGTAAGCGAGGGGGCGAAATCGGGATTTGACGCCAATTAGGGTCATTGGGTGCTTGATTTGCTGAGGCAAGTGATTCATGTAGGGCCCGCGAATTTAGCGAGGATTTCAGGTGTGAGTTTGATTGACGAATTTCTGGGGCAGAGCATTGCCTCGCTGCGGGCAAAGCGCGGCCTGTCGAGAATGGGTCTGGCGATGCAGCTGGGCGTGGCGGAAAAGCACGTGGCCGATCTGGAAGCAGGCAGGATTCGCGCCTCGGTAACGCAGCTGTTCAAAATTGCCGACATCCTCGGCGTGGCGATCGAAACCTTCTTTGCGAGTAAACAGGAAAGCCGCGGTGTGGCGGGCACATGCCCCGAATTTCTGAACAGAGAGGCGCGTGAAATCGTAGATCACTATAATGCGCTTTCAAAACCCCACAGAAGTGCGTTATTTGACTTCTTGGTAGAGTCCAAGCTTGACGGCAGGGGGACGCCTACCCAACTGCACTAGGAAGACCCGAAGACGGGCGAGCGAAGAGGCGTTACTTGTCCGTTGTCGATCTGAGCAAACTTCCGTTTCAGGGAAACAACCTGCGTTCCTTTCTGGACGAGGTGTGCGAAACGCATGAGCTGGACTATGCGGCATATGCGGGCATGAATCCCATTGCCGGATCGGTGCATGGCTTCGTGAACTATCCTGACGAATGGCAGAAGGTGTACGTGGACGAGGGGTTTCAAAACCGCGACCCCGCATTGATTGCCGCAAGCAAGAGCATCGCGCCTGTGGATTGGCAGCGCCTGCGGGGCGAGGATACCTTCAATACGATTTTTCGCGCGGCCCATGATTTCGGCATTGCCGATCAGGGGCTGACGATCCCGGTGCGCGGACCGTTCGGCGATGTCGGGCTGTTCAGTGTGACGCGCAAGTGTTCGGATGCGGAATGGGCGCTTTTGAAAAAGCAGATCATTGGCGATTTGCAGAATGCAGCGGTGCATTTGCATGACACGGTCGTTCAGTCGCATGCGCTTACTCAGAAGTTGACGCACCCGGCGCTTTCTGAGAGAGAAGTCGAAATCCTGCAATGGACGGCCGCGGGCAAGACCCAGCAGGATGTGGCGGATATCCTGTCGATTTCGAGCCGGACCGTGGAAGTTCACCTGCGGTCGAGTCGTAGTAAACTTGGTGCTTTGACAACATCTCAGGCCGTCGGGCGCGCAATCGGGCTCGGGCTGATCTACCCACTGTGATACCCACTACGGGATTTCCCCAATAGAGGTTCTGAACTGAAAAGTTCACATTCCCCGCAGCGTGTAAGTGCAGCGGAGAAGAATCATGATCATCGTAGTCGACGGTATGAACCGGGACCGCTATCGCGGCCTCCTGGACCAGATGTTTGAACTCCGAGCGCGTGTTTTTGGCGGGCGTCTCGGTTGGGAAGTAGAAGTCGTAGATGGTAAAGAGGTTGATCAGTTTGATGCTTTGAACCCCGCGTATGTTATTGGCGTGAACGAAGAGGGGCGTGTTGTGTCCTGTGTTCGTGCGCTTCAGACCACGGGGCCGCATATGCTGTCCGATGTGTTTTCCTCAATTCTCGACGGCCAGCCGCCGTTGCGCAGTCCGACGATCTGGGAATCGACCCGGTTCTGCGTGGACACAGAGCTTTTGGGGCGTGGTAAGTGTCGTAACTCGGTAAGTTATGCCACCTGCGAGTTGATGGCAGGATCGCTGGAGTACGCCCAGAATTCGGGTATCAGCGATATCGTGACCGTGATCGATCCGGTGATGAACCGGGTGCTGAAACGGTCGGATTGTGCGCCCTATGACTATCTGGGCAAGACGGTTCCGATGGGCAAGGTGCCTGCGATGGCGGCGTTGCTGGATTGCAGTGACGAGCGCATCGAGAAGATCCGGGCGTTTGCCGGTATCGAAGGCGATGTTTTTGTCGATGAGGAGACGGCAGCCTCGTTAGCGGACAAGATGCCTGCGCCGAAAGCACCGGAAGTCCTGTTTGATGGCATGGTGCCTGCGGCTTCGGAAATTCGTGTGACGCAATCGATGTTGGAAGAGTACTGCCTGGACCAGTTTCATGCGGCCTCTGACATGGGTGAACTGGAAGCGGCCAAGAAGCTTACCGGTATTCTGCGCAAGGCGGGCATGATCCGCGACAGCGAAGTCGATCTGATCGCCGGCTGAGGAGGGCCGCGTGTCAGCGATTGCGGGCGTCCCGGTTGGGGCGCCCGTTTTTCTTGAGGGTTCAGAACCCGTGCATCCGCTTGGCCCATTGGTAGGCAACCACGAGGCCCTTCATGCGTGGCAGCATGAACAGGGACGCAGATACCGTAATCACCGACAGGGTGAGCGCGAGTGTCCAGGGATCAGGGCGGAAGTGCACATAGAGGATGTGCAGGGCAAAGCCCAGGATGTGACCGACGATCAGGATGGTCAGGTAAGCGGGGCCGTCATCGGCGCGCTGGTGGCTGAGATCCTGTCCGCATTCGCTGCATTCCGTGTTCACCTTGAGGTAGGAGTGCAGGAGTTTGCCTTCGCCGCAGTTCGGGCAGCGCAGGCGCAGACCTTTCACGATGGCGGGTTTCAGGGGGCGATCCTGTGTTTCGGCGAGGGTGTCCTGGGTCATGTGTCATGCTCCGAAGTTTGGTTCGGCTTAGGGCGATTCTAAATTGATTGCAATCAATATCGATCAATTTACCTTGAATGTTTCATATTGTATCGCTATGCACGGGGCGCGCGACAGATGTGATGGCTGAATAACGTCAAGGAGACGGGTCGTGAAGGATTGGAATCCTGTCCTGGGGGACACGGACAAGCCCCGCTATATCGAGATTGCCGAAGCAATCCATGCGGATGTGATGCGTGGACTGTTGGCGCCGGGGGACCGGTTGCCGCCGCAAAGGGCGGTTGCCCAGAGGCTTGGGGTGGATTTCTCGACCGTGTCGCGCGGCTATGCCGAGGCGGTGCGGCGCGGCTATATCGAGAGTTTTGTCGGGCGTGGGTCGTTCGTGAAGGCGCTTGAGGAACCGACCGAGGGGCCGGATCCGAAACGGGCTGCGGAAGAAGATCCGATGATGAACATGCCGCCGGAGCCGGATGATCCGGAGCTTGTGGCGCGGATGCAGGGCGGGTTGGCGCATGTGGCGGCCAATCTGTTGCCGGTGCTGCGGTACCAATCGGTGACCGGAAGCGTGGCGGATCGGGAGGTTGCGGCCGGATGGCTGGCGGCCAACGGGATTGCGGCGGAGGCGGCGGATCTGGCGATTACCCCGGGTGCTCATGCGGCGATCCATGCGATCCTTTCGGTGCTGGGCGAGCCGGGGATGGCGGTCTTGTGCGAGGACGTGACCTATCCGGGATTGCGCGCGATTGCGGCGCGGCTGGGGCTGCGGTTGATCGGGGTGGCCTGTGACGAGGACGGCATGGTGCCCGAGGCGCTTGAGGAAGCCATCACCAGCCAGTGGCCGGTGGCGGTCTACCTGAACCCGACCTTGCAGAACCCGACGACGCGGACGGTGCCGGAGGGGCGGCGCGAGGCGATTGCGGCGGTGCTGCGGGAGCATGACATGCCGCTGATCGAGGATGATGCCTATGTCTTTGTGGCGTCCGATGCGCCGCGGCCGATCTCGGACCGGGTGCCGGGGCTGGGCTGGCATGTGGCGGGGGTGTCCAAGTGTTTCGGGGCGGGATTGCGGCTGGCCTATGTGCGGGTGCCGAAGCCCGAGATGATGGGGGCGTTTTCACAGAGTTTGCGGGCGATGCACGTGATGGCCTCGCCGATGTCGCTGGCGCTGATGGGGCGCTGGATCGAGGATGGCACGGCAGAGGCGGTGCAGGCTTTCGTCCGTGGCGCGGCGCGGGAGCGGCAGGCGCTGGCGGCCAAGGTGCTGGCGGGCTGTGATGTGCTGGGTGCGCCGGAAGCGTTCAACCTGTGGCTGGCGCTGCCCGAAGGCACAAGCCGGGCCGAGATCATGGTGCGGATGGCGGGGCGTCAGATCGGTATCATGCCGAGCGATGCCTTTACCGTTGCGGGCGCGCCGCAAGAGGCGGTGCGGGTCTGTCTGGGTGGTCCGATCGGGATGGAGCAGCTTGCCAGTGACCTGCGTGCTCTGCGGGATGCGGTGACGCGGAAGGACTGGCTGGGCTAGAGCGAAAAAAGCCCCGGAGCCTTTGACGGGTCCGAGGCTTGAGAGGTTATTTGGCCGAGACTTTCTCGGGCTTGGCAAGCCATTCCTTGCCGCGCAGCATGGCCTTCCAGTAGACCGGCGGCAGGATCTGTTCCTTGAGAATCCAGGCCAGTGCCGAGGGGCGTTCGCCATTGATCAGCCACTTTGGCAGGGTCGGCAGCAGGGTGCCGCCATAGCCGAATTCCGCCAGAACGATCTTGCCGCGTTCAACGGTGAGCGGGCAGGAGCCGTAGCCGTTGTAAATCGCGGTTGGGGATTTTCCGGCGATGTCGTCGACCACGTTTTCCGCCACGATGGGGGCCTGCACGCGGGCCGCAGCGGCGGTTTTGGCATTCGGGGCGTTCATCACGTCGCCCAGCGACCAGATGTTATCGAATTCCTTGTGGCGCAGGGTGGATTGATCCACGTCGACCCAGCCTGCCGCGTCGGCCAGCGGCGAGACGCGGATAAAGTCGGGTGCGATCTGCGGCGGGCAGACGTGCATCATGTCGAATTCGCGGGTGATCGTCGTGGTTTCGGTGTCCGGTGCGGTGACTTCGAAGGTGGCGGTTTTGGCCGCGCCATCCACGGCGATCAGGTTGTGATGAAAGTTCAGCTTTGCATTGTAGCGCTGGATGTAGTCCATCAGCGCCGGGACATAATCCTTGATGCCGAACAGGGTGGGGTTGGCATTCATGAATTCGATGTCGATCTGCGGCAGGGTGCCCATGCGTTCCCAGTTGTTGGCCGAGAGATAGAGCGCCTTTTGCGGGGCGCCGGCGCATTTGATCGGCATCGGCGGCTGGGTAAAGAGGGCGCGGCCCTCTTTCAGGCCCTTGACCAGCTCCCAAGTGTAGGGCGCGAGGTCATAGCGATAGTTCGAGGTGACGCCGTTCTTGCCGAGGGTTTCGACAAGGCCCTCGACGCCATGCCAGTTCAGCTTGAGGCCGGGGCAGACAATCAGGCGATTGTATTTCACCACGCGACAGCCATCGAGGACGACGGCGTCGTCTTTCGGCTCGAACGCGGCAACGGCGGACTTGATCCAATGCACGCCTTTGGGGATCAGGCTGCCCATGGTCTTGGCGGTGGTTTCGGCATCGAAAATGCCGCCGCCGACCATTGTCCAGCCGGGCTGGTAGTAGTGGGTGCCGGCCGGATCAATGACCGCGATGTCGAGGCCCGGCTTGCGCGATGTCAGCGAGGCGGCCACGGCGATACCGGCCGCACCGCCACCGACGATCACCACGTCAAAGGCGGCGTCTGCGGTGTCGGTCGGGGTTTTGCCGCCGTTCACGATGCGGCGCACCACGCCGGCCATATCGTAGCCGGCGGCCTGCGTTGCCTCGAGGATTTCGGCGGGCTTCATAGTGGCGGCCTGCGCCAGTGACCAGAGCGTTGCCGAGCGTGTACCGGTGCGGCAATAGGCGAAAACCGGGCCGGGAAGCTCCATCAGGGCGGTACCAAATTCAGCCGCGCTTTCATCAGTGACCTTGCCAGAGATGACCGGCATGTGACGGCAGGTGAGACCGGCCTTTACGGCTTCGGCTTCGATCTCGTCAAAGGAGGGCTGGTCGGGGCCTTCACCGTCGGGGCGGTTGCAGATGATCGAACGGAACCCTTGCGCGGCGATGGTCTTTACATCGGCGGCGGTGATCTGCGGGGACACGGAAATCTGTTCGGAAATCTTCTTGGCGTCCATCGGTCATTCCTTTTGGTTTGGCCGGAAAGAGGCCGGTGATAGCGCGCGTTCTGGTCTCTTTAAGATGATGCCCGAATTTTGGGAAGGGTCCAAGGGTCGCAGGGGGCGTTGACATTGGCCGTCGAGGGGGTGAAGCCTTGGCCGGTAATTTGGGAGGCACGCTATGAGCGGACGTTGGGAATTCTGGATCGACCGGGGTGGCACATTTACCGATATCGTGGCGCGTCAGCCGGATGGCGGGGTTGTGACGCACAAGCTGTTGTCGGAGAACCCCGAACGCTATCGTGATGCGGCGGTGCAGGGCATTCGCGAGCTGATGGGCGCAGGCGCGACCTTTCCCGATGGCGGCATTCGCGCGGTCAAGATGGGCACCACGGTGGCCACGAATGCCCTCTTGGAGCGCAAGGGCGAGCGGGTGCTTCTGGTGATCACCAAGGGGTTCAAAGACCTGCTCAAGATCGGGTACCAGACCCGCCCGCGCCTGTTTGATCTCGAGATCAAGCGTCCGGACCTGTTGTATGAAGATGTGATCGAAATGGACGAGCGTCTTGATGCCGATGGCGGTGTTGTGAAGGCGTTGGACGAAGCGGGGTTGCGGGCTGCGATGCAGGCCGGATTTGACGGCGGTATCCGCGCGATCGCGATTGCCGGGCTGCACGGGTATCTGAACCCCGCCCATGAGGAGCGCGCCGCCGAGATGGCGCGGGAGATCGGCTTTACGCAGGTCTCGGTGAGTTCGGAAGTGAGCCGTCTGGCCAAGCTGGTGGGGCGGGGGGATACCACGGTTGTGGATGCCTATCTCTCGCCGATCCTGCGCCGTTATGTCGAACAGGTGGCGGGGGCGCTGGATATGGGGCGGGCCTGCGAGCGGCTGTTGTTCATGCAGTCCAATGGCGGCCTGACCGATGCCAGCCTGTTCCACGGGCGCGACGCGATCCTTTCGGGGCCGGCGGGTGGTATCGTGGGCATGGTCAAGACCGGCGAGGCGGCCGGTTTCGACAAGCTGATCGGGTTTGATATGGGCGGCACTTCGACCGACGTCAGCCACTATGCCGGAGACTACGAACGGTCGTTCGAGACCGAGGTGGCCGGGGTGCGGATGCGCGCGCCGATGATGGATATTCACACGGTTGCGGCGGGGGGCGGATCGATCTGTTCGTTCCGTGATGGCCGGTACCAGGTGGGGCCGGAAAGCGCAGGTGCCGATCCGGGGCCGGCCTGTTACCGTCGTGGCGGGCCGCTGACGGTGACCGATTGCAACGTGATGCTGGGCAAGTTGAACCCGGATCATTTCCCGCATGTCTTTGGCCTCAATGGCGATTTGCCGCTGGATGCGGAGGTCGTGCGCGAGAAGTTCACGGCGCTGGCGGCCGAGATTGCCGGGGCGACGGGCCAGCCGGAGCAGGCGCCGGAGGTGGTGGCCGAAGGGTTCCTGCGGATCGCGGTCGACAACATGGCCAATGCGATCAAGAAGATCTCCGTGCAGCGTGGCCATGACGTGACGCAGTATACGTTGCAGTGTTTTGGCGGCGCGGGCGGGCAGCATGCCTGTCTGGTGGCGGATGCGCTGGGCATGAAGCGGGTGTTCATCCATCCGCACGCGGGCGTGCTGTCGGCCTATGGCATGGGTTTGGCAGAGATCCGGGCGATGCGCGAGGTGCAGCTGGACGCGCCGGTGGCGGATGCCGCGGCGGCGGCTGCGGCGCTGGCGGGGATCGAGGCAGAGGCCCGCGACGAGGTGGTTGCGCAGGGGGTGGAGCAGGTCCGGATCGAGGCGCGGGCGCATCTGCGCTATGACGGGTCCCACCAGGCGCTTGAGGTGCCGTTTGGTCCGGAGGCAGAGATGCGGGTGGCCTTTGAAGAGGCGCACAAGCAGCGGTTCGGTTTTGTCTCGCCAGAGCGGGGTCTGTTGTTCGAGATGATCTCGGTCGAGGCAATCGGCGAAACCGGCGAGGCGCCTTCGGCGGTCGTGTCCGAGGGCGATGGTGCGGCCAAAGCGATGATCGGTGTCCATGTCGGCGACGCGTGGCAGGAGGTGCCGCTGTTTGATCGCGACACCCTTGGCGGGGCGGCCGTGGTCAAGGGGCCGGCGGTGATCACCGAGGCGACGGGCACCAACGTGATCGAACCCGGCTGGGAAGCGCGGGTGGATGGCCTTGGCAACCTCGTGGTGGAGCGCGTCGAAGACATGGCGCGCGCCAAGGCGGCGGGGACCGAGGCGGACCCTGTGTTGCTGGAGGTGTTCAACAACCTGTTCATGAGCGTGGCCGACCAGATGGGGGCAACGCTGGCCAATACGTCGTGGTCGGTGAACATCAAGGAACGGCTGGATTTCTCTTGTGCGATCTTTGACACCAATGGCGATCTCGTGGCGAACGCGCCGCACGTGCCGGTGCACCTTGGGTCGATGGCCGAGTCGATCCGGACCGTGATGCGGCAGAACCCGGATGTGGCCGAGGGCGATGCCTTTATGCTGAATTCACCCTACAACGGCGGCACGCACCTTCCGGATGTGACGGTGGTGACGCCCGTGTTCCACGGTGGCGAGGTGGTGTTCTGGCTGGGCTCGCGCGGGCACCATGCCGATATTGGCGGCCGGACCCCGGGATCGGGGCCGCCGGATAGTACGCATATCGACCACGAGGGCGTGTTGATCGACAACGTGCGCCTTGTTGAACGGGGCGAATTGCAAGAGGCGCGGGCGCGGGATGTGCTGGCGTCAGGCACCTATCCGGCGCGTAATCCCGATCAGAACATGGCCGACCTCAAGGCGCAGGTTGCCGCGAACGAGACCGGGCGACGCGAGTTGTTGAAGGTGGTGGCGCAATACGGTCTGGACGTGGTGCAGGCCTATATGGGCCACGTTCAGGACAATGCCGAGGAAAGCGTGCGCCGCGTGATCGACCGTCTGAGCGACGGGGCGTTCAGCTATCCGATGGATAGCGGCGCACAGATCGAGGTGAAGGTCTCGGTTGATCGCGAGGCGCGTGAAGCGGTGATTGATTTCACCGGAACCAGCGCGCAACACGCGGGCAACTATAATGCGCCGCTGTCGATTTGCCGTGCGGTGGTTCTTTATGTTTTCCGGACAATGGTCGGGGCGGAAATTCCGCTGAACGAAGGCTGTCTGAAACCCCTCAGGATCGTTGTGCCGGATGGGTCCATGTTGAATCCGGTCTATCCGGCGGCCGTGATCGCGGGGAATACCGAGGTCAGCCAGGCCACCTGTAACGCGCTTTATGGCGCGCTGGGCGTGATTGCC
Source organism: Pelagimonas sp. KU-00592-HH (assembly GCF_040369695.1). NCBI lineage: Bacteria > Pseudomonadati > Pseudomonadota > Alphaproteobacteria > Rhodobacterales > Roseobacteraceae > Pelagimonas > Pelagimonas sp. KU-00592-HH. The sequence goes on along the minus strand of NZ_BAABWM010000002.1, from coordinate 809,882 downwards.
TGTTCGCAGGCGACGATGAACAACTTTATCTGGGGCAACGCGGACTTCCAGAACTACGAGACCATCGCCGGAGGCACGGGAGCCGGGCCGGGCTTTAACGGGTGTGACGCGGTGCAGAGCCACATGACCAACACCCGCATGACCGATCCGGAAATCCTTGAGAAACGGTTCCCTGTGCGGCTTGAGGAGTTCGGGATTCGCGCTGATTCCGGAGGCGCCGGAGAGTGGCGTGGCGGCGAAGGATCGTGGCGCCGGATGCGGTTCCTTGTGCCTGTGACGGTGACGACGCTGACCTCGCACCGCATCGTTCCGCCCTATGGTGTGGACGGTGGTGCAGCCGGGGGCGTCGGTGTGAACTGGGCCGAAATGCCGGATGGGCAACGTGTTGATCTCAAAGGAAACGACGAGATCGAACTGCCCGCAGGTGGCGTGTTCGGAATGGCCACGCCGGGCGGTGGCGGATGGGGCAAGGCAGGGTGACATCCCTGCCTGTTCCGGGTCTGATTTCGGGTCTGAATTCGGGCCGAATTTGACAGAAATGCAAAAAAGGCGCAGCCTTGAGGTGGGTGTTTCGTATCGGGAGACGCGCCATGTGGCTGCGCAAACTGATCATCTATCTGATCGCCATCGGCCTCTGTGGGGCCGGTCTTGGGTTCTTTGCCGGACAGGCGTCGTTGGGGTATCGCACCGGCGATGCAGAGGCGATTTTCGCAGGGCTTTTCGTGGGCGGATTGCTGGGGTTTGCGGGCATTGCCCTGATCGTTCTGGCGCGCCGCAAACCATTGCAATCGGTTGACCCCGACGCGGTTGTCGCGACCTCGCTTGCGATGGTGATCGGCAGTGAGAGCGGTACCGACGGCGGCGACTGAGCGGGTCCGAAACAGCGTTTGACAACCCCCTTTCCGACGTGGGATGAGCGGCGCAGCGGTTACAATTTCCGCCGCCATTGCCTGTGGCAGAATCAAGCGTGACTATGCTAGGTTTTGCGGTATGTCCCAGCCTGACCCCAAAATAAGCCAAAATCGGCCGGTTATCCGGCAGCTTGACGATGCCGCGATCAACCGGATTGCCGCCGGTGAAGTGGTGGAACGTCCAGCCTCGGCGGTGAAGGAACTTGTCGAAAACGCGCTGGATGCCGGTGCGCGGCGGATCGAGGTGGCCTATGCCGATGGTGGCAAGACCCTGATCCGGGTGACGGATGATGGGTGCGGGATTGCCGAAGAGGATTTGCCGCTGGCCCTGTCACGTCATGCGACTTCGAAGATCGACGGGTCGGATCTGCTGGATATTCACACCTTCGGGTTTCGGGGAGAGGCGCTGCCGTCACTGGGGGCGGTGGGCCGGCTGTCGATTACGTCGCGGGTGCCGGGGGCGGATGCGGCGGTGATCACGGTGGATGGCGGCAAGATGGCGGCGGTGAAACCGGCGGCCCTGTCGAATGGCACCATCGTCGAGTTGCGCGACCTGTTCTTTGCCACGCCGGCGCGGTTGAAATTCATGCGCTCGGATCGAGCCGAGGCACAGGCGATCACCGATGTGGTGAAGCGGCTGGCGATGGCCGAACCTTTCGTGGGGTTCGTGCTGCGCGATGTGTCGGGCGGGGGCGAAGGGCGGATCACCTTTCGGGCCGAAGCCGAAAGCGGCGACCTGTTCGATGCGCTGCACGGGCGGCTGGCGCGGATCATCGGGGCCGAGTTCGCCGAGAACGCATTGCGCATTGATGCCAGCCGCGAGGGGCTGCACCTGACGGGGTATGCGGCGTTGCCGACCTATTCGCGTGGGTCGAACGTGGCGCAGTACCTGTTCGTGAACGGGCGGCCGGTTAAGGACAAGTTGCTGGTGGGGGCGCTGCGGGCGGCCTATTTCGACTTCCTGAGCCGCGACCGGCATCCGGCGGCGGCGCTGTTCATCGAATGCGACCCGCATCTTGTGGACGTAAACGTGCATCCGGCGAAATCCGAAGTGCGGTTCCGAGATCCGGGGACGGCGCGGGGCTTGATCGTGAGTGGTTTGCGCCATGCGCTGGCCGAGGCGGGGCATCGGGCCTCGACGACGGTGGCGGGCGCGACGCTTGGCGCGATGCGGCCAGAGCCGATGGGCGGTCCGGCGCGGGTGTACCAGATGGATCGGCCTTCTCTGACTACCCGTACGGTAGCGTATGGAATGCAGGCACCTGCTCCGGTGGTTGAGCCGGGGTTTGCCGATCTGTCGGAAAGCTATAGCGCGCGGGTGGAGCCGGTGGTTGATGTGGCCGCGCCCGAGGCGCAGGAAGCCCCGACCGAGGCCCTGCCGCTTGGGGCGGCGCGGGCGCAGGTGCATGAGAACTATATCATCGCCCAGACCGAGACGGGCATGGTGATTGTCGATCAGCACGCGGCGCACGAGCGGCTTGTCTATGAGCGGCTCAAGACCCAGATGGCCGAAAACGGTGTCGCCGCGCAGGCGTTGCTGATTCCCGAGATCGTAGAGCTTTCGGATGGCGATTGTGCGCGCTTGCTGGCGGTGGCGGATGAGCTGTCCAAGCTGGGTCTGACCATCGAGGCCTTTGGTGGCGGGGCCGTTGCGGTGCGCGAGACGCCTGCGATCCTTGGCGAGGTGAATGCGCGGGCGATGGTGCTGGATATCCTCGACGAGCTGGATGACCAGGGCGAGAGCTTTCTTGTGCAGGCACGGATCGAGGCGATCCTGAGCCGTGTGGCCTGTCACGGGTCGATACGGTCGGGTCGGCGGATGCGGGCGGACGAGATGAATGCCCTGCTGCGCGAGATGGAAGCGACGCCGCATTCCGGGCAATGCAACCACGGGCGGCCGACCTACGTGGAATTGAAACTGAGCGATATTGAAAGGCTGTTCGGGCGGACATGATTGATTTTGCGGATCCCCAGACGCAGGAATACCTGTTGATCGGTGCCGGTGTGGGCGTGGCGCTTATCCTGCTGATGCTGTGGGCGATGTTGCGCCGGGCGCGGCAGTCGGCGGCGGCGACCCAAGGGGTGCTGAACCAGCTGTCGGGCATGGGGCAGCGGGTGGATCAGCTTGCGCTTGGGCAAGAGCAGCTGGGCGGCAGCCTGAGCACGGTGGCGCAATCACAGGCGCAGGCGCAATCGCAGATCACCAACCTGATGGAACAGCGACTGGGCGAGGTGCAGTTGAACCTGCACGAGAACCTTGCCAAGGCACAGCGCAGCACGGGCGAGAACCTCGCGCATATGCAGCAGAGCATGGCGGACACGCTGGCGGCGCAGCAGCTCAAGCTGTCGGAGACGCTTGGCCAGAGCCAGATGCGGTTGCAGGAGAACATGGCTGATCTTCAGTTGAAGACGAACCGCGCGCTGAACGATATGCAGGCCAAGATGAACGAAAGCCTGATGGGCAACGCCAAGCGCACCGCGACCTCGCTGACGGCGTTGCAGGAGCGGCTGTCGACCATCGACAAGGCGCAGGAAAATATTACCAAGCTGTCGGGCGATGTGCTGTCGTTGCAGGATATCCTGTCGAACAAACAGACGCGCGGGGCCTTTGGGGAAATCCAGTTGAACGACATCGTGTCCAAGGCGTTGCCGAAAGACAGTTATTCGCTGCAACATACGCTGCCGAATGGTAAGCGGGCCGACTGTCTGATCCACCTGCCGAACCCGCCGGGGCCCATCGTGATCGACTCGAAGTTTCCGCTGGAAGCCTACGAGGTGATGGTAGGGGCCGAGACCGAGGCGGAGCTCAAGGCCGGTATCCAGATGTTCCGCACATCGGTGCGCAAGCACGTGAAGGACATTTCGGAAAAGTACATCCTTGAAGGGGCCACGGCGGATGGTGCGTTGATGTTCCTGCCGTCGGAGGCGATCTATGCCGAGTTGCACGCCAAGTTTCCGGAGCTGGTGCAGGAAGGGTTTGCAGCGCGGGTCTGGATCGTGTCGCCGACCACCTGCATGGCGACGTTGAACACCATGCGGGCCATTCTGAAAGACGCGCGGATGCGGGAACAGGCCGGTGCGATCCGTCGCGAGCTTGGGTTGCTTTATTCGGATGTGGAACGGCTTGGGACGCGGGTCGAGAACCTTGACCGGCATTTCGGGCAGGCGGCTAAGGATATTTCCGAGATCAAGATCAGTGCCGACAAGGCGGGCCGCCGGGCGCGTCGTCTGGACAATTTCGACTTTGAGGAACTGGCCCCCGAGGAGACCAAGGTGGTGCCGCTGGCCAAGCCGGACGCGTGATGATCGCACGCGAGAGCGGCCCCAAAGTGCAGCTGTTGGCCCCCTCGCGGCATGGCAAGATTAAAGATGCGAACCACGAATTGATTTGCGAAAGATCAAGGACGGGGGGCATATTTATCTGTGCAATAGGGGCACAGAACTAATGGAGGCCTAAGACTATGCTTGAAATTTCGCCGTGGAAGGTTGCGCAGGTGGTGCTGATGTCCCGCGAGCTTAACCGCGCCGAGGGCGAGCTCAGGGGCTTCATCGAACGCTTGAATGAAGACGAGCAGGCGAGCCTTGTCGCCGTGATGTGGATCGGCCGTGACAGCTTTATGGCTGACGAGCTGGCGGAGGCGATCGAAACCGCGAAGGCGGAAGCGACGGCCCCGACTGCCGACTATCTTCTGGGATCGCCGCATCTGTCGGACCACCTTGAAAACGGGATGGATGCCCTTGGCATCAACCTTGCCGACGAAGAGGATGAACTTGTCCGTCGCGGATGAGGGACCTTCGGCGTGATGCGCCGGAAAATATGAATGATTTCAAGCCCGTGTCAGGAAATGACGCGGGCCTTTTACGTTGCCTTTCCCGCTGCAGATGGCAGCAGCCAGGCCTTGAGGTAAGTCTCCAGCCGGTCGCGTACCGTGACCGCGTTGTGCAGGGAACAGAACATCAGGGAAATCGCCTGAATGGCAAAGGCCTGCACGCCTTCGGCCTGAAGTTCGGGCGAGATGTCCTGCCGGAAGGGTGTGTTGGAGAGCCACTTGGTCACGACCTCGGCATGGCGGCCGAAGGTCATGGCAATCGGGCCGATTTCTTCGTTGGCGGCGGCGCCGGAGTAGCGGATGATCACGTCGAAGACATAGCGTTCGCAGCTCATGAAATCCGCAAGCGGCATCAGCGCGTCGACCATCTCGGAAATGGATTCCGGCGCGGAAAGGGATTCGATTTGGTCGAGGTGACGGTCGATCTCGGCCCCGATCAGTTGATCCATCAGGGCATCCTTGTCCTTGAAATGCGCAAAGAAGGTGCCCTTGGCGACACCGGCGCGCAGGACAACTTCTTCCACGCGTAAAGCTTCGTAACCGCTTTCGGAAACGACGGCGGTGGCCGCGTCCAGAAGTTTGGCGCGGGTCTTGAGGGTGCGTTGTTGGATTGCTCTGGCCATGGGGTGTCATCGCATGATTTGTGACCGTGGTCAAATTTTATATTGACCACGGTCAATTTTGAAGGAAATAAAAATGACCATGGTCAATTTAATAGAATCATGGAGAGCCTCATGACTGTGAAACGGATTTTTGTTCTGGACGGACACCCTGCGGAAACCTCGCTGACGGGAAGTCTTGCCGAGAGCTATGCCAAGGCGGCGCAGGATGCCGGCCACGAGGTGCGGATGACGCGTCTGCACGACCTCGACTTTGACCCGGACTATGGGTTCGGCGGCTATGTGAACCAGAAGCCGCTGGAGCCGGGGTTGGAGAAGGTGTTGCAGGATATCGAATGGTCAGAGCACGTGGTGCTGGCGACGCCAGTCTGGTGGGGCGGTTTGCCGGCCAAGTTGAAGGGGCTGGTAGATCGGGCGTTCCTGCCGGGGCGGACGTTTGATACGCGCAACCCGACCAAGCTGGGATTGCCGGGGCCGATGCTGAGCGGGCGCACGGGGCGGGTTCTGATGCTGTCGGATACGCCGAACTGGGTGTTCCGCCTGTTGTATCGCAATGCTCTGATGGTGCAGCTGCGAGGTCAGATCCTTGGCTTTGTGGGCATTCGTCCGCTGAAGATCACGCAGTTCAGTGGCACAAGCCATCCCGAGCGGCGGGTGATCGGCAAGTGGTTGCAAAAAGCCGCTGCCATGGGGGCGGCAGCGGCTTGAGGTTTTTGCGAGGGGAGTGCCCCTTTGGCGGGGCACTCTTTGGCGATCAGGCGGTGTGATCGACGATTTGCAGGTGCTGTGCGAGGGTGTCGATTTCCTCGAGCCAGCGGGTAAACAGCTTGGGATCGCTGGGAGCGGCATGTACGCCGGCAGTGATTTCGCGGTTCAGGACGGATTCGACGGCCAGTGATACCGGGATCGATACGAGGCGGGCCATCGCGGTGCCGCGTTCGTCGCCCCAGGCGTCCATGACGTAGGTTTTGTTCCAGACCTCTTTGCCGTCGTTTTCGGCCTTGAGGCCAACGCAGAGCACGACGCGATCCGGTTCGCCCTCGTCATAGGCGTTCTCGTTCCAGAACTGATCGGACATTTCCTTGAGACGGGCGTCGCCTTCGGGGCCGGAGAGGGTTTCGATTTCCTTGAAGACCTCATCCCAGGCTTCGGCCCAGCCGTTGAGGCGCAGGGTGCCACGGACGAATTCCTTGACGCTCCAATCCGCGTCGAAGTTGTAGTCTTCCATGAAGGGGATGGAATCGCGGTTCGGGTAGACTTCGAAGCTTTCCGGTGCGGGCAGCGGGGCGATGTAGGAGGAGATCGCATCCCACGGGCGGGCCACGTCGAGCGGGGCGAAATCGCGGATCGAGCGGGAGGGCGAGCGCAGGGCCTTGAGCACACCGAGCGGCGACCAGCTGAATTTATAGCGGAACGGGTTGGGGTGTTTCGGGATGCCGCCGCAGTAGGAAATGAACGAAATCGCGTTGCTGACGTCATAGGCGGAAGAGGCCTTGTAGTCGGCGACAAGGGCGTGGGCCATCAGGTGGTCGATGCCCGGATCAAGGCCGACCTCGTTCACGCAGGCAACACCGGCGGCGCGGGCTTTCTCGTCCAGCGCCTTCATCTCGGGGGCGATGTAGGAGGAGGAGACGAAATTCGCGCCCTTGGCGATGCAGAGTTCGGCCAGCGGCACGTGCCAATCGCCCGGCAGCATGGAGACAACCACGTCGTCTGCGGCCAGTTCGCCGCCAAGCACGTCGATGTCGAAGGCCTTGATCTTGTCGGTCAGATCGCCGACCGCCTCTTGGGCCTTGTCGACGGTCCGGTTCCAGACGGTCACGTCCTGGCCTGCCTCGATCAGGCGGCGCAGGCCGGGGATGGCCGACAGGCCGGTGCCACACCAGTGAATGGTCATGAGTTTCGCTCCCTAAAGCGTTTCGATCTTTGAACTGGAACGCAGCTTGAGCGTGAAACGCGGACGACTTCAATAGGTTCCATGAAAAACGGCACGACGGTCACAGGGGTGTCGCGCCGATTTGTGGGATTATTTGTACTTCAGCTTGGCCGCAACGATGGTGAAAACGGCGGTCACGGCAAAGATGTTGGCCACGATGATGGGCCAGTCGACGACCATCAGCCCGTAGACCAGCCACAAGGACACGGTGATCAGGAACATCAGGTTCGACGGCAGCGACAGCCCCGAGGTGTCACGAGTGGACCAGGCCTTCCACGCTTGGGGGATCCAGCAGATCGTGCCAAGGGTTGCGGCGAGGTAGCCGATGATCTCGGGGCGCATGTCTCAGAGATCCTTGCTGTGGGTTTCGAAGTCTGCTTCGGCGCGGGTCCAGACGCCGTCGGACAGATCGTCAACCTTGAGCAGAGTGGCGAGCAGCTGTTCGGCGTAGTCTTCCGAGGATTCGACCGGCAGCATCGAGGGCAGGTTGTCGATGGCCATGACATCGAGCACCGGTGCCTCGTGGACGCGCAGGGCCGGGGCCTCCCAGGTGGTCGCCTTGTCGTAGACAGGCACCGGGTTGTAATCGCTGTCGGGATCGCAGGCGACATCGCCGATCGCGGTGAGCTGGCGGTCTGCTGATTTGGCATCCTGCGGGACGAACACCGGAGTGCCGGGACGTGCGAAAATGCAGTTCATGAAGATGTCGTGCTGCAGGATCTCGGGGAACGGGCCGCCGCTGGCGGTTTCGGCCATGTCCCATTTGGTCACGGCGACACCCATGGTTTCGAGAAGATCGGCGGCACCGGTGCCAACGCGGCCCAGGGCCCCGATCACGATGGCAGTGGGCAGGTCCGTATCCAGCGCGTCGAGTTCGCTGCCGAGATCGTCGAGCAGCGTGTCCTTGTTGGCATAGACGCCCACCGGCCCGCAGAGCGTGCCGCGTTGCTGCGCGGCCCAGGACTTGAGGGTGACAGCAGCGCCGGCATAGCCCGCCCAGTAGCCAAAGGCCGCGACGCGGCGGCCGGTGTCATCAACGAGATATTCGAGATCGTAGAGCGTGCCGCCCCCGGCCTTGAAACGCTTGAGCAGGGCAACACCGGAATGCTGGCCCTTGTAGGCGTGGCCGAACATGATGTGCTTGTGGGGCAAGGGCGTGCCGTCTTCGGGCAGTTCCTTGAGGCCGAAGATGATTGCGTCGCGCGGGGCTTCGGGCCAGGTGTTTTCCGGCGCGATGTCGCAGCCCGCATCGCGGTAGCCGTCAATCGGGATGGCGCGTACCGAGCTTTCCTCGACGGTGACGCGGATGCCCTTGGCAATCAGCTGTTTGGCACCTTCGGGGGTGAGCCCGACACGTTCTTCGTTCGGCCGTTGTTCGGCGCGTACCCATAGATGAGTCATCTGCGATCCCTCTCAATTGCGGGCATGGTAAATCAGCCCTTCGAGAGCTTGGCAAGGGGGGCGCTGCCCCCCTTGGACCCCCTGGAGTATTTTGGGTGCATTGAAGCGGGCAGGAGGTGGCAATGCGCAAGATTGCGGCTGGCACCTTGGGGGAGAGCATGGCAGAACGGGACAGGAACAGGTTACAGGAGGCGCGACATGGAAACCGGTTTTGGCAAAGGGTGCCATCTGCATCTGATTGATGGCTCGGCGTTCATCTTTCGCGCCTATCACGCCCTGCCGCCGCTGACGCGCAAGTCGGATGGCCTGCCGATTGGCGCGGTTGCGGGGTTTTGCAACATGCTGCACCGCTATGTCGAGGGCAACACCGGGCCTGATGCCCCCACCCACGTGGCGGTGATCTTCGACTATTCCGGCAAGTCGTTCCGCAACGAGATTTATGATCTCTACAAGGCCAATCGCCCGCCCGCGCCGGAAGATCTTGTTCCGCAGTTCCCGCTGACCCGCGAGGCGACCAAGGCCTTCAATATCGCCTGCAAGGAGATCGAAGGTTTCGAGGCAGATGACATCATTGCCACGCTGGCCTGTCAGGCGCGTGAGGCCGGGGGGCGGTGTACGATCATCAGTTCGGACAAGGACCTGATGCAGCTTGTGGGCGGTGGCGTCGAGATGCTGGACGCGATGAAGAACAAGCGGATCGACAGCGACGGCGTGCACGAGAAGTTTGGCGTCGGGCCGGAGCGCGTGGTGGATGTGCAGGCGCTTGCCGGCGACAGTGTCGATAACGTGCCCGGTGCGCCGGGGATCGGGATCAAGACTGCGGCGCTGTTGATCAATGAATACGGGTCTCTGGAAGAGCTGCTGGATCGGGCGGAAGAGATCAAGCAGCCGAAGCGCCGTCAGACGTTGATCGAGAAGCGCGACCAGATCGAGATGTCGAAACGGCTGGTGCAGCTGGATTGTGATATGGAGCTGGATTTCACGCTGGAAGACCTTGAGGTCAGAGAACCCGAGCCGGAAGTCCTCATGCATTTCCTGGCGGATATGGAATTCCGCACCCTGAGCAAGCGGATTGCCGAACAGATCGGGGTTGAAGCGCCGGTGATCGCGGAAGCTACTGCGGGGGCTACGCCTGCGGGCGGGGCGGATGCGCCGGAGGACAAGCCGTTTGACGCCGAGGCCTATGAGTGGGTCAAGGACCGGGCCGCGCTTGAGACCTGGGTCGCGAAGGCGCGGGCGCGGGGGTATGTGGCGGTGGATACCGAGACCACCGGCCTTGACGAGATGGTGGCCGAGCTGGTGGGGGTCTGCCTGTCGGTGGAGCCGGGTGAAGCCTGTTATATCCCTGTTGGCCACGTAAAGGGCTCGAGTGACGATCTGTTTGGCAGTGATGAGTTGGCCGAGGGGCAGATGCCGCTGGACGAGGTGCTGGAGGTTCTGAAGCCTGTGTTGGAGGATGAAAGCATCCTCAAGATTTTCCAGAACGCCAAGTATGACTGCAAGATCCTGAAACGCTATGGGGTGCAGGTCGCGCCGATTGATGACACGATGCTCTTGAGCTACGCGCTGCACGCGGGGATGCACGGGCACGGTATGGACCAGTTGGCGGAACGCTATCTCGGGCATCAGCCGATCTCGATCAAGACGCTGTTGGGGACGGGGAAATCCGCGATCACCTTTGACAAGGTGCCGATTGAGGATGCGGTGAAATATGCCGCCGAAGATGCCGACGTGACCCTGCGCCTGTGGCAGATGTTCAAGTCGAAGCTGCATCAGGAACAGGTGACCACGGTGTATGAGACGCTGGAGCGACCACTGTCGCCGGTGCTGGCGCAGATGGAGATGCATGGCATCAAGGTGGATCGCGATACGCTGAGCCGGATGTCGAATGCCTTTGCCCAGAAGATGGCCGGGTATGAGGCCGAGCTCTACGAGTTGGCAGGCCATGAGTTCAACGTGCAGTCGCCGGCGCAGGTGGGGGCGATCCTGTTCGAGGAAATGGGGCTTGAAGGCGGCAAGAAGACCAAGACCGGGCAATGGTCGACCCCGGCGGATGTGCTTGAGGAACTGGCCGCGACCCATGACTTCGCGGCGCGGGTTCTGGACTATCGCCAGTTGCAGAAGCTGAAGTCGACCTACACGGATGCGCTTCAGGATCACATCAACCCGGAGACGGGTCGTGTGCATACATCCTATGTGCAGACCGGCGCCAACACCGGGCGGTTGGCCTCGTCCGATCCGAACCTGCAGAACATACCGATCCGTACGGAAGAAGGGCGGCGCATTCGCGAGGCGTTTGTGGCGGATGAGGGCAAGGTTCTTATCGCGCTGGACTATAGCCAGATCGAATTGCGTATCCTTGCCCATATGGCGGGGATTGATGCGCTGAAACAGGCGTTCCGGGACGGGCACGACATTCACGCGATGACCGCGAGCGAGATGTTCAACGTGCCGCTGGACGAGATGACGCCTGATATCCGGCGGCAGGCGAAGGCGATCAACTTTGGTGTGATCTATGGCATTTCTGCCTTTGGTCTGGCGCGCAACCTGCGGATTCCGCGCGGCGAGGCGCAGGACTTTATCAGCCGTTATTTCGAACGCTTTCCCGGCATTCGGACCTACATGGACGAGACCAAGGCCTTTGCGAAAGAAAACCTGCATGTGCAGACGCTGTTCGGTCGCAAGATCCACATGCCGGAGATCAATGCCAAGGGGCCGCGGGCCGGGTTTGCGCAGCGGGCGGCGATCAACGCGCCCATTCAGGGGACGGCGGCGGATATCATTCGCCGGGCGATGATCCGGATGCCTGAGGCGATTGCGGATCTGCCTGCGAAGATGCTGTTGCAGGTGCACGATGAACTTGTCTTCGAGGTGGACGAAGGCGCGGTTGAAGAGACCATCGCAACCGCCAAGGCGGTGATGGAAGCGGCGGCGGAACCGGCGGTCAAGCTGGACGTGCCGTTGATCGTGGATGCCGGAACCGGCGCGAACTGGGCGGAGGCGCACTGATGCCACATGCAGACCTGAAATACTCGTCGGACCTCGACTTTGATGCGCAGGAGGTATTGCGCGCAATCGAGGCCACCATCAATGCCCATGACTCGGGCGCTGGCGTGTGCAAGGGGCGGGCCTATCCTGCTGCCGTCTTCCATCACACGCATCTGTTGGTCGAAGTCTCGCTGTTGACCAAGCCGCATCGCGATGCCGCCTTTACGCGGGCACTGCGGGATGATCTTGAGGCGGCGGTGAAGGCGCATCTGCGGCAGCGGTGCTATTTCTCGATGGCCATCCACTATAGCGACGACTTCTACCTGACCAACGTGTTCGAACCCTCAGCGGGCTGAGTTCAGCCAGGCGAGGCCCTTGGTTGTCTCGGCGGCGGGAAAGTATTCGGCGCTGACAAAACCGGAGTAGCCGGTTTCATCCAAGTGGGTGAAGAAGGCCGGATAGTCGATGTCTCCCCCAGCGGGTTCATGACGTCCGGGGACGCCCGCGATCTGGATGTGCGTGGCGCGGTGGCCGTGTCGCGCCCATGTGGCGGGCATGTCCCCGGTGATGCGGTGGGCGTGGTAGGCATCGAATTGCAGGGCGAGATTGGGGGCGGCCACGGCGTCGAGAATGTCGCCGGCCAGATCGAAATCGTCGAGGAAATAGCCCGGAATGTCGTGGGTGTTGATCGGTTCGATTGTCAGCGGTTGTTCGGGCACGCGGCCTGTTGCCCATTTCAGGTTGTCGATCAGGGTTTGCTTTGCCTCGGAGCCGGAGGCGAGGCCGGACATGATGTGGATGATAGGCGTGCCAAGGCCCTCTGCATAAGTGAGGGCTTGTTCGAACCCCTCGCGAAACCGGGTTTCGGCACCGGGAATGGCCGCGCAGCCGCGACCGCCGGTGTCCCAGTCGGGGACGGGTGTGTTGATCAGGATCAGGGGCAGGTTGGCGGTTTCGAGGGCTGATTTCAGATCGCCTATCGCGGCGGCGTAGGGGAACAGCATTTCAACACCGTCAAAGCCGGCATCGCGCGCCGCGGCAATCCGGTCAAGCAGCGGCACCTCGGTAAAGAGGAGGGTCAGGTTGGCGGCAAATCGGGGCATGAGGCTGTCCTTTTCGGCGGTATTTGGGCCGGAGCGGCGGATCGGTGCAAGGTCTGAAACCGACATGCTGTCGAAAATGAGACAGAAGTGACAGGGGATTAAAGGCATTTTTTGACTTAACGGTCGCATTTTCGACCGCCTTCTGATTCGACAGTTCGAGGTGCGGGTATGTCCATGACAAACCCTGGCTCTGCGCGGGTGCAAACCGCCGGCGCAAGCAGCGTGTTTTCCGGCAATGCGCTTGGCGTGGCGTCCATGTTTACATGGGCCTGCGGGTTTCCTGCTGCCGAGATTTTGTTGGAGAACTGGCCACCTTTGGCGTTGATCGCAGCGCGTTTCGCCCTTGCTGTAACACTTCTTTTGCCGGTCTGGATCCTGATGGACGGCCCGAGGGCGGTGCTGTCGGCGCGCTGGGGCAAGGGGGCGATCATCGGAGGGCTGACCTTTGGCGCCGGGGCCTATCTATTGCTGCTGGCACAGGCTTTGACCGATCCGGTGACGGTGGCGATCATCGCCTCGACCTCGCCAATCTCGGCGGCTCTGATCGAGGTGATATCCCGGACCCGCAAGATCAACAGGGCGTTTCTCGTCGGGCTTGCGGCCTCGGTTGTGGGCGGCATCGTGGCGACGGCGAATGGTGATCTTGGCGATATCGGGATCGGTGCCGCGGCGGTGGTCGTGTCCTGCACGTTGTTCGCCATCGGCAGCCACGCAACCGTCACCGCCTTTCCGACCCTCTCGCAGATCGGGCGCACGACAATCACCCTTGCGGGCGGCCTGATGTTCAACGCTGTGGCCCTGTTGGCCACCCACGCGGCCGGGTTTGATGTGCTGCCCAAAGCGGCGGTGGATGGCACGCAGATGGGGTTGATGGCCATTTACGCGATTGCGGGCATGGCGTTAAGTCAGTTGATGTGGATTGCCACTGTGGGCCGCCTTGGTGTGGCTGTGGCCTCGTTCCACATCAATGTTGCGCCGTTCTACGTCATGCTTCTGATGCTGGGTCTGGGCGCGACCTGGGACTGGCAACAGGCCGCCGGAGCGGCCATCGTGATTGCCGGCGTGGTGGTCGCGCAGAAGCGGCCACGGCGCTAGGCCTTACCACGCGATTTCACGGCGATCCCGGAAGAAGCCGCCGCTTGGCCCGGTTTCAGGCAGGGTGGCAAGCCAGATGGCGGTGTCTGCGCCCTCTTCGGGGGTGCGGGGCGCTGCGCTGCCGCCCATGCGGGTGTGAACCCAGCCCGGACACATGGCGTTGACCTTCACCCCTCGTGGCAGGTGATGATTGGCGGCAACGGTGAGGGCGTTCAGGGCCGCCTTGGCGACACCGTAGGCACCGGGACCGGCCACCCCGTCCGAGAACGCGCCCCAGCCCGAAGACAGGTTCACGATACGGCCATAGCCCGCCGCACCCATCTGGGGCACGACATGGCGCATGAGGTGGTAGGGGCCGTTCACCATGACGGCCATGCAATCGGCAAAATCCTGTGGGTCGTCCAGAACGCCGCCGCTGTTGAGGATACCAGCGTTGTTGACCAGAACGTCGATCGGGCCGATCTGGGCGAGGGCGGCCGTGATGCTCTGGGGATCGGACACGTCGAGAACAACATGGTTCGCGCCGATCTCCTGCGCCGCTGCCTTGCCATCAGACGCCTGGCGCGCGCCGATGATAACGTCGAGCCCCTGATCCTTGAGACCCTTGGCGATGGCAAGGCCAATGCCCCTGTTGCCGCCGGTGACAAGTGCTTTGCGTGGCATCTTCGCGCCCCCTTATTGGTTCCTGTTGCGGTTCCAATGTCGGGAGGGCGGGGGCGCGATACAAGGCCCTAGCGCGCGTCGCGCCGCCAAAGACCGGTCAGAACGACGAGATAGGCGCCGATCAGGATGGTTTGAAGCCAGTAGGGCAGGGTGCTTTGCCCCTCGGTAAGAACGCTGGCCAGGGCATCGGACATGTTGACCGAGGCAAGACCAAGGACGGTCAGGGCCATGACGATCAGGGCGGCGGGCACGGCCTCGCGGCTTTTGGACGCCAGCCAGAACAGCGCGATATAGGCGGTCACGGCAAAGGAGATGATCTTGTCCTGATAGGCGTGAAAGGGCGTGTCGTAGTAGACGAACAACAGCGGCTGTTTGATGCCGAAGAAATGGGCCAGCGCCATGCAGCAGAAATAGGCCACTCCGGCAAGGAAGGCATAGCGGGTGAGGGGAGAGTTCATGGGCGCGTTTCCTGTGTGAGGGGGCAGGCCCCTTGGTGTCAGGGCTGGGGAACGATGAGGACGAGGCCGTCAAGGGCGTCGCTTGCCTCGATCTGGCAGGACAGGCGCGAGGCGTCGGTGCGCTCGGCCTCGGCCACGTCGAGCATGGCGTCTTCGAAATCGTCGGCGCTGCCGGTTTTGTCGAGCCAGGCCCCGTCGACATAGACGTGGCAGGTGGCGCAGGAGAGGCAGCCGCCGCATTCGCCGATCACGCCGGGAATGTTGTTGTCGAGGGCGGCCTGCATCATGTTGGTGCCATTGGCGATCTCTGCGGAGATTTCAGTGCCGTCGGCGAGTTTCCAGGTGGCTTTCATTGGGTGGCTCCTTGGGGATGAGGGGGGCGGGCAAAACCTTGGGAAAGGTTTTGCGAGGGGCAGGATTTTCGAGAAAATCCTGCCTGCCGAAGTGTTGGGATCAGACGAAGTAGACGTAGAAGTCGCGCAGGGCGTCGCCCTCGAGATCGCGGGTTTTCTTGACCTCTTTCTCTTTCATGTAGACGTGGTTATCGACCAGCGTCCGGCCCAATGCGTCGGCCAGAACCGTGTCGGCCTTGAGGTCTGCCGTGGCGCCCTTGAGGTCCATCGCGCAGCTTTCCTTGGCGTCGTTCTTTTCGAACCCGTCCCCGGTTTCGATCGGCTGTAGGTCATAGCCGTTTTCCACGCCCAGACGTGCGGCGGTCAGGACTGCGGCAGTGGCCGTGTAGGGGTTCGATGTGGCATCGGCCATGCGGTGTTCAAGGCGTGATTTTGGGCCGCCTTCCGAGCTGATGCGGGTGGTGACATTACGGTGGTCGCCGCCCCAGTTTTTCCAGAACCCCGAGAGCGAGCCCGGTTGCAGGCGCTGGTAGCTGTTTGCGGTGGGGGCGATGAGACCGGCGAGGCCCTTGTGGTGATGCAGAAGGCCCGCGAGGCATCCGCGCGACAGATCGTTCAGGGTTTCCGGCAGGTTGCGCGGCCCTGACGACAGAGCATTGCCGCCCGACACATCGGAGAAGGAGAAGTTGATGTGCATGCCCGAGCCGCCCGCTTCGGCGATGGGTTTGGGCATGAACGACAGGATGATGCCGTGTTCCAGCGCGATCTCGCGCGCCATCAGGCGGAACAGGACGATATCGTCCACGGCCTGAACCGCGTTGTCAAAGGTGAGGGTGTATTCGAACTGCGGCGCGTCGAATTCCGAGGTGATCATGTCGAGGCGGAAGCCCAGTTGATCGGCCTTTTCCCAGATCGCATCGTTGAAGCGCATCGGATCAGACAGGGGGCCGGTGCCATAGACCACGCCGCCGGGCGTGTCGTAGGGGCGCAGGTTGCCATCTTCGTCGGCTTGCAGGGCGTAGGCCTCGAGTTCGATGCCGACCTTGGGGGTGAGCCCCTTGTCTTCCCAGGCGGCCACGGCGCGCTTCAGGGTGCCGCGCGGACAAAGCGGAAGCGGCGCACCTTCGTGGTCATAGAGGTCGCCCAGCACGATCTTGGTGTGCGGGTCCCAGCTGTCGCGGATGTCGTCATGTTTCCACCGCAGCTCCATGTCGGGAAGGCCCTGCATCATCATCGCACCCGGTGCGTCAAGCAGATCCTTGTCATAGTGGACACCAAAGGTGGAGCGGCAGAAACGTGTTTCGGAGTCGGCCAGCTTGGAATGCGGCAGGTACTTGCCGCGCATGATGGACAGGTGGTCACAGAAAACGGCGCGCAGACGGTCTTTCATCCTTGGCCTCCCTTATTGCAGTTGGATGCGGACGGGGAGTTCCTTGATCCCGCCGACAAAGTTGGAGCGCAGGAATTTGTGCTCTCCGTTAGGTTCTATTGTTTTGAGACGCTTGCATAGTTCCTGGAACAGAACACGGACCTCGAGGCGGGCCAGCCACATGCCAAGACAGACATGCGGACCGGACTGGCCGAAGGACATGTGTTTGTTCGGGCTGCGCAGGAGGTTAACGCGGAAAGGGTCGTCGAAGACGGTGTCATCACGGTTGGCGGATGACCACCAGAACAGCACCTTGTCGCCTTCTTTCATCTGCTTGCCGTGCGCCTCGAAATCCTGCGTGAGCGTGCGGCGGAAGTAGAGTGCGGGTGTGGCCCAGCGGATGATTTCGTCAGGCGCGAGGTCCCAGAGATCATCGCCGCCCTGCTGCATCTGTGCGAGCAGTTCAGGTTGGTGGGCGAGGGCCTGGATTCCGGCGGCGATGGAGTAGCGGGTGGTGTCGTTGCCGGCGGCGACCAGCAGGCAGAAGAAGTTGCGGAACTCTTCTTCCGAGATCACGTTGCCATCCTTGTCGGGTTGCAGGATCAGGTGCAGGATGCCGTTGGTGTCGCCGGTGGCGTTCTTATGGGCCATCAACTCCTTGGCGTATTGGAACAACTCGGCGCCGGCGGGCGAGTTGAAGGGCATCATGCGGAAATCATCCGTGGTCATCTTGTCGAGGACGTGGTCGGTGAAATCCGGGTCGGTGTTGGCAATGAGGGCGTCCCCTTTTTCGACCAGCCACGGCAGGTCTTTCTCTGGCGTGCCGAGAATGCGGCCGAGCATGAGCATGGGCAGTTGGCGGGCGATGGCCTTGGTGGCGTCGAATTCGGTTTCCGAAAGTGCGACGTCGAGGATCTGGTTCGAGAGGTCACGCAGGTCCTGTTCGAAACCTGCCACAACCGGTTTTGAAAACGCCTTGGCCACCTTGATGCGGGTCAGCATGTGTTCGGGCGGGTCGATCTCCTGAAAGGTGCGCCGTGCGAGGTATTCCTCATACGACTGGTCTTCCATGCGGATGCCGCGGGCCGAGGAGAAAACCGCGAAATTGCGGTTCATCTCGGTGATGTCCTGATGGCGGGTGATCGACCAGAAGCCCTGACCGTCGGCATAGTCGGTCCAGCTGACCGGATCTTCGTCGCGCAGGCGCTTGAAGGTATTGTGCGGTGTGCCACTGGCAAACGTGTCGTGGCTGGTCAGATCGGCGTGGCCGTCATCGGTGGGTGTCCAGACAGTCATACAAGCTGCCTCCCTTGCTGGCTTGTTTACTTGCTTTGTTATGTATATATATGGAGTTCATAAATATGCAAAATGAAAAATTCGGAGTGCCCGGAAATGCGACTTGCGATCCTCATGACCAATACCGACGAAAGCGATTTTGCGCAGGCGCGACCCAAGGATGGTGAAAAATTCGCCACCCTCGTGAAAGAGCAGCGCCCGGCGTGGGACTGCGAGGTGTTCGCGGTCAAGGATGGGGAATTTCCCGAGGATATTCAGGCCTTTGACGGGGCGATGATCACCGGTAGCCCGGCCTCGGTGCATGACGATGCGGTCTGGGTGTCACGGCTTTTCGATCTGATCCGCGAGATGGATGCGGCACAGCTGCCCGTTTTCGGGGCATGTTTCGGCCACCAGGCGATCGCGCTGGCATTGGGCGGAGCCGTGGGGCGCAATCCGGAGGGTTGGGTGCATGGATTTGCCCTGACCGATTCGGTGGGCGCGCTGCCGTTCGGGGATAGGCCCGCGCAGGTGGGGCTTTATGCCAGCCATATCGAGCAGGTGACCGAGCTACCCGAAGGCGCGGAGGTCGTGGCCTCGGGGCCGGGGTGTCGCGTGGGGGGCTACCTCAAGGGGCGGCACATCTTTACCACGCAGTATCACCCGGAGATGAAGGACGATTTCATTGCCGATCTCGTGGAGTTCACGGCGGATTATGTCGGGGAAGAGGTCACGGCGGCAGCGCGCGAGTCGCTTAAGAACACCGCAGACCGGGATGTGTTCGGGCGGCAGATCGTGCAGTTTTTCGAATGGGCGCGGGATGGCAAATCCTTCTAGAAGGATTTTCGGGGGCGAGAATTTTCGAGAAAATTCTCTTAGCTGAGCACCGCGAGCAAATCCATCGCGGTGACCTGATCGAACTGGACGTGGCGAGCCATACGGTATTCGGCGGCCTCGGCGTCGCGGGCGGTGATCAGGGTGGCGATTTCGCGGTGTTCGCGGGCGGAATCGGCGATGGCACCGACGTATTGATAGCGGGCGCGGTAGTAGGCCATTAGCTTGCGGGCGTTGGTCTTGATCATCTCGAGCAGGAAGGGATTGCCCGCTGCGACGGCGACGATTTCGTGGAACCGCATGTTCAGCTGGTAATAGGCGTCCGGATCGGCATCGCCCTTTTCGGCGGCGTGTTTTTCGCAGGAACGCACGATGTCTTCGAGCTGTTCTGCATGATCACGTGACAGGCGGCGGGCCGCGAGGCCGGCGGCTTGCCCTTCCAGCTTGGCGTGCACTTCGAGGATGGCGAGGAATTCTTCCAGCGTCGGTTTGAAGACCACCGCCCCCTTGCGGGGCAGGCGGGCAATCAGGCCTGCGGTTTCAAGCTGGATCATGGCTTCCCGCATGGGCGTGCGGGACACGCCCAGACGATTGGCCAGCGCGGTTTCGTCAATCCCGTCGCCGGGATTGAGGGTGCCGGATTCGATGTCGCCAAGGATGGCGTTGATGATGGTGTCTGTCTGGCCTGCCATGTGGTCTTTATCGACGTTCGGCCGCGCCTTTGTCCAGCCTCAGAGCAAGTCTTTGGCGTCGCTCGACAATTTGCGAAGGCCCTTGGCAAGGAAAACCGTGTCGATGCCGACGGCGACGAAGGTTGCGCCGAGGTCGAGATAGGTTTTGGCCGAAGCAAGATCCTGAGTCAGGATGCCAGCGGCCTTGTCGCTGGCAGCGATCTTCTGGATGGCGGCGGCGATGGCCTCCTGCACTTCGGGGGCGTTGGCGTTGCCGGGATAGCCCATGTCCGCCGACAGATCGGCCGGACCAATGAAGACACCATGCACCCCCTCTACGGCGAGGATCTCATCGAGATTGTCCAGCGCGGCGCGGCTTTCGGCCTGCACGATCAGGCAGACCTCGTCATTTGCGGTGGCGACATAGTCGGCGATGGCGGCAAATCGCGAGACCCGCGCGCCCGACGCGCCCATGCCCCGGATGCCCTTGGGCGGGTAGTACATGGCGGCGGCCATCTTGCGGGCCTGTTCGGCGGTATCGACCATCGGCACCAGAACCGTCTGCGCGCCGGCATCGAGAACCTGTTTCACCATCCATGCCTCACCAAAGGGGATGCGCACGACCGGGTGGCTGTCGGACCCGTTCAGCGCCATCAAGGAGTCGCGCAGGCTGCGGATGTCGTTGGGGGCGTGTTCGCTGTCGACAACCAGCCAGTCAAAGCCGGTGGTGCCGATCAGTTCGGTGATCCCCGCGTCGGCGGCGGTGACCCAGAGGCCGATCTGCGGCTGTTTGGCGGCGATGGCGTCTTTGAAGAGGTTCTTGGGCGCGGGCATGGCTGGCTCCTTGAGGGCACGGGTTTGGCCACATCTGACTGTGGGTTTGGCGGATTGTCCAGAGGGTCAGGGGGCGATGATCGGCTGGGCCTTGAGGGCGCTTTCGGTTGTTTCCGCGCCTTCGAAGGTGGAGCCGTGTTCGAACCACGAGCGCGGGGCTGCGGCGCCCCAGAGGGTCTGGCGTTGCGGGTCTTTCAGATCCCATCTGATCGGTTCAAGGTCCGGGTCGACGGTCTGGTAGTCGGAGCAGTAGATCTCGATCCGGTGGCCGTCCGGGTCCAGCACGTAGAGGAAGAAAGCGTTCGAGATGCCGTGCCGCCCCGGCCCGCGTTCGATGTTGTCCACCCAGCCCGTGGTCGACATCAGGTCGAGGAGGTCGATTATGTTGAGCGGGGTCGGTACCCAGAAGGCCGTGTGATGCAGGCGCGGGCCGGTGCCGTTGGTAAAGGCCACGTCATGCACGCCGCCCTTGCGGTGCATCCATGCCGCCCAGACGCGGCCGCTTTCGGCATGTTCGGTGTATTCCGTCGTGCGGAAGCCGATCTCGTTGTAGAAGGCAACCGAGGCATCAACGTCTGCCGAGAACATGTTGAAATGGTCGATGCGCAGGGGTTTTACGCCGTTGTAGAGCCTGTATTTCTGATGGATCGGGGCAAGACGATCCATCTTGACGTAGAATTCCAGCGGGATGCCCCAGGGATCGCGGGTGCGCAGGGTGCGGCCCATGTGGGGGCGTTCCACCCACTCCACGGGCAGGCCCTTGTTGGCAAAGAATGCGGCGGCCTTGTCGAGATCAGGCTCATCATAAAGCTTGAAACCCAGCACCCCGACATCGGCTTTGTCCGCCTTAACGAGAATGATGCAGTGATGCCCGCGTTCTTCCATCGCCCGCAGGTAGATGTGGCTGTCGTCTTCATAGGTCACCTGAAGGCCGAGAGTGTCGACATAGAAGGCACGCGACTTGGCCAGATCGGTGACGCGGTATTCGACATGTGACAGGCGCACGATGTTGAACGGCGGATAAAGATTGGGGGCGGGTACGGGCATCGGTCACTCTCCTCCTGAATAACAATTCACATGTTAAGTAAACTGACTGGCGGCTGTCAACCCGCCCCATACGCAAAAGGCGGCCCCTAAGGACCGCCTTCCGCTAGCGAAACATTTGCCCCAGTGGAGGCCCCTAGCCCAGAAGTTTGGCTTCGTGCCGCTTCAGAGTCAGGCGAGCCGCGGAGAAGTTCTCGAGCGTCTCGCGATCTTGCAGTTCCGGGAACAGTTCGTAAATTTCCGCGCGCTGTTCCTGGCCGATGCCACCCATCGAGAATTCGCCGGGCTGGAAGCTTTCGCTCCACGCGCCGTTGGCAAGAACAACCTCGTGGTGGTCACACAGGAAGTGGATGTACTCCACGCCGGCGGTGTCGACCTGGTGAACCCCGTCCATGTGGACCAGGTGCTTGGCAGCCACGAGCACTTCGCTCTCTTCAAAGAGCAGCTGTGCCTGCTGGCTGACGAGCAGCATACGGTGGTTCGGCGAAACCATCATGTCGCGGTCGGGCAGGTTCGGACCGAGCGAGCCCTTGCGGATCATGATCGGACGCAGCTTCGGACGCGACAGCAGATCGCGGCCCGTGAGCGGCTTGCGGCCAATCCAGCGGATGGTTTGCAGACCGTTGTCGCGGGTGACCACGCGGTCGCCGACCTTCAGCTCTTCCACGGCAATCTCGCCCGACGGGGTGAGGATCGCGGTGCCCGGGGTAAAGCAGATTACGTTCTCGATGTTGTAGAACTCTGCCGTGCCGGTCAGGGTGCCGCCTGCGTCGAAGAACTTGACGATACCGTCTTCGGGGTTCAGTGCGCTGTATTCAACCGAGTAGGAACCACCCGGGTTGTTGGCTTCGCCTGCGCCGGTCAGATCGAGCGTATCGTAGTCAACGCCGCCTTCGTTACCGTCGATGGTGTCGCCAGCGCCGATATTGGTGAAGGTATCCTGATCGTCGCCACCAGCCGCATAGTCGCCAGCGCCGTCGCCGCCACCGAGGGTGAAGCTGTCGTCGCCTTCGCCACCGGTCAGCGAGTCCGCGCCAATGCCACCGTGGATGGTATCGTCGCCTTCGTTGCCGTGGATGGTGTCGTCACCGTGGCCACCAGTCAGAGCGTCGTTGCCTTCGCCGCCGGTGATGGAGTCTTCGTCCACACCGCCGTCAATCACGTCGTTACCGGTGCCACCCGAGATGGTGTCGTCGTCGTCCTGGCCGAAGATGGTGTCGTTGCCGGCACCGCCGTCGATCAGGTCGCGGCCGTTGTCGGTTTCGGGATCGGGAATGACACCGCCATGTCCGTCATCCGGGATGTTGAGATAATCCGGGAAGGACGGGTCAAGGCCGCCATAGATGACGTCGTCATCGTCGCCGCCGTCGATGGTGTCGTTGCCTTCGCCACCGATGATGGTGTCTTCGCCGCTGCCGCCTTCGATAGAGTCGGTGTCGACGCCCGCGTCGATCGAGTCATCGCCCGAACCGCCGAGAATAGTGTCGGCATCGTCGCCAGTGACAACGGTGTCGTTGCCCGAGCCAGCGTCAACGAAGTCGCGGTCGTTTTCCGGATCCGGGTCGGCCGGGACTGCGGGGTAGGGACCGTAGGCCGGGAAGCCGAGGTCAGGCAGATCAATCGCGTCGTCAGAAGACGCGTCGATGCTGTCGTTGCCGGTGCCGCCGTCGATGTTGTCCTGGCCGTCGCCACCGGTGATGGTGTCGTCGCCGCCCTGACCGAAGATGTGGTCATCCCCGTCGCCGCCGATCAGCGAGTCGCCCGCGTTATCGTCGTCGACGATGGTCGAGGGAACGTCGAAGGTAATGTCGGTTACATTGATACCCGAGTTGTACGAGCCATCCTGTTCGTGAAGGATTTCCCAGCGGCTGACCGGGCCTTCGATATTGACCAGAACCGAGTGCTCGGGGTTGCTGTCCGACGTGTAGTTGTTGTCGATGCTGGTTGCGGTGTCATTGCCCGGCACGCTGTCGCTGTTTGACAGGGCAAGACCCGAACCTGCGTCGGACAGGGTGACTTCGATCGGATCGCCGTTTTCGTCCCAGGCGCGGACCACAATGCGGCCGTCACCGTCGATGTCGTTCACGCGGAACTCGACGTTTTCAAGCGGCGTGTCCGATTCCCACTGGTACTTGGCCGAGTTCGGATCGCCGTTCAGGATCGAGGACAGCGAAGAGTTCGAGCCCACTTCGGCATCGAGCTCACTGACATCCTGGGTCGAGGTTTCATACTCGGTTTCCACACCGCTGCTTTGCGAAACGGTGGTGAAGGTGATGTTGGCGTTACCCGTATCCTGAGTGAAGTTCGGGGTGTTCGCGTTGTTGGCAAAACCCGGGCCTTCGGACCACTTGAAAATCTCGTGGGTCGAGGTGGTTTCCGGGCCACCGCCATAAATGGTGTCGTCGCCGGCTTCACCGTCGATGGTGTCGCTGCCGCCCTGACCGAAGATCAGGTCGTTGCCTTCGCCACCAAGGATCGAGTCGCCTTCGTCGAGACCGTTCAGATCGGTCGCGGACGGGGTGTCGAAGAAGACATCGGTGATATTGACGTTGCTGTTGTCGCCACCGTCGTTCGAGTGGGTCACTTCGATACGCGCCACCGGACCGGCGACTTCGACGAGGATCGAGTTGTCGTCGGCGGTGTTCGAACCGGAATTGCCGGTTGCGCTGGCGGTGTCGATGCCAGCAACCGAGTCAGTGTCGCTCAGGCTCAGGTCGGTGCCTGCGCTGGCGGTCAGCGTGACCGGAATCTGGTTTCCGCTGGCGTCGTAGGCCACGACATTCACAACCGAGTCATGGTCGATGTCGTTGACGCGGAAGTCGACGTTGCTTACCGGCGACGAGAAATCGAGGCGATAGGTGGCGAACTCGTTGTCGTGGTCGGTTTTGGATTCCAGCGAGCTTTCGTCATTGACGGTTTCGCTGCCACCGTCGATGCCGCCGATATTCTGATCGTCGGTTTCGAACTTGGTGTAGGTGCCGTCCTTGTCGACAATGGTGAAGGTCACGTCGACGCTGCCGGTGTTCTGAACCTGGCCCGAGTCGATGTGCTTACCGTCGGTGATCGGATCGCCGTTATACTCGAGTTCGCTCCAGTTGAAGCTCTCGCGGGCACCGGTGGCGCTGTCGGGGCCGTAGCCACCGTAGATGGTGTCATCGCCATCTTCGCCGTCGATGGTGTCGCTGCCGGCTTCACCGAAGATCAGGTCGTTGCCTTCGCCGCCGAGGATCGAGTCATCGCCGGTTGCGGCGAAGGGGTTCACGTAGTTGAACTCCTGACCGCTGAGCGATGCGAAGTTGGTGCCGGAGTTCACATCACGCGAAGTGAGTGTGAATTCGATCGAACTGGTTTCGCCGAAGACGGTCGCGACCTGCGAGTCAAGATCGTTGGGATCAATGTTGTCCTCGGTGCCGGAGGCCGTGAGCACACCGCCTGCATAGCTGACATCCAGCGAGCTGTCGGTCGGGACGCCGACGTTCAGCAGGTTGCTGTCGTTGATGGTGAGGATTTCATCGCCCTTGTTTTCGTCGATGTCCGCGAAAACGAGCCCGGGGTTCAATTCGACGGGGTCGCCGGTGGCGGTGTCGAAGAACTCCATGCGGAAGGTCGCGGTTTCGCCACCCACGCTGCTGTCGTTGTTGGCGTTCAGCAGGATTTCGTAGTCCGCGCTGCTTGCCATATCAATTTGCAAGCTGTTGTCGGAGGTGCTGACAAGTACCAGACGCGCAGACACCTGAGTGCCGTCGGACAGGGTTGCCACATTGTCATAGATAACGCTGTCGCCTACCGAGGCATTGTTCGGAGACGCGGTTTCGGAACCCGCACGCACGGAGGCGAAGTCGATGCTGACGGCATCGATGTCCGATTCCTCAAGGCCGACTACACCGCTTGTGTTGTCGCCGTGGATCGTGTCGTTCCCATCAAGACCATCAATGGTGTCATCGCCACCATTGCCAAAAACAAGGTCGCCGCTGTTGGAAACGGAATCGCCGTCTCCATCGCTGTAGCCACCGTTAATCAGGTCGTCGTTGTCGGTGCCTTCTACCACACCGGGGCCAGTCGGATCAGCCATAGTAACCTCATTCATTCGCACGCGAGCGTCCAGCAGCGCGCAGCAGCAAACACAGGTCGGACGACAGTCCGACGAATGCCCGATACGTGCTTCGCCGTACGCATCACGAAGATGCCTCAAATTGTCGGTTGGCCGCCCCTAGCCACTTTGCGCCCCCCAGTCGGACGTGCCTTATTTATGCTGCAATCGGGCGGGTGAAGAAACAAAAATCCTTGGAAAACGTAGATTTCCGGGGGGTTCGCCCTAAAAATGCCCAGATTCAATTGTGCCGCGAGCGGGACTTGCTGCGCACATTGTTTCCGGGATTTGGGGTGAAATTCGCCGAAAATTCCGATCAATTTCTAAGAATGCGGGATCAATAGGGCTCGGGATTCGTCAATGGCGAGAATTCGGAAACGGTATTGTGGTTGAGTGTTTCCAGTTGGGAACCAATCGGGGTGTGCTTCCCCAGGGGAAGGCGTGTCGCCGTGACAACAGTTGATCGTTTCCGTTGCCTGAAAAAAGGGGCGGAAACCGGACTATTGTCCACAGTTTCCGCCGAAATGATTCGACAAAGATGGCAAGTCTGTGCCGAATCAGGGGGATTTGACTGCTTTAGTACGTGAGCAGAAGACGGTCTCTCACGATCTCCTTTTCCATCGTCTGACCGTCCATCTGAAAACGCCGGAGCATGCTTCTACCAATATTCACAAAATGCTCGTTCTCAAACAGATCATCGGGATAGGCGATGTCACAATAGGTATTACCCGACTTCTTCGTTCCGTCTATCGACAGCGCCACATGGACACCGCGCCCCTTCGCATCGGCTATGGCTTCCATCAGGTCTTCCAGCCGAAAGGCCTGTGCGCCGTAGAGGATGCTTTGCGAATGCGCATAGGGCGGATCACAGTAAACCAGATCACCGGGGGCGGCGCGGGCCATCGCCTCGAGATAGTCCAGCCGTTCGAAACGGGCCCCGGCGGTTCGGGGCACCCACATGTCGACGCGTTTATTGAATTTCTCGGGCTTGATCACCGGATGCGCGCCCAGCGGGGTGGACATCAGGCCGTCTTTCTTGCGGAACCGCACGACGCCGCCATAGCAGGCACGACAGAGGAACAGGAGGTCGGGGCCGTTGGGTGCGGCGTTATAGCGGGCGCGGATCATGTCGTAGCGATCCTTGGGGTCGCCTGCGTGAAACTCGTGATAGCGTTTGGCGTACCAGTGCTTGAGGCGGTCCGGATCGTCGGACAGGCATTGCCAGATTTCGATCAGCGGGCCGAAGATATCCGACCCAAGAGCGCGGTCGGGCACAAGATTGGCCATGACGCCGCCCGAGCCGATGAAAGGTTCGAAATAGGTGCCGTAGGTCTTGGGGAAATGCGCGATGATCTGTTCCGCGTATCGCTGTTTGTTGCCGATCCATTTGATCAGCTGGGTGCGGAACGGGGGCACGTCATCTGCCGTGTCACGCAGGTCCTGAAGATCGGCGAACAGCGAGGGTTGCATGTGCAGGCGTGCTCCGGCGTTTGAAGGTTTGCCTAACATCGCGTGCGCGGGCAGGGGCGGCAAGCAGGTTTTGATCCTGCGCCGAGCTGTCGTCGTGACCTTTGGTCTGGCTGTGTTATGACGTGGGTAAGGGGTCTAACAGGGCAAAGAAGATGCAAGACGGGCTGAGCTTCAAGGACATTCTGCGCGATCTGCGCGGGCCACATGTGATCGACGAATTCCGGACCTCCTGGGCGATTGCGCTTTTGTACCGGATGACGAGCCCGCCGTTTGTCTGGATCTGTGCGCGGCTTGGCCTGACGCCGATGGCGGTGACGGCGCTGGGGTTCCTGCTGGCCCTGTCGATGCCGTTGCAGGCGATGTTCCTGCCTGTGCCCGTGGCGGTTTGGGCGCTGTTCATCAGTGGCGCCCTGTTCCAGATCCTGGATTGTGTGGACGGGACGCTGGCGCGGCTGACGGGGCGGACCTCGTTGATCGGGGCCGATCTGGATTACCTGTCGGATATGCACCAGCACGCGATGTTCTATGGCTCACTCGGTCTGTTGGCGGATCGGCTTTTGGGGACGGGGTTTTTCTGGACAACCTTGGGGTTGGTGGCGGTGGTGGCGCGTCTGCTTGCGCGGCTGGTGCGTGAACAGGTCAGCAGTCGGCAGGAAGCGGGCGAACCAAGCCCCTGGTCGTGGAAGGAACTGCCGGTGGCCTTTGTGGCCGGACTTTCGGGCCTGATCCCCTTTGGTGCGCTGGCGGGGCCTTGGATGGGGCATGTCATCGTGGCGCTGATTATTTACGGCCTGCTGGACATCGTTGATGCGATGGCGCCGATGCGACGCCCTCCCTATCGCGACTAGATCTCTGGACCACGACCCGCGCGATTCTGGTGCTTGCCAGAACCTTTCCCGTGTCTAAGGTGGCACAATCGTCCCTTGGTTCAGGAGAGAATGATGAGCGATCCCTTCTTTCAGCCGGTCTCCGGCTTTGACTTGCCGCGGTTTGCCGGTGTGCCAACCTTCATGCGCCTGCCGCATGTCGGGCTGGAGGATGCACGGCTTGGCGACGTGCAGGTTGGGCTGATCGGGACACCCTGGGACAGTGGCACCACCAACCGCCCCGGCCCGCGCCATGGTCCGCGCCAGTTGCGGGACATGTCGACGATGATCCGCGCGCAGAACGGGGCCACCAACGTGCGGCCATTTGAATTGGTGAACTGCGCCGATTTGGGGGACGTCTCGCCCAATCCGGCGGATGTGATCGACAGCATGGAGCGGATCACGGCCTTTTATGACAAGGTGATCGAGGCGGGGATCATGCCGCTGACCGGCGGTGGGGACCACCTGTGTTCGCTGCCGATCCTGCGGGCCGTTGCCAAGAAGGGGCCGGTGGGGATGATCCACTTCGATAGCCACACCGACCTGTTCCACAGCTATTTCGGCGGCACGATGTATACCCACGGCACCCCGTTCCGGAGGGCGATTGAGGAGGGCCTGCTTGATCCCAAGCGGGTTGTGCAGATCGGTATTCGCGGCACCGCCTATGACATGGAAGACCGCGAGTTCGCGGCCGAGGTCGGGGTGCGGATCATTCCGATCGAAGAGTATTTTGCGCGTGGCCTTGCCGATGTGATGGCCGAGGCGCGTGAGATCGTGGGCGATCAGGAGACCTATGTTTCCTATGACATCGACTTTGTGGACCCTGCCTTTGCGCCGGGCACCGGAACGCCGGAAGTGGGCGGGCCGAATTCGTTCGAGGCCCTTCAGGTGGTGCGCGAGCTGGATGGGGTGAACATTGTCGGTGCCGACCTTGTCGAGGTGTCGCCGCCCTTTGACCAAAGTGCCGGGACCGCGTTCCTTGGTGTGTCGATCATGTTCGAACTGCTCTGCGTGATGGCAAAGCGGATCGCTGGCTGAAGGAATAAGGCCCGCCCCACGAGAGGGCGGGCCTTTTGATTTGCTTAGATCAGCAGGATGTCTGTTCCGCCGAGCGAGAAGTCGGAGGTTGCGAAGGTGCCGTCGAGTTGTACGGCAAAATCGTATCCTGCGGTGGCGTCCAGCCCGACATAGAGGGTGGTCACCCCGCCTGCCGTTGCCAGCTGGACATCGCCCTGTCCCACGTTTGCGCCGCTGCCAGCCGTGACCCCGCCAGTCAGCGAGCTGCCCGCGATACGAAGCATGTCGCCGGCGGCCCCGTCGGTGATCCGGTCGATGCCGTCCGACGTGGGGGTCTTGAACAGGAACATGTCGGCTCCGTTTCCACCGGTCAGGACGTCGTTGCCGCCCTTGCCTTCGAGGATGTCGCGGCCATTGCCACCAACAAGCGTGTCGGTGTCGCCAAAACCATAGAGCCGGTCATTGCGGTTGCCGCCAGTCAGGTTGACGTGTTCGAAGTTCACGAAATCCAGGACATAACTGCCGTTTCTGGCTTCGACCTTTTCCCATCCATAACCAGCATAGGACATGCGCAGGCCCGAGGTGGCATCGGACATGTCGGCGATAAGCGTGTCGGTGCCAAGGCCGCCATTGGCTTCGTCGTCGGTGCCACGCCCGAGGTTGACCACATCGTCTCCGTCGCCGGTGTTGACAATGTCATTGCCCGACATGCGCGAGAGGTCGATGCTGTCGTTGGCCTGACCGGTGGTGATCTGGACGTTCTCGACGCCGAAGACCTTGGTTCCGATATGTGTCAGGGTGCCGTTGCCCAGGGTGCTGAGCGTGAAGGCCATGCCCGTTGTCTCGGTTCCGTAGTTGGCGATCCAAGTGTCGTTGCCGGTGCCGCCGCTGATGTAGTCCTGACCTGCCCCGCCATTCAGAACGTCATTGCCGCCCTTGCCGATCAAACGGTCGATGTCGTCGCCGCCAACAAGTGCGTCATTGCCCTTGCCGCCAGTGATGTTGAAACGCTCGAAGTTGATATAGTCGGCGTGCGTTGTGCCGTCTGCATCTCCGTATCGGTTCCAGTTGTACCCGAGGTAGGTGGTCGAAATGTCAGACGTCAGCCCGTCGTAGTTCAGGATCAGCGTGTCGACACCATCCTGTCCATTGAGCGTGTCAAACCCGAGGCCCGAGTTGATCTTGTCGCGGCCTGCACCGGATTCGATCACGTCGGACAGGGAGAAACCAGCGGTGTTGATGGTATCCGCCCCGGCCCCTGTCTTGAGGTTCACGGCTTCGATCTTGGTGACGTTCATGCCGCGATTGGCAAGCTGGGCCGTGGTTTGGCTTTTCGCCGCCGAGAAGAACATGTTGGCCGATTTCGCGGTTGTGTCAGCGATCCAGAGATCGTTGCCCGCGCCACCGTTTACGGTGTCGTTGCCGGTGCCCCCGTTCAGGGTGTCGTTGCCGCCATTGCCTTTCAGCTTGTCGCCAAGGGCGCCCCCGATGAGGTTGTCATGTCCTGCACCGCCGGTCAGGTCAAAGCGTTCGAAGCCGTAGTAATCGAGCATGTCGCCCGAGGCGGCCTTGAAGCGGTTCCAGCCATAGCCTTCGTAGCTTTGGAAGATGTCATGGGCCGGATCGGTGATGCCGCTCCAGTTCATGACCAGCAAGTCCTTGTCGCCGTTGCCGCCGTTGGCGCTGTCGACACCAAGGCCGGTGACCACCGTGTCGTTGCCTTCGCCGGTTGAGAACCAATCGTTGAAGCGGCCTGACTTGGCCTTGGCATAGTCTTCGGCCGCGCCGCCGGTAAGGTGCAGGGCTTCCACACCTTTCAGCGTCGCGCCGACATTGGTGGACTGGTTCTGAAGGTTGACGTTGGTTTTGACCGTACGGTCGCTGAGGTCTACCTGCCAGGTGTCGATCCCCGTACCGCCTTCGATGTTGTCGCCGCCTTTGCCGCCATTCAGCCAGTCGTTGCCACCACGGCCAACGAGGGTGTCGTTCAACTCGCCCCCAAGCAGCGTGTCGTTGCGGGTGCCGCCCGTGAGGTTAAACCGCTCGACACTGTAGTAGTCGACCGAGTTGACGCCGGCCTTGTCTGCAAGGCGGTTCCAGCCGTAGCCGGTGTAAGTCGTGCTGACCGCAGTGGTGGCAGCGGAAAAGTCCACGACCAGAAGGTCGGTTCCGTTGCCAGCGTTGAACGAGTCATGGCCAGAGCGGGACATGAAGGTGTCGTTGCCGTCACCGGTTTCAAGGATGTCATTGCCCTGTCCGAGGCGGCTGTCGATGAGGTCGTTGCCGATGTCCGTCCAGATCTGGAGGTTTTCGATCCCGGCAAGGGTGGTGCCGTTTCCGCCAACAGTGACGGTCGACGTGGGATCGAGGGTGAGGGAATGGGATACGCCCGATCCCCGAAAATCGAGAATCGCACGGTCGATCCCCGTGCCGCCGCGCAGAACGTCGACGCCGCCCCCGGCTTCGAGAATGTCATCGCCAGCCCCTGCCGTGAGGGTGTCATTGCCGGTCCAGCCGCGAATATAGTCGTCGCCGCTGCCGGATGTGACGTCGAGCGCCTCGAAGTTGATGAAATCGACAGCCGAGCTGAACTCATCGGTCACGCGCCACCAGCCGTAGCCGGTGTAATACATGTCAACGTCACCTGTGAGCGCGCCATATTGCACCCGCAAGGTGTCTGACCCGTCCTTGCCGTCGACTGTGTGCCAGCCGGTCGGGCTGACGGTTACGAGATCGTTCCCAGTACCTGTGGGTGTACCTGAAATAGCCATGTCGTGCCTCCCTAAGATGTGAGGTCCGCGCGCCACTATTATACTTCCTGCGCAGGAAGGTTTCCGTGATATGTATCAAAATCGGAATGTGTGGCGCGGCGGCAAGTCGATATGGCGATTGGCTTCAGGTTTCCGACGGTGATTTGCCCTCCATTTCCCGGACAAGTGCGCGGGCCTCGTCTCGTTAGGGAATGGTGTGCTGTCTTTGCGCTATGCCGATATTGGTCTGGTCCTGATCGATTCGAAGAGTCTTGAATCCGGGCATTTTGGTCTCCTCCTTGCAGCAAGAAGCGCATGTCGGGGAGTGTTGCGTCAAACCAAAGGGAGCGTGACGTGACGTATCGGCGGATGCAGTTGCACCATGCCCGATCCAAGCAAATTCAAGATGTTGGGGAGATGGTGCTGCTGGGGAGGATTGAACTCCCGACCTCACCCTTACCAAGGGTGCGCTCTACCACTGAGCTACAGCAGCGTTACCGTGGCGCGGGATTTAGACTTAAAGTTCAGAGGGCGCAACCCCATCTGGACGGTTTTTTTTACCTAATGTATGGAAAGGGCATGGAACGTGACGCATCCCCCAATAAACAAAAGCCCAAGCAGCTTTCGCGCGAAGATCGCCTCAAGGCGGCCTTGAAGGCCAATATGGGCCGTAGAAAGGCCCAGGCGCGTGCCCGGGCGGTACAAGCCGACGAAAACAGCACCGGCGAGAACGAAGAAGGTTAGAGCAGATGGATTCGATTATTGTACGCGGCAACGGGCCGCTGAGCGGGCAAATTCCGATTGCCGGGGCCAAGAATGCCTGTCTGACCCTGATGCCGGCGACGCTTCTGAGCGAAGATCCGCTGACGCTGACCAATGCGCCGCGCCTGAGCGATATCAAGACGATGACCGAGCTTCTAGGCTCGCTCGGGGCCGAAGTTTCGAGCCTGCAGGACGGCAAGGTGCTGGCCATGTCGAGCCATGACCTCGACAACCACGTGGCCGACTATGACATCGTGCGCAAGATGCGGGCCTCGAACCTTGTTCTTGGACCGATGCTGGCGCGGCTGGGGCAGGCGGTTGTTTCGCTGCCGGGCGGCTGTGCGATCGGGGCGCGGCCGATGGATTTGCACATTCACGGGCTTGAGGCCCTGGGTGCGGAGATTGAACTCAAAGATGGTTACCTTCACGCCAAGGCACCGTCCGGTGGTCTGAAGGGCGCCGAGATCACCCTTGCTTTTGCTTCGGTGGGGGCGACCGAAAACATCCTCATGGCGGCGACGTTGGCCAAGGGCACCACGGTGCTGCACAACGCGGCGCGTGAGCCGGAGATCGTGGACCTTGCCAAATGCCTGCGGGCGATGGGGGCGCAGATCGAGGGCGACGGCACCAGCCGGATCGAAATTCAGGGCGTTGACCGTCTGCATGGTGCGACTCATGAGGTGGTGACGGACCGTATCGAACTGGGCACCTACATGCTGGCCCCAGCGATCTGTGGCGGCGAGGTGGAATGCCTTGGTGGACGGATCGAGCTGGTGGGATCGTTCTGCGAGAAACTCGATGAGGCGGGCATCTCGGTGGAGGAAACCGCACGAGGGTTGAAGGTGAGCCGCAAGAACGGGCGGGTCAAGGCGGTCGACGTCACGACCGAGCCGTTCCCGGGCTTCCCGACCGACCTTCAGGCGCAGATGATGGCGTTGATGTGCACCGCCGAGGGAACCTCGGTCCTTGAGGAAAAAATCTTTGAAAACAGGTTCATGCACGCCCCCGAGCTGACGCGGATGGGAGCCAATATCGAGGTGCATGGCGGTACGGCGACGGTGCATGGTGTCGAACGTCTGAAGGGCGCGCCGGTGATGGCGACGGACCTGCGGGCCAGTGTTTCGCTGATCCTTGCGGCGATGGCGGCGGAGGGCGAGACCATCGTCAACCGTGTCTATCACCTCGACCGTGGCTATGAGCGCGTGGAAGAGAAACTGGGTGCGCTGGGCGCCCATATCGAACGGGTAAAGGCCTGATGAGCCAGGATGCAAAATTCGAAGATGGTGGTGAAGCGCCCTTGAACCTTGGGGCGCTGGACGGGGACGACCTGCAGGTGATTTCGTCGCTGGTGCAGGATGCGGTTTTCCCCGTGACCGAGATGCGCTGGATCGCGGCAGAGCGGAAATTCGCCTTGCTTCTCAATCGGTTCCGCTGGGAGGACAAGCCGGTTGCCGAGCAGCGCGGACGTCCGGTCGAGCGCGTGCAATCGGTGCTGGTGGTCGACAACGTGATGCGCGTGGCAAGCCAGGGCGTGGACCGCAGCGAGAAGGACATGATCCTGTCGTTGCTGTCGATGGCGTTTGAGGCCGGTGAGGATGCCGACGGTGAGGTCATCCTTACGTTGGCCGGAGACGGTGCGATCCGCTTGTCGGTCGAGGCGCTGGAGGTTACGCTGAAGGATGTGACGCGTCCGTATCTTGCCCCGTCGGGCAAGGCACCGACGCACGAATAGGCAATTTCGAATCAATAGGTTAATAGCGGGTATCGGCGGTTTTTCAACGTCGGTGCCACGTCGGTATTATGTCGGTATTGCGGAGGTGCGGGGTCCGGATTTCGGGGGGTAAAAGTATCGCGCGATAGGGGGGCGATGTGTTTACGCTGTCCTCTGTCCCGCGGCGGTCGAAGGTGCCACTGACACGCAATCAGCCAGCCTGCGGGCGCGGGCCGGTAGGGCCTTGCGACGCGGCCTTGCCGGAAAGACTTGAGAGCGGGGCTGTGCGCGGGTAAGGAGCGCAGTCAAAGGAGACCCCGTCATGCCCGTATTCCTCGATGCGACCGCAGCCGATTTCGAAGCCAGCTTCCAGACCCTTCTGGGGGCCAAGCGGGAAGACAGCCCGGACGTGGACGCGGTGGTGGCCGAGATCATCGCCGATGTGCGTGACCGTGGCGATGCGGCGGTGATCGAGCTGACCTCGAAGTTTGACCGGCTTGATCTGACGCCCGAAACGCTGCGGTTTTCCGAGGCCGAGATCGACGCCTATTGTGCGGATGTTTCTGAGGCGGATCGCGCGGCGCTGGAATTGGCGGCAGAGCGTATCCGGGCCTATCACGAGCGCCAGATGCCGGAAGATGCGAGCTGGACCGACGAGAGCGGGGCGACGCTTGGCTGGCGCTGGACGCCGGTGTCGGCGGCGGGGCTTTATGTGCCGGGTGGTCTTGCGTCTTATCCGTCTTCGGTTCTGATGAATGCGATCCCGGCCAAGGTGGCGGGTGTTGCGCGTCTGGCCATCGTGGTGCCGACGCCGGATGGTGTGGCAAATCCGCTGGTGTTGCTGGCGGCGCGGCTCGCGGGTGTTGACGAGGTCTATCGCATTGGCGGGGCGCAGGCAGTGGCGGCACTGGCCTATGGCACCGAGACCATTCAGCCGGTCGACAAGATCACCGGACCGGGCAACGCCTTTGTGGCGGCGGCCAAGCGGCGGGTGTTCGGCAAGGTCGGGATCGACATGATCGCCGGGCCGTCGGAGATCCTGGTGATTGCTGACAAGGACAACAACCCCGACTGGATTGCGCTGGACCTGCTAAGCCAGGCGGAACACGACGAAAGCGCGCAGTCGATCCTGATCACCGATGATGCGGGCTTTGGCCGTGCCGTGGCCGATGCGGTGGACAAACGCCTCGAGACGCTGGAACGGCGGGCCATTGCCGGGGCAAGCTGGCGCGATTTCGGCGCGGTGATCACCGTGCCGGACCTGTCGACGGCGGCAGAGCTTTCGAACCGGGTGGCGCCCGAGCACCTTGAACTCTGCGTGGCCGATCCGGACGGGCTGGCGGAAGAGATCACCCATGCAGGTGCGATCTTCCTTGGCCAGTACACGCCGGAAGCGATTGGTGACTATGTCGGCGGGCCGAACCACGTCTTGCCGACCGCCCGCTCTGCGCGGTTCTCATCGGGTTTGAGCGTGATGGATTTCATCAAGCGCACCACGCTGTCGAAGATGACACTGGAAAGCCTGCGCGCGATTGGCCCGTCGGCCGAGACCCTGGCGATCAGCGAGAGCCTCGAAGCGCACGGCCTGTCGGTGCGCGCACGTTTGGATGCGTTGAACGAGTAAGCCCAGTTACAGGACAAAAGAGTGCCCCGCTGTCGCAGGCAGCGGGGTTTCGTGACTCCTGCGTTGCCCAGATGCGTTGCATCCGTTAGTCATGCAGGTCAACGGAGCGAGTAGAAACCTTAGAAAACCATGTCCCGCATCAGCCAAATCGAAATTGACGACCGTAACCTGCCCCCGCCGACGCCCGAGATCGAGCAGGAGCGCAAGGTGGCTGTCTTCGATCTTCTGGAAGAAAATACCTTTGACCTGCCCAAGCGCGATGATCGCCTGGTGCCCGATGGCCCCTACAAGGTCGAGCTGTCGATCCGCGAGAAACGCCTTGTGTTCGACGTGCACACCGAAAGCGGCGAGAAGGCCGTGGAGTTCCATCTCTCGCTCTCGCCGTTCCGTCAGGTGGTCAAGGATTACTGGGCGATCTGCGAAAGCTATTACGATGCGGTGAAGAACATGCCGCCGAGCCAGATCGAGACCATCGACATGGCCCGCCGCGGTATCCACAACGAGGGAGCGCGTATCCTGACCGAACGGCTGGAAGGCAAGGCAGAGGTGGATCATGACACCTCGCGGCGCCTGTTCACGCTGATCTGCGTGTTGCATTTCGGGGGCTGACGCGCGTGCCTGTGGAGCTGCCCCAATCGGTATTGTTCTGCTGCGATCATAACGCGGTGCGCTCTCCGATGGCGGAAGGCATCATGAAAAAGTTCTACGGCACGGACACCTATGTGCAGTCGGCCGGGATCAAGAACGACCTCGAGATCGACGGCTTTGCCATTTCGGTGTGCCAGGAAATCGGGGTCGAACTGTCGCGCCACCGGTCGCGCAGCTTTGAAGAGATGGAGAAATGGGGCGATCCGATTTCTTCCTTCGATCTGGTGGTGGCGCTGACGCCGGCAAGCCGGCGCGAGGTAAAAGACCTGACGCGCTACAGCCATTGCGAGCTGGAATACTGGCCGATCATGGACCCCTGCGGCATGGGCGAGACCCGCGATGCTCGGCTTGAGGCCTACCGGCAGGCGCGCGACGAGATCATCGCCCGTCTGACCGAACGCTGGGGCGATCCGATCGCCTGACAGCAAGGCGGTTTTTGTTCTGAAACCTGTCGCAAACCGGCGGCAGAATCGCGACGATCCTCCCTAGGGTTCCGGAAAGTTTGAACAGACGGGGACGCGAGATGAGCATCGACACCATTCGCAACTATTACGAGGCTTTCAACGCGGGTGATATCGCGGGCATGGTGGCCTGCCTTTCGGATGATTTCGTGCATGACGTGAACGAGGGCAGCCGCCGGGATGGCAAGGAAGCCTTTGGCGAATTCTGTGCCCATATGTCCGAGTGCTACAAGGAAGAGCTGACCGACATGGTGTTCTTCGTCAGTGAGGATGGCACCCGCGGGGCGGCCGAGTTCATCGTGAACGGCACCTATCTCAAGACCGATGGCGACCTGCCGGACGCACATGGCCAGACCTATCGCCTGCCCGGTGGCGGGTTCCTGAGCCTGAAGGATGGCAAGATCACCCGTGTCACCACCTATTACAACCTCAACGACTGGATTGCGCAGGTCTCATGATCGAGACGCGGGTTCTGACGGGAGAGGCCCTCGAGGCGGCGCTGGATGATGTGGCGCGGCTGCGAATCGCGGTGTTCCGCGCCTTTCCCTATCTCTACGATGGCGATTTCGACTATGAGCGCGGCTATCTGAACACCTATCGCGAAAGCGATCTTGCGGTTCTTGTGGGGGCGTTCGATGGCAGTAGGCTGGTGGGGGCCTCGACAGGCACGCCGCTGGCCGATCACGCGGATGACTTTGCCGCCGCCTTTGCCCATACCGGTCTGGACCTTGGCGAAATCTTCTACTGTGCCGAGTCGGTGCTGTTGCCGGAGTACCGTGGACATGGGATCGGCCACGCGTTTTTTGATGCGCGCGAGGCCCATGCCCGCAAGCACGGGTTCCAAAAGACCGCCTTCTGCGGTGTCGTGCGCCCCAAGGATCACCCGGCGCGTCCCGCCGACTATGCGCCGCTGGATCCGTTCTGGCTGAAGCGTGGCTATGCCCCGCTTAAGGGCGCGATTGCCGAGTTCGCGTGGAAGGATCTGGGCGATGCGGAGGAAAGCCGCAAGCCGTTGCAGTTCTGGATTCGCGATCTCTGAAAAAGGGGCGCTGCCCCTCGACCGGCGCTGGCGCGCCGACCTCACCCCGGAGTATTTCCGGTGCATTGAAGGCGGGCTTTCAATGCACGCAAAATACTCCCGCCGGAGGCATCCGGCAGCGCGGTCGGGGCGGTCGGTGGATGACAGGATATTCGTGGCAGGTATAGGATTGTCGGCGAACAGGTGGAGATGGACATGAAGATTGCAACAGCTGCCTACCCGCTGGATTTCTTTGACAGCTGGGCCGGCTACGAAGACAAGGTTTTCCGCTGGGTGGACGAGGCCGCGAGCCACGGGGCCGAGCTTCTCGTGTTTCCCGAGTATGCCGCGATGGAACTGGCGACGCTGGATGGGGCCGAGGTGGCGGCGGATCTTGAAAAATCGCTGCATGCGGTCTCGGATCGCATGGCGGATGCCAACGCGCTGCATGCCCACCTGGCAAGGGAATTCGGGGTGCATATCCTGGGCGGGTCGGCGCCCGTCTTCGACGGTGGCGCGCGCCCGGTGAACCGTGCGCATTTCTTTGCCCCGAACGGCAAGGCGGATCATCAGGACAAGCAGATCATGACCCGTTTCGAGCGCGAGACATGGGGCGTGGTGGGTGGCGGGCCGCTCAAGGTGTTTGACACCGCGCTGGGCAAGATAGGCGTGTTGATCTGCTATGACAGCGAATACCCGCTCTTGGGACGTGCCATATCGGAATGCGACCTGATTCTCGTGCCCAGCTGCACCGAGGCGCTGTCCGGCTATTGGCGGGTGCGGATCGGGGCCATGGCGCGGGCGCTTGAACAGCAGTGTGTCACGGTGATGGCCTCGCTTGTCGGTACGGCGGACTGGTCGGAGGCGGTGGACGTCAATACCGGCATGGGCGGACTGTTCGGGCCACCGGATACCGGCTTTCCGGCGACCGGCGTGATTGCCGAAGGGGCGCTCAACGAGGCGGGCTGGACCTATGGCGAGGTGGACGTCGAAGCGATTGCCCATGTGCGGGCGGATGGGGTGGTGCTGAACCGCACCCATTGGCAGGAACAGAGCCCGCGTGACGGTGACGTGACATATATGTCGATGCAGTGAGAATCGGCCTTGAAAATCAGGCCGTTTGCCCCCATTTAGGGGCAGCCCGCGAAAAGCCGGGTGTTTTGTGAAGGAGATAACATGGCCAAGGAAGAACTGCTCGAATTTCCCGGTGTCGTGAAGGAACTCCTGCCCAATGCGACGTTTCGGGTCGAGCTTGAGAACGGCCATGAGATCATCGCACATACGGCAGGCAAGATGCGCAAGAACCGCATCCGTGTTCTGGCTGGCGACCGGGTTCAGGTGGAAATGACCCCCTACGATCTGACCAAGGGTCGGATCAACTACCGCTTCAAGTAAGCGCAGACTGCCCTCGTGGCGCGGCATCAAGACAGGACCGCTGGCATGAAACTGATCCTCGGCTCCGGCAGCCCGCGCCGCAAGGACCTCTTGTTGCAGATCGGTGTGGTGGCGGATGATATCCGCCCGCCCGATATCGACGAAGACCCCCGAAAAAGTGAGTTGCCCCGCCCGTACTGCGCGCGGATCGCGCGCGAGAAGGCGATGGCCGTTCAGGCCGACGCCGGCGACATTGTGCTTTGCGCCGACACCACGGTTGCGCTGGGCCGTCGCATCATGGGCAAGCCCGCGGATGCCGGACAGGCCGCAGAGTTCCTGTTGTCGCTGGCCGGCCGGCGCCATCAGGTGATCACCAGCGTGGCCCTGCGCCGGGGTGATCGCCTTTGGGAAAGGACCGTGGTGAGCGCGGTCAAGATGAAACGCCTGAGCGATGACGAACTGAACGCTTATCTTGCCACCGGTGACTGGCAGGGCAAGGCGGGGGGGTATGCGATCCAGGGCCCGGCCGGGGCCTTCATTCCGTGGATCAGCGGATCGTTCACAGGTATCATGGGCCTGCCGGTGGCCGAGACGGCCACGCTTTTGCAGGCGGCCGGATACCCGCTTTACAAGGAAACATCATGAAGGGCAGCCAGATCATTCTCGACCACATCGGAGAGCGCGAGGCCGCGGCCCTGATGGTGGATGGCAAGCTGAGCGATTTCCTGATCGACGGGGATGCGCCGCGTCCCGGCACGATCTATCGCGCCATTGCCGATCGTCCGGTGAAAGGGCAGGGCGGCATGTTCCTGCGCACCCCCGATGGCAACGTGTTCCTGCGCCAGGTCAAGGGGCTCTCGCCTGGTCAGCCGTTGTTGGTGCAGGTGACGGGCTATGCCGAGGAAGGCAAGGCGATCCCGGTGACGCAGAAGCTCTTGTTCAAGAGCCGCTATGCCATCGTCACCCCAGAGGCGCCTGGGTTGAACATCAGTCGCTCGATCCGCGACGACGATCTGCGCGACACGCTTCTGGGGATTGCCCACGAGGTGATGGACGGCGAGGAGATGGGGCTGATCATGCGCTCGTCCTGTGCCGAGGCCGACCCCGAGGAGATCGCCGAGGACATTGTCGCCATGGTCGATATGGCGCGTGCGGTGATGGCGGATGCCGAGGGCGGCATGGAAAAGCTCACCGAAGGCGACGGCCCGCATGTCGAAGCCTGGCGCGAGTGGGTGGAGCCGGCCGAGATCGTGTCGGAGCCAGGGGGATTCGAGACCCACGGCGTGCTGGATGCCCTGGAAGACGTGAAGGGCGCGCGCGTGCCGCTCGAGGGCGGTGCCTATGCCTTTGTCGAGCCGACCCGCGCTCTGGTGGCGGTTGATGTGAACACCGGCGGCGATACCTCGCCCGCGGCGGGTGCCAAGGCGAACTTTGCCCTGGCGCGTGCCCTGCCCGCGGCCCTGCGTGTGCGCGGCCTTGGCGGTCAGATTACGCTCGACCTCGCCCCGATGGCCAAGAAAGACCGGCGCGGTTTCGAAGGCGCTCTGAGGGCGGCCTTCAAGGCGGATTCGGTGGATACGGTGCTGGCCGGCTGGACGCCGCTTGGCCACTATGAACTGCAGCGTAAACGCGCCCGTGTGGCGGTGCGGGGGCTGATCTGATGGCCTGTCCGATCTGTCGGAAAGACACGGTTCAGGCCTACCGTCCGTTCTGTTCGAAACGCTGCGCGGATGTCGATCTGGGGCGCTGGTTCGGCGAGGAATACGCGGTCGCCTCGCAGGATCCGGAAGAGCAGATCGAGGCGCTGGAAGAGATCGCCAAACAAAACGACCGGCTGCACTGATTTTTTTGCAAAACCCTCTGGACAGCCCCCCAAAGCTGACATAGAACGCCGCAACCCGAACAGAGATGTTCACCCGTGCCCGGGTAGCTCAGGGGTAGAGCAGTGGATTGAAAATCCTCGTGTCGGTGGTTCGATTCCGCCCCCGGGCACCATTTTTCTTCAGAAAAATCAATGCGTTGGCGGTGCAGGTGTTATTGCACCTCGTTGGTTGAATGCCCGGGACTGAACCGGGACTGCGTTTGCCGTTACACTTTGCAAGCACTCAAAAGGGCTGGCAACCGTTTCCTTCAACCAGCCCTTTCGAAGATTGTCAGGGATATTGAGACACCTGTCTACGCGGCGGCGTTTACCTGGGCGCTGTATTCCTGAGTGATGCTCGAAGTCGGGTTCTCATCAAGCCATTCTCCGAATGCCTCCAAAAGGAACTTGTGAAGATACTCGTTGGCCAAAGGTTTCTGCCCTGCCTCAGCTATCAGGTGTTGAAGTATCTTGCGTGCCGCAAAGAGCAGCGGCTTTCCGTAGACATCACGCGCCACATCCCAGTTAGTCGGGCGCTGTGTCAGCCTAAAGCCTCCCACCGCTGACTTTTTCTCGCTCAAATGTCCACGCAAGCGCGGCAGGTCAATCTGAGGAAGCGCTGTGCCTCTTCTGACATTCACAAAGAAAGCACCCTCTTGCTTCCGGCAAAAGAAGGACTGGTTTGCCGCGACAAGAACAACGTCCGCAAAATAGAAGGGACGAAGTTGTTTGATAGGCCTTGGACTTGGTGCTCTGTT
Organism: Pelagimonas sp. KU-00592-HH; assembly: GCF_040369695.1. Taxonomy (NCBI): domain Bacteria; kingdom Pseudomonadati; phylum Pseudomonadota; class Alphaproteobacteria; order Rhodobacterales; family Roseobacteraceae; genus Pelagimonas; species Pelagimonas sp. KU-00592-HH. The sequence goes on along the minus strand of NZ_BAABWM010000002.1, from coordinate 768,087 downwards.
ACCCAACCTTGGACTGCCCTTCGCGGGGCTTTTCCAAGGCGCCCTTCTGGGCCTTCGTAGCGACTTTGCCGTCACGCACCAAAGCCGCGCTGTCGTTCACTCAGCGGCTTGAGATGTGATGCTTGCCTGATCGCGAACCCAATCGCAGAAAGTGGCCGCGTCTTTCCGGTTTTCCGTGGCATCAATGAGGTAGAAGAAATCCCGTTCGATTTCCGGGAACCCTTCCAGTTTTCTGAGTGATCCATCTGAAAGGTAAGGGTCCACCAGTGGGTTGCCGGCCAGGGCGATGCCCTGTCCTGCGATCGCAGCCTGAAGCATGTTGATATAGGTGTTCAAAACCACGCCGCTGGACTCTGGCGGAGGCGGGATTTCGCAATTGCGGAACCAGTTCGGCCATCGTGCGCCCGGGCGGTAAATCCCTGAGAGGTGCAGCAGGTTCTCATTGAGCAGGTCTTCCGGAGTTTCCATACCTGTACGGGCCCTGTAGATCGGGCTGTAAACGGGAAAGACGCGTTCCTGCAATAGAGGCGTTACGTTTTCCCAGTTTGGTGGCGTCTTGGAATATCGAATGGCAACATCGATCCCTTCGGCTTCGAGATCGAGCTTTCGATCGGACACCACGAGGTTCAATTCGATGTCGGGGTGCTGGTTGCTGAAATCGACCAGGCGCGGCATCAACCAGTAGGTGGCGAAGGCCGAGGTCGTGGTGACAGTCAAACGCGTATCACTTGCGCGCGCCGCCGCGTTCAGAAGGGCTTCGGCAATTTGGTGCAGTGCTGGAGACACCTCGGTTTCCAAAGCACGCCCGGCCTGGGTCAGGGTTACCTTGCGATGATCCCGATAGAACAGTTTTGTTCCAAGTGCCTCTTCCAACTCGGCAATTTGGCGACTGACGGATACACGCGTAACCCCGAGATATTCGGCGGCTCTTGTAAAGTTATTGTGTCGGCATGCCGCCTCAAAAGTGATCAAATGAGGCAGCTTGGTAAGGGTTTTTCGTAAGTTTGCCATAACGCTATGGTTAACATTTTGCTTCGGATTTTGGAACTTCACAATGCGCATTTTCTGACAAACCATGACATCAAAGATTAGCTGCGGCACCGATCAGGGCCCGCATTCATGGGAGGACATCATGAAACACTTCAAGAAAATCGCGCTGGCGACAGCCCTGTCGGCAACACTTTACATTCCAGCTGCGGCGGCCGATATGCCCGGAAAGGGCGTGTCAGTGTCCCCCATCAAGGGCTCGCCCGCGAACGCCTGGTTTCAGCACATGGTCGTGCAACTGGGGCTGGAGGCGCTGGGCTATGAAATGGAAGAAACGCTTGAAGCGGATTTTCCGGCTGTACACCTCGCCGTTGCCTCGGGCGATGCGGACTACACGTTCAATCACTGGAAACCACTGCACAATGGTTTCTTTGACAAATCCGGGGGCGAAAGCGTCATGACTCGCGTGAACCCGGCGATCAAGGGCGCGGGGCAGGGGTTCTTCATGGACAAGAAAACCGCCGAGGCCAATGGCATTACCAGCATTCAACAACTGGGTGATCCGGCGGTGGCTGCATTGTTTGACGCAGATGGTGACGGTCGCGCCAACCTTTCCGGCTGCAACCCCGGATGGGGGTGCGAGATCGCGATCGAGGATCATCTCGACAACCTAAAACTGCGTGACACGGTGCAGCATGATCAGGGGAGCTATTTTGCGATCATGGCGGACACGATTACCCGCTACAACGAGGGCGGCTCGATCCTCTACTACACCTGGACCCCGAACTGGATCAGCGACGTGTTGGTGCCCGGAACAGATGTGGTGCAGATCGGTGTTCAGGCTGAAGGAGACATCGATACCGGGTTTGCAGTGAACGATGTCTACATTGTCGCAAACAACGACTTCCTGAAGGACAACCCTGCTGCCGCGAAGTTCTTTGAACTCGTCGACATCCCGATCGGTGCCGTGAATGCCGCACAGGTCAAACTGCGCGATGGCGAGAATACTTTGGACGATTTCCGCCGGCACGCCGAGGATTGGGTTTCCGCGAACCAAGCAACCTTTGACGGTTGGGTCGCCGAGGCGGCCAAAGCCAACTGATCCCTCCCTGCAACTCCCGGGCGTGGAAAATTCCGCGCCCGTTTTTTCCGAAGGGAACAGCGCCATGAGTGAAGCGCAAATCGAATGCCGTGATCTGTGGAAGATTTATGGACGCCGCGCCGACGAGGCCATGAAAGCCGTTTTGGCCGAGGGCCTTAGCAAGGAAGAGGTGCGCGATCGGTACGACTGTGTTCTGGGTGTCCGGGATGCCAGCTTCAGCGTCCGGAAGGGGGAGATTTTCTGCATCATGGGTCTTTCGGGATCAGGAAAGTCCACGCTGGTGCGCCATGTGAACAGGCTGATTGAACCGACGTCAGGCGAAATCCATGTCGCGGGTCAGCGCGTCGACACGATGAACGAAGGGGAACTTCGTCAACTGCGCGCCGAAACCATCGGAATGGTGTTTCAGCACATGGCGCTCTGGCCGCACCGTACACTGGGCGACAACGTTGGCTTTGGTCTGGAGGTGCGAGGTGTCGCGCCTGAGAAACGCCGGGAGGCTTCGGTAAAGGCGCTTGAGGCGATGGATTTGGGCGGGTGGATTGATCACTACCCCGACCAACTGTCTGGCGGGATGCAGCAGCGGGTGGGTCTGGCACGCGCCTTGGCGGCTGATCCGGAGATCCTTTTGATGGACGAGCCCTTTTCCGCACTCGATCCCCTGATCCGGCGACAGTTGCAAGACCAGTTCCTCGACCTGTCTGCCCACATGGACAAGACCACGCTCTTCATCACCCATGACCTCGACGAAGCGATCCGCATGGGGGATCACATTGCCATCATGAACGATGGTGAAATCGTCCAGATCGGCACACCCGAGGAAATCGTCACCAACCCGAAAGACGACTACGTCGCAGAATTCGTCAAGGGCATCAGCCGCGTCGGTCTCGTGCGCGCGGAAACCATCATGGACAAGCTCGACGGGCGTGATCCGACTGCCAAACAGGTTGGGCTCAACGCTGAACTTGGCGAGATCATCGAGCACTTCATGGAAGATCAGTCCCCCGTCACCGTGATGAGCCCGGATGGGCCCGCAGTGGGACAGATCACCATCAAATCCGCCCTTCAGGCCTTGCGCGGATAAGGAGACGACTATGGAACTCTGGAACATTTTCGATACCGAATGGGTCCCGGTCGGCGCATGGGTGGAAAGCGCCCTGCAATGGGTCGTGGCCAACTTCCGTTTCATTTTTCAGGCGATCAAAGTTCCCTTTGATATCGTTCTAACCGGACTTGAAGACGGGCTGACCCAAGCGCCGGATCTCTTGATCCTGACGCTCATTGTTCTGGTTGCCTGGCAGGCAGGTGGCCGTAGGCTGGGGTTGATTTCACTTGCGTGCATGACGGCCATCGGTCTCATGGGCGCTTGGGAAGAGAGTATGACCACGCTCTCCATTGTCATGACCTGCGTGGTGTTCTGCTCGCTGATCGGCATACCGCTGGGGGTGATTGCAGCGAAGAACAACCGGTTCTGGATGATCCTGCAACCGCTTCTCGACTTGATGCAGACCATCCCGTCGTTTGTTTACCTCGTGCCGATCGTGATGTTGTTCTCCATCGGAAATGTGTCGGGCGTGATCGTGACCTTCATCTATGCGCTTCCACCTGTCGTGCGCCTGACCAATCTTGGTATTCGACAGGTGCGTGCCGACATGGTTGAGGCCGCGCGCGCTTTTGGGGCCTCGAACCAGCAGACCCTTTTCAAGGTGGAACTGCCGCTTGCTATGCCCACGATCATGGCAGGGGTCAACCAGACCATCATGATGGCACTTTCGATGGTTGTGGTCTCGTCCATGATCTCGGTGACGGGCTTGGGTCAGATGGTTCTGCGCGGCATCGGCCGCCTCGACATGGGGCTGGCGACCGTGGGCGGGCTTGGCATCGTTTTCCTTGCCATTGTGATCGACAGAACCTCGCAGAGCTTTGGCATCTCGGCGCGCGATCGCGGGCATAAGAAGTGGTACGAGACCGGGCCCGTCGGGGCAATTCGCAGCCTTGTGAAGAAGGGATAGGTCATGACGGATCGTCCAAACATCCTGTTCATTCAGGTCGACCAGCTCACCGCCGGAGCCCTGCGGTCCTATGGTGACAAGATTTGCCATGCGCCGACGCTGGATGCCCTGGCTGAGAATGGCGTCGTGTTCGAAAACGCCTATTGCAACTTTCCGCTCTGCGCGCCGTCGCGGTTTTCAATGGCCACGGGACAGTTGGCAAGCAAAGTCGGCGCCTATGACAACGCCGCGGAGTTCTCTGCTGAAATCCCGACCTATGCCCACTACCTGCGTGCAGCCGGATACCAGACAGCGCTGTCCGGCAAGATGCACTTTATTGGGCCGGATCAATTTCACGGATTTGAAAAGCGCCTGACGGCTGATCTCTATCCGGCGGACTTTGCCTGGGTTCCAAACTGGGGGAACGAAGGCAAACGCGATACCAACGATCCAAGGGCTGTGCGTATTGCCGGCATCTGCGAGCGTTCGGTTCAAATCGACTATGACGAAGAAGTCACGTTCAAAGCGGTGCAACACATTTTTGACATGGCGCGCTCAGGCGATGAGCGCCCCTTCTTCCTTCAGGTATCCTATACGCATCCACACGAGCCTTATCTGTGCCGCAAGGAATTCTGGGACCTCTACGATGGCAAGGACATTCCCATGCCACATGTCGGGGCATTGCCAGAACAGGAGCACGATCCGCATTCAGCGCGCCTGTTGAAGGACTTTGGCATGCTTGGCATCCAGTTCAGCGACGAGGACATTCAACGGGCCATTCGGGCCTACTATGGCTCCATCAGCTTCATCGACTCCTTGGTGGCTCGGGTTCTGGATGCTCTGCGGGCGACTGGTGCAGACAAGAATACGGTCATTCTCTTCACGTCGGACCACGGCGAGATGTTGGGCGAACGCGGCATGTGGTTCAAGAAGCACTTCTTCGAGAAATCCCTGCGTATCCCCCTGATCATGTCTGGCCACGGTATCACCCCTCAGAGGGTGCAGGAACTGACGTCACTCGTCGATCTTGTGCCGACCTTCAACGCAATTGCTGGAGTGGAAGAGGAAGGCGAACCCCTTGAAGGAGTCGATCTTGCGACATTGACCGATCGTGGCGATCCGGAACCGGCGCGGGCTGTCTATGCAGAGTATCTCGCCGAAGCCACGCCCGTGCCAATTTTCATGATCCGTCGTGGGCCGTACAAGTTTATCAGCTCCTCGCATGATGGAGAGCTTCTGTTTGATCTCGGGAACGATCCGAACGAGCGCGTCAACCTTGTCGCGGATGCCGACCATCAAGAGATGGTCTCACGTTTCCGGCAGGAGGTCGCGGAGAAATGGAACGAAGAAGACCTGACGCGTGACATTTTGTTGAGCCAGAAACGTCGCGCCATCGTCCGTGACGCCATGAGCAAAGGGGAAAAGCAACGCTGGAACCACGGGGAAAGCAGCAAGGATCAGGTTATCTGGTACCGAGGTGAACAGGGCTATAACGAGTGGGCGTTTGACTATATCTGAGCGGGGAAATTCGGAAAGAAGACGGGGGCAAAATCGCTTATCACAATGCCTTTTCGCACCAAGCAGAAACAGATCGTCGGATATTGTGAAGAGCAAGTTGTGCAGGCGACAGCTGCGTAAGATTTGTGAGTCCGCCGTCTGCTGCGCCTATCAGTGTTTCCCCCCAAAGTGGTAAGCCCTCTATGCTTCACCGCGTTTGATCAGTGCCAGACCAAGGCCCAAAGCGACCAACAATCCACCGCACACGCGGTCGATCCAAAATGCGCCTCGGCCATTCAGGAACTTCACGGCCTTGACGCCCAGTGCTGCGTATAAAGTCATCGTGGCCACGTCGATAAGTATGAAAACGACTGCAAGCATGACGTATTGCAAAAGCATCGGATCGGTAGGGGTCACGAATTGAGGTAAGAACGCCGAAAAGAAGAGATACCCTTTGGGATTTGTGACGGCCGCCAGGAAGCTCTTGCGGAAGATTGCGCCTTTTTGGCTTCGCGTTTCATGTTGTTGGTCGTGTCGCAGGCCAATTTCGACGCCAGGTTCGGCTGACGAGCGTAGCATTTGAAAGCCCAGCCAGATGAGATAGGCAACGCCAGCCCACTTCACGACGTTAAACAAGGTTGCCGAGGTTGCGAGTATTGCGCCCAACCCCAAGCCGGCTGCCGTGATGAGAAAAGCATCAGAGATTGCGGCGCCCGCGATTCCGTATCCTGCGAGGACGATTCCGAAGCGCGAACCGTTGGACAAAGCGAGCAATACGGTGGGGCCGGGCGTCATGACAACGACCAATGCCAGAAACGCGAATGTCAAAAGTGAAAGCTCCACTAGGCCACGTCCTTCTCGATCAGATAGATGGCTAGGCCAGTCAACAGGAGCGAAGCCCCGCTGACCAAGGTTCTCAGGGTGTTCCAGAACTGCCAAGAGCGTGAATAGTCTTGCCAGATGGCTCGTGCGACATCGATGTCGGTCGGAACGGCGACCTCTGCGAGGGCTTGGTTCATCGGCACATTGACGGTGGCGGTGACTAGGAGTGCTCCCACAAAATATGCGCTGGCAGCCATCCCAAACAGAACGGTTGAACGTCTTCGCTGTTGCGTAAAGGCGATGTATGACGTCGCTGCCAGAATTATTGGTGTCAGAAAGAACGCGGGGAAGAAAACAGGGTTTCGGACGGAAGCATTCATCGCCTGCATTGCTGTGATCGCGATACGCGGGTCAGTGGCATCCAGTCCCCACATGGTCGAGCAGATCCAAGCATAGAAGAAGCCAAAGATGGCGCCGATGCTCAAAAGCGAGAGCATCGACATTGGCAATAGAAGGCGAGACATCAGACCCGCACCTGTTTGCCCGAGATCTGCGAAGTGGCGTCTTCGCCGTTTCGGGTCGCACTGAAAACCCTCAGAAGGATCAAGAACGCGGCAATCTGGCCGAGGATAACCGCAGGGTAGATCAGCCCGAATTGCGCATCAAAGTACTTCTGCGGGCCAAACGAAACGAGTGCCAAAAGGGCTGCGAGAACGCTCAGTATACGCCCGCCCCGGTCGCCAAGTGGCCCGATGATGATGGCGGCAAGGGCCACAGATACGGACGCGCCAAGAAATGGGGCGATGCCGAAGAGAGGTGTCGCGACCGGAGGATGTGGCGGAATCCCGGCGTAGAGCGCCGACAGCATAATCAATTGCAGCAGGATGAGCGTGGCCAAGGCGGCCGTTGTTTGGCGGGTGTGCAGGGTCATTTGTTTATCTCCAAAAGTGTAATTGTTATTACGGTTGTGTTTATCCGTAATGTTGGTTACGGTTTCTGTCAACAGGCTCTGGAGAAAGATTTTGCGAGAAGAAAAGCGATCCCTACGTCAGCAACAGATCGAAGCAGCGGCTTACGAAGTGCTTGAGGCGAAAGGGTATGGAGGGACGTCCATGCAGGGCATTGCCAAACAAGCGCGGGCCTCAAATGAGACTTTATACAAATGGTATGGGGATAAGCAGGGACTGTTCCGTGCCCTCGTTACCCGCAACGCGGAAGAAGTTAAGTCCCACCTGGAAGTCGAATTGAAAACCGACCACGATGCGCTTTCGATCCTGAGCACGCTCGGTCCAAAACTTCTGGATCTGCTGACGGGTGATCGCGCAGTTGCGCTCAATCGGGCAGCGGCGGCCGATACCAGCGGTGAACTTGGCGCGACCCTTTCAAAGGCCGGACGAGACTCCGTATTCCCTTTGCTCGAACAGGTTCTTCTTCGAGCAAAGGAAGAAGGCCAGCTTCGCTTTGAACACTCTGGAGAGGCCGTCGGCCTCTATCTTGATCTATTGATTGGTGATCAACAAATCCGGCGCGTGATCGGCCGCCTTCCTGCCCCTACCGCAGAGTTCCGCGAAGCCCGCGCACAAAGGGCTGTAGAGCTCCTTCGACACATTCTTGTCGTCCCTACTCATTCGAGAGTGACCTAGGGCCGCCTGAGACATACGGAACCATGATTAAGCTTCGGGCGCAGATCGGCGCGATTGGAGGGTCTGCTCAGACGCTGATTATTTTGGCGTCTTTCTCAAGGCGTTGATCAGGGCCTTGACGGTTGATGTCTCCGCGTGTGTGGCACGCCGCAAAAGTCCGATGCTACGCATAAGGCGTGTGTCATTCAGGGGGACGTAGCTGACGTCATTGCCCCCGGTCGCCGACTCCGGCACCAAGGCGGCGCCCAGGCCGTCTTTCACCATCTCCAAAGCGGTTGACGTGCGTCCGACTTCATAGGTCCAGAAAAACTGTTGTCGTGCACGAGCCATCGCTTCGTCGATTAACAAACGATTGCCAGTGCCGCGTGAAGGCAGGATCAGGGGAAGAGATTTTAGGTTGGCCCATTCAACAGCTCTTTGCCCAGCCATTGGGTGATTGATTGGAAGGGCCAGTACAATCCGTTCTTCCAGCAGAGGTTCAAATCGTGTCGTTGCTTCGAGCGCAGGTATCGATGAAACCCCGAAGTCTGCCTCGCCCTCGGCAACGGCTTCAGCGACCTCATTCGTTGCGAGATCCAGAATGCGTACTCGGGCGGAGTGACCTTCTTCACGAAACCGACGCAGGGCAGGCAGAACCAACGTCCCAATACTTGTAGGCAATACAGCAATTGTAATGAGCGCGTTGCGCTGATGGGCGAAGGCGACACTTTCATCGCGCATGGCCTGGGACGTCTCGCGTGCATCTTGCAGCATGACTTCGGCGCGGCTCTGCAAGCGTTTGGCCGCCAGAGTAGGCTTCACCGCGCGTGTTGTGCGCAAAAACAATTGGCTGTCGAGAGCCTCTTCTAGTTTCCGAATACGGCGTGTGATGGCGGACTGGGACAGGTTCAGTTTGGCGGCGGCCTTGTGAAAGGATCCCGTTTCTTTCACGGCCAAGAAGGCTTCCAGGTCGCCAAAATCATAATTGATGCTCATATCGCATTAATCCGGACAATTTTGAGATTTGTCAAATCAACGAGTGCGCGGTAGCCCGGGAGGCATCAAGGGATAGGGACCATGACACAGTACGACATCGCAGTGATTGGTGGAGGAAATGCCGCGCTTTGTGCTGCCATGACTGCGGCTGAGGCCGGCGCCAAGGTGCTTGTTCTCGAGATTGCACCCAAAGCCTATCGCGGTGGCAACTCACGTCATACACGCAATTTCCGCTGTATGCACAGAGGACCGCTTGGTCCGCTTGTTGAGGACTACAGCGAGGATGAGTATTTCGACGACCTCATGAAGGTAACCAAGGGCAAAACAGATGAAAAGTTGGCCCGGCTAGCTATCCGCACTTCGGAGGAATGTTTGCCTTGGATGGAGGAGCGCGGCGTGCGGTTTCAGCCTTCGCTTTCTGGCACCTTGTCCTTGGCGCGGACCAACGCGTTTTTTATGGGTGGCGGCAAGGGGCTGGTAAATGCCTATTACCGTACGGCGGCAAAGCTTGGCGTGGATGTGCTTTATGAAGCGGCCGTCACGCACCTTGAGCTGAATGGCGATCTCGTTGATTGGGTTGACTACACACATGAAGGTCAATCCCATCGTATCACTCCGAAGGCGGTTGTCGTTGCTTCTGGTGGATTTCAGGCGGACACGGATTGGCTTACGCGCGCATGGGGGCCAGCCGCGAAGAACTTTCTGATCCGCGGCACACCGTATAATCGCGGCGTGGTTCTGGCGGATCTGTTGGACCAAGGTGTCAATCAGGTGGGCGATGCCGATCAATGTCACGCTGTGGCCATCGATGGGCGCGCGCCCAAGTTTGACGGTGGGATTGTGACCCGTCTTGATTGTGTGCCGTTTTCCATTGTTGTGAACAGGAACGCTGAACGGTTCTATAACGAAGGGGAAGATGTCTGGCCAAAGCGATATGCAATTTGGGGGCGCCTTGTCGCTGCACAGCCAGATCAGGTTGGGCATGTCGTGATCGACAGTAAATCCATTAACCTCTTCATGCCTTCGGTCTTTCCGCCGCTCAAAGCGGAGACCTTGGAAGAACTGGCGGGAATGATGGGCATCAACGGTGCAAAACTCACGGCCACGGTTGAAGCGTTCAACGCGGCTTGCGGAGACACATCGGACTTCCATCCAACTGAGCTTGATGGCGTTGCGACCACAGGATTGACACCGGCCAAAACCAATTGGGCGCGACCGATCAACGAGCCGCCGTATTATGGCTATTCGCTGCGTACCGGTGTGACTTTCACCTACCTTGGCCTGAAGGTTGACAAGAACGCGCAGTGCAGCACCGCAGATGGCCCCATCAAGAACCTCTGGGCCGCGGGGGAAACGATGGCCGGGTCGATTTTGGGGCAAGGCTATCTCGCCGGCTACGGCATGACCATCGGAACTGTCTTTGGACGCATCGCGGGACGGGAGGCCGCTGCATATGCAAGCTGATCTGATTCAAGAAGCGCGCCGGCAGGTGGAAATCTGCAATGCCTGCCGCTATTGCGAAGGCTATTGTTCGGTTTTTCCGTCGCTGCACGCCAATCGCGCGTTCACAGATGGCAGCATCATTCAACTTGCCAATCTTTGCCACAATTGCCGGGGATGTTTCTATGCGTGCCAGTATACGGCGCCACATGAGTTTGACCTGAACCTGCCTGCTGTGTTGGCTGAGGTGCGTCGCGAGAGTTGGGAGAGTTTTGCCTGGCCACAGGCGGTTGCACGAAGGTTCAACACCCACGGTGGTGCCATTGTTTTGGCGTTGGTGGTAGGCTTTGCAGTGCTTTTTGCCGCGATAAAGGCGGTTGGCTCTGCTGGTGGTGAAGGTTTTCATGCGGTGCTGTCGCACAATGCGATGGTCGCGATTTTTGCACCGGCGTTTCTGCTGCCTCTGCTAATCCTTGGCATCGGGATCAAACGCTATTGGCACGAGGTCGAGGGTCAAAGCGTGACATTTTCCGACATCGTCGGCGCTTTGGGGCGCGCTGCCAATATGCAAGATTTGGCGGCGGGACATGGCGAAGGTTGTAACTTTGAGGATGAAGATCGCTTTAGCCAAGGTCGCCGCCATATCCATCAGGCGATCATGTACGGATTTTTACTGTGCTTTGCCTCGACGTCCTCTGCAACTGTCCTGCACTATATCTTCGATCATCACGCCCCCTATGCTTTCTGGTCGCTTCCCAAGCTGCTTGGTATGACTGGCGGCCTCATTATGACCCTAGGGTGTATTGGCATGGTGGCCTTGAAGCTTAGGTCCGATCGACATGTCGGAGATGCGCAAGCCTGGAGCGGAGACATAGCCTTTGTCGGGCTGCTTGGTTTCGTCGGGTTTTCTGGCCTGCTGCTCTATGGCTTCGGCGCGACTGCACTCATGCCTGCATTGCTGGCAATCCACCTGGGGGCGGTTCTGACGTTCTTTCTTCTGACGCCGTTCACCAAGATGGCTCATGGGTTCTATCGTTTGGCTGCGTTGATCCGAGATGCACAACGCAAAAGGTTGGCCCGGCGATAGAGTTGACAATTGCTCCCTGGCGCCTGGCCATACTCCGCAGGGCTCGATCTGCTCTGCGTTGGATCAGCCGTGGTTCAATCCCTGACCGGTAGCTGGCGAATGGTGCGTGGCATTTCGGAGAGGAACTCGACGCCATCGGGATGCAGAAATGCGACGTCTTCCAAGCGGATGCCAAACTCGTTCTGCAGGTAAATACCCGGTTCGATCGAAAAAACGTTTCCAGCTCGCAGTGGTTCAGGGTAGTTGGCGGCGATATAGGGCGGTTCGTGGACGTCAACACCGAGGCCGTGGCCGGTGCGGTGCAGGAACTCCGGCCCATAGCCTGCGTCCTCGATCATCGTGCGAGCGGCTTTGTCCACGTCGCTGCACGGAGTGCCGGGCACGGCGGCTGATTTGGCAGATTTTACGGCATGTTCAACGATTTCAGCCACTTCGCTGAAGCGGGCATTCGGTGTATCGCCGTACCATGCGCAGCGGGTCATGTCGGAGGGATAGCCTTGCAAGCGGCATCCGGCGTCAATCAGAACGGCCATGTCGGGTTGCAGGGTGTCCTGGCTGGTGTGGTGGTGCGGATAGGCGCTGTTTTTGCCAAAGGCAACGATGCAGAATTCGGGCGTCGCGCCGTTCGACAGGTAGTGATCGACGATGATGTCGCGCACCTCGCGTTCGGTCATGCCGGTGCGCAAGGCGTCGAACGCCCGTTCGAAGGCCGCATCGTTCAAGAGGGCGCTTTCCTTGAGGAGGCGGCGTTCCTCGGGGTCTTTCTCGGCGCGCAGAAGGCCGATGGTGTCCTGTGTGAAGCGGTGGGTCGGAGTGTCGATCTGGTCAAGCAGCAGAAAGGCAAAATCGGCGCGCATCGCTTCGTCTAGCACGACGCTCAGGCCTGGGCGTTTTGCGTTTGCGGCGGTCAGGAGATGGGTAAGGGCGTCCAGTGGCCCATCTGCGTCGCTCCATTCGAAAAAGGGCACATGGGCGCATTGGGCGCGTGACGCATCGGCATTCAGAAGGGGCATCAGGACGCCAGCGTGGTCGGCCGTGACAATCGCCATGACCGGGCGCTCATCGCCGTGCGGGTTCAGCCCCAGAAGCCATTGCATGTGGCTGCCCGGTCCAAGCGCGACCAGATCCGTGTTAGTCTCAGCCATGCGGTGGCGCAGTCGGGCCAATCTGTTTTCCACGATGTCAGACATGAAACTCTCCTGAAGGGCACAGCAAGGGAAGGGTTATCCGCGATGTCCGGGAAGCCGGTTTTTCTGATCTCCCTGCAAGACGACAAGGGTGCCTGTCCACAACATGCGGGCGGGGGTCTCGCCCAGCGTTTTCCACGCGTGCGGGGTCATGCCGTTGTAGTGCAGGCTGTCGCCCTCATGCAGGGTGAAGGTTTCGCCATCGAGGCTCTTTTCGATCGACCCGCTCAGGACGTAGATGAATTCTTCGCCCTCGTGCTGAAAGGTTTCTGATTGAAACCCCGGCGGGCAGTTCATGATGAAGGCCGACAGTTCGTGGCCGGGAAACTCGGTGCTGAGCGCCTCGTAGGTAACACCTGACTCGGTGATCGAGAACTTGCGCCGCTGATCTGCGTACGACACCGCATCGCCCGGTTTGGGCCGGGTGACGAAGTAGTCCAGACCAAGATCAAGCGCTCGGGCGATCTGGGCCAGAGTGCCAAGCGACGGTGTCGCATTGCCCCGTTCAACCTGCGACAGATAGCCGACGGATACGCCGGCCTTGTCGCAGAGCTCCTTGAGCGTCAGCTTGCGCTTCTGGCGACATTTGCGGATCAAATTGCCGAGTTTGGCCGGTTCGAGCTGATCGGATGCCATAAAGTTATCTTTCCTCCAGATTGGCCAAACTAAAGCCTGTGTCCGTGGCCGGGAGTATGAAAAAACGACGCATTCTGTCAGCCCGACAACTGTGCCAGTCGGGGCATGAGTTCAAGCAACTGGGCGGTGTACTCCTGCTTGGGGTTGGCAAAGAGCGTTTCGGTATCCTGTACCTCGACCAGTTGTCCTTGTTTCATCACGCCCACGCGGTCACACATCTGGCGCACGACGGGTAGGTCGTGGCTGATGAAGAGCATGGTCAGCCCGAGGTGTTCCTGCAGGTCCTTGAGAATGTTGAGGATCTGCGCCTGAATCGACACGTCCAGCGCGCTGGTGGGTTCGTCGCAGATCAGGAACCGTGGTTGTGTCGCGAGGGCGCGGGCGATCGAAATCCTCTGGCGCTGACCGCCCGAGAATTCGTGGGGATACTTGCTTGCCGCTGCTCGAGTCAGGCCGACGCGGTCCAGCAGTTCGTGCACGCGGGCGCTGATTTGGTCGTGCGGCAGGAGTTTGTGGTGGATCAGCGGTTCGGCAACAATGCTTTCCACCTTCATGCGCGGGTTCAGGCTCGAGAACGGATCCTGGAAGATCATCTGGATCTGTTTGCGGTAGTTCGCGATGCCCTCGGCCGACATCGTGGTGACATCATCGCCGTCGAATTCGATATGGCCGCCGTCGACGGGCAGGAGGGTGCCGATCATGCGGGCGACGGTGGATTTGCCCGATCCGCTTTCGCCGACAAGGCCGAAGACTTCACCGTCCTTGATGTCGAACGAGACATCGTCAACGGCGGTGAAATAGGTGCGTCGCGAGGGCAGGAGGGCGGATTTTTCCAGGAACTTCTTGGTGATGCCTTTGACTTCGACCAGCTTGCCGGATTTGGAGGGTTCCGGTTTGTGCCAGTTGCGGGCCAGATCTTCGATCTTGAAGGTGGTTTCACGGCCGCCATAGCTGACTTGCGGGAAGCGGTGCAGCTTGACCTGCGGGCGGGGCACGGCCGAGATCAGCGACTTGGTATATTCATGCTCGGGCGTGCTCAGGACCTTGTCGGTTGGTCCGTTCTCGACCACCTCGCCGGAATACATCACCGTGACCTGTTCCGTGGTGTCGGCGATCACGCCCATGTCGTGGGTCACGAGGATCACCCCGACCTGCGTTTCCGAGGCGAGTTCCTTGATCAGGTCAAGCACCTGCGCCTGAATGGAGACGTCCAGAGCGGTGGTCGGTTCGTCCGCGACGATGACCGAGGGTTCCGAGCACAGGGCCAGCGCGATCACAACCCGCTGGCGCATACCGCCGGAAAACTGGTGCGGATACTGGTTGAAGCGGGTCTTGGGGTCGGGGATCGACACGCGATCAAGCAGGGCCAGTGCGCGTTCCTTTGCCTCGGCGGCAGAGACCTTGAGGTGCAGCTGGATGGTTTCGACCAGTTGCTCGCCGATGGTGAACAGCGGGTTGAGCGAGGTCAGGGGATCCTGAAAGATCATGCCGATCTCGCGGCCGCGAATGGCGCGTTGCTCTTCGGGGCTGAGGTTGTCGATACGACGCCCCTTGAGCCAGATTTCACCCGACGCAATGCGCGCGGGATCGTCGAGCAGGCCGATCACGGCGTTGCCGGTCATCGACTTGCCCGCGCCACTTTCGCCGACAACACCACGGATTTCGCCGGGGTAGATGTCATAGCTGACATTCTGGACGGGTTTGAACAGGCCGTGACGTGTCGGGATTTCGACGGTCAGGTTGCGGATGGAGAGTACGGGTTCGGTCATTTCAGCCTCGGGTTCAAGACATCACGCAGCCAGTCGCCCAGCATGTTTACACTCAGCGCCAGCGCCAGAAGGGTGCAGGCGGGGAAGAAGAGAATCCACCATTCGCCCGAGAACAGGTAGCCCTGGCCGATCCGGATCAGCGTTCCCAAGGAGGGTTGCGTCGGCGGTGCACCAACGCCGAGGAAGCTCAGCGTGGCTTCGGCGATGATTGCCAGTGCCAGCGAGATGGTGGCGATCACCAGAACCGGCGAGAGGATGTTGGGCAGGATGTGCCGCAGCATGATGGTAAAGGGGCGGCGTCCGATCAGGCGGGCGGCCGAGACGTAATCCTTGTTCTTTTCCACCAGCGTTGCACCCCGCACGACGCGGGCAAACTGGACCCAGTCACTCAGGCCGATGGCGAGGATCAGCACCCAGATGGCCATCTGGTCGCGGTGTTCCACGGGGGTGATCCCCTTGGCGATGCCGAAGATCAGCATGGCGACAAGGATCGAGGGGAAGGTCAGCTGCACATCTGCGGCGCGCATGATGAAGCTGTCGGTCCAGCCCCCGAAGTATCCGGCCAGGAGGCCTAGGAAGATGCCCAGAACCACGGCGAAAAGGACGGCGGCAAATCCGACGAACAGCGAGATTCGCATCCCGTAGAGGATGGTCGAGAACACATCGCGCCCCTGGTCATCGGTGCCCATCAGGAAGGTTTCGCCAGTAAAGGCATTGGGCGACATCGGCGGTGTGAAGCCGTTCATCAGGTTCAGCGAGGTTGGGTCGAACGGATTGGTCGTCGCAACGAGAGGGGCGAAGACGGCCGACAGGATCAGCAGGATCGAGACGGCGGCGGACACCATCGCAACCGGCGAGCGGCGGAAAGCGTAGAAGAAATCGCTGTCCAGCGCGCGGCGCAGTCGGGTGGGTGCGGCGGAATTGGTTTGGTCGGTCACTTTGCACTCACCCTTAGACGTGGATCAATGAAGGCATAGAGGATATCAACCAGCAGGTTGATTACGACGAACATCACCGAAATCATCATCAGATATGCGGCCATGACGGGAATATCGACGAACTGGATTGCGTTGATGAACAGGAGCCCGAGACCGGGCCATTGAAAGACAGTTTCGGTGATGATCGCGAAGGCGATGATCGCGCCCAGTTGCAGGCCGATCACGGTGATCACTGGAACCATGGTGTTCTTGAGCGCGTGGCGGAAGTTGATCACGCGTTCGCTCAGGCCGCGGGCGCGGGCAAAGCGGATGTAATCCTGACGCAGGACTTCGAGCATCTCGGAGCGCACGAGGCGCATGATCAGGGTCATCTGGTAGAGGCCCAGCGTGATCGCCGGCAGGATGAGAGCCTTGAGGCCGGATTCGGTCAGGAAGCCTGTGGTCCAGCCGCCGATCTGCACGACATCGCCGCGACCGAAGCTGGGTAGCCAGCCCAGCTCGACGGAAAACAGGTAGATCAGCAGGATACCGATCAGGAAGGTCGGCAGGGACACCCCGATTAGGGACGCCGACATGATGAAGTTGGCGGCAAACCCGTCGCGGCGGATGGCGGTGAACACCCCCAGCGCAATGCCCATCAGAACGGCGAAGACTGCAGACAAGGCGGCCAGCTCCAGTGTGGCGGGCGCGCGTTCCATGATGATCTCGGAGACTTCGCGGCCCTGACGGTAGCTGACGCCAAAGTTGCCCTTGGCGGCTTCGTTGAGGAATTTGAAGTATTGCACGGGAACCGGTTGATCCAGACCCAGCTGCGCACGCAGACGTTCGACGTCTTCCATGGTGCGCTCTTGGCCGAGCATGTTGTCAATCGGGTCACCGACGAAGGTGAACATGGAAAACGCAATGGCGCCGGTAATGACAAGAACCAGAAGCGACTGGAACACGCGTTTGAGGATGAAAGGCAACATCGCAGGGGCTTTCTTGGGCCGATGGGCGCGGAGGCCAGGTGTTGGTTTGACGGGTCACGGATAAGGGCCGGGGCAGGCGGCGTGCGACCACCCGGCAGGAGCGGGCCGCCCGTATCAGACAGGCGGCCCGGATTGGTTTACTTCATGGTGAAGAACTTGACGCGGGGCTGATCTTCGGGATCAACCTCGATGCCGACGTTGTCAGCCATGCCCCAGTTCAGCACCTGGTGGTGGATCGGGATGTACAGCTGTTCGTCCTGAACCATGCGCCAGATCGCGGCGATATCCGCGTTACGGGCGTCCAGATCGGTGTTGGATGCCAGCGACTTGATCTTGGCGTTCAGGTCCGCGTTGTTGAAGCCGGTACCGTTCCAAGTGCCGATGTCGCTTTCGCGGCCGTGGACCAGGAAGTTGAAGATGTACTCGGAGTCATAGGTCGGAACACCCCAGCCCAGCATGTAGAAGTCGGTCTTGCCGTCGGTGATCTTGGGGAAGTGCTGTGCCTTCGGAATGGCGTCGAGGTTCACCTTGATGCCGATCTGGCCCAGCATGCCGACCGCGGCCTGACAGATGGGTTCGTCGTTGATGTAGCGGTCGTTCGGGCAGTCCAGACGGATCGAGAAACCATCGGCGTAACCGGCTTCGGCCATCAGCGCCTTGGCGCCTTCCACATCGGTCGAGCTTTCGCCGTCCATTGCGGCGGTCCAGCCGTTCACGAAGGGCGGAGCGATCATGCCTGCGGGCTGGGACTGGCCACGCATCACAACCTGACGGATTGCGTCGCGGTTGATCGCCATGGACATCGCCTTGCGCACGCGCACGTCTGCCAGCGGGTTTTTGCCTTCGATGTTGTCGGCTTCGATGTCATCCGCGCCCTGGTTCATACCAAAGAAGATCACGCGGTTCTGCGGGGCCTGCTTGACCATCAGGCCGTTCGCGCTGTCGACGCGCGCCAGATCCTGTACCGGCATGTCCTGAAGGAAGTTCACTTCACCCGACAGGAGGGCTGCGACGCGGGTCGCGGCGTTCTGGATCGGGGTGTAGATGATTTCGCTGACTTCCATCGGGAAATCGTTGCGGCCCCAGTATTCTTCGTTGCGCACCATGACGGTTTTCACGTCGGGCTCGCGGCTGACCAGCTTGTAGGCGCCGGTGCCGTTCACGTTGGTGGTGGCAAAGGTGATCTCGCCACCTTCAAAGTCCTGCACGTTGACGGTGTTGTTCGCCTCGGTCCAGCCCTTGTCCATCATGAACAGGTTGGTCAGGTTCGACGGCAGGATCGGGTTCGGGCCATCGGTTTCGATTTCGACGGTGTGGTCGTCAACAGCGCGGACGGCGACGATCGAACCGATCAGTTCTTTCATGTCCGAGTTCGGCTGTTTCGCGCGCTCGAAGCTGAAAACCACGTCCTCGGCGGTGAAATCGGCGCCGTCGTGGAATTTCACGCCCTTGCGCAGGTTGAACACCCATACGTTGGGGTTGTCGGCGCTGGGGGCCCAGTCGGTCGCCAGTGTCGGCACGAAGGCGCCGCTGGTGTCGCGGATGATCAGCGGCTCATACATCTGGTGACGCATGGTGTGGCTGGGGCCTTCGTTCTGCGAATGCGGGTCCAGAGTCAGGGCATCGCCTGCACGCGCCCATCGCAGGGTTTCGGCGTTGACCATGGCCGCTGACGACATCAGTGCCGCAACCGCCAGGATTGTTGATGTTCTTTTCATGATTTCCTCGCTGTCAGTAAAGGTTATCCGCAAGCATGTGTGTGTTTGTCAGATCGTGAATTTCGGCAAATGTTCTTTCTTTGATTCCCGGGCAATTTGCTCGGGTGAGCAATCTGGGCCCCTTTCCGTTTTTGCCGCCGGTGTCGCAGACTTGCGGGTACCGCTCCGCCGTTTTGAGGCCGAGCATGGACTGGACGCTAAAAAAATTTTTTACTTTCTACAATAAAAATTTTTCTAACCAGCCGGCGCTGGGCTTGACTGGCATTGGCATCAAGCATCGTACCGAGGCACTGGATACTTCAGGGAGCGCCCTTCGAAAGGCAAATACGCTGTGGGGTAAGCTTTAGATAATATTTGTTTTTTATCTGGAGTGTTGGCACCTGCGGTCCTCGTTTCTGTTCATCCCTCAGATCGAAAGCGGGCATATGGCGCTGGCGAAATAGCTGCTAGGGCAAAGCAAAACGCCTGCTCAGAGGTACAGAAAGGTCTTCTAAAAACGTGTTCCCGAGCTAGTTGGAGCCGCCGAACTCTGAAAGAACATTGCGGGTGATGCGTTCGACCTGTGGGTCCTTGCGGATCAAACCCATGACCCATTCACAGGTGGCCGCGTTGAAGACGGCTCCCTTTCCGCGTTGCCAGAACAGGACGACCCCGTTTCCGCGCGAACTGCGATCCAGAGTATCGTCATTTACAGAGCCAAACATTGCCTGCGCCTTAAAGCGGGCGTCACCGTCGCCGATGTACGCCGTCTCTCCCCAAATTCCCGTTTCGGGTTCGGTATTGGTCGCCAATCCCATAGCCACGATTTCGATGGCAGGATCGGCGCCGTCCGCGCCTGTGGCAAAAGGCAAACCATCTTCCATCTGGTAGTCGACGCCATCAACCTCGTAGCCAAAGATACGTGCCCTTGCGCCCAGTTGGTCGCCGTAGCCAAGTTCCGTGCCTTCAAGGGACCAGTGGTCCGGACGGTAGACTGTGTAACCCCCGCTGGCCTGACCAGCACAGCGGCCCAACCCGGCATAAATTCCCTTGAGCCCGTTTGCACCGAATGTCGCGGCACCGGGCCAGTTCACGGGTGCCACTTCCCAGGCCGCCGTAACGAGATGGTCCTTGTCGCTGCCCGACAGCGGGTCCTGTTCGGCTGTGTACTTGTAGCAAACCTGGGTCCGACCTTCGTTTTCGATCCGGGTTTGCCAGAGGAAGTTTCCGGCAAACCGCGCGACCTTGCCCCCGTTGGTGGTAAACCGATCAACGGAATGGCGCATGTTGGCCGTCCAATACTCGTCGTGTCCCACGAAGATCGCGCATTTGTAGCGCTCCAGCACATCTGGGTCGGCTTCGAGGTCATGTTGCGTCACAATGTCGAGGTCGAACCCCTCTGCTTCGGCCCAGCGGGTAAAATGGCGTTCGTAACTGGCCCATCCGGCGGAGGCGTATTTCTTGGAATAGCCATAGGCATAAGCCCATTCCATATAGGGGTAGCGCACCATTTTTCCGGGACTGTGGGGGACGTCCGGGACGGCGCGTGGCGCACCAGCGGGCAGTTTGCAGAAACCGCGACTCCACGGTCTCTGGGTCGAGACGACTGGTGAGAAAGCATTGCCATCCGGGCCGGTGATGCCTTCGTAGTGGTTTGATCCTCCCCAGCAGTTATAGGCCAGCCAAGTACCCGTGGCGCAAACCAGCACAAAGGGGGGTGGTGGGACGTTGGTCGAGCGGCGGACAAGGATCAAATGGTGTTCTTCCACTCGGTCACCATCCCGCTCAGCACTAAATGTGATGAGATAACCGCCCGGGCGCCAGCTGGAGGGGATTGTGAACCTGTGGCTCACCTCCCAGGAGCACCCCTGAACCGAGCAGTCAGCAGGGGTTGCCTGATGCGTGCCGACCAAGCCGGTTTCCCGCAAAACGGGCTCATAGGTGACGCCGTCACGGCCAATTTCCAGATCCCAGGACGCTGCAGTTGTTGAAACGTGCAATGTCACCGTATCGCCGGGGACATAGGTCATGCGCGGGGTGTAGCCCCAGATTTCCAGCACGTCGTCGTTTCGCGAGGGACCGATATAATAGTGGTCAATGATGTGGCGGGCTTTCGCACGGGTGCGTGGTGTGGCTGTTGGGTCAGGGCCTTCTGAAGTCGTCATGGCGCTCCTACTCCGGCAAGTAGTTCTTGGACCAACGTTCGGCAGCTGCACCGGTGTCGATCATGGCGTCGATCCGGCTTTCGGAAAAGCCCAAGCCTGAAAGTACGCGCCGGGTGTCGGCACCATATTTGGGCATCGGTCCGGGGATGGTTATCGCGGCCCGGGCTGGGCGTACGGCATTTGGGGCAACGAGATCGCACCAACGACCCATCGGATGAGAGTCATGGCGGATAACCCTGAAAGTGGCCTCGGTAAGGTCAATGTCGCCCTGACTTTCCGGCTGCAAGGCCGCATCGCGTGTTTCGTGCAACGATCCAAGCGGAATGACGGTGGAGGATGACCCGGCCAAGGCCGCGGCCCAGGTGGCTGCGGGTTGCGTCTGGAAGCGGGCGCTCAGGGCGTTGGCCAACTCGGATTCGGGCGTGTCTGCCAGATCGCTCAGAGCCGGAGTGCGACGTAGCGCTTGGCGTTGATCTGTTGGGGCCGCAAAGAACATCCAGCCGTCCTGTGCCCGGTAGCAATGATAATATGGTCCCCAGCCGATGGCGTCGCGCCCTGCGGGCTCGTCAAAACCTGGTCGGCCGTCAAAATCATACATCAACTGGGCCTGGATAAGGTTCCCCGCGGCGGCCAGAGCCGCGCGGGCAATGCCCCCCTTGCCCGTTCTTTCCCGTCGCAGCAGGGCCGCGCCCAATGCGACACAGGCGCAGTATCCAGTGAGCACGTCGATGGTGCCAAAATGCGCGTGTTCCTCGGGGGTTGCCATCCCTCCGCCAAACCGCACCATGACGCCTGTCGCTGCCTGTGCGAGGTCGTCATAGCCAAGATGGTTCGACTTGGGGCCTTGGGCGGGGCCGCCGAAGGCGTCGAGTTGTACGAGGATCAGGCGCGGATTGATCGCGTTAAGGTTGGTGGCATCCAATCCCAATGAGTTGCGCTGCTCGTCGGTGCCATTCATTGTGATGACGTCTGTTTCGCGGATCAGACGTTGCAGGGCCTCTTGTCCTGTTTCGGTGGAGAGATCGAGCAGTATGCTTTTCTTGCCGCGATGGGCGTGCAGCCCGAAGACGATCGTATTCCAGGGGTCGACCGAAGGATTGACGGGTTGAACCGATGTGATGTCGGCTCCGAAGCGCGCAAGTGTCGAGCCAATCGTTGGCCCGGCGATTACATTCGTCAGGTCCAGCACTTTCAGGCCATCAAGCCAGCCCTTGCTTTTTGTCCCGACCGCCCCCGCACGAGGTGGTTCCGCGAGAATTCGGGCAATGTCGGCGTTGTTCGAACTGGGGCCGGGGTGTTTGACAAGTGCTGCTTTGTCGTCAGCCAGCCAGGCCACATTGCCCATTTGGCGCATCTTGCCATGGCGTGGGTCGTCGACCTCAAGTACCAAGCCGGAAGCCAGCGCGTGCGGATCGGATAGCCATTCGCGACTAAAGCGCTGAGCAGTGGCTGGGGCCTTGGCTGTGCCGAAAAGCGTTTCCCATTCATCCGAGGGTTTGGTCAGGAAGGCCGCTTTCATGGCAGAGGACACGCGTTCTCGGTCGCCTGCGCCTACAGGGTAGTTGCGCAACGACCAGTCTGCGGGCCAGTCCTTGGTATCCAGGTAGGCATCGAAATCTGGCAGTTCGTCAGCCAGAGCTTTCAGGCCGAGAGTTTCCAGCACACGTCTCGGATGTGTCTTTACGCTGCCAGCTACCACGTAGAAGCCACGCCCGTCGGCACAGGTATAGGTGCGATAAAACGGGTCGAGAAACTCTTCCAGTTCATCAAAGCTCAGGTCCATTGGCAGTCGTTCTGCGGCACGTCTGTCCAGTTCAACTTCACGCGGGGACTTGTATCTCTCCGGGTAGTCCTCGATCTGTTCGCAATTGTAGACGAGTCCTTCGAGCAAGGCCGAAGCAAGTGGCACCTCAATATGTTCGGCACCATTCTGATCGCGTGCCAGCAAGGCAAATTGCACGGCCATGGCGCCGAAGGATGCGCCGTAGGCCGACGCAAGGGTCAGAGGTGTGAAGGACGGATTGATCCCCATCAGGCGGCGGTTCAATCCCATATCCGTGAACTGTCCGGTGCGCGCGGCGATCACCGCTTCCCAAGCGGGCAGGTCTGCCAGAACCGCGTCGGTCGAGGCAAAGCCGGGCAAGGACAGCGAGATGATGCGAGGGTTGATCTTGCGCAACGCATCGGGGCCCAACCCCAACCTTTCCATTACTCCGGGGCGAAAGTTCTCGACCACCACGTCGGAGCGGGCCACCAGATCACGCGCGGTGGCAAGCCCCTCCGGAGACTTCAGATCCAGTGTGACAGCTGTCTTTCCGCGAGACAGCATGTCTGTCGCGGGTTCCTTCAAACGAGGACCGCCGGGGGGATCGACGCGGATAACCTCAGCCCCCATGTCTGCCAGCATCATGCCGACAAGCGGGCCGGCAAGGTATTGGCCGAAGTCGAGAACCCGGATGTGCTCCAAGGGGCGCGTGGTCATGTCTGTCTCTCCTGTGGCAGGGGGCTTCAGCCGCCATTTTCTAGGTAGCTTAGGATTGCTTTTGGCATCCAAACCGCGCCAATCTGGCTAAAAATCGTGCGGATACTGCCAAAATGCCTGACCTGACTGTTTCCATCCTGTTGTCCGAGGCTTTTTCGAACATGGTGCTGGCTTGCCTTTTGGAGCCTTTGCGCGTGGTGCGCGACAGTGGCCAGGCAGACGTTCATTGGGCGATTTTGACTGGAGACAACGGCCCGGTGACAAGCTCTAGCGGCATACGTGTCGAACCCGACAGGGCGATACGGGACATCGAAAAGAGTGATCTGGTCCTGGTCGTTGGGGGAGACAATTTCCGGGCTGAAGCCCAACGGCGCGACATGCTGCGCCGCGTGACGCCGCTGTTTCGATCAGGCGTTGTAATCGGGGCCGCAAGTGCGCCTTGGCTGCTTGCCTCGCTTGGATTGTTGGATGGTCGGCGGGCCACTGTGCATTGGCAAATGACCGAGGAGTTCGCCGAAACCTTCCTTGGTGTCGAGGTCAGCAATGCGCGATTCGAGCGGGACGATCGGTTCTGGACCTGTGGCAGTGCAGCAACTGCGCTGGATCTTGTCCTGCTGTTCATCGAGGAACGCTTTGGCCCGGCAGTGGCCTATGACGCATCGGCCATGTTTCTGCACGCGGATACAAAGGCAGTATCAGGCGCACCGTTGCCCCATCTGAACAGCAGAAAATCGGAAGCTGTAGAGCGCCTGGTCTCGCATATGGCCGAGACGCTGGAGACACCGCTGAAACTGGCCGATCTTGCCCATGTGGCGAATATGTCAGAGCGCAGCCTGTCTCGGGTTTTCCGGCGCGAACTGGGGGTTTCTCCTGGCAGATACTACCAGATACTGCGCCTGGCGCGCGCCCGAGACCTCGCGGCGAATACCCGTTTGAGCATCGAAGAGATCGCGCTGCGTTGCGGGTTCGGTTCGTCTTCTGGGCTGCGAAAAGCCTTTTTTCGTTTCTATGGTGTTTCGGTTCGAAGTTTCAGGCGGTTGAACTAGGGTGCAGTGCCGTCCCCGGGAAACGGAAGCCGGATTGCGTGCCATGGACAGGTTGCCAATCTCGTCGTGCTAGACGGTGAATTCCTGCAGATCCTCGACAACCGATGCTTCGCCGCGAAAGAGTTCGGCAAGTTCCCGTTTGGTCAGGGCATGTCCTTCTTCGCTATCCATGTGTATCCGGAAATGTGACAGCAAAAGCTTTTTTACATTAGACGCCTGAGCGGACTTGGCAATGTCGGCGGGGGTCGGAGAAAACTGGGCGATGGCGGGATGCACGTCGTCCGATGACAGTCGGTAGCACCAGTGCAGCAGCAGGTCTGCATCGCCTTGGAGTTCGCTTAGTGCGGGGCAGATGCCTGCGTCACCGGAATAGACGAATTTCTTACCTTCGGCCTCGACCGAGAAGGCCATGCAATCGAAGGCGGGCTGCGCATGGGGGACCTCGCAGCTGGTAAGTTGCCAGGTGCCGCCGTCGTAGGAGAACCCTGGTGCAATCTCGGTCACTTCGGGAGCGGGCCAGGGGCGGGGGAGTTCGCCGCCGCGTGCCACCCAGACTTGTTGTGAAGGGGCTAGTTCCGTTCGGGCAATCAGGTCAGGCGAGAGAACCCCGTCTTTGCCAAACAGCAATTCGGTCTGGCGTGCGATTGGCTTGGGGCCCCAAACCTTCAAAGGGGGAGCGCCTTCGTCCCAGGCAGCGTGCACCAGGCGGGCATAGTCCATCATGTGATCGGTATGCAGGTGCGTGAAGAACAGGTGCGTGATGTCGCTGGGCAGGCGACCCGAGCGCACGAGATTGTCGAACACCCCGCCGCCGCAATCGAAAAGGATCTTGTCTTCGCCGATTTCCAGCAGGTAGCCGGAGGATGCACGGCGCACATAGGCCTCGGGCGAACCCGATCCAAGAATAGTCAGTTTCATGAGCTAGGACTCCAATTTGGGTGGAGGTGTGGCCCCGGGCGCACCGAGTGTGAGGGCGCGGTCGCGGCCACCGTGGGATTCAATCAAGGCCGCCTGATCCGCGAAGGCCATGCGATCCGTTTCATCGGGATCGCAGATCTTGAGGAGTTCGGTGTGCATCGCCTGAAGGGTACCCGTATGGGCCGGGTTTTCGGCAAGGTTCGTGCATTCCTCCGGGTCTGTCTGCAGGTCAAACAGTTCGGGTGGGAAGCCCACGTAGTAGTGGTATTTCCATCGCCCCTTGCGCAGCATGAAGGCACCGGACACCGCGCCCGCGGCGTGATATTCCGAGAATACGATGCGCTCGGGATCATCAGGCGCGGCCATGAGGTCTGTAAGGGACTTCGTGCCGTCGGCGGCTTCGATATCCTGTCCGAAGTGGGTGGCAATCGTGCGTGACAGATCGAGGAGCGTTACCGGTGTTTCGCAGATACCTTTCGGGACGTCCGGCCCTGTCACGATCATCGGTATCGCGGTGCTTTCCTCGTAGAGGTTCGATTTGCCCCAAAGACCGCGTGCACCGACGTTGTCGCCGTGGTCGGATGTGTAGACGACGGTGGTGTTGTCAGCGAAGCCGCTGTCTTCGAGCGCATTCAGGATTTGACCGACATTGTCGTCCAGCCACGAGCACAATCCCAGGTAGCTCGCTATGGCGGCCTTGCGTTCGGTTTCGTCTTTGAACTTGGCTTCGCTGTCCATGAAGGCGTTCTGCTTTTCTGCCCAAGGGTGGCGGACATAGCCATCGCGCGGGTTTAGCTTGGGGTTGGGGAGTACGTCCTCGGGATACAGGTCGTAGAACTCTTGCGGAACCACCAGCGGGAAGTGCGGCGCGACAAGCCCCACGTAGAGACACCACGGGCGCTTATCGCCCGAGGCCGCACGTTCCGAGAACCATTGCTTGGTCCTTTGTGTGACGGCGGCATCGTACTCAGTGTACTTGGATTGACCGGGGCCGATGTAGTCGCCGAGCATCCGGCCCTTGGCGTCTATCCGTTCGTCTTCTTTGCGGATCGACGCCCAGACCATGCCAACGCCGTCGACCACCATCATGGGCAGGTGTTCCACGTCAAAACCTGCGGGGTCTTCTTCTGCGCGGTAGTGCAGTTTGCCGATGCTTTCGACCGGAGTGCCTGCAGTTTGCAGCGCATGGCCCCACCCCGGAATGGCACCAGTGTAGGGCATGGCATTGTCCCATAGCCGGGTTTGGTGGGGGTATTTTCCGGTGGCAAAGCTGGCGCGGGCGGGCACGCAGATCGGGCTTGGCGTGTAGGCATTTTCAAAGCGTGTTCCGCGTGCGGCCATTGCGTCCAGATTGGGCGTCTTGACCACGGGGTGCCCGGCACAGCCCATAGCGCGGGCCTGGTGTTCGTCGGACATGATCACAAGAAGATTGGACGTCATAGTTCTGCCTCCAAGTCATCAGCGACGGCATCGAGCTTTTGGAACGCGGCAAACAGAGCCTCCCTTTCTTGCGCGCTTAGTGCGTTCAAGAGGCGGGCTTGCCTGTCGCGCATATAGGGGCGCGCCTGTTCAAAGACCTCGAGGCCCTTGGATGTGAAAGCAAGGCTATGAGCGCGCTGGTCTGATTCGCGGGTTTCACTGGTGATCAGACCGCGTTCGACCATTGATTTCACCGCCCGGCTCAACTGGCTTTTGTCGAGGTCGGTCTGGCGTACGATTTCGGCGGGTGTGATGGTTCCACGGCTTTCAATCATTACGAAAACACGCCACTGCATCAGTGAAATTCCCGCCGATTCTTTAAGGATTTTAGTGGCTTGCGCAGTCAGGCGGGCGTGCAGGCGAGACAAGCGAAAGGTCACCATATGTTGCAGGTCGGGCTGTGTGTCCGGGGTCTCTTCTTGGTCCTTGGCCATGGCATCCACTCTCTTATTCACCATAAGATTGTCGGCATTAAGTTGATCTGTCAACTTTTTTGTTGACGGATCAACCTTTGATGCGCCAAGCTTTTGAAAACGGCATGAACAGGGAGGAACTCATGAAACGTTTTCTCAAAGCAGGGGCCGTCGCGTTGAGCGCGGCATTGGTGGCCACATCCGCGGTGGCGGCAGACTGGACACCGCCGGGCCCCATCAAGCTGATGATCGGTTTCCGGGCCGGCGGTGGTGCTGATACGCAGGCGCGTCTTATTGCGGAAGAGCTGGAAGCGCGCATGGGTTGGAAGTTCATTCCCGAGCAAGTTACCGGAAAGGGCGGTCTGAACCTGGCAAATGCACTCAAGGATCAACCCGCTGACGGCACGGCCATTGGCATGGTGGTGACGGAAACTCTTGGATACAACATGGCTGCTGCCAATGCTGGCATGAGCCCAGAGAATTTTACGGGTCTGAGCACCACGGCTGGCTTCCAAATGGGGGTTGTGGCCCGCACCGACAAAGGCTGGGCCAGCTTTGATGAGATGATCGCGGCGGCAAAGGGCGGGCAGGACATCCGCTTTGGTGCGATGAGCCCGAGACTTGCTGATCTCGCCTATCTTCTTGGAAAGGCGCAGGGGGTTGAGTTCAACATCGTGAACGTCAAGGGTGGCAAGGGTGTCATGAACGGCGTGAATGCAGGTGACCTTGACGTTGGCTTCATGGCTGGCATCCAGTCGAAGGGCGTCGCTGCCGGTGATCTGATCAACCTGGCGTCGGCCCTCTCGCAACCTCTTGTGCAGACACCGGACGCACCGACCTTTGCCGACCTTGGGGTCGACTTCAATTCGGATGGCTATTTCGTCTTCGTTGGACCGGCAGGCATGCCCGAAGAGGCGCGAGAGGCCTTGGCCAACGCGATTGCGAGTGTCGCTTCGGATGAAGGCACAAAGGCAGGTGGGCTGATCAAGAAAGCCTTCGGCGGTGCTGTGACAATCACCGGTGACGACCTGACCGAACTTCTGGCAAACGATTATGCCAACGCAGGCGCCCTGATGGACGCTGCGTCCGAGTAATCACTCCTCTGGCCGGGCTATTGTGCCTTTGGCACAGGCCCGGTTTTTTTGTACCAGATCGGAGGCCAGCATGGGGCGTACTTCCAGAAACAACCTGTATCTCGGGATAGCGATCCTGGTGTTTGCAGCAGTCCTGCTTGTGATCTGGATTCCCCTGGATGTTCAGACGGGCCTTATTGAGAAAATACGGCGACAGGTGGTGATAGGGGACGCGCTTGCCCCAACTGTCGCGGCCTTTTTCCTGGTCATCGGCGGTGGGCTTCTTGTTCTGACCGAGCGAAATTCTCCGGACCAGGCCAACCCCTCGTTATCTGCCATTGCCTTCACCGCGCTGCTCGTGGCCGTGATCTGTGTGAGTCTGGTTGTCATGCGGTACGCGGGCCCTGCAGCGGTCTACCTCGTGAACACAGTGCAGGGTGGTGAACTGGAATACCGACTGCTGCGTGACACGGCACCCTGGAAATACATCGGCTTTTTCCTCGGAGGCACGATGATGATCTCGGGCATAATCATGTTGGTTGAGGGGCGCGTGAGCACAAAGGCGCTGGCGGCCGCAATTCTGGCCGTCATAGTCATGATTATTATCTACGACGTGCCTTTTGACGATCTTCTCTTGCCGCCAAACGGGGATGTGTAATGGGAACGATTGAGTATATCTGGCTGGGAATTCTTGCGGTTTTTCAAGGGCCGGAATTGTTCTCGATTTTCGGGCTGCCAATCTCGGTCACGATCGTGATGATCCTTGCCGGATTCTTGACTGGTATTGCGGTTGGGGCAACCCCCGGGCTTGCGGGGCCCGTTGCCATGGCGATTGCCCTGCCGATCCTGATCTCGGTGTTTGGCTACACTCCAGACGCCCTGTTGCCGGTTATGGGGTTCCTTATCGGCGTGATGAAAGGGGCCACGATTGGTGGGGCTGTTCCAGCGATCCTGTTCAATACTCCGGGGACGCCAGACGCATATATGACAACGCTTGATGGCCACCCGATGACCAAGCGGGGCAAGGCCAAGAAGGCGCTGCGCGTGGCGCATTTTTCTTCTGCATCCGGCGACACGTTTTCCGACGTGGTCTTGATCATTTGTGCACCGTTCCTTGCGATTGTCGTTGAGGCCTATCTTGATCTGCCGGAAAAAACCGCGCTGCTGATCCTTTCCCTCAGTTTCATCGCAGCGGTCATCGGAGGATCGCCTGCCAAGGGCCTGATTTCGACGGGGTTGGGTCTGCTCGCGGCGTATGTTGGCACAGGCGAAGACTTTTATCCGAGGCTTTCGTTGGGATCGCCTTCGCTCAGCCAGGGCTTTCCGATTGCCACCGCTGTGCTTGGTGTGCTGATCATCGGGGCCGTGCTGAAAGAGCTTGAGGACCTCTGGCGCCACAAGCGTAATAAGGGGACTGTTCCCGTTTACAGGGACGAGGGTGATCAACGGTTACATGCCGCCGACATTCGTCGGCTTCTACCCTACATTGGGCGTTCGGCCGTGATCGGTACATCTATCGGTGCCTTGCCTGGTATCGGGTCCACTTTGGCGGCCACGCTTGGCTATACTGTTGGTCGCAACCGGTACAAGAAAGTTAAGCGCCCGAACGCGCCGGAGTTCGGTCAGGGTGCCGCCGAAGGCATTGCGTCGACCGAGGCGGCGAACTCCTCGGTATCTGGTGCCAACCTGATTCCCGTTCTCAGCCTGGGCATTCCCGGTAATGCCGCAGCCGTGTTTCTGATACTCGCTGCCGAAAGCATCGGTGGTTTCAATCCTGGTCCTTCCGTTTTCCGGTTTACCACTGACAGCGTAAACCCTGAACTCGTGATCGCTTTTGGACTGTTCACTGCCATGATGATTGCGAACTTGCTGAACTGGACCATCGGCGGCGTTTTCATGCGGTCCATGGGTATCATGATACGCATCCCCAAACATATCCTGCTACCCAGTGTGCTACTGCTTACCCTTGCCGCGATCTACGTTCAGGAAACCCGCATGGAGGCGATCTGGTTCGCCCTGGCGTTTGGGGGTCTCGGCTATGCTATGCGGGTGCTTGAAATTTCGCCGCTTCCCTTCGTGATTGCCTTCATCCTCGGGGGCAAGCTTGAAGAAAGCGCACGTCAGGCTTTTGCGGCAACTGGGGGTGATCCCTGGTTCCTGTTCACCAATCCGGGTGCGGCTCTGCTGATGGTGGCCGCGGTTGGTGTGATCCTGTTCACAGCACGAAAAAAGAAAGAAAACGCATGACCCGGCCCAACATTCTCTTGATTTCAGCTGACCAGCAACGGGCCGATTGTTTCGGATTCATGGGGCGCAAGGTAAAGACCCCGCATCTTGACCAACTGGCCGCCGACGGCACCCATTTCACGGCCTGTATGACACCATCAGCCGTCTGTCAGCCGGCGCGCGCTTCGATCCTGACGGGCCAACTGTGCCGCACGCATGGTGTGCATGACAACGGGATCGACCTTGATCCTGAAATCGGGGAAAAGGGATGGGCCGGAGCAATGGCTGCTGCGGGTTACCAGACTTCCTATTTCGGCAAAGCTCACTTCTCGACCTATCATACCTATGAAGCCACGGGCACGCCAGAGTGCCTGCGTTCTGCGCATCTTTATGATGAGGACTGGCACGGTCCGTACATGGGGTTCGAACACCTCGAGCTGATGCTTGTCGGGCACAACTGGTGGGCACCGGAGAAGCCGCCCGGTGGCCAGCACTATGAACGGTTTTACCATTCCGACGGGCGTGGGGATGAGCGCACGAAGCTGATGTGGGAGAACGCGGGCGACACGAAAGGCGCTGCCCAGACGTGGCATTCGAAGCTGCCGACCGCCTATCACAACACCTCATGGACGTCAGATCGGTTCATAGAGTGGGTCAAGCATGGTCGTGACACCGAAAAGCCTTTTGCGACCTGGGTGAGTTTCCCCGACCCCCATCACCCTTTCGATTGTCCAGAGCCCTGGTCGCGCCTGCATGATCCGGCCGACGTTGATCTACCCGAACACCGGACAAGGGATTTCGAAGGCAAGCCGTGGTGGCACAAGGCGGCGATTGAAGGGGAGCCAGCGGACCCGAAGTTCGCTGACATCCGCAAAGCCTATAGCCGGATTCCGCCTCAAACCGACGCACAGTTGCGCGAGATCATCGCCAATACCTATGGGCAAATCGCGTATATCGACCATGAGGTCGGGCGTATGCTGATTGCGCTGGAACAGGCAGGTTTGCATGAAAACACCATCGTCATCTACATCTCTGATCACGGTGACTGGCTGGGGGATCACGGCCTGATCCTCAAGGGGCCGATGCACTATGAGGGTCTGATCCGCGTGCCATTGATCGTAAGGGGGCCCGGTGTCCCTGCGGGCAAAGCGATCGACCAACCTGTCTCGACACTGGATCTTGGCCCTACTTTCTTTGATTACGGTGAGGCGGACGCCCTTCAGACCCAACACGGCGAAAGCCTGCGCCCCCTGCTGGAACACGATGGCACACGCGCCTTTTCGCGAAGCGAGTGGGGGCTTCTGCCGGGGCGCGTTGGCGTGGCGCTGGAATTGCGCACCGTTCGCACGCGTACTCACAAGATGACGGTAGATCTCAATTCCGGTGATGGAGAGTTGTATGACCTGGAGGCTGATCCGCATGAACTTGTCAACCTGTTCAATGATCCTGCTGCCGCGGATAGGCGTGCGGAACTGATGGGTTACATCGAGAGCAGGCCAGATGACACGGTCCCGGACAGAGCGCCGGTCGGCACAGCCTAGCCAGTTGCGGGCTGTTGCCCGGCATCTGCAAGAGGGCAAGTCGGTCAAAGGACGGCGTGAGAACGGGGGCCTTTGATTGTGATCCATTGATGACGTTCGTGCGTAGTGAAGGAAAGGCCCTTCATTCGTTTCCTGAACAACATCAAGTGACCGACAACATGCAGACCCCAGAGCCGATTTCCACATCCGCCCCCAACGCCGACGACGTGTTCTTTCCCGATGTTTTCGAACAGCCAATGCCGCAGACAAGTGCGGTTCTGGTGACCGGGGCGGCAAAGCGGTTGGGGCGGGCGTTTGCCCGGGATCTGGCGGCCTCGGGGTGGCCCGTGGTCATTCACTACAACGGATCGCAAGCCGAAGCGTTGGACCTGAGGGATGAGATCGTCAACGGTGGGGGGCGTGCGGAAATCGTTCAGGCCGATCTTTCCCAGTCGCAGGAAGCCGAAAAGCTGATCGAGCGTGCGGAGAACCTGCTTGGGCCGATTGGCGTGTTGGTCAACAATGCGTCGGTCTTTGAGTGGGATGATCTGTCGACGGCGACGGCGCGGTCGTTCGGGCATCATATGGATGTTCACCTCAAGTCACCGCTGATCTTGTGCCAGCATTTTGCAGACCGGCTGCCCAAGGGGGCGGGGGGCGCGATTGTGAATGTGATTGATTCACGGGTCCTGCACCCAACGCCGCGCCACCTGACCTATACCCTGTCGAAGACGGGTCTGTGGACGCTGACACAGGTTCTGGCCGAAGAGTTCGCGCCGAAGATCAGGGTCAACGCGATTGGGCCGGGGCCGATCCTGCCGGAAGCTGGCCAGACCGAAGAGGAATTCCGCGCCCGTTGTGCGCGTCTGCCGCTTCAGCGACCGGCATCGTTGCGTGAGGCCTGCGATACGGTGAAGTTCCTGATCACGCAAAGAGCGATCACCGGTCAGATGATCGCTCTGGATGGGGGGTATCATATCAGCGCGCATTAAGCGCGCTGCGAAGGGGGGCGGTGTGCCCTAGCCGACGTGATAGAGCGAGGCGAACATCCGGTGGTCATAGCTGACCTGCTGGAAGGTTTCGCCCTTGGCCAGAATGGAAACCGCGTCGTGGCTGTGCAGGGATTCCTGGTGGCTGGCAATCACGCGGAAGTCGCCGATGCGCCCTTCGTTTTCAAGGGCTTGGTACATCAGGCGCACCGCGTCTTCGACAAAGATCGGGTTGGCCCCGTTCAACTCGGCAAAGGCCTGTTCGTCTTCGCGTTTCACCATGACCTGGGTTTCTGTCGGGATCGCAGCAAGGCACAGGTCGACAAGGTCTTCGATCCACAGTGTCTGTCCCTGATGGACCACAACAGAAAGCCGCGCGACCGAGCGTTGCGAGTGTGGCGTTGCAATCTGTCCGCGCGTGTTGCGGGCGTGTTCGGAGAGTTCGAGCGAGCACGGGCACGTGGACGAGTAGACATAGTCGAAGTGCATCAGCCGCGTGACCTGCTGGCCGTTGCGGATGACCTCGTAGGCGACGTCGTAATATTGATAGCCTTCGAGATTGCTGCGCAGTGACCGTTTGAGGACGGGGTAGCGGAAAGAGAGTTGCAGGCGGGCATCAAGGCTTTCGAGATCGTCGAGGTAGGTCCGCAGGATGCGGTCTGTGGTGTCGAGATCGAATGGCGCGTCCGCGTGTTTGTAGAACGAGCGCATGATGCGACTCATGTTGATGCCTTTTTTCGAAGCCTCGAGCGAGACCGAGCCCGTTACCGAGGTTTCAAGCACCAGGGGGTCACCGTCACGGGTCTGCCATTTCAGGGGCAGGCGGAAATTCGAGATGCCGACGTGCTGGATGTCTGTCTTGGCGCCCTTGATCAGACTGGAGGGGCCGTTCTGGAGATCCGGCATGGTTGCCTTGTAGGCGGCGTCGGCCACGAAATCCGCGGGGTAGACGCGATTCAGCTCTGGCATGTCGAAAGGAAACGCGCCTTCGAAATCGTGATCCGACCGCAGCGCCCTATGGCGTTTGATAATTTCAAGCGCGCCTTCGACTTCGGCAAGCGTGGGCGCTGTGAAACTTTCCACCTCGGTCAGCTGTTTCGGTGTCACGATCTCGTTCATGGTGCCTAACTCCTCAAAGAACAAAGGAATTACGCACGGGCGAGGCGAGCGGATCAGTTTTTCGCGAAGAGTTTTGTGCCGGACAGGTTGTGAAGGTCTGGATGGGCGTATTGGCCGCGCGGACCGTGCCGGACCGACAAGGGTGACACGGGTGCAGGGCGCAAAGGTTTTGCCCGGTATCAGTGTCATTTCCTGAGGAAGTTTGGTGGAGCCTAGGAGGATCGAACTCCTGACCTCTACAATGCCATTGTAGCGCTCTCCCAGCTGAGCTAAGGCCCCAAACCATCAGGCCTCTCAGCCTGTGCGCGCCTAATTAGGCGTATGTCGGAGCGGGTTCAAGCGAAAAAAGCCCGCTCCGTAAAATTAATTTTCTTCGTCGTCCGAAGCAACGTCTGCGATCTCGTCGAGCGAGACGTTTTCGTCATCATCGTCATCCAGAATATCGTCCTCGAGCTCGATGTCGACGGAATCGTCGTCGTCCAGCACGTCATCGGAATCATCCAGATTGGCCGCTTTTGCTTTGAGCGTTGCCGCGTCTTCGGCATCCGCTTCGATCATCCGGCTTTTGCCGGCATCGATTTCTACCACTTCACCGGTGTAGGGCGAAACGATCGGGTTCTTGTTCAGGTCGTAGAAGCGTTTACCAGTGGTCGGGCAAACGCGCTTGACGCCCCATTCTTCCTTGGGCATGGGTTATCCCCTTCAGATTCTATGAGTCATGTCGACGGTTGGGGCGGACTGCCATATCATCGGCGGCGTGTCAAAGGGTATAATGCGCATTGGTGAACAGGAGCGCGCATGGAGCAACATTTCCTTCCCGGTGAGCCGAGAATCGGCGTTGTTCTGCGGCGATCGTCGAGGGCGCGACGGATCAGCCTGCGGGTGTCCCGTCTGGATGGCCGCGTGACGCTGACCCTGCCCAATGGTGTGCGCGAGGGTGAGGCGCTGGCCTTTGCCGATGAAAAGGCGGACTGGATCCGCAAACAGCTTGAGCGGCAGCCGGATCAGGTTGCGGTTGGGCTGGGGGTGGATCTGCCTTTTGAAGGGCGTCCCTTGCGGCTTGTGGCGGGTGGCGGACGATCGGTGCAGGTATCGGGGGGCGAGATTCGCGTGCCGGGACAGCCGGAGCAGGCGGCGACGCGCGTGCAGGCCTTTCTCAATACTATGGCGCGCGACCGGCTGGTAGCGGCCTCGGATCGCTATGCGGCGCGGCTGGGGCGGACCTATAGCCGGATTACCATCCGCGACACGCGCTCGCGCTGGGGGTCTTGTTCGTCGAAGGGCGCGCTGATGTATAGCTGGCGGCTGGTGATGGCGCCGTCGGCGGTGCTGGAATATGTGGCCGCGCATGAGGTGGCGCATCTGGCCGAGATGAACCATTCGGCAGCCTTCTGGAAGGTGGTCGAAGATATTCACGGCCCCTACGATCCGTTGCGCCGGTGGCTGCGTGACAACAGCGAACTTCTGCACCGCTACAGATTTGGCGATTGACCTTCCCTGGCTTTGTGATCACATTTGACGCATGCTCAGCCAGACAAAGCCCTTGGACCCCTCCAGTTCCGCCCATGACCGTGTGTACCGCCGTTTGCGTACGCGCATCATGCATGGCGAGATCGAGCCGGGTCAGGCGCTGACGCTGCGCGGGATCGGCAAAGAATACGACGTGTCGATGACCCCTGCGCGCGAGGCGGTTCGGCGGCTGGTGGCAGAGGGGGCCTTGTTCCTGTCGTCGTCAGGCCGTGTGTCGACGCCGGAGCTGACCAGCGAGCGCATTGAGGAGCTTGCGGCGTTGCGGGCGCTGATCGAGGTGGAGCTTGCCAGCCGGGCGCTGCCACGGGCGCATATCGCGCTGATCGACCGTTTGCAGGCGATCAATGGGACCGTGGCGCAGGCGGTCGCGCGGCGTGATGCGGTGAGCTACATCCGGTCAAACCTCGAGTTTCACAGAACCTTGTACCTGCGGGCGCAGGCGCCGGCGATGCTGGCGATGGCCGAAACCGTGTGGTTGCAACTGGGGCCGACGATGCGCGCGCTTTACGGTAAACTGCGCAAAACCGAGCCGCCGCATTTCCATCGCCTGATCATCGCGGCGTTGAAGGCGGGGGATGAGCCGGGGTTGCGGCTGGCGGTGCGGTCGGATGTGACGCAGGGCCTCAAGATGCTGGCGGGTTAACGCACCGTCCTAGCGGTGCTGCGGCCAGCGGCGGTGGTTGTCATCAATAATGATCGGGTGGACGTGCTGGCCCGCGTTGCCATGTTCCATCAGGTGCGGGTGATCGTCGGGCAGGTCCGGGTGGTCATGCGACAGCGTGCCTTCCTGCCCTGTCCAGAGGCGCAGGCCGAGGGTTGCGGAAACCAGGCCGAGTGCGCCGAGGATGGCCATTGCGGCAGGCAGCGAGACCAGCGTCGCGACCCAGCCAGCGGTCGGGTAGGTGATGAGCCAGCAGGCGTGGCTTAGGGCGAATTGCGCGGTGAAGATGGCGGTGCGGTCTTCGGGATGAGCCGAGCGGCGCAAAAGGCGGCCCGAGGGTGTCAGGATGGCGCTGTAAAGGATGCCGGTGAGGGCCCATGCCAGAAGGAACACGCCCCAGGGCGGTGCGCCGAAGGTGGCAAACAGCGAGGCATGGCCGAGGGTGAAGAAGCCAAGCGCCAGAGCCGCTGTCGACATCAGCTTGCGGTCGTCGATGCTGTCGAGAAGGCGCGGGATGGTCAGCGCGGCGAGCATGGAACCGGCCCCGAAGGCGGCCAGCGCCTGTGCCAGCGCGGTTTCATCAAAGCCATAGGTGCTGCGGACCATGACGACGGTGTTGACGATCACAAAGGCCCCGGCGGTGGTGGCGGTGAAGTTGAAGGCCAAGAGGCCGCGCAGGCGGGGTGTGGACAGGTAGATCCAGCTGCCGCGCGTGACGCGTTCGCGGAACGGGCGCTGAACGGCGGGTTCGGTTTTCGGGAAGGTGGTGCGCTGTACCAGCAGGGCCGACAGCACGAAGCCCGCAAAGGTTCCGGCGAACAGCCAGTGGAAATCCATCACCAGAAGCAGCAGGCCCGCGAGGGTGGGGGAAATCAGGTTCTCGATGTCATAGGCCAGCCGCGACAGCGAGAGCGCGCGGGTGTATTCGGCCTCGTCCGGCAGGATGTCCGGGATCGTCGCCTGAAACGCCGGTGTGAAGGTGGCCGAGGCCGATTGCAGCAGGAAGATCAGCACGTAGATCTGCCAGATCTCGGTCACGAAAGGCAGGCAGAGGGCCACGGCGGCGCGCAGGACGTCCATGACGATCAGCACGGCCTTGCGGGGCAGGCGGGCGGTTATGGCGGCCGTGATCGGCGACAGGCCGACATAGGCGATCATCTTGATGGTATAGGCCGTTCCCAGCACGGCCCCCGCAGCAGGGCCTGCGAGGTCGAAGGCAAGAAGCCCGAGGGCGACGGTCAGGAGGCCGGTGCCAAGAAGCGCGATGACCTGCGCCGAGAATAGCCTTGCGTAGGTCCGGTTTTTCAGGATGGCCAGCATGGCGAGCGCCCTGTTGCGTTGCGCGGCCGGGGCAGCGGGATCAGGCCGCGAGGCCCTTGCTGCCCATGCCGATGAATTTCTGACGGCGGGCTTTGACAAGCGCCTTGGCATCCTGACCCTCAAGGTCTTTCAGCATGCCGCGGATCGCGTTGCCGACCGATGTGATGGCGGCTTTGGCGTCGCGGTGGGCACCGCCCAGCGGTTCTTCGACAATCCGGTCGGCCACACCCAGTTTGATCAGGTCCTGTGCGGTCAGGCGCAGGGCCTCGGCCGCTTCGCGCATCTTTTCGGAATCCTTCCACAGGATCGAGGCGCAGCCTTCGGGCGAGATCACCGAGTAGACCGAGTGTTCGAGCATCGCGACACGGTTGGCGGTGGCGAAGGCCACGGCGCCGCCGGAGCCACCTTCGCCAATCACGACCGAGACCAGAGGTACGCCGATCTGGAGGCATTTTTCGGTCGAGCGGGCGATGGCTTCGGACTGGCCGCGTTCCTCGGCCCCTTTGCCGGGGTATGCACCGGGAGTGTCGACAAGGGTGATGACCGGCAGGCCGAACTTGTCGGCCATCTCCATCAGGCGAATCGCCTTGCGATAGCCTTCGGGGCGAGCCATGCCGAAGTTGCGTTCGATGCGGCTCTTGGTGTCGTTGCCCTTTTCGTGGCCGATTACCATGACGGGCTTGTCGTCGAAACGGGCGAGGCCACCCATGACCGCGTGGTCATCGGCGAAGTTGCGGTCGCCTGCCAGCGGTGTGTATTCGGTGAACAGCGCGTCGATGTAATCTTTGCAGTGCGGACGTTCAGGATGACGCGCGACCTGGCATTTGCGCCAGGGGGTCAGCTCCTTGTAGAGATCCTTGAGCAGTTCCTCGGCCTTGCGGTCCAGGGCCTCGGCCTCGTCCGAGACGTCCATTTCCTCGTTCTGACGCGCCATTGCACGCAATTCTTCGGCTTTGCCTTCAATTTCGGCCAGCGGTTTTTCGAAGTCGAGGTAGTTGGTCATAAGGGTCTCCGAGGCATGTCTGCGTCTCGCTATATGACCCTGAGTAAGACGAATTGCAACTGATCCTGCGCATTGCTGCATTCAGCAAGATTTGTACCATGCGCCCGTGGCAAGCATCGGACAGGATTTCCGAAGGGATCGGGCATGAGCCAGAGTTACGAAAAGCGCATGTTGCGCGTGTTGCAATACATCCATGACAATCCGGCGGGTGACATGTCGCTGGACCGTCTGGCGGATGAGGCGGCGATGTCGCGCTTTCATTGGCACAGGGTGTTCCGGGCGATGACCGGCGAGACCTGTGCGCAGGCGGTGCGGCGGGTGCGGTTGCATCGCGCGGCAACGATGTTGCTGGACAGCAGCACGGATCCCGCGCGGATCGCACGGGACGTGGGCTATGACAATGCCCGCAGTTTCGCCCGTGCTTTTCAGGGACACTATGGTCTGAGCCCTTCGGAGTTCCGGAAACGGGGGTCATTTCCGGCCCCTTTGTTAACACGGCGCAAAGGAGAGTTTGCCATGTATCCGGTTACCATTCGTGAAGAAGGCGTTCGCAAGGCCGCGGGGCTTTTGCACAAGGGGAATTATTCCGAGATCGGAAAGAGCTTTGAGGCTTTTGGCGCGGTTTGCCAGTCCCGCAACCTGTGGGCCCAGTGCGGGCCGATGTTGGGGGTCTATTTCGACAATCCCGATGACAAGGCCGAGGCCGACCTGCGCAGTATTGCCGGGGCGACGTGGCATGGCGAGGTGCCTGAAGATTTCGAGAGCTGCGAAATTCCGGCAGGGCGGTACGCGGTTCTGACCTACACCGGCCCGTACGCGGGGATTCACGGGGCTTACGAAGCCCTGTTCGGAGAGTGGTTGCCGAAGTCCGGTGAAATGCCGGCGGATACGCCGTGTCTTGAAGTGTATCTCAACAACCCGCGCGACACGGCGCCGGATGATCTGGTGACGGAAATCTGCCTGGCGCTTGCCTGAGCGGGTGGCTGTTCAGGTGGCAAAGACCACCGGATAGAGCGAGGCCACCAGCAGCCCTGCCATGAGCCAGTTGAAGGCGGTCAGGTGGGCGGGGCTGCGCAGGATACGACGCATTTGCTGGCCAAGGACGGTCCAGGAACTGACGCAGGGCAGGTTGATGGCCCCGAAGATGGCGGCGACCAGAAGGATCGCCGTCAGCGATCGGTCCGGTGCGTAGAGCGTGATGGCGGTCAGGGCCATGGTCCACGCCTTGGGGTTCACCCATTGGAACAGCGCGGCCTGAATGAAGGTCATGGGGCGGGCGTCTGACTGGGCGCCTTCCGGGGCGCCGGCGTTGGCGATTTTCCATGCGAGATAGAGCAGATAGCCGATGCTGGCGACCTTGAGGATGGTGTGGGTGATCGGGAAGGTGTCGAAGACCTGCATCAGGCCGATGCCGACAAGGATGACCATCACCACAAAGCCGATGCCGATCCCGAGCATGTGGGGGATCGAGCGGGCAAAGCCGAAGTTTGCCCCGGACGCCATCAGCATGAGGTTGTTCGGGCC
Organism: Pelagimonas sp. KU-00592-HH; assembly: GCF_040369695.1. NCBI lineage: Bacteria > Pseudomonadati > Pseudomonadota > Alphaproteobacteria > Rhodobacterales > Roseobacteraceae > Pelagimonas > Pelagimonas sp. KU-00592-HH. The sequence continues at coordinate 727,880 of NZ_BAABWM010000002.1, read as the reverse complement.
CGGTGTGATCGAGGACACGAAGGCGAAAGCGGTCAGGGCGGTGAGGATGTCATATGTCATGGCACAATGATGCGTTGAAAAGCGCGCGATTGAGTTGCGTTTTTGTGCGTCATGTGTGAAATTTCACAACAAATGACGAAGCTTGATCAAATCAACGAAAAGATATTGCGTGAGTTGGGCCGCGATGGGCGGGTCAGCAATCTTGAGCTGGCCGAACGTGTCGGCCTGTCGCCCTCTGCCTGTCTGCGGCGGGTGCAAGACCTTGAGAAGGCAGGGATCATCAAGGGCTATAGGGCGGTTCTGAACCGGGCGGCGCTGGGCGGGGGATTCGTGGCCTATGTGACCGTGGGCCTGAACGAACACACCAAGGTGGCGCAGGAAACCTTTGAGCGGGCCATCGCGCTGGCGCCGGAGGTGCGCGAGTGCCACAACATCACCGGCGCGGTGGAATACCTGCTGCGGATCGAGGCGGCGGATCTTGAGGATTACAAGCGGTTCCACACCGACGTTCTTGGCACGGTGCCGCATGTGAATGCGATCACGTCCTATGTGGTCATGGGGTCGCCCAAGGACGAGCGGGCCTGAGGCCGGCGTTTACCAAGGTTAAGAGCGAAAACCGCTGTCGGTGCAGCGTCGGTATCATGTCGGTATTGCGACAGTATCGACCTGTGAGATCCGCAGGTTAACGGCGCGGACGCGGTTGCCGCGCGGTTAACGAGGGGAAGCGGTGGATCAGGCGTCCAGCGCGGCGCGGAAGGCCATTTCGGGCGAGGTCAGGACCGGAATGCCGAGGTCGGTCAGGCGCTCGGCGGCGGGGGCCATGCTGGCTTGCGCCAGGGTCACGCAGGCGATGTCGTGATCGGCCACGGCATGGCGCACGGCGGTGGTGATGCAGGCGATGAACGCCTCGGTTTCCCCGGCCTCGAACAGGGGCCAGAATTCGCCAAGGAACAGCGGCACGACCTCGGCCTCCTGATCGGCGGCAAGGAGCGCGCTGTTCATCAGTTCCATCGTCGGCTTGCGAGTGGATTCCAACGCAAAGACCACGAGGATCGGGCCGCCGATGCGCGAGGCTTCCTGCATCATGGGGCCGTCAATCCGGATGGCACCCGCGGATTCGGCAGCAGGGCAGAGCGAGGTGCAGGTGCAGATCACGGTGCCCTTGGATTTCTGGACCGTCGCGGCGACCTCTTCCATCAGGCTTTGGCGCAGCCCATGTTTACGTGCCTGTTTCAGCCAGTCTTCGCGGACGACTTGAATCAATTCGACCTCGGGCGCAATACGCTTGGCCAGTACCTTGAACGGGGCAATGTGGACGGGAGAGGTGTGCAGCAGGGTGATGGTCTTCTTCATGCGGGCTTTATGCCACCTCTAATAGAAAACGCAACGGGCGAGACCGCTGGTCCCGCCCGAAAAATCTTGGTTCGCTAAGTGCCCTAGGGTCAGCCGTTCTGGGCGATCAGTTCTGCCTGTGCCACGATGACTTCGGCCTGCTTGATCGAAGCGATGTCGACGAGGCGGCCCTTGTAGACGGTGGCGCCTTCGCCGTTGGCCTTGGCCTGTTCCATGGCCGCAAGGATTTCGCGGGCTTCGGTGACAGCTTCGTCCGAGGGGGTGAACACCTGGTTCGAGAGGGCGATCTGTTTCGGGTGGATGGCCCATTTGCCGACCATGCCGAGGGTTGCCGAGCGTTTTGCCTGGGCGATGAAGCCCTCATCGTCCGAGAAGTCGCCGAAGGGGCCGTCAACCGGCAGGATGCCGTGGGTGCGGCAGGCGGCGACGATCTTGGCCTGCGCCCAGTGCCACGGGTCGGACCAGTGCTGAACGCCTTCGCGCAGCATGTAGTAGTTTTCCTGTGTGCCGCCGATGCCGGTGGTCTGCATCCCCATCGAGGCCGCGAAGTCGGCCGCGCCGAGGCTCATGGCCTGCATACGGGGCGAGGAGGCGGCGATTTCTTCGGCATGGGCGATGCCGGCGGCGGATTCGATGATGACCTCGAAAGAGATCGGCTTGGTGCGGCCCTTGGCGCGTTCGATAGCGGTGACCAGCGCATCCACGGCATAAACGTCTTCGGCGCAGCCCACCTTGGGGATCATGATCTGGTCGAGACGGTCGCCGGCCTGTTCCATCAGGTCCACGACGTCACGGTACCAGTAAGGGGTGTCGAGGCCGTTGATGCGTACCGACACGTATTTGTTGCCCCAGTCGATCGTGTTGATCGCCTCGATGGCGTTGGCGCGGGCCAAGTCCTTGTCGGTGGGGGCCACCGAATCCTCGAGGTCGATGTTGATGACGTCGGCGGCCGAGGCAGCCATCTTCGCAAACAGCTTGGTGTTCGAGGCCGGGCCGAACAGCTGGCAGCGGTTCGGGCGGGCCGGGGCGGCGGGTTGGATGCGGAAGCTCATGTCGATCCTCTCGGTAAGGAAATTTCGTCAAAGTCGAGTGGAGTGTTATTAAGTTGCGCTGCGCTGCGCAAGGAAATTTTGCGCCCGCAGAAATACTGACGCTGCGATGCGGCGGCGTTTTTGTTGCCGCAAACAGACGCGAAGGCCGTGGTGGCGATATGCGAAGGCGGAGTCATGAAACGAGCATTCCTTGAAAACTGGGCCCTGTTCCTGGGCATGATGATGTTGATGATCGCCAACGGCTTGTTGGTGACCTTGCTGACCATTCGCGGATCGGGGCTGGGATTTTCCGAGTTCACGATCTCGATCATGCAGGCGGCCTATCCGCTTGGGGCGCTTGCCGGGACGGCGATTGCGCCCAAGATGGTCGAGAAAGTGGGACATATCCGGGCGTTTTCGGCGCTGGCCTCGCTGGTGTCGATCTCGGCGATCGTGCACCTTTTGACCTCTGATCCGGCATCGTGGTCGGCAATGCGGTTCCTGGCCGGGTTCTGTTATCCCGGCATGTATGTGATCACCGAGAGCTGGTTGCAGGCGAAATCGGAGAACCACAACCGCGCGCAGATCCTGTCGCTGTATTTCATGATCTGGATGGCGGGGCCGGCCATCGGGACCGCGCTTGTGGCGGCGCCTGATCCGACGGGCAACATGCTGTTCGGGGTGGTGTCGATCCTGATTTCGCTGGCGATCGTGCCGCTTTTGCTGTCGGGCAACAAGGCGCCGGATTACGAGGTGCCGGACCGGATGCCGGTGATGAAACTGTATCGTGTGTCGCCGACTGCGGTGGCGGGCAACCTGATCAGCGCCACGGCGGTGGCCGGTTGGTTTATCGCCTTGCCGCTGTTTGCACTGGCGCAGGGTATGTCGGCAGCGCAGGCTTCGGGGGCGCTGGTGGTGGCGATGATCGTTGGAGCCGTGGTGCAATATCCTGTCGGCTGGATCAGCGACAAGACAGACCGTCGACTGGTGTTGCTGGGGCTTGGGGTGATTGGGGGGGTGGCCTGCCTGTGGATGCTGGTGACGCCCGGACCGCGAGCCATGGTGATTGGTTTCGCATTGCTCGCCGGGGCCAGCTTGCCGATGTATGCGGTCTGTTCGGCCCATGCCAATGACCAGTTGAAACCCTCGCAAATCGTACCTGCCAGTGGCACCATGGCCTTTGTTCTGAACGTTGGGCAGTTCGTGGGTATCCTGATCATTCCTAATACGGTCAGCATTGCTGACGGAAATGGGTTCCTGATGGTGCTGGCGGCCCTGTGTTTCATGGTCTCTGCGGTGTCCCTGATGCGTCGCGTTCAGGAGGCCGCGCCGGAGGAAACGGGGTCGTTGCAGGCCATGGCCGTGCTTGGCGCGCCCCAAACGGGGGTGTTGCAGGCGGAATCCTGGATTGCAGAGGAAGAAAGTGGCAATCATTCTGACATAGCGGGAGGATCTTCGTCAAATTGATGAGTATGTCGTGATTTCTTGCGCGTCGGTTTGTGCGTTCGGCGAATTAGGTATGAACTTGCGCTGAACTCCGTGGAAACTCTTTCACAAGAGAGAGAAGGATTCCCGCGATGATCAAGACACCCTACCTGCTTTTCCTGGGCGATGCCCCCGACCAGCTTGCCGCGAAAGTGGCGCAAGGCATCAAGGACTGGCGTCCCGAGAACGCCGTTGGCCAGTTCCGCATGGAAGGCTGCAAGGCAGATGTCGGCCTGACCGACATGACGCTTGAAGAGGCCAAGGCCGCGGGTGCCAAGACGCTTGTGATCGGCGTGGCCAACCGTGGCGGCGTGATCAGTCAGGAGTGGAAGAAGGTTCTGGTGATGGCGCTTGAAGAAGGGTTCGACCTGGCCTCCGGCCTGCACAACCTGCTGCGCGACGAGCCCGACCTTGTGGCCGTGGCCGAGGCGACCGGCCAGGAACTGCACGACGTGCGTATCCCGGAAGTGGAATACCCGATTGCAAACGGCAAGAAGCGCAGCGGCAAGCGCGTGCTGGCGGTTGGCACCGACTGTTCGGTTGGCAAGATGTACACCGCCCTGTGCATGGACGCCGAAATGCGCAAGCGCGGCATGAAGTCGACCTTCCGTGCCACCGGCCAGACCGGCATCCTGATCACCGGTGACGGTGTGCCGCTGGACGCGGTGATTGCCGACTTCATGGCCGGTTCGGTGGAATACCTGACCCCGGACAATGATGCGGATCACTGGGATCACATCGAAGGCCAGGGGTCGTTGTTCCACGTATCCTATTCGGGTGTAACCATGGCGCTGATCCACGGCGGCCAGCCGGACGCGCTGATCCTTGCGCATGAGCCGACCCGCGCACACATGCGCGGCCTGCCCGAATACCAGCAACCATCGCTGCAAGCCCTGCGCGACACCGCCCTGACCCTGGGCAAGGTGGCGAACCCGGATTGCCAGGTTGTTGGCATCTCGGTGAACACCCAGCACATGTCGGATGAGGACGCCAAGGCCTACCTCGCCGAGGTCGAAGCCGAAATGGGCCTGCCGACCACCGATCCGTTCCGTTATGGTGCGGGCAAGCTGGTGGACGCGCTGGCGGCGATCTAAATCGCTGGCGGTGACGGTTTCGGGGGCGTTGCCCCCGGACCCCCGGGTATTTGAACCAAGAAGAAGAGGGCAGGGTTTTGCAGATTTCAGTCACGCGCGACGTGTTCAAGCTGGCGCAGGTGTTCACCATCAGCCGGGGATCGCGCACCGAGGCGAAGGTGCTGACGGTGCGGGTGTCGAAGGACGGGGTGACCGGATGGGGCGAATGTGTGCCCTATGCGCGCTATGACGAGACGCTGGAGAGTGTGACGGCGGAAATCGAGGCCCTTCCGGGCGCCTTTGATCGCGAGGCGCTGTATGATCTGCTGCCTGCGGGGGCGGCGCGCAACGCGGTGGATTGTGCCCTTTGGGATCTTGAAGCCAAGACCGCGGGCAAGCGGGTCTGGGAGCTGGCCGGACTGGCCGCGCCAGGGCCGGAGATCACGGCCTATACGCTCTCGCTGGATACGCCGGAAAAGATGCGGGAACAGGCGGCCAAGAATGCCTTTCGCCCGCTGTTGAAGATCAAGCTTGGCACGCCGGATGACATGCCGCGCCTTGAGGCGGTGCGTGCCGGTGCGCCTGCGTCGAAGATCATCGTGGATGCCAACGAGGGCTGGAGCGCCGGGGTTTATGCCGATCTGGCGCCGCATCTCGTGCGCCTTGGGGTGGCCCTTGTGGAACAGCCTTTGCCGGCGGGAGAAGACGAGGCGCTGATCGGGATGGAGCGGCCGGTGCCGGTTTGTGCTGACGAGAGCTGTCATGATCGCACCAGTCTGCCCAAGCTGAAGGGCAAGTATGACGTGGTGAACATCAAGCTGGACAAGACCGGTGGTCTGACCGAGGCGCTGCGTCTGCGCGAGGCGGCTTTGGCGGAAGGTTATAAGGTCATGGTGGGCTGCATGGTGGGCTCGTCGCTGGCGATGGCGCCGGCCACATTGGTGGCGCAGGGGGCGATGGTGACCGATCTGGACGGGCCGCTTTTGCTGGCCGAGGACCGTGACCAGCCTTTGGTGTTCGATGATGCGGGCGTGCATCCGCCGGTTGCCGCGCTCTGGGGCTGAGGCTGCGGATGACCGTTTACTTGGGGCCACTGACTGCGTCACATTGGGGCGTATCGTTTTGGAGGGTCTCATGTTTGTAAAACGCGTTCTGGCGCTTGTGGTTGGGCTGGCGGTTCTGGGGCCGCTGCCATTGCTGGCGGATGGTGGTCCCTGGAAGGTCGCGTTGAACAAGCGGCAGGCTGACAAGTTCGCGGCTCTGAAAGAACGACCGGGGATCACGGCATTTGCTATTTCACCGGATGGGGCCTGGGGGCATTCCTGGGGTTACAACACCACAAAGGCGGCGAGTGCGCGGGCTCTTGCCGGATGTCGGGGGTTCCTGAAGCCGGGGCGGCGGGATTGCATCCTGTTCGCGGTGGACGGGGTGATCGTGGCGGAGCCGGTGGTCAAGACCCGCGTGGTGTCGAAGGTTTACAAGCCGATCAATGGCAAGACGGCGCCGGCGTTCTTTGGCCGTGCGGCGGTGGATTTCACCGGCAACAAGGCGGCTGCGGTGGCCGATTACAAGGCGCTTGAGAAGGCTCCTTCGCATCGCAGCCGGTTGGCACGGGACAAGAGGCTTGAGGCGGCGCTGATGAAGCGCAGTTTCATGAACACACAGCATCGGGCGTTTGCGATCTGGTTCGAGGCGGGGCATGGCGCACAGCACAGCAAGGCCAATAGCGGTATTCTGCGTACGGATTTTGGCGAGTGGGTGGCCACGAAGGACGGGTTGGTTTGCATGTTCGACAGTGTTTCGGACAGTGGCAAGCGGTACGGAACGCGGTGTTTGATCATTCACGAGATTGAAAACGGTGCGGCACGGTTCTCGTGGGCCGACCATCCCGGCACCAAGTACAAAGGTCAGATTATCGCCGGTGATGCCCGCTATGGGGCGGCAAAGTGAGCCTTGGGGGATCACAAGACTTGACCGGCGCAGCGGCTTGGCCGATGAGCGAGGCAACAGATCCCCGCGCGGGACATGACAACGGGGTAAGCCCCACCGAATAACGCCTTGTCCGGTGCGATACCGGAGGGGGACAGCAAGTTGAGAAGGACTGTGAAAGACATGACGCGTACCGTTTATGTGAATGGCGACTACCTGCCGGAAACCGAAGCCAAGGTTTCGATCTTTGACCGTGGGTTCCTGATGGCGGACGCGGTTTACGAGGTGACCTCGGTTCTGGATGGCAAACTGATCGATTTCGAAGGTCACGCGGTGCGCCTGAAGCGATCGCTGGACGAGCTGGACATGGCCGAGCCCTGCACGAAAGAGGAACTGCTGGAGATCCACCGCAAGCTGGTTGAATTGAACGGGATCGACGAGGGGCTTGTGTATCTGCAAGTGACCCGTGGGTCGGATGGCGACCGCGATTTCGTGTTCCCGGGCGATGATGTGAAGCCGACCATCGTGCTGTTCACCCAGAACAAGCCCGGCCTGGCCGACAGCCCGGCGGCGCAGAAGGGGGCCAAGATCATCTCGATCGAGGACATCCGCTGGGGCCGTCGTGATATCAAGACCGTGCAGCTTCTCTACCCCTCGATGGGCAAGATGATGGCCAAGAAGGCCGGTTGCGATGATGCGTGGATGATCGAGGACGGCTATGTCACCGAGGGCACATCGAACAACGCCTATTTCGTGAAGAACGGCAAGATCGTGACCCGTCCGCTGTCGAACGACATCCTGCATGGCATTACCCGCGCGGCGGTGCTGCGTCTGGCTCAGGAAGCGCAGATGGAGATCGAAGAGCGCCTGTTCACCATCGATGAGGCGAAAGAAGCGGATGAGGCCTTTACCACCTCGGCGTCGGCCTTCGTGATGCCGGTTGTCGAGATCGACGGTGTGACCCTTGGCGACGGCACCCCCGGCCCGATCGCAAAGCGTCTGCGCGAGATCTATCTGGATGAAGGTCGCAAGGCCGCGATCTGATCCACGGTTTCAGGACAAGACCATGAGGCGTTGGGGGACACCCCTGCGCCTTTTTCTTTGCCGGATCGCGATCTGAATGTTGGGGGGTAGGGTGACAGGGCGGGGCGTGGCCGCCCTGTCGGAGATCTGTTTCACCCACCGACCCACATGGGGATGCAAGCGGAGCCAGCGGGTAAAAGTGTCCTCCCTCGCCAAGGACAGTTCTTTTGTAATTCAAGTCCTCAACCAAAGGCAGAGGGGTTTCGGGATAATGCCCTATCCGAAAGGATAGGTCAGCCGAAGCGGAAGCCGGATGCGGTGACGCCGCCGAAGATATCCTTCTGGTGATAGATGCGGGTGGCGGGGTCGTTTTCCGCCGCGCCGAGGGCGGTGAACAGCGGGACGAAGTGGTCTTCCTTGGCGTGGCAGGTGCGGGCGTGGGGGGCCTGTTCCCAGTTTTCCAGTGCCTTGGTTCTGTCTTCGGCGGGAAGTGCCAGCGCGGAGTTGAGCCAGCCGTCGAAGGCTTCCGAGGGTTCGCGGGCGGTTTCGTTCATCAGGCGCAGGTTGTGGTAGCTGAGGCCGGAGCCGATGATCACCACGCCCTGATCGCGCAGGGGGGCGAGGGCGCGGCCAAGGGCCATGTGCTGGGCCGGATCGTAATTGTGGCGCATGGAGACCTGGAACACGGGAACGTCGGCCTCTGGGTACATCACGGCAAGCGGGGCGAAGGTGCCGTGGTCAAAGCCGATCTCGGGATCGAGACGTGCGGGCAGGCCGGCGGCGGTGATCAGGTCGAGGGTTTGTCGCGCAAGATCGGGCGCGCCGGGGGCGGGGTAGGTGACCTCGTAGGTTTCGGGGGGAAAGCCGAAGTAGTCATAGACCATCGGTGGATTGGCAGAGGACATCACCGCGAAGTCATCGGTTTCCCAGTGGCCGGAGATCATCAGGATGGCGCGGGGGCGTTCGGGGAGCTGGTTGGGCATCTCCTTGAGAGAGGCCTCGAGCGGGGCGAATTGCGCGCGCCAGTCGGGCATCCAGGGCCAGGGGCCGCCACCGTGGGAGATGAAAAAGGTGGGCATACGGGTCATGAAAGCCTCCGGGGTTGGCAGGGATCGGTATGCCATAGGTAATCGGAGAGGCTTGGTACTGACAGGCCCGCAGGCGCACAGGGGTTGTGCGCCTGTGGATGGTGGGGGTCAGGCTTTGTCTTCGCCGACGTTCTCGGCAAAGGCGACCTTGAAGGCGGCCTGTTTCTCGGCGCTGGCCTCGGTCTGGTAGTTGGCTTTCCACTCGTCCATGGTCATGCCGTAGTAGATTTCGCGGGCTTCGTTCTTGTCCATCTCGATGCCGCGTTCGTTGGCGGCCTCCTGGTACCAGCGCGAGAGGCAGTTGCGGCAGAAACCGGCGAGGTTCATCATGTCGATGTTCTGCACGTCGGTGCGCTTTTCCATCAGGTGTTCACGCAGGGCGCGGAAGGCAGCGGCCTCGATTTCGATCTGGGTTTGCTTGTCCATTGCGGTGCTCCGGGTGGGAAGGGTGTTTCCGTCAAAGTAGTATGCGCGGGGCCCGCTATCCACAAGAGAGCGGATTGGCGCGATGTGTCCCGTCAGGCGCAGGCCTGACAGGATGAGTCAGAGACCGGTGGTGTCCAGAACGTCGGTCAGGATCGGGGCGAGACGTTCGGCCCAGGCAGATTGCTTGGTCTCGGTGTCGATCTCGTCGTGGCGCAGTTCGATCAGCGCGTTCAGGCGACCGTGGGCGAAGGCGTGTTTGTCGACCGAGTCGCCCGGCAGGTGGCCGGCGTAGGGTTCATTGTCGCCAACGGTCAGATCGCCTTCTTGCTCCAGTCGCTTGATGAAGGGGATGCCGAAGCGGTCTTCCTGCGGGGCGTGCAGGATGCCGATCTCCCACGGGCGCGGGGCGCGACCGTTCAGTTTCGGCGAGAAGCTGTGCATGGCGATGATGATGACATCGTCGCGGGCGGCGGCCAGATCGGCCAGCGCGTTGTGATAGGGCCGGTAGTAGGCCTGTTTGCGGCGCTCGATCTCGGCCTCGTCGATGTTGCGGTTGGCGGGGATGATGGTGCCGTCATAGAGGTGCATGACAAGCGTGGGGTCGTCTTCGCCGCGGTTCGGGTCGATCACGAGGCGGGAAAAGTTGCTTGCGATAACCGGGGCGTCCAGCAGTTCGCCAAGGCGTAGCGAGGTCCCGAGTGCGCCGACGTCATAGGCGATGTGGCGCTGCATGTCTTCGGGGGCCAGCCCCAGATCGCCGCCGTCGATTTCGACGGGAACGTGGTTCGATGCGTGGTCAACGGTGATCAGCCAGCGCGATTTGCGCTCGGCCCCATAGATGTGAAAAGGTTGGTATGTCATGTGCCTGTCATTTCCTTCGACGAACTACTTAGGACAGTTGCCAGCGGAATGGAATTGCGTGATAAGCACGGTGACTGGAGTTAGCGGTAACAGTGCCGCTTTTTTAGAAGAATGACGGGCAGATGAGACGACTGAGAAATGTGAAGATCGTGGCCACGCTGGGGCCGGCAAGCGAAACCTATGACATGATCCGCGCTTTGCACGAAGCGGGGGCGGATGTGTTTCGTCTCAACATGAGCCACGGCAGCCACGAGGAAATCCGCGAGAAGCACCGGATCATCCGCCAGATCGAGAAAGAGCTGAGCAGCCCTATCGCGATTCTTGCCGATCTTCAGGGGCCGAAGCTGCGGGTTGGCGTGTTTGCCAACGAGGCCGAAGAGCTTGTTGACGGGGCGGCGTTCCGGTTGGACCTGAACGAGGCCGCGGGCGATGTGACCCGCGTGTGCCTGCCGCATCCCGAGATTTTCGCCGCCCTTGAGCCGGGATCGACGCTGTTGGTGAATGACGGCAAGATCCGCCTGCGGGTGGAAGACTGTGGCGCGGATTTTGCCAATTGCGTGGTGGTGAACGGCGGGACGATTTCGAACCGCAAGGGCGTGAACGTGCCGGACGTGGTTCTGCCGCTGGCGGCGCTGTCCGAGAAGGACCGTGACGATCTCGAGTTCGTATGCGGCCTTGGCGTCGACTGGCTGGCGCTGTCTTTCGTGCAGCGGCCCGAGGACGTGCATGAAGCGCGGGAGCTGGCGCAGGGGCGGGCGGCGATCCTGTCGAAGATCGAGAAACCGGCGGCCGTCGAGGCGTTTGACGATATTCTTGAGGTGTCGGACGGTATCATGGTGGCGCGCGGTGATCTGGGTGTGGAGCTGCCGGTCAGCCATGTGCCGCCGATCCAGAAGCGCCTTGTGCGCAAATGCCGTTTCGCGGCCAAGCCGGTGATCGTGGCGACCCAGATGCTCGAGAGCATGATCGAAAGCCCGATGCCGACCCGTGCCGAGGTGTCCGACGTTTCGAACGCCATTTACGAGGGTGCGGACGCGATCATGCTGTCGGCGGAATCGGCGGCGGGGCATTTCCCGATCGAGGCGGTGGGCACGATGAACGCGGTGGCCGAAGAGGTCGAGAGCGATCCAACCTATCGCCAGATCATCGAGGCCTCGCGCAGTGCGCCGCGCTCGAGCGTGGCGGATGCCATCGTGGCGGCGGCACGCGAGGTGGCGGAAACCACCGAGGTGCAGGCGATCTGTTCCTTTACCGAATCCGGGACCACGGCGCTCAAGATCGCGCGGGAACGGCCACGGGTTCCGATCATCGCCATGACCAGCCTGCGGGGCACCGCGCGGCGGCTGGCGCTGAGCTGGGGCACCAATTGCGTGATGACCGACGAGTTGAGCCGCTTCAAAGGCGCGGTGGTGGCCGCGGCGCGGGCGGCGACGTCGCATGGCTATGCCGGGCCGGAAGACCAGATCGTGGTGACAGCGGGCCTGCCGTTCAACGTGCCGGGGACAACCAACATCCTGCGGGTGACCTCGTGTGATGAGCGTTTGATTTACAACACGGAAACGGAGTAGGTTCTTCCTCAGGAATTTGAGGAACCGGGTGGATGAACGCCGACTATTTGATGACCATCGGGCTTGTCCTGGGACTGTTTTCCATCCCGGCGATGCTGTCGTCCTATGCCGAAGCGCGGGTGCCGCGTGGATCAATGGCGGCTTTCATCCTGGCCGGGGCGCTGATCGTCTATGCCTATAGTCAGAACCCGCAGCGTTACGCGGTGGCGCAGCTGCCCAACGTGGTGGTTACGGTGATCGCCGATATCATCAAATAAGCCCTTGCAGAAAAGGGATTCGGGACGTATACGGCGCCTCTATGCGCGCGACCGGCCCGAGAGGCATGCCGAGTCGCGTCTATAACCGACCATCTAAGGAGTACGGAAATGCCCAAGATGAAAACGAAGTCGAGCGCCAAAAAGCGCTTCAAAGTGACTGCCACCGGCAAAGTCAAAGCTGGCCAAGCTGGTAAGCGTCACGGCATGATCAAGCGGACCACCAAGTTCATCCGCGATGCCCGTGGCACCACCACCCTGTCCGCCCCCGACGCAAAGATCGTCAAGGGCTACATGCCCTACGACCGCTAAGAGGAGTTTTGAGAGATGTCCCGAGTTAAAGGTGGTACCGTCACTCACGCCCGTCACAAGAAAATCATCAAAGCCGCGAAGGGCTATTATGGCCGCCGCAAGAACACCTTCAAGGTGGCGTCGCAGGCAGTTGACAAGGCGAACCAATACGCAACCCGCGACCGTAAGAACCGCAAGCGCAATTTCCGCGCGCTGTGGATCCAGCGTATCAACGCTGCTGTTCGCGCACATGACGCAGAGCTGAGCTACTCGCGCTTCATCAACGGCCTGAACCTGGCCGGTATCGAAGTCGACCGTAAGGTTCTGGCTGACCTGGCCGTACACGAGCCGGAAGCATTTGCCGCGATCGTTGATCAGGCAAAAGGCGCGCTGGCCGCGTAAGCAGATTTCCCCAAGGGGATTTCAGAACGCCGCTGACCATCAGGTCGGCGGCGTTTTTCGTTGTAGGGCTCGGGGCTGCAAGAGGGCCGAAAAGACACGAATCTTGTGTTTTTCTCAAAAAATGGGACAATTGCCGCCATTGATTTATCAATTAGGAGAATGTGGCATGTCTATTTTTGAGACAGAAGTTCTTAAGGTCACGGCCGGTGGTGCCGTGTCTGTTGTTGACCTGGAAATCCATGACGATGACTTCAAGATGCAGTCTGAGGAGGTCGGAGCAGAGTGGATCGTGGAGGGGGTTTCGCTTGGGCCGGATGCACCGGTTCTCAACATCGGCCGGCTGGAACGTACTGAGTATAATGGCCAGACGTGGGAACTTGGGACGATCCATTTTTCGGACGGCACCAATGATTATTACATGTCTTTGGTGGGACAGGACCCCAACCACATCGAGAGTTTCGTCAGCTTTACGAGCACCGGAACTGCCGGGAGTATTCAATACGCTTTCTATGGCGCGACGCCCAAGGACTCTGACACCTATTCCGGCGATGCCCTGATGCTGCGCTATGACAGCGGTGGTGTCTTGCAAAGCTTTGAGGCCAACGTGTTCCGCGCCCTAGACGATGATGGCACGATCGAGTTTGCCAGCGAGACGGGAGAACAGCCGATCGGGCTTGGGGCCGACAGCCTTTTCCGCCTCGATATTTACGAGACGGATGCCGGGGCGGGTGACACTCTGATGGTCAAGGTTCGGGTCGAGTATACGACGGCATCAGGCAACGGCACGATGGATGCGATCAAGGTGACCGAGAAGCATGGGCCGAGTACCTATGTGTTCTATGTGCCGGAAAACGGCCATGTGGACCTTTCGACGATCACCGGATTTGTTTCGGAAACTGTGCTGGCAGGCAGTCTGGAAGGGGACAGCTGGGCGGATTATGGCCTGACGACGGACCTTATCACCGTAAATGGCACCTCCGGGAATGACAGTCTCGAGGGCGGACATGATCACGACAAGCTGAAGGGCAATGCGGGGGATGATTTCCTGTTTGGCTATGTCGGTGATGACGAACTGCGCGGCGGGGCGGGTGATGATGTCCTGTTTGGCGGTCAGGGAGAAGACGACATGGAGGGCGGCAGCGAGGCTGACGTGCTTTATGGCGGGATGCACAAGGATCTACTGAAGGGCGGCAAGAACGGAGACGAGCTGTTCGGCGGCGCTGGTGGTGATACGCTGGAAGGCGGCACCGGGCTTGATACCCTTGAAGGCGGCCGCGGTTATGACAGCCTACTGGGCGGTGATCATGCTGACTCGCTCAAGGGGGACGATGGCTATGACACGCTGAAAGGCGGCAAGGGCAACGACACGCTGAAGGGTGGCAAGGGTAATGACGAGCTGTTGGGCGGCAACGGTGCTGACCGGCTCGAAGGCGGCAAAGGGCTTGATGACTTGTCTGGCGGCGGCGGCAACGACGAGTTGCTTGGTCAGAAGGGTAAGGACACCCTGAACGGTGGGGCCGGGGCGGATACGCTGACCGGCGGAGAGGCCGCCGACACCTTTGTGTTCACCGCCGATGGCGCGACGGATACGATCACGGATTTCGAGGATGGCACCGACCTGATCGACCTGGACGTGGGCTTTGGATCGCTGACAATTGCCGACGTGGCACCGGGCGAGGTGCATATCACCCATAGTGGCGAGACGCTGATCGTGATGGACAGCGGCGGCACGCTTACTGCGGCGGATTTCTCGGCGGCGGATTTCATTTAAGCGCCTGACAGAAAAACCAAAACCGAAAACATATATGATTGAGGCAGCAATTGCCTCAATTGTTCCTTCTTGTCGCCGATTCGGATGTTTAGCCAAACCATACGGACATGGATGGCTTGGGGATGGGCCGCCGTGTTGCTTATAGCGACGGGGAGCCAGAATGGCGCGTATCAGTGAACTGCATTATTCGAATGCCTATGCCCGGAATTCCGGGGTCGACGAGTTTCTGGAAGTGGCACTTTCACCGGGAGAAGACCCGGCGGATTTCGTTGTTTCCTTCTACGAAGCGGATGGATCGGTCGGGATCGAGATCCCGCTGACCCATACCGATGTCCAGGTCACCTTTGACCCGATAAGCGGCGAAACCGCCTATGTGATCTCGGCTGCAAACTTTCCAATTCTGCTGACCGATCCGAATGGCGGTGGTACCGGAAACTATGAAGCCTATGCGCTGACCAATGTGGACAGCGACGAAGTGATCGACTTTTACGATATTGGTGGCGGTACAACGAACATACTGGCGCTGGATGGGGCTGCGGCGGGAGAGACGTCGGAGAACCTCGCGGTGCTTGTCGGGCCTGAGTCGACGACCACCACCTTGCAGTTCAACCTGCCCAATCCCGATACGCTGACCTATGGCACGGTCGATCCCGGTGCGACCGGGATTGCCTGTTTCGTGGAGGGTGCGCTGATTGAAACGGCAGAGGGACCCAAGCGGATCGAGACCTTGCTGGAGGGCGACCTTGTTCTGACGCGGGACAACGGGATGCAGCCGTTGCGCTGGATCGGCAGCCGCAAGGTATCGGGGCAGGGCGAGTTTGCGCCGGTGCGGTTTCCCAAGGGGGTGCTTGGGGCAGAGCGTGATCACTACCTGTCGCAACAGCATCGGGTGCTGGTCACCGGCTGGATGGCCGAGTTGCTGTGTGGCGAGCTGGAAGTGCTGGTGCCGGCCAAGGCGCTGGCACGCGGTGGTCCCGGCATCATCGAGCCGCGGGACGAGGTGACCTATTTCCACCTCTTGTTCGACACGCACCAGATTGTTGTGGCCGACGGCGTGGAGAGCGAGAGCTTTTTCCCCGGTGAATACGGCGTGGCCGGGTTCGACAGCGAGACCCGCGAAGAGGTTCTGGCGCTGTTCCCGGAATTGTCGATGGCCGGCACCTATGGCAGCACCGCACGGCAGGCCGTGTCGATGCGCGAAGGTGTGGCGCTCGCGGCGATGATCTGAGGCGGGCTGCCTTCAATTCAGCTTTGTTCGACTGCACGTCCAATGGCCGCGCCCTAGCGGGTTGCGAAACCGTGCTGATGTCGGTAGCAGGGGGCAACGGAATTGGAGGGTCGGATGGACGATCTGAGAGACAAGTATATCGGTCTGATTTCTGAAGCGGGCGACGAGGCTGCGCTGGAAGATCTGCGTGTGCAGGCCGTGGGCAAGAAGGGCGAGATCAGCCTGAAGATGCGCGAACTGGGCAAGATGACCCCGGAAGAGCGCCAGGTGATGGGCCCCAAGCTGAACGCGCTGAAAGACGAGATCAACTCGGCGCTGGCGGGCAAGAAGGCTGCGCTGGCCGATGCGGCGCTGGAAGAGCGCCTGAAGGCCGAGTGGCTTGACGTGACCCTGCCGTCGCGTGGCCGCCGCCAAGGCACGATCCACCCGATCAGCCAGGTGACCGAGGAAGTGACCGCGATCTTTGCCGATATGGGCTTTGCGGTGGCCGAAGGTCCGCAGGTCGAGAGCGATTGGTTCAACTTTGATGCGCTGAACATTCCGGGCCACCACCCGGCGCGTGCCGAAATGGACACCTTCTATATGCACCGCGCCGAGGGCGACGAACGTCCGCCGCATGTGCTTCGCACGCATACGTCGCCGGTGCAGATCCGCTCGATGGAGCAGAAGGGCGCGCCGATCCGCGTGATCTGTCCGGGTCGCGTGTACCGCGCCGACTATGACCAGACCCACACGCCGATGTTCCACCAAATCGAGGGCCTTGCGCTGGACAAGGACATCTCGATGGCCAACCTGAAGTGGGTTCTCGAGGAATTCGTGAAGTCCTTCTTCGAGGTGGACGACGTGGAACTGCGTTTCCGCGCCTCGCACTTCCCCTTCACCGAGCCGTCGGCCGAGGTCGATATCCGCTGCTCGTGGGAAGGTGGCACGCTGAAAGTGGGTGAAGGCGATGACTGGCTCGAGATTCTCGGGTCGGGCATGGTGCATCCGAAAGTGCTTCAGGCCGGCGGGATCGACCCCAACGAGTATCAAGGCTTTGCCTTTGGTCTGGGGATCGACCGGATCGCGATGCTGAAATACGGCATTCCGGACCTGCGCGCCTTCTTTGACAGCGACCTGCGCTGGCTGCGCCACTATGGTTTTGCCTCGCTGGACCAGCCGACGCTGCACGGCGGTCTGAGCCGGTAAGCAATCAGGTTTGATTGGAATGAAACGGGGTGCCCTGGCACCCCGTTTTGCATTTCAGGAGGGTGCCAAAGCGACACGGCATGTCGCGGATGGCGGTTTTCGAGGGGTGGGTGTGCGGTTAGCCTGTGGGGGAAGGAGACCACCAATGACCACCATTTTGATCCTTGAAGGCAACTCGACCGCCATGGTGCAGCAGGGCAAGGCGGATGCGCTGCCCTTCGTGAAGAGCTTTATGGCGCTTGATCCGTCGGTGCGGGTGCGGGTGGATGCGCCCTATGCGCGGCCGCTTGAGGCGGCGGACCTTGAGGGGGTGGATGGTGTTGTCTTTACCGGATCGGGTGTCGAGTGGTCGACGGCGGAACCGGAGGCCGAGCCCCTGCGGGCGGCGATGCGGCAGGTGTTCGAGGCGGGGCTTCCTTCGTGGGGGTCGTGCAACGGGATGCAGCTGGCGGCGGTTGTTCTGGGGGGCGATGTTGGGGCCTCGCCGAAGGGTGTGGAGCTTGGCATTGCGCAGGACATCACGCTGACCGAGGCGGCCGGGGCACATCCGATGATGGCGGGCAAGGCCAGTGGTTTCGGCTCACCCTGCGTGCATCGTGACGAGGTTCAAAGACTGCCCGAGGGGGCGGTGTTGATGGCCGGAAACGCCCATTCGCCTGTTCAGGCCTTTGTCTACGAGCAGGACGGCGTGGATTTCTGGGGGGTGCAGTATCACCCGGAATGCGATGCGCTGGACCTTGCGTCCTGGCTGCGGCCCAAGGGGGCGCATGGCGAGATGGTGGCCGATCTCGAGACCATGGATGCGGCGGCGGCTGCGCGGCTTGGGACGACAGCCGAGGAAATGTCGGGGCCGGTGAGGATGAAAGAACTGGCGAACTGGCTGGATCACGTGAAGGCACGTGCCGGGAATGCTTGACAGGATGTGCACCTTGGCCTGAGCCTGACGGGAACAGCGAGGGAGCATGACATGAGCGAACAGGGGTTTTCATTGCGCGCGCGGCGCGACGGGGGCGGAACGCCGATCCTGAACAACTGGGGGGCCAATAGCGACTATGGCACGCTGCGGTCCGTGTTGTTGGGGCCGATCGAGAACTACAAGTGGTTGCAGACCTCGAGCCTGTCCAAGAAATCCCTGCGCCGTGGGGTGCCGTTTGATCCGAAGGTCGCTCAGGCGCAACATGCCGAGATGGTGGATGCCTATCGCAGTGCTGATGTCGATGTGCATTTCCACAAGGGCGATCCGCACCTGCCCTATCAGGTTTATGCGCGCGACAGTTCGGTGATGACGCCGATGGGGGCGATCATCACCCATATGGCACAGCCCTGGCGGCGGGGAGAGAACTTTCGTGCCATCGAGACCTACCATGATCTTGGCATCCCGATTTACGATTATGTGACCGCCGGAACCTTTGAAGGGGGCGATTTCAACGTGATCGAGCCGGGGGCGGTTCTGATCGGGTGGGAAGGGCCGGAGGGGCGGTCTTCGGAAGAGGGTGCCCGCCAGATCGCCGGCTGGATGGAGGCCGAGGGCTGGGAAGTGATGTTGATGGACATCGACCCCTACTATGTTCACATCGACCTGATGGTGGTGATGCTGGCGCCCAAGCTGGCGGCAGTCTGCATCGAATGCACCGACCCCAAGGTTGTGGACTGGCTGAAGGCGAAACAGATCGAGATCATCGAGGTGCCGTTCCAGGAGACCATTGCGCTGGGCTGTAACGTGGTGGCGCTGGGCGAGGATCGGGTGTTGCTGCCGGCGGCGTCGAAGACGCTCAAGGAAAAGCTGAAGGCGCGCGGCTTTACGATCTATGATCCCGAACTCGACATGATCACGCAGGGCGGCGGTGGCGTTCACTGCATGTGCCAGAGCCTGATCCGCGATCCCGTCTAGGGGCGGGGTATCTGTGGCAAAAGCGCGGAAGGGCGGGGCGGAAACGCCTATGCGCCCTTTCCCCTTTGGGACATATCCGCTAAAGCCCTCATGACCCGAATTCTGACCGATGGAATCTGACGATGAAATTCACGCTGTCCTGGCTGAAAGATCACCTCGAGACCGAGGCGAGCCTTGATGAAATCCTTTATGCGCTGACCGATCTTGGTCTGGAAGTGGAAGAGGTTTCCAACCCGGCGGAGCGTCTGAAGGACTTTACCATCGGCAAGGTGAAGCACGCCGAGAAGCATCCGGACGCCGACAAGCTGAAGGTGTGCAAGGTGGACACCGACGAAGGCGAATTGCAGATCATCTGTGGCGCGCCGAATGCCCGCGAGGGGATTACCGTGGTTGTGGCCAAGCCGGGCGTCTATGTGCCGGGCATCGACATCACCATCGGTGTCGGCAAGATCCGTGGTATCGAGAGCTTTGGCATGATGGCCTCGGAGCGCGAGATGGAGCTGTCGGACGAGCATGACGGCATCATCGAGCTGCCTTCGGGCGAGGTGGGCGACCGTTTCGTGGACTGGCTGGCCGAGAATGATCCGGCCAAGGTGGACGCGGTGATCGAGATTGCCATCACGCCGAACCGCCCCGATGCGCTTGGTGTGCGCGGTATCGCGCTGGACCTTGCGGCGCGTGGCCTTGGCACCATGAAACCGGCGCCGACCGCAGATGTGAAGGGCGGTTTCCCGAGCCCGATCTCCATCACCATCGACGAGGATACCCGCGAGAAGGGCTGCGAGGTTTTTGCCGGTCGTCTGATCAAGGGCGTGAAGAACGGCCCCTCGCCGAAGTGGCTGCAGGACCGCCTGCGCGCCATCGGCCTGCGTCCGATCTCGGCGCTGGTGGATGTGACCAACTTCTTCACCTTTGACCGTAACCGTCCGCTGCACGTGTTCGACGCCGACAAGGTGAATGGCAACCTGCGTGTGCACCGCGCCAAGGGTGGCGAGACGCTGATGGGGCTGGACGAGAAGGAATACACCTTTGCCGAGGGCATGGTGGTGATTTCGGACGACGAAGGCATCGAATCGATTGGTGGCATCATGGGCGGCCTGCCGACCGGATGCACCGAGGACACCGTGAACGTGTTCCTTGAGGCGGCTGTCTGGGACAACGTGCAGATCGCCTATACGGGCCGTGGTCTGAAGATCAATTCGGACGCGCGTTACCGCAACGAACGTGGCATCGACCCCGCTTTCAACATGGAAGCGATCGACCTTGCTACCCAGATGATCATCGACCTGTGTGGCGGTGAGCCGTCGGAGGTTGTGGTTGCGGGTGAGGTGCCGGACGTGAGCCGCGCTTACAAGCTTGATACCGACCGCGTGCAATCGCTGGTTGGCATGGAAATCCCGGCCGAGGAACAGCGCGCGACCCTTGAGGCGCTGGGTTTTGTTCTGGAAGGCGACATGGCGCATGTGCCGAGCTGGCGCCCCGACGTTCTGGGCGAAGCGGACCTCGTGGAAGAGGTGGCGCGGGTGGCCTCGTTGACCAAGCTGAAGGGCAAGCCGATGGCGCGTGCCGTGGCCGGTGTGCCCGGTATGGTTCTGACGCCGCTGCAAAAGCGCGAACAGATCGCGCGCCGGACCTCGGCGGCGCTGGGTTACAACGAATGCGTGACTTATTCCTTTATCGACCAGAAATCGGCGGCGCTGTTTGGTGGCGGTGATGATGCGGCGATGCTGGAAAACCCGATCTCGACCGAGATGAGCCACATGCGCCCGTCGCTGCTGCCGGGTCTGTTGCAGGCGGCGGCACGCAACCAGGCGCGCGGTTTCATGGATCAGGCGCTGTTCGAATGCGGCCCCGTCTTCCACGGCGGCGAGCCGGGTGAGCAGGAGAACCTCGTGACCGGTATCCTGGTCGGGCGCACCATGAGCAAGGACATCCACGGCGAGAGCCGTGCGGTGGACGTTTATGACGCCAAGGCCGACATGGAAGCGGTTCTGTCGGCGCTGGGCGCGCCGGCCAAGCTGACCTACAACCGTGGCACCAATGGCTGGTGGCATCCGGGCCGCAGCGCCAAGGTGGGTCTGGGGCCGAAGAAGGTTCTGGGTGCCTTTGGCGAATTGCACCCCAAGGTGCTTGAGGCGATGGACGTGAAGGGGCCTGTTGTGGCCTTTGCCATCCACTTTGCCGAGATCCCGATGCCGCGTAAGAAAGGTGCCTCGAAAGGGGCGCTGGAGCTGCGCGATCTTCAGGCGGTCGAGCGTGACTTTGCCTTTGTGGTGGATGCTGATGTCGAGGCGATCACCCTTGTGAATGCCGCGGCCGGTGCCGACAAGGCATTAATCGAAGAGGTGCGCGTGTTCGACGAGTTCATCGGCGGATCGCTGGGCGAGGGCAAGAAATCCATCGCCGTGACCGTGCGTTTGCAGCCCACCGAGAAGACGCTGAAAGAAGCCGATATCGAAGCGGTGGCAGGCAAGATCGTCGAGAAGGTATCAAAGGCCACCGGCGGTACGCTGCGCGGCTGATCCCCGACCCGCATCAGAGTTTGAAAAGGCGCCCCATCGGGCGCCTTTTTTCTGTCTGGGAGGTATGGCCGATACTTAGCCTTCGGACGATTGCACCGCCCGTTGGTAGAGGTGCCAGGTGGTGTGGCCGAGGATGGGTAGGGTGACGATCAGGCCGAGGAAGGCGGGGAGCATCGACAGGAGCATCGTGGCCGAGATGATGGCCGCCCAGATCAGCATGACCACAGGGTTTTCGGTGACGACGCGAATGGAGGTGAGCATGGCCGAGACGAAGTTGGTCTCGCGGTCCAGCAGCATCGGCATGGCGACCACGGTGACCGTGAACAGGGCGGCGGAAAGGACCGCGCCTGCCAGCGTACCGATGGCGAGGAAGGTCCAGCCTTCGGGGGTGTAGAGGACGATGTTCAAGAAGCCTTCGAAATCCGAGAAGGAGGCGTTCTGGAGGATGATCGCCAGCCAGAGGCGGACCTGGTACATCCAGACCCAGAAGATGAAGAGGGTGACAAAGGCCATCCAGCCCATCTCGCGCTGGCGCTGGCGGGCCATGACGGAGAGGATGTCGGACCAGCCGAAGTTTTCGCCCTTCTGGCGGCGGCGGGACATCTCGTAGAGGCCGGCGGCTGCGAAGGGTGCGACCAGCGGAAAGCCGACGACGGCGGGAATGATCATCCAGATCTTGCCAAGCCAGACGAGGCACCAGACCAGGAGAATGCCGAACACCGCGTAAAACAGGCCGAAGAAGCCGCTCATCACGGGGCGGGCGAGGAAATCCGACAGCCCGGCCCTGAGAGAGGCGGCGATGTCGCCGGATGTCACCTTGTTGACCACCAGCATGTCATCAGACTGTGGTGCGGGGTTTTCGGGTGATGTGGACCCTGTGGCGTTGGACGTCATGTCATACTCCTCCCTAAGCATGGCATCCCGCGGGTCCGTTTTTCAACGCACCGCGGCGAAACTGTCGCGCGTCCTCCTGATGCCAGTCTGCAATAGGTTGGGACGTTGGGGCAAGATGGTTGGGGTTTGGATGCCTCGCTGCCCTTGCGGCCTTGCATGAACTCTTTTTGGCTGACGCGGGGGCAGGGAGATTGAGTGCGGCGGGCGCTGTGCCTATCTAGGGGCGAAGAGACTTCTGGAGTGGTGGTGATGTCAAAGAGTGTGCGGTTCTGGAACCGGATTGCCGAGAAATATGCGCAATCCCCGATCAAGGACATGAAGGGGTACGAGGCGACGCTGGCGCGGGTGCGGGCGCATCTGACACCGGACGACCACCTTTTGGAACTGGGCTGTGGCACAGGGTCGACGGCGATCTTGCTGGCAGGCGATGCGGCGCGGATCACGGCGACGGATTATGCCGGTGAAATGGTGGCGATCGGCCAGCGCAAGGCGGCAGAGGCTGGCGTGGAAAACGTGATCTTCCTTCAGGCTGATCCTTTTGATCCTGTGTTGGAGCCGGGGGCCTATGACGTGGTGATGGGGATGAACTTTTATCACCTGCTGGATGACATGTCGGCGGGGCTGGCGCGCAGTGTCGAACTGGTGAAGCCCGGTGGATACGTGATTGCCAAGACCCCCTGTCTTGGCGATGCGCCGTTTTTCAAACGCCTGATGCTGAAGACCATCGTTGGTGTTCTTCAGCTTGTCGGCAAAGCGCCGAGCGTGGGCTTCGTGACCGGTGACACGGTGGAAGCGCAGATGAAAGCGGCGGGGCTTGAGATTGTCGAGCGCTCGGTGACCGACGGTATGGTGCCGCGGGATTTCATCATTGCGCGGCGACCGTCTTAAGGCCTTTCAAGCAGGATTTGTAGTTATCTGCCCCTTGGCGGCCGGGCATCGGCCCTGTAGGCCTTGGGAAAGTTGTTCAGGGAGCGCAGCATGACACTCAAGGTTTATCTTTCCGGCGAAATTCACACCGATTGGCGCGAGCAGATCATTGAGGGGGCAAAAGACCTTGATGTGCGCTTTGCCAGCCCGGTGACCGATCACGCGGCCAGTGATGATTGCGGTGTGGCGATCCTTGGCGCCGAGGACAACAAGTTCTGGCATGACCACAAGGGGGCCAAGCTGAACGCGATCCGGACCCGCAAAGGGATCGAGGATGCCGACGTGGTGGTGGTGCGTTTTGGCGAGAAATACAAACAGTGGAACGCGGCCTTTGATGCGGGCTATGCAGCGGCGCTTGGCAAGTCGATCATCGTGCTGAGCATGCCCGAGCACCAGCACGCGCTGAAAGAGGTACACGCGGCGGCGCTGGCGGTGGCAGACGAACCCAAGCAGGTTGTCGAGATGCTGCGCTATGTATTGGGTGGCACGCTGCCAGCCTGAGCGTTGCGCTGCGTCACCCTTGCCGGATCAGGTTGAGGCTGCCTAGGCTCCTTTCCCAAAGGGGAGGGGTGTTATGGAATTTGATTATGTGATTGTCGGGGGCGGCTCGGCGGGCTGTGTGATGGCGGCGCGTCTGAGCGAAGACCCGGAGGTATCCGTCTGTCTGCTCGAAGCTGGCGGCAAGGGCGAAGACCTCGTGATCCGCGCACCGGCGCTGGTGGCGGCGATGATCTCGGGGCGGCCAAAGATCAACAACTGGGCGTTTCATACGGAACCGCAGCCCGAATTGAACGGGCGGCGCGGGTTCCAGCCGCGTGGCAAGACGCTTGGGGGATCGTCTGCCATCAACGCGATGCTGTATGTACGCGGGCACCAGTCGGACTATGACGATTGGGCCAATCTTGGCTGCGACGGCTGGGATTGGCAGAGCGTCCTGCCTTATTTCCGCAAGGCCGAAGGCAATGTGCGCGGAGGCGATGATCTGCATGGCGCGGACGGGCCGTTGCAGGTGCGGGACCAATCGGCCCCGCGGGCGATTTCCGAGGCCTTCGTGGATGCGGCCGGAGAGATGCAGATCCGCGCGAATGATGACTTCAATGGGCCGGAGCAGGAAGGGGCGGGCCTTTACCAAGTGACGCAGTTCCACAAGGGCAAGCGCGAAGGACAGCGGTGTTCGGCTTCGGCGGCCTATCTACGCAACATTCGTGAGCGGGCGAACCTGAGCATCGTGACCCGCGCCCACGCGCAGCGGGTGGTGTTCGAGGGCACCCGGGCGAGTGGCGTTGAGTTTCGCCAGAGCGGCAAGATGCAGGTGGCCAAGGCGCGGCGGGAAGTGATCCTGTCGGGCGGGGCCTTTGGCTCGCCGCAGCTTTTGATGCTGTCGGGCGTTGGTCCGAGGGATGAGTTGGCGGCGCAGGGGATCGAGGTTGTGCACGAGTTGCCCGGCGTGGGGCAGAACCTTCAGGATCACCTCGACTATGTGATGAGCTATCATTCCAAGCGCAAGGACGTGGTGGGGCTTAATCCGCGTGGGCTGTGGGATCTTGGCAAGGCCGGGATCAAATGGTGGCGCGAGAAGGGGGGCGAATTCTCGACATCTTTTGCCGAGGGCGGGGCGTTTTTCAAATCCGATCCGGGCATTGCGCGGCCTGATCTGCAACTGCATTTCGTGGTGGGGATCGTTGATGATCACATGCGCAAGATCCATCTGGCGCACGGGTTCTCCTGCCATGTATGCGTATTGCGGCCGCATAGCCGGGGGCATGTCGGGTTGGCCTCGGACCGGGCCGGGGATGCGCCCCGGATTGATCCGCAGTTCCTGAGCGACGAGCGCGATCTGACGCTGTTGAAGAAGGGCGCGCGGATGATGGAGGGCATTCTGGAGGCAGAGCCGCTGTCACCGTGGCGCGGCAAACGTCTCTATGCCCATGACGGCAGTGACGCGGCGCTTGAAGCGGATATCCGGGCGCGGGCGGATACGATCTATCACCCGGTGGGGACCTGCAAGATGGGCACGGACGAAATGGCCGTTGTGGACACAGAGGCGCGGGTTCATGGAGTCGAGGGGCTGCGTGTTGTCGATGCCTCGGTGATGCCGACGCTGGTGGGCGGGAACACCAATGCGCCGACCATCATGATTGCCGAGAAGATCGCAGACCAGATGCGCCAAGTGGCCTGAGCCGTCGGCGCATCCGGAATTGTAGCGCGGGTCAGGGCCGCGGCGGTGTATTGCGGCCTTTCTGGACGGCGGGGCGTGCCATGAAGCGTTCGATGTAGGCCGTCACATTGGGGAACTCGGACAGGCCGACGACTTCGGTTGCGCCGTAGAAATCCAGCGCACCGAGCCACGGGGCCAGCGCGATGTCGGCGATGGAATAGTCTCCGGCGATCCAGTCTTGGCCTTCAAGTTGCTGGTTCACCACGTTCAGCAGGCGTTTGGCTTCGTTGATGTAGCGCTCGCGGGGGCGCGGGTCTTCGATGTCTGCACCGGCGAACTTGTAGAAGAAACCAAGCTGGCCGAACATCGGGCCGACGCCGCCCATCTGGAACATCAGCCACTGGATCACCTGCGCCTTTTCGGCGGCGGTCTTGCCGATCAGTTGGCCGGATTTCTCGGCGAGGTAGATCAGGATGGCGCCGCTTTCGAACAGGGCGACCGGTTCGCCGTCGGAGCCGTTGGGATCGAGGATCGCGGGGATCTTGTTGTTGGGGTTCAGGGCCAGAAACTCGGGGCTTTTGACCTCGGCATCCGAGAGGCCCACCAGATGGGCCTCGTAGGGAAGGCCGATCTCTTCGAGCATGATCGACACCTTCACGCCGTTGGGTGTGGGGAAGGCATAGAGTTGCAGGATGTCGGGGTTCTCGGCCGGATATTTCCCGTTGATCGGGTGATCGGTCACAAAGCTCATGTCGCGTCTCCTCGTTGGCTTTGTGGGAAAGATAAGTGCTTTTTCCCATCATACCACGCCCATATCCGTGCGATGAGCAACATGGTACTCTGCGTCAGCGCAGAGACAAAGCGCGCGCGGGACAGGAAAAGGGAGAGTATCGTGCTTCAGGAATTCAAGGATTTCATTGCCAAGGGCAATGTGATGGACATGGCCGTCGGGATCATCATCGGCGCGGCCTTTACGGCGATCGTCAAGTCGATGGTCGGGGATCTGATCAACCCGTTTGTCGGGCTGTTCCTTGGCGGGGTGGATTTCACCAACCTTTACGTGGTTCTGTCGGGTGAGGTGGCCGCTGGTGCCAGCCTTGACGCGGCGCGCGAAGCGGGGGCTGCGGTCTTTGCCTATGGGGCCTTTATCATGGCGGTCATCAATTTCCTGATCATCGCCTTCGTGGTCTTCATGCTTGTGCGTTACGTGAACAAGGTGAAGGAAGCCGCGGCCAAGAAGGAAGAGGAGGCCCCGGCAGAGGAGGCCCCCGCCGGGCCGAGCGAGTTGGATGTGCTTCTCGAAATTCGGGATGCGCTGAACAAGTAACTGTGCAAAATGGCATGGTGATGGGTCCTTGCGGAGACGCGAGGGCCCAAATTTTTGGGAGGAACAGTTTTTGTTTCAAGGAGCGACTGAATGGAACAGTTGATTGAACAGGCCAACGGGTATGCCCCGCTGGTTGTTGCGGCCGCAAAGGCGCTGGTTGTTATCTTCATCGGCTGGATGGTGTCTGGGCTGGTGAGCGGGTTTATCCGCCGCAAGGTGAACGCCAACCCCGAGATTGACGATACGCTGGGCAATTTCGCGGCGTCGATCATCCGCTGGGTGATCTTGCTGATGGTTCTGGTGGCCGTGCTTGGCCTGTTCGGGATCGAGGCGACCTCGCTTGTGGCGATGATGGGCGCGGCGACGCTGGCCATTGGTCTGGCGCTGCAGGGCACGCTGAGCGATCTGGCGGCGGGGTTCATGCTGATCCTGTTCCGGCCCTACAAGATCGGCCAATACGTGGACATCGGCGGGACGTCGGGCACGGTGAAGGAATTGAACCTCTTCGTGACCGAACTGGTGACCCCGGACAACATCCAGATCATCGTGCCGAACGGGCAGGCCTGGGGCGCGATCATCACCAACTATTCGGCGCATGACACCCGTCGTGTCGATCTTGTGTTCGGCATCGACTATGGCGATGACGCGGACAAGGCGATGGAGATCATCCGTGCCCAGGTGGATGCCGATACGCGCGTGTCGGGTGATCCCGAGCCGTGGATGCGTGTCACCAACCTTGGCGACAGTTCGGTGGATATCACCGTCCGCGTCTGGTGCGCGGCGGCGGATTACTGGGATGTGAAGTTTGCTCTGACCAAGACGGTGAAAGAGGCCTTTGACCGTGGCGGCATTTCGATCCCTTATCCGCATACGGTGGAGATCAAGAAGGCCGGGTGAACGCACGGCTTTCTGACGGAACAAAAAAGCGCCCCCGGTTGGGGGCGCTTTCTTTTTCGGCGGAGAGAGAGGAGGAAGTCCGCCGAAGATGGCCGAGCGCGGTTACTTGATAACCAGGCTGGGCGAGATCACGTCGAGCCCGAGTGCTTCGCCAACGGCGTAGTAGGTCAGCTTGCCAGCGTGGACGTTCAGACCGTTCAGCAGGTGCGGATCGTCGGCGCAGGCCTGTTTCCAGCCCTTGTTGGCGAGGTTCAGCATGAACGGCAGGGTCGCGTTGCCGAGGGCCTGGGTCGAGGTGCGGGCCACAGCGCCGGGCATGTTGGCAACGCAGTAGTGCATGATGCCGTCGACTTCGTAGATCGGATCCGCGTGCGTGGTGGCCTTCGAGGTTTCAAAGCAGCCACCCTGGTCGATGGCGACGTCTACCAGCACTGCGCCGGGTTTCATGTCGGACAGTTGCGCGCGCGAGACCAGTTTCGGGGCGGCGGCGCCGGGGATCAGCACCGCGCCGATCACCATGTCGGCCTCGCGGACCAGCTCTGCGGTGGCACCGGCGGTCGAGTACTGGTTCTTGAACTCGCGGCCGAAGACGTCGTCGAGATACTTCAGACGCGCCAGCGAGCGGTCGAGGATGGTGACATCTGCGCCCATGCCTGCGGCAACCTTGGCGGCGTGGGTGCCGACAACACCGCCACCGATGACAACCACCTTGGCCGGGGCCACGCCGGGCACGCCGCCCATCAGGACGCCACGGCCGCCATTGGCTTTTTGCAGGGTCCAGCTGCCGACCTGGGGTGCCAGGCGACCGGCAACTTCGGACATTGGCGCCAGCAGTGGCAGGCCGCCGCGATCATCGGTCACGGTTTCATAGGCGATTGCGGTACAGCCGGACTCGAGCAGGTCGTGGGTCTGGTCCGGATCGGGGGCGAGGTGCAGGTAGGTGAACAGCAGCTGGTCTTCGCGCAGCATCTTGCGTTCGACGGCCTGCGGTTCCTTGACCTTCACGATCATGTCGGCGGTGGCGAAGATTTCCTCGGCGGTGTCGATGATCACGGCACCGGCGGCGACATAGTCTTCGTCGGTAAAGCCGGCACCCATGCCGGCGCCTTTCTGAATCACCACGTCATGACCGTTGTTGACGGCCTCGCGGGCGGCGTCGGGGGTCATCCCGACACGGAATTCCTGGGGTTTGATTTCGGTTGGGCATCCGATTTTCATTTGCGCGTCCTCCACATCTGCACTTTCCATCAGTGTGGGGAGAGTCGTTTGAAATGTGCTGCATATTTGAGCAGTTTATAAACGTGCATTTCGAAGAATCTTCGACTATAGGAGAAAAAAGCGCAAAAAGGTGTCGTCAAATGTCTCTTGATCAAACGGATCGTCGGATTCTCGGGGTGCTTCAGAAACGCGGCCGCATTTCGAACGCGGAGCTTTCGGACGAGGTGAACCTGTCGCAATCTGCCTGTCACCGACGGGTGCAGCGGCTTGAGACCGAGGGGTACATTCGCGATTATGTGGCCCTGCTGGATGCGCGCAAGATGAACGTGCCCGCGACGGTGTTTGTCGAGATCACGCTGTCCGGGCAAGCGGACGAGGTTCTGGATGCTTTCGAGAAGGCGGTGTCGCGTATTCCGGACGTGCTGGAGTGTCACCTGATGGCGGGATCGGCGGATTACATTCTCAAGGTCGTAGCCGAGAACACGGATGATTTTGCGCGTATCCACCGCCAGTATCTTGCCCGGTTGCCCGGCGTGGCACAGATGCAATCCTCGTTTGCCTTGCGGACGGTGTTCAAGACGACGGCCCTGCCGGTCTAACGGTAGCAGGGCAGCGTATCGCCCGGGTGCGGCGTTGCGTGATAGACGGCCCGCGCGATGGCACGGGCGAGGCAGGTGGCGGCGGCATGGCCGAGCCACAGTGTCTCCTCGACCGGGTTGGCCAGCGGCTTTTCAGACGTCGAGACCGCGAAGACGAGATCGCCATCCATCGGGGTGTGCGACGGGACAAGGGCGCGGGCCATCCCGTCGTGGGCGGCGGTGGCCATGCGGGTGCACTGGCTTTGGTCCAGCGTGGCATCGGTGGCGACAATGGCAATGGTCGTGTTGGTGTTGTGGCTGGCCAGTTTGGTGGGCGGCAGGTGCGCCAGCGCAGAGGGCGCGGGACCGTGGCCGCCGAATTCGTCTCCGATTTCGAAAGGGGCGGCCCAGAAATGGGTGTCATCCACGGTGGCGTCTCCAAGCGCGTTCACCGCCACGAGCGCGCCGACGGTATGACCGGAGGGCAGCACCATCGAGGCCGAGCCCAGCCCGCCCTTGCGCGTGGCGAGCGTTGCGCCAAAGCCCGCGCCCTCGGTGCCGATGTCGAAATCGACCCGGGCCGAAGCAAGCGCCGCTGCACCAAGGTCTTTGTAGGGGTTCTCCGCCCAGCTTTTGTCGCCACCGTTTAGGAGATCGAAGAGGATCGCGCCGGGCACGATGGGCACGGTCTGATCGCCAACGGCAAAGCCGCGGCCCTGTGTGCGCAGCGCATCGGCGACGCCGGAGGCGGCATCCAACCCAAAGGCGGAGCCGCCGGAGAGGACAAGGGCATCCACCTGTTGCACGGTCTTGTCCGGCGCGAGGAGATCGGATTCGCGGGTTCCCGGTGCCCCGCCCATGACGTGAAGGCCTGCCGTGAACGGCTGATCTGCGACAAGCACGGTGACACCTGTCTTGACGGTTGCGTCCGAGGCATTGCCGACCCTGAGGCCGGACACATCGGTGATGAGATTGCGCGGTCCTGTCTGCATGTCGCCTCTCCCCTTGGCATGGGGCCGACCCTAGCGGCTGGGTTGGCTGGTGCAAGGGAGATGGTTCAAATGCGACCTGCCTTTGGCGGGAATGAGCTTGAGGGGAGGCTCTGGTTCTGAGAGGATCATCTGCAAGCAAATGGCGATGGCGTCGCCACGTTTGCCGGCCAAGGTGCCCAGGCAAGCGCGCTTATCCATCCAGTCCTGAACGCCGGGACCTCTTTTGAAAGCACGCGCGTCAAAAGAGGGCCTGATGCCCGACGCGCTCTGAACTGGAGGTCAAAATGACTGCTATTCCTCGTTACCAAGATCTTGATGCGGCGGCTGCACGCCCGGATTTCTATCGTTTCCACAACGGTGAAAAGGCCGGTTTGCAGTTTTCCGATGACGAATACGCCGCGCGTGTCGCGGGCCTGCGCAAGATCATGGCCGAACAGGGTGTCGACGCGGCGGTGTTTTCGTCGATGCACAACATTTCCTATTACTCGGGCTTTACCTATTGCGCCTTTGGGCGGCCCTATGCGCTGGTTGTGACCGAAAGCGCCTGTGCTACCATCTCGGCGGGGATTGATGCCGGTCAGCCGTGGCGCCGTTGCTACGGGGACAACATCACCTATACCGACTGGCAGCGCGACAACTACTGGCGGGCGATCGAGAGCGTTTCCGGCTCGGGGCGTGTAATCGGCTATGAGAGTGACCACCTGAGCCTGATGCAGAAAGCCAAGCTCGACGCCTTCCTGTCGCCGTCGAAGACCGTGGATCTGTATGAAGACACCATGCGGCAGCGTATGCACAAGTCGACGGCCGAGATCGAGATGATCCGCGCAGGCGCGGCGGTGGCCGACGTGGGCGGCTATGCGATCCGCGATGCCGTCAAGGAAGGTGCGCGCGAGATCGACGTGGCGATGGCGGGCCGTGATGCGATGGAGCTGGAGATCGCCAAGCGGTTCCCGGATGCCGAATATCGCGACACCTGGGTCTGGTTCCAGTCGGGCATCAACACCGACGGGGCGCACAACCCTGTGACCGGGCGTGTTCTTGAGCGCGGCGATATCCTGTCGCTGAATACCTTCCCGATGATCTCGGGCTATTACACCGCACTGGAGCGGACCATGTTCGTGAAAGAGGTGGACGCGGCGAGCCTGCGCTACTGGGAAGCCAATGTGGGCGCGCACGAGCTGGGCATTTCCCTGCTGAAGCCGGGCGCGAGCTGTGCCGAGATCACCCACAAGATCAACGCGTTCTTTGCCGAGCGTGACATGCTTCAGTATCGCACCTTTGGCTATGGCCACTCGTTTGGTGTGCTGTCGCACTACTACGGACGCGAGGCCGGTCTGGAACTGCGTGAAGACATCGACACGGTGCTTGAGCCGGGCATGGTGATCTCGATGGAGCCGATGCTGACCATTGCCGACGGCAAACCGGGGGCGGGTGGCTACCGCGAGCATGACATCCTGGTGATCAACGAAGACGGCAACGAGAACATCACCGGATACCCTTACGGGCCAGCGTTCAACGTGGTCGGCTGACGGAACGGGCCAAGGGTTTTCGAAAACCCTTGGCAAGAAAATTCGAATTTTCTTGCGCGCCATGCGTTGAGGGGATCGAAAAAGCCGCGTCCGGAGGGGCGCGGCTTTTGTGTGTTTCTGACTGTCCGTGGCTTACTGCTTGGGGAAGTAATCCTCGCAGTCGCCGTCGCGGTAGACATCGGCGGTACAGCAGTGCAGGCCGCCGCCAAAGGCATAGGCGTCGCGCAGGTCGACTTCGACCACTTCCATGCCAAGTTTGTCCATCTGTTCGGCCTGATAGACCTCGGACTTTTCAACACAGACGGTTTTCGGATCAAGCACCAGCACGTTCATCGACAACCAGGTCGAGGAATAGCACAGCGGCGGCGGGGTGTTGTGGGCGGGCTGGGCCGAGTCGACGATTTCCCAGCCGTTCCTGTTGAACATCTCGCGCTGTTCTTCCGGCAGGCGGCGTTGCGGGTTGTTCAGGATCAGGCCCGGGCGCAGCGGGGTAAAGGTGGCGTCGATGTGGATCGGGTAGGGATCGCCTGGGAAGTTCACGGTGTGCACGCGGTGCTCCGGGAAGTGACGGCGCAGCCATTCGATGCCCTTGAGGTTGGTGGTAAAGCCGTGTTGCACCACCAGGTCCTTGCCGAAACGCAGCACGTCGGCAGCGTCAAAAAGGGGCTCTTCCTCGGTGGTGACAAAGAATTTCTCTTCGGCCCATTTCAGGCGCTGCGCCACGCCGATTTTCTCGGACAGGTAGTCGGGGTGGTAATCCGCGTCGGTCAGGCGCGGCTTGGGGGCGGCCTCGTGGCGGAAGTTCGGGTCTTCGTCCCAGTATTGCTGCATGAGGGGGCGGTAGTTCAGGTATTCGAACCAGCGGCAGCGATAGGACATGGTGGCTTCGAGGATCTCGTGGCCGACGGTCAGTAGCACGTCGCGCGGCGGCATGCAGCCGAACTGGCTATCGGTGTGGAAATCCGGGGTGGTGGCGGGCAGCGAATGGTCGATCGGTGTCGGGCGGTCGACACGGATGCCGCGTTTGCGGAGCTGATCGGCAAAGCCGTCGAGCAGTTCGTTGGCGCGGTCGATGGTTTCCTGCGGGCGGCGGCCCCATTGGCCGCGCATGTCGCTGTCTTCCGGCACTTTTGCATCGAGTGCGGGTTCTTCCGGCGGGATGTGGCAATCATCGGCACGTCCCACGATCACGTGGCGCAGCGTGTCCCATTCGTTCCAGCTTTTGACTTCGGTTTTGTCCGGCGACCAGGCCATGAACCCTCTCCTGTTCTGCGGGAGAGGGCAGCGGGGCCTTCAATCTCCCGATTGAAAGTCCCGGCGTACAGGAACATGAAATGCGGCAAGAGCAAACGCGCTCTCCGGCGACGCCATCGCCGTGTGCTCGAGGCGTAGATATAGCATCGACGGGGGAGGCGGGGAAGATGATTCAGGGCGCGGGTGGCTCTCTGTCGGAACAATGCCCATCCGCTATGCAGTTGCGCGCGGCATGATCGGGCGATTGCGGCCTGCGCGATCGGTCGCGCCCCAGTGAAATCAACAATCCCTTTCCTTTGCAGTGCGCATTTGCAACACTTTTGGCAAATGCGGATCGGGGTGGATGTAAATCTGATTAACACTCCCCATATCCGTCTCAACTAATTGAGAACAAGGGAGAGTTTCATGGCAAATTTTGAATCACAAGTGCGCGAATCCCAGGAGCAGGTGGCGGCGGCGCAGGCCAAGATCGCCGAGTTGACCAGCCGGATCGAAACCGCGCGGGCGAAGATGAAAACCGGTGACGACGTTTCCATCGACATCGAGAATGCGACGCTGGATGACGTGCACGCCCATACCGACGTGATGAATGCCAACATCGCAGAGCTGATCATGGGGCTGGATGACGTGACCGCGGCCTTTTCCAAGGATTTTGACGCGATGCGCGACAAGACCGGATGGGAGAGCTTTGTCGGCATCTTCAGCCGTGGCAAATCCGAGAGCATGCGTCAGGAGCGGATGAAGACTGCCAATATCGACGACAAGCTGCAGGACCTGATTGCCAAGTCGGACGTGATCACCAACCTTCTGGAAGGCCAGCTGAACGTGCTGACCGAGCAAAAGGAAAAGGTGGAGGCGAACCTGACCGAGACGCTGGACGAGCGCGAGATGACGGTGGGCGAGCTGGAGAGCCTGCGGGCCGAGATCCTTGGCATGGACCCGAAGATCATCGAGGTCGAGAACAAGATCGCGGTGGAACAGGATGCGGCGGCCCGTACCAAGCTGGAGACCGAGCTGGCGGACCTGAACAAAGCCTATAACGAGCTGGTGCAGCAGGAGCAGGTGAAGCTGGCCAAGAGCCAGACGCTGGAACGTTATATCGAGAAGGGCAAGACCTGGGTCGACTCGTTGCAGAACCAGGCGGCGACGCAGATGGTGCTGATCAACAAGTTGCAGACTGACACCAAGCAGCGGGTTGTGCTCTATGATGCGCTGACCAAGTCATTGAAGACGGCGCAGCAGCAGGATGTGGCGCACAGGATCAACGAGATCGGCGTGGAGACCGACAAGGAGGCGCAGGCCTCGATGGCGGCGATTGGCACGGCGACGAACCAGCGGATGGCGGACATGCTCGAGGCGCACGAGGGCCACATGGTCTTTGCCCGTGACGTGCTGGAGGCCAAGGCCAAGGCGGATGAACGCTTTGCCCGCCGGTTCCAGAAGATCGTCGAGAAGCACGACAAGAACCTTTACGGGGCGTGAGTTTGGACCTGTGGGACGCACTTTCCGTCATCGTGTGGCCGATGAACTGGTTCTGGTGGTGGGTGCTTGGAGCCGTCTGGCTATCGATGGCGCTTTTCCTTGTCCCGGTTCTGGGGCCGTCTGCATGGCTTCTCGTCGTTTTCGTCGTCGGGGGCTTGATAGTGTCAGCGCATGATCTCCGGATGAAGTCCGGTGAAGAGTGACAAGATCAACACAGGTTCGCACCGGACCCGAGAGGGGCGGGAAGCTAAGGCGAGTGCGGTACGAGTTTTTGTTCCTAAATCGGGAACGGTTTGGCTCAATGCTTAGGTTTCTGGAGATGGATCAAGATCGTGGATGAATGGCAAAGAGAGATTATTCGACTTTATCTCTGGTTGTTTTTCAAAGCTGCCTTTGTGGCCTCAGTGACAGTGCTTTTCTGTGTGTGGGTCTTGCACTCAGCTATTGTTCCAAGGGCATTTGGGGAGTTTTTGTTTGTTGTTGCGAGTTGTGCGCTTCTTTTATGGTTTTTCTCTTTCCATCAGGGGTTTTCGCAGAAAATGAAAGACATGGATCGTAAGCATAGGCCGTGGAAGTATCATGACTGAACCTGCAACAGGGTGTGAGTGAGAATGCGGTTTGTTGCGGGTGAGAGAGGCCGGAAGGGGCCGGCGCGTATCTTTTCGGTGCGCCAGCTTGACCCGGGCTTCAGGCCGCGCTGGCACACGTTGGAAATTCGTTTGTTTAAGCTGATGATCCTGCTGATTGCCTTGTTGCTCATCGGAGGATTTTCCGGAACGGCGTGGCTTGCGATGTTTGGGTTTTACGGTCTCGGATGTGCCTTCGTTTCTGTTTTTGCGCTGAGGTACGGATCGAACGTGATGGCGGCGCTAGGCTATTGGTTTCCGCCCTTGGCGTTGAGGGCCACGCAACTGGACACTTGGCTTGAGCGGGACTTGGAATGGAAAGAGTGACAGTGATCCACAAAGCAACACAGGTTCGCACCGGACCCGAGGGTGGGGGCGTCTTCGCCCCCGCCCTGGGGGGCGGGTCGGGGGCGAACCGGTTCGCAAGCGAACCGGGGGAAATAAATGACTCAGACCCAAACCGCGGACCATAAGGCCCTGCGCGACACCTATGCGTCGCGGCGGTATTTCAAGAAGTTCGAGAAGATCACCGGGCACCTGACGCAGGTGGCGGCGGCGCAGGCGGCGGAGGGGCGCTTGGGCGGGACCGAGGTCAAGGTTCTGACCCGTTATCTCGTGAAACTGTCCTTTACCTTCAAGGCGCTGGCCATGAAGTACCTGCTGGTTGGGCGCGAGACCGGGCGTTTCTTTGGCTCGTTGCAGATGGATGAGGTCGAAAGCGGCTTTCCGGTGTTCAACGAGTTGCTGGTCATGGCCAATGACGCACAGCAGGCCGACAGCCATCTGCGCAACATGCCGGATGATGCGGCGCTGAAGGACCAGATGCTGCGCAAGATCATTGGCGAACGCGAGATTCCGACCAAGCTGCAATTCGCGCTGTCGCAGCGGCTCTACTATGAAGAGTTGATGCGCGGCGAGCTGTTCTGGGCGCAGAACCATCCGGAGGCGCTTTGGCTCGAAACCATGGGCGAACGGCGGCGTCGCTTTCTGGTACATTGGGCGGTCTATGACAGCCAGATCAACCTGCCGACGCTCTATCTCATGGAGGTCGAGGACAGCGGCCGCACGGCGCTGCCCAAGGACGAGCGGCGCTGGCCCGAGGCGCAGGCGCACCTGATGGGGCAGAGCCTAGGGGGATTGAAGCTGGTGACGATTGCCAAGGGGTTTGACGAGAGTTTCGACGATCTCCATCCCAAGCGGCTCAGGCGGTATCACGTGGGGCCGATGTATTCCTCGGCCTTTACCCGCCAGAAGGGGCCGATCCGGGATGTTCTCGAGACGGCGCGGGCCCCGGCGGGCGAGGACTGGACCCTGGCCTGGACGGTGGAGGATCTGGAAAGCGAAAGCGTGCGCGAAGAGCGGGCGGGATGGTTTTCGACCGTGGAGCGCGAGGTTTTCGCGCTTGATCCCTTCTCGGGGCGCGGGGTGGACACCGGCGCGACCCGCACCGAGCGCAGCATCATCATGCCGCAGCGCCCGTTCCAGGTGCTGGAAGAGCTGAACCCGCCGGGGTTCGGGGCGGTGACGAAATATGTGGTGAGCCCGCAAGGGCGGGTGCTGCGCTATTGAGGGGCGGCTGCGCCGCCTTGCCTGCGGCGCGAGTATTTTTGGTGCATTGAAGAGATGCCGAGCGGAATTTTGTGGAGTGAGAGATGAGCCTGACTAGTGACCTGATGGAACTGCGCGAGGAGGATATTCGCAAGCATTACGATGCGGCGGTGGGGATGCTGGACGGGTTTGACCACACGCCGCGGATTGCCAAGGGGCGCGAGATGGCGGCGCCGGAACGGTCAAGCGGGCTGGCGACGCGGCGCCGGTTCCGGTCGACCACGCCGGGGCTGGTGACGCGCTCGACTGCGCGGCCCGAGGGGGTGCATCTGATCAACCGGATCGAGGCGGCGGACGGGGAAGACCCGCTGGTGTCGCCGGTGCAGGCCAATGTGATGAGCGGGTTGCGCCGGGCGCTGGCCATTGCGCTGGCCGTGGGAGAGAACGTGTCGGAGGCCTCGGGGCTGGATGACATGAAACGCGACAACCTTGCCGGCGCGCTGGGCGCGGATCGCAAGGCGGCGTTTTCGGAGTTGCTGACCGCCGAGGCGCTGGTGGTGGCGCATGTCTTTGCCAATGCCACGGCCTTTCTTCTGGCCCCCTACCTTGGTGAGGTCTCGGTCGAGGTGGGCGAGGTCGAGGAGGTTCTGACCGACAATGCCCAGCTGGCGTTGCACGGGCTGTTGTGGGAGCTGGATCAGGATATCGCGGCATTGGTGACGGATGAGGACCGGCTGGTGGCCTGTGTCTGTGCCTTTGCCGAACAGGTGATGGAAAAGGTGACCCTGCGGGCGCAGAATGCCGGGGGGCTTGGGGCCTTCGAAGGGGCGAGCTGGCGGGTGGAGGCGGATGACCTCACGCTGAACGGGTTCACACCGGCGCGGGCGGGCAAGGGATCGACCCTGACCATGAGTTTCAAAAAGCCCAACGAGGTGGTGGGCAACCATATCGCCAAGTACCAGGCGATGAAACTGGCCAAGATGCTGATGGCCTATGATTTCGATCGCCGCCTCAACCCCTTTGCCGAGATGGGTGGTTTCATCTTTACCTTCATGGGGGATGGCGCGCCGGGCACGGGCAAGACGACGCTGATCCAGATGATGGCCGGGTTGATCAACGACTATTGTGGTGTGGCGGGCTATCCGTTCCGCTATCAGAACTTTGGCATCGACAATATCGACAGCTATCAGGGCAAGTCGGGACAGAATGCCAAGGCCTTTGTCCAGAACGTGCTTGACCCGCAGGTGATCGGATTTGGCACCATCGACGACATCGACCAGATTGCCGGCAAGCGCGGGGACAGACAGTCTTCGGCGGGGCAGCAGGAGGTGACCGCGGTCTTCATGGAGGCCTTTGCCGGGGCCAATACGGTGGTGCGCGGCAACTGTACCTTTGGCATGTTCTCGAACTATCCCGAGAACGTGGACGATGCCCTGCGCCAGCGGGCCGGGGCGCGGTTTCTCGTGGATGGTCCGCAGACACGCGAGGACTATATCGACATCCTCGCGCTTTTGATGGGCAAGAACCATGACATCCCGCTGGGGGCGCATGACCTGTTCGAGGCGCAGGCGATCCAGAAGGCGGTTGCGAAATCCTTCGAGGCGCATGGGCGGCCGCAGGAGGCGGGGCTGATGAACGTCTTTGACAGGGTGTCGGGCGAGGTGGGTGAACTGGACACGATTGCCAAGCTGGGTACCTATCTCAAGGGCATTCAGGAGGCCGATCCGCGTTTTACCGGGCGGGCGATCAAGAACATCACCGATGCGGTGAAAGTGCGGGCGATGGACTTTGAGCTGCCGGATGAGTGGATGGAGAACCCGGAGCTGTTCCTGTTCCAGCCCTATGAGCGCAAGAAGGACATGATCGGGGCGCTGCGGGTGCCGATCACGGTGGAGATGGTGGTGCAGGAGATCAACCGCTACGCGGATTCCGAGTTCCGCTATGCGGACAAGTCGGACGAGGTGGCGATTGAAGACGCCGTACGAGACATGCGCCGGATGGCGGAAGCGAAGAAGCGGTATTTGGGAGGCGAGGGGTGAAACGGCTTTGGAAGTGGCTAAGAGTCTATCCGCGGTATCGCTGGACCAGATACGATGTCCTCGTCCGACGTGGAGCGGCAGCAACGGGTATCTTCTTCGTTTTTGTAGTGATTTACGGATGGTCAGTTAGTTGTGTCACAGCTTCTGAGGCAAGCGAGTGCCGATCGCGTTTCTATTGGTTTTGGAATGCTTCACCGAATGAATTTGGAGATACCCTTGCAGGCATTGCAGGGGCACTTGCCTTTCTTTGGATTATTGTAACCGTGATGTTGCAAAGCAAGGAGCTTACGGCTCAAAGGCAGGAGCTGAAGTTGGCTCGAAAGGAGTCCGAAAAAATGGCACATGCTTTGCAGGCTCAAGCAGATATTTTCCGTGACGAGCAAAGGCAAAGACAGGAGACCGAAGCTAAAGACTACTTGGAGAAACTTCTTGATGGTCTTGTAAGTAGTTTTGTTTGGGTTTCGTTGCCCTATGAGGTGTCTTGGCTTGTTCGCAGGAACAAGCCTGAAGGAGAAATCCAGGAATTCTATGTGAAGATAGAAGGCCATGGAGATGATCGCAATTCGTGTATCCAACGTTTTACGAGATCCGTGACCTTTGCTTGGGCGATATTTGTTGCGGAAAATGAAGAGCAGGAAGTGGTTCGAACAACCAAGTTTCTTGCCCAACGCATGAGAATTTCCAGGTTTCTGACCGAAATTGACGAACTGATGCCGTCTCTCTCGCGGGCAGAGAAAATTGTACTCGAGGATTTGGGGCTATTGCACACTAAACACGAATGGCTTGATTTGCTGGATTGCGAGGAAATCTGGGATGAGGAAAGCTGATGCACCGACTGATTGAACGCGGCCTGATGTTTGGGAACCTGATCGAGGTGTCTTCGCCGGTGCTGGTGGAACGCTATAACCGGGCGCTGGAGCATTTGACGGGCAAGCGCACGGGGCTGGAGGATTTCCACATCGACATCTCGGGCTATAGTCCCGAGATCGGTGACGAGCTGGAAGATCATCTCTACCTCAACCATGGGGGCTGTAACCGGCAGTTCATCCTGCTGACCACGGAACAGCGACATGCGCCGTTGCTGAATGCCAAGTTCTCGACCAGTCGCGAGATTCTAAAGCAGTTCATCACCGACAACGAGCCGCAATTGTTTGCCCTGACCGCGCGGGATGCAGTGGCGGGGGAGCTGGTGAACTCGGTCTTTTCGGTCAGCGCGCCAGAGCGGCTGTTTGATATCCGCAAGGTGGTGGTCGAGGCCGATACCACCGAGGGCACGCTGCGCGATGCCGAACAGCTTGGCCGGATGGTCGACCGGTTCAAGGATGAGGAGGACGCCTGGTTCGATGATGTGCTGATCGCCGAGATGATCGGTCTGGCCAAGCGTACCGGAGACGTGACCCGCAATCCGGTGCGGCTGCGTCATGCGGAATTCGGGCAGGATGATTTCTGGACGGCGCATTTCGGCGGGCTCTACCTGTTTCGCGGGGTCGAGCATCCGGCGCTGATTGCCCGGCAGGACACGGCGGCGCTTGGATCGCTGCCGATCAAGCACCAGTTCGACTTTTCCGAGCGCAACCGGATTGCCCGGTTCCTTGAGCTGAACGATCTTGTCGAGCCGATCGTGAAGGCGCGGGGCATCGATGCAGGCGCAATCCTGCGGCAGAAGATGGATTTCATCGTGGTTGATGCGGCGCAGGAGGCGGGTGTGGACCTGACCGGGGCGACCCGTCGCGACATACGCGCGCTGGCGCGTCAGCACGCCGACCAGTTGCCGGCCGAGTATCACGGGCTGCGGCAGTTGTTGAATTGGGCCGAGAGCGGTGGGCCGTGGCCGCGCATCACCTCGGATCATCCGGCCTATTTCTATACGCTGCGCGCCGCAGACAGGCCGCAGCAGGATCTGGTGAACATGCTGTTGTCGGAGCTTGCGCCCAAGGACGTGCGGCAGCTGTTCATCTGTCACAAGGAGGTCTTCTACCGTCTCTATGCGA
Source organism: Pelagimonas sp. KU-00592-HH (assembly GCF_040369695.1). Classification (NCBI taxonomy): domain Bacteria; kingdom Pseudomonadati; phylum Pseudomonadota; class Alphaproteobacteria; order Rhodobacterales; family Roseobacteraceae; genus Pelagimonas; species Pelagimonas sp. KU-00592-HH. Next base: position 687,036 of record NZ_BAABWM010000002.1, on the reverse strand, counting down.
CGTGGAGTGAGACCAAGAAATCCTATGTGGCGGATTTTCTCGACCGCGAGTATCAAGCGGACAAGGCCGGTGCGCGGGCGGCGCTTTTCGGGCATGATGCCCCGATGGACACCCCGCCACAGCCACCGCGCGAGGACCTGATCCAGCGGGTTGGTCCCTGGGGCGCGGTAAGGAGGTAGAAGATGTTTGCACTGCTGCGCCTGAGCGTGATCGGTTTCATCGTCCTGACGGTGATCTATGTCTGCCTGTCGTTCTATTCCCGCGCCGTGCGGAGGGGAAAGCTCGAGGCGGAATGGGAGGAAGAGGGCATGACCGGCGACCGGGATGCCTTTGTCCGGGCCGGTCTTGAGGACTATGACGGGTCTTTGCGCCGCAAGCTGATCCTTGGCGTCTATGTGGTGCCGGTCTGCATTGTGATTGCCTTGATCTATTTCACGAATTTCCACTAAGGGGGCCGAGGGTATGGTCTATGTAAAATGGGTTTTCTGGGGGCTGTTCTGGGTCTTCGTGGCGGGGTTCTTCCACTATACGCTGCCGCAGAACGATATTGTCCGGATCGCCGACACCTATGAAAAGCGGATCGACTTTGGCGAGAACTCGATCTTCTGGTCCTCGCCGGATGCCGGCAATGCTACGGGCACGGTGAACCGCGATGTGTTCTTCGTGCAAGCGTTCTATGAGAACGAGCGCCCGATGGTCTATCGCAACGAGGATACTGGCTGGAGCTGGCCGCCGTATTTCAAGTTCGACACCGCGAACCTTCAGGCCGAGGCGACCGATCTGAAATCCACCAAGGAGGCGCCGAACTGGGTGGCGATCAAGCACTATGGCTGGCGCAACGAGTTCCTGTCGATCTATCCCAATGCGGTGGGCGTAAAGGCCGTCGCGGGGCCGGATGTGCGGATCATTCCCTGGCTCAACATCATTATCCTGACCCTGTTTGCCGCGGTGGCCTGGGCGGTTTACGTGCGCTGGCGCAGGTTCCGCGAGGCGCGGATCGATCCGGTGCTGGAGGATGTGAACGAGAGCCTGGAAGCGGCGGGCGACAACCTTGCCGAAAAGCGGGGCCGCCTGCGCCGCTGGCTCGACACCTGGAAGAGCAAGCCGCGCAGGTAAGTTTGCCCCTGTCGGGATCAGCTTAGCAGCTTGATCCCGGCGAGGATGAAGAGGGCGATAAAGAGCGTTTCAAAACTCAGGAGCGCGATGGCCGCGCCGCCCACTTTCAGAAGTTGCCGGATGTCCGTCTTCATGCCGACCGCTGCAATCGCCGTCAGCAGGAGCCAGCGGGAGGCGGTGGAGAGGATATCCACGACGAAGGCGGGAACGAGGTGCAGGGTGTTGAGACACGCCAGCACAAGGAACCCGATCACGAACCCCGGCAGGATCGGCGGCGAGTTTTCACCGCTTGGCAGGGTCGCGAAGCGCCGGATGAGGAGCGATGCGACAAGCACGACCGGGGCAAGCATGGCAACCCGGATCAGTTTGACCAGCGTGGCCGTGTCACCGGTGGTTTCCGAAATGGTGAAACCGGCGCCGACCACCTGCGCGACGTCATGAATGGTGCCGCCAAGGAAAATCCCGCCCTGTACTTCGGAAAGGTCCAGCGCGCTGACTGCGATGGGATAGAGGATCATGGCGAGGGTCGACAGGATCGTGACGCCCATCACGGTGAAGATCAGGCGTTCCTCTGAGCGCTCGTCCCGCGGCAGGATCGCGGAGATGGCCATGGCTGCGGAAGCACCGCAGATGGCAACTGATCCGGCGGTCAGGAAGGCAAAGCGCCATGCGTGACCAAAGAAACGCGAGACCGCGAGACCGAAGGCAATAGTGGCCACGACCCCGGCAACAACGAGAAGGATAACGCTTGGACCAAGGCCCATCATCAGATCAAAGCTGATGCGTGCGCCCAGAAAGGCGACCCCGAGGCGCAACAGTGACCGTGCGCCAAAGGCAACGCCGGGCACAGTACGGCCTTCCTGGCCCAGGAAATTCACGGCGATCCCAAGCAGCAACGCCAGCAGCATCGCGGGCGTCCCATAGTGTTCTGCAAGAAATTTGGCCGTGATCGCGACGATCACGGCCATGGTTACCCCTGGCGCTAACTCTTTGGATTGAGCGCGCCAGTGGTCGATGGATATGTTCACCTTAGCCTACCTGTTGCGGACGCATGTCGTCTTTGGAGATGCCTGCAACCTTGACCGGGTTTTTCATCGCATCGCGACGGAAGGGTTCACCCAGTTCCTGGTTGATCATGGCTTCAATCAGGGTGGTGATACCGTTCTTCTGGTCTTCCACGGCCTGGCTCAGGGCGGCGGTGAGTTCGTCCATGGTGCGGGCGACAACACCCTTGAGGCCGCAGGCCTGCGCGATGCCGGCATAGGACACCTGGGTGTCCAGTTCGGTGCCTACGAAGTTGTCGTCAAACCAGAGGGTCGAGTTACGCTTTTCGGCACCCCATTGGTAGTTGCGGAAGACAACCTGGGTCACGGCGGGCCATTCTTCACGGCCGATGGCGGTGAGTTCAGTCACGGCAATGCCGAATGCGCCGTCACCCGAGAAACCGACAACCGGAACATCAGGGCAGCCGATTTTCGCGCCGACAACCGACGGCAGACCATAGCCACAGGGGCCGAACAGGCCGGGGGCGAGGTATTTGCGGCCTTCTTCGAAGGACGGATAGGCGTTGCCGATGGCGCAGTTGTTGCCGATGTCGGAGGAGATGATCGCCTCTTTCGGCAGGGCAGACTGGATCGCGCGCCACGCCATGCGGGGGCTCATCCAGTCGGGTTTGTCAGCGCGGGCGCGTTCGTTCCAGGTGGTGCCCGGATCGTCGTCTTCGTGGTCCATCGAGCTCAGTTGCTGGGCCCACGCGGACTTGGTGGTCGAGATCAGGTTGAGACGATCATCGCGACCTTCGTCACCGGCGGTGTCCGACAGCTTTTCGAGGATCGAGGTGGCCACTTTCTTGGCGTCGCCGACGATGCCGACGGTGACCGGCTTGGTCAGGCCGATGCGGTCGGGGTTGATGTCGACCTGAATGATCTTCGCGTCGGTCGGCCAGTAGTCGATGCCATAGCCCGGCAGGGTCGAGAAGGGGTTCAGGCGGGTGCCGAGAGCGAGAACAACGTCGGCCTTGGAGATCAGTTCCATGCCGGCCTTGGAGCCGTTGTAGCCGAGGGGGCCTGCGAAGAGCGGGTGCGAGCCGGGGAAGGCATCGTTGTGCTGGTAGCCGCAGCAGACCGGGGCGGAGAGGCGTTCGGCCAGGGCCTTGGAGGCTTCGATTGCGCCACCGATGACAACGCCCGCACCGTTGAGGATGACCGGGAACTTGGCGCTGGAGAGCAGGGCTGCTGCCTCGTCGAGGGCATCTTCGCCGCCGGAGGGGCGCTCGAAGTCGACGATGGCGGGCAGGTTGATGTCGACAACCTGGGTAAAGTAGTCACGCGGCACGTTGATCTGGGCCGGGGCCGAGTTGCGCTTGGCCTGCATGATGACGCGGTTCAGAACTTCTGCCATGCGCGACGGATCACGCACTTCTTCCTGGTAGCAGACGCAGTCGGCGAACATGCGCATCTGTTCCATTTCCTGGAAACCGCCCTGACCCATGGTCTTGTTGGCCGCCTGCGGAGTGACCAGCAAGAGCGGGGTGTGGTTCCAGTAGGCGGTTTTGACGGCGGTCACGAAGTTGGTGATGCCGGGGCCGTTCTGAGCAACCATCATCGACATCTTGCCGGTGGCGCGGGTGTAGCCGTCAGCCATCATGCCGCCCGACCCTTCGTGCGCACAGTCCCAGAAGGTGATCCCGGCTTCGCCGAAAATGTCGGAAATAGGCATCATCGCAGAGCCGATGATCCCGAAGGCATGCTCGATGCCGTGCATTTGAAGGACTTTTACAAAGGCCTCTTCGGTGGTCATTTTCATGGGGAATCACTCCTTGTTCGCGCGCGGCGGAATTGGCTGTTGTTGAACCCGAATTTACGATTCACTGGCCTTACTCGATAGGGCCAGAGTTTTTTGCAAAATAGGTCCAGTTGTTTTTATCCTTTGATGGCCTCGGCAATCAGGCTCACACCCTTGTGGATACGTTCGTTCGGAATGGATGAGTAGGCGAGGCGATAGAAGTTGCGGGGCCGTCCGCGGCCGTGGAAAAACGGGCGTCCGGGTTCGATCAGCACGCCGTTGGCCTGAAGTTTGAGGGCAAGTTTTTCGGTGTCGACGCCTTCGGGCGCGCGCATCCAGAAAGATGAGCCGCCATGTACCCCTTGTCCGGCAATTGTCAGGCCGTGTTCCTCGATGGCGTCGCGCATGGTTGTGCGGCGGACGCGCAGGGCCTCGCGAAGGCGCCGGATCAGGGCGTCGTAGTGGCCAAGTGACAGGAAGTACGCGGTGGTGCGTTGGATATGGCCGGGTGGGTGGCGCAGGATCGAGGCCCGTAGGGCGCGGGCCTCGCGGATGAAGGCTTCGGACCCGACGAGATAGCCGAGCCGCAGCCCCGGAAACAGGGATTTCGAGAAGCTGCCGACGTAGATCACCCGCCCGTCGGTATCGAGCGATTTCAGCGCCGGAGACGGGGCATCAAGGAAGGACATCTCGAACTCGTAGTCATCCTCGACGATCAACGCATCCAGTTCGCGGGCCCGTTCCAGAAGGGCATGACGGCGTGACATCGGCATGGTTGCCGCTGTCGGACACTGGTGGCTTGGCGTCGTGAAGATCACGTCGGTATCCGGCGGGATGTGATCCGGTTGAAGGCCGTCACGATCAACAGGCAAAGGGGCAACATGGCAGCGCGACTGGTTCAGGATGTCCCGCATGGCGTGGTAGCAGGGGTCTTCGATCGCGGCCATGCGACGTTGGGTGAGGAGAATCTGAACCGTCATCCAGAGGGCGTTTTGCGCACCGACGGTGATGAGGATTTCCTCGGGCCGCGCGATGATCCCCCGGCGCGGCAGGGTGTTGCGGGCGATGAACTCGATCAGGCGCGGATCGTCGTGATCGTAGTAGTCGGTGGTCAGTGCCGTGAAGTCTTTCTGACCCAGGGCCTGAAGCGCACACAGGCGCCAGTTGGCATGGTCGAAAAGGGACGGGTCGGTCTGGCCATAGATGAACGGGTATTTGAACGAGGCCCAGTTCTGCGGCTTTTCGGGGGTGTCGCCACCGGTGAAGCGTTTGCCGATGGCGCGGGTCCAGTCGACCTGGTCTTCGCCGCGCACAACGGGGGTGAAGTTTGGAGGGACCGGCGCGTTTTCAGAGACGAAATAGCCGGACCGCCCACGCGACGTAAGATAATCGTTCGCCAGCAGTTCGGTATAGGCCAGTGTCACGGTGATCCGGCTGATTCCGAGGTGGGTGGCGAGTTTGCGGGTTGATGGCAGTCGTTCTCCCACGCGAAAGCGCCCCGAGAGAATGCCCTCGGCGATCATCTGCTGGATCTGGGCCTGCAGGGTTCCCTGGAATTGGGGGTTGAGGAAGAAGGTTTCGACAGAGATGGCCATGAGCGTAGGTTAGTTTGGACTTACGGGTGGCGCAATCTGGTCTGACTGCGCCGCGAATTCACTTTTAGCTGCGTGGCTTCTGCAGCTGCCAGATCAGGTTGGCTTTTACTGTTGGCCACTCATTAGGCAGCACAGAGTAGACAGCGGTGTCACGTAGGGTGCCATTTGCCATGACGATGTGATTGCGGATCACCCCATCCAGTTTTGCGCCCAGTCTCTCGATCGCGCGGCGGGATTGGACATTGATGAAGTGCGTGCGGAACTCGACGGCGATGCAATCGAGTGTTTCAAAGGCATGTTGCAGCATAAGCAGTTTGCATTCGGTATTCATCGGGCCGCGTTGCACGGATTTGCGATACCAGGTCGAACCTATCTCGACGCGGCGGTTGGAGCTGTCGATGTTCATGTAGGTGGTCATGCCTACGGCTTTGCCTTCTGGGGTGAGAACCGCGAACGGCAGCATCGAGCCATTGCTCTGCAGGTTAAGGCGACGGTCAATTTCGGCCGACACATCATCCGGGGCGGGGATCATCGTGTACCACAGGCGATGGAGGTCACCGTCGGCCGAAGCTTCGGCCAGATCAGTGGCGTGACTGTGATCCAGTGCCGCAAGAGCAACGTGTTGACCTTGCAGAGAAACGGGGGCGGGCCACATCTTTGGGTATCCTTCTTGTTGAGTTCTGGATGCCAGATGTAGAAAAGACGGCCCATTGGAAAGGGCCGACTCTGTGACTTTTAACCAGACCAATTAGCCGTTAGCCAAAGACCTTGGTCAGGGCTTTGTCGACGGCGTCGGTGATCGCGTCGATGTCGTCCGCAGTGGCAATCAGCGCCGGCGAGAAGCACAGCACGTTGTTGCGACCCGGGATCGAGCGGTTGGCCGCGCCGATGATGACACCCTGAGCGCCACAATCGCCAACCACGGCCATCACGTCTTTTTCATCGACGGGTTCCTTGGTTTCGCGGTCTTTGACCAGCTCCATGCCAAGGAACAGACCCTTGCCGCGCACGTCACCGACGATTTCGTGCTTCTCCATTAGCGCCTGAAGGTTGCCCATCATGCGCTCGCCCATCTTGGTGCAGTTCTCGAGGAGGTTTTCCTCTTCGATGATCGCCATGTTTTCCAGTGCTGCTGCCGGGCCGGCGGTGCAGCCGCCGAAGGTCGAGATGTCACGGAAGTGGTTGAGCTTGTCGTCCGGGTTGTCCTTGAAGACGTTGAACACCTCTTCGGTGGTGACCATGCAGGCAATCGCTGCGTAACCCGAGGCGACACCTTTCGCCATGGTCACGAAGTCGGGCTTGATGCCGTAGTGCTGGTAGCCGAACCATTCGGTGCCGGTACGGCCAATGCCGCAGACAACTTCGTCGATGTGCAGCAGCACGTCGTACTGTTTGCAGATCTCCTGAACGCGCTCCCAGTAGCCTTCCGGCGGGGTGATGACGCCACCCCCGGCGGTGACCGGTTCGAGGCAGAGGGCGCCAACGGTTTCCGGACCTTCGCGCAGGATGACTTCCTCGATCAGGTTTGCGGCTGCGATGCCGAACTCGCGGCCCGACAGGTGCTCGAGGCCCAGTTCGTGCTTGCGGTATTCCATGCAGTGGGGGACGCGCACGAAGTCAGGCGCGAAGGGGCCATATTGCATGGTGCGCTCGTCCTGGCCGCCTGCCGACATGGTGGCGAGGGTCGAGCCGTGGTAGTCGCGGTCGCGGTAGAGGATCTTGGTTTTCTTGCCGCCGTATTTCTTGTGTGCGATCTGGCGCACCATCTTGAAGGCCTTCTCGTTCGCTTCCGAACCCGAGTTGGTGTAGTAGACGCGGCTCATGCCGGGCATTTTCTCGATCAGCTTTTCGGCAAACAATGCGCCGGGGATCGAGCCGCCGGAGTTGGCGAAGTAGCAGACCTTCATCAGCTGGGCGTGTACCGCGTCAGCAATGCGGGCGCGGCCATAGCCGACGTTTACTGTCCAGACGGCACCGGAAACGGCGTCGATGTATTCCTTGCCGTTCTGGTCCCAGACGCGCATGTCCTTGCCTTCGATGATGATCCGGGGATCGCTGGTTTCGAAGGGCTTGTGCTGAGTCAGGTGGTGCCACACGTGGGCTTTGTCTGCAGAGACGACCCGTTCCAGATCGTTTTCGTTGAAGTTGCCGTCCATAGGGACACCTCGCTGTATTTATAGGCTTCGTTTCGAGTACATGGGAAAGAACCGGGAGAATCCGGTCTGTTCTTGGGATCATCCTCGCCAATATTTCCGGCACATCAATAGGTCCAGTGACTTAGTTGATGTATGGCCAATTTGAGTTTCGGATGTTGCGCGAATTTTCCTTTCTGAAAGCTAAGCTATTGCAAATTTGAAACTTTTTACCCTGTGACCCGTCACGAAATCTCGTGGAAGCGACAACAGTTTCGCAGATGCGTGCAAAAAAACATTTGCTCGGAAGCTATGTTTCGCATCGAATTGGCATTGCGCAGGGTCAAGCACCTTTGCGCTCCTGCAAAGAGACGGAACGTCCTGCGGGAATTTCTGCAAAGCAATTCGCAGTTCAACACGGGAGAACTAAATATGACTATGAAGCGCAAGCTGACTGGTGCCGTTGCAGCCATGGCTCTGTTGGCCGGTACCCAGGCGATGGCCGAAGAGATCACCGTCGCCTACTTCCTCGAATGGCCGATGCCGTTCCAGTATGCCAAGGAACAAGGCACTTATGACGAAGCCATGGGCGTCAAGATCAACTGGGTCAGCTTTGACACCGGCACCGCGATGAGCGCGGCAATGGCATCGGGCGACGTGCAGCTTTCGGTAAGCCAGGGTGTGCCGCCGTTCGTTGTGGCAACCAGCGCGGGCCAGGACCTGCAGATCCTCGACGTGGCCGTGAGCTATGCGGACAACGACAACTGTGTCGTGGCCGAGGCGCTTGAGATCGACAAGGATTCGGCAGGTGAACTGGCTGGCAAGAAAGTCGCCGTTCCGCTGGGGACTGCCGCGCACTATGGCTTCCTGAGCCAGATGAACCACTTTGGTGTGGACGTCGGTTCAATGGAAATCGTTGACATGGCACCGGCAGAAGGCGCGGTTGCGCTTGAGCAGGGCTCGGTCGACATGTTCTGCGGCTGGGGTGGTGCGCTGCGTCGTGCCAACGAGTTCGGTAACAACCTGTTGTCCGGCGCGGAAAAAACCGAGCTTGGCATCCTGGTGTTCGACGTGACTTCCGGGCCGGCGGGCTGGGTCGCCGAGAACGGTGAGCTTGTCTCGAAGTTCCTGAAAGTGACCGCTGATGCCAACGCGATGTGGGCCGACGAGGCAAACCACGCCAAGATGCTGCCGGTGATCGCCAAGGACGCGGGTATGGATGAAGAGGCCACCATGGCCACCATCTCGACCTTCACCTTCCCGACCGTGGATGACCAGCTGAGCGGTGCCTGGCTGGGTGGTAATGCGCAGACCTTCATGAAGGGTGTTGCGGATGTGTTTGTGGGTGCAGGCTCGATCGACTCGGCGCTTGATACCTATGAAAACGCTGTGAACACCGGGCCGCTGACCGCCGCCCAGGGCATGTAATTCTCCCGGGGGTTCGCCCGCCTTGCCGCATCCCCTGCGGCATGGGCGGACCCTTGGAGCAAGCCCTCTCCAGGCTGACCCGCCTTTGAATCGGGTTGGCCAGAATCTCAAACATGTGAAAGGCGGACCATGTCGGGACTGTCGATCGAAAGTATTTCGATGCGCTTTGACCTGCCTAATGGCAGCTCGGTTCAGGCGCTCAAGGATGTGAGCCTGCATCTCAAAGAAGGCGAATTGCTCAGTGTTCTGGGGCCATCTGGCTGCGGCAAGACCACTTTGCTCAATATTCTTGCGGGGTTCCTTGCCCCGACCGAAGGCCAGATCGTGATGAACGGCCACAACGTTGAAGGGCCGGATGCCGAGCGCGGCATGGTGTTCCAGCAGGGCGCGCTGTTCGAATGGATGAGCGTGCGGGACAACGTGAGTTTCGGGCCGCGGATGAAGGGCCAGAAAGAGGCCGACTGGGGTGAGCATGTTGACCACCTTCTTGATGTGGTCGGCCTGCAGGACTTCAAGGAAAAGGCGATCTATGAATTGTCCGGCGGTATGCAGCAGCGTGTGGCGCTGGCGCGGTGCTTGGCCAATGACCCGGACGTGATCCTGATGGATGAACCGCTGGGGGCACTTGACGCGCTGACGCGTGAGAAGATGCAGTCGCTGGTTCTGAAGCTCTGGAAGGAAACCGGCAAGACCATCATCCTCATCACCCACTCGGTGGAAGAGGCGCTGTTGCTGGGCGAACGCCTGATCGTGATGGCACCGCGTCCGGGACGCATCCACAAGGAATACCGCCTGCCATTTGCCGATCTGGGCGTGGGTGAAGATCTTCGCGAAGTGAAGAAACACCCCGACTTTGCGGTCAAGCGCGAGGAAATCCTCGGGATGATCTGGGACATGGAAGAAGAAATCATGGGACGTACGGAGGATGCACAATGACCGGACTTCTGATCCTGCTCGTTTATGTCGCGATCTTTGCGGGTGCATTTTTCTTGGTGAAATTCCTCGTGCATCGCGCGACCAGCGACTTCACGTCACTCAAGACAGTGACCTTTGGCGACGAAAGCGCCGTTGTCTCTGACCGTTGGGCCAGTGTGGTTTCGGTTCTGACGATCTTCCTGATCTGGGGCTCGTTCACCGGATCGAACATGTTGCCGGGGTTCCTCAAGGCGCCGGGGCCGTTCGTGGGGGAGACCTCGTTCGAGTATACCCTTGAAGATGCGGACGGAAATCGCGACGACGCAACCGTGACCGTGCGCGTGTTCGACTTTGGTGAAGACGCGCCGCGGTTCGATGTGGAGCCCGGTGAGGGCATGGCCAAGAACGACGCGGTGGCGATGAATGCCTCGCGTTCGAAAACCATCCTGTTTGACAAGAACGACGAGACCAACCGCAAGAATGGTGCCAAGGTTGTTGCCATCGATGGTGCGCCGATTTCCAAGACCGCGCCACTTGATAGCGACAAGGGCCGCTTTGCGCTCACCGACAAGGGGGCCATCAGCTATACCCCGCCGCAGGGGCTTCAGATGGACCCGGTCTATCTGCCGCCGCCCGAGGCCGTGGTCAGCCGGTTCTGGGAGATCAGCTCGGAAGGTTATCGCGGGTTTACCCTGTGGGAACACCTTGGATACTCGCTGTTCCGTGTGATCGGTGGCTTCCTGTTCGGCGCCATTGTCGGCATCCCGCTGGGCTATGCGATGGGTCTGAACGGTTGGTTCCGTGGCTGGTTTGATCCGATTGTCGAATTCATGCGCCCGGTTCCGCCGCTGGCCCTGATCCCGCTGATCATCATCTGGTTCGGGATTGGTGAGGTCGGCAAGATCATTCTGCTGTTCCTCGCGGCGCTTTGGATCATGGCGATTGCGGCCCGTTCCGGTGTGTCGGGGGTGCGTATCACCAAGGTGCACGCGGCCTATTCTCTGGGGGCTTCGAAGTGGCAGATCATGCGCCATGTGATCATTCCCAACTCGCTGCCGGATATCTTTACCGGTGCACGGGTTGCGATGGGCGTCTGTTGGGGCACGGTTGTTGCCGCGGAACTGGTGGCCGCGTCGCAGGGTGCGGGCATGATGATCATGGTGGCCTCGAAGTTCACGCTGACCGATATCGTGATCATGGGCATCATCCTGATCGGTGGCATCGGCTTCGGCATCGACATGCTGATGCGCTGGATCGAACGCCAGCTGGTGCCCTGGAAAGGCAAGGGCTGATCCGGATAAATCACTGATTGGAAAGGGCGGTCTTCGGATCGCCCTTTTGTTTTTCGGGAAAAGACTCGAAAAAGAACAAAACGTGAATATACTTGTAGATCGTCATGATCGCCGAGTTCTGTATCACTTCGAATTTCACCTTTCTCACCGGAGCGTCGCACCCGGAGGAGTACATGCGCCGTGCCGCCTTGGGCGGGCTGGGGGCGATTGCGATTGCCGATGACAACACGGTGGCGGGCATCGTGCGGGCGCATACGGAAGCGCGGGAGATTGCGCGCAAGGTGCGCGAACGCGAGAGGTTTGATGCCGAGCATGGGCTGATTGGCCCGCCTGCGCCGGAGGGGGTGGTGGCAGGGCCATCGGCGGCGATCTACGCAGTACCGCGCCTGTTGCCGGCGGCGCGGCTGGTGTTTTCTGACGGGCCGCCGGTGACGGTTCTGGCGGCGGATCGACAGGGGTGGGCCAACCTCTGCCGGATATTGTCGAAGGGGCGGCTCAGGGCAGAGAAGGGGCAGTGCCTGGTGCATTTGCAGGACCTGATGGACCACTCCGAAGGGCTGCAATTGATCCTGCATCCGGTGGCGCAGGAGGACCGTCGGGCCAAGGGCGTGGCGGGCTGGGGCGATCTCATGCCGCGTCTGCGCAAGCGGTTCGAGGGCCGTTTGCAGATGCTGCTGTCGCCCCACTATGACGGGCGGGATAAGGTGCGTTTTCAATGGGTTGCGGCGCAGGCCAAGGGGCTGGGCCTGCCGATTGTGGCCAGCGCCGCACCGATGATGCACCACGGGCGGCGGCGCAAGTTGGCCGATGTGGTGACGGCGATCCGCACCGGGCGGCGGGTCAATGCGCTTGGGCGGGCGGCACTGGCCAATGCCGAGAGCCGGCTGCGGGATGCGCGCGAGATGGAAATCCTGTTTCGCGACTATCCAGAGGCGCTGGCGCGGGGGGCGGAACTGGTGGAGGGATTGCAGTTCTCGCTGGACAGTCTGCGGTATGAATATCCAAGCGAGGTGCGGGGGAGCGAGACCGCGGCGGAGCGGTTGCGGCGGCTGTCTTACGAGGGGTTGCGGTGGCGGTATCCGGACGGGGCACCCGAGCGGGTGCGGGATATGCTGGAGCATGAACTCGACCTGATCGGGCGTCTGAATTACGAGCCCTATTTCCTGACCGTGCGCGATATCGTGGATTTCGCCCGCAGCCGGGACATCCTGTGTCAGGGGCGGGGAAGTGCTGCAAATTCAGTGGTTTGCTTTTGCCTTGGCGTGACAAGCGTCAGTCCGGAAATCGGCACGATGGTGTTTGAACGCTTTGTCAGCGAAGCGCGGGACGAGCCGCCTGATATTGACGTGGATTTCGAACATGAACGCCGCGAAGAGGTGATCCAGCATATCTATGAACGCTATGGCCGGCATCGGGCGGGGCTGTGTGCGACGGTGATCCATTACCGGGGCAAACGGGCGATTCGCGAGGTGGGGCGGGCGATGGGGCTGAGCGAAGACACCATCACGGCGCTGTCTTCGCAGCTTTGGGGGTTCTTTTCGGTCGACGCTGTGCAGGACGAACGGATGCGCGAAATCGGGTTGGACCCGAGCGACCGCCACCTGCGTCAGACGATGGCGCTGGTGCATGAGATCATCGGCTTTCCCCGCCACCTGTCGCAACACGTGGGCGGCTTTATCATCACCGAGGGGCGGCTGGACGAGTTGGTGCCCATCGAGAATGCCACGATGGAAGATCGCACGGTGATCTGTTGGGACAAGGACGACATCGACAGCCTTGGCATTCTCAAGGTGGATGTTCTGAGCCTTGGCATGCTGACCTGTATCCGCAAGGCCTTTGATCTGATGAAAACCCATTATGGACAGAGGTTTAGCCTTGCTACGCTGCCGCAGGAAGACCCCAAGGTGTATGACATGCTGTGCAGGGCGGACAGTATCGGGGTGTTTCAGGTCGAGAGCCGCGCACAGATGAATTTCCTGCCACGGATGCGGCCGCGCAACTTTTATGATCTGGTGATCGAGGTCGCGATTATCCGGCCGGGACCGATCCAGGGGGACATGGTTCACCCCTATATCCGGCGGCGAAATGGCGAGGAGCCGGTGTCGTTTCCCTCGGATGAACTGGGGGCGGTTCTGGGCAAGACACTGGGGGTTCCGCTGTTTCAGGAACAGGCGATGCAGATCGCGATGATCGGGGCGGGGTTCACGCCGGAGGAGGCGGATCGGTTGCGGCGGTCGCTGGCGACGTTCAAGAAACATGGGAACGTGAGCGAATTTCATGATCGTTTTATGCGGGGGATGCGGCAGAACGGATATGACGAGGAGTTTGCCGCCCGTTGCTTCAGCCAGATCGAGGGGTTCGGGTCATACGGGTTTCCGGAAAGCCACGCGGCATCCTTTGCGCTGCTGGTCTATGCCAGCGCGTGGATCAAGTGCCACTATCCGGGGCTGTTTGCCTGTGCCCTGCTGAATTCCCAGCCGATGGGGTTCTATGCCCCGGCCCAGATCGTGCGGGATGCCCGCGAGCACGGGGTTGAGGTGCGGCCGGTTTCGGTGAACGAAAGCTATTGGGACAACGTGATGGAGCCGGACGGGCGTGGCGGGCTGGCGCTGCGGCTTGGGTTTAGACAAATCAAGGGGTTACGCGAAGATGACGCGGTCTGGATCGCGGCGGCGCGGGGCAATGGATACCTCTCGGTCGAGGATGTCTGGCGGCGGGCGGGGATCACGCCACCGGTGCTGATGCGGCTGGCCGAGGCGGATGCCTTTCTTGATCTCGGGCTGAACCGGCGCGAGGCCCTGTGGGAGGCCAAGGCGATCCGGTCGATCGACCCCTTGCCGCTTTTTGCGCAGGATATGGACGGCGAGGGCATTCAGGAGCCGCAGGCGATGTTACCGGACATGAGCGAGGGAGAGCAGGTGGTGGAGGACTATGTGGCGATGCGCCTGACCCTGCGCAGCCACCCCGTTGCCCTGTTGCGGCACCTGCTGACGCCGGAAATGGGGGGCAAGGGTTAACTGGCTCGAGGGGGCAAAACGGGGGCTTCGGTTTTCCGGCGGTATCGTGTCGGTATTACGTCGGTATTGCAGTGCGGCAAATCGGCAAAAGCGGGATGGTATCGGCGGCGCACGGCGATTACATCTGAAGGTAACAAAAGGCGCGAAGGACAAAACCGGTGGCGGACAACGCAGTGATTCTGTTCCTGTGGTGGCTGGGGCTTATCAACGTGATGAGCTTCATCGCCTTTGGCTGGGACAAGCTGTGCGCGCGGGCCGGCTGGTGGCGGGTGCCGGAGCCGACCCTTTTGTTGATTGCCATGCTGGGCGGAAGCCCCGCGGCGCGGCTGGGGCAGACCCTGTTTCGGCACAAGACCCGCAAGCAGCCCTTTGCCCGGACCCTCAAGGCGATCCTGATCGTGCATGGTGTGGCGCTGGTGCTTATCCTTGCCGGTGCGCTCGGCGGGGCCCTGCCGACGTAAGGCGGCCCCGGTCGAGATCCAGAACCCTGTCACAGAGGCCAAGCGCGAGGTCGCCATCTTCAAAACCCGCGATCACGGTCTGGCCGGACTGGCGCAGGTGATCGAACAGCGCAAAGAGGGCGAAATCGTCGAGGCCGGATGGTGTCTCGCTCAGAACGATCAGGTCCGGTTCCTGCACCATCGCGCGGGCGAGCATCACCCGCAAGGCGATTGCCGGGGACAGGCCGTCCAGTGTCGAGAAGGCAAGGCGGCGCAGGTTCAGGCGATCCATGACCCCTGAGACGACTTCGCCGTCGCGCGGGTTGGGGGTGTGAAACCCAAGCCGGTGCAGGGCACGCCTGTCGCGCAGGATGTCGATGACGCAGCGCGGATCGTTGTGCCAGTCGTCCATCGCGACGAAGGCCAGTTTTCGCGCCAGCCGCCGGGGCGGCATGGTAGAGGTGGGATCTCCGTCGATGAGAAGTTGACCGCAACTTGGGGGCATCATGCCGCCCAGAAGGTGCATCAGCGCGGCCTGTTCGAAGGCACAGCCGGATGTGATGCCAACAACCGACCGGGCCGCGACCGAGATCGTGATCTCGCGCAGCACAGGCGTCGTTCCGTTGGCAGGCACCCAGCCGAGATTTCGTGTCTCGAGCCGGGCCGGGGTCATGACAGCGCCCGGGCCTGTGTGTCGAAGGCAACGACGGCGGCGGGGATCGGCCCTGTGCCATCCTGCGGCCAGTCGCCGTGACCGCGGGCCGCGGTGCGGGCGTCACACAGGAGCGCGTCGACATCGGCGTCCTGTTCGACATCGCCGAACATGTGACAGGCCGACTTGGTAGCGTGAAAGACGCCGACGCAGGGGCGCGAGCAGCCGACCATCTCGACGTGGCCCGACATTTCGAAATCGTCGGCGATCAGGTCGCCGCTGGCGCTGATCGACTGGCACAGTTTGCGCGCCATTTCAAAGCCGGGACGGCAGGTTTGGCCCGTGTGGGGACACATCGAGCAAAAGGTGATTTTATGGGGAAATGGCCGGTTCATGACGCCCTCCGCGCTTGTGCGGGGGCTGGAAAGGGCCAGATTGTGTTGCGCGCTGCGCTGTCATGCTCTGTCTCCCTCCGGGGCACCCCGCCCGGTAGTAGGTTACGGTTCATGATGGCAGGTCTCCTGACTTGCGGGTCGTCGCGTCTCCTGAACCTTCCCGGCCATGTGGCCAGTGGCGTATCTCAGGATGGCTCGCCGCTTACAGTTGCGGGGGCAGTCTCGGACTTGGCCCTTGCGGGCCGCACCGTGTTCCCTTTTCCCGTCACGATATGAGAGTCGATCCGGGAACCATCACGTCATGTGTAGGGGAGGAGCGGGGGACTTGTAAAGCGCAGTGTGCAGGCGCAGCGTCAGACCGCTTCGCGCAGCAGGAAGAGCTGATGGAGTTCGGAGGCCTTGTGGATGGCATTGGCCGTGGTTTCGGCATTGAGGGCCTGACGGGCGAGGCGCAGGTGCTTTTCGACGGTGGCTCTGCTGAGGCCCATCTTGCTGGCCAGGTCCTGGGTCGAAAGACCGTCGGCGATGCCGTTCAGCACCTCGCGCTGGCGGGATGTCAGCAGATTGCGGTGATCGGGGCTGGGCAAGGACAGCGCCTTGAGGTGCAGGATGTTGCAAAGCGCGTGGATTTCGTGGCCGTGTTCCAGCCAGGTGCGATCCACGTCGGCCTGTGACAGCCCGACCTTGGCACAGAGGCCCATGACCCCCTTGCGGCGCTGACGCAGGTCGCTGAACCAGATGGTATATCCCGCCGTGATCTTCCACTTGTTGCACAGGGCCATATGGGCGCGTTCGGCGCGGGTTGGCGGGGCATCGTTGGCGATGCGGCTCTTGCGCCAGCTGTAGGCACCGGGCCCTTCGGCCGGGCTCGGGATCTTGGCGGTGGTGCGGTGCAGGCCTTGGCCGATGAAGGTGTCGATCACCGGGGCGGGATAGTTGGTGAGAACCAGCCGGTCGGCAGGGTCGCCCCAGTTGCCGGGTTGTGACAAGGTGGTCGCCACGTAGAGGAGCCTGTCAAACCCGAAACCCGCCATGTTTTCGACGTGACATTCCCAGAGCGATTCGATGCTCTTGCATTGGATCAGGCGCTCGGCCCGTTCATGAAACGGCGACAGGGTGGACAGGGGAATCTCCTTATTTCCCGAGAATGTAGGGCAAACTGGCAGAAAACCCACGCGAGGTGAATATCCGTTTGTCCTGACTTGAGGTCATGGACACCCCGTACGCGTCGGGGTAATCAGTGCCGATCATGGCCAAGAACAAGCAAAAGACCGATCCGAACTATAAGGTGATCGCCGAGAACCGGCGGGCACGGTTCGACTATGCCATCGAGGAAGATATCGAATGCGGTATCGTTCTGAGCGGATCGGAAGTGAAATCCCTGCGTGAGAACAGCGCCAATGTCGCCGAAAGCTATGCGGCGGTCGAGGATGGGGAGCTTTGGCTGGTGAACTCCTATATCGCGCCCTATGACCGGGCGATGTTCAGCCATGAAGAGCGCCGCCGCCGCAAGCTATTGGTGAGCAAGAAGGAGTTGGCGAACCTGTGGAGCGCGACCCAGCGCAAGGGCATGACCCTTGTGCCGCTGGTGATGTACTTCAACCACAAGGGCCTTGTTAAAATGAAGCTGGGCATCGCCAAGGGTAAGAAGAACCACGACAAGCGGGCGAGCGAAGCCAAGCGTGACTGGGGCCGTCAGAAGCAACGTCTGCTGCGTCACGGCGAGTGATCTGTTTCCAT
This sequence comes from Pelagimonas sp. KU-00592-HH, assembly GCF_040369695.1. Taxonomy (NCBI): domain Bacteria; kingdom Pseudomonadati; phylum Pseudomonadota; class Alphaproteobacteria; order Rhodobacterales; family Roseobacteraceae; genus Pelagimonas; species Pelagimonas sp. KU-00592-HH. Next base: position 669,530 of record NZ_BAABWM010000002.1, on the reverse strand, counting down.
CGAAAAACGGCGCTATTTTGTTCTGCGGCCTTCTCGCTACAAAGATACTTGCACTCGTTGAGACAAACAGAATTGCAGTTTATCGAGCTTTTACCTTCGTAATAGTGAGGTTGAGGCCAAACGGAGAAGACGCTTTGAAAGAAGTATTTTAGGGGATTGGATTGGCTGTTGGCTTCAAATTTCGCCCACGCCAACTTTATTGAAGTTCAGGACTTAGGTGCCCATGCGCGTTTTCTTTGCATTCTTCTCTGCATCATTCCTCTTGATGGGTTGCAATACTGAGCATCACGCGTCCGCCAATCTTGAAGGCGACGTGCGAGTGTCGATGGTTGTCAGTGGGATGTTCAGCCTCCAGAGAGATTGGAAGCGGACACTGATTGTTGAACATCGAAGAGAGAAAATATCACGAGAGCTTTTGGAAGACACAGGCTGGTGGCGAGGGTCCAACCTTTACCTCGCAGAAGCAGACCTCGTTATTCTCGACGAGGGACAGGGTGGGTGCGTTGCATTCAGATTGAATCCCGTTCGGTTCGACGACCAGGCCTCAAGGTGTCCTGAGAGACTCGAAAAGCTGACCAATGAAGAAGTTTCGGGCGGAAATACCAACGCAAAATCTGATGTGTATTCTGGCATGCGCTATTTGGGGCGTTTCAATGAGGCCTTGGACAAAGGTGCGCCTGTCGAGCTCCTTACCCAAGAAGAGGCCCCGGAAATCAGGTTGCCCGCCCCGATCTAGTCATCGCCCAATGCACAGGGAGCCAAAGCTTGGGATGCTGATAGCAGCAGTCTTGCCAAATGCCTGCTCCTTTTGTTCTGACCTGCCGATAAACCAGACTCATTGTTTGCCAGCACGGCGGCGGGGCATGGAATTTTTCCTCAAGTAACGTCCCGTATGTTGCGCAGTGCTGCGGGGAAGGATGTTGGTGTTTTCCCGTATCTGGGGAGGAGGGCACCAGCCTAGGGTCGAGGTGCGGACGGGGCGCGGGGCACCTCGGTGCGCATGGACCCAAAAAGCCCCGATGCGAGGGGAATACTCATGGAACTTCTGATTTCGCTGATTTCCGGTGCCATCGGCGGCAACCTGTCGGGACGCCTGATCAACAAGATCGACCAGGGTGTGGTGATCAACTCGATTGCCGGGATCGTGGGCGGTGGCCTTGGCGGTCAGCTTCTGAGCATGGTCGGGGCCGGTGCGCTGGCGGGGGGTGGTGTCGACCTGATGGGCATCATCGGCCAGATCGCCAGCGGTGGTGTTGGCGGTGGCGTGGTGCTGGCCATCGTGAGCGTCATCCGCAACGCGCTGGGCAAGTAAGCCTAGCTGTCCTGTTGCTCCTGAAGGGCCTCGGACCAGGTGGTGGACCAGGCCCCGAAGGGATGCAGCATTTCAAACAGCTCCCGCCCGAGCGGGGTCAGGTGGTAGCCGGACCCGTCGTGATCGACCAGCGCGCAGGCGCGCAGTTCCTTGAGGCGTTTGTTCAACACGGTGGGCGAGACGGTTTCGCAGCGGTCCTGAAGCTGGCGAAAGGTGGCGGGGGTGCCGTCTGACAGTTGCCAGATGATCCCCAGCGACCAGCTGCGCCCCAGAAGATCAAACAGTGCCATGATCGGTTTGCCGGACTTCGAGCCGCGCACGGGCAGTCCGGGCATGGGATGGGTGGTGGTCATGGCTTGCCTCTTGCTATCTTTTGTGTAGCATCCTATCTGCTACGGAAACCGTAGCTAATGTAGGATGGGTGGATCGTGGTCGCAATTCCAATTCTTGCCGCCGTTGGGGCCTCGACGGGCTGGGCGACGGGCATCGTGCTGGCGCAGGCCCCGGCGCGGCGGCTTGGGGCGTTTGAGTTCACCCGCATTCAACTGGTGGCCTGCGCCGCCATTGTCAGCCTGCTTTGTTCGGTGTTGGGGTTGTGGCCCAGCGTGACCTGGGAGCATTGGCCGGCCTTCGTGGCCAGCACGGTGGTCGGCATTTTTCTTGGCAATCTTGCAATGATCGAATGCCTGCGGCTGGGCGGGCCGCGGCGGACCGAGCTGTTGCTGTCGTTCAAGGGGCCGCTGGTGGCGCTGATGGCCTTTGTCTGGCTGGGCGAACGGGTGTCGGTGATGGATATGGTGGGTGCGCTGGTGGTTCTGGCCAGCGTGATGGTCACGATTCAGTTCGGAGGGGATGCCCGATCCGAGAGCGACCGTCTGCGAGGCAGCCTTTGGCGGGTGGTGCTTTTGGGGTTGGTGGCGACGGCCTGTCAGGGCTTAGGGTTCCTGCTGATGAAGCCCGCGATGCTGGCGGGCACCGATCCGCTTGCGGCCTCGTCCGTGCGGTTGCTGGGGGCGGCGTTCCTGATCTCCTGTGTGGCGCTGTGGCCGGCGCGGGTGTTCCGGAGTGACGCCGAGATGACGCCGGGCCTGCTTGGGCGGGTGGTGCTGCCGGGGGTGATTGGCTACGTGGTCTCTTCGTCGCTGCTGCTCTATGCCTTTGCGCATTTCCATGCCGGGCTGGCGGCGGTGTTCGGGTCTTTGTCGCCGGTTCTAGTGCTGCCGATTCTCTGGCTGAAGGACGGGCGTCCGCCAAAGCCCGCTGCGGTTCTGGGCGCGATTGGGGCCATTGTCGGGGCCGGGATCGTGGTTCTGTTCTGACAGGGCGGATTGCGGGGCGTATTCTGTGGAAAACCGGTGGCGTAGGGCCGTGATAAGCATGGCCTCGCCCTTGCCTGTTGAGTGTGCGGGTTGTAGTCAGGAGTCTGACTGAAAGGGGGCTTCGCTCATGGACGATCCAAGGACGCTCGTATCTACCGACTGGCTTGCCGCGCATATGAAAGATCCGGACCTGCGGATCATCGATGCATCCTGGCACATGCCCGCGGAAAACCGCGACCCGAAGGCGGAATATGACGCGGCGCATATTCCCGGCGCGCGGTTCTTTGATATCGACGAGATTGCCGACCTGCGCAGCGACCTGCCGCACATGGCACCGACGGTCGAGAAATTCATGAGCCGGATGCGGGCGATGGGTGTTGGCGATGGCCACCAGGTGGTTGTTTATGACACCAACGGCGTGAATTCGGCCTGCCGCGTGTGGTGGCTGTTCAAGCTGATGGGGCAGAACGACGTGGCGGTGCTGGATGGTGGTCTGCCCAAGTGGCAGGCAGAGGGCCGCGAGATCGAGGACCTGCCGCCGGTGATCCGCGACCGCCACATGACGGTGCGCCGCCAGAACCACCTTGTGAAAGACGTGACGCAGGTGTCGAGCGCGTCGAAGCTTGGTGACTACGAGATCATCGATGCCCGTTCGGCCGCCCGGTTCAAGGGCGAGGCCGAGGAGCCGCGTGCCGGGCTGCGCTCGGGCCATATTCCGAATTCCAAGAACGTGCCGTTCCCCGAGTTGATGAACGACAATGGTACGTTGAAATCCCCCGAAGAGTGCCGCGCCGTGTTCGAGGCGGCGGGTGTGGACCTGTCCAAACCCGCGATCACCAGCTGCGGTTCGGGTGTGACTGCCTGTATTCTTGCCCTCGCGATGGAGCGGTTCGGCAAGAGCGACTATTCCGTCTATGACGGATCATGGACCGAGTGGGGCGCTTTCCCCACTCTCCCGATTGCCACCGGAGAAGCGTAATGCTCACAAAACTCAAAGCTCAACCCGCAGACAAAATCCTCGCCCTGATGGCGATGTACCGTGAAGACCCGCGCCCGACCAAGATCGACCTCGGCGTTGGTGTGTACAAGAATGCCGAGGGCGTGACCCCGGTCATGCGCGCCGTGAAAGAAGCGGAGCGCCGTCTGGTGGAAGAGCAGACCACCAAGGCCTATGTGGCCCTGGCGGGCGATCCGGCCTATTCGGATGCGATGATTGGTCTGGTTCTGGGCGAAACGGTTGCACGCGATCGTATTGCCGCCGTGGCCACCCCCGGCGGGACGGGTGCCGTGCGTCAGGCGTTCGAGCTGATCAAGAACACCAGCCCCGATGCCACTGTCTGGGTGTCCAACCCGACCTGGCCGAACCACGTGTCGATCCTGAACTACCTTGGCATGAATCACACGGCCTATCGCTATTTCGATGGCGAAACCCGTGGTGTCGACTTTGACGGCATGATGGAAGACCTGTCGGAGGCCAAGGCGGGCGATGTGGTTCTGCTGCATGGTTGCTGTCACAACCCGACCGGCGCCAACCTGAACCTGACCCAGTGGCAGGCGGTTGTGGACCTGCTGAACGAGAAGGGCCTCGTGCCGATGATCGACATTGCCTACCAGGGCTTTGGCGATGGTCTGGAAGAAGACGCGGCGGCCACCCGCCTTGTGGCGTCGTCGGTGCCGGAACTTCTGATTGCGGGCAGTTGTTCGAAGAACTTTGGTGTGTACCGCGAGCGGACCGGTATCCTGATGGCGATTTCGGAGCAGGCGGACAACACCGCGGTGACGCAGGGCAACCTGAACCACCTGAACCGCCAGAACTATTCCTTCCCGCCGGATCACGGGGCGCGTGTGGTGACCACGATCCTGACCGATGACGCGCTGCGCGCCGATTGGGCGGCCGAGCTGGAAGAGACCCGTCTGGGCATGTTGTCCCTGCGCGAAGGTCTCGCAAGCGAGTTGCAGCGCCTTTCGGGGTCGGATCGTTTCGGTTTCCTTGCCCAGCACCGTGGCATGTTCTCGCAACTGGGCACCACGCCTGACATGGTCGAGCGCCTGCGCGCCGAGCACGGCATCTACATGGTGTCGGACAGCCGTCTGAACATTGCCGGCCTGAATGCGCACACGGTGCCGATCCTTGCCAAGGCGATTGTTGAAACCGGCATCTGATCCGGGGTTTCGAGAGTGTTCGAGTGGGCCGCCTGCATCACCGCAGGCGGCCCATTTCGTTGGTGTCTTTCACCTGTCGTGGAAAGGCGGGTAGACTGCGGCCGAGTGTAGAAGGAACGCGTGATGCGGGCGAAGGTCTGGGCAATTGTCTTTTCGGTGCTGCTTGTGGCCGGGTGCGACGTGGCACGCCACAACCGCGAGGCAGAAGCGCCGCCTGCGGATCGGTACGAGGACTTTCAGCCGGTTGGTGCCGAGTGGTGGATGCGGATCTACGAGGATGCCAGCGACGAGGATTTCCGCGAGCTTATCAAATACTACGAGGCAAAGTCCGGGCAGTGGCCAAATGGCCGGGACGGGTTGAATATTCTTGCGCTGTCGGGCGGCGGGCAGGACGGGGCCTTTGGCGCGGGGGTGCTGCACGGGTGGTCACAGAGCGGCAAGCGGCCCGAGTTCGATATGGTCACCGGCATTTCGACCGGGGCCCTGATCGCGCCCTTTGCCTTCCTTGGACCCGAGTATGATGATCGGCTGAAAGAGCTTTATACCGAGACCTCGACGCAGGATATCGCCAATTTTGATGTTGCGGGGGCGGTGTTCGGATCGGGGTATCTGGCATCGACCAAGCCGATGGCAAATGCGATCCGCGAACATCTGACGCCGGAGGTGTTGCGGGCGGTTGCAGAGGAATCGCGTAAAGGTCGGTCGCTGTTGATCGGGACCACCAATATTGACGCGGAACGGCCTGTTTTGTGGGATATTGGGGCGATTGCCGAGCAGGAAACGCCGGAGGCCTATCAACTGATCCGTCGTGTCGTGCAGGCCTCGGCGTCGATCCCGATTGCGTTTGAGCCCGTGCGTATCCCGGTTCGGTTGGGTGACATCGAACGCACCGAACTGCATGTGGATGGCGGGCTGACGCGCGAGATATTTGTCTATCCTGCCGCGCTCGACATGCGGCGGGTGCTGCGACGGGTCGGGGCGAGCGGACATAACAACACGATCTGGCTGTTGCACAACAAGCGGTTGGAAAAGCGTTATGCCGCGCAGGATACGCGGTTGTTGAAGATGGGAGAGCGCACCTTTGAGATGCTGATCCGATCCCAGAGTCTTGGCAATATCGACACCATCCTGTCGCTGGCGGCACGCGACGGGTTCCGGGCGCATCTGTTGTCCATCCCCGCCAGTTTCGAGGCCAAGCCGCGCGAGGCTTTTGATCGCGTCTATATGGGCGAGCTTTTCGATCTTGGCGCTAAGTATGGGCGCGATCCGGGCAGTTGGCGCAGGGATCAGCAGAAGGCGTTTCAGTGAGGGAGATTGAAACTTGCCGGGGTGGCCCCCTCTGATCGGGGAAACCTGTCAGGCGCGGGGCTGTGGGTTTTGTGAAAAATGGACAAAAAGGAAAAAAACGTCTTTTTGTTAAAGTATGACGACGGAAACCCAAAGGTGGTGCGTTCTAGGGGTAACTTTGGACATCATTGAAAGGACGTCGCCATGAAGATCGCCAATTTCGTCATTGTTATCGTGTCCCTTGGCCTGCTTGTGGTTGCGGCCAGTGCCGCCAATGCGGGGTGTCGTGCCGATCTTGTCGAGGATCGCCGTGACCGGATCGAGAACATTATCGACGAGGCCTATGATCGCGGGCCGCTGGATGTGATCGAGGACAAGCTGGACCGCGCCGAGGATCGTCACGATCGTCGCCATCTGGACTGCACCCCCTATGGTCACAAACGCCCGCATGTGCCGGAGCGGCCGGTGCGTATCCAGGGGTAACTGGCGCCAGACAGCAGAAAGCCCGGACGATTGTCCGGGCTTTCGTGTTTTTTGCGGGTTTGCCAGCGGGCTTAGCCGTTGGTGAACTCCGGGTAGGCTTCCATGCCGAGCTCTGCCATGTCGAGGCCGTTGATCTCGGTCTCTTCGTCCACACGCAGACCCATGGTGGCCTTGAGGATGAACCAGACGACGCCCGAGACAACCACGGTGAAGATACCGACAACAGCGATCGAGTAGAGCTGAACCATCAGCGAGGCATCAGCGTTGGTGAAGACAACCGCGATGGTGCCCCAGATGCCGCAGATCAGGTGAACCGGGATCGCGCCAACAACGTCGTCGATCTTCAGCTTGTCCATGAAGGGGATGGCGAAGACAACGATCACGCCGCCGACCATACCGATCAGGGTTGCTGCGCCCAGCGACGGGGTCAGCGGTTCTGCGGTGATCGAAACCAGACCGGCCAGAGCGCCGTTGAGGGTCATGGTGAGGTCAGGCTTTTTGAACATCAGCTGCGAGACGATCATGGCTGCGATGGCGCCACCGGCTGCTGCGGTGTTGGTGTTGGCGAAGATGCGCGATACGTCTGCAACGTCACCCACGGTGCCCATGGCCAGCTGCGAGCCGCCGTTGAAGCCGAACCAACCGAGCCACAGGATGAACGTACCCAGGGTTGCGAGGGTCAGGTTCGAACCGGGGATCGGAACGGTTTTGCCTTCTTTGTTGTACTTGCCGATACGCGGACCAAGGATCAGCGCGCCGGTCAGAGCGGCCCAGCCACCTACGGAGTGCACAACGGTCGAGCCAGCGAAGTCGAGGAAGCCCATTGCGTCCAGGAAGCCACCGCCCCATTTCCACGATGCCTGCAGCGGGTAGATGATGCCGGTCAGGACAATCACGAAGATCAGGAAGGGCCACAGTTTGATACGCTCAGCCAGGGTACCCGATACGATCGAGGCCGTGGTGGCGCAGAACATCAGCTGGAAGAAGAAGTCCGAGCCGGTAGACGCGTAGCCATAGTCGTCGGCTGCGTCGGCGGTCACGCCAACAGCTTCGAGAACACCCGGGCCCCAGACGCCGGACAGGATGCCGTCAACCGACCAGGTGCCGAGCGGGTACATCAGGTTGTAGCCGATCAGGTAGTAGAAGATGGCGGCCAGCGAGAAGAGGGCGATGTTCTTCATCAGCTGCATGGTGACGTTCTTGGAACGCACGAGGCCGGCTTCGAGCATGGCAAAGCCTGCGGCCATCCAGAACACCAGGAAGCCACCGATCAGGAACAGGAGCGAGTTGAAGATGAAGACCGAGTCGGTCGAGGCGTTGACGCCCGGCACGGGGCCTTCTTCGGCAAAGCCCATGGCCGGCATCGCGGCGAGCGCGACAGGCAGGGCGTATTTCGTGAATTTGGTCATTGTAGTGTGTCCTCCTGCAACGCTTAGAGCGCGTCTGCGTCAGTTTCGCCGGTGCGCACGCGGATTGCCTGCTGCACGTCGAGCACGAAGATTTTGCCGTCGCCGATCTTGCCGGTCTGGGCGGTTTTGGTGATTGTCTCGACCACTTGGTCCGCCATCGAGGCCGGAACGACGAGTTCCAGTTTGACCTTGGGTACGAAGTTCACGGCGTATTCCGCGCCGCGGTAAATTTCAGTGTGGCCGGATTGCGAGCCGAAGCCCTTGATCTCGGTTACCATCATGCCGCGCACGCCCATGGAGGTGAGCGCTTCGCGAACCTCTTCGAGCTTGAACGGTTTGATTGTTGCAATAATCAGTTTCACCGTTTTCCCCTTTCCTCTAGCAGGTGCGTCCCTGCGTGTTTGCACCTGCAGAAAAACGCTGCTGTGGGGGAAAACGAAGGCAAATGCCCAATTTCGCACCGTCAAAACATGTGAAAGTGCACAAAATTTGCACAGATTGCGTTGCGTGATTAAAAAATGCGCAACACAAAAAGGCGTTTGGGATGTCTCTTTGCCTCTACATTGTATGCAAAGGAAGTTAAAATACCGTCAAAGTAGAAGGCCGGGCAGGGCAAGGTATGGGTGATTCAGGGCGTAAGAAGCCGCCATTGGTGGCGGAGAATCGGTATGGGGCGAAATCCAAGCCCGCACCGAAGAAGAAGGCTGCACCGAAAAAAGCGGTTAAGCGCAAACCCGCGCCTTCAAGAAAACCGGCCAAGAAGCGGCATCCGGTTGTGGCCTTTGTCTTGGGGATCTTTCGTTGGATCTGGCGGATCATCTGGGGCTTCACCTGGCGTGTGAGCCTTGTCAGCGTGCTGATCATCGGGCTGGCCGTGGGCTATGTCTATTCCACGCTGCCGGACGTGCGCACCCTTTTGGATGGGCGTGCGCGCGGGTCAGTAACCCTTCTGGATCGCGACAACCAGGTGTTTGCCTGGCGCGGTGACCAGTTCGGCGGGGTGGTGACGGCGGATGGCGTGTCTCCCGATCTGAAGAACGCGGTGGTGGCGACCGAGGACAAGCGGTTCTACTGGCATTTCGGGGTGAGCCCGCGTGGTGTGGCCAGTGCGGTGCGCATCAACCTGCGCGAAGGGCGCGGGCCGCTGAGCGGGCATGGCGGATCGACAATCACGCAGCAGACCGCGAAACTGTTGTGTCTTGGGGTCGAGTACGATCAGGACGCCTGGGAAAGCGAAGCGGCCTATGTGCAGGACTGTCGGCGCGGATCGCTTTGGCGCAAGGCCAAGGAAGCGGTCTATGCGGTGGCGATGGAGTTCAAGTACAGCAAGGATGACATCCTCTCGATCTATATGAACCGGGCCTATATGGGCGGCGGGGCCTATGGTGCCGAGGCGGCGGCGCAGCGGTATTTCGGAAAACATGCGGCGGTTCTGAACCCGGCGGAAGGTGCGATGCTGGCCGGGTTGCTGACGGCGCCCTCGTCGCTGGCGCCGACCTCGAACCTCAAACGTTCGCAGGATCGCGCGGCGACGGTGCTGCGCCTGATGAACGAGCAGGGCTATCTGACGGATGAGGAGACCGCATACTGGCAGGACAACCCCGCGACCCTGTCGCAGGCGGCCAAGGCCAATGCGGGCGGGTATTTTGCCGACTGGGTCATGGCCTCGGGGCCGGAGTTCTTTACCCGCAACACCACCGAGGACGTGATCCTCAAGACCACCTTTGACTCGCGTATCCAGAAGGCGGCGGAAGAGGGGCTGCAATGGGTGTTCGACAACAAGGTGCGGGAAGGATCAAAGGCGCAGGCGGCGATTGTCGTGATGTCGGCGGATGGCGCGGTGCGCGGCATGGTCGGCGGGCGCGATACCACCGCGATCGGGGCGTTCAACCGGGCGGTTCATGCAAAGCGGCAGACCGGCTCGGCATTCAAGCCCTTTGTCTATGGCACGGCGCTGGACCTTGGGTATCACTATGATGACCTTGTGAACGACGCGCCCTATTGCCTGGACATTCCGGGATCGGGCGAGTGGTGTCCGAAGAACTATACCAACAAGCATTACGGTGAAGTGACCCTGACCTGGGCGCTGAAGAATTCGCTGAACATTCCGGCGGTGAAGATATCCGAGGCCGCGGGGCGCGAGAACGTGCGCAAGGTGGCCAGCGGTTTTGGCATCGAGAGCAACCTTGCCGATGGTCCGGCGCTGGCGCTGGGGGCTTCGGAGAGTTCGTTGCTGGAGATGACCGGCGCCTATGCGGGTATTCTGAACGGCGGGTCGTCGGTGACACCCTATGGTCTGGTCGAGCTGCGCCTGCAGGGGGATAACAACCCGCTGATGGGCACGGGCGGCGGCATTGGTGAGCGGGTGATTACCGAAAGTGCAGCGCGGACGCTGATCTATATGATGGAGAAGGTGGTGAGCGAAGGCACCGGTGGGCGCGCGGCGCTGCCGGGCTGGGAGGTGGCGGGCAAGACCGGCACCACGCAGGCGGCGCGGGATGCCTGGTTCATCGGGTTCACGGCGGATTACGTGGTTGGGGTCTGGATGGGCTATGACGACAACACGCCGCTGACCGGGGTGACGGGGGGCGGTTTGCCGGCCGAGATTTTCCACGAGGTGATGATGCGGGTCAACGAGGGCGCGACGCCCAAGGCGCTGCCGGCGTTCGTGCCGCAGCCGAAACCCAAGCCGAAGACCAAGCCCAAGCGCCGAACCAGCGACGACATTGGCGAGGCCATCGACAACGCGATCGACAATGCCATCGACAATATCATTCAGGACCTGTTCGGGCGGAATTGAGGGGGCGCGGGGGACTGATACCTGTTAGCCCATGCGCCAAAAGCAAAAGCGCCCGCCTTTGCAGGCGAGCGCAGAATTCCCAGGATGTCGAGGGGATCAGCCGGCCTTTTTGAGGTCCGCGATCATCTGGTCGAGGTTGCCTTTGCGCTTGTCGAGCATGGCACCGATTTCTTCCTTTTCGGTGAAGCGCAGGGAGATGCCTTCGATGATCATGTCGAAGAACAGCGGTTTGCCGGACTTGTCGGAGACCAGGAAGCTGACTTCGAAGGGTGACTGGCCCTTGAGGATGGCGCGGGCCTTGACCTCGTGGAAGCTCTTGACCTTGCGGGCGCCCTGAACCTCGATGCGGCCGCCTACGAATTCCTCGAACCGCTTGCCGTACTTGCGGGCCATGTAGCCCTGAAACGCCTTGGTGTAGGCGCGCAGTTGCGACGACGACGCGCGGCGGGCATCCACCCCAAGCGCCGAACGGGCGATGATCGAGACATCGGCGTATTTCGCGAAGATGCGTTCGAAATCACGGATCATGCCGGACAGCGGTTTGCCCGAGACGATGACCTTGTTGATTTCGGCCACGGCCTTGTCGACCAGCGTCTTGGCCTGTGCATCCGACAGGGCAAACGCGCCTGTGGGCAGGGTGGCAACAAGGGCGGTTGCGGAAGCGGCGGCAATGAAGTCGCGACGGTTCAGGTGATGCGTCATCTGGGTCTCCCCTTACTCGGCGTATGGATCATCATAGGGGTCGAGATAGAGATCCTCGGCCGTCATTCCAAGCTCGAAGCGGCGGTTTTGCAGGTAGATGCTGCGGGCCTGGGCATAGGAGTCGGCGCTTTCGTAGAGCAGCGCATCGATGGTCGAATCGAATTTGTAGCGATCCCCGAAGGCGTTAAGCACATAGGCGACGCCGCCGACATAGCGGGACGGGTCACGCAGCAGGATGAAGAACGGATCGATCACGATGTCGACAACAAAGCCCGCGGTATCGCGCGAGGTTGACGGGCCGAAGAAGGGTTCTTCGACATAGGGGCCTTCTGCTGCGCCCCATTTGTGCAGGGTTTCGCCAAAGTCGGTATCGACGCGCTGAACGCCAATCGCGGTGGCCGGGTCGAAAATGCCGGCGATGCCGAACACGGTGTTGAAGGCGAAACGGAAGGTGTTGTGCATCGCGCCGCCGACATCACCCTGAAGCACGTTGTTTACAACGTCATTGGGCACCGAGAGGTGATCGGAGAAGTTGCTGACGCCGTTGCGCACAGGTTCGGGCACGATGGTGCCGTAGCCATCGGACAAGGGCGACACGACATAGGTGTCGAGGTTCTTGTTGAACTGGTGCGTGAAGCGGTTGTTTTCTTCATAGGGGTCGTAAATTCCGCGCGACACATCCGCATTCTCGCTCGTACCGCAAGCAGACAGGAACGCTGCGCAGACCAGGGCAGCAACAGGGGCGATTTTTGTGCGGATGTTCATGGCATACCAAATTGGCGATAGAATTACGGGACTAAACTGCGTATCAGGTCATCTAGACTATTCAGTGAGCAAGCTGAAACTCAAGGTCTCCTTTTAACCGCAATCTGTGGCAGATGGGAGACATTTGTTTGTGAGCGGGCTTCGTGTAATTGATGTGTTAGAGAATTTGACAGCGGGAATGCGGGATTATGCGCCAAAAAGCAAACCAGGCAGGTTTGGATGAACTGAGGGCAGCGCGGCGGGAAAGCCGTGGTCTTTACTGGGCCGTCGGGATTTTCAGTTTCTTTGCGAATCTGCTGATGCTGACCGGACCCATGTACATGTTGCAGGTTTACGACCGCGTTCTCGGAAGCCGGTCGGAAGAGACGCTGATCGCGCTGTCGATGCTGGTTGCGTTCCTTTACGGGATGATGGGTCTGCTGGATTTCTCGCGCGGGCGGATCATGGGCCGGGTTGGCGCACGGTTCCAGGCGCGGCTTGACCGTCGCGTGTTCGACGCGGTGGTGCGCAAGTCGGCGGTGGCGCCGGATGCCAAGGCACAGACTGGTCTGCGCGATCTTGAATCGGTCCAGCGGTTGATGTCTTCGCCGGTTTTGATGGCGGCGTTTGATATTCCGTGGACCCCGTTTTTCCTTGCCGGGATCGCGATCTTCCACCCGTGGCTGGGGATGCTGGCGGTTGTGGGCGGCACGTTGCTGGTGATTGCGACCTTCCTGAACCAGAGCGTGAGCCGCACCCCGATGCTCAAGGCGAACATGGCGCAGCATCAGTCGGAGCTGCTGGGCGAACAGATCCGTACCGAGGCCGAGATGGTTTCGGCGATGGGGATGCGTACGGCGGCCTTTGACCGTTGGCAGGTGGCGCGGGACAAGTCGCTTGAGGCGCAGGTGAAGGCGGCGGATATTGGCGGTGGTTTCACCTCGTCGACCAAGACGTTCCGCCTGTTCCTGCAGTCGGCGATGCTGGGTCTTGGGGCCTATCTGGTGCTGTTAAACGAATTGACGCCGGGCGCGATGATCGCCGGTTCGATCCTGCTGGGTCGTGCGCTGGCACCGATCGAAATGGCGATTGGCCAGTGGCCTGCGGTTCAGCGTGCACGTCAGGGCTGGGGCACGCTTTCGGAACTGTTGAGTGAAGTGCCGCCGGAGCAGCCGCGCACGGAACTGCCGGCGCCCAAGGCGAACCTTGAGGTTTACCAGCTTTCGGTGGTGCCGCCGGGCGAACAGCAGGCGGCGCTGCGCATGGTGTCGTTTGGCCTGAAACCCGGTCAGGCGCTGGGTGTGATCGGTCCGTCGGGTGCGGGCAAGTCGACGCTGGCGCGGGCATTGACCGGCGTGTGGCGTCCCGCAGGTGGCAAGGTGCGCCTCGATGGGGCGACGCTGGATCAGTATGATCCCGACAGGCTTGGGGAATACATCGGGTATCTGCCGCAGCGGGTGCAGCTGTTCGAAGGCACGATTGCCGAGAATATCTCGCGGCTGAGCAATGCGCCGGATGCGGCGAAGGTTGTGGCGGCGGCCAAGAAGGCGGCGGCGCATGACATGATCGTCAAGCTGCCGGATGGCTATGACACGCGGATCAGCCCGAATGGCGGCCGCCTGTCGGGTGGACAGATCCAGCGGATTGGCCTTGCACGTGCGATGTATGCCGATCCGGTGATCCTCGTTCTGGACGAGCCGAACTCGAACCTCGACAACGACGGGTCGATGGCGCTGAACGGGGCGATCCGGGCGATGAAGTCCGAAGGCAAATCGGTGCTGATCATGGCGCACCGTCCGGCGGCAATTCAGGAGTGTGACATGCTTCTGGTGCTGGATGGCGGGATGCGCACGGCCTTTGGTCCGAAAGATGACGTGCTGCGCGAAATGGTGGCGAACCACCAGCAGATCAAACAAAGCACCGGTGGCGGAGGCGTACAATGAGCGACACCAAGAAGAACTGGTCGGCGCGGACGCCGCTGACAATCGGCTTTCTTGCCATGCTTGTGCTGGTGGGCGGGTTCGGCTCGTGGTCGGCCCTGTCCAAGATTTCCGGCGCGGTGATTGCCTCGGGTCGGATCGAGGTGGATCGCAACCGGCAGATCGTTCAGCATCTCGATGGCGGCCTTGTGCAGGATATCCTTGTGGACGAGGGCGACTCGGTAGAAGCCGGTCAGACCCTGATCCGCCTGGATGCCACTTTGCTGGCGTCGAACCTCGCGATCACGGAGGGGCAACTTTTCGAACTGATGTCGCGCCGTGGACGGCTTGAGGCTGAGCGCGACGATGCCGAGGAGGTGGTCTTTGAAGACGAACTTCTGGCAGAGGCCGCCGCCAATCCGGACATTGCGGAAATCGTGCAGGGGCAGGAGCGTCTGTTCCATGCGCGGGTGGATTCGCTGCGCCACGAGATCGAACAGCTGGGCAAGCGCCGCAGCCAGATTGCCGACCAGGTGCGCGGGATCGAAGCGCAGGAAGAATCCCTGACGGTTCAGCTTGAGTTGATCCGCAAGGAACTGGTGGACCAGCAGGGTCTGCTTGAGAAGGGGCTTGCGCAGGCCAGCCGGGTGCTGGCGTTGCAGCGCGAGGAAGCGAGCCTGAGCGGGCGCGTGGGGGAACTTGCCGCCACCAAGGCGCAGGCCGCGGGCCGGATTACCGAGATCGACATCGAAGTGATCAAGCTGTCGTCGCGCCGCCGCGAAGAGGCGATCACCCGTCTGCGTGATTTGCAGTACCGCGAGCTGGAACTGGCCGAACAGCGCCGCGCCCTTGAGGAGCAGCTGTCGCGTCTGGAGATCAAGGCCCCGGTGTCGGGCATCGTCTATGGTCTTCAGGTCTATACGCCGCGCTCGGTCATCCGTCCGGCCGATCCGGTGCTGTTCCTGGTGCCACAGGATCGCCCGCTGATCATCGCGGCGCAGGTGCCTGTTATCCATATCGACCAGATCTATGCCGACCAGGAGGTGAGCCTGCGGTTCTCGGCGCTGGATCAGCGGAATACGCCGGAACTGTTCGGTCGGGTTCTGGTGGTTTCGGCGGATGCCTTCCAGGACGAGGCCACCGGTGTCAGCTATTACCGTGCCGAGATCGTGCTGTCGGAGGGTGAACAGGCCAAGCTGCCGGAGAATGTGCGGCTGGTGCCGGGGATGCCGGTCGAGGCGTTTCTGCGCACGGCGGACCGCACCCCGATTGCCTATCTCGTGAAGCCGCTGACCGACTATTTCACCAAGGCTTTCCGCGAAGGATAAGGCAGAGGTCGGTTTTGGACTTTCCAGTCGGGGCGGCGCAGTCTAGCGTCGCCCCGAAACCTTTAGGGAGACGCAGCAATGAGCGCATTCGAAGCAAAACTCGCAGAACTGGGTGTGACCCTGTCCGAAGCCCCGGCCCCGGCGGCCAACTATGTGCCTTTCGTGCAGGTGGGGGACCTCGTGCATGTATCCGGCCAGATCTCGATGGATGCCGACGGCATGATCAAGGGCAAGCTGGGCGACGACATGGATGTCGAGGCCGGTGCCGCGGCGGCGCGGACCTGCGCGATCAGCCTGCTGAGCCAGGTGAAGGCGGCATGTGGTGGCGATCTTGACCGTCTGGTGCGGGTTGTGAAGCTGGTGGGTTTCGTGAACTCGACCGCTGATTTCGGGGACCAGCCTAAGGTGATCAACGGCGCGTCGGATTTCATGGTCGAGGCGCTGGGCGATGCCGGTCGTCATTCCCGTTCCGCCGTGTCGGCAGCATCGCTGCCGTTTGGTGTGGCGGTCGAGATCGAAGGCATCTTCCAGATCAAATGACCAAGCTTGACCCGGCCTTTTTGACGGTGCCGCTGGCGCATCGTGCCCTGCATGATGTGGCGGACGGACGCCCCGAAAACAGCCGCGCGGCGATCCGCGCGGCGATGGCGGCCGGGTACGGCATCGAGATCGACCTGCAGCTTTCGGCGGACGGGCGGGCGATGGTCTTTCATGACTATCAGCTTGAGCGCCTGACCGGTGAGAGTGGGGCCATACGGCAACGTACGGCCGAGCAGCTGGGCGAGATCGGTCTGACAGGTGGGGATGAGGGCATTCCCACCTTTGCCGAAGTTCTTGAGATCGTTGACGGGCAGGTGCCTTTATTGGTCGAGTTGAAGGATCAGGACGGCATTCTTGGCCCCAACATCGGCGCGCTGGAGCAGGCGACCGCAGAATACGCGGCGGGCTATGGTGGGCCGATTGCCTTTATGTCGTTCAATCCCCATAGCGTGGCCGAGATGGGCCGTTTGTTGCCGCAGGTGCCGCGCGGGATCGTGACCGATGGCTATGGTGCGGATGACTGGCCATTGATTCCGGCAGCGCGGCGCGACGGCTTGCGCGAGATACCGGATTATGACCGTGTCGGGGCCTGTTTCATCAGCCATCAGGCAAGTGACCTTGGCCGCGCGCGGGTGGCAGAGCTGAAGGCCGGGGGGACGCATGTTTTGTGCTGGACCATCCGGTCGCCCGAGGCCGAGGCAGAGGCCCGAAAGGTTGCCGAGAACGTGACCTTTGAACAGTACCTGGCACCATTCCCCGCTTGATCCTTTTTCGCCCGGGGCCAAATATGTGAGGGCGAACAGGAGAATGGCATGGACGGCGCACGCATCGAAATCGAACTGCATGGTTCGCTGGACAGCATCGGGGCGGAGGACTGGGACGCCTGCGCCGGAGCGGGCGAAGGCCGGCCGGAAGATCCCTTTACCACTTACCGGTTTCTGAAGGCCGTTGAAGACAGTGGGTCGGTCGGGCCCGGCACCGGATGGCAGCCGCGTTACCTGACGGCGAAGGCGGATGGCGAGATCATTGCCTGTGCGCCGATGTACGCGAAATCGCACAGTCAGGGCGAATATGTCTTCGATCACAACTGGGCCCATGCCTATGAGCGGGCCGGTGGGCGGTACTATCCGAAATTGCAGATCGCGGTGCCCTTCACGCCGGTGACGGGGCGGCGGTTGCTCGTGCGGGCGGGATACGAGACGCTTGGCATGTCGGCCCTTGTGCAGGGGGCGGTGCAGGTGGCGGCCGAGAACCAGCTTTCGTCGATGCACATGACCTTTTGCAGCGAGGACGAGGCGATTGCCGGACGTGAAATGGGGCTGCTGCATCGCACGGGCCAGCAGTTTCACTGGGTCAATGACGGCTATGGTAGTTTCGATGCCTTTCTGGCGACGCTGTCGTCGCGCAAGCGCAAGAACATCCGCAAGGAGCGCGAGAAGGCGCAGGGGTTCGGCGGGGAGATCATGTGTCTGACCGGTGATCAGATCCGGCCCGAACACTGGGACGCCATGTGGATGTTCTATCAGGACACCGGAGCGCGGAAATGGGGTACGCCCTATCTGACGCGGGCCTTTTTCGACATCGCCCACGAGGTGCTGCGCGATGACATCCTGCTGGTGCTGGCGATGCGCGAGGGGCAGGCGATTGCGGGGGCGATGAACATGATCGGGCGCGATGCGCTTTATGGCCGGTATTGGGGCTGTATCGAGGATCATGCCTGCCTGCACTTTGAACTGTGCTATTATCAGGCGATCGACTGGGCCATTTCACAGGGGCTGGCGCGGGTCGAGGCCGGGGCGCAGGGCGAACACAAGCTGGCGCGGGGATACCTTCCGGTCGAGACCCATTCGCTGCACTGGATTGCCGATGACGGGTTTTCCGATGCGGTGGCACGCTATCTTGTGGCGGAACGCGAGGCCGTGGCCGAGGAGATCGAGGTGATGACGGCCTGGGGGCCGTTTCGCAAGGAGACACGGGAGGACCACGAATGACCGAGAAGCTTAGTATGGCGGCACGGGATGCGGTGCTGGGCCCGCTGTTGGAGGCGGGATGGGAGATGGACCCGGCCCGCGACGCGATCCGCAAGAGTTACGTGTTTCACAGTTTCATCGACGCGATGGGCTGGATGATGCGGGCGGCGATCTGGGCCGAGAAATGGAACCATCATCCGGAGTGGTTCAATGTCTATAATCGCGTTGACGTGGTGCTGACCACGCATGACGTGGACGGCCTGAGCGCGCTTGACGTGAAGCTGGCGCGGAAGCTGGATACGCTCTGAGAGGGTTTTTCCACGGGGATGGCCCGGAGATCCGCTGGACCTCCGGACGCAGGGATATCAGAGGTTTTCCAGCAGGGTGTTGCCGGCGGTCAGGTTGCAGGTGCCGGCCTCTTCTTCTTCGGAAATCCAGGTGACGGTGCCGTCTTCGACGATGGCGGCAAAGCGGCGGGCGCGGTTGGTGAAGCCGATGGCCGGCACCGAGAAATCAAGGCCCATGGCCACGGTCAGATCACCGCTGGGATCGGCCAGCATGGAGATGCCGGCATCGGCTGCGCCGGAAGACTGGCCCCAGGCATCCATGACCCATGCGTCGTTGACCGAGAGACAGACGATCTCGTCCACGCCCTTGGCGCGGATGGCATCGGCGTTCTGCATGAAGGACGGCAGGTGGGCCGAGGAACAGGTCGGGGTGAAGGCGCCGGGGACGCCGAAAAGCGCGACTTTGCGGCCTTTGGTCAGGGCTTCGACCGAGACGGGTTCGGGGCCTGCATCGCCCACACGCATCAGTTGGCCCTCGGGCAGGCGTTCACCAGCAGAAATCGTCATTACATGTCCTTTGTTCGTTTGCGTTTTCCTTCCCCGTAGATATAGGCTCGCCAGCACAAAAGGAAACACTGACTCAGGGAGAGGGCATGACCCACGTAGTTGTGATCGGAGCGGGGCAGGCAGGCTCTTCGCTTGTGGCGAAGCTGCGCAATGGAGGGTTCACCGGACAGGTGACTTTGATCGGCGAGGAATCGGTGCCGCCCTATCAGCGCCCGCCGCTGTCGAAGAAGTATCTTTTGGGCGAAATGGAGCTGGAGCGGCTGTTCCTGCGGCCCGAGGCCTTCTATGCGGAAAATGACATCGACATGCACCTGAACGAGACGGTGGAGTCGATTGATGCCGCGGCCAAGACCCTGCGTGCGGGTGGCAAGGACATTGCCTATGACGAGTTGGTTCTGACCACCGGATCGGTGCCGCGCCGGTTGCCGGCGGCGATTGGTGGCGCGCTTGAGGGGGTGCATGTGGTGCGCGACCTCAAGGACGTGGACGCGATGGCGCCCGAGTTCACCGAAGGCAAGCGCGTGCTGATCGTGGGCGGCGGCTATATCGGTCTTGAGGCGGCGGCGGTTGCGGCCTCGCGCGGGCTTCAGGTGACGCTGGTCGAGATGGCGGACCGTATCCTGCAACGTGTCGCGGCGCCCGAGACCTCGGATTATTTCCGGTCCCTGCACGAAGGGCATGGCGTGAAGATCATCGAAGGCGTTGGCCTTGATCATCTGACCGGCGAGGGCCGTGTCAGTGGTGCCAAGCTGACCGACGGCAGCGAGCTGGACCTTGATTTCGTGATCGTGGGTGTCGGGATCACCCCGGCGAGTGCGCTGGCGGAAGCGGCCGGTGTCGAGATCGACAACGGTATCAAGACCGATGAACAGGGCCGGACCTCGGTGCCGAACATCTGGGCGGCAGGCGATTGTGCCTCGTTTCCCTACAAGGGCAACCGTATCCGTCTGGAGAGCGTGCCGAACGCGATTGATCAGGCGGAAGTGGTGGCCGAGAATATCATGGGGGCGGGCAAGGACTATGTCGCCAAGCCGTGGTTCTGGTCGGATCAGTATGACGTGAAGCTTCAGATCGCGGGTCTGAACACCGGCTATGACACTGTCGTCACCCGCGCAGGCGAAGGCAATTCGGTGTCGTTCTGGTACTACAAGGGCGAGGAACTGCTGGCGGTGGACGCGATGAACGCGCCGCGCGACTACATGATCGGCAAGCGTCTGATCGAAGGTGGCAAATCGCCGGCTCCGGCGATGATTGCCGATCCCGAAACCGACATGAAAGCCCTGATGAAACTGTGAGGATCATCGCGGGAGACTTTCGCGGCGTTGCCCTTGCCAGTGTTGGCAAGGGCGATGCAGGCGCGCATCTGAGGCCCACGACCGACCGCGTGCGCGAGAGCCTTTTCAACGTGTTGATGGGCGGCAAGTTCGGCGATCCGATAACCGGCGCGCGGGTGCTTGACCTGTTTGCCGGGACCGGGGCGCTGGGCCTTGAGGCCCTGTCGCGCGGGGCCGAGACGGTGTGTTTCGTGGATGACGGGCGTAAGGCGCAGAGCCTGATCCGAGAGAACATCCGCATCACGCGCTCCAAGGCAGCGACCAAAATGGTTGCACGGGATGCGACACGGCTGCCGGCGAATGACGGGGCGGGCTATGACCTGATCTTTCTGGACCCGCCTTATGGCAAGGGCATGGGGGACAAGGCGCTGGCTGCGGCGATGGCGGGGGGCTGGATTGCCGAGGGTGCGCTGATCGTCTGGGAAGAAAGTGCGCCGCAGGTTGCCCCGGAGGGGTTCGGCCTGCTGGATCAGCGCAAGTATGGCGACACCCATGTGACCTTTCTCGAGGTGCATGTTTCAGAGTGACATCTGAAAGGCGCGGTTTCGCCGACATGCCATTTGCCGACCGGAGAAGCAGTGCCTAGGGTCTGCGCAGGCAGGCAAGGAGGCGACATGCGACCCGATCTCGTGATTTTTGATTGTGATGGCGTGCTGGTTGACAGCGAGCCGGTCACGAACCGGGCGATCTCGGAGAACCTTGCGGGCTATGGGCTGCACCTGACGGTCGAAGAGTGCATGGCGCAGTTCGTCGGCGGCACGCTGAGCGGGGTGCGGGACAAGGCGCGGCGGATGGGTGCGGACCTGCCCGAGGACTGGGTGGCGGAAATCCACGAGGCCACCTATGCGGCGCTGCGCAGGGGGGTATCGCTGATCGCCGGGGTGCGGGATCTGATTGACGCGCTGGAGGCGGCGGGCGTGGCCTATTGCGTGGCGTCGAACGGGAGCCGCGAGAAGATGCGGATCACGCTTGGCCAGACCGGACTTTGGGACCGTTTCGAGGCCGCCATGTTTTCGGCGCGGGAGCTGGGCGTGGCCAAGCCGG
This sequence comes from Pelagimonas sp. KU-00592-HH, assembly GCF_040369695.1. Classification (NCBI taxonomy): domain Bacteria; kingdom Pseudomonadati; phylum Pseudomonadota; class Alphaproteobacteria; order Rhodobacterales; family Roseobacteraceae; genus Pelagimonas; species Pelagimonas sp. KU-00592-HH. Next base: position 648,322 of record NZ_BAABWM010000002.1, on the reverse strand, counting down.
AGCCGGGGTTGTTCCTCGCGGCGGCCAAGGCGCATGGCGTGGCGCCTGCGGCCTGTGTTGTGATCGAGGATAGCGCCAGCGGGGCCGAGGCCGCTGCGCGGGCCGGGATGCGCTGTATCGGCTATGTGCCCGAGGGCGCGGGGGCTGCCCTGCGCGGACAGGGTGCGGAGATTGTCACGCGGATGCAGGACGTGGTGGGGCGCTTGGGACTGGACGGATAGGGGCGGCATTCGGCGATTTGCCGGAGTTTGTGCTATAGTGGACAGATCATGGCAGGCCGCCAACAGGGTTGGCCCTGCGGATCAAGGGGATCGGCCCTGCCTTGGAACGGTTTGGCCTGCCTTCAGAAATGGAGGAGGTTGGAATGGTTCAGACAATTGGAAATCCGGCAAGCTGGGGAGCGAAGGCGGTGCACGATGGTGCGCGCGCCCTTGGCGATGCGGCGCAGCACATGCGCAGCGACATGGATGTGCACCCGAGGGTGCATTCGATCGGGGTCGAGGATCTGTGGAAGGCGCTGTTGCTGGGGGTGCGGGACTTTTCGCGCTTTCGCAGTGACGTGATTGCGCTGGTGGTGATCTATCCGATGATCGGGGTCTTTCTGGCCGCGATGGCGTTTGAGCGGGCGATGGTGCCGTTCCTGTTCCCGATGGTGTCCGGCTTTGCGCTGATCGGGCCGGTGGCGGCGGTGGGCCTTTATGCAATGAGCGCGCTGCACGAGGATGGTCAGGAGGCAAGCTGGGCGGATGCGCTGGCGATGCTGCGGGCGCGGGCGCTTGGGCCGGTGTTGGTGCTGGGCCTCTACCTGTTTGCGATGTTCTTTCTTTGGATGGCCGCGGCCTACTGGGTTTACAACGTGACACTGGGGCCGGCGATGCCCGAGAGCGTGGCGGGGTTCATGCGGGATGTGTTCACCACGTCTGACGGCTGGACAATGATCTGGATGGGCTGCGGGATTGGTGCGGTCTTTGCCTTCGTGGTGCTGACAACCGCGCTGACCAGTTTTCCGATGCTTCTGGACCGTCCTGTCGGGCTGCCGACGGCGGTTGTGACATCCCTGCGGGTGGCATCCAAGAACCCGCTGCCGGTGGTGGTCTGGGGGATGATCGTGGCCGGAATGCTGGTGCTTGGCGCGATGCCTGCGTTCCTTGGAATGATCTTTGTCCTGCCGATCCTTGGCCATGCGACATGGCACCTGTACCGGATGGCGGTGAGTTTTGATTAAGCCATGAAAAAGGCCGCCCCGAGAGGCGGCCTTTTCCGGATCAGTTCGTGGCGGCCGTGTCACTGCGGGTTTCGGCGACGGCGGCGCGGGCGTCTTCGATCAGCTGGGCGCCATCAAGGCCTTTGCGGGTGATGTCGGCGATCCAGTCGGCGATCACCTCGTCGCCAAGGGTAGTGATGCGCGCGGTTTCGGCTTCGCTTAAGCTGGCGATCTCGTTGCCGTCGGCCTGCATCAGGCCCTTGCCGTCGACGTCACCGGTGTCATGGGCGCGACCGGCCCAGGCCGAGGCAAACATGCCGGAGTTGGCGTCGATCACCGCCTTGAGATCATCCGGCAGACTTTCGTACTTGGCCTTGTTCATCGCCCAGATGAAATAGAGGTTGTAGAGGGATTTGTCGCCCGCCACGTCTGTGTGGCTGTCGGTCAGCTCGTTCAGCTTGAGCGAGGGTGACATTTCCCAGGTGATCACGCCGCCATCAACCACGCCCTTGGAGAGGGCTTCGGGGAAGGCGGGCACGGGCATGCCGATCGGGGTGGCGCCGAGTTTCTTCAACAAGAGCGTCGCCGGGCGCGAGGGGCCGCGCAGCTTGAGGCCTTTGAAGTCTTCGACTGCCGCGATGCTCTGGCCCTTTTTGTGAACGATGCCGGGGCCGTGCATGTGCGCGGCGATAACGTGGACATCGCGGAAATCATCCATCAGGTGTTTCTGGGTAAAGACCCATGCGGCCCTGGAGGCGTCTTCTGCCGACTTGGTGACCATGAAGGGCATTTCCATTGCTTCGGCTTCGGGGAAGCGGCCCGGCTGGTAGCCCGGGATCACCCAGCCGCCATCAATCGCGCCGTCGCGGATCAGGTCGTACTGGCTCGGGGCTTTGCCGCCCAGTTGCATGAAGGGATAGATTTCGACCTTGATGCGGCCATTGCTTTCGTGTTCGACCTTTTCGGCCCAGGGTTCGATGAAGTATTTCGGGTTCGCCGATTTGGGCGAGACGAAATGCTGGAACCGCAGGGTGACCTCCTGCGCGAAACTTTGGGTTGCGGTCAGCCCGAGAAGGGCGGCGAGGGCTGCGGATTTGAACGTAGAGATCACGCGGGCCTCCTATGCTGGGATTTCACCAACCGGCCACATGGTGCGGCGCGGCATGAGCAGAGATAGGGCGAAAGACCGGTAGTTGCAAATGGTTCGCAATGCCGCATCCGAGTGGAAAATGTGTAAGGGTTTGAGTTGTTTGGCGAATAGCTGACGCAGGGGAAATTTTGGGAAATTTCCCCTTAAAAGTGTGCGTTCGGATTTCGGTTCAAGCAAACAGAAAGTGGTCTTCACCCAGGTCGGCCAGGGCCACGCCGCGCAATTCGATGAAAATCGAGGAGACCTCGAAATCGCCGGATTGCCAGGAGATGAGGGTGTCACCATCCGAGGCCTCGGACAGGGTGAGGCCGGCAAAGGTGAGGGATTTGATCTCGGAGAAATCCAGCCTGTCCTCTGTGGGGTCGAAGTCCATCACGATGTCATTGACCGAACCGCCGCCGACGAAGTTGCGGTCGAGGTCATAATACAGCTGGGGATCGGACTCCTTGTAGATCAGCGTATCGGCCCCACCGCCAAGCCAGATGAAGTTGGTGCCGCTGTCGCCGAACACCTGATTGTCGTCATCGTTGCCGAAGATCAACTCGTGCTTTTCGCCGCCGACGCCAAGGCGATCCCGGCGATCATCGCCGATATCGTCATTTTCGGCGTCGAGGATCTGGAATTCGATGGCCGGCCAGTAGCCGCCGTCAAAGACCAGTTGTTCGATGGACGAGCGACCATTGAGCAGGAACTGATCCTTGACGGTGATGGTCGATGTGCCGTCGCCGATGGAGATGATCATGTCGGCGCCCGCGCGATCAAAGCCGACAGCGGCGTAGGCTTCGGAGGAACTGCCGGATGAGGCGCCGTAAAGGCCGACGAGGTCGATGATGTCGAGATCGTTGTAGAGTGGCTTTCTTTGGCCAATGTCGCGGATCACGTCGTGGCCGGTGGCGTCCGGTGCGGTGACGCGGAACTGGTAGATGTCGCCGTTGCTGCCGCCCTTGAGCGTGTCGTTGCCTGCGCCGCCAACCATCATGTCGCGACCCGAACCGCCGAACAGCCTGTCATGGCCGTCTTGCCCAAGGAGCCAGTCTGCGCCAGTGCCGCCGCGCCCGAGGTCGTTGCCCTTGCCCAGATCGACCCAATCGTTGCCAGCGCCGGATTTCACGGTGTCATTGTGATCGCCGGAATAGACGCGATCATTGTCGGCGCGGGTTTCGATCCGGTCGCGTCCTGCGCCAGAAAAGACGGTGTCGTTTCCTGCTCCTGACATGATGCGGTCGGCCCCGCCGTTTGAGAACAGGATGTCGTTGCCAGCGCCGCTCTTGATGGTGTCGCGCGCGCTGTCGCCGGCAATCAGGGCGTTCTCGGGGCCGGAAAAGAGGTTGGACGTGGAGAGGACAAAGGTGAAGTCACCGGCTTGCAGGGTTTCAACCGTGCCATCGCCGAAGTGATCGATGATGTCGATGGTCAGGGCCCCGTAGCCGGGTTTGCGGAAGCGGCTGGGTTTGCCCGGAATTTCGATATGCAGGTCGTCGCCCTGGCGTTCGGCACTTCCCCAGGCGGAATAGCCCAGCGAGGCAGAGGCATAGAAGAAGCGGGCCTGCGTGATGCTGTCGGCTGCTCCGTCGGTGGCGTTGTCGTCGATGGTGACGGCGTGCAGGCCGCCGCTTTGGTACATCTGGTATTCATCGCCGCCGTTGCCGCCGGAGAGAAAATCCACGCCGCCGCGGGATTGCAGGATGTCCGCGTCATCCGTCCCGATCAGCGTGTCGCTGCCGGAGGTTCCAGTAAAAGTTGCCATCGAAATACACCTTATACATGCTGTTTTTAGCATGTATTGGAATGGTGATTCCGTAAAGGGCCGCGTCGTCGCAGCGCAGTTTCAGCCGTTTCTTGCTGTTAACGGCCTAGCCCCAGGTCGGGTGGAACTTATCCGCAGGCGACAGGGTGAAGATCTCGACACCGTTTGCCGTGACGCCGACCGAGTGTTCGAACTGGGCCGAGAGGGATTTGTCGCGGGTGACGGCGGTCCAGTCGTCGGCCAGCACCTTGGTCTCGGGGCGGCCTAGGTTCACCATGGGTTCGATGGTGAAGAACATGCCTTCTTCGAGAACCGCGCCAGTGCCGGGGCGGCCATAGTGCAGGACGTTGGGCGGGGCGTGGAAGACCTGGCCCAGACCGTGACCGCAGAAATCGCGGACAACCGACATGCGGTGGCCTTCGACATAGGATTGAATGGCGTGGCCGATGTCCCCGAAGGTGTTGCCCGGTTTCACCGCCTCGATGCCCTTCATCAGGCTGTCGTGGGTGACCTGGATCAGGCGCTCGGCCTTGCGGTTCAGTTTGCCCGCGACATACATGCGCGAGGTGTCACCAAACCAGCCATCCACGATGACGGTCACGTCGATGTTGAGGATGTCGCCATCCTTGAGCTTCTTGTCGCCGGGGATGCCGTGGCAGACCACGTGGTTGACCGAGATGCAGGAGGCGTGCTGGTAGCCGCGATAGCCGATGGTGGCCGAGGTGGCGCCGGCGTCGTTTACCTTCTGTTCGATGAGGCGATCAATTTCACCAGTGCTCTGGCCCGGGAAAACGTGTTCGGCGATTTCGTCAAGGATGCGTGCGGCCAGTGCGCCGGCCTTGTGCATGCCTGCGAAGTCCGCGTCCTGATAAATCCTGATCCCGTCACGGGTCTGGCGGCCCTTACCGATCATAAGCCTCTTGCTCCATCGCAAATTCTTTCCCGTTACTTATGACGGATTGGCGACAGATGCCAGAGGGCTTGGGCGCGCGCGTGTTGCCACGTCGCCGTTGTTGGTGTTGGGTGAGAGGGCGCGGGCATGGTTAGGCGTTTGCGCCTGCCGCGCGGTGAATGCCGGTGGTTTTCCTGGGAGGTGTGACATGCATTCAGAAACCTATCCTCGTGCGACATTGGTGAGCGGGGAGACCCCGCTGACGCATCTGCCGTCATTGTCCGAGAACCTTGGCATCAACCTGTTCATCAAGCGCGATGACGTGGCCGGATCACCGCTTGGGGGCAACAAGGCGCGGCAGTTGGAGTTCTATCTTGGCGCGGCGCGGGCGCAGGGGGCGGATACCATCCTGATCACCGGTGCGGTGCAGTCGAATTTCGTGCGTACGGCGGCCTATGCGGCGGCGTCATTGGGGATGAAATCGGTTGTGCAGTTGGAAGAGCGGGTGCCGGAGCGGGATGGGACCTATCACACGTCTGGCAATGTCCTGTTGTTGCGGATGCTGGGCGCGGAGATCATGCACTATCCGGAGGGCGAAGACGAGGCGGGGGCGGATGCGGCGCTCAGGGCGCGGGCCGAGACGCTGCGGAGTGAGGGGCGGGTGCCCTATGTCATTCCGCTTGGACTTGAAAACCCGCCGCTTGGGGCGCTGGGCTATGTGCGGGCTGGGCGCGAGATCGTGGCGTCGGGTCAGGCGTTCGACGTAGTTGTCGTGGCCTCTGGCAGCGGGGCGACCCATGCGGGTTTGCTAACCGGGTTGCGGGCGGCAGGCAGCACGGCGCGGGTGATCGGCAGTTGCGTGCGCCGCCCCAAGGCACAGCAGGAGGCGCGTATTCGGCGGGTGCTGGAGCTGTTTTCGGAGTTGACGGAGGACACGCGGGCGGTTGCGGCAGAAGACGTGCAGATCTGGGACGGGGCGCTGGCACCGGGGTATGGGCAGGTTGGAGAGGCCGCCTCAGAGGCGATGGCGATGATGGCGGGGCGTGAGGGGATTCTCCTTGATCCCGTCTATACCGCCAAATCCTTTGCCGCGGTCCCGGCGCTGTGCAGTGCCGGTGAAATCGCAAAAGGGGCGCGGGTGCTGTTCGTGCATACCGGTGGCCTGGCGGCGCTGTTTGGCTACCAGTCCGATCTTGAAGGCGGCCTGCCTGTGCTTGGCTAGGCTACGTCGGCTTCGAAGGGCAGGCGGGACCCGATGGTGATCTCCTGCGGGGTGATCTTGCAGTCGTAGGCCAGAACCTCGACGCCGGCCTTGCGGGCGGCTGCGAATGTCTGGGCGTAGGTCGGGTCGATATCCGCGGCCAGCGTGACCTTTTGTGCGTCCGTGCGTTGCACGAGATAGAGCATCATGGCGCGGTGACCTTCGGCGATCATCTCTTGCAGCTCGGCAAGGTGTTTTGCGCCACGGGCGGTGACGCTGTCGGGAAATTCAGCGAGGCCTGCCTTGCGCGAGAGGGTGACGCTTTTTACCTCGACATAGAGGTCGGGGCGGTCTGCGCCGGACAGGAGGAAATCAATGCGGCTGTTCTGGCCGTATTTCACCTCGGGGCGGATCATCGGGTAGTCGGCGAGTTCGGGGATTTCATGCGCCAGAAGCGCGGCCTTGAGGGCGCGGTTGGGGACCGAGGTGTCGACGCCGGTGAAATGGCCGTTGTCATGTTCGACAAGACGCCAGCCGTATTTGAGTTTCTTCTTGGGATCGTCGTTCGGTTCGAGCCAGATGCGGCTGCCGGGTTCGGCCAGTCCCATCATCGAGCCGGGGTTGGCGCAATGGGCGGTGATCTCGGTGCCATCGGCGAGCGTGGCATCGGCAAGGAAACGCTTGTAGCGGCGGATCAGCACGGCGGGAACAAGAGGGGTTTGAAAGCGCATGATCACGGGCCTATACCTCTGGGGACAATCTGACAAGGAGCGAGCCGCCATGTCCAACCCCACTGCCGCGATGCTGGTGATCGGTGACGAGATTCTCTCGGGCCGGACCCGCGATGCCAACATGCACTATCTTGCCGGTGAGCTGACCAAACACGGCGTCGACCTGCGCGAGGTGCGGGTGGTTGGCGACGAGAAGGCCGATATCATCGCGGCGCTGCAACATCTTGCAGGACGCTATGACACGGTGTTCACCAGCGGCGGGATTGGCCCTACGCATGATGACATCACCGCCGATTGCGTGGCCGAGGCCTTTGGCCAGAGCATCGACATTCGTGATGATGCGCGGGCCCTGCTGGCGGCGCATTACGAGAATTCGGGGCTGGAGTTCAACGCGGCGCGTCAGCGGATGGCGCGGATTCCTGCGGAGGCCACTTTGATCGACAATCCCGTCTCGGTTGCGCCGGGGTTCACGGTTGAAAACGTGCATGTCATGGCCGGTGTGCCAAGCGTGTTCCAGGCGATGGTGGCAAGCGTGATGCCGACCCTGACCGGGGGCAAACCGCTGTTGTCGCAGTCGCTGCGGATTGATCGCGGCGAGGGGGATATTGCCGGGCCGCTGGCGGCGCTGGCCGAGGAATTCAGTGACCTGTCGATCGGGTCCTATCCGTTCCAGCGGGACGGGGCCTTTGGCGCGAATATCGTGATCCGTGGCACGGATGGGGCGCGGATTGATGCGGCGATGACCAAACTGGCGGAGACCTTCGCATGAGCCTTCCCGATGCACAGATGATGTATGACGTGGTCGAGGCGACCTGGCCGGCGGCGGCTGTTGCCGAGTGTGGGCCTTTCCTTGTGCGGGATGGTCAGGGCGGCGGCAAACGGGTGTCGGCGGCCACTGCACGAGGCGCGTTCGAAGAGGCCGACATTGCCAAGGCGGAAGAGGCGATGCGGGACCTTGGGCAGACGCCCCTGTTCATGATCCGCGAGGGCGATGACGCGTTGGATGCGGCGCTTGCGGCACGCGGCTATGAGGTGATCGACCCTGTCACGATGTATGCGATCCCGGCGCAGGAGTTGGCGCAGGAACGCCCGCCGCGTACCGCCGCGATCGAGACCACCGGGCCGATGCAGATCATGCGTGAAATCTGGGCCGCGGGCGGGATCGGACCGGCGCGTGTCGAGGTGATGCAGCGGGCCTGCAAGCCCAAGGCCGGTTTCGTGAGCCGCTGGCAGGACAAGCCGGCGGGAGCCAGCTTTATCGGCATGCACGAGGGGATCGCGATGGTGCATGCGCTTGAGATCATCCCGTTCCAGCGCCGGATGGGTGTTGGCCGCTGGCTGATGCAGCGCGCGGCCTTCTGGACCTTGGACAACGGCGGGCATACGCTTGCCGTGATCTGCACCACGGCCAACGAGGCTGCGAACGGGCTTTATTCTTCGCTCGGGATGACGGTGGTGGGGCAGTATCACTACAGGATTTTGTCAGACTGAGAGGGAGATAGATGAGCCAGTCAGACCAACCCACGGCGCTTGATTTGCCGATGGCCGACCCGTTGCCGGAAGCGACGCAGAAGTATTTCGATATTTGCCAGGAAAAGCTGGGCATGGTGCCCAACGTGTTGAAGGCCTATGCCTTTGACGTTGAAAAGCTGAATGGCTTTACGGCGATGTATAACGACCTGATGCTGGGCGACAGCGGGCTGAGCAAGCTTGAGCGCGAGATGATCGCGGTTGTCGTGTCTTCGATCAACAAGTGTTTCTACTGTCTAACCGCCCACGGCGCGGCGGTGCGCCAGCTTTCGGGGGATCCGAAGCTGGGCGAGTTGATGGTGATGAACTGGAAGGCGGCCGATCTGGACGCACGCCAGACGGCCATGTTGCATTTCGCCGAGCAGATCACCAAGGAAAGCAGCGCAACCACCGAAGCAGATCGTCAGGCATTGCGCGATGTCGGGTTCAGTGATCGTGACATCTGGGACATTGCCAATGTGACCGGCTTTTTCAACATGTCGAACCGCGTGGCATCGGCCACCAACATGCGCCCCAACGACGAATACCACGCCCAGTTCCGATGATCCGTTTCGCCGCCATATGTCTTGCGCTGTTGCCCTCGTTGGCGGCGGCGTTCGAACCGTCCCTGCCGGACGGTGCCGAGGCGCTTGGCGGTGAGGAAAGCAACGGGCAATACGCTTTGCCGGTGGGAACCTTCGATGGTGAGGGTGTGCCGGCAGAGCTTTTTGACGGGCGGGTTGTCAAACGCAGTTGGCGGGTGCCCGGCCTGACGGGATCGGTCTCGCGCATGGCATCGCAGATCGTCACGCAGTTGAGCGAACAGGGGTATGATGTCCTGTTTGCCTGTGAAACCGATGTCTGTGGCGGGTTCGATTTCCGGTTCAATACCGAGGTGCTGCCGCCGCCGGACATGTTTGTCGATCTGTCGGAGTTCCGGTTCATCTCGGCCGAAAAGCAGGGCGAGCGGGGATATGAGGGGGTTGGCGTTCTGGTCAGCGAAACCGCGATTTCGGGCATGGTGCAGGTGATCCATGTGGCCCCGTCTGAGACCGAAGAGCTTGAGGTTATGCCGCCACCCGTCGAGGAGATTGCCGCGACGCCGGGGGAGATCGACGGGTCTGCCGTGGCAACGGCGCTGGACGAGACCGGACGGGCGGTGCTGGGCGACTTGACCTTCGAGACGGGATCATCGCGGCTGGGAGATGGGCCGTTTGCCTCGCTCGTGGCGCTGGCGGACTGGTTGAAGGCAGATGAGACACGCCGGGTTGTGCTGGTGGGGCACACTGACAACGAAGGGGCGCTGGATCGCAATATCGCATTGTCCGAGGCCCGGGCCGGGGCGGTGCGCAGCCAGCTTGTGGATGCGCTGGGCGTGGCGGATGCGCAGGTGGACTCTCGCGGGATTGGTTATCTTGCGCCGATTGCCAGCAATGCCACCAAGGAAGGCCGTGAAACCAATCGCCGGGTCGAGGTGGTGGTTCTGCCTTGAGAACAATCGCCGATGCGGTGCCTGTCGATTGTTTCCATTTAGGTCAAATCGGCGCTGATTTTCCCTGAAAACCCATGAAATTGTTCAGCTCCGGGCCGAATTCCATTTTTGTGCCCCATTCCAGCCACGTTTATTTGTGACGTTTGGGAAACGATCGGGAGACGCAGAAGCTGCCCGTCGGTTTCGAGTGTGTGGGTTGAAGGATGCAGTATCGTGATCTGAACAAAGAGTTCGCGAGTGACCTGAAGGTGGCTTTCGAAGTGGCCATGTCCGAGCGGGAAAAGGACGTGGTTGAGCGGATGCTGGGACGCGGTGCCGTCAAGGCAAAGCTGGCCCCAAGCGGGATGCGCATGTTGTTCGAAGCGTTGAATGCCGAAGGCCGGACGGCCAGCAAGGTCGAGTAGGGCAGGGCGATGGCGCAGTATACTGCCGAGGTCTTTCGCTGGACGGGGACCTATTACAATTCTCAGTACAATACCTCCTACACTGCCGTCTTTGACGACAATGATGGCTCGTATCAGGGCAGCGGTGACAGCAGCGAAACCATCAGCATTGATGGCGGCAGCTTTGCTGGTACCACCGGATCGCCTTATGCGATTGACGTGAGCTTTACGGCGACCGACGGACAATCGCACGTCGAAACCTTTTATTTCTTCAACACGACAGGTGGCTGGCATTTCGCGCCGGGGCCGGGATCGGAATTCACGGTCGGGGCGACGCTTGGATCGTATCAGAGCCACACTGTTGGCTGGGATTATACCGACGTGACCTGTTTCGTGCGGGGCACGATGATCACGACGGACGCCGGCCCGGTGCCGGTGGAAGGCCTGTCTGAAGGGCAGCGTGTCCTGACGGTTGACGGGCGGTTTGCCGAATTGCGGATGCTGACCAGCCGGACCCTTGAGGCCTATGAGCTGGCCCTGTCGGACAAGCTGCGTCCGGTGCGGATCGAGGCGGGGGCCTTGGGGCAGGGGCTTCCGATGCGGGATCTTTATGTGTCGCGCCAACATCGGATGCTGGTGAGTTCCAAGATCGTGGCGCGGATGTTCGGGCAGGATGAGGCGCTGATTGCGGCGGTCAAGCTGACCGAACTGCCGGGGATTGATGTGGTCGAAGAGGTGACGGAGGTCGAGTATTTCCACCTGATCTTTGATCAGCACGAGACGGTCTTTGCCGAAGGCGCGCCGAGCGAGAGCCTGTATCTTGGGGCTGAGGCGATGAAGACCATGCCGGACGAGGCGCTTGAGGAGATGCGGTTGCTGTTTCCCGACCTCGTGGCAGAGGCCGAGGCGCCGGAGCCGTCGCGATACGTGCCGGTTGGCCGGGCGCAGAAACAGTTGGTGGCGCGCCATGCCAAGAACGGCAAAGCGCTGTTGGACGGGTTTGCCGGAGGGATGCTGCGGGCGGCCTGAGATCAGGGCCTGTCGCGGCGCACCAGTTTCCAGCCGGTGATCATGGGCAGAACAAGGTTCTCGCCCTTGTAGCGCTTGTAGAAAGCGATGGCTGCCAGATGCAGAACCACCAAAACCAGGATGACGGGCGCGAGGCGGTTGTGCAGTGACGTGGCGCTGCGCACGGTTTCGGAACTGACCATGTCAGCCAATGGACCGACGTTCACATAGTCGTCGGGATCGGACACGAGGCCGGTTTTGACCTGAAGGACCAGCACGATCAGGAGCGCAAAGACAGATAGCGCGCCGAGCGGGTTGTGGCCGGGCCAGTAGGACGGCTTGCGTTCGAACAGCTGCGAGAGATACCTACCGGTTGTCGCGGGACCGTAGATGAAATGCACAAAACGAGCGGGGGCCGGACCAGCCAACCCCCAGACCACGCGGAACACCAAAAGGGCGATGACCGCGTAGCCGAAGTAGAAATGCAGCGTCATGACGTTCGGGCCGAATTTGCCCAAACCCCAGGCTGCGCCGACGCAGATTGCCAAGGCCCAATGGAACAGGCGCAGGGCCGGGTCCCACAGTTTTTCGCGGGTGACTCCCCGGGGAAGCTGGTCGGACATGGGGAGGCCCCTTACTTGGCGCGGTATTCTTTGTGGCAGCCCTTGCAGGTGCCGCCGAGAGCGCCAAGCGCGCCTGCCATTTCGGCTTTGCCCTGACCGGCGACGGTCTGCATGTCCATCAGCGCCTTGACGAAATCACCGCCCTTGGCCTGAACGCCAGCGAAATCGTTCCAGATTTTCGGCAAGGCGCGCGAGCCTTCAACGTCGTCCGACGAGGTGCCAAGGATGTAGAGGTGACCGAGGTTGTATTTGGTCAGGGTGACCATGTTGTCCGCAGCAGTTTGTGCGGCGGCGGCGTCATAGTCGCGTTCGCCTTTGGCCATGGTGGCAAAGACGTCCATGTTGGCGCCCAGCAGTTTGTAATAGCCCTGACGGGCGGCGACGGTGTCTTCGGCAGATCCCGCCAGCGACAGGGTCGGGGCGGCGATGAGGGCGGCGATAAGCGCGATGCGCATTGCGTGGCTCCTTGAACAGGTTTTTTACAATGAGACTTGTACGATGAGGGACCGGACTTCTGTCGCGGAAAATCCTCAAGAAAAGAAATATATTTAGTTTGGAATATATTCGCTGCGACGGATTGTCATCTGCGCGGTAAGTTGCTGGTTCCAAAAGAAAAGACCCGGGCGCTTGGGAGGCCCGGGCAGTTTTGCTTTCTCGAGGAAAGCCTGGGGAAAACACGAGGTGTGTTGAATTCTATTTTACCAGTCCGAGGGGCCTTTTTCGGCAAAGGCGTGCACCAGGAAATCGATGAAGGCGCGGACCTTGGGCTGGGTGAAACGGCCCGGCGGATAAACCGCGTAGATGCCTTGGGTTTCCATCGGCAGATCCGGGATCGCATCCTCGACCAGACCCTGTTCCATCGCTTCGGCGTAGAGGTAAGAGGGCAGGTAGGCGATGCCGAGACCGGCAACCGCAGCGTTGAGCAGCGATTGGCCATCGTTGACGCTCAGCCAGCCGGCGGTACGGACCTGACGCTTTTCGCCCGAGGGGGCGGTGATTTTCCAGACTGCGCCGTTCGACTGGTTCGAATAGTGCAGCAGCTTGTGTTCGTTCAGATCGTCGATCTTTTCCGGGCGACCGTAGCGCTCGAAATAGGCCGGGCTTGCGATCATGCGTTTCGTGGTTTCGGTCAGCTTGCGGGCGCGCAGGGTGCTGTCTTCCAGCTCGCCGATGCGGATCGCCATGTCGAAGCCTTCGGAAATCAGTTCAACGTAGCGGTTGTTGAGCACCATGTTGACGTTGATTTCCGGGAACTCTGCGAGGAATTCGCCCAGAACCGGCGAGAGGTGATTGACCCCGAAGTCGGTTGCCACGCTGATCCGAAGGAGGCCCGAGGGCGCCGATTGCATCGACGTGACCAGCGCGTCAGCTTCGCCTGCATCGTTCAGCACGCGGCGGGCGCGGTCGTAATAGGCCAGGCCGATCTCGGTGGGCGAGACGCGGCGGGTGGTGCGGTTGAGAAGGCGCGCGCCGAGGCGGGCCTCAAGTGAAGAGACGTGCTTGGACACAGCGGATTTCGAAATGCCCATCTTCTTGGCAGCGTCTGTGAAGCCACCTTGATCCACCACTGTGGCGAAGGCTTCCATTTCCGTTAGTCGGTCCATGTTTCCCTACCTCGATAAACTTTTTACAGCGTCGTTTATCGGCCTCAAATCGGGCAGAAGCTGGGCAGGGCTCAGACAATATCGGGGTTTTGTCTGGGATCGTTTGCGGCACGGAAACAGAGAAACAATTGCGATTGTCTGTTTCCGGGGCGTGTCAGAAGACCAGTGTGATGGCGGTGATCCAGAGGGGCAGCGTGGCCGCAGAGAGCAATGTGGATTGGGCCACGAGGGTTGCCGAGAGTTCGCGATCAGCCCCGAAGCCAGCGGCCAGAACATGCGAGGCGGAGGCGGTGGGCAGGGCGGCGAACAGGGTCAGGGTGCGGGCCAGCACTGGATCGGTATCGAGAACAATGCAGGCGATCATGGTGAGCGTCGGCAGGGCGATAAGCTTGGTTGCGCAGATAATGCCGCTGAACATGTCGAGGCGGGCAAGCGCCCCCCAGTTCATTGTTGCGCCCACGGAAATCAGCGCCACGGGGATGGCGGCCTGTGCGAGCATATCGAGCGGGGCCATGATGGGCGCGGGGATGGTGATGCCCGAAAGGCCAACGATCACGCCGGAGACAGAGGCGATGAGAAAGGGGTTGGTGGCCACCTTCTTGAGGGTCTGGGCTAGGCTGCCGCTGCCGCGCGACAGGGAGGAGACGGCGAAGACATTGGCCATCGGAATGGCCATGCCGACGGCAACAGCCAGCATGCCCACCGGCGGTTCGGCCAGCGTGGCAACGGCGACAAAGGCCATGGCCGTGTTGAACCGCCATGCGGTCTGCCATGCGCCGGCAAAATCAAGAAACCTGTCGGGGCCGAAGCGGCGGGCAAGATAGCCCAGGGCGAGGCCCGCCAGCAGGATGGCCCAGACGGCGGGGCCAACGGTCAGGATGTCACGCGGATCAATCGGGCGGCTTGAGGCGGCGACGAAGATCAGGGTCGGGAACAGGATTTCGAAGTTCAGCTTGTCCAGCCCCTGCCACGCATTCACCGAAAGGCGGCTGCGGACAAGGCCGCCAAGGGCGACCATCAGGAAGCTGGGCAGCAGGCCCATGAGGATTGCGAAAAACACCATGAAGGAGGTCTAGGCCCATGTCGTCGCGGTCTCAATGGCCAAACCGACATGGCATGTCGCTTGTGGGCGATTGGGCCTGTGCCACCCCAGGTGACGGCACAGGCGTTGGGATCAGAAGGTGGCGGCGAGGCGCGTGCCCTGGTTGATGGCGCGCTTGGCATCGAGTTCGGCAGCCACATCGGCACCGCCGATCACGTGGCAGGAGACGCCCTTTTCCTCAAGCGCGTCTGCCAGGGAGCGGTCCGAAAGCTGGCCCGCGCAGATCACCACGTTGTCAACTTTGATCACCTGCGGGTTTTCGCGGGTCTCGCCAAAGGAGATGTGCAACCCGGCGTCGTCGATCTTTTCGTAGTTCACGCCGCCAAGCATCTTGACGTTCTTCATCTTGAGCGCGGCGCGGTGAATCCAGCCGGTGGTTTTGCCCAGCCCCTTGCCAAGCGCCTTGGCCTTGCGCTGCATCAGCGTGACCTCGCGGGCGGCGGCGTGGGGTTGCGGGCCTTCCGGGGCAAGGCCACCACGGGTTTCTTCCGGATCGCCGACGCCCCATTCCTTCATCCATTCGGGCAGGTTCTCGGTCAGGCTTTCGCCTTCGTGCACAAGGAATTCGGTCACATCGAAACCGATGCCACCCGCGCCGATCACGGCGACGCGTTTGCCAACCGGTTTCTTTTCGCGCAGCACGTCGAGATAGCTCAGAACTTCGGGGCGGTCGCTGCCGGGGATGCCCGGATCACGCGGCACGATGCCGGTTGCGATGACCACCTCGTCGAAGTCGGCCAGCGTGTCCGAAGTTGCCTCGGTGCCAAGGCGCAGTTCAATACCTTCGGCCTCGACCATGGTTTCGTACCAGTCGACAAGGCCCCAGAATTCCTCTTTGCCGGGGATCTGCTTGGCGACGTTGAGCTGTCCGCCCACCTTGTCGGCGCGATCAAAGAGCGTGACCTTGTGGCCGCGCTGGGCCGCGGTGATTGCGGTCGAGAGGCCCGCAGGACCGGCGCCGACAACGGCGACCGATTTCACGCTGTCCGCCGCAGGGATCGGCAGTTCGGTTTCGTGGCAGGCGCGCGGGTTCACGAGGCAGGAGGTCAGCTTGCCCGAGAAGGTGTGATCAAGGCAGGCCTGGTTGCAGCCGATACAGGGCGCGATCTGGTCGGCCTTGCCGGCGGCCGCCTTGTTGACGAAATCGGCGTCGGCCAGGAAGGGGCGGGCCATCGACACCATGTCGGCGCAGCCCTCGGCCAGCACCTCTTCGGCCACGTCGGGCATGTTGATGCGGTTCGAGGTGATCACCGGGATCGAGACCTTGCCCATCAGCTTCTTGGTGACCCATGCAAAGGCACGACGCGGCACCGAGGTGGCAATCGTCGGGATGCGGGCCTCGTGCCAGCCGATACCGGTGTTGATGATGGTGGCACCCGCCTTTTCGATCTCCTTGGCCAGCATCACCACTTCTTCGTGGGTCGAGCCGTTGGGGATCAGGTCGATCATCGACAGGCGGTAGATGATGATAAAGTCCTCGCCCACGGCTTCGCGGCAGCGGCGGACAACCTCGATCGGCAGACGCATCCGGTTTTCATAGGACCCGCCCCAGCGATCTTCGCGCTTGTTGACATGGGTGACGAGGAACTGGTTCAGGAAATACCCCTCGGAGCCCATGATCTCGACCCCGTCATACCCGGCTTCGCGGGCGCGCACGGTGGCGGTGACGAAATCCTGAATCTGTTTCTCGATGCCTTCTTCATCAAGCTCTTTCGGCGGGAAGGGCGAGATCGGGGATTTCACGGCAGAGGCCGAGACGCATTCGGGACCATAGGCATAGCGGCCGGCGTGCAGGATCTGCATGGCGATCTTGCCACCCGCGTCGTGCACACGGTCGGTGACGATCTTGTGGTTGGCGATGTCCTCGGCGGTGAACAGGCCCGCCGCCCCCGGGAACACACCGCCTTCCTTGGAGGGGGCCATGCCGCCGGTCACGATGAGCGCCACGCCGCCACGGGCGCGTTCGGCGTAGAATTCCGCGACGCGGTTCCAATCCTTGGTCTCTTCCAGACCGGTGTGCATCGAGCCCATCAGAACGCGGTTCTTGAGGGTGGTGAAGCCGAGATCGAGCGGTGCCAACAGATGCGGATAGTCTGCCATGGGTTCCTCCGTGGTGCCTTTGCAGGTTTGCTTTACCAGAACGTAAAGTGCGCGATTCGTCATTCGAAACGCCGCGTCAGGTGAGGTGTTTCTACGCCGCGTCAATCGGGGCTGGTCGCCCTCTCCCAGTCTTGGCAAAATGGCGGTGCAGTCAACGAGGAGAACAGCAATGGCCGACTATGGCGTCTTTTCCCTGGCCGGGCGCAATGCACTGGTGACCGGATCGAACAGCGGGCTCGGGTTTGCGGCGGCGCGGCTTCTGGCCGAAGCAGGGGCCATGGTCTGGGTGAACGGGCGCGATGCAGCAGCCACCGAAGACGCGGCGGCAAAGATCCGCGCGGCCGGAGGGCAGGCGCGGGCGCTGGCCTTTGACGTTGCCGATGAGGCGGCGGTCGAGGCGGCCTTCAAGGAGATCGCGGCAGAGGGGCTGAATATCCTTGTGAACAACGTCGGTATGCGCGACCGACGGGGCCTTCAGGACTTTGAGCGCGAGGACGTGACACGGCTGATGGATGTGGATCTGGTCTCGCCCTTCATGCTGTGCCAGCGGGCGGCGGCCCTGATGGAAGCAGGCGGGCGGATCGTGAATATCTCCTCCATCGCGGGGATCATCGCGCAGGGCGGCGACGCGGCCTATACCACCGCCAAGGCGGGGATCAACGGCATGACGCGGGCGCTGGCGGCGGAACTGGGGCCGCAGGGTATCAACGTGAACGCCATCGCGCCGGGGTTCTTCAAGACCGAGCCGAACCGCGAGGCCGCCAAGGACCCGGCGATTGCCGCGCGTCTCGAAGCGGCCACCTCCCTTGGGCGCTGGGGTGAACCAGAAGAACTGGCTCCGGCGATCCTGTTCCTTGCCTCCCCTGCGGCCAGCTATGTCACCGGGCAGGTTCTGGCCGTGGACGGCGGCTATACCGCGCATTACTAGGGTTTCTTCTTGGCCCGAATACCCCGGGGGAAAGCGCGGCCCGAAGGGCAGCGTTTGGGGGCTGGCCCCCATTCTGCCCTGTCGGACCTAGCCCAAGGGTGAGGGGCGGATCGCGTGGGTCAGGGTGGCGCCGAACTCGTAATAGGCCTGTTTCAGCCCGGTCAGGGTTTCCGAATGTGCCGCCTGTGGTGGCAGGGGCAGGGCCTCGGGGCGCTCCTGCAATAGGGCCTCGGCGGCAGCGGTGCCAAAGACCGTACCCGGGGAGATGCCGCGCCCGGAATAGCCAAAGACGGCAAAGGCCCTCGGGCCAATCGACAGTACCTTGGGGATGTGGTCCGAGGTCATGGCGATGCGGCCGCTCCAGGCGTGCTCAAACGGGACATCGGCAAGTTCGGGATAAAGCGCGCGCAGTTTGCGGCGGGCCCATGCCGCGTGCACCGGCCTGCCGGGGCCGTCGCTGTCACCCATGCCGCCAACGATCAGGCGGCCTGCCGCGTCGATGCGGATCGAGGACATGACAAGCGCGGTGTCCCAGCAGCCCTCGCCACCCGGCAGGATGCGGGCGCGCAGGTCTTCGGGCAGGGGGGCGGTTGCGAACTGGCTGTAATGCACCGGCACATAGGCGGGGCGGAAGGGGGCCGACAGGGCGGCGTGATAGGCATTGGTGGCCAACAGAAGACGTCTGGCCCGCAGTGTGTGCCCGTTGCAGGACAGGTGCCATGTGTCGTCCTGATGCCTGATGGCGGTGACGGCGCTTTGGTCGTGCAAGGTTGCGCCCGAGGCAATCGCCGCGCGGGCAAGGCCGTGACAGTAGGCAAGCGGCTGGATCGTGCCTGCGCGCGGGTCGAAGAGGGCACCGTGAAAGGCCTCTGACCCCGTGCGGCGGCGGGCTTCGGTGGCATCCAAAAGCTGGATGGGCGCGCCGAGCTGGTTGCCCTGCCGGAACCGGTTTTTAAGGTCTTTCAGACCGGAGGGGGCGTGGGCAAGATGCAGGGTGCCGCTGCGGGTGGCCTCGCAGTCGATGCCTTCGCGGGCAATGATGTCGAAGACCCTGGCCGGACCGTCGGCCAGCGTGTCGATCAACCGGCGGCCCACGTCTTCGCCAAGGGCCTCGGTGATTTCGTTCGGGGGAAGCCAGAGACCGGCGTTTACCAGGCCGACGTTGCGCCCCGAGCCGCCGTGGCCGATGGTTTCGGCCTCAAGCACGGTCACAGAGGCGCCAAGGCGGGCGGCCTCGAGCGCGGCGGCGCAGCCGGTAAAGCCGCCGCCGATGATGGCGAGGTCGACGGTCTGGTCCTTCGAAAAGGGTTTCGTTTCAGCCCGTTGCGCGATGCTGACTTGCCAGAGGTTTGAAACCGGGGTCGATGTCAAAGCGGCCTCCCTTGCCCGTAACGAGGGTACTCTAGGGCAAAGTCAGGCCGGTGCAATCGCGATTTTCAGGCCTACATGGTTTCGACGCAGTGGCGGCGGAACGCGCGTTTCAGCATGTCGAGTTCGGCCCGCAGGAGATCGAGTTCGGCGCGGATGTCATCCGCCAGAACCTCGCCCGAGATCAGTGTGATCGTGTCCAGCATCTCATCGCTGTCGGCGTCGGTGATCAGGAAGGTCTGCACACCGTCGGCGATGGCTTCGCTGGGGATCGGGATGCGCAGAACCCAGCGGTTGTTCTCGGCGTCTTCCTTGATCTCGACCCCGTCGACGGGGATGTTCAGGAGCGTGACCTTGATGTTCGGTTCGCCGCTGCCGCCATTGGTTCGGGTCAGGGCACCTTCCCAGGTACCTTCGAAGAGGCGGGTCTTGGTGAGGGTCCAGTCGCTCATCTTGTTGTTCTCCTGGGAAAAGTCAGAATTCGGCACGCGGACGGCGGCTCAGGGTGACATCGCGCAGCGTGACTTGGTTCATTTCGGGGCCTTCAAAAATCAGGTCCAGCCAGGCCTTTTCAACGCGTTTTTCGTTGAGCTTGGAATAGGCGAGGTCAAACTCGACGTTGATCTCTTCCCGATCCAGCGGCAGTTCGCGCACGATCTGTTCGGTGTTGGGGCCGTGTTTGATGTTGAGGCGGGCGAAGATTTCGAGGGGCTTTTCCACCTCGATGATGGTGTCGACGCGGATCAGGTGGTTGCGTTTCAGACCGTCAACGGCGTCAAACGGCAGATCGACCACAAGCGACAGGAAGGAGCCGTCAAAGCGGAACACGTCCATGCGCACGCCAAAGGGGGCAAGGTCGGCCGAGCGCGAATTGCGGATCTGGCGCAGGGTGAGTTCCGAGACCTGACAGTCGTGGAATAGGGTGACCTGTTCACCGAGCATTTCCTTGGACTGAACCGAGGAGATACCGGTTTTCGGCAAGGGTTCGCGCCAGAGTGCCGGGCGCCACGACCATTCGGTGCCATGCGGCAGCGGAAAGGCGTTGGAGCCGATCATCGGCAGGGCAAGGCGGTTTTCGGCAATTGAAATCAGCGTGTTGAGATGCTGGCGCAGGCGATAGGCGCGGTTGCGTTGCGCGCGCAGTGTGGACAGATCGGTTTTGGCAGCCTTGCGGGCGTTGCGGGCCCAATACCGTGCCAAGGCCTTCTGAAATCCTCTTTGAAGGATACTGCCCTTACCTTCACTCATGCTCACACCACTCCGCCTTGCGCTAACTTCGGCGCTGTTTCCGGATGGGAAACAATGCCCGCCCGGTTTTTTCATTATCTATCTGAATGCACTACACGAAACAAACCTCCTTTGAGGGTTCGGATGCATTTTCTGCAATTCGTTGCAGGAAGGTGCACGGGGTTGTCGGATGGCGGGAAAACGGGCATCACCGCAGCATGAGAGCGTATCGTTTACATGAGGTTCACGTCGCCCCGGCGCGGCCATCCAACGAGATCTGGCGGTTGTTGGTCGGGGTGGTGGCGATCGTGTTCGGTTTCCTGATTCTGAATCTCGGGTACATTGAAATCCTTCAGGGCCTGCCCGACTGGGCGGCGCTGAACCGCGAATTGCACCACGGCACCAGTGCCCGCGCGCTTTGGGTGATGCTTTTGAACTTCCTGCCGCTTCTGATGATGCTCTGGGTGGTTCTGACCCTGCTGCACCGGCGGAGCCTGCGGCGGATGGCGGGGCCGTGGACACTTGTGCGGCTGGATTTCAAACGCACGGCGCGGTTGCTCGTCGTTCTTTATGCCGTTGTGCTGATCCTGCCCGCCCCGGCCGATATGTCGCCGATGCAGAACATGCCGTTCGGGGATTGGATCTGGCTGTTGCCGGTCAGCCTGCCGCTGATCCTTTTGCAGACCTCGACCGAGGAATTCCTGTTTCGCGGCTACCTGCAAAGCCAGTTGGCAGCACGGTTTTCTTCGCCTTTGGTCTGGATGGTGCTGCCGTCGCTCCTCTTCGGGTTCCTGCATTATGATCCGGCGACCTATGGGCCAAATGCCTTGCCGCTGGCGGCCTGGTCGGCGGTGTTCGGGCTTGCCGCCGCTGATCTCACGGCGCGGGCAGGCAACCTTGGGCCGGCGTTGGCGCTGCATTTCCTGAACAACGTGGTGGCCATGAATTTCACCGCGATGGAGGGACACTGGGACGGGCTGGCGCTTTTCGTGCTTCCGTTTGGTCCCGAGAATGTCGAGGCCCTGCGCGCCACCATGCCGATTGAGCTCTTGTTGATCCTGTGTGGATGGCTCACGGTGAGGATCGCGATACGGCGCTGATTGCATTTCCTGACGCAGCGTCTTATCTGACTGTGACTGAAATAAGCCGCCTTGGACCGCAAGAAGGACCCTGTGTATGAACTGGATCACCAACTATGTCCGCCCCCGGATCAATTCGATCTTTTCCCGTCGTGAGACGCCGGACAATCTGTGGTCGAAATGTGATGAGTGCGGCACGATGTTGTTCCACCGCGAACTTTCGGGAAACCAGAACGTCTGTACCCAGTGCGGCCACCACATGGCGATCACGCCGCGTGCGCGTTTCGAGGCGCTGTTTGACGGTGGTATCTTTGTCGAGGTCGACGTGCCTGCGCCGATCACCGATCCGTTGCAGTTCAAGGATCAGAAGAAATATCCCGAACGCATGAAGGGCGCCCAGAAGAAGACCGGCGAGGCGGAAGCGATGCTGGTTGCGGAAGGCGAGATCGGGCGTACGCCGATCGTTGCGGCCTGTCAGGACTTTACCTTTATGGGCGGTTCGATGGGCATGTATGTCGGCAATGCGATCATCGCGGCCGCCGAACGTGCCGTGGAACTGAAACGCCCGTTGATCCTGTTCTCGGCTGCCGGTGGCGCGCGGATGCAGGAAGGTATCCTGTCGCTGATGCAGATGCCGCGCACGACCGTGGCGGTGCAGATGCTGAAAGAGGCGGGGCTGCCTTATATCGTCGTGCTAACCCACCCGACCACCGGTGGTGTGACAGCGTCTTATGCGATGCTTGGTGATGTTCAGATCGCCGAGCCGAATGCCCTGATCTGTTTTGCTGGTCCGCGCGTGATTGAACAGACGATCCGCGAGAAGCTGCCCGAAGGGTTCCAGCGCGCCGAGTACCTGCTGGACCACGGCATGCTGGACCGCGTGATTGCCCGCACCGAGATGCGCGACGAGTTGATCACCATCGTGCGGATGCTGATGGACATGCCGCCCGCGGTGAAAGGCGATCTCCCGGCCCCTGCGGAGGAGACCATCGCGGTTGCGCCGGTTGAGGCTTCCGAAGAGGCCACTGAAGAGGCGAAATAACAATCCGTCGTTTTTGATGGATCAGACGGGGCTTCTGGCGATGTGCAGGAGCCCCGTTTCTGATGAAAGCGTATCGAACTTTTGCCAGGCGATAGACAATGACCCAGACTTCTGACGCGATTCTCCAGCGCATGATGGCGCTGCATCCCAAGATCATCGACCTGACCCTTGATCGGGTCTGGCGTCTGCTTGAGGCGCTGGACAATCCGCAGGCCAAGTTGCCGCCGGTGATCCATATCGCGGGCACAAACGGCAAGGGATCGACCCAGGCCATGATCCGGGCGGGTCTTGAGGGCATGGGCAAGGCGGTTCACGCCTATACCTCGCCCCACCTGGCGCGGTTTCACGAGCGTATCCGGCTGGCGGGTGAGCTGATCAGCGAGGCGCATCTGACCGAAATTCTTGATGAATGCTACGAGAAGAACGGCGGCATCGACATCACCTATTTCGAGATCACCACCTGTGCCGGGCTGCTGGCCTTTGCCCGGACGCCGGCGGATTACACGCTGCTGGAAGTGGGGCTTGGCGGGCGTCTGGATGCAACCAACGTGATCGATACGCCTGCGCTGACGATCATCACGCCGGTGTCGATCGACCACGAGCAGTTTCTTGGGGACACGCTGGCCAAGATCGCCGCCGAGAAGGCCGGGATCATCAAGCGGGGCGTGCCTTGCGTGGTTGGTCCGCAGGAGGACGAGGCAATGGAGGTCATCGAATCCACCGCCGCACGTCTGGGCGCACCGGTGATTGCCTATGGCCAGCACTGGCACGTCTGGCAGGAGCGCGGGCGGTTGATCTATCAGGACGAGGCCGGGCTTCTTGATCTGCCGATGCCTGCGTTGCTGGGCGATCACCAAGTGATGAACGCGGGCGCGGCAATCGCGGCTCTGCGCCACCTTGGTGCAGACGAGGCCGCCTGCGAGGCGGCGATGGTCGATGCAAGCTGGCCCGCGCGGATGCAGCGCCTGCGGCATGGTCCGCTGGTCGGGAGTGCGCCCGAGGTCGAACTGTGGCTTGACGGCGGGCACAACGCGGCGGCGGGTGTGGCCTTGGGCAAGGTGCTGGCGGACCTGCCGGAGCGTCCGACGCATATGATCTGCGGGATGCTGAACACCAAGGATGTGTCGGGTTATCTGCGGCCTCTTGCGGCGCAAGCGGACAGCCTGATTGCCGTGTCGATCCCGGGCGAGGCCAATACCCTGCCGGCAGAAGAGACCGCGGCGGCGGCGGCCGGTGTCGGGATGACGGCACGGACGGCCGAAAGCGTCGAGGCGGCACTGGCCGAGATCGTGGCCGAAACACCTTCGGCGCGGGTGCTGATCTGTGGCTCGCTGTATCTGGCGGGGAATGTTCTGCAAGAAAATGGCTAACCGATTCGCGATTTTGCGAATCACCCCGTTGACTGATTCGAATCACTGCGGCATAGTCGGAAAATATTCGGCGGCCCCGCGGAACAGAAGCAAATAAACGGGTCGTCCTTGCAGGCTTACGGGACAGGCAGGCGAAAAGGGGGAGCGCGAGACGCTCCCCTAATAATTTCTACAACAGTCTGGATTCATTGGGGAAATCTGAGCGCGTCAATCGCGTTCCTGGCCCCAGGACTCATCCTGCATCTCGCGCAGGCGTGATGCGGTGCGTTCGAACTCGAAGGTGCCTTCGCCTTCGACATAAAGCATCTCGGGCTCTGCCGCCGCCGAGCAGATCAGGCGCACCTTGGCCTCGTAAAGCGCGTCGATGAGGGTCACGAATCGCTTGGCCTCGTTGAAGTTGTGGCGCGACAGGCGGGGGATGTCTTCGAGGATCAGCACCTTCACCGCATCGGCGATGGCGAGGTAATCCCCCGGCCCCAGCATCTTGCCGCAGAGATCAAAGAATGAGGCGCGCGCGACGCCGTTGCGGAAGGCGGGCAAGGTGACTTCGCGGCCCTTCACGGTCAGGACCAGCGGCTCGGACGGGCCGCCGCTCAGGTCTTTCCAGATCGCGCGCATGGTGTCGCGCGCCTCGGTGTTGGCCTGCACGAAATAGACCTGGCTGCCCTTCAGGCGGTTCTGGCGATAGTCGCGGGGGCTGACCAGTTCCCAGACGTTCAGCTGTTCCTTGATCAACTCGATGAAGGGCAGGAAAAGCTGGCGGTTGAGGCCGTCCTTGTAAAGCTCGTCGGGCAGGCGGTTGGAGGTGGTGACCACCACGACACCGGCGGCAAAAAGCTGTTCGAAGAGGCGGCCCACGATCATCGCGTCGGTGATGTCGGTGATCTGCATCTCGTCGAAGGCAAGCACCCGAACGCTTTCGGCCACGTCCTTGGCGACCGGTTCGATGGCATCCTCGACACCGCGCTGGCGGGCGGAGTGCATGCCGCTGTGGATTTCCTGCATGAAGGCGTGGAAGTGAACCCGGCGCACCGGCACGTCGAGCGCGTCGACAAAAAGATCCATCAGCATGGATTTGCCGCGCCCGACGCCGCCCCAGAGGTAGAGGCCCTGGACCGGTTCGGGGGTTGCCTTGCGGAACCACGTTTTCTTGACGGGGCGCGAGACGGCTTCGCGGATACGTTCGAATTCGGGCAGGACAGCTTCCTGCGCGTCGTCCGCGTGAATGTCGCCGCTTGCGATCCTGTCGGCGTAGATCTCGAGTACTGTTCGCATGAAACCCGAATATCGCGCCTTGGCCTGCGTGAAAAGACAGAAGCGCCGCGTTGGGACGTCGCGGCATGTTTCATTCAAAGGATTTAACTGACAGATAAAAAATGCTGATTTGACGGAGGATGCTTAGCTGGTCAATGTGGCTGAGCTAACAGGAGAGCCCCATGGACCAGAGCCGTACCCCCCTGATGACGCCCGTTCTGATCGTCGGGTGCATCATTATCCTCGTGAGTTTCGCCATCCGGGCGAGCTTTGGGGTGTTCCAGATTCCGATTGCGGACGAGTTCGGCTGGGCGCGGGCAGAGTTCTCGCTGGCGATTGCGATCCAGAACCTTGCCTGGGGTATCGGGCAGCCGATTTTTGGCGCGATTGCCGAGAAGATCGGCGACCGCAAGGCGATCATCATGGGGGCCGTGACCTATGCCATCGGCCTTGTCCTGTCGTCCTATGCCGTGACTCCGGGGGCGCACCAAGTCTATGAAATTCTTGTGGGTTTCGGGATTGCGGGCACGGGGTTCGGCGTCATTCTTGCCGTGGTCGGGCGGGCAAGTTCGGATGAGAACCGCTCCATGTCGCTGGCCATTGCCACGGCGGCTGGGTCTGCCGGGCAGGTGTTCGGGGCGCCGCTGGCGGAATGGATGCTGGGCTTCATGACCTGGCAGAGCACCTTCCTTGTCTTTGCGGCGGCGATCCTTGCGGTGCTGTTGATGTTGCCGATGATGCGCGCGCCGGTGGCGGCTAGCAAGGCCGAGCTGGAAGAGAGTATGGGGGAGATTCTTCTCAAGGCGTTCAAGGATCCGTCTTATACTTTCATCTTCCTCGGGTTCTTTTCCTGCGGCTATCAGCTGGCCTTTGTAACGGCCCATTTCCCGGCCATGATCACCGAGATGTGTGCGGCGATCGATCCTTCGGGCACCCTGGCGGCGGTGGGGATTTCGACCACGTCGGCCCTTGGCGCTATTGCGATTTCGCTGATTGGTCTTGCCAATATCGCGGGCACGCTTCTGGCCGGATACCTGGGCAAGCGCTATTCGAAAAAGTACCTGCTTGCTACGGTTTACCTCTTGCGGACCATCGCGGCGGGTACGTTCATCATCCTGCCGATCACCCCGACCAGCGTGATCATCTTCTCGATTGTCATGGGGTCGCTGTGGCTCGCCACCGTGCCGCTGACCTCGGGGCTCGTGGCGCATATCTACGGGCTGCGCTATATGGGCACGCTTTACGGCATCGTGTTCTTCAGCCACCAATTGGGCAGCTTCCTGGGCGTCTGGCTGGGTGGGCGTATGTATGACGCCTTTGGCGATTACACGATGGTGTGGTGGATCGGTGTTGGCGTTGGGGCGTTCTCGGCCATCGTTCACCTGCCGATCAAGGAGCGGCCCCTTGTGGGGGCCGCGGCCTGAGGTTAACGGCGAAAACCCGGGTAAAATCCACGTCGGTGCCGCGTCGGTATTACGTCGGTATTGCGACGGTGCGTTTTGTGAAAAGGCGCGGGTTACACGAAAGGTCGGTCGGGAGGGAAATTCTTAGCTAAGAATTTCCCGGGGCAAAACCTTCGAGAAGGTTTTGCGGTCTTAGCGCGTGGACCACTTGTTAAGGATATAGCGGCTTGTCATCAGGTCGAGGTGCGCGCCACCGCCGTTCTTGAAGAGGGTGATCTCCTCGTCCGATTGTCGACTGAAGGCGGCAAGGTCGTAGTAGTCGGCCAGAACATCCTCGCGGCGGATCGTGCCGTTGGCGAGGGGGAATTTCAACTCGCCGATATGTTCGATGGTGGTGTCGAAGCTGTCGACGAAGATGCGGGACCGGGCCATGCCGGTGTCGTCGATCTCGCGCATGTCGGGGCGGTAGGCACCGATAAGGTCGACGTGCTGGCCCGGTTGCAGCCAGTCACCGCGCAGGGTGGGGTCTGTCGACATGGTGGCAGAGGTGATGATGTCGGCTTCGCCCACGGCGGTTTCGAGATCGGTGGCCACCTTGAGACCGTCGATGTCCTCGGCCATCTTCTCGGCGTTGGCCTGCGTGCGGTTCCAGACGGTAAAGCTCGCCTCTGGGAAGGCGGCGGAATAGGCCGCGTGCAGGTTGCGGCCCACGGTGCCGGCCCCCACGATCAGGATGTTCCTGCTGTCGGGACGGGCGAGGCGGCGGGCGGCGAGCAGGCTGTCGCCGGCGGTTTTCCACTTGGTCACGAGATGAAAATCGATCAGCGCCTCGAGGATGCCGTGGGCGTCGTCATAGAGGGTGACAGCCCCGTGGATCATCGGTACGCCCTGTGCCGGGTTGCCGGGAAAGACGGTGGCGGATTTCACGCCGATGCCCATGCCGTCAATCCAGGCTTGACGCTGCAGGAGTGTGTCCTTGCCGCGATAGAGGAAGCTGTCGGAGATTTCCGCCTTGGGGAGGTCGTGGCCGGCGGCGAAGGCGTCTGTCAGCTCGATCCAGTCCAGCAGGGGATCGCCGTTGTCGAAATCAATAATGGTGGTCATGCGGCGTCTTCCTTGCTGAGCAGGCCTTCTGCGACCAGTCGGTCGGCCCAGCCCTGCGGATCGGTGAAAAGGTGGGTTTGCCAGCCGCGTGCGGCGGCGGCCTTGATATTGTCGGCGCGGTCGTCTGCAAACAAGAGCCGATCAGGCGCGATGCCGCAATCCTGTTCCACGTGTTCGTAGATCCTTGGGTCCGGCTTGATCATCTGCAGGCGGCCCGAGACGTATTCGCGGGCAAAGGTCTTGAGGAAGGGGAAGGCCTGTTGCGAGGTCGGGAAGTTGTCCCAGCCGAAGTTGGTGAGCGCGAAAACCGGTACGTTGTTGCGGTTCAGGGCGTCGAGCAGGCGCACGGAATGCGGAATGGCCGGGGCGGCGAGGTCGTTCCAGTTGTCGTGCCACATGCGGATCTCTGCCTCCCAGTCGGGATGCAGGGCGACCACGGTCTCGACCATCTCGAGCAGGGGTACGCCGGCGTCGACCTGTTCGTGGTGTTTGTGCATGTCGGTTGCGGCGAAAAACGCCTTGCGCCGGTCCGCGCCGATGGTGCGGTCATAGAAGTTTTCCGGCTGCCATTCGATCAGCACGTTGCCGATGTCGAAGATCACTGCGTCGATGGGCATGGGTCTGCTTTCGTGGTGTGTTTCGGGGCGACCCTAGCGGCGCAGCGGGGCTTTTCCTACCCTGTTTTGTATCCAATTTACGTTGGAGATTCCGGTTTGGAAAAAAGAAACCCGGTTGAGCGTTTTTCAACTCAACCGGGATATTCAGCGGGGAGCTGAAGAAGGTCACGATGACACTGGTAAGGTGTCAACAAGGTGGGTCGTGAGTGGTTGCAATAACTGCTTGGGATGCACCTTGTCCGGCGTTTAAAGCACGTTGCGAATCCGGCATCTATATTGAGAAATGCAACGTGGGGATTGCGAAATTAGACGTTGATCCCGGTCTCGACTGGGAAGCTGCATTTGCCGCACATGCAGGCGGTTGGACCGGCGAAGCAGTTTTCGATCCAGGACTTAACTGCTTGGAGTCGCGTGTCATTTCGGCGGGTCTCGTGGTAGATCAGGTGAATGGGCTTGACCGAGATGAGCCGCGGGTCATCGATCAGTTCGAGTTTTCCGTGGCCGTTGACCGCGCAGGACAGCTGTGGGCCGGCCATCTTGGAATTCAGGAGTGTCTGTTCGATTTCCGACAGTGATCCGAGGCGGGCGACGGGATCACATTCGAAGTAGGCAAGTCCCTGTTTCATCATGGGCAGATCATCGAATTCGCGGGCCAGTCCGACCCAGTCCTTGCCGGGGGTGTTTCCCTTGCGCGTGTAATAGGCGCTGACGCGGGAGCCCACGCGCTTGGACATCAGACGGCCTTCCTTGGGCAGGTCGAGGCGGATGGCGAGGTCGATCTCGCCACGGGCGAGGCTGCGGTTGGGGCGGTACTCGATATCGAGGTTGAGATTGGGAAAGCGCTCGTGAAACGCCGCGAGGTTGGGGGCGAGTGTCAGGATGCTGATGCCCTGGTAGCAGCTTATCGAAATGGTGCCGCTCAGTTCGCTTGCGGGTTTGGCAAGCAGGTTGTCGAACTGGTCGAGATCGGCCTCGATGCGCATGGCGAGTTCGACCAGCGCCTGGGTCTCGCGGGTAGGGCGCCAGCCGTCCGTGTCCATTGTAAAAAGCTGCTTGCCGACTTCGTTGGTCAGTTTGTCGAGACGTCGTGAAACGGTGGCGGCATTGGTGCCAAGCATCTCGGCAGCGGCTTTCATTGTTTTTGCGCGGGACAGCGCCAAAACGAATTTCAAGTCACTCCAGTCTTTCATGGGGCACTCTCGCTTCCTGTTTTGCGACCGGGGAAATGGGCCCGGTTCGTGCGGTTTGCGGTCTTGAGGCCTTGAAACAATTGTAGGCTTCGGAGGGGGCAAAACAAGAATTGGAGTGTAAAGGCAGGGTTTCGCGCAGCGATGGGATTGGAAAATAGGCGAAGTTTTCAGGGTTTGCCAGCGCGGGCGGCGGCGCGTAGTTCGCGTTCGAGGGCGTCTAGGAAGCGGGAGCGATCGGCCTTGGTGAAGCCCTTGCCGCCGCCCTGTCGGAAGGGATCGGCGGCGCGCAGGTCGGCCATGAGATCGCGGGTGGCCAGCACATTGCCGATATTTGCCTGTGTCAGGGCCTCGCCGTTGTGCTTGAGGACACGTGCGCCGGCTTCGACGCATTTCGCGGCGAGGGGGATGTCGCCGGTGATGACCACGTCGCCGGTGGTGGCGCGGTCGGCGATCCACATATCCGCCACGTCCGGGCCTTCGGGGACGATGACATTTTCCACCAGCGGGTTCTGCGAGGGGCGCAGGCCGCCGTTGGAAACGATGTAGATCGGCACCTTGTGGCGGGTGCCGACCCGTTCGGCTTCGGCCTTTACGGGACAGGCGTCAGCGTCGACGAAGATGCGCATCGCGTGCCCCCAACCGTTACTTTTTCTTCTTGGCCGCCGGAGCGTCCTTGGTGGCTTCGGCAGGGGGTTCGTCCTTGCCGCGCTTGACCTTGAACTCTTCCGGGATCGGCATGCGGTTGAAGGCATCCAGACCGGCGATGCGGTAGGCTTCGGCCAGTGTCGGGTAGTTGAAGGTGTTTTCGACGAAGTAGTCGACCGTGCCCTTGAGGTTCATCACCGCCTGGCCGATGTGGATCAGTTCGGTGGCACCTTCGCCGACGATCTGAACGCCGAGAACGCGGCGGGTCTTGAGGCTGAGCAGCATTTTCAGCATGCCGTGTTCAAGGCCCATGATGTGGCCGCGCGAGGTTTCGCGGAAGCGGGCGATGCCGACCTCATAAGGGATGCCGCGTTCCTGGAGCTCCTCTTCGGACATGCCGCAAGTGGACATTTCCGGCACCGAGTAGATGCCGTAGGGATACCAGGGGCTTTCCGGAAGGGTCGGGGTGTCGAGGGCGTGGCAGCCCGCGACGCGGCCCTGTTGCAGTGAGGTTGACGCCAGCGAGGGGTGGCCGATCACGTCGCCGGCGGCGTAGATGTGAGGCACTTTGGTCTGGTAGGTCTTGCGGTCCACCTCGAGACGGCCGCGGTGATCGGTTTCAAGGCCGACGGCTTCGAGGTTCAGCTTGCTTGTGGCGCCCATGCGGCCGGCGGCGAACAAAAGCATCTCGGCGCGGACATGGCGGCCGTTGGCGAGGCTGACTTCAACGTGGTTGTCAGCGTCCTCGATCTTTTCGATGGCAGAGCCGAGACGCAGATCGACGCCGTTGTCGCGGATCTGGTGGGTGAACTCGTGGATCAGCGTACGATCGATGAAATCGAGGAAGCTGTCGCGGGGTTCGATCAGGGTGACGCGTACATCCAGCGTCGAGAACATGGTGGCGTATTCGACCCCGATCACGCCCGCGCCGACCACGATCAGCGAACGGGGAATGCGGGCGAGTTCGAGGAATTCGTCACTGTCGACCACGGTCTTGCCGTTGAAGGGCACGTATTCCGGGCGATAGGTGACGGTGCCTGTCGAGATCAGGAACTTGTCGGCGGTCAGGCGGATGGTCTCGCCTGCCTCGGTGGCGACTTCGACCTCGTTTGCGCCCACGAATTTGGCCAGCCCCATGAGGGTGTCAACGTGGTTGCGGTTGAACTGGTGTTCGAGAATGTCGACCTCGTCCTCGAGGGTCATGTGCAGACGGGTCTTGAGGTCTTCGGCGTGAATGTCGTCTTTCACGCGGTAGGACCGGCCGTAGAAGCTGCGCTCGCGCCAGCCCGAGAGGTTGAGAACGGTCTCGCGCAGGGTTTTGGAGGGGATGGTGCCGGTGTGGACCGACACGCCCCCGAGTTGGTCGCGGCGGTCGATGACCAGCACGCGGCGTTTGAGTTTGCCAGCCTGGATGGCTGCGGCTTTGCCCGCAGGGCCAGAGCCGATGATGATAAGGTCGTAGTGACTCACCGATTATTCTCCGTATAGGGCCTCGGCGTGGAAGGCGACGTGGTCTTCCATGAAGGTGGAAACAAAGAAGTAGCTATGGTCATAGCCCTTCTGCATGCGGTGGGTGATTTCCTGGCGGCGCGCGGCGGCGGCCGATGCCAGCGTCTCGGGGCGAAGCAGGTCGAGGAACTGGTCCTCGGCGCCCTGGTCGATCAGGACGGGGCCGTCAAAGCCCTTTTCGCACATCAGGAGCGAGGCGTCGTGGGCGGCCCATTTGCTTTCGTCATCGCCGAGGTAGGCAGAGAGTTGTTTGCGGCCCCAGTCGCCCCCGGTGGGGTTCGAGATCGGGGCGAAGGCCGAGACCGAGCGGAAGCGGCCGGGCAGCGACATGGCCAGCGTCAGGGCGCCGTGACCGCCCATCGAGTGGCCGGTGATGGCCTGGCGGTTCATGTCGAGGGGGAATTCTTCCTGAACGAGGGAGGGCAGGTCTTCGGCGATGTAGTCCCACATCTGGAAGTGCTTGGCCCAGGGGCCTTGGGTCGCGTTCACGTAGAAGCCCGCGCCCTTGCCAAGGTCGTAGGCGTCATCGTCGGCGACGTCATCGCCGCGGGGGCTGGTGTCGGGGAAGATCAGCGCGATGCCCTGTTCGGCGGCCCAGGCCTGGGCGCCGGCCTTGGTCATGGCGTTTTCGTGGGTGCAGGTCAGGCCCGAGAGATACCAGAGAACCGGCACCGGGGTGTAGGCCGCTTCTTCGGGTAGGAACAGGCCGAAGGTCATGTCACAGTGGCAGGTTTGCGAGTGATGTTTGTAGACGCCCTGAACGCCGCCAAATGCCTTGTTTTCCGATACGATTTCCATCCTGAGTCTCCTGCCGTTCTGTATTTGTTACAAGGGCTATCGCAAGGGCAAGGCGGGGGGCAAGGGGAACAGCGACGGAACAGTGCGGAATTGCGCCGTTCCGTCGGTATGGTGGGTCAATCCTTGGGGCCTTGCAGCACGCGGTTGCGGTAATATTCGCTAATTTCGGCCTTGCGGGCGGCGATCGTGGCCGCGTCTGGTTCGTCGTGCAGGCGGTCGAGAACGGCGTAGGCCTGCATCGGGTTGGCCTTGCCTTCGCTCTTGCCCTGCCACTTGCTGTGGTCGTGCCAGGTGGGGCCGTAGATGTTGTCGTCGCGTTCGGAGGGCAGCAGCATCAGGATGAGGAACCAGATACCGCCGACAAAGGGGGCAAAGAGGATCAGGTACCAGAAGCCCGAGCGCCCGGAATCGTGCAGGCGGCGGATGGTGACGGTGAAGTTGGGGACGATGGTTACGAGGATGAAGATCAGCGAGGTGTAGTGCAGCGGGTTCAGTGACGGGGGTAGGCCCAGAGCTTGGGCGTTGGTAAAGGCGCGGATGTCGCTGAACAGCAGAACCATCAGAAGGGTGAACTGGATCAGGCCCCACCACCAGTATTCGGCGCGGGTCGCGCGGCCACTGACTTGAAAATATTTGAAGACGACGGATTCAACGGCGGCAAGGGGGCCCATCATGGGAAATCTCCGGAACTGAAAATACAGCTCCAGAGATCGCTTTGAATCTGGGCGAATTTAGGGCGCGAGTAGAGGTATTCCGCGGCGTCTTTGCCGGATGGTTTACAGTCTTGCGCCGTGGCGCGGATCGTCGCCAAATCGGTTGCTACCGAGGGTGCCTTCCCTGACCGCCCAGACCAGCCAGACGATGAGGCCGACCAGCGGGACGAGGATGATCAGGAACCACCAGCCCGAACGGTCGATGTCATGTAGGCGGCGCACCTGAACGGCGAGGGATGGCAAGAAGGTTCCGAGGGCAAACAGCGTCGAGAAAATACCGCTGCCGGCGAAGTCGGGGAACAGGCCGCGGTCGACCCATGTCAGCAGGCCGTTGACGACGAAACAGAACAGCCAGAACCACCAGAACTCAGAGCGTGATGCGCGGCCTGAAAAGGTGACGTACTTGGCGAGGCAGGTTTCGATGGATTGGTTGAATGTCATTGGTGGAAACTCTTTAAGGGTTTGAAACTGTTATTTTTTGCCGATCTTGGGCTCGGTGCCCGCCCGCAGGCGCTGGATGTTTTCGCGGTGACGCCAGAACACGAGAAGCGTGACGAGGATGCCGAGGAAATAGGCGTGGCCGTAGCCGAGGATCAGCATCCACGCCGAAGAGGTCGCGGCGGCGACGAGGGCCGAGAGCGACGAGATGCGCGAGATGGCGGCGGTAGCGAGCCATGTCAGGCAGCAGGCGATGCCGACGGGCCATGCCAGTGCCAGCAACAGGCCAAGGAAGGTGGCGACGCCCTTGCCGCCCTTGAACCGGAGCCAGACCGGATAGCAGTGGCCGACAAAGGCCATGAGACCGGCGATCTGGGCGGCATCTTCGGAGGCGAGCGCGCGGGCGATCAGTACGGCGATGGCGCCTTTACCGCCGTCGAGGATCAGGGTGGCGGCGGCGGCGGGTTTGGAACCGGTGCGCAGCACGTTGGTGGCGCCGATGTTGCCCGATCCGATCTCGCGCAGGTTGCCGAGTCCGAGGAGTTTGGTGATGACCATGCCAAAGGGGATCGACCCCAGCAGATAGCCAAGCGCCGCCCAGACAAGAAGGGCGGTGGGGCTGAGGATGATCTCGGGCATCAGTCTCTCCGGTACACAGATTTGCCAGCAACGTAGGTCGCGAGCACCTTACCCTGCATGCGCTGGCCGTCAAACGGCGTGTTCTTGGACTTTGATTGCAGCGCGAAACGGTCCATCACGAAGGGCGCGTCGGGGTCGAACAGGACGAGGTCGGCAGGCGCGCCTTCGTCAAGGCGGCCACCGGGCAGGCCAAGTCGCTGGGCCGGGTTGAGGGCCATGGCGCGGAACAGTTCGGGCAGGGTGAGCTGTTCGGCGTGGTAGAGGCGCAGGGCAGCGGGCAGCAGGGTTTCCAGCGCCACGGCACCGGAGGCGGCCTCTTCGAAGGGCAGGCGTTTGGATTCTTCGTCCTGCGGGGTGTGCATCGAGGAAATGATGTCGATCAGGCCGGTTTTCACCGCTTCGATCACGGCGAGGCGGTCGTCTTCCGAGCGCAGCGGCGGCTTGATCTTGAAGAAGGTGCGGTAGTCGGCCACGTCGAGTTCGTTGAGGGTCAGGTGGTGGACCGAGGTGCCTGCGGTGATGTCGAGGCCGTTGTTCTTGGCGCGTTGCAGGGCGGGCAGGGCGCGGGCGGTGGTGATCTGGTCGGCGTGGTATTTCACGCCGGTCATCTCGACCAGGGCGATGTCGCGATCAAGGCCAATGCGCTCGGCCATCGGCGAGACGGCGGGCAGGCCACGCAGCGAGGCGAATTTGCCGGAGGTGGCAGCGGCACCCTTGGACAGGCCCGGCTCTTGCGGGTGGGCGATGACCAGCGCGCCAAGGCTGCGGGCGTAGGTCAGGGCGCGCGAGAAGACCTTGGTGTTGGTGACCACGTGGTCACAATCGGTGAAGGCCACGGCACCGGCGTCGATCAGGAAGCCGAACTCGGTCATTTCGCGGCCTTCGCGGCCCTTGGTGAGCGCCGCCATCGGCACCACGTTGACCGGCGCGGCCTCGTTGGCGCGGCGGGTGACGAACTCGAGGGTTTCGGGGCTGTCGATGGCCGGGATGGTGTCGGGGCGGGTGACCATGGTGGTGACACCGCCCGCCGCCGCGGCAAGGCCCGCGGTCTTGTAGCTTTCCTTGTGGCGTTCGCCGGGTTCGCAGACCTTCACGCCGATGTCGACGATGCCGGGGGCAAGGCATTTGCCGCCACAGTCGATGACCTCTGCGTCTTCGGGAACGGCGACTTCGGCGCCCAGTGCCGCGATCGTCCCGTTCTGCACCAGCAGGCTGCCGAGGGTGTCTTCGCCGGTGGCGGGATTGATCAGGCGAGCGTTGGTGAAGAGCGTGGTCATGCGAGGGATCTTTCTATGGCGGTACGGAAGGCGCGTGCGTTCTGCATATTCCCTATTGTCATGCCGTCCGCAAGCTTTTGCCCTTCGAGAATGGTGGCAGAGAAACGGGTGCGGACAGAGGAAATCCGGGAGAGGGGCATGCTATGGCCGTTGGGGGCGATAACGCGGTGCGTCGTGAGTAATGCTGGGCGTGCTTTTTTGGGGGTGGGTCGTGTGCTTTGAAACAGGCGATTGAGAAAGCCCATGGCGGATATGCCCAAGAGAAAGAGGAGCAGCGCTATCTGCAGTTTACTGTCTGGTTCGAGCGCGGCCATAAATGGCCAATTGTCCAACAATCGCCAAAGAGTCGGAGCCATAATGAAGACCATTGCCCCCCAAATGGCGGCTTCCCTCACTGGTTCTGGCGACGTGGGTCCGACAAAGACCACCTTCTCATCTGCTTCCAGATCGTGACCATAGAGATCGTCGTTCAT
The DNA here is from genome assembly GCF_040369695.1 of Pelagimonas sp. KU-00592-HH. Lineage (NCBI taxonomy): Bacteria > Pseudomonadati > Pseudomonadota > Alphaproteobacteria > Rhodobacterales > Roseobacteraceae > Pelagimonas > Pelagimonas sp. KU-00592-HH. The sequence goes on along the minus strand of NZ_BAABWM010000002.1, from coordinate 612,502 downwards.
TGTACCTGCTCGAGCTGTGCTTTCTGGATGTCGCGGATCAGGCGATAGACCTCGCGACCGTCGGGGATGCGTTCAAAGCCGATGGGGGAGAGGCGTTTCTTGCCGCCGCGATAGCGCATGCCTTCGGCGAAATGGATGTTTGACAGCCCGCCTTCTTCAAAGGAAATCCGTGTGTCCCTTGTGATCGGGTAGCTGTCGAGAGTCTTGCCCTTGATCGGCACGTCGGTAGCGACAAAGGCGCGTCGGTCGGTGAGGGTGTACCAGGTATGGCGTCGGATGAAGGCACCGCCGACAATCGGGCCAAAGGCGATGCCGATGCCGACCGAGAAGTGCAGCAGGCCGAACATCCAGAAGACGCCCCCTGCCTGTGAGGCCATGATCATCCAGAACAGGGCGAAGCCTGCGAAGAAAAGGCCAAAGGCACCGCTGGCGATATTTGCGACACTGATGACGATGCCGCCGTCGGGGCGGCCTTGCCAGAGGATGCGCTCTTCCGGATCGAGGATGCCCTCCCAGCCGTCTGTCACAAGCTGCCACCGAGTTTGGCCGCGTTGATCTGCCGGATGGTTTCGTTCGGGTCGGCCTGATACTTGACCAGATGCTTGTCGCCGGTGGTGGTGACGACCTGCACGACATTGCCGAGCTTGTTCAACTCTTTCACCTCGCCAAGGCGGATGGTGCGGGTCATCGGGCCAAGCAGGCGCTGGTTGGTGAGATCCCAGCGCACCGACATTTCTTCGCTCATCAGGTAGAAGGCGCGGATCGCCACCGCGAGCAGGCCACCGACGGCCCCTGTCCAGACGTGGGGATTTTCAAGGAACCAGAGGATCGCCATGCCGGCCGCCATCGCGATCACCGCCATCCACGTGTTGGTGCGGATATAGGTGGCGCGGTCGGCGCGGAAGGAGGTCAGAACCTCTTCGCCGTCACCGAGAGGCGTTGTCGGTGTCATCTCGGGCATCGGAGGGGTCCTTTGCGTCTTCTTCGGGTGACAGGGGCGGCTCGTCGCGATCATCGTCCAGCGGGCGTGCCTCGGGGGCGGCGGGGCCGCGTTTCTCGGACAGGGTGTCGACGGCGGCGCTGGCGGTGCGCAGGAACGACGGCACGATGTCATCCTCGGCGGCGGGTGTCGGGGTGGCCGTGGGTTCGATGCGCTCAGGCGGGGTTTCCGGGGCTGGCTGTGTGTCCGGCGTTTCACCGGCCTGCACCTGTTTCAGCAGGTCGAGAACCTCTTCGCCGTCGGCAATGGCCCAGAACTGGAAGTAACGGTCGCCCGCCTTGCGTTTGGCGAATTGCAGGCCGGGGCGGCGCTGGGCGATCAGGATGTTGGAGCGCTTGCGGCCGATGCGGGCGCGGATGTGGGTCTGCGGGCCGATCTCTTCAAAGCGGGAATAGCGCCAGAGGCCGTTGCCGCCGGAATAGCGGATGAAGGCGCGTTGGCTGGTGACAGCGTAATAGGTGCGGCGGCGTTGCAGCATGATAAGCGCGGCCATGACCGCGACGATCACGGCGGGGATCGCCAGAAGGCCGATGTGAAAGGCCGCATCCAGCCCGGTCTTGGGGGTCAGGAACAGGCCGATGCTGCCAAGGAGCACGAAACCGGGAATGAGCAGGAACATGACCGGAAAGACCAGCCATTCCATGGGACGGTTGGGCAGAAGCCCCTGTCGCGGGCGTCCTTCCCAGAGGATTTCCTCGTCCTTGCGTAGACGGCGTTTCAATGCTCGGCGTGACATGGCCTTCGCCCCGGTGGGCGCCCTTGTTTCACCGGACCCGCGTGTCCGGCCCGAAGATCAATGAGGGGTCGCGGCCAAAGTGGCAAGTCGCGCGGTGCGCGCCGCGTCAATTTTATCGCGCACTGTGGCGGAATTGGGAAGGAACAGCATGACGGTGGCGGTGCGGTTGGCGAAGTGCAGTTTCACGCCCCACCACATCCAGCGGCTCACGCGGGTGATCTCTTCCAGCGGGGCGATGCCGGGATCGTCGGGTGCGTCACCGCGACAGAAGATCAGGCGCTGGTCGGTAAGAACCCAAGCGTCCCCGCGCCGGTCCTGCCATTCGGCGTAATCATCCAGCACGAGGAAATAGACCAGAGAGCCCAGGAGTGACGCGGCCAGCCAGGCGATCACGCCGAAGAACACGATGACCGGCAACAGTGCGATCGTGGTGAGGGCGGCGACGAAAAGCAGCTTGCGCAGGAAGATGCGGAAGGCCGGGCGCCATGTCTCAAGCCGGGTTTCGTGGTCGAGGATCAGGTCGTCCTGCATTTCGCGCCCCTATGTCAGCAGAAGGAACAGGATCGCGCCAATCAGCAGGGCGGCAACGGGCAGGGCGAGGATGGCCCACAACAGGGTGAGATGCGGGTTGGATTTGGCGGGGCCGGGCGTTTCGACCACGCCCCTGGCGGCATCAGAGGGCAGCGGCGCAAAGGTGACGGGGGCGGTTTCTTCCTTGTAGGTCCCAATCCAGCGCAGCGGCGCGCGGGGGGCAAGGGGCTGGGCGAACCCGTCAAAGGCGTTCGACAGGATCACCAGCACCCAGCCATCAATCGCGTCGAGCCGAAGGGCGTCTTCACTCACATCCGCCTCGGAGATGCCAAGGCCCTGCACCATGTAGCCGCGCAGGCCCAGCTCTTCGAGGTCCCTGACCGGGAAGAGTTCGATGAAGTCTTCGTCGAGATAGGAGGCACCAAGTGCCGCTTTGAGAGGCCAGGCGACAAGATCACCGTCCTCGTTGGTGTCCGGGGTGCGGAAGGTCTCGATCTCTTCGGCAGGAAGGTCCACCGCGAACAGGCGCACGAGGCCGCGTTCGGTGGCAGAGACCTCCATCCGGCTCATCCGCCGATCCAGACCATCAGACCGACCATCGCGAACATGACGATCAGGGCAACAGTGGCCACGCGGCCGCTCATTTTCGGGTCTTTGGGGTCTTCCATCGATCAGGCCTCGACCGGTTGCGCGGCGCGGCTGGCGCGCAGGTTGCGGGCCAGGAGGTCCATGGCGGCCATGCGCACGGCGACGCCCATCTCGACCTGTTCCTGGATCACCGAGCGGTTGATGTCATCGGCGATTTCGCCGTCGATCTCGACGCCGCGGTTCATCGGACCGGGGTGCATGACGATGGCGTCGTCCTTAGCGTTCGAGAGTTTCGCGGCATCAAGGCCATAGCGGTGGTAGTATTCGCGTTCGGACGGGATGAAACCGCCGTCCATGCGCTCGCGTTGCAGGCGCAGCATCATCACCACGTCCACGTCTTTCAGGCCCTCGTTCATGTCCTCGTAGACCTCGACGCCGAACTCGCCGATCTGGCTTGGCATCAGGGTCGGCGGGCCGATCAGGCGGACACGGTTTTCCATCTTGCCCAGAAGGATCAGGTTCGAGCGTGCCACGCGGCTGTGGGCGATGTCGCCGCAGATCGCGATGTTGAGGCGATGCAGGCGGCCCTTGGCGCGGCGGATGGTCAGCGCATCCAGAAGCGCCTGCGTGGGGTGCTCGTGCTTGCCGTCACCGGCGTTCAGAACAGCGCAGTTCACCTTTTGCGCCAGCAGGTCGACCGCGCCGGAATGCGGGTGGCGGACCACCAGAAGATCAGGGTGCATGGCATTGAGCGTCAGGGCGGTGTCGATCAGGGTTTCGCCCTTCTTGATCGACGAGGCCTGCATCGCCATGTTCATCACATCCGCACCAAGGCGTTTGCCGGCCAGTTCGAACGAGGCCTGCGTGCGGGTCGAGTTCTCGAAGAACATGTTGATCTGGGTGAGGCCGGTCAGCGCATCGGAATGCTTCATCTCGCGGCGGTTCAGATCGACATACTGATCGGCCAGATCAAGGATCGCGGTGATCTCTTCGGGACGCAGATGCTCGATCCCCAGAAGATGCTTCTGACTGAACCCCATAGACTTGCTCCTGTGCAGATGTTCATCCGCTTATAGAAAGGTGGCGTTTGGGGGGCAAGGTGGGTTGAGGCTAAGACGTTTCCTTGATGTAGCGCACCGACGCGACATAGCTGTTTCGAAGCTCTTCGAAGAGCGTTTCGAATTCCGTGATGGACATGCCAAACTGGGTTTGGAAAGCCTCTCGAGGCGATTGACCCGCTCCAATGATCTTCCAGTAGTCCAGCACCGTTTCGAGACCAAAGCGTTTCACCAGAAGGAATGTCGCATATCTGGATATCAGGTATTCTTCGTCGCTTCGAACTTCCTTGATGTTTTTCAGTTTGAGGTCCGTCCCGTAGACTCCGGAAAGCAATTTAAGGATGCCCCCAAACCCGGTGTCGTCGAGATCGAAACGGCTGAGGTCCAGTTCAACCATCATGGCGGCGCCTTCTATCAACCAGGCAGGTCCTACCAGATTGACGTTCTTTCGAAACCGGTGGGGGTGGGTCGATGCCAGCGAATACTCGAGTTGATAGATATGAACGAACTCGTGAATCATGATCCGGTTGAGACTTTTGCTGATATTCTTCCATGCCTCCTCATGGGGTAGCGCGGCATCTGTGCAAATCACGATGATCCCGTAAAGCGCGAAGGCGGCATAGGGGTCAGCTGACTTGCAATGTTCCTTGACGAAGCTCGTCATGCCGTTGGTTGGCCCGCCCCGTTTGCGCATGGCTTTCCTGAGGTTGTCGCTGAGTTGACGGATGTCTGAGCCGGCGATGACCGTCGTGAGGCCGGCGGGATCAATACGGTAGAAGGTGCGCAGCTCATTCCTGGCGCGCCTTGCATTTGAACGGATACGGCTCTTTTCAAAGAGTGTCATATCGTCGTCGAACAGCATGTCCGGTGGCAATTCATCAACCGGTCGATACTGGCGCGCCTTCGAGAACTGAATGCCGACCTCGCGACACCACGAAATGGCCGAGATCCGCCGGGGATTGTCCAGCATATCGATGTTCTGCAACCGTGGTTCGGTTTCACGCAGGTCGATGGCAGCGGCCTTTGTTCGCTTGCCCCAAAGCCCGTCGACGGGGCCGGGGTCATAGCCCAGCTCGGTCAGTTGGTTTTGCAGGCAGCGAACGTATTCGTCGGCACGCGCTGTGGGGCTGGTCAGGAGAAATCCGGCGGTCAGGGTGAAAACAAGGAGGCGGATGATCATATAAGGGCAAGAATCTGGAATGTCGTTGACAATGAAACCTAAGGTGGTTGCGCGGTGATGCCAAGGAGAGTCAGCGCGGAGTGCTTTTCCCTCTTTGACCAACGCGATAGGGTGGCGGCATGGAATCGGCCCTCGACTATTTCACGGCGCGTGCCCTGCTGGAGTGGCAGGTAGACCTTGGGGTGACCGAGGCGATGCTGGATGCGCCGCTGAACCGATACGAGGCGCCGAAGAAACAGCCCAAGCCGGTCAAGACACCCGAGGCGGAAGCGCCGATTGTGGCGGCCCCGAAGATCGATCCCGTGGTCGAGGCAAAGGCTGCGGTGGAGCGGGTCAAGACGCTGGACGAGCTGAAGGCGGCAATGGCGGCGTTTGATCACTGCGAGCTGAAGAAAGGCGCGCGCAACCTTGTGTTCTCGGACGGCAGTCCGGCGGCGCGGGTGATGATCATCGGCGAGGCGCCGGGGCGGGATGAAGATCGTCAGGGCAAGCCGTTTGTCGGCCGTGCGGGGCAGTTGCTGGACCGGATGTTCGAGGCGATCGAGATGGGACGCGAGGCCCCCCTGTCGGCGCAGTCGATCTATATCACCAACGTCTTGCCGTGGCGGCCACCGCAGAATCGCGATCCGCTGCCCGAGGAAATCGCCATGCTGGGGCCGTTCCTGCAACGGCATGTCGAGATCGTCGCGCCGGATGTGATTGTTCTGATGGGCAATATCTCCTGTCAGGCGGTGCTTGGTCGGCGCGGGATCACCCGTTTGCGCGGCAACTGGCAGGAGGCCTTTGGCAAGCCGGTGATGCCGATGTTCCATCCGGCCTATCTCTTGCGGCAGCCGGGGGCGAAACGCGAGGCCTGGGCGGATTTGCTGAGCTTGCAGGCCAAGCTGCGAGAGCTTGCATGAAGCTTCTGGCCTTTTCCGATCTGCATCTGAGTGCCGCCCATGCGGCGGGGCTGGTGGAGGCGAGCGGCGAGGTGGATCTGGTGCTGGCGGCAGGGGATTTCTGCAATGCACGGCACGGGCTGAATAGCGCGATGGAGATGCTGGCGGACCTGCAAGCGCCGGTGATTGCCGTACCGGGAAACTGCGAGAGTTTTGAGGAACTGCAAAGTGTCGCGCCGGAGGGGTGGTATGTGCTGCATGGGTCGGGTGTCGAGATCGGCGGGATTTCGGTGTTCGGTCTGGGCTATGGCGTGCCGGTGACTCCCTTTGGCAGCTGGTCCTGCGATCTGGACGAGGCGCAGGCGGCCGCGCTGCTGGATGGCTGCGAAGAGGCCGATGTGGTGATGACCCATTCACCGCCCAAGGGGATCGCGGACCGGACCTCGACTGGGCTTTCGGTGGGCTCAACCGTCATTCGCGACGCCATTGCCCGGGTGCAGCCGCAGCTGGCGGTCTGTGGCCATGTGCATGATTGCTGGGGCGAAGAGGGGCGGATCGGTGCGAGCCGCGTTGTGAACCTTGGCCCCGCTGGACGTGTGTTCGAGGTTGCCCCAGCTGGGGCGGCCTTGTGATTTCGTGGTCGGGGCAAGCCCGGCCTGCCTATTGACTGTCCCCGTCCTGTGGCGGGGTTATCTGGAGCAAGGTGATGCCCCGTTTCGATGAAAACAAAGAGTTTATCCCCGTGCGTATCGCGGTTCTGACCGTGTCGGACACGCGGGGGCTTGATCAGGACAAGTCTGGCGACACGCTGGTGGGGCGGATCGAAGGGGCGGGGCACCTGCTGGCGGATCGCAAGATCATCCGCGACGAACGTGACGAGATCGCGGCGCAGTTGCGCGATTGGTGTGCCAATCCGGATGTGGATGTGATCATCTCGACAGGCGGCACGGGCCTGACCGGGCGCGATGTGACCGTCGAGGCGCACCGCGATGTCTATGAGAAAGAAATCGAGGCATTCGGTACGGTCTTTACCATGGTTTCGATGCAGAAGATCGGCACCAGCGCGGTGCAGTCGCGGGCGACGGGCGGGGTGGCAAATGGCACCTATCTGTTTGCGCTGCCGGGATCGACCGGGGCCTGCAAGGACGCCTGGGACGAGATTTTGCAGTACCAGCTGGATTACCGGCATCTGCCCTGCAACTTCGTGGAAATTTTTCCGCGTCTTGACGAACATTTGCGACGGAAGTGATCCGTTCCTACGTAAAGACACGTAATACTTGGCAAAACCGCCTGTAAGGCGGATGATGTCGTGCGACTGACGCCAGCGATGAAAGGCCAGCATGCGTTTCTTGAGACAAAGCCTTGTGGGGATGTTCCTTTTGGCCGTGACCATCGGCCTTCTCGTCTATGCCGGGCAGATGGTCTGGGGCGCGGTATCCGAGCGGATGGCGCGGGAAAACCGGCCGCCGCAGGCGCGCGAGCGGCTGTTTGCGGTGAACGTGGTCGAGGCGCGCGCTGACCGGATTGCGCCGGAACTGGTGGCCTTTGGCGAGATCGAGAGCCGCCGCAGCCTTGAGTTGCGGGCCAAGGCTTCGGGGACGATCGTGCGGCTGGATGATGCGGTGATCGAAGGCGGACAGGTCGCCCAGGGGCAGTTGCTTTTGCAGATCGACCCGACGGTTGCGCAGTTCGCGCTGGATCGGGTTAACAGCGACCTGCTGGATGCCGAGGCCGAAGGGCGTGAGGCCGCGCGTGCGCTGGAACTGGCGCAGGCAGAACTTTTGGCGGCACAGGAACAGGCCCGCTTGCGCACGCAGGCGCTTGGCCGGCAGCAGGATTTGCAGGCGCGTGACGTAGGCACGGCGGCGGCGGTCGAGGCGGCGGAACTGTCGCTTGCATCGGCCAATCAGGCGGTTGTGGCCCGGCGGCAGGCGGTGGCGCAGGCCGAAGCGCGCATTGATCAGGCGGCGACCCGTCTGGAGCGCACCCGGATTGCGCAGGCCGAGGCCCAGCGGGTGTTGGCGGAAACAAGCCTGTTCGCGGAATTCAGCGGCACGCTATCGGATGTGTCGGTGGTGAAGGGCGGCTTGGTCACCCCCAACGAGCGGCTGGCGACATTGATTGATGCGACGGCGCTTGAGGTGTCGTTCCGGGTGTCGACGCCACAGTACGTGCGGCTTTTGGATGAACGTGGTGCCCTGCATCCGGCGGAAGTGCGGGTGATGTTGGACGTGATGGGCGAAGACCTGACGGCGACCGGGGTGATCTCGCGCGAGGGGGCCATCGTGGGGGATGGCCAGACCGGGCGCCAGATCTTTGCCCGGCTGGATGCGCCGCGTGGCCTGAAACCGGGTGATTTCGTGACGGTGCGTGTGCGCGAGGCGGAAATTGACGGGATCATCGAACTGCCGGCAAGTGCGCTGGATGCGCGGGGTCGCGTGATGGTGGTGGGTGACCAGGATCGCCTTGAGGCGGTCGAGGTGGACCTGCTGCGCCGTCAGGCCGACATCATCCTGGTGCGCAACAGCGGGCTTGAGGGCAAGATGGTGGTGGCGCGTCTGACGCCGCTGCTTGGGCCGGGTATCCGGGTGAAGCCGCTTGTGGATGGGTTGCCTGTCGCCGAGGCTAAGCCGGATGTCGTGTCCCTAAGTGATGCGCGGCGGGCCGAGTTGATTGCCTTTGTCGAGGGCAACAAGCGCATGCCTGCCGAGATGAAAGAGCGTTTGCTGGGCGCCTTGGCGCAGCCGCAGGTGCCGGCGCAGGTGATTGAACGGCTTGAAAGCCGGATGGGAGGCTAAGCTGATGCGCCGCCTGTCCCAGCCCACCAGCGGATTGCTGTCGTATTTCACACGCCACGGGACGGCGGCGAACCTGTTGCTTGTGGTGCTCGTGGTGGCCGGCCTGATGGCCTTTCCGAAGATGCGGGCGCAGTTCTTTCCCGATGTGGTTGTTGACTATGTACGCGTGAGTGTCGACTGGGAAGGAGCCGGGGCCTCGGACGTGGACAACGCCATCGTGCAGGTCATGGAGCCCGCGCTTTTGGCGGTGGAAGGCGTGGAAAGCACCGAGTCCCGCTCGGTTGAAGGCAACGCGCGGATCACGCTGAACTTTGAGCCGGGCTGGGACATGGCGCGGGCCGAGGATTCGGTTGAGGCGGTGGTGGATTCCATCGACACCCTGCCGGAAGAGGCCGAAGAGCCGACAGTGCGGCGCGGGGGCTGGCGGGACCGGGTGACGGATGTGGTGATCACCGGGCCCTTGGACCCGGAGCAGCTTGGCCAGTATACCGATGAATTCGTGGCGCGGCTGTTTGCCGAAGGGGTGACGCGCACAACGATCCGTGGCTTTGCCTCGCCCGAGACGCTGATCGAAGTGTCGATGGTCGACCTGATGACTCATGATCTGAGCATTGCCCAGATCGCGGCGGCGATTGCGCAAGAGGTGAATGCCGATCCGGCGGGGGCGGTGGATGGAGCCAATGCGCGGGTACGTACGGGGATCGAGAAACGTGCACCGGACCAGATCGCGGCGATTGTGCTGCGCTCGAATTCGGATGGCAGCAAGTTGACGATTGGCGATGTGGCCACGGTGAGGGTCGAGGCGGCGACGCGCAAGCGGGCCTATTTCGTGGGCAATGATCCCGCGATCTCGATCCGGATCGACCGCAGCGACAAGGGCGATGCCATCGGCATTCAGGAGACCGTGGAAGAGGTGGCCGCCGAGATGCAGGCAACCCTGCCGCAGGGTACGACGATCGAGTTGATCCGCACCCGTGCCGAGGCGATCACGGGGCGTTTGAATATCCTGCTGGACAACGGGGCTATGGGGCTGGTGCTGGTATTGTGCCTGCTGTTCCTGTTCCTGAACGCGCGTATCGCCTTTTGGGTGGCAGCGGGTATTCCGACAGCGATGCTGGCCACTGTGGCGATGATGTTTGCCTTCGGGTTCACCATCAACATGATCTCGCTGTTTGCGCTGATCATCACGCTGGGCATCGTGGTGGATGATGCGATCGTGGTGGGCGAACATGCAGATGCGCGGGCGAGACGGTTGGGCGAGGCACCCTTTGTCGCCGCAGAGAACGCGGCGCGGCGTATGGCGATGCCGGTGTTTTCATCGACCCTGACAACGGTGATCGCCTTCTTTGGCCTGACGGTGATCAGCGGGCGTTTCGGCGAGTTGATCGCGGATGTGCCCTTCACGGTGATCGTGGTTCTGCTGGCATCGCTGGTGGAATGCTTCCTGATCCTGCCGAACCACATGGCGCATGCGTTGAAACATACGGTGAAGGACCATTGGTACGACTGGCCGTCGCGCAAGGTGAACCAGGGATTCCGTTGGGTTCGCGAAGTGTTGTTCCGCCCCTTCATCCGTTTCGTGATTTGGGCACGCTACCCCGTGCTTGGGTTGGCGATTGTGGCGCTGGCGTCACAGCTGGCGTTGTTCATCCAGGGGGACGTGAAGTGGCGGTTCTTCAACGCGCCGGAGCGGTCTTCGGTGACGGGCAATTTCATCATGCTGCCCAGTGCGACCCGCCAGGACGCCGAGGAAATGCGCCGCGAGATGCAGCGGGCGACCGAGGCGCTGGCCAAGGAATACGAAGAGAAATACGGCACCAACCCGCTTGATTACGTGCTGACCCAGCTGGGGGGCACGGCGGGCTATGTGGTTGGCGGCTCGGATATGCTGGACCCCGACCTGTTGGGCGGGATCGCGATCGAGCTGATTGATCCCGACCTGCGTCCCTATTCGAGTTTCAAGTTCGTGGCGGACCTACAGGGGGCCGTGGTCAAGCATCCGCTGGTTGATACGCTGAGTTTCCGGGGCTTCCGCTCGGGGCCGGGCGGGGATTCACTGGACGTGCAGTTTTATGGCGCGGATGCCCAGACGCTCAAGCAGGCGTCGGAAACCCTCAAGACGGCGCTTCTGGAATACCCCGAAGTTTCGGCGGTGGAGGACAATCTTGCCTATGACAAGGAAGAGCTGATCCTTGAGCTGACGCCGCAGGGGCGGGCGCTGGGCTTTGCGATTGACGATCTGGGGCGGGTGTTGCGGCATCGGCTCAATGGGCTGGAGGCGGCGACCTATCCGGACGGGCCGCGCAGCGCGGCGATCCGGGTGGAACTGCCTGCGGGCGAGTTGACCGCCAACTTTATCGAGGCGACGCGGATGCGCACGCCAGGTGGTGAATACGTGCCGCTGGCCGATCTTGTGACGGTGGAGCGGCAGACCGGGTTTTCGACGGTGCGGCGTGAGAACGGCATTCGCCTGATCAACGTAACCGGCGACATCTCGCAGGATGATCCGGCGCGCGCGGTCGAAATCGAGCGGGTTCTGGAAGAGGTGATCCTGCCGGGCATTGCCTCGGAGCTTCAGGTGGACTGGGATCTGGCGGGTCTGTCCGAGCAGGAAGATACCTTTCTTCAGGATGCGCGGTTTGGCCTGATCATCTGTCTGATGGGGATCTACCTCGTACTGGCCTGGGTGTTCTCGAGCTGGGTGCGGCCCGTGGTCGTGATGGCGATCATTCCCTTTGGCCTCGTCGGGACGATCTATGGCCACTATTACCACGAGGTGCCGCTGTCGATGTTCACGGTGGTGGGGCTGTTGGGGATGACGGGGATCATCATCAACGATTCCATCGTTCTGGTGTCGACGATTGACGAATATGCCGAGGAGCGGGGGCTATTCCCCTCGATCATTGATGGCGCGGCAGACCGGTTGCGGCCGGTGTTCCTGACAACGGCGACGACGGTTCTTGGGCTGGCACCGCTGCTGAGTGAAAAGTCGCAGCAGGCGCAGTTCCTCAAGCCAACGGTGATCACGCTGGTTTACGGGCTTGGGTTTGGGATGGTGCTGGTGCTGCTGGTGGTGCCGTCGCTCTTGGCGGTTCAGGCGGATATCCAGCGGCAGGTGACGGCCCTGCGCCGGGCGGCTGTCTCGAAGGCGCTGGGCGGCGGTCTCTGGGCGCTGGGTGCGCTGTTGCTGGCCTGGGCCGGTGTGACCGTGGGTGCGCAGGCCGTGACCGGCGCGCCGTTGCCGTTTGTAAGCCAGCTTCTCCCGATGCTGGTCGGGGCGGAGGCTGTCGTGGTGCTTGGGGTCTTTATCCTTGGCGCGGCGCTGGCCTGTGTGCTGGCCTATTTCCTTGCGCGGATCACCTTTGAGCTGCGTCAGAGGATGAACGCGGGCTGAGAGAGGATCAGCCCGGTTTGCAGCCGGAAATGTCGACCGCGTGTTTCTTGCCCAGAACCGTGAAGCGCAAGGCGGAGCGATCCACCATGAAGGGCTCTGCGTTGCCGTGCAGCACTTCAGTCTGGGTGACCAGCGTGTTGCCTTCGCGGTGGGTCTTGCCCTCGGCCACCCAGAGACGCGGGTTGCCGGTTTCCATGACCGCGATTTCGGGCGCACCGGCGCTTGGCATCTTGATCCGCGCGGTCACGCGCAGCCCGTCTTCGATGGGAGAAATGCGGCAGGTGACGTCCTTGACGCCGGCCTCATCCGCCGAGAAGGGGCGATTGGCGATGGCGGCTGTGATCTTGGGATCGCGCTTGACGAGGTCCGGTGTCAGCTTGGCCGAGACGCGCAGGCGCTGCGGCACGCAGATGTCGCGGCAGACGCCGATGTCGAGCGTGGCCTTGAGGCGCACGGCCTTGCCATCGCGGCGCGGATCGATGCGCACCGGCAGGACCAGTTCTTCGGTATAGCCGATCGAGCGCATGCCGTTCTGCGAGAAGACCTCGGGGGTGGGCCATGTCACCTCGGCACTTTCGAGGTTGCCTGACCCGCTCCAGTCCAGAATCGGGGGGATGCCCGCATCGCCCGGCGCGCGCCAGTAGGTTTTCCACCCCGGATTGAGGGTGATGCGCAGGGCGGCCATGTGGTCTCCGCTTTCGGTGCGCCAGCCGGGCAGCACTTCGGCCTGCACGACGCGGTCGAAGGATTGCGCCTGAGCGGTGACGGCAGCAAGGGAGGTTCCCAGGGCGAGGAAAAGGGCAGGTAGTTTCATGACTCATTACTTGGGGGATGACGGGGCGGTTGCCAACTCACATTCGGGCGAGGAAATACGTGATCTCTGTAACATCCGGGTGGATTTTATGCACGCGGGGCTTGCAGAGACGGGGGGAGAGGCGCATCTTGGAAGGGAAAGGGAGAGGCGCACCTTGAGCGAAAAACCTGAAGCACAGATGGACCTTACGGGAAAAATCCTGATCGCCATGCCGGGCATGGGAGATCCGCGTTTCATGAATTCTGTGGTTTTGTTATGCGCCTACAGTTCGGATGGGGCGATGGGCCTGATCGTCAACAAACCGCTGGCGCAGATGGGTCTCAAGGACCTGATGGAGCAGCTTTCGATCAAGATGGCGGCGGATGACGGGGATGCTGGGCTGTATTTTGGCGGTCCGGTCGAGACGGGCCGGGGATTCGTGCTGCATACACCGGACTATAATTCCGAGATTTCGACCTTGAAGGTGAATGACGCCTTTTCGATGACGGCCACGCTGGACGTGCTGGAGGATATTGCCAGTGGGGATGGTCCCGAGGCGGCGCTGGTGGCGCTGGGCTATAGCGGCTGGGGGCCGGGGCAGCTTGAGGGGGAGATCGCGGCCAATGGCTGGCTGATTGGTGATCCCTCGCAGCAGTTGATTTTCGGGGCCGCCGATGGCGAGATCTGGAGCGATGCGATGAAGGATCTCGGGATTGATCCGATGCTGTTGTCGGATACGGCGGGACACGCCTGAGACGGGTTTTAGGGGGCGTTGCCCCCTCTCGGGCCTGTGGCCCGTTCACCCCCAGAGTATTTTTCGTGCGATGAAGATCAGGGTCGTGGCGCAGCGGCGCGGCGCAGGCGATCGTTGATGGCGCGGCCGAGGCCGTGATCCGGGATTGGCGAGACGGCGATGGTCTCGGGGCCAAGCGCATCCATGGCATGCAGATGGTGGAACAGGTTGGCGGCGGCTTCGGTCAGGTCGCCCGCCGGGGAGAGGTTCATCGTGGCCTCGACTGGTTCGACTGGGCCGAAGCCGAGCAGCATTTCGCCTGCGTTCAACGTGGTGGCATTGAGACGTATCGAGGCGCCGGGCGCATAGTGCGAGGTCATCTGGCCGGGTGCGGTGAGGGGATCGCCGGACTGGTGGATCGCAAGCTCTGCGCCGAGGGCCTGTTCCAGGGCTTCGACCGGCAGGCCGCCGGGGCGCAGCAGGGTCGGGGTGCCGGCAAGGCCGAGGATGGTGGATTCGAGGCCAACGCCGCAGGCACCGCCATCAAGGATGGCTTCGATCCGGCCGGAGAGGCCCTTGTCGACATGTTCGGCCGTGGTCGGGCTGATCTTGCCGGAAGGGTTGGCCGACGGGGCGGCGACGGGGCCGTCGAACTCTGCCAGCAGGGCGCGGGCGACCGGGTGTTCGGGCACGCGAATGGCCAGCGTGGGCAGTTCGGCGGTGACCAGCGGTGACAGGCCAGTGTCGTGGCGGATCGGCAGCACCATGGTGAGTGGGCCGGGCCAGAAGGCCGAGGCCATGCGGTCGGCGGTTTCGCTCCATTCGACATAGCGTTTGGCGGTCTCCACCGAGTCGACATGCACGATCAGCGGGTTGAAGCGGGGGCGTCCCTTGGCCTCGAAGATACGGGCGACGGCCATGTCGTTGCGGGCATCACCCCCGAGGCCATAGACCGTCTCGGTCGGGAAGGCGACGAGGCCGCCCTCGGCAAGGATGGCGCTGGCGCGGGTGTATCCGCTTGCATCGGGCAAGAGTTTTGCTGTTTCCAAGGCGGGTATCCCGTGACGCTGCGTTCTTCTTTGATAGGACAATTGGTACCCTGTACCGTAGGGCGCAAACCTGCATACAAGCGCCGAAACTTAAAGCCAAGCCGCAACTTTTGGAGAGTGCCATGCCCTATCGCGCCCCCGTCCCGGACTATCAATTCCTGTTCGAGCATGTCGTCGACCTTGGTCAGGTGACAGCCACCGAGCGTTTTGCCGAAGCTGACAGTGACGTGGTTGATGCGATCCTGATCGAAGCCGGGCGCATGTGTGAAGAGGTCATGCATCCGGTGCAGCGCAGCGGCGACGAACAGGGCGCGGTTCTGGAAAACGGTGTCGTGCGCACCTCGCCGGGCTTTGCCGAAGCCTATGGCCAGATCGCGGAAGGCGGCTGGATCTCGACCAGCGCAGACCCCGAGTACGGTGGCATGGGGCTACCGCATACCATTACGACGGCGGTCAACGAGATGATGTCGGCGGCCTGCCTGTCGTTGCAGCTGAACCCGCTGATGACGCAGGGCCAGATCGAGGCGCTGGAGCACCATGCAAGCGACGAGATCAAGGCGATCTACCTGCCCAAGCTGGTGTCGGGGGAATGGTCGGGCACGATGAACCTGACCGAGCCGTCGGCCGGGTCTGACGTGGGGGCGTTGCGCTCGAAAGCCGAGCCGAATGGCGATGGGTCTTACGCGGTGACGGGGCAGAAGATTTTCATCTCCTGGGGTGACAATGACTTTACCGGCAATGTCTGCCATCTGGTTCTGGCGCGCCTGCCGGACGGGGTGCCGGGCACCAAGGGGATCAGCCTGTTCATCGTGCCGAAGTACATTCCGGACGAGAACGGTGAACCCGGTGTGGCCAACACCCTCAAGGTGGTGAGCCTTGAGGAGAAGATGGGCCTGCATGGTTCGCCGACTGCCGTGATGCAGTTCGACGGTGCGCAGGGCTGGTTGATTGGTGAGGCGCACGACGGGATGCGCGCCATGTTCACCATGATGAACAACGCGCGCCTCGGCGTTGGCTGTCAGGGCATCGGGGCCGCGGAAGGAGCGTTCCAGCACGCCTTGGCCTACGCCCAGGAGCGCAAGCAGGGGCGGTCGCCGATTGCTGATGGCACCGGCACGATCATGGATCATGCCGACGTGCGCCGGATGCTGACCACGATGAAAGCGGATATCTTCGCGGCGCGGGCGATTGCGCTGTCCTGTGCGGTTGCGATCGACATGGGCACGGCGACCGGTGACAAGGACTGGAAGGCGCGCGCGGCGTTCCTGACACCGATCACCAAGGCCTTTGGCACCGACACGGGCATTTCGGTTTCGGAGATGGGTGTTCAGGTGCATGGTGGCATGGGGTTCATCGAGGAAACCGGTGCGGCGCAGTATTCCAAGGATGTACGTGTGACCGCGATCTACGAAGGCACCAACGGCATTCAGGCGATGGACCTTGTGGCGCGCAAGCTGATGGATGGCGGCGAGGCGGCCTATGCCATCCTCGAAGAGATCGAGGCCAATGCGGAAGCGGCGCGGTCGACGCTGCCGGAGCTGGCCGAGCCGGTCTGGGAAGCCACTGAAACCCTGCGCGAAACCACCGAGTGGCTGGTGGCGCAGGAGAACCTGAATGACCGTTTTGCCGGTGCGGTGCCGTTCCTCAAGGGGTTTGCCCGCGTGCTGGGCGCACATTTCCATCTGAAGGCGGCCATGGGTGAGGGCGCATACGGCGCGCGCACCAAGCTGGCGCGGTTCTATATCACCCGCCTGCTGCCGGAACATGCGGGTCTGCTGGCACATGCTGTGCGCGGGGCGGAAGACCTTTATGCGCTGAGCGCTGACGAGCTGGTGGCGTGAAGGACGCCGTGGTGAACGGTATCCGCTATCCGTGGGAGACGCCCCCGGCAGAAGGTGAGGCCATCGAGGTGGCCGAGGGGGTGCTGTGGATGCGCCTCCCGCTGCCGATGGCGCTGGATCATGTGAACATCTATGCGCTGGATGACGGCGATGGCTGGACCATCGTCGACACCGGTTTTGCCTCGAAACGCAGCAAGGCGATCTGGGGCAAGCTGTTGGCGGGGCCATTGGCTGGCAAGCCGGTGACGCGGGTGATCGTGACGCATCACCATCCCGACCATGTCGGCCTTGCCGGATGGTTCCAGACCGAACACGGCGCGTCGCTTTGGACATCGCGCACCGCGTGGTTGTTCGCGCGGATGTTGCAGTTGGACGAACAGGCGGTGCCGACGCAGGAAACCATGGCCTTTTACAGGGCCTGTGGCATGGACGAGGACTATTACCGGGAGCGTGCCAGCGAGCGGCCTTTCAACTTTGCGGATGTTGTCGACCCCATGCCGGTGGGGTTCAAGCGTCTCAAGGAAGGCGACGTGGTGCGAATCGGTGGCCGTGACTGGGACGTGCATGTGGGCAATGGGCATGCGCCCGAGCATCTCACGTTCTGGAGCCGGGATGACAATCTCGTGATGGCGGGCGACCAGATCCTGCCTTCGATCAGCTCGAATATCGGGGTTTATGCCACGGAGCCGGATGCCGATCCAGTCGGCGACTGGATGGAATCCTGTGAGCGCCTGTCGCAATACGCGCGGGACGACCATCTTGTTCTGGGCGGTCACAAAGTGCCTTTTACAGGGCTGCCGATGCGGATGCGCCAGTTGATCGAGAACCATCATGGCGCGCTGGACCGGCTGCGGGATCACCTTGAGACGCCGAAGACGGGGGGCGAGTGTTTCCTGCCGATCTTCAAGCGCAACATCGAGGGCGCGGCCTATGGGCTGGCGCTTGTCGAAGCGATTGCCCACCTTAATCATCTGTATCATGTTGGGGAGGTAACGCGCACCAAACGCGAAGACGGTGCGTGGCTCTGGCAACGAAAAGGGTGAGTGACCATGGGTGACGAGATCGAAACGTCGGCGGAAGCGGCCGAAGCTGCTGCGCTGCCGCGACGCCACGAGGTACATGCAGATCCGAATGTGGAGCCCTGCAAGGATGTGCCCGAGGCGGTGGCCAAGACACCGGTGGCCCAGAAGAGCCCTGCGGAATGGGCCTATGAACGCCTGATCCTCTATATCCAGAATTTCGAGGAGCAGCTCGACAACGAGCACGAAGTCGCGATGGGGTTCACCGGCGGGGATGCCGGTGTTCTGCGGATCGAGGGCATGGGCTTTTTCGATCCGGACATGGTGACGTTTTACGGCACTGATTCCTCGGGCATCAAAACCCAGCTGGTGCAGCACGTCAGCCAGCTTTCGGTGATGCTGCGCGCCCTGCCGAAACAGGTGGAACGGGACCAGCCGAACCGCATCGGGTTCCGTCTGGCGGCCGATTTGGGCAAGGTCGGGAACTGAGCCTTTCTGGCACGGGGTGGCTGGTGCCGCCTTGTGTGGCTTTGCCTTTCAACGGGACGACGACAATGGAAGAAGCTGCGATTGCGCGGGCCTTGCATGTGCTGGGTGTGGTGCTCTGGATCGGGGGCGTGGGGTTTGTGACTACGGTTCTTTTGCCGTCGGTGCGGCGCATGAAAGATCCGGCTGAACGGGTGGCGTTCTTTGAGGCGATCGAGGGGCGGTTTGCCTGGCAGGCGCGGGGGACGACCCTGCTTGTGGGGCTGTCGGGGTTTTTCCTCGTGCATCACTGGGGGCTTTGGTACCGGTTCATTGATCTGGCGTATTTCTGGATGCACCTGATGGTGCTGGTCTGGCTGGTGTTTTCGGTGATGCTGTTCGTGGCCGAGCCCCTGTTCCTGCATCGCTGGTTTCACGAACGGGCCAAGTCCGATCCGGAAGGCACGTTCCGCATCATCCAGCGCATGCATTGGGTGCTTTTGACCCTGAGCCTCGTCACCGTGCTGGTTGCGACGGCAGGAAGTCACGGTGGGCTGGCGTTCTGACAGCCTGCGCCGCATTGACGTGGTGACAGGGCGGATCGAATCCGCTATCCAGCTAAAAAACACGATTTGCTGAGGAAACGCGAAATGGCTGATCACAAACACGGCTCGATGAACATCGACGTTCAGGAAAAAACCTTTGCCGGCTTCATCAAGGCTTCGACCTGGGTGGCAGGCGTGTCGATCGGGATCCTGATCTTCATGGCGCTGGTCAACGGCTGATCTGATCCGTTTTTTCCCTTTCCGGGGGTATCTCATGTTTCGAGTGGTTCGCCTTTGTATGGCGTTGGCGGCGGTCGGGTTTCTGGCCGCCTGCGCAGTTAACGAAGACTCCGGTGTGGATCTGAACGTGGCCGACGTGGCCTATGTACACGACGGCCCCACGCGCCTGACCCTTTACACCATGGTGTCGAATGACACCGGGGCGGGCGCACATACTTCTCTTCTCATCAACGCATCGCAGCGTGTTGCCTGGGACCCCGCGGGGAGTTTCCGGGCCGATACCATCGTGTCGCGCGGGGATGTGGTTTATGGCATGACGCCCGCGATGGTGGATGTCTACACGCGCTTTCATGCGCGCGAGACCTATCACGTGATCATTCAGGAACTGGATGTGTCGCCCGAGGTGGCCGAGATCGCGTTGCGCCGGGCGCAGGCTATGGGTGCGCAGCCGCAGGCGACCTGCGCCCTGAGCACGGCCGAGTTGTTGCGCGGTGTGCCGGGGTTCGAGGATATGCCCTCGTCCTATTATCCCCGCAAACTTGAGGAAGCCTTTGCCCGCAAGGGGCCGGTGACGCGCGAGTTGTTTGAATACGACGGCGACGACAAGTCGAAGGTGCTTGAGGCTTATAATGCGCAGCGCGTGGCCGAGACCCGCGCGCGTCGCAAGGCAGAGGCCGAAGCGGCCGAGTAATCAGCCCAGCAGGTAGAGCAGTCCGTAAAGCGTTGCCGCGCCGCCGGTGATGCTGAGGATGACGTTCTTTGTGAAGTATCCCAGACCCAGCGTGACAAAGGCCGCGGCCATGCGGGCGGGATCAGTTTCGCCACCGGTGGCCGCGGGCCACATGACGGCGGGCGCCACGAGACCGGGCAGGACCGCGACAGCGGTATAGCGCAGGTGGCGCAGGATCCACGGCGGCATATCCCTGTCGCCGATGATGCCGGTAAAGACAAAGCGCAGCCCGAAGCTGCCGAGGCCAAGGCCGATGATCACGATCCAGAGGGTTGTGGAGTCGATCATTTCGCGGCCCTCCGTTCCGTCCAGAGTTCAACCTGTGCACCGGTGATCATGCCGCCGATGCCAGCGACCATAAGGCCGAGGTTGTAGGGCACCCATGCAAAGGCGATGGACAGGGCGACCGAAACAAAGGCAGCCGCGATATGGGCCGGTGTGCGCAGCATCGGGCCGATCATCGCGAGGAAGGTGATCGGGACCGCAAAGTCGATGGCGAATTCCGGCGGGATCGACTGGCCGACAAGGGCGCCGATCAGCGTGAAGAGATACCAGTTCGGGCAGATCGCCGTGACCACGCCAAAGAAGTAGGCGAGGCGGTCGGGCACTGTCATTTCGGGGCGGGTTTCATATTGGACGATCGACAGGGCGTAGGACTGATCGACGGTGAAATAGGCGGCGAAGGCGCGTTTCCAGAGAGGCGCGGCCCCGATGTAGGGCGTTAGAGACGCCGAATACATCGCCATGCGCAGGTTCACGGCCAGCGCCGAGGCGAGCACGATGATGGTTGGTGCGTTCTCGGACATCAGTTGCAAGGCGGTGAACTGGGCCGCGCCGGCGATCACCACGATCGAGAAGGCCATTGTCTCGTAGACATTTAGTCCCGCTTCGGTGGCGATCACCCCGAAAAGCAGGGCAAAAGGACCGACCACGATGGTGAACGGCAGCCCGTCGCGAAAACCTTTCCAATAGGCGGATTTGGTGCTGGAGGATGCCATCTCGGGACCATAGATTGATGAAGTGCGTCCGAACCGACGTAATACGATGGGAGCGGAGTTTCAATTGGCCACGCGTGATGATGTTTCCGACTATGTGATTGCCCCCGACCCAGAGCGGGCGGGGCTGACGCGCGCCGTCGAGGGCGTGGACCAGAACGGCGAGGCGATGGGTATTGCCGTGGTCGAGGAGCGGCCCCTGACGATCTACCTCAACAGTCAGGAGATCGTGACGGCGATGACCATCGGGGATTACCCCGAGTACCTAGCGCTCGGGTTCCTGCGCAATCAGGGCATGTTGAGCGAGACCGACGTTGTGACACGCGTGGATTTCGACGAAGAGCTGGAGACCGTCGTGGTGCGCACCGAGGTCGAGACCAGCCACGAAGAAAAGCTGAAGAAGAAGACGCGGACCTCGGGCTGTGCCGTGGGGACGGTGTTCGGCGACATGATGGAGGGGCTTGAGGGGGTGACCCTGCCGCAGACGCAGGTGAAGACCTCGGACCTTTACGCGCTGGCGCACCGGATCAACCGCACACCGTCGCTTTATCTTGAGGCGGGTGCCATTCATGGCTCGGTTCTGTGCGAAGGGGCGCGGCCCTTGGTCTATATGGAGGACGTGGGCCGCCACAACGCGGTGGACAAGATCGCTGGCTGGATGTTCGACGAGGGCGTATCGGGCGCGGACAAGGTGCTTTACACCACCGGGCGGCTGACGTCGGAGATGGTGATCAAGACCGCGCTGATGGGCATTCCGGTGCTGGCGTCCCGTTCCGGGTTTACCGCCTGGGGCGTGGACATCGCGCGGCAGGTCGGCCTGACCTGCATCGGCCGGATGCGGGGGCAGCGGTTTGTCTGCCTGTCGGGGAACGAACGCCTTGTGCGGGATGTGGACCCGTCGACGGTGCCGGACGAAGGCAAGAAGCATCGCCGGAAGAGTGCTGAATGATCTGTACAGGGCAGGGGACGTCCTCGGGCGGAAGCGAAGCGCCCGCCCATGGGGGCGGACGGGCGCTGCCCGGTCTGGCGACCGGGCTTGGTAAATTTGATGGAGACCTCACATGACAGATCCCTTCGGCGTTATCCTTGCAGGTGGTCTCTCGTCCCGGATGGGCGGGGGGGACAAGGGGCTGCTTGATCTGGACGGGCGGTCGATCCTTGGCCATGTGGTGGACCGGCTCGCGCCGCAGTGTGGGGCGATGGCGCTGAATGCCAATGGCGATCCGGCGCGGTTTGCGGATCTGGGCCTGCCGGTTTTGGCCGACAGTATTGATGGCTTTGTCGGGCCACTGGCCGGTGTGCTGGCGGGTCTCGACTGGGCCGCGGGTGAAGGGGCCGAGATGATTGTGACCGCCGCCGCGGACACGCCGTTTTTCCCCGAGACGCTGGTGGCCGACCTGATGCAGGCCGCGGACGGGATGGCGGCACCGCTGGCGCTGGCGGCGACGCGGGACCCCGAAAGTGGCAAGTTGTGGCGGCAGCCGACCTTTGGCCTTTGGCCGGTGGCCTTGCGCGATGATCTGCGTGCCGCCCTTGAGGGGGGATTGCGCAAGGTGGTGATCTGGACCGACCAGCACGGGGCGAGGACCGTGGAATTCCCGATGGGACAGGTTGATCCCTTCTTCAACGTGAACACGCCGGAAGACCTCGACACGGCCCGGCAACTTGCCCAAGGTTGAGCGATGAAGATTTACGGAGTGACCGGCTGGAAGAATGCCGGAAAGACCGGGTTGATGGAGCGTCTGGTGAGCGAGATCACTGGGCGCGGGTTCACCGTGTCGACGCTGAAGCACGCCCATCACGCCACCGACGTGGACCAGAAAGGCACCGACAGCTATCGCCACCGCGATGCCGGGGCGCAGGAGGTTCTTTTGGCTTCGGGCAAACGCTGGGCGCTGATGCACGAGTTGCGCGGTGCCGAGGAGCCTTCGCTGGAGGCGCTGTTGGCGCGGATGTCGCCGGTTGATCTTGTGCTCATCGAGGGGTTCAAGCGCGAACCGCATCCCAAGGTCGAAGCCTACCGCGAAGCCGCCGGAAACCCGTTGATCGCGCGTGAGAACGATACGGTGCGCGCCATTGCCACCGATACGCCGCTCGATATCGATCGGGTGCAGTTCGATCTGGATGACACCAGCGCAGTGGCCGATTTCATTTTGCAGGAGGTTGGCCTGTGACCCTGACCCCCCCGCCACTCAAGAACGATTGTTTTGCCCTGCCGCCGGGTACGCACTGGACGCCGGTGGATGAGGCGCTGGCAGAGTTGCAGGCGCGGTTGCATGCGGTGACGGGTATGGAAACCGTGTCTCTGGATGCGGCGCTGGATCGGGTGCTGGCCGAAGACGTGGTGGCCGCGCGGTCGAACCCGCCGCAGCCGAACACGGCGGTGGATGGCTATGGTTTGCGCCATGCCGATATTGTCGAGGGACCGCAGGTTCTGCCGCTGGTCGACGGGCGGTCGGCGGCGGGTGCGCCATTTGACGGTGTCTTGCCCGCGGGTCACGCGGTGCGCGTGTTGACCGGGGCGACCCTGCCGGAGGGCGTGGACACGGTGATCCTTCAGGAGGATGTGACGACCAACGGGGCCGAGATTGCCTTTCACGGGCCGTTGAAGAATGGCGCGAACACCCGCAAGGCGGGTGAGGATGTGGCGGCAGGCGATGTGATCCTGTCGATGGGGCGGGTCCTGACACCGGCCGATCTGGCGCTTTTGTCGGCCACGGGCACGGCCGAGGTGCAGGTACGCAAGCGGTTGCGGGTGGCGGTTGTCTCGACCGGCGATGAACTGGCCGAACCGGGTAGCGTGGCACGGGCGGACCAGATTTACGATGCCAACCGTCCAATGCTTTGTGCGATGATCCGGCGGTTCGGGTTCGAGGCCGTGGACATGGGCCGCGCGCCCGATGATCGCGCGAAACTGTCGGCGTTTCTGGACGGGGCGGCAGCGCGGGCGGATGTGATCCTGACGTCGGGCGGCGCTTCGGCGGGGGATGAAGATCACCTTTCGGCGCTGCTGAACGAGACCGGATCAATGACCCTGTGGCGGATTGCGATCAAGCCGGGGCGGCCGCTGGCGCTTGGTCTCTGGCAGGGAACGCCGGTTTTCGGCCTGCCGGGCAACCCCGTGGCGGCGATGGTCTGCACCTTGGTTTTCGCGCGGCCCGCAATGGGCCTTTTGGCGGGGCAGGGCTGGCAAGAGCCGATGCGCCTTTTGTTGCCGGCGGCGTTCTCGAAGAACAAGAAACCGGGGCGGCGCGAGTATCTGCGCGCACGTCTTGTGGATGGGGCGGTCGAGGTGTTCCAGTCGGAAGGGTCTGGCCGGATTTCGGGGCTGTCCTGGGCGACGGGATTGGTGGAATTGCCGGACGAGGCGGCTGTGATTGCGCCGGGCACGCCGGTCACGTTCATTCCTTACGAGGGGTTTGGTCTTTAGTCGAAAATCCCCGCGACCCGGCCCAGCAGCATGAAGGCACGGGCGGTGCGGGTGTCGGAAAGGGCGACGATTTCGGCGTCCGAGGCGGCCTCTTCGAATTCCACGAACGTCTTGTCGAAGCGGCGCATGAAGTGGTGCGCGGCGTCGCGGAAAATCGGATCCTGTTTCATGCGGCCTGCGGTCAGGGCAAGGGACGAGCGATCCCGCACGCCACCCAGTTGGGCGATGATGCGACCACGTTCGCCGCTGGCAAAGCGCCGCCAGATTTCCGGACGGGCCGGATCGGGGCGCAGATCGTCCATGTAGATGCCATCCTGGCTCAGGAGGGTCAGCACGTCCTGGCTTGCCTGGATCAGCTGCGAAGCCTGACGATCCTTGAGGGCGCGGCGCAGGGCGGCAAAGCCGTCCTTGTCCTCGGCGTTTTCCGGGAAGTTCAGGGCGCGGATGAAATCCTCGCGTTCCAGCGGCGGGGTCAGGTCTTCGGCGGGGGTGCCAAGGGCGAGAAGCCCCTGATCTTCGGCGATCTGTTCCACGACGGGCGTTTCCACCGGCTTGCGGATGCCGCGATCGCGGTCGTTGCTGCGCGAGGTGGTGAAGGTGGCGAGTGCAGTTTCGGTTTTGCGCTGCGCGGCGGCGATCTCGTCAAGCTTGCGCTGAACGGTGGGTTCGTGCGCCTGCGAGAACCCCTGTTGCTGGCTCACGTAGGTGCGGCGCATCCCGTCGATGGCGGCCTGAAGGCGCTGGCTTTCCTCGCGCATGACACGGCTTGAGCGGGCGGCGGTGGCCGCCACCCAGATCATCGCGACCGGCATGAAGATCGCAACCAACGTCATGACAAAACGCAGGGCATCGGGTTCTGCCGTGCCTGAGCCAAGGGTCAGAAAGAAGGCGGCGGACCCGCCAAGCCAGACAAGGCTGAGCACCAGCGCGATCACCTCGACACCGGTGACCGACTTGGGTGCCGGCTGCCGGTTGATGTCGAGATGTGTCTCGGTCTGTTTGCCGGTGCTGTCGCTCATGCCGGTTTCTGTCACCTCGCTTGTGCCGATCCCCTATTTATAGGCGATCTCAAGCACCTCGTAGCTTTTTTCTCCGCCGGGGGTACGGACCTCGACGCTGTCGCCTTCTTCCTTGCCAATCAGCGCGCGCGCGATGGGCGACTTGATGTTGAGGAGGCCCTTTTCAACGTTGGCTTCCATTTCGCCGACGATCTGCCAGGTTTTTTCCTCGTCGGTGTCTTCGTCGACAAGGGTGACGGTGGCGCCGAACTTGATCGAGCCGGAGAGCGTGGTCGGGTCGATGACATCGGCCAGCGAAATCGCGCCTTCGAGTTCCTTGATGCGGCCCTCGATAAAGCCCTGCTTTTCGCGGGCAGAGTGATACTCGGCGTTTTCCTTGAGGTCGCCAAGTTCACGCGCCGAGGCGATGGCCTCGATGATGGCGGGGCGTTCGACCGACTTCAGATGTTTCAGTTCCGCTTCCAGCGCCGTGAAACCGGCGCGCGTCATCGGGAGTTTTTCCATGAGTTGCTATCACACTTTCTTGTTCTTGCGTCCGTGGCGCGCAGACCTCGGAATTCAGCGGTGCAAATACCTGACCCAAACGCGAATGTGAATGCAAGTAAAAGCGGACTTTCTGCGTCGCGGCATCCGGGTTTCGGTGCGGGGCTGCTCAAAAGGCGGGAGACCGTAAAAATACGGTGATTCACGCAATTTGGAGCGTTTTCACGTGCAGCAGGAGCTTCCCTGAGCCGGACGGAGGAAAAAACTGTCGAATTCCCCAGCGTTCTGTCCGTTAAACGGCACTTTCCTGTCGCGTTCCGATTGACGTTTTGTTCCCAGACGCGCTAGCAACTGCGAAACAATATTTCTCCAGCCACTCGAGGAAGGAAGCCGGATGTCCGAGATCGAACGCGAAGCAATGGAATATGACGTTGTCATCGTCGGTGCAGGCCCTGCGGGTCTGTCGGCGGCGATCCGTCTGAAGCAACTGGATGCCGACCTGAACGTCGTGGTCCTTGAAAAGGGCTCGGAAGTGGGCGCGCACATCCTGTCGGGTGCGGTTCTCGACACCTGCGGTCTCGACAAGCTGATTCCGGACTGGAAGGACAAGGGTGCCCCGATCACGGTGCCGGTGAAAGAAGACAACTTCTACATGCTGGGTGAAGCCGGCGAAGTGCGCATCCCGAACTTCCCGATGCCGCCGCTGATGAACAACCACGGCAACTACATCGTGTCGATGGGCAACGTCTGCCGCTGGATGGCGGAGCAGGCGGAAGAGCTGGGCGTGGAAATCTTCCCCGGCATGGCGTGTTCGGAACTGGTCTACGGTGACAACGGTGAAGTCAAAGGCGTTGTTGCCGGTGTCTTCGGTTTGGAAGAAGACGGCTCGATCGGCCCGAACACCGAACCGGGCATGGAGCTGCACGGCAAGTACGTGTTCATCTCGGAAGGTGTGCGCGGGTCGCTGGCCAAGGAAATCATCGGCAAATACGACCTTCAGGCGGGTAAAGAGCCGCAGAAGTTCGGTGTAGGCATGAAAGAGATCTGGGAGATCGACCCGGCCAAGCACAAGGAAGGCACCGTTACCCACACCATGGGCTGGCCGCTGGGTTCGAATGCTGGTGGTGGCTCGTTCATCTACCACCTCGACAACAACCAGGTTTACATCGGTTTCGTGGTTCACCTGAACTACAAGAACCCGCACCTCTTCCCCTACATGGAATTCCAGCGCCTCAAGCATCACCCGATGATTGCCGAGCTGCTGGAAGGCGGCAAGCGCGTGGCCTATGGCGCGCGTGCGATCTCGGAAGGTGGCTATCAGTCGATGCCGAAGATGGTGGCTCCGGGTGCGGCTCTGCTGGGCTGTTCGGTGGGCATGGTCAACGTGCCGCGCATCAAGGGCAACCACAACGCGATGCTGTCTGGTATCGCGGCGGCGGAAGCGGCTGTTGAAGCGATCAAGGCTGACCGTTCGGGTGATGAGCTGACCGCCTACGAAGAAGAAGTTCGTACCGGCGCCATCGGCAAAGACCTCAAGAAAGTGCGCAACGTGAAGCCGATCTGGTCGAAGTGGGGCCTGATGGCATCGCTGACGCTGGGTGGTCTGGACATGTGGACCAACACGCTTGGTTTCTCGCTGTTCGGCACGTTGGGTCACGGCAAGAACGACGCGGATTCGACCGAAGCCGCCGACAAGCACAAGCCGATCGATTATCCCAAGCCCGATGGCAAGCTGTCGTTTGACCGCCTGACCAACGTGTCCTTCGCGATGACCAACCACGAGGAAAGCCAGCCGTGCCACCTGCGCCTGGCGGATGCCTCGGTGCCGATCAACGTGAACCTTGCGAAATTCGACGAACCGGCGCAGCGCTATTGCCCGGCGGGCGTTTACGAGGTCGTCGAGAAAGACGGCCAGCCCGAGTTCGTGGTGAACTTCCAGAACTGTGTTCACTGCAAGACCTGTGACATCAAGGACCCGAGCCAGAACATCACCTGGGTCACCCCGCAGGGTGGCGACGGCCCGAACTATCCGAACATGTGATCCGATTTGGATCTTGGGGGAAGGGCTGCTTTTGGGCGGCCCTTTTTCTTTGCCCTGATGGCGGTGACATTCTGCTTGCGTCGACTCGGGGCGCGGGGCAACGCTTTGGCCGATGAACATGCGTGCCTTTCTTTTCGAGAATGCCCCCTATCTGACGGTCGGGGTGCTTCTGACCTTCCTGTCGAGTTTCGGGCAGACCTTCTTCATTTCGATCTTCGCCGGTGAAATCCGTGAGGCCTTTGATCTGAGCCACGGGGAGTGGGGCGGCCTCTATATGATCGGGACGTCGCTCTCGGCGCTGGTCATGGTCTGGGCCGGTAGCCTGACCGATGTGTTCCGGGTGCGCAGCCTTGGGCCGGTGATCCTTGTCGGGCTTGCGCTGGCCTGTGTGGCGATGGCCGTGAACCCCTATGCGGCGCTGCTGCCCGTGGTGATCTTTGCCCTGCGGTTCTTCGGGCAGGGGATGAGCAGTCATATCGCGGTGGTGGCGATGGCGCGCTGGTTCGTGGCGCAGAGGGGGCGGGCGCTGTCGATTGCCACCTTGGGGTTCTCGATGGGCGAGGCGCTGTTGCCGCTGATCTTCGTGGCACTGATGGCGCTGTTCGACTGGCGGCTTCTGTGGCTGATCGGGGCGGTGCTGTGCCTGATGGGCGGGCCGATCCTGTTCTGGCTTCTGGGTAAGGAACGCACGCCGCAGATGCTTGCCAAGGGGGACAGCAATACCGGCATGGAGGGGCGGCATTGGCGGCGGCGCGAGGCGTTGCGCCATCCCCTGTTCTGGACCCTTGTGCCTTCGGTTCTGGGGCCATCGGCCTTTGTCACGGCGTTCTTCTTTCACCAGGTGCATTTTGCCGAGATCAAGGGCTGGAGCCACGTGCAGCTTGTGGCCTTCTTTCCGCTTTATACGCTGGTGTCGATTGCGGCGATGATTGCCTCGGGCTGGGCGCTGGACAAGGTGGGGACGGGGCGGCTGATGCCGTATTTCCAACTGCCGATGGTCGCGGCCTTCCTCGTGTTTGCAGTGGCCTATGGACCGGGGGCAATGGCGGTTGGCTTTGTTCTGTTCGCGATGACCACCGGCGCGAATGCCACATTGCCCGCGGCCTTCTGGGCCGAGTTCTATGGCACGGCCCATATCGGGGCGATCAAGGCGCTTGCGGCGGCTGTCATGGTGCTTGGGTCGGCCATCGGGCCGGGGCTGACCGGGTGGCTGATCGACATTGGCGTGGGGCTTGAGGTGCAGTTTTTCGGTGTTGCCGGATATTTCCTTCTGGCCTCGGGGGTGATGGCCATGGGCATTGCCAGGGCGCGCACATCCCTGGGGTGAGCGTGGATGTGCCGAAACTGGCATCGCAAGAGGTGAAACCCGCGTGATCTGCGGCTTTGTGCCATTGCACAGCCTTGGTCGGGTGAGTACCTTTTGCGGGACGTGCCTTTGAAGGAGCCGCCCGTGTCCAGTACCCTGATCCGCAAACTTACCCTTTCCCTGCTGTTGGCCACCACGGCCATTCCGGTGGCTGCCGACGGGTTGTCGGGCAGTTACCTTGCAGCGCGGCAAGCGGCCTTTGCGAGCGACTACGAGGCGGCGGCGCGCTATTATGCGCGGGCCCTGGCGCGTGATCCTTCGAACCCGAAAATCCTTGAGAGTGCGGTGCTGGCCTACCTGTCGCTTGGGCGGCTGGACGGGGCGATGCCGATTGCGCGCAAACTTGTGGCCGAGGAGCAGGAGAGCCAGTTGGCCAATCTTGTTCTGGCAACGGGGCAGGCACAGCGGGGCGAGTTTTCGAACCTTCTGGCGGCGATCGAGGATGGCAAGAGCATCGGCCCGCTGGCGGATGGGTTGATCAAGGCCTGGGCGCATCTTGGTGATGGCGATATCTCCAAGGCGCTAGCCGCGTTCGATCAGGTTGGCGAAGAGCCGGGTCTTGCGGGGTTTGCGGCCTACCAGAAGGCCCTCGCGCTGGCATCGGTCGGGGATTACGAGGGCGCGAACGAGATTTTTTCAAACGAAGGGCAGGGGGCGGTTCAACTGACGCGCCGCGCGGTGATGGCGATGGCGGAAGTTCTGAGCCAGCTTGACCGGAATGCCGACGCGATCCAGTTGCTTGACGACATGTTCGGCGGCGATCTGGACCCGAGCCTGCGGGCGACACATGATGCGCTGACCTCGGGCAAGATGATCCCCTTTACCTATATCCGCAGTGCCACGGACGGGATTGCCGAGGTGTTCTACAGCATCGGCAACGCGCTCCAGCATGAGGCCTCGCCGGATTATACGCTGCTTTATGCGCGGGCGGCCGAATACCTGCGCCCGGATCATTTCGAGGCGCTTTTGCTGACCGCAGGATTGCTTGAGGAACTGGGCCGGTACGAGCTGGCGACAGAGACCTACAAGAAAGTGCCTGCGGATCACCCGTCGTATCACGCGGCGGAACTTGGGCGGGCGGATGCCTTGCGGCGGTCCGGCAAGGACGAGGCCGCGATCGAGGTGCTGGAGCAACTGGCCCGCAGCCACGGAGAGTTGTCGATCGTGCATTCCTCGCTTGGCGATCTGTTCCGCCAGCAGCGCGACTATGAGGCGGCAACCCAAGCCTATGACCGGGCGCTGGACCTTGCGGACGAGGCCGACAATTCAAAGTGGTTCCTGCTCTATGCCCGTGGCATCTGCCATGAGCGCACGGGCGCGTGGGACAAGGCCGAAGCAGATTTCCGCGCGGCGCTTGAGCTGCGCCCGGAGCAGCCGCAGGTTCTGAACTATCTTGGTTATTCGCTGGTCGAGAAGCAGATCAAGCTGGACGAGGCGCTGGACATGATCGAGCGTGCCGTGGCGGCGCGGCCGGACAGTGGCTATATCGTCGATAGTCTCGGTTGGGTGCTGTATCGCCTTGGCCGCTATGAAGAGGCGGTTGAGCACATGGAGCGGGCGGCCGAGTTGATGCCGGTGGACCCGGTGGTGAACGATCACCTTGGCGATGTGTACTGGGCTGTTGGCCGGGTGCTGGAAGCCGAGTTCCAGTGGCGGCGCGCGCTGTCTTTCGTGGATGAAGAAACCGAGGAAGAGGCCAAGCCGGACCGCATCCGCCGCAAGCTGGAAGTGGGGCTTGATTTGGTGCTCGAGGAAGAGGGCGCAGCGCCCCTGAAGGTGGCCGATGGCGACTGAGGCATTTGCGCCCGCCAAGATCAACCTGACCCTGCATGTGACCGGCCAGCGCGAAGATGGCTATCACCTTCTGGATTCGCTGGTGGTGTTTGCCGATGTCGGTGATCGGGTGACCTGTGCGCCCGGTGAGATGTCTTTGCATGTGACCGGCCCCCTGTCCGAAGGGGTGCCGACGGATGGCCGCAACCTTGTTTGGCGTGCGGTCGAGGCGCTGGGGACAGAGGCGCGTATCACGCTTGACAAGCACCTGCCTGCGGCGGCGGGAATTGGTGGTGGATCGTCCGATGCGGCCGCGGTGATGTGGGCGGTCTGCGAGATGCTTGGTGCGGAGATGCCCGCAGATCGCGGCCTTTCCCTTGGGGCGGATGTGCCGGTTTGTACGCTGGCGCGGGCTGCCACGATGCGCGGGATCGGAGAAGAGATTGCGCCGGTGGCGGATGTGCCGGAGTTGCCTGCGGTTCTGGTCAATCCGCGCGTGGAGGTTCCCACGCCAGCCGTTTTCAAGGCGCTGGCAACAAAGGACAATCCGCCGATGGGGGCGATCCCTGCCGGATTGGATGTGGCATCGTTCTGCGACTGGCTGGCGACACAGCGCAATGACCTTGAGCCGCCCGCGCGGGTGGTAGAGCCGGTGATCGACAGGGTTTTTGAGGCGCTGGACGGCGCGCTGCTGGCGCGGATGTCCGGATCGGGCGCGACATGTTTCGGGATCTATGAAACGCAAAACGCCGCCCGTGAGGCGGCGCTGCGTATTGCCGAGGACAACCCCGATTGGTGGGTTGTGGCGACCAAACTTAGTTGACGCGGGCCACCACGTAATCGGCCAGATCAATCAGCAGGCTGCGGATTTCGTGCTCGGGCAGGGTGGCGATGGCGTCTTTTGCCTTGGCCGCCCAGGCCAGCGCGTCTTCGCGGGTGGCGGACAGGGTGTCGTGCTTGTTGAGCAGTGACAGCGCGTGTTCGAGATCGCCGTCGTCCTGTTTGCCCTTTTCGATGGTCTTGACCCAGAAGGCGCGCTCGGCGTCGTCCGCCTTGGCCACGGCCTTGATGACTGGCAGGGTCAGTTTGCGTTCGCGGAAATCGTCGCCCACGTTCTTGCCGGTGGCCTTGGTGTCACCCTGATAGTCGAGCAGGTCGTCGACGATCTGGAAGGCAATGCCAAGCGCGTCGCCGTAATCAAACAGCGCCTGAACATGGGCCGGATCGGCATCGGCAATGACGCCGCCGACTTCGGTTGCGGCCGAGAACAGGGCGGCGGTCTTGCCGCGCACCACCTGCAGGTAGATGCTTTCGTCGGTGCGCAGGTCCTGTGCGGCGGTGAGTTGCAGCACCTCGCCTTCGGCAATGGTGGCCGAGGCGTTCGACAGGATGCGCAGCACGTCGATCGAACCGGTTTCCGTCATCAGCTGGAACGAGCGCGAGAACAGGTAGTCACCGACCAGAACCGAGGACTTGTTATCCCACAAGAGGTTTGCGGTGGGGCGGCCGCGGCGCTGTGCGCTTTCGTCGACCACGTCATCGTGCAGCAGGGTTGCCGTGTGGATGAATTCCACGGTGGCGGCGAGGTGGATGTGGTAGGGGCCGTCATAGCCGCAGAGGCGGGCGGCCGCGAGGGTCAGCATCGGGCGCAGGCGCTTGCCACCGGCCCCGACAAGGTGGGCTGTCACTTCGGGAATTCGGGGGGCGTGTTCGCTGGCCATCCGTTCCGTGATGAGTGTGTTCACAGCCTCAAGTTCAGAGGCCAAAAGGGCGCTGAGCGCCTCATGCGGTTTTGTGGCAGCTTGATCCAAACCCATCACTTCCCTGTCACAGGTCTCGACATTGGGTCGGACCTGCCCTTACATCCCCAGATATGAAAGAGCTTCTGCGTAGCAACGACCCGACGATCATCGCCTTTGCCCAAGCACTCCTTCGAGGGGAGGGTATAGACTGCTTTGAAATGGACGTAAATATGAGCGTTCTGGAAGGCGGGATCGGGGTTTTCCAGCGTCGGCTGATGGTGCGGACGGACGACCTTGCCGCCGCCGAACGGGCGATGCGCGACAACGATATTCCCCTGGGGCGCTGAGGCGATGGAGACCACCGAGAATGCCTATCTCGATGGACGGGTGACGATCCGCCAGCCCGCGCGGGGATATCGGGCCGGCGTTGATCCGGTGTTGCTCGCGGCGTCGGTCCCTGCGCGGGCCGGACAATCGGTGCTGGAGCTGGGGTGCGGGGTTGGTACGGCATCCTTGTGTCTTGGATGGCGGGTGGCTGATCTTTCGATTCTCGGTGTGGAAGTGCAGGCGGCTTATGCCGATCTGGCGCGCGAGAACGCACAGGCGAACGGGCAGCAGATGGACGTGGTGACGTGTGATTTGTCGGATATGCCAGCGGATTTGCGGCAGAGGCAGTTTGATCACGTGATTGCCAACCCGCCCTATTTTGACCGGAAGGCCAGCACCGCGGCCACGGATGCCGGGCGCGAGGTGGCGATGGGCGAGGATACGCCGCTTGAGGTGTGGGTGGATGTGGCGGCGCGGCGGTTGGCGCCGAAGGGATTTGCCACCTTCATCCATCGGGCCGAGCGGCTGCCCGATCTGCTTGGGGCCATGCAGGGGCGGTTGGGATCGCTTCAGGTACTGCCCATGCAGGCGCGCGCGGGGCGAGAGGCCAACCTTGTTCTGGTGCGCGGGCGCAAGGGCGGGCGGGCTGCGTTTCGTCTGCATGCGCCCTTGATGTTGCACGAGGGCGCGGCGCATTTGCAGGATGGCGAGGACTATTCCAAACCCGTCCGGGCCGTTTTGCGGGATGGTGCGGCGCTGGCTTTCCCGCTTTGAGGGCAGGATTGCACTGTTTTGAAAGCCGGTATTCTGTGGCTTAATGGCTCGGCTTCGCGTCAGAAGAAGTTGTGCGAATCCCCAAGGAAACAAGGCTATTTGCGGCAGGTTTCTACGAAAGATTCATGACGGCGGCAGGTTTTTCGGCACAAATCCACTTAGTGTCGCCAAATTGATGCGCTTGCCGCGTGACAGACCGGAAAAAGTGTGCTGCACTGGTCTGGCTGATAAAAAACTCAATTGAGAGGAGGACTCCTATGAGCGTGAGCTCGCATCTGGAAGAATTGAAACGCAAACACGAAGCCCTCTCGGAACAAGTCGAAAATGAACAACGCTCGCCCGGTTCGAGCGATCTCGACATTGTTGAAATGAAGAAACAGAAACTCAAGCTCAAGGAAGAGATCGAGCGTCTTTCGGTCTCGGCTTAAGCCTTCAGGCTGGCGCGCGCGGCAATGACCGCGCCGCCAGTGATCAGGACGGTCGCCGCCAATAGCATCCAGGTTGGCTCGGCGATCCCAACCCCCACCAGAACCAATGTCGACAAGAGCGGAGCCGCATAGGACGCGGTGCCGAGAAGCTGAATGTCGCCGCGTTTCACGCCGATGTCCCAGACATAGAAGGCCAGGCCAACAGGGCCAAGGCCAAGGGCGATTGCGGAGGCCCAGCCAAGGGTTCCTGCGGGCCAGACGGTGTCTTCCAGTGCGATGTGCATAAGGGCCGAGAGGATGGCGGTTGCCACGCAGAAGACGGCGACAGTGTAGGTGGGTGCGTCGCCGATGCGGCGCGACAGGACGGAATAGCCGGACCATGTGAGGGCGCAGAGCAGGGCGAGCAGGTAACCGGGCAGGGCCTCGGCGTTGAAGCCGCCGCTGCCGCCTTGAATGATCAGGGCCGCGCCGAGAAAGCCGCAAACCGCCCCGAGCAGGTGGCCCTTGCGCAGGCTTTCACCGGGCAGGAGGCCCGAAAACAGCACGATCAGGAGCGGCCAGAGGTAGGCGATCAGCCCGGCTTCGGCGGCGGGGGCAAGGCGCAGCGCGCTGAAATAGAGGGCGTGGTAGCCGAACAGGCCCAGTGTTCCGAAGGCGTAGATTTTCCAGCTGACCTGCCGCAGTTTGGCGAATCCGCCGGTGCGCCATGTCCAGATCAGGCCAATGGTGCCGCCGATGCTGAAGCAGATCGCATTGAGCAGAAGCGCCGGGGCCGGTGCCGTGCCCACGGTGAACAGGGCCAGAAGCGACCAGAGAAGGACGGCAACGAAACCAATGGCAGTTGCGCGGGTGCGGGTCATGGCGGGGGGATGTCCTCGATCGGGGTGATGGTCAGTGCCTCGGTAACTGGCGTCAGCTTGGCGATTTCGTCAAGCATCCATTCGCGGAAGGCCGCGATATGCGGGCGGTTTTCCGTCCCCTCGCGGCAGAGGAAGCGGAAACGGGCCTGTAGGCCGATGGCATGGGGAAATGGCGCGACAAGGCGGCCTTCGTCGATGTCCTTGACCACGAGCGCACGACGACCGAGGGCCACTCCCGCGCCGGCAAGGGCCGCGTCGATGGAGTGATCTGCGCCGTTGAAGCGTGGGCCGTGTGCGGCGTCTATGTCGAGGTTCATCAAGCGGAACCATGCCGCCCAATCCACCTGTGGGCGCAGGAAGGCGATGGATTCGTCGTGGATCAAGGTTGCGTTGCGCAGGGACTCGGGCGTCGGGAAACGCTCTGCCATGTCCGGTGTCATCACGGGCACCACCCATTCGCCAGCCAGCGGGTGCATCCACAGGCCCGGGTCCTGTTGGTCGAGACCGAAGCGGATGGCGACATCAACTTCGTCACGGGCAAAGTCGAGATTGCGCAGCGTGGCCGAGAAACGCAGGTCGATGTCGGGATGCGCGCGGGCAAATTCATAGAAACGGGGTGCCAGCCATTTCGCGGTGAACGCAGGGCCGGCGGTGACCATCAGCGTGACCTCGTTTGTCAGGCGCTGGGCACTGCGCCAGGCGGTGTTGAGGGACTGGAACCCATCGGTAACGCCAGGGGCAAGGGCGCGGCCAGCCTCGGTCAGTTCCACGGCGCGGTTCAGGCGGTGGAAAACCGGCGCGCCAAGGTGATCCTCAAGTGACTTGATCTGGAAGGACAGCGCTGCCGGGGTGACGTGCAATTCCTCGGCGGCCTTGGCGAACGACATGTGACGCGCGGCGGCCTCGAAGGCGCGCAGGGCTGTCAGGGGAGGGAGACGATCGGACATATTCACTTAAGTACAGCTTAACTGAATGCCTGAAAAGTCTCGTTTGTGGGTTTTTCTGCTAAGGCTCATATTGGTTTCAGTTCAATGATGCTTGCCCAAGGAGGCCTGGAAATGACTGAAGCGACCGCAAATCCCCGCATTCACGCTGCCATGCAGGCGGCCCATGAGGAACGTGCCAAGGTGTTTGGCCAGATCCTGGCCTGGGTGTTCCGATCCCGCAATGTTCCGCTGAACCAGCCGGTTCTTACGGAGCCGTGCCGCTGAGTTCGGATTGCCGAACACTTACGGTGCAAAAGGAAAGGGCCGGTCGCTGGACCGGCCCTTTGCGTTTTCGTGTCTGATGCGGATCAGACGAAGAACTGGGCACCGTTGGCCGAAATGGTCGAGCCGTTGATGAAGCCCGCATCGTCAGAGGCGAGGAACGCCACGCAACGTGCGATTTCTTCCGGCTCGCCGAGGCGACCTGCCGGGATCTGCGGGATGATGTGCTCGTTCAGAACCTTCTCGGGAATGGCGCGAACCATCTCGGTGCCGATGTAGCCGGGGCAGACTGCGTTGGCGGTGATGCCTTTGCGCGCGCCTTCCTGGGCCAGCGATTTCACGATGCCGAGGTCACCCGCTTTGGTGGCGGCATAGTTGACCTGGCCGGCCTGGCCTTTCTGGCCGTTGATCGACGAGATCACGATGATGCGGCCAAAGCCACGCTCGCGCATGCCGGGCCATACGGGGTGAACGGTGTTGAACACGCCGGTCAGGTTGGTATCGATCACCTGCTGCCACATTTCCGGGGTCATCTTGTGGAAGGCTGCGTCACGGGTGATGCCCGCGTTGGCGACGACAACGTCGATCGCGCCCAGCTCTTCTTCGACCTTGGCGATGCCTGCGGCCGAGCTTTCATAGTCGCCGACGTTCCACTTGTAGGTCTTGATACCGGTCTCTGCGGTGAACTTGGCCGCGGCCTCGTCGTTACCCGCGTAAGTGGCGGCAACAGTGTAACCGTCGGCTTGCAGTTTTTTCGAAATCGCTTCACCGATGCCGCGCGAACCGCCGGTTACGAGTGCTACTCTTGCCATGGTCTTCCTCCAGTCTGGCGTATGTCTTCAAGTAATTCTGTTACGCAGAAATTGCTGTGTGTGCAACATTGTTGCGTGCGCTTTTTGCCGCAACGCAGCTATTTCTGGCGATTGGATGCAATAAAAGGATGTCACTGGTACGAAAAAGGGCGCCTTTTTAGGCGCCCTTATGAGAATCATCGTTGCAGGGCGCGCAACTTAGGGGCGCTCAAGGCACATTGCCACGCCCATGCCGCCGCCGATGCAGAGGGTTGCGAGGCCTTTCTTGGCGTCGCGACGCTTCATTTCGAACAGCAGGGTGTTGAGGATACGTGCACCCGATGCGCCGATCGGGTGACCGATGGCGATGGCGCCGCCGTTCACGTTCACGATGGCCGGATCCCAGCCCATGTCCTTGTTCACTGCGCAGGCCTGTGCGGCGAAGGCTTCGTTGGCTTCAACGAGGTCCAGATCGCCAACGGCCCAGCCGGCTTTGTCCAGAGCTTTGCGCGATGCGTAGATCGGGCCAACGCCCATGATCGACGGGTCGAGACCGGCGGTGGCGTAAGAGGCGATGCGGGCCAGAGGTTCGATGCCGCGCTTCTCGGCTTCTTCGGCAGTCATCAGCAGGGCGCCAGCGGCACCATCGTTGAGGCCCGATGCGTTCGCCGCGGTAACGGTGCCGTCCTTGGTGAAGGCCGGGCGCATCTTGGCCATGGCTTCGAGGTTGGCGCCGTGGCGGATGTATTCGTCGCTGTCGACCACGATGTCGCCCTTGCGGGTCTTGACGGTGTGGGCAACGATTTCGTCGGCGAACTTGCCGGCCTTCTGGGCGGCTTCGGCTTTGTTTTGCGAGCCAACGGCGAATTCGTCCTGTGCGTCGCGGCTGATCTGCCACTGTTCAGCAACGTTTTCGGCGGTTTGGCCCATGTGGTAGCCGTTGAAGGCATCCCACAGACCGTCGCGGATCATCGAGTCGATGTATTTCACGTCACCCATCTTGGTGCCCGCGCGCAGGTGCGCAACGTGGGGCGAGAGGGTCATGTTTTCCTGACCACCGGCGGCTACGATCGAGGCGTCGCCCAGTTGGATGTGCTGTGCGGCAAGGGCAACGGCGCGCAGGCCCGAACCACATACCTGGTTGATGCCCCATGCGGCGCTTTCCTTGGCGAAGCCGGCGTTGATGTGGGCCTGACGGGCCGGGTTTTGACCCTGACCCCCGGTCAGAACCTGACCAAGGATGGTTTCGGAAACCTCGGATGCGTCGACTCCGGCGCGTTCCACCAGTGCCTTGAGCATGGTGGCACCCAGATCGTGTGCGGGAGTGTTGGCGAACGAGCCGCCAAAGCTGCCGACAGCGGTACGGGCTGCCGAGGCGATAACTACGTTGGTCATGTGTTTGTCCTCTACCAAATGACAAGGTCAAAGGTGTTGGGTCGCGCCCATTAAAACAAGCGGTCTTCCGTGCCTTTGTCGCGTTCCATAGCGGATTCGCCGCATTGCGGCAACGGACACTCTGTCTCAGGCGCAAGAATGTTTCATCTTTTGACGCTTTTTGATCATTTCTTTGATTTCCAGGAGGGCGAAACAGTCGGTGCTCCAAAGAGAAATCCCTGGAGGCAGTCGAACCCGAGAGCCGCGAGCGTCTGTGCGTCCTCGGGGTGTTCAACCCGGCTGGCGACGGTGAACATGTCGAGCTTTCTGGCCATTGAGGCCAGTGCACCAGCAATGGCCTGATTCTCGGTATCCGCGTGGATGTTGCGGGTGAATTGGCCGTCGAGTTTGAGAATATCGAAAAAGAACTCGCGAAAATAGCGGAAATTGGTAAAGCCCGATGCGAAGTCGTCAAGCGCGAAGGAGATGCCCCTGGCCTTGAGGTCATCCATGAAGTCGATCACCAGTTCCGGCACCTGCATGGCGGAGGGTTCCGAGATTTCGAGGATCAGCCGCTCGGCAACATCTGGGCGGGTTTTCGTTCTTGAATTCAGTGTCTTGAGCCATTGGCCATAGCCGATGGACCGCGCGGACATGTTGATGGACAGCTTGAGATCGGGATGGGCGGCCAGCGTGTCGAGACCGAACTCGAGCGACAGGCAATCCAGCTGGCGACCAAGTTCATTGTCTTCGACCGTACCCATGAATTCACGGGCGGGGATGATGCGGCCGGTTTCGTCGAGGACGCGGAGGAGGGCCTCGTGGAAAACCGGGGTGCGCATGTCGGTGGCGCGGACGACGGGTTGATAGGCCAGAAGCACCTGTTTGTGGTGGATCGCCTCTCGCACCATGTCGAGCGTGCGGGCGTCACGGCGGGCGAGGGCGAAAGAGAGGGGATCTTCCTGTCCCGGAGGGATGTCGGAGGTTTTGCGCGGCTGTCCCATGTGCCTTCCCATGTTGCGGTTTGCGCGAGAATGCCGCCTAATCCGTAAACAAGCGCCTAAAGGCGTGATTTGAGACGAATTGAGCGGGGATGCGGGATGAGCGAGAGATGTGGCTGGGCCGGGCCGGAAGAAATCTACATCCACTATCACGACACGGACTGGGGCGTGCCGGAGTATGACAGCCGTGCGCTATGGGAAAAGCTGATCCTCGACGGGTTTCAGGCGGGGTTGAGCTGGATCACCATCCTGAAGAAGCGCGAGAACTTTCGCGAGGCTTTTCAGGGGTTTGATCCCAATGTGATTGCCGAATGGGGCGAGGGTGAGGTGCTGCGCCTGCTGGAGAACCCCGGCATCATCCGGCATCGGGGCAAGATCGAGGCCACCATCGCAAATGCCCGCGTCTGGCAGGAGATCGAGGCCGAGGAGGGCTTTGACCACTACCTCTGGAAACACGTCGATTTTGCCCCCCTTCAGAACCGCTGGGTGACGCAGGCGGATGTGCCGACGCAGACACCGCTTTCACAGGCGATATCCAAGGATCTCAAGAAGCGCGGGTTCAAGTTTTGCGGGCCGACGATTGTCTATGCCTTCATGGAGGCGGTGGGGATGGTGAATGACCACCTTGTGGGCTGTCCCTGCCATGAAAAAGTGGCGGCTTTTGCGCGGGAAAACCCCTTTCCGCGACTCAAAAGTTAAGGCGGAAAACAGGCAAAAACGGCGTGTCGGTGCCACGTCGGTATTACGTCGGTATTGCGACGGTGCAGCCTGCCACCCGAGCGGCGTTAAGGCCGCGCACGGCCGGGCTTATCGAAAACCCGGCGTGCCCGCGTCTTCGGGGTGGCGTTTGAGGTGGTTGGCTTTCATCTTTTCCGCGTTGATGCGCTTGCCGTCGTGGCTCCAGCCCGGAGGGGCGACGGCATAGAGCAGGCGTTCGCGCAGGGTGAGGCCCTTGCGGGACATGTCCTTGAAGATGGCGACCCATTCATGGAAGGCGACGCGCAGCGGGTTGAAGGTGCCGAGGTTGTGGACGAGGCCGTAGTCGACCTTGTCGTGGTCCTGTTCGGGCACGAAGGTGCCGAAGATCTTGTCCCAGATAATGAAAACGCCGGCGTAGTTGCAATCGAGGTAGCGCGGATTGCGACCGTGGTGCACACGGTGATGCGAGGGGGTGTTCATGATGGCTTCGAACCAGCGGGGCATCTTCGTGATCGCTTCGGTGTGAATCCAGAACTGGTAGATCAGGTTGAGACCGCCGCAGAACAGCACCATGGCCGGATGGAAGCCGACGAGGATCAGCGGCGCGCGTACTATCATCATGAAGGTGAAGGTATAGGTCCAGGTCTGGCGCAGCGCGGTGGTCAGGTTGTAGTGCTGCGACGAATGGTGATTGACGTGGCTGGCCCAGACCCAGCGGACGCGGTGGCCAAAGCGGTGCACCCAGTAGTAGCGCAGGTCATCGAGGACGAAGCAGATCAGCACCACCCACCAGCTTGTGCCGAGGTCGAGGGGGGTGATTTCCCAAAGGACCATGAAGAAGCCCCAGGCGATGAAGCCCAGAAGGATACCCGATGCCACGTTGCCCGCGCCCATGATGAGCGAGGTGATGGCATCGCGGGTCTCGTAGCGGCCGCCCTTGCCGGTGCTGCGAATCCAGATCAGTTCGAACAGGATGGCGGCGATGAAGAAGGGTACGGCGAGGCTGACGACATCGGGGTATGTGAGGGTATCTGTCATAGGCTGTTCATGGCCTCCTGCCATTTTGCGAGGTCTGCCGTGGTCAGGGTGATCTCTACCTGTGGCGCGCCGAAATCGGGAAGCTCTATGCGCAGGCCGGAGGGGGTGATGGTGGTCTCGTGATCCCGCAGCAGGCGCGAGACGGTATCGTCACCAAAGCACCAGGTGAGGCCCGCGCGGTTGCCGAGAAGAATCAGCGCCGCCTTGGCGTCGCTCGACATGAGGATGTCTTGCGGCGGGGTGTTGGGAAATTCCCGCGCCCAGGCCCTGCGGACGTCGTCTTCGGAGCGGAAGTGGCGCGGGGCGGTGAGGCCAAGCCGGTGCAGGAGCAACGCGATTCCCGCGATGCCCAGAACAACCAGTGGTCCCAATATCTCCAATGGCATGTGTCTCTCTCCCTTGCCCAAGTAAGTGGCAGGCATAGGGGGCTGTCAAAGGTGGCGTGGCGTCAACGCAGCGGCGTTTATCTGTCTGCCTTGCTGGCCCGGAACAGGATCAGGAAGACGAAGGCCGAGCCAAGCGAGGTTGTGACGATGCCGACGGGCAGTTCCTGTGGTGCAAGCAGGAGGCGGCTCAGGATATCGGAGGCGGTGAGCAGCATGGCACCGATCAGGGCGGCGGCCGGCACGAGGTGGCGGTGCAGCGGGCCGACGATGCCGCGCGCGATGTGGGGTACCATCAGGCCGACAAACCCGATGACCCCGGCGACCGAGACAAAGACGGCGGTGGCGAGGGCCGCGACAAAGAACATGCGAAAGCGCAGGCCCTGAACCGGGACGCCAAGGGTTGCCGCGGTCAGGTCTCCGGTCAGCAGCGCATCGAGCCAGCGGTTGCGGTAGAGGGCATAGGCGAGGATGAGCGCAAGGCCGGTGCAGACGAGGGGGAAGGATTCCCAGCGGGCAAGGCCGAGGCCGCCCAGCATCCAGAAGATCACCGAATGTGCGGCGCGGCTGTCGCCGGCGAAGATCAGGTAGTTGGTGATAGCCGAGAACAGGAAGGAGACCGCAAGCCCTGCGAGGATGAGCTTTTCGGGGGCGCTCATGCGCAGGCTGTGGACAAGGGCGAGAACGATGCCGGAGGCGATCAGGCCACCGCAGAAGGCGGCAAGCGGCAGGGTCCAGAGGCCAAGGATATCGCCGGTCACGGTGATGACAAAGACGGCTCCGGCGGCGGCACCGGAGGAGAGGCCGAAGAGGAATGGATCGGCGAGGTCATTGCGGGTCGTGGTTTGCAGGACAACGCCGACGATCCCGAGGCCCGCGCCGATGACGGCGGCAAACAGGGCGCGCGGCAGGCGCAGGTCAAAGACGATGCGGTGCAGGGGCGACATGTCGGCTTCGGTGAGGCCGGTGCCAAGCGCGATTGCGGCGATGGTCTCGGACAGGGGGATGGATGTCGTGCCATAGGCGGCCGACAGCAGGACGAGGGCGATCAGGATGACCGCCCCCGCGAAGGTTATGAGGCCGAAGCGGCCCATATCAGTTCAGGCCCGGGTGCAAGGCCTTGGCCATTTTCGAGATCGCGGCGATGTTTGCCGGCCCCGGGGTCAGTTCTTCGTAGCGCAGACCGATCCAGCGGGCGTTCTTGACGGCGTCGGTTTGCGACATCACCGGATGTTCCTGAAGGAACTTGAAGGTGTCTTCGGCGCCGTTGCCTGTCTGGTAGTCGAGCAGAACGAGGAATTCCGGATTGGCGGCGGCAACGGTTTCCCACGAAGTGCGGCCCCAGCTGGTGTCCATGCCGTGGGTGATGTTCTCGCCACCGGCGGCGGCGATCATCGCGTCGGGGATGGCGAATTTGCCGGCGGTGAAGGGGGCATCGGCCGGACCATCCAGCAGGAAGACGCGCGGTTTGGCGAGGTCGGCGGTTTTCGCTTCGATCGCGGCCAACTCGTCTTGCCAGCCGGTGACCAGCGCGGCGGCCTTGTCTTCGACCTGCATCACCTTGCCGAGGCGCAGGACGTCGTTGAACAGGAGGTCCATGCTGGCCTGGGGGCGGTTCTTGTCGAGGTGGACGCAGCTTTCGGTCAGGATCATGGTCTTGATGCCGAAGGGGGCGAGGGTGTCGGGGGTGACGTCGCCGCCGGGTTTCATGCCGTAGTACCAGCCCGCGAAGAACAGGTCGGGTTGGGCGGCCAGGAGGTTTTCGACGGTGGGATACTTCGGCGCGAGTTCCGGAATGTCACCGCGCAGGGTGTCGAATTCCGGGCTGGTCTTGTACCAGCCGGTGATGCCGGTGAGGCCGACGATCTTGTCCTGAAGATCAAGCGCGAAGGCCATGTCGGTCATGTTCATGTCATGCACGACAAGGCGTTCCGGTGCCGTCTCGAAAGTCAGCGGTTCGCCGCAGTTGTCGACGGTGACACTGCCGGCGGTCGCGCTGGTGGCCAGTGCGGCGATCATTGCGGCGGGCCAGAGTTTGTGGATCATGGGGATTTCCTTTTAGGTTTTGGTGTTCGTTTTGCGGATGTCGAGGGCCGGAATGGTGCGGCCTTGATGCGGGAGTTGCAGGTAATCGACGCCGAAGGTTGCGAGGACGTTTTCCGGTGTCAGCACGTCCCCTGTGGGGCCGAAGGCGGCGAGGCGGGTCGACTTCATCAACGCGACATGGGTGGCGAACTCGGGGATCAGCACGAGGTCGTGCAGGATCATCACCACGGTGATGCCGAGATCGGCCACGAGGGACAGCATCCGGCCCTTGGCATCGGGGTCGAGGTGGTTGGTGGGTTCATCCAGAAACAGCAGCGACGGGTTCTGGGCCAGCGCGCGGGCGATATGTGCGCGTTGCCGTTCGCCGCCCGACAGCCGCCCCATTTTCTGCGAGGCGAGGCCCCTGAGGCGGGTCAGGTCGAGAATGCGGTCAAGATCCTGGGCGTTGTCGTCCTGCGAGGCATCCGCGCGGA
Source organism: Pelagimonas sp. KU-00592-HH (assembly GCF_040369695.1). Taxonomy (NCBI): domain Bacteria; kingdom Pseudomonadati; phylum Pseudomonadota; class Alphaproteobacteria; order Rhodobacterales; family Roseobacteraceae; genus Pelagimonas; species Pelagimonas sp. KU-00592-HH. The sequence goes on along the minus strand of NZ_BAABWM010000002.1, from coordinate 568,670 downwards.
TCGGGATCTGGCCCAGTGCCACGTAGTCGCGCAAGGCGAGGCGGCCGTCGGGGGCTTCTTGCTGGCTGACCACGGCGATGGTGCGGGCGCGTTCCATTGCCGATAGCTGTTTCAGGTTCTGCCCCTTGATCCAGATGTCGCCGTCGGAGGCGGGCTCGAGACCGCAGAGGAGTTTGAGCAGCGTGGTTTTGCCGGCACCGTTGGGGCCGGCGATGGCAAGGATCGCCCCTTCGTCGACGTCAAAAGAGACGTCGTGCAGCAGGGTGTTGCCGTTCGGGGTGCGGAAGCTGACGTTCTGGACAGAGAGAAAGGCCGTGTCTGTCATGAGGTGCCCCCCGACGGAAGGGCGGGCATGCGTGACAGGGTTTTCCTGAACAGGGCGCGTGGCCGGTTGGTGGCATTGGTCCAGCCGTCCGGCGTGTCGCGGTATTGGCGCGCGAACGCTGCCAAAGCGTCGAAATCTTCGCGGGTTTCAATCTCGCCGAACAGGTATTGCGCCTTGTCGGGGGCTTGAAACCCGACGGTCTGGCCGTGGTCACAGCCTGCCATGAAGGAGACCAGCCGAATGGCAAACCCGTCGGGCAGGGTGCCGGACAGACGGTCGGACAGTGCTTGTGCGTGGGCCTGGCTTTTGCAGGTGTCGCAGATCAGAAGAAAGTGGTCAGGATGATCGCTCATGTCCCGCTCCGCCTGTCGCCATGCGGGGAGGGAAGGTGCCAGTCATGTCAAAACGCAAGGAACGCGTCATCTTAGCCTCCTTCCAGGACACCCCGTCCCGGGTTGGTTGAACAGATGATGGCAGGTCTCCTGACTTGCGGGTCATGGCGCGGCCACCCTTCCCAGCCTGTCGGCCAGTGGATCGTGGCGTTGCTCACCGCTTACAGTTGCGGGGGCAGTTGCGGATTTGGCCGTGGTTGGCCGCACCGCATTCCCTTTTCATCCCCTTGGCGTACCTTGGGGAACCATCGTCGCAAACTGGTGCCTGAGAATGCGGATTGCGTCAATGAGAATTGTCGCAGGGCTTGCACGTTCGTTTGTGGCGCGCGCGGTGGACGACAGGGGGGGATGCTCTAAATTTTGGGAAGAGAGGGCGTGATTTGGCCCTGCCATCGGGAGAAATTTCCAAATGACACTTTTCAAGAACACGGTTTTCGCTGGTGCGGCCCTTGGTGTGGGGCTGACTGTTGGCATGGCGCGGGCCGAGACGCTGGATGCGCGGCAATCGGATCCGCAGGTGATGGGGTGGATGCAGGGGTTTCCACCGCCTGCGGACAAGATGATCACGCAGCCTGATTCGAACTATTTCAGTTTTCCCAAGCTGCGCTGGTCGGTGTGCCATCTGCGCGAGTTCCTTCCCACGGAAGAGATCAGCCGCGGGATCGGGGCGCCGGTGTCGCTTGATTACCCGTCGCCTGCAGCTTTTGCCGAGATGCGGGCCGAGATCGACGCGCTGAACTTTGTGCCGATGAACAGTGATGCCGAGATGACCTGGGACGAGTCGCTGTATGCCAATTACACCGACGGGATGCTGATCCTGCACAAGGGGCAGGTGGTCTACGAGCGGTATTTCGGCTGTCTGGAGGAAGACGGCAAACACGCGATCATGTCGATGACCAAGTCTATCACGGGCCTTCTGGGGGAAATTCTCGTGGCCGAGGGGGTTCTGGACGAGACCCTGCTGGTGCGTGATGTCATTCCCGAGATCGAAGGGAGCGCCTTTGCCAGCGCCACGGTGCGCGAGGTGATGGATATGACGACGGGGGTGAAAAACTCGGAGGATTATTCGGACCCGGAGGCCGATATCTGGCTTTATTCCCGCGCGGCCAGCCCGCTGCCGAAACCCGAAGGCTACGAGGGGCCGGACGGGTATTGGGAATACCTGCAACAGGTGCAGCCCGAGGGGGCGCATGGGGATGCGTTTAATTACAAGACGATCAATTCGGATATGCTTGGCTGGATCATCAGCCGCGTCACGGGGCAGTCGGTGACCGAGCTTGCATCCGAGCGTCTGTGGCGGCGCATGGGGGCCGAGCAGGACGCTTATCAGACGGTGGATGGCAAGGGGGTGCCCTTTGCGGGTGGCGGTGTGACGGCGGGGCTGCGGGATCTGGGCCGGTTGGGGATGCTGATGCTGAACCAGGGCGAGATCAATGGCACGCGGCTGTTCCCTGCCGAGGTGGTGCGCAGGATTGCTGCCGGGGGTGATCCGGGCAAGTTCGCGGGCTTTCCGACCCTTGAGGGCGGCAGTTACACAAGCCAGTGGTGGGTGTTCCACAACCCGCATGGGGCCTTTGCGGCGCGGGGGGTGCATGGCCAGACGATCTATGTCGATCCCACGGCCGAGATGGTACTGGTGCGGTTGGCTTCTTACCCCAAGGCGCAGAACGGGTTCATCGATCCGACATCGCTGCCGGCCTATCAGGCGGTGGCCGAATACCTGATGGCCCGCTAGGGCGACAGGGTGATGCGGGGGGCCGCGATGCGGCTGAGGGCGAGGCCGGTGTTGATCGGGCTGTAGAGCGGTCTCGGTGGGCGCGACGCGGTGCTGACGTCGCGCAGGACCCATTCGTGATCTTCCATGATCCTGAGCGATTGCGACAGGGCGCGGTCGGTGATGCGGCCGAGGTGCCTGCCGATGTCGTTGAAGTGGCGGGGGGCTTGCAGGGTGCTGAGGATCGGAAGAACCCATGTGCGGCGCAGGAGGGGGAGACCGGCAGGGGTGGTCGCCTGATGCACCGCGTGGGCCAGGGCGGCGGCCTCAATTCCTTGAGCTGTCAGGCGGAACTCGGGGCGCAGCGGGTGGCCGTGGCCGGGGTTGCGCTCGATGAGGTCGATGTCGATCAGGTGTTGCAGGCTTTGGGCAAAGGCGGTGCGGCCTGCCCCCGTGGCCGCAAGCAGAGGCGCCTGTCTGGCCTGTGTCCCCTCGTGGAGTTTGGCAAGGATGGGCAGGGTCCAGGCGCGGGAGGTGATGTTGACAAGGGCTGCAATGTCCATAAAATATAGTTAATACATTTTCAGACAGAGGAAAAGACGATGTCGCTGATTTCTTTGCAAGACACGATTACCATCGCCATGTCGGTGAAGGACCGCCATGCCAGCGCCAAGTGGTATGCCGACATGCTGGGGTTCGAGACGCTGTATCACGCGGATGAGGCGGGCTGGTCGGAGATTGCCACCCGCACGGCGGGGGTGACCATCGGCTTTGGTGAACAGATTGAACCTGCCCCGGGCAACTGTGTGCCGGTTTTCGGAATCGCCGACATCGACGCGGCGCGCAGCACGCTGGAAGGTGCGGGTGTGGGGTTTGACGGGCCGACCGAGGTGATTGAAGGCATGGTCAAGACAGCCACCTTCTATGACCCGGACGGCAACGCGCTGATGCTGGCGCAGGACCTGACCGACCAGTCGTGACGCCATCGTGACTTTCGGGGGCGGTCGGGTGAAGATGGCCCGTGATTTTCGAAATCATTTCATGTGATTTCAAAGTTTTGCCAAATTCTTGTGAAACCTAAGGTTGTGGTCGAGTGCCACGGTTCTACGGATGAGTTTGGTGTGATGCGGGTATTGTTCGGGGTTTTGTTGGCCGGTTTTCTGCTGGGCCTGTTCGCCGTTGGCTGGAGCGCTTTGAAGGTGCTGGAAAGGCGGATGGACGTGTCGGTTGAGGCTGGGGAGCAGGCCGAGCTGGCACGGGAGGATCGCAGGGGGCCTGTGAACCGGTTGCCGCAGGCGACGAACTGAGGCGGTTGCTGCGCCCCCAATAGAGGCGGCGCAGGGGGGGGTAGATTACTTGGAGGTTTCGATCACGCGGGCGAGGATGGCCTTGGCGTTGTCGCTGTTCCATTCGGCATCACCGATGAGGCGGCCTATTTCCTGACCGTCGCGGTTGAGCAGGACCGTCACTGGCAGGCCGTGGACAGCCATTTCACGGGCCAGGTTGGCCTTGGGGTCGCGGTGCATGGGTAGGTTGTCGACGTTGATGCTGTCGAAGAATTTCTTGATGGCGGGCAGGGGGCCGCGGCCGGTGGAGAGGGTCACGACCTCGAAGTCATCGCCGCCCAGTTCGCTTTGCAGTTCCGACAGCATCGGCATTTCGTGGCGGCAGGGGGCGCACCATGTGGCCCAGAAGTTCAAGAGCACGATTTTGCCCTGATAATCGGCAAGGGTCATGGCATTGCCATTGGCATCTTCGAAGGCCTTGGACGAGACCGGACGTGGTTCCTTGTGGACGATCAGCTTGCGCATGTCGCCCTCGCGCATCTCGGTGATTTCGCTCATGTCGGCGGCAGATGCGCCGGGAGCGGTATTCACGATGAAAACTAAGGCAATCGCCGCAATTGCACAGAGGGCCTTGCCCATGTAAACCAGCGCGGACTTCGACATTCCATTTCCCTCCGAAGGGCAGACCATGACCAAAGATACCTCGAACCAGATGTGGGGCGGCCGTTTCGCCGCCGGACCGGACGCAATCATGGAGGCGATCAACGCCTCGATCGGGTTCGACCAGCGGATGGCGGCGCAGGACATTGCAGGCTCGCGGGCCCATGCGGCGATGTTGGCCGCGACAGGCATCGTGACAGATAGCGACGCCGAGGCGATGAGGGAAGGGCTTCTCACGGTCTTGTCAGAGATCGAGACCGGCAAGTTCGAATTCTCGACCGCGCTGGAAGACATCCACATGAACGTGGAAGCGCGTCTGAAAGAGATCATCGGCGAGCCGGCGGGACGTCTGCACACCGGACGGTCGCGCAACGACCAGGTGGCGACCGACTTCAAACTGTGGGTGCGCGACCAGATCGACGCGGCGATTTCCGGTGTCGAGGCGCTGATCCGGGCACTTCTGGCGCAGGCCGAAGCCGGTGCGGACTGGGTCATGCCGGGCTTTACCCACCTGCAGACCGCGCAACCGGTGACCTGGGGACATCACATGATGGCCTATGTCGAGATGTTCGGCCGTGACAAGAGCCGCTTTGAAGACGCCCGCAAGCGGATGAACGAATCGCCCCTGGGTGCGGCGGCGCTGGCGGGGACGTCTTTCCCGATCGACCGTCACATGACTGCCGAGGCGCTGGGCTTTGACCGTCCGGCGGCGAACTCGCTGGATGCGGTATCGGACCGTGACTTTGCGCTGGAGTTCCTGGCGGCGGCGTCGATCTGTGCGATGCACCTGAGCCGGTTTGCCGAAGAACTGGTGATCTGGTCCTCGGCCCAGTTCCGTTTCGTGACCCTGTCGGACCGGTTCTCGACCGGATCGTCGATCATGCCGCAGAAGAAGAATCCCGATGCGGCCGAGTTGATCCGGGCCAAGATCGGTCGGATTTTCGGCGCCAATACCGCGCTGTTGATGGTGATGAAGGGGCTGCCGCTGGCCTATTCCAAGGACATGCAGGAAGACAAGGAACAGGTCTTTGATGCCGCCGACAACCTGATGCTGGCGCTGGCGGCGATGGAAGGCATGGTCAAGGACATGTCCGCCAACCGCGAGTCGCTCGAGGCGGCGGCGGGCAGCGGGTTCTCGACCGCGACCGATCTGGCGGACTGGCTGGTGCGGGCTCTGAACATGCCGTTCCGCGATGCGCACCACGTGACCGGAACCCTTGTGGCGATGGCCGAATCGCGCGGCTGTGACCTGCCTGATCTTTCTCTGGAGGATATGACCTCGGTTCACGAGGCGATCACCGAGGATGTCTTTGGCGTTCTGGGCGTGCACAATTCGGTGGCTTCGCGCACCTCTTATGGCGGCACGTCGCCGGTGCGGGTTCTGGAGCAGGTGGCCCGCTGGAAGGAAGCTCTGTGATGCGCGCGGCGCTGCTTCTAGCGCTGGTCTTGGGCGTTGCCGCGTGCAGCGCCCCGCCGCTTGCCCCTTCGGCGACACCACCCGCGCCGAAACCGGAGACCGGTGTTACCGTGAGCGGACAGGCGCGGGTCGGGGTGACATTCTGAACTTTGGGCGTCAGGCCGCGCATGGCTTTGCGGCCGGGCGCGGGGCGCTGTAGACTCTGGGTAGCTCGATGAAAGGGAATCATGTGATGCGCGTTCTTGTGGCCTTGGGTGTGATGGTGCTGGTTGCGGCCTGTGGTGTGGACGGTGAACCTGTGCCGCCGACCATGAACACGACAATCGGAATCGGCACCAACGGGGTGCATGGTGGCGTGAGCGTCAATTCCGGTCCGGTGACCGTCTCGGTTGGCAACTGGTTCTGAGCAGGGTCCGCCTCCGGCGGGAGTATTTTCAGTACATTGAAGACTGATTGATTGATTGCCCTCGGCCTGCTGGCTATGAGGGGCGAAGGATTTCGCGTGGAAGGACGGGCTGATGGATCATTTTCTCTATCGTGACGGGGCGCTGTTTGCCGAAGACGTGCCGGTGGCCGAGATTGCCGCCGCGGTGGGCACGCCGTTCTATTGTTATTCCACGGCGACGCTGGAGCGCCATTTCCGCCTGTTTGACGAGGCGCTGGAGGGGATGGACCACCTTGTCTGTTACGCGATGAAGGCGGCGAGCAACCAGGCGATCCTGAAGACCCTTGCCGAATTGGGCGCGGGTATGGATGTGGTGTCGGGCGGCGAATATGCCCGCGCGATTGCCGCAGGTGTGCCGGGGGAGCGGATCGTGTTTTCCGGTGTTGGCAAGACAGCAGAAGAAATTCGTGCGGCGCTGAGCGGGGGCATTCGCCAGTTCAACGTGGAATCCGAGCCGGAGATGGAAGTGATCAACGCCGTGGCGCTTGAGCTGGGCGTGGTGGCACCGATCACCGTGCGGGTGAACCCGGATGTGGATGCCAAGACCCATGCCAAGATCGCGACCGGCAAGAGCGAGAACAAGTTCGGCATCCCGATCAGCCGCGCGCGCGAGGTTTATGCCCATGCCGCCAGCCTGTCCGGTCTCAAGGTGGTCGGGATCGACGTGCATATCGGCAGCCAGCTGACCCAGCTGGAGCCTTTCAAGCTGGCTTATGAGAAGGTTGCGGCGCTGACCGAAGAGTTGCGGGCGGACGGGCACGAGATTATCCGGCTCGATCTGGGGGGCGGTCTGGGCATTCCCTATACCCGTTCCAACGATGCCCCGCCGCTGCCGGTGGAATACGGGGCGCTGATCCAGGAGACGCTGGGCCATCTTGGTTGCGAGATCGAAATCGAGCCGGGTCGCCTGATTGCGGGTAATGCCGGGATCATGGTGTCTAAGGTGATCTATGTGAAAGAGGGCGAGGATCGCGAGTTCATGATCGTGGATGGCGCGATGAACGACCTGATCCGCCCGGCGATGTACGAGGCGCATCATGATATCGTGCCAGTGATCGAGGCCGAGGCGGGTGTGGACAAGCACACCTATGACATCGTGGGTCCGGTCTGTGAAACCGGCGATACCTTTGCCAAGGAGCGGGTGATGGAACCGGTGGCTGCCGGTGACCTGATCGCCTTCCGCAGTGCGGGGGCCTATGGGGCGGTGATGGCGAGCGAGTACAACTCGCGGCCGCTCATTCCGGAGGTTCTGGTCAAGGGGGATCAATTTGCGGTTATCCGCCGACGCCCGACCTTTGACGAAATGATAAATCGCGATACCATTCCTGAATGGCTCTAGGACACTTATGTCCTGGGTCATTCGAGGAATCGTATGACCAACGCGAACAAGACGCCTGACAAAGTGATGAAACGGCTGGGCCGGGTTCTGGCCGTGACCCGTGTCGGTATGCTGGCCGAACGGGTGACGCGCGGGTTCTGGCCGCTGTGGTCCTTGTGTTTCGTTGTGCTGGCCGCGTTGATGATGGGGCTGCACGAGCAGCTTTCCCTGGAATTCTTGTGGACCGCGGGTCTCGTGGTGGTGGCGGCCGGGCTGTGGTTCCTGTGGCGCGGTGCGCGTGGGTTTGCCGTGCCGAGCCGGGACGAGGCGATGGCGCGGCTGGATGCGACGCTGCCGGCGCGGCCTTTGCAGGCGCTGAATGACACACCCGCCGTCGGGGCGGATGACCCGGCATCGCAGGCGGTGTGGCGCGCGCATCAGGCGCGGATGCTGAAGACGCTGGACGGGGTCGAGGCGGCGGAGCCGGATCTGAAGGTGTCGCGGCTTGATCCTTTTGGTCTGCGGTATGTGGCGGTTCTGGCCTTGTCGGTGGCCTTCCTGTTCGGCTCGTTTGCGCAGGTGCGCACGGTGGGCGAGATGGCGCAGGGCGGTGCGGCGGTTCTGACCGGGCCGTCGTGGGAGGGTTGGATCGAGCCGCCTGCCTATACCGGGCGGCCTTCGCTTTATCTTGCCGATCAGCCGGAAGGGGATTTGGAGGTGCCGGAGGGCAGCCGCGTGATCCTGCGGTTTTATGGCGAGGTCGGGGCGCTGACGCTGGCGGAAAGCGTGTCGGCGCGGGTCGAGGATGTGCCGAGTGCCGCCGACCCCGAGCAGGATTTCACCGTGGCGCGGTCTGGGCAGCTGGCGGTTGAGGGCGAAGGCGGGCGCGGCTGGGATGTTGTCATGCACGCGGATGGAGCGCCGCAGGTGGCGGTTGCCGGCGCGGCGGATGTGTCGGCGCGGGGCGAGATGAGCCTGCCGTTCGAGGCGGTGGATGATTACGAGATCGTGGCGGGGTCGGCGCGGATATCGCTTGATCTCGAGGCGGTCGTGCGGCGCTATGGGTTGGCGTTTGCGCCAGAGAGCATGGTGCCGATCGAGGTGGAGCTGCCGCTGCCGGTTGCCGGTGGGCGGGACAGTTTCAAGGAGGTGCTGATCGAGGATTTCTCGAAGCACCCCTGGGCGCATTTGCCGGTTCGGATTGCCCTAAGTGTTGAGGATGCGGCGGGGCAGGTGGGGGCCTCGGAGGATCTGCGGACCGATCTGCCGGCGCGGCGGTTCTTTGATCCGATGGCGGCGGCGGTGATCGAGTTGCGGCGCGACCTGTTGTGGTCGCGTGACAATGGCCCGCGCATTGCCCAGCTTTTGCGCGCGATTTCGCATCGGCCGGAAGAGGGTATTTTCCAGGACGAGACCAGTTATCTGCGGTTGCGGACAATCCTGCGGCGTCTGGAGAATGCCTTGCCCTATGGATTGGCGGATGCGCAGGTTGCGGAACTGTCGGAAGCCATGTGGGAATTGGCGATCCTTCTGGAGGATGGCGATCTGGATGACGCGCTGGACCGGATGCAGCGGGCGCGGGACCGGTTGGCCGAGGCGATGAAGAACGGGGCCAGCGAGGAGGAAATCGCCCGTCTGATGCAGGAGCTGCGCGAGGCGACGCAGGATTACCTTAGGCAGTTGGCGCAGCAGCAGAACCGCGAGATGGAAGACCTTGATCCGTCGGAACGGGAGTTTGCCGAGAATTCCACGACGCTTGATCAGGATGATCTGCAGCGGATGATGGACCGCATTCAGGAGCTGATGGAACAGGGGCGGATGGCCGAGGCCATGCAGGCGCTCGAGGAGTTCCAGCAGATGATGGAGAACATGCAGGTCACGCAGGGGCAGGGACAGGGGCAGCAGGGCGAGGGCGAGCAGGCGATGGAAGGTCTTGCCGAGACCCTGCGCGAACAGCAGGGGCTGTCGGATCAGGCGTTCCGCGAGTTGCAGGAACAGTTCAACCCCGGTGCCAATACGGGCCAGAGCCAGGGCAACGAAGGCTATAGCGGGGGCGAAGGGCGCGGACAGGCGCATGACGGCACCGGTGAAGGCTCGGGCGAGGGTCAGGAAGGCGAAAGCGGTACGCCCGGCGCGTTGGCCGATCGGCAGCGGGCTTTGAGAGATCAGCTTGATGCGCTTCGCAACGGGATGCCGGGGCAGGGGACGCCCGAGGGCGATGCCACCGCCGAGGCGCTGGGACGTGCGGGTGAGGCGATGGACAACGCGGAAGATGCCTTGCGGGGCAATGATCTGGGCGAGGCCATCGACCAGCAGGCGCAGGCGATGGAAGCGTTGCGCGAAGGTATGCGCAATCTGGGTGAACAGATGGCCAACCAGAACCAGGGGCAGGGTCAGGAAGGACGGCAGGAGGCGCAGAGCGGCTTGCAGGATCCGCTGGGGCGCAGCCGCAACGGGCGCAATGGTCAGGTCAACGGCGATGCGTTGTTGCAGGATGAGGATGTCTATCGGCAGGCGCGTAAGCTTTTGGATGAAATCCGCCGTCGCGCCGGAGAGGCCGAACGCAGCGAGGAAGAACGCGGGTATCTGCGTCGGCTGCTGGATCGGTTCTAGGGGATTTCAGGCGTTAGTGGCCAAAGAAACCGCCCGGCCATGATGCCGGGCGTTTATCGTTAGTTGACTTCGCCGCCGGCAGAGGCGGCTTTCTCGTCGAGCCACAACATGCCCTCGGTGACCATGGTGTCGAGCCACAGACGCGCGGCGTTGACCTTGTCCATGAAGATCATGACATAGGGTTCGCCCGCCGGCCATGCGGCAACAATCTCGCGGTTGTAGACATAGGCGAGGATGATCATGGCAGCGATCAGCATGGTGAAGCCGAAACCAAGGCGGAAGCCCGAGTTGCGGCGACGGCGGGAAGGCGCTGCGGCGGCTGCGGTCTCGCCGATGCCGCGTTCGTCGGCTGAACGCAGGGTCGAGTTGATTTCCTCGATGTCGGGCAGGAGTTCGCGGCGTGAATGGTGTTCTTCGGCTTCTGCGACGTTTTCCTGCGGTTCGGCCTCTTCGGGCAGGCCGCGGATACGGCGCATGCGGGCGCGGGCACCGGCGGCCATGTCATCCTTGTCGTCCAGACCAAGGTCGGGCTGGGATTCGAGATCGGCGAGGCTTTCTTCTGCGCGTGCGGAGGCTTCGTGTTCGGCTTCCTGCCGCAGGATGTCGGCCACGTTCGGATCGATCTTGCGGCGCTCGCGACGCTGGACCGGCGCTTTGCTGGTGTCTTCTGCTTCCGGGATGTCCTCGGGGTCGGGGACCGGTTCGAAGGCGCTTTCTTCCTCTGCCGGTGCCTCTTCAGCGTGGCGGGCGGCGGCATCGGCGATCATGTCGGCAATCGCCGAGACGGTGTCCTCGCTCAGTTCAGCCTCGGCCGGTTCAGCTTCGGGTTCCGGGTCTGGTGTCGGTTCGGTGTCGAAGGTGAAATCGGGCGGCTGCACTTCCGGTTCCTGAACCTCGGGTTCCGGTGCAGGTTCGGGGGCAGCAGCAACTTCTGGCGTGGGTTCGGGAGCGGGCGCATCCTCGGCCCAGCTTTCGTCGGGGGTGGAGGTGCCAAGCTCGGCTGCCATCTCCACGTCCTGATCCGGGTGCATCTGGAACCACGTATGTCCGCAGTTCGAACATTGCACATCGCGCCCGGATTCCGGGATGACCTCGGTGGGCACTTCGTATTGTGCACCGCAATTCGGGCAGCTTAGCCGCATATTGTCCCTCTGGATGTCCCCAACCACTTATTCTTGTGGCAGCATATGGCCTAAGTGGCCTTTGGAAAAGAGCAAAGCCGCTCGGGACGGATTGAAACCAAGCTGTGGCTCAGGCACAACGGGACCTGAGTAAACGAGGGCGCGTCTTGTGATAGAACTTGAGAACATTGCCTATAGCTATGGTGGTGGAGAGCTTCTGAGTGACGTGTCGCTCAAGCTTTCGCCGGGATCGTTCCATTTCCTGACCGGCCCGTCCGGCTCGGGGAAGACCACGTTCCTCAAGCTGTGCTATGGCGCGCTGGTGCCGACGGCGGGGCGTGCCGAGCTGTTTGGCAAAGAGGTGCGCGAGATGGACCGCGACGATCACGCCATGGCGCGGCGTCGGATCGGGGTGGTGCATCAGGACTGTCAGTTTCTTGATCACCTGCCGGTCGCCGACAACGTGGCGCTGCCGCTGACGGTGGCGGGGCGCGATGATCTCGAGCAGGTGTCGAACCTCAAGGAGTTGATGCACTGGGTCGGGCTTGGCAACAAGGCCAGCGCCCTGCCGCCCGAGCTTTCGGGCGGGGAACGCCAGCGTGCGGCGCTGGCGCGGGCGGTGATCATGTCGCCGGATGTGGTGCTTGCCGATGAGCCGACTGGCAACGTGGACTGGGATATGTCGCAGCGCCTGTTGCGGCTGCTGATCGAGCTGAACCGGATGGGCAAGACCATCATGATCGCCACCCACGACCTGAACCTGATCCGCGCGGCGAAGGCGCAGAAGGTGCAGGCGCGGGTGCTGCGGATTGCAAACCGCAAGGTGCAACTGGCGGGGGCGGACCTGTGAGCGTGGGGCAGAGCATCAAGTTGTTCATCGTCGGGGACGTCTATCGCGATCGCGTGGTGCCGCCGTCGGGGATCACGGCGCGGCTGACCGGATTTGCCGCGGCGGCGATGGCGTTTCTTGCGGTCTTTGCATTGGCATTGTCGCTGGCGTCGGGGCGGTTGGCGGCCCGCTGGGGGGACGAACTGGCACGCAGTTCGACGCTGCGCATCTCGGCCCCGGCGGGGCAGATGGCCGACCAGACCGCGGCGGCGATCCGGGTGTTGGAGACCACGCCCGGCGTGGCGGATGCGCGGGCCCTGTCGTCGGATGAACAGCGGGCCTTGCTTGAGCCGTGGTTCGGGCCGGAACTGCCGGTCGAGAGCCTGCCCATTCCGCAGTTGATCGAGATACTGGAGACCGAAGAGGGCTATGACGCCGCCGGATTGCGGTTGCGGTTGCAGGCCGAGGTGCCGGGGGCGGTGCTGGATGACCATACGCGCTGGCGCAAGCCGCTTGAGCAGGCTGCGGCGCGGCTGCGGCTCTTGGGGATTGTAGCAGTGTTGCTGATCGGGGCAACGACGGCTGCGATGATCACCCTTGCGGCGCAGGCAGCGCTGGCGGCGAACGCGCAGGTGATCTCGGTTCTGCGGCTGATCGGGGCGCAGGACAGCTATATCGCGCAGGCTTTTGTGCGCCGCTTTACCCTGCGGGCGCTGGCGGGGGCCCTGGTGGGCACGGTCGCGGGCGGGGCGGCGGTTCTCCTGTTGCCGTCGGCGCAGGAAGAGGGCGGGTTCCTGACCGGGCTTGGCTTTCAGGGCGCGGCGTGGTTGTTGCCCTTGTTGATCGTGCCTCTTGCTGGCATGGTCGCCTTCTTTGCAACCCGCGCGGCGGCGCGCAGAACGTTGAGAGGTCTGGATTGATGCGCAAGGCGGTACAGTGGGTTCTGTCCATTTTCTACGTGGTTCAGAACGCGGTCATGATGCTGGCGATGGGCATCGTGTTTTTCCCCTGGGCGCTGGTGTCGCCGAAGGGGGCGATGACCGCCTGCAAGGCCTATGCAACCTGGGCGCTCTGGAGCGCGCGATGGATCGTGGGCATCCGTTCCGAGGTGCGCGGCGAGGTGCCGACGGGCGCGGTTCTGGTTCCGGCCAAGCACCAGTCGTTCCTCGACATCATGATGATCTTCAAGGCGGTGCCGCAACCGCGCTTTATCATGAAGTACGAGTTGCTGTTCACGCCGATCATCGGGGTCTACGCGTGGCGCCTGGGATGTGTGCCGGTGCGCCGGGGCAAGCGGGGTGCGGCGATCAAGGCGATGCTGGCGGATGTTGAAAGCGGCCGCGTGCCGCCGGGCCAGCTGGTGATCTATCCGCAGGGCACGCGGGTGCCGGTGGGCGAGTATCGCCCTTACAAGGTGGGGCCTTATGTTCTCTACAAGGAGACCGGGCAGGATGCGGTGCCGGTGGCGACAAATGCCGGGATGTTCTGGCCCAAGGGCACCATGCTACGCACGCCGGGGCTGGCGGTGGTCGAGTTTCTTGATCCGATTGCCTCGGGCAAGGCGCAGGATGCCTTCATGGCCGAGCTGGAAGACGAGGTGGAGACCCATTCCAACGCCTTGATGCGCGAGGCGGGGTTTGAGGCTGAACAGGAAGTGAAGGCGGTGTCCTGACCCGTCTTGCCTTTGCGATGACGTGAACGCCCGCCGGCCGGTGGGCGTTTTTCTTTGTGTCCTGTTCGAAAAAGATCGTGGGCGGTGCGACGGAAATGGCTGGCTGTTGCGTATGACGCTGTACTCGTTGGTTTTGCGAGACGCACCCACTCACGGAGCGTATGTGCGGTAATCCGTGCGAACGACAGCCTTGGTCCCCCCGAGGCTGTCGTTTTTCAGGTGTGGGATCGGGGTCTCGCAAATTCGCCCGCCATCCATGCCTTTGTCATCGCGGTTTCCTGAAGCTTTACCTCGGGGTCGAGGCGCAGGGGGGAATTCGGTTTCCACCAGTCCCGCGATCATGTTGGCAAGCGCGTTACCCTGATCCCGGGTCAGGCCGGTCTTGCGGTCATGGAATTGTATGGAACAGCTGCGATGGTCGAATTTCAGAAAGGTTTCGGACAGGGGGCGATCCAGAGAAGGTTGCCGTCTTTGGGAACGTATGAAACGAGGCCAAGCGCATCGAGTGCAGGCAGCTGAGCGCCGCGATGCTGGGGAAGGCAAACTTCGGCAAAGAGAGAATAGATGCGATCCACGCGCGTCGGGTTCTGCTGCCACATCTTCTGGCCCACCAGGCCGATTGCGAAGCCAACGATGATGACAGACAAAAGAATACGTTTTTACATGAAAGGCCGGACTGAAAAGGGGAGTTGGTTGAAAGGGATTGGCGGTAGTTCTGGTGATGCTGTTCAGGTGGGGCCGTGAGCAATGCTCTGGTGGCTGGTTTGAGGCCTTTTTGACCAATGCTGCGCTCCACACATATTTAAGCGATGCGCGAAAAGCCGCCATTGATCCGGATCAGTATCAGGTTCGTGAGCGTTGCAATGGTGCTAGGCGAAAACCGCATGTTTCGGGTCGATTGAAAAATTCGAGATTGGTATTTTTTACTCGAAAGTAACCACAGGATCTCCCTATGCACGGACGCGATGCACTCTTCCCAAACCTTGACCAACTGACGGACGCAGAAAACGCGTTGACCGAGCGGCTCAACCAGGCTCGCCGTGACTACGCCAGTCGCAATGCGACCTCGGCGGAGTTAACGCCTGATTGGTTAGAGGCGTTGAAATCCAAGCGGTTTGAACAGTCGGAAGACCTTGAACCGCTGATGGACTGGGTGATTGATGCGCTCGATACTGGCAGTGTGCAGATGACTCATCCCGGATATCTTGGCCTGTTCAATCCGGCACCTACCTTTGCCGCAGAATGTGCGGATCGGATCGCGTCGATGTTCAATCCGCAAATCTGTGTGTATTCCCATGCGCCTGCTGCCGTCGAAATCGAACAGCATGTCATCGACGAGGTTGCTCGACGCGCAGGACTTCCCAAGGGGTCCGGAGGGCATTTTACCAGTGGCGGTGCCGAGGCCAATTCGACGGCTGTTTTATGTGCCTTGCAGGCGAAATGCCCGGAGTACAGCGACAAGGGCCTCTATGAGTTCGGCGGTCAGCCGACGATTTACGTCTCGAAGGAGAGCCACCTTGCATGGTTGAAGATGGCGCATTCGGCGGGCATCGGACGCAACGCCGTTCGATTGATCGCAACCGATGGCCAAGGTCAGATGGATGTGGATTGTCTTGCGACTGCTATTGATGAGGATTTGAAAAGCGGCTGTGTCCCGGTCCTCATCGTGGCCACGGCTGGCACCACGAATGCAGGAATGATCGACCCTCTCAAACCTTGCGCTGCTCTGGCCCAGAAACACGACATGTGGTTCCACGTTGACGCGGCTTGGGGCGGCGCAATGATTGCCAGCACGGCAAAGCGGTCCGTGCTGGATGGCATTGAAAAGGCGGATTCGATCACGATTGACGCCCATAAATGGTTCGCCACCACAATGGGGGCCGGCATGTTCCTGACCTCACGCCCCGACATACCGGCACAGGTTTTCCGGATCTCGGCCAGCTACATGCCAGAAAGCGAGGCGGCCAAGGATTTCTATGTGAATTCGAACCAATGGTCGCGCCGCTTTGTGGGATTGCGCCTGTTCCTCTCCCTTGGGGCCGCCGGATGGGACGGCTACGCAGACCATGTGGAACGCTCAATTCGACTGACGAACCGGTTTACGGACAACCTGAAGAAGGCGGGTTGGTCACAGGCCAACCGATCTCTCATGGGGGTGAGTTGCATGGTCCCGCCGGAAGGGCACGACGCCGTGCAACGCTATGTCGATGCAGTTCACGCAGATGGCCGGTTCTGGATTTCCAAGGCACTGTTCGAGGGCAAACCTGTTTTGCGGGCCTGCGTCACCAACGGACGCACGAACGAAGCGACCATTGACCAACTCACTGAATTCCTGACATCGGCTTAAGACAAAAAGGCACCCGTCATACGAATGGCGGGTACTCTCGAAGCTCTTCAACCTGCGCGCAAGTGGGTGGTTGTCATATCGATCAACAGACGACCCGTTTCTCCGCGAACTTCGGTGCGAATGACAATGAGTTTGCCACCGCGTTTGACCGTGGTGGATGTTGCGATCAGATCGCCCGTCCTTTCATTACCCGACAAGACTGTGTGAAGATCAACGGCGAGTGGAAAACCGGACCCGTCTTCACCAATGCTTTCCAAATCGCCGATTGCACAAAGGGTCGCTGCGATGTCGGCAAACCAGATCAAGGCCCCAGCATGCATTGTCCCGAACGGGTTCTTTGCAGCTTCGGTCACCGGCATTCTGGCAACCACGCGTTCAGGCTCGCGGCTTTCAATAGTGAAGCCGATTTCGCCCTTCCATTCGTTCGCAGACAGCTTTTCTCTGATGTTCATCTCAATACCCTCGATTTTTTTGGTGACGAGAGCAGGCTTGCATCTGTGGCAAGTGAATTCGACCCAGAACTTGCGCAATCGAATAATCGAAGCAGGCTGCAGAAAGTGCCACAACCAGACATCTAAAAATTCACCATGAAAGTCTGGAAAGTCCGAATAGCCGCCGTTTCAAATTGAGAAACCCTCGCAGACGTCTGCGAGGGTTTCGGTGTTTTAAGCCTGTCGTGCCGTGCGGTGGGCGCAGGGCAGCGCACGGGGTTCGTACGATCAGCTGTGGATCGGGCCGTCGCCGCAGGCCAGGGCGGCTTCGCGCACGGCTTCCGAGTAGGTCGGGTGGGCGTGGCAGGTCAGGGCGATGTCCTGGGCCGAGGCACCGAATTCCATCGCAACACAGATCTCGTGGATCATGTCACCTGCCGAGGGGCCGATGATCGCGGCACCCAGCACGCGGTCGGTTTCGGCATCGACGATGATCTTGGCAAAGGCACCTTCGGCCTGGCCAACGGCCTTGGCGCGGGCGTTGCCCATGAACATGAACTTGCCGACCTTGACCTTGCGGCCTTCGGCCTTGAGCGAGGCTTCGGTGGCACCAACGGTGGCCACTTCGGGGGTGGTGTAGACGACGCCCGGGATCACGCCATAGTTCACGTGGCCGTGCTTGCCTGCCATCACCTCGGCGACGGCCATGCCTTCGTCTTCGGCCTTGTGGGCCAGCATCGGGCCTTCGATCACGTCGCCGATGGCGTAGATGCCCGGCACGTTGGTGCGCCATTGGCCGTCAACGGCAACCTGGCCGCGCTCGGTCAGGGCAACGCCGACGGTGTCGAGGCCGAGGCCTTCGTAGTAGGGCTTGCGGCCGGTGGCGACCAGCACGACATCCGCGTCGAGCACTTCCTCGTCGCCGCCCTTCTTGGGCTGGTACTTGACCTTGGCCTTGGTCTTGGTGGTGTCGACACCCTGAACGGCGGCGCCCATGATGAACTTGAGGCCCTGCTTTTCGAGGATCCGCTTGAAGCTGCGCTGTACGTCGGCGTCCATGCCGGGGCAGACGGCGTCCATGTATTCCACGACGGTGACTTCGGCGCCGAGGCGGGCGTAGACGGAGCCGAGTTCGAGACCGATGACACCGGCACCGATGACAACCATCTTCTTGGGCACTTTCGGCAGGTCGAGCGCACCGGTGGAGTCCACGACGATACCCTTGTCGTTGTCGACCTCGACACCCGGCAGCGAGGCGGGCACCGAACCGGAGGCGATCACGATGTTCTTGGTCTCATAGGTGGTGTCGCCGACCTTGACTTTGCCTGCGGCTTCGATTGTGCCGTAGCCCTTGATCCAGTCGATCTTGTTCTTCTTGAACAGGAATTCGATGCCGCCGGTGTTCTGGCCGACGACGTCGGATTTGTAGGATTTCATCTGGTCCCAGTCGACCGAGGGGCTTTTGCCCTTGAGGCCGAGGTTGGCAAAGTTGTGTTCCGCTTCGTGCAGCAGGTGGGTGGCGTGCAGAAGCGCCTTGGAAGGGATGCAGCCGACGTTGAGGCAGGTGCCGCCAAGGGTTTCGCGGCCTTCGACCACGGCGGTTTTCAGGCCCAGCTGGGCGCAGCGGATGGCGGACACATAGCCGCCGGGGCCTGCACCGATGATGATGACGTCATATTGGGACATGGGTGTCTCCTAGTTTCGTTGGGGGAGCCTCAAGGCGACGATCCTGAGGGTACCGACAAGGGCTGGGGGGTTAAAGGTCATATCCGAAGGCCTCGAAATCCTTGGCGTAGAGGTCGCGGATGCGGTTGCGGGTGCCCGGGTCGGCGACATAGTCCTGTGTCGCGTCCCGGCCTTGATAGGTGCCGACGTTGCGGGGCTTTTCCGCGAAGGCAGCCGCGTGGTCGTGCGGCAGGTCGAAGCGGTCGGCCAGCTGTCGGAAAAAGCTTTCGAAGTCCTCGCATTTGCCGATGAGCGTGGGGGCGAGGATGTCGGGGCGAATGGTGTTGAACTGCGGGGCCCAGTGGCTTTCGACCAAAAGGCTGGTGTTGTTGGTCAGGCCATAGTCGATGTAGTCGAGAAAGCGTGTGAACCCTTCTGTGGTTCCGGCGTGGGTGTTCCAGTCAAAGCCGGTCAGTGCGCTGAGGCGGACGCGGTCGCCGGCAAACTGCGAGATGCGAAGTTCGTGCGAGCGGCAAAGGTAATTGAAGGCAGAGACGAGGCGCGCCACGGGATGGCGCACAGTGGCCAGGTAGGTGGCCTCGCTCAGATAGCCGGGCAGCCAATTGACGTCCGACCGCTGGTGGACGAAACGGAAAACATTCAGGTTGGTCAACCGGTGCGGCAGGTTGTCTTCGTGAGCGTTGTCGGCTTCGATGAGGGAGGTCGTCAGGGGCACGCCGAATTCCGCCCAGAACAGGAAAGCCAGCGCCGTCGAAGTGCCGGATTTCCCGTTTGATTTGAAGATCCAGCGGCCACTGGGCGGGCTGACGAAATCGTGCAGGTAACGCACCATGTGGTGCTTGTGCGCAAATTGGTCGCCGTAGTGGGCGGCCAGCTTGTCAATCCGCTGCTGGGGCAGGCGGACGGGGCCCGGAATGTCGTGAAACAGCGCAGTCATGGCTCAATCGGCGCCTATCATCGGGACGTCATATTGGGACATGGTTGTGTTTCCTTGCGGACCTCGGTCCTTTTGCGTGTTTGGCCGCGTTGGGCGATCAGGGTTAGGCGGGGGTCAGGAGTTTGACGGAGACGTTGATGACGCCGTCGCGTTCCATGTGCATGGCAAGCTCTTCCGAGCTGAAGAAGGCGCGGGCGCGGTCGAGATCGGTTACGGCAAAGAGGGCAACGGCGTGGTCTGCCTTGTCCGGGTCGCTCCAGACGTGGAGGTCGACAATGCCCGAGGCCTTGCGGTTCTTGGCATCGTCCTTGAAGACCGTGAGCCAGGCGTCGAAGTCAGCGACGTCTGCTTGCCAGAGGATGTGAGTAGCCATGAGTCAGTTCCTTTGTTGTTTCCAACAGGATGCGCCATTCACGGGGGCTGCGCTTTGATTCCACTCAACTTTTGTTCGGGAGTGTAGCGAAGAGTGCGTCTGCCCGACTGTGCCGGGCAGCGAGTGATCCTCTCCACGAGCAGATACCCTGCCGCGGAGAGGATCGGTTTGGATTACAGATCCATCAGCAGGCGACGGGGATCTTCCAGTGCCTCTTTTACGCGGACGAGGAAGGTCACGGCGCCTTTGCCGTCGACGATGCGGTGATCGTAGGACAGGGCCAGGTACATCATCGGGCGGATCTTGATCTCGCCGTTGATGACCATCGGGCGGTCCTGGATCTTGTGCATGCCGAGGATACCCGACTGCGGGGGGTTGAGGATCGGCGAGGACATCAGCGAGCCGTAGACACCACCGTTGGAGATGGTGAAGGTGCCGCCCTGCATCTCGGCCATCGAGAGCTTGCCGTCGCGGGCGCGGCGGCCTTTTTCACCGATGGCTTTCTCGATCTCGGCAAAGGACATCTTGTCGGCGTCGCGGATCACCGGAACCACGAGACCCTGCGGGGTGCCTGCGGCGATGCCCATGTGGACGTAGTTCTTGTAGACGATGTCGGTGCCGTCGATCTCGGCGTTCACTTCCGGCACTTCTTTCAGCGCGTGGCAGCAGGCCTTGGTGAAGAAGGACATGAAGCCCAGGCGGACGCCGTGTTTCTTCTCGAACTCGTCCTTGTACTGTTTGCGCAGCGCCATGGCCTCGGTCATGTCCACCTCGTTGTAGGTGGTCAGGATCGCGGCGGTGTTCTGCGCGTCCTTCAGGCGGCGGGCGATGGTCTGGCGCAGACGGGTCATCTTCACGCGCTCTTCGCGGGCGGAATCCTCGGCAGCCGAGGGTGCGCGCGGTGCGGCGGCCGGGGCAGGCGCCGCGGCAGGGGCCGGTGCGATGGCGGCCTTGAGCACGTCTTCTTTCATGATGCGACCGTCACGGCCGGAGCCCTGTACGTTGGCCGGGTCGATGCCTTTTTCCGCCATCAGCTTGTTGGCCGAGGGGGCGTTTTCGACGTCTTTGCCAGCGGCTGCAGGTGCGGCAGCGGGGGCTGCGGCCGGAGCGGCGGCGGCAACGGCACCCGACGAGGAGATCACGGCCAGCTTGGCGGTGGCGTCCACGGTGGTGCCTTCCGGCGCGGTGATTTCAGCCAGAACACCAGCGGCGGGGGCCGGAACCTCGACCGACACCTTGTCGGTTTCCAGTTCGCACAGCATTTCGTCCTGGGCAACGGTGTCGCCAACGGCCTTGAACCAGGTCGAGACGGTGGCTTCGGTCACCGATTCACCAAGGGTCGGCACCATGACGTCCACGCTGTCGCCGCCAGCGGCTGCGGGAGCAACGGCGGGTGCGGCTTCGGCGGCCGGGGCAGGGGCTGCTGCGGCGCCGTCACCGGCCACGATGGTGGCCAGCAGGGCATCAACGCCCACGGTGTCGCCTTCGGCGGCGATGATTTCGCCCATGACGCCAGCGGCCGGAGCGGGAACCTCGACGGTTACCTTGTCGGTTTCCAGCTCGCAGAGCATTTCGTCAACGGCAACGGCGTCGCCCGGTTTCTTGAACCAGGTGGCCACGGTGGCCTCGGTGACGCTTTCGCCAAGGGTGGGGACGCGAACTTCGGTCATGTGTCGTTATCCTTCGATGGTCAGCGCGGCATTCACCAGCGCCTCTTGTTGGGCTTTGTGTTGGCTTGCGAGGCCAGTTGCGGGCGAGGCCGATGCGGGACGGCCTGCGTAGGTCGGGCGGGTGTGCTTTGCCTTGATACGAGTGAGGGCCCACTCGATGTTCGGCTCAATGAACGACCACGCGCCCTGGTTCTTGGGTTCTTCCTGACACCAGACCATCTCGGCATCCTTGAAGCGGTCGAGCTCCTTGATGAGCGAGTGCGCCGGGAACGGATAGTATTGTTCGATCCGCATCAGGTAGACATCGTCGATGCCACGGGCGTCACGTTCTTCCAGCAGGTCGTAGTAGACCTTGCCCGAGCACATGACGACGCGCTTGATGTCCTTGTCGGCCTTCAGCGCAGTGTCCGAGTTGCCCTGTTGTGCGTCGTCCCAGAGGACGCGGTGGAACGAGGAGCCATCGGTGAACTCGCTGGCTTCCGAGATGCAGAGCTTGTGACGCAGGAGCGATTTCGGCGTCATCAGGATCAGCGGCTTACGGAAGCTGCGGTGGATCTGGCGGCGCAGGATGTGGAAGTAGTTGGCCGGGGTCGAGCAGTTCGCCACGATCCAGTTGTCGCCACCGCACATCTGCAGGAAGCGTTCCAGACGGGCCGAGGAGTGCTCGGGGCCCTGACCTTCGAAACCGTGCGGCAGGAGGACGGTGAGACCCGACATCCGCAGCCATTTCGATTCACCCGACGAGATGAACTGGTCGAACATGATCTGCGCGCCGTTGGCAAAGTCGCCGAACTGGGCTTCCCACAGGGTGAGCGCGTTCGGTTCCGCCAGCGAGTAGCCGTATTCAAAGCCCAGCACCGCGTATTCCGACAGGGCCGAGTCGATGACTTCGTATTGCGCCTGACCTTTGCGGATGTTGTTGAGCGGGTAGTAGCGTTCTTCGGTTTCCTGGTTCACCAGGCCCGAGTGGCGCTGCGAGAAGGTGCCGCGGGTGGCGTCCTGACCCGCGAGGCGCACGTGGTGGCCTTCGGTCAGGAGCGAGCCATAGGCCAGTGCCTCGGCGGTGGCCCAGTCAAAGCCCTTGCCGCTTTCGAACATGGCCTTCTTGGTTTCCAGCAGGCGGCCAACGGTCCGGTGCAGCGGGAAGCCATCGGGCGCGGTGGTCAGGGCCTTGCCCACTTCGGCCAGCGTGTCCTCGGTGATCGAGGTCTTGCCGCGCTGGTAGTCGCCATCTTCACGATCGAGGTGCGACCAGCGGCCATCCAGCCAGTCGGCCTTGTTGGGCTTGTATTCCTTGCCGATTTCGAATTCGTCGTTCAGCTTGGCCTGGAAGGCCGCCTTCATGTCTTCGATTTCGCCTTCAGGGATCAGGCCGTCCTTGACCAGACGCTCGGTGTAGAGCGACAGGGTGGTCTTGTGGCCCTTGATCTTCTTGTACATCACCGGGTTGGTGAACATCGGCTCGTCGCCTTCGTTGTGACCGAAGCGGCGATAGCAGAACATGTCGATGACGACGTCTTTCTGGAACTTCTGGCGGAACTCGGTCGCGACCTTGGCGGCGTGGACCACGGCCTCGGGGTCGTCGCCGTTGACGTGGAAGATCGGGGCTTCCACCACGAGGGCGTTGTCGGTCGGGTAGGGCGAGGAGCGCGAGAAGTGCGGCGCGGTGGTAAAGCCGATCTGGTTGTTCACCACGATGTGCATGGTGCCGCCGGTCTTGTGGCCCTTGAGGCCGGAGAGGGCGAAACATTCGGCCACGACACCCTGACCTGCGAAGGCGGCGTCGCCGTGCAGCAGGATCGGCATGACGGCGGTGCGCTCGTCATCATTAAGCTGGTCCTGCTTGGCGCGGACCTTGCCGAGAACAACCGGGTTCACCGCCTCGAGGTGCGAGGGGTTTGCGGTCAGCGACAGGTGCACGTTGTTGCCGTCGAATTCACGGTCGGAGGAGGCGCCGAGGTGATATTTCACGTCGCCCGAGCCGTCCACGTCTTCGGGCTTGAACGAGCCGCCCTGGAATTCGTTGAAGATCGCGCGGTAGGGTTTCTGCATCACGTTGGCCAGAACCGAGAGGCGGCCACGGTGGGGCATGCCGATCACGATTTCCTTGAGGCCGAGCGAGCCGCCGCGCTTGATGATCTGTTCCATTGCCGGGATCAGCGATTCACCGCCATCCAGACCGAAACGCTTGGTGCCCATGTACTTGACGTGCAGGAATTTCTCGAAGCCCTCGGCCTCGACCATCTTGTTCAGGATGGCCTTGCGGCCTTCGCGGGTGAACTTGATTTCCTTGTCATAGCCCTCGATGCGTTCTTTCAGCCAGGCGGCCTGCTCGGGGTTCGAGATGTGCATGTATTGCAGCGCGAAGGTCCCGCAGTAGGTGCGCTTCACGATGTCGACGATCTGGCGCATGGTGGCGATTTCGAGGCCGAGAACCTTGTCGATAAAGATCGGGCGGTCCATGTCGGCGTCGGTGAAGCCATAGGATTTCGGATCAAGCTCGGGGTGCGGGGTCTGGCTGCGCATGCCCAGCGGATCGAGGTCGGCAACCAGGTGGCCGCGGATACGGTAGGCCCGGATCAGCATCAGGGCGCGGATCGAATCCAGCACCGCCTGACGGACCTGCGCGTCGGAAACCTCGACGCCTTTCTCGGCGGCCTTGGCCTTGATCTTGTTGCCTGCCGCCTTGGCCTCTGAGGGTTCGGCCCATTCGCCGGTGAGGGCGGAGGTCAGCTCGTCCGCGGGTTGCGGCGGCCAGTCGGTGCGCTGCCACGAGGGGCCGTTTGCCTCGGCCTTGACGTCCAGTTCGGCGTCGCCCAGCTGGCGAAAGAAGGCCTGCCATGCCTCGTCAACGGCATTGGGATCGCTCGCGTAGCGGGCATACATCTGTTCGAGGTATTCCGCGTTGTGCCCCTGCATGAAGCTGGAGGCGTGGAAGATGTCGTTGGGGCTTTGGTCGGTCATGGAGGACTCCCGATCCAGATGGTTATTGTTCTGGTTGCTTCTTGAGATGAGGGCCGGGCGTTGATCGCCCGACCCCAGGTCTTGTGTTCGGCTTAGCCGAGTTCGATGGCTTTCAGCATGGCTTCGCCGAGGCCTGCGGGGCTGTCGGCGACCACGATGCCAGCTTCGTTCATGGCTGCGATCTTGTCTTCTGCGCCGCCTTTACCACCGGCAACGATGGCACCGGCGTGGCCCATGCGGCGGCCCGGAGGTGCGGTGCGGCCCGCGATGAAGCCAGCGACCGGCTTCCAGCGGCCTTTCTTGCGCTCGTTGGCGAGGAATTCGGCGGCTTCTTCTTCGGCCGAACCACCGATCTCACCGATCATGATGATCGACTGGGTTTCGTCGTCCGACAGGAACATGTCGAGGACGTCGATGTGCTCGGTGCCCTTGATCGGGTCGCCACCGATGCCGACGGCGGTCGACTGGCCGAGGCCGATGTCTGCGGTCTGTTTAACGGCTTCATAGGTCAGGGTACCCGAGCGCGAGACAACGCCAACCGAGCCACGCTTGTGGATGTGGCCGGGCATGATGCCGATCTTGCAGGCGTCGGGGGTGATGATGCCGGGGCAGTTCGGGCCGATCAGGCGCGACGAGGAGTTCTCAAGCGCGCGCTTTACTTTCATCATGTCCAGCACCGGGATGCCTTCGGTGATGCAGACGATCAGTTCCATCTCGGCGTCGATGGCTTCGAGGATCGAGTCGGCCGCGAAGGGCGGGGGCACGTAGATCACCGAGGCGTTGGCTTCGGTTTTCGCCTTGGCCTCGTGGACCGAGTTGAACACGGGCAGGCCCAGGTGTTCGTTGCCACCTTTGCCGGGGGTGACGCCGCCGACCATCTTGGTGCCATAGGCGATTGCCTGCTCCGAGTGGAAGGTGCCTTGCGAGCCGGTGAAGCCCTGACAGATGACTTTGGTGTTTTCGTCTACGAGTACGGCCATTTTTGTGGTTCCTCAGTTCAGTGAATTACGTGGTTGGTTTGGGCTCGGCGCCATAGTTCAGGCGAAGGGCCAATTCGATTGCGTCGGTGTTCGTCTCTTCCTGGGGTTCGACGAGTTTCTGGTCCGGGCGGCGGGGGAACAGCACCTCGCGCTCGGGGAAGAAGGCGGCGCGCAGTTGTTCGTTGTGTGGGTCCATCGCATTGCGGAGGGCTTCGTACTGATCGCGGGTCAGGCCCTGGCGATCACCACCGATCGACATCTCCATCAGCTTGGTCAGAACACCCGTGCGGCGTGGGTTGTAATCGCCTTCGGGGGTGGCGAAGGGTTCGATCTCGTTCAGGATGCGCAGCACGGTTGTTGCATCCACCGAGAGCGCCTCGTTGGCGCGCGGCGGGGTTTGCAGACCGCTGCGATCAATCTTGAGCAACTGGCAGAGATCATCGACAAGATCGCCGTTCAGCAGATAGTCGGGTTCGAGAAGGGCAGGCAGGATGTTGTCCTTGCCCACGGCCTCGGCCCAGTTGGAGACCATCTTGTTGTAGTCGAGTTTCTTGATCAGCCCGTCGATGTGCTCCTGAAAGGAGATCGTCTGACCGACCTTGATACGCTGCGAGTAGGACGAGGGGATCACGTCTTCCTGGCGGCGCAGGTAGATGACATAGCGCACCTTGTCGGCGAACTGTTTGAAATAGGCGTCGACCTTCTTGATCTTCTCGACCTTCTGGAACCAGACGCTGATCTGTTCGCAGGAGATGACGAGCGTGTCGTCCTTGCCCAGCTTGGCGCGGGCAGCGGCGAATTTCTCTTCGAAGGCGGCCGCGTATTTGCGCAGCGATTCACGGCCGGTGATCTTGGCCATGGTGCGCACGGAGCCTGCGGGCACTTTCATATCGCCGAAATCGCAGGCCGCGATGGCGAATTCTTTCTGGCTCGGTGTGTTGCTGAGCTCGGCCGCATAGTGAATGCCCTGTTCCACCAGAGCTTCCTTGTTCAGATCAAGGAAAGACTGGATCGTGGTGGAGCCCGTCTTGGGGCGGCCGATATGAACGATGATTTCCATCTAGGCGCTCATGCAGAATGACAGGGGGGAGCGGGTGGCCCAAGGCAGGCCACCCGAAGAGGTTTTAGCCCTTGACCGCTTTCACGATCTTTTCGGCGCCGTCGCTGAGGTTGTCGGCGGCGATCACGTTGAGGCCGGAGGTGTTGATGATCTCCTTGCCCTTTTCAACGTTGGTGCCTTCGAGGCGGACAACCAGCGGCACTTCGAGGCCAACTTCTTTCACCGCGGCAACAACGCCCTCGGCGATGACGTCACAGCGCATGATGCCGCCGAAGATGTTCACCAGGATGCCTTTGACGTTCGGGTCTGAGGTGATGATCTTGAAGGCTTCGGTCACTTTCTCCTTGGTGGCACCGCCACCAACGTCGAGGAAGTTGGCCGGTTCCGCGCCATAAAGCTTGATGATGTCCATAGTGGCCATCGCGAGGCCTGCGCCGTTCACCATGCAGCCGATTTCACCGTCCAGAGCGATGTAGTTCAGGTCGTATTTCGACGCTTCCAGCTCTTTCGGGTCTTCTTCGGTCTCGTCGCGCAGAGCGGCAACGTCCTGGTGGCGATAGACAGCGTTGCCGTCAAAACCCAGCTTGGCGTCGAGCACCTTGAGCGAGCCTTCGTCGGTGACGATCAGCGGGTTGATTTCCAGCATCTCCATGTCCTTCTCGATGAAGGCTTTGTAGAGCTGACCCATCAGGGCAACGCATTCCTTGACCTGCTTGCCTTCGAGGCCCAGCGAGAAGGCGATGCGGCGGCCGTGGTAGGCCTGGTATCCGGTGGCCGGATCAACCGAGAACGACAGGATCTTTTCCGGGGTCGATGCGGCGACTTCCTCGATGTCCATGCCGCCTTCGGTCGAGCAGACGAAGGAGACGCGCGAGGTGACGCGGTCAACCAGCAGCGCGAGATAGAGTTCGCGCTCGATGCCGGAGCCGGCTTCGATGTAGATGCGGTTGACTTGCTTGCCGGCGGGGCCGGTCTGGTGGGTCACAAGGGTGCGGCCCAGCATCTTCTTGGCTTCTTCGGCGGCTTCTTCAACCGACTTGGTCAGGCGGACACCGCCCTTTTCACCAGCGTCGGCCTCTTTGAACGAGCCCTTGCCGCGACCACCTGCGTGGATCTGTGCCTTGACCACCCAGAGCGGGCCGTCGAGTTCACCAGCTGCGGTTTTTGCATCTTCGGCCTTGAGAACGACACGGCCCTCGGAAACGGGGGCACCGTAGGTGCGAAGCAGAGCCTTCGCCTGATATTCGTGGATGTTCATTGAACTGTCCCATCTTGCTGCGGTTGCCGAGCGTTTTGGCACAGGACATGGGACTGTCTAAGCGTTTTTTTCCATACTGCGGCGTTTTGGATCGTTTTTTCGCATTTTGTGATCACACTCAAATTTTTAGTGATCACAAAAATAGTTTGACGGTTCATATCCGAAGGAATCAATGCGTTAAGCGATGCTGTGCCGTGCTGAAGACCTTGTAACGCTTTGACGTCATATTAGCTGATATGCAGAGCCGTGAGAAGGATCTGGATGGTTTAGCAATAGATTTGATGGGGGGAACGTGCTCGGCGAACAGCTTGCTCTTAGTCTCGCCCAGGTTCGCGCATTTGGCCTCCCCGCCACTTCTTGCCCTGGTTCTTGTTTTTGCGAAACGTGCGCAACCTCTTTTGGGTGAGTTCCAGTTCTTCTTCGGAATTGATGTAGAGGACCCCACTTTGAAACGTTTTCCCTTGGCCGATATGCTCATCGAATTGAATCAGCTTTGAAACATGATCCCCTCGAATTTGACCAATTTCGGCTCGGAGATCAAATGGATCGAGAGGAGATCCGGGCGGCCTTTTGTGAAGCTCGGTGAGGTGCAAGATGCGCGGTGCGCCGTGAATGGGGCGCCACCTATCGAAGGCGGCGACATCAAAGATGTTGTATTCCTGCGGATACACGCAGAATTTAGCCATGTCTTCGTAGAGCATCTGCCGCAGAATTATCTGATCGTAGGGGGCCTGGGTTTCGTTCAGTCTACGCTCCCATTCCTCTGAGAAGGCCTCCATCTTGGCGGATTTTCGAATGCCAAGGACACCTGAGTTCAGGAACGGAAACGACCGCGGGATCGGGGGATTTGTTTTTGTGACGACCGGACCTCGGTTGAGCGCGCCTGCGGCGGCAAGGTCAAAATCGTGCAACACATCAAAGAGTTCGGAGACATCCATCAAGACAATGATGTCCGCGTCCAGAATGACGGTTCTCTCAAACCTTGTTCTCCGCATAGCTTCGATTTTGGGGCGAAACCATGATCGTTCCAGTTTGAAAA
Organism: Pelagimonas sp. KU-00592-HH; assembly: GCF_040369695.1. Taxonomy (NCBI): domain Bacteria; kingdom Pseudomonadati; phylum Pseudomonadota; class Alphaproteobacteria; order Rhodobacterales; family Roseobacteraceae; genus Pelagimonas; species Pelagimonas sp. KU-00592-HH. Next base: position 540,133 of record NZ_BAABWM010000002.1, on the reverse strand, counting down.
CCTTGTTGAAAACCGTATCTTCGACCTGTTGATCCGTGAATAAGTCGACATTTGCATCTGGCATGTGCAGACGAAGTGTCCGCGCGGCGCGCTGGGCGAGTATCGTATATTCGGGTCCGGTTGTTGCGAACACGAAGCCCTGATCATCACAGGCGCTTGCAACTTTTGATTCTGACATTGGCCAAGTACCTTGGATCAGAATAGACGCGTGAAATTGCAGTGCGGGGAAAAGAGCCGCTCTTTTCAGGCGGAATGGTGTGCGCCGAAGTCATGCTCCGGCGCACCAGAATTTTAGGCCAGCGAGCCGTCGATGCCTTTGCAGGCGTCAACCAGACCTTGAACGGCCTTGACCGACACGTCGAACATTTCCTGCTCTTCCTTGTTGAGCTTGATGTTGACGACTTTCTCGACACCGCCAGCGCCGATCACGGTCGGAACGCCAACGTACATGTCTTTCACGCCCAGGTCGCCGTCACAGTAGGCGGCGCAGGGCAGAACGCGTTTCTGGTCTTTCAGGTAGGCTTCTGCCATTTCGATGGCCGATGCGGCCGGCGCGTAGAAGGCCGAACCGGTTTTCAGAAGGCCAACGATCTCGGCGCCACCGTCACGGGTACGCTGAACCATCGCGTCCAGTTTCTCCTGGGTGGTCCAGCCCATTTCGATCAGGTCGGGGAGCGGGATACCGGCAACGGTCGAGTAGCGCACCGAAGGTACCATGGTGTCGCCGTGGCCGCCCAGAACGAAGGCGGTGACGTCGCGCATCGAGACGTTGAATTCTTCGGCGAGGAAGTGACGGAAGCGTGCCGAGTCCAGAACGCCAGCCATGCCGCAGACCTTGTTGGTGGGCAGGCCCGAGAATTTCTGCAGAGCCCAGACCATCGCGTCGAGCGGGTTGGTGATGCAGATCACGAATGCATCCGGTGCGTTGTCGCGGATGCCTTCGCCAACCGATTTCATGACTTTCAGGTTGATGCCCAGCAGGTCATCACGGCTCATGCCGGGTTTACGGGCAACACCCGCGGTCACGATGCAGACGTCGGCGCCAGCGATGGCCGAGTAATCGCTCGAGCCGGACATTGCGGCGTCGATTTTCTCGACGGGGCCGGATTCTGCGATGTCGAGCGCCTTGCCCTGGGGCAGGCCGTCAGCGATGTCGAACAGAACTACGTCGCCCAGTTCTTTGATAGCTGCGAGGTGGGCGAGCGTGCCGCCGATGTTGCCTGCGCCGATAAGGGCAATCTTGGGTCTGGCCATGGGAAATCTCTCCGGTCCGATTAATTTTTCGAGGGTGGCTTAGGGCGTAAAAGCCCGTGACGCAAGGTTTTTGCGCTGCGGCGCAGCGGCGCGGATTGGGCTTGAGATGTCGTAAATCGGTCATAAACTCCGGTTGACAGGGGATTTTTATGGCGCGGGAGCGGTAACATTGGAGATCGGGTTTTTTCTGATCGCGGCGCCCGCGGTGGTGTTTGCAGGCATCTCGAAGGGTGGTTTCGGCTCGGGCGCGGCCTTTGCCAGCGCGGCGATTCTGGCGATTGTCCTGCCGCCGGCGCAGGCGCTTGGGATCATGCTGCCGCTGTTGATGCTGATCGACGTGGCGACGTTGCGACCCTATTGGGGAAAGTGGAGCTGGGGGGATGCGAAGGTGTTGATCCTTGGCGGGGTTCCCGGTGTCGCGCTGGGGGCGGGTTTGTTCACGGTGGCCGATGACGACCTGTTGCGCCTGCTGATCGGGGCCGTGGCGCTTGGGTTTGTTCTGTGGCGGCTTTGGCCCTCGGCGCGGGCGCGTGCTCCGATCCCGGTTTGGGGTGGGCTGGTGGCCGGGGTGGCGGCAGGGTTCACGAGTTTTATCAGCCACGCGGGTGGGCCGCCGGTGGCGGTTTACCTTTTGTCGCGCGGCGTGGGGAAGACGACCTATCAGGCGACCACGGTTCTGATTTTTTGGGTCATCAATATCGCCAAGGCGGTGCCCTATGCGTTTCTCGGGGTGTTCACGCTGGAGACCCTGATGATCGATCTCTGGCTGGCACCCTTTGCCCTGCTTGGGGCGTGGGTCGGGGTCAAGGCACATCACATGGTGCCGGAGCGCCTGTACTTTGCCCTGACCTATGTGCTGCTTGGTCTGACAGGGGGCAAGCTGGTGTGGGATGCGCTCAGTTGACGGCAGGATATTGCCGATCCCTGCGGCCGGCGCGGGGTGTTGTGGTATGATGGGGGTCTACGAGCGGTTGCGGTGGGTTTCATTGGCGACATTCCCAGGGAGGAAAGACAATGAAAAGTCTCGTACTCGTACTCTCGGTTCTTGTGTTCGGTGCATTCGTGACCCCGGCGGCAGCCGACAAGGGGGGAACGCCGAACGAAAATGCAAGTGACAATGCGCGGGGAAGTGAAAACGCGCATGGTAACAACCCCAACAAGGGGCCTGGTAACAATTCCGGTAAGGGTGGCGGAGGTTAATCCGCAAACCCGTTGTTCATCTGGGGTCCGCAAGGAAGGTTGCGGGCCCCTTCAGGCATCGTTGCCTTTCGCGGGCAGGGTTTCGGCCAGCGTTTCGTAAGCCTGACCGGAAGCGACGAGACATGTGGCGCCGTTTGGGAAGGTCACGGTGATTGTCCAACTGCCGGTTTCGGCGGCGAAGACCTCGACAATCGCGTTGTTGGCGCCAAGGCCGATGGCCTGCCGGGTTTCGCCATAGCTGTCGCTCAGGCGCTCAAGCACCACGTCGCGCGGGGCGCAGTTGCCTTGTTGTGCGGCCACCTGATCGGCGGCCAGCACCAGCAGGCCGAAGCCCATTGTCGCTTGGAGAAATACGTCTTTCATTGCTCTGCCTTTCGTTGGGGCGGGTCAGCCCGCCGCTGATTTGGTGCGAAAAGCATGCCGGATGAGGCGAGAAATAAGGGTTAACGCCGCGTCCTGAAGGGTTTCTTCTGCGCTGCGGCATTTTTCATCTTGAACTTATCTGTAAAAAAAGTTCATTTTTGCGCAACTTTGTTTCGGAGAGACTCATGGATCAGCGCGCACGCCCCTATCGTTCGGTACTTTACATCCCCGGTTCGCGAGAGCGTGCCCTCGAAAAGGCCAAGACCCTGCCGGTGGATGCGATCATTTTCGATCTCGAAGATGCCGTGGCGGTCGACGAGAAGGACAATGCCCGCGATATCCTGAAAGCCTCGCTTGCGGCCGGTGGGTATGGGACGCGTATGCGGATCGTCCGTATCAACGGTCTGGATACCCAGTGGGGCGAAGCCGACGCCAAGGCGGCGGCCGAGATGGATTGCGATGCGGTGCTGTTGCCCAAGGTCGAAAGTGCGGCGCAGGTGGACGCGCTGGCGGCACTGGTCGGGGACAAGCCGATCTGGGCGATGATGGAAACCCCGCGCGGTATGCTGAACGCGGCCGAAATCGCGGCGCATCCGCAGCTGACCGGTCTCGTGATGGGCACGAATGACCTTGCCAAGGAACTCCAGTGCCGTTTCCGTGCCGATCGCCTGCCGATGCTGACCTCGCTGTCGCTGTGCCTGCTGGCGGCCAAGGCCGAGGGCATCGTGATCGTGGATGGTGTTTACAACGCGTTCAAGGACACAGACGGTCTGCGCGCCGAATGCGAGCAGGGCCGTGACATGGGTATGGACGGCAAGACGCTGATCCACCCGGCGCAAGTGGATGTGGCCAACGAAGCCTTTGCCCCGACCGAAGCCGAGATCGATCTGGCCCGCCGCCAGATTGCAGCCTTTGAAGAGACCGAAGCCAAGGGCGAGGGCGTGGCGGTTGTGGACGGCAAGATTGTCGAGAACCTGCACGTCGTGACCGCCAAGGAAATTCTTGCCAAGGCAGATGCAATCACGGCGCTGGCGAGTTAAGTCTGTCCCCAAGACCATATAGCTAGCGGAGAGCGAGATGACACTTTTGGTTCTTGGGGTACTTCTGTGGGCGGGAGCCCACTTTTTCAAACGTCTTATGCCGGATGCGCGGGCACGTATGGGCGATGCGGGCAAGGGGATTGTCGCGGTTGCCCTCGTGATAAGCGTGGTGCTGATGGTGATTGGCTATCGCGCGGCCGAGGTGGTTGACCTGTGGTATCCGCCCGCCTGGACGGTGCATGCGAACAACTTTCTTGTTCTGGTCGCCATTTTCATGATGAGCCCAGCCCCCAAGAAGGGCCGTATCCTGAACGGTATGCGCCATCCGCAGCTTGCGGGTTTCCGGGCCTGGGCCTTTGCGCACCTTCTGGTGAATGGCGATCTGGCCTCGGTGATCCTGTTTGGCGGGCTGTTCCTCTGGGCGCTGGCCGAGGTGGTGCTGATCAACAAGGCAGAGCCGGAATGGACCCCGGGCGCGGCGGGCAGCTATGCCAAGGACGGTATGTTCCTGGTGGCGTCGCTCGTGCTGATGGCGGTGATTGGGTACATCCACTATTGGGTCGGCCCCTGGCCTTATCCGGTGTGAGGTCATGAAGCTTTATCGATTTCTCAGCGAAGACGACACATCGGCCTTTTGTCACAAGGTGACGGAGGCCCTTAACAAAGGGTGGGAGCTGCATGGCGACCCCACGTATGCGTTCAACGCCGAAACCGGTGTGATGCGCTGTGGGCAGGCCGTGGTGAAAGAGGTGGATGGCACCTACTCCCCGGACATCAAGTTAGGAGAACAGTAGATGGCCAAGACAAATCCGGGCCGGTTTTTCGAAGACTACACGCTTGGCCAGGTGATCGAGCACGCGGTGCCGCGCACCGTGTCGGGCGGCGAGCGGGCGCTGTATCACGCGCTGTATCCCGCGCGCCACGCGCTTTATTCCTCGGACGAATTCGCGCGGGCCTGTGGCCTGCCGAAGGCGCCGATCGACGATCTCGCAGCGTTCCACGTGGTGTTCGGCAAGACCGTTCCGGATGTGTCCCTGAATGCGGTGGCGAACCTTGGCTATGCCGAGGGGCGCTGGCTCAAGCCGGTTTACGAAGGCGATACCCTGCGCTCGACCTCCGAGGTGATCGGCCTCAAGCAGAACTCGAACGGCAAGACCGGCGTTGTCTATGTGCGGACCCGTGGCATGAACCAGAACGATGAGGTCGTGATGGAATACGTGCGCTGGGTGATGGTGCGCAAACGTGACGTTGACGCGCCAGCGCCCGAAACCGTGGTGCCCGAGCTGGCCAAGGTGATTGATGCCAAGGATCTGGTCATCCCCGAGGGTCTTGATTTCTCGAACTACGATTTCACGCTGGCGGGCGAGCCGCACCGCTGGGGCGACTACGAGATCGGCGAGACCATCGACCACGTGGATGGTGTGACGCTGGAAGAGGCCGAGCACATGATGGCGACGCGCCTGTGGCAGAACACCGCCAAGGTCCACTTTGACGCCACCTTCCGCCCCGACGGGCAGCGCCTGATCTATGGCGGGCACATCATCTCGCTGGCGCGGACCTTGTCGTTCAACGGCCTCGCAAACGCGCAGATGATTGTCGGCCTGAACGGTGGCGCACATGCCAACCCGGCGTTTTCGGGTCTGACCGTCAAGGCGTGGTCCGAGGTTCTTGATAAGGCCGACACCAATGTGCCGGGTGTCGGTGCGATCCGTCTGCGGCTTGTGGCGACCAAGGGGGGCGAGCCCTTTGCCCTGCGTGGTGAGGACGGCAAGTACCAGCCCGAGGTGCTTCTGGATCTCGACTACTGGGCGTTGATGCCGATGTAAGTCGCGCGTACCAAGTGTTGACAGGAGAGAGGGTGCCAGAGATGGTGCCCTTTCTTTTTGTGATCACAATGCCGAGTGACGTTGCGACGTGCAGAAACGTCGGCTTTTGCAGACAGAAGCGGGTAAACCGGTTGAAATTGATTCTTAGGAACCTGACTGATTTCGTTAGATTTGAATATGTGATCACAAGAAATGGGGTGTGATCACGAATTTCTCAAAAATTGCCCTCTTGCGCCAAAAAACCGCGCCTATTCAAAGTCTGAAACCGTGACACGTCGGAAAAATCCGGTAATTAGGTACGCGAGGGAAACCGAAAGGATTCAACATGGCTGATGTGAACCGGGGCAATCGCCCGCTTTCGCCGCATTTGTCGATTTACCGCCCGCAGCTCACGTCTGCGACATCGATTTTTGCACGTATTACTGGCGTAGCCCTACTGGGTGCCGCCGTTCTTGTTGTTTGGTGGTTCCTGGCCGCTGCGGCAGGGCCGGAATATTTTGACTTCGTGAACGGTCTGATGACCTCGTTCGTCGGCGATGTCGTGATGTTCGCGGCGCTCTGGGCTGTCTGCTACCACTTCCTGTCGGGTCTGCGTCACCTTTACTGGGATACGGGCCGCGGTTTCGAAATCGAATTCGCCGAGAAACTTGCCAAGGGCGTGATCGTTGGATCCGTTGTCCTGGCGGTTGTGATCGCGCTGATCGTCTGAGGGAGATCGAACAATGGCATTCCTGACCGACCGTAAACGCGCCGAATTCCGTGGCTCCTCGCGCACGGGGACCGAACACTTCTGGGGCCAAACCATCAGCGCCGTGGGTCTTGCGATCCTGGTTCCGCTGTTTGTCTTCACTTTCGGCTGTGCCCTGGGTGGTACCTATGAAGAAGTGATCGCCTATTACCAGCGTCCTTTCCCGGCCATCATCGCCGGTATGACCATCACCGTTGCAATGATCCACTTCCGCCACGGTATCCAGGTGGTGATCGAGGATTATACCCGCGGTTTGCAGAAGAAGTTCCTTATCATCATCTGCACCTGCATCGCCTATGCCGTCGCCGCCACCGGGCTTTTCGCCCTGGCGAGCATCGCCCTCTAAGTCCAGGAGCTGAGACATGGCTGCTTACGAATACGAAACACATGAATATGACGTGGTCGTTGTCGGTGCCGGTGGCGCCGGTCTGCGCGCCACCCTCGGCATGGCCGAGCAGGGCCTGCGCACCGCTTGCGTGACCAAGGTTTTCCCGACCCGTTCCCACACTGTTGCAGCACAGGGCGGCATCGCCGCCTCGCTTGGCAACATGGGGCCGGATAGCTGGCAATGGCACATGTACGACACCGTGAAGGGGTCGGACTGGCTGGGTGATACCGACGCGATGGAATACCTTGCCCGTGAAGCGCCCAAGGCGGTTTACGAGCTTGAGCACTATGGCGTGCCGTTCTCGCGTACCGAGGAAGGCAAGATCTACCAGCGCCCGTTTGGTGGCCACACCACCGAATTCGGTGAAGGCCCCGCCGTGCAGCGGACCTGTGCTGCGGCCGACCGTACCGGCCACGCGATCCTGCACACGCTCTATGGCCAGTCGGTCAAGAACAACGCGGAATTCTATATCGAATACTTCGCCATCGACCTGATCATGTCGGAAGACGGTCAGTGTCAGGGTGTTGTCTGCTGGAAGCTGGACGACGGCACCATGCACGTCTTCAACGCGAAGATGGTTGTGCTGGCGACCGGTGGTTACGGCCGTGCCTATTTCTCGGCGACGTCGGCACACACCTGTACCGGTGACGGTGGCGGCATGGTGGCCCGTGCGGGCCTCGCGCTGCAGGACATGGAATTCGTGCAGTTCCACCCGACCGGCATCTACGGTTCGGGCTGTCTGATCACCGAGGGTGCCCGCGGTGAAGGCGGCTACCTGACCAACTCGGAAGGCGAGCGTTTCATGGAACGCTATGCGCCGCAGTACAAGGACCTCGCGCCGCGTGACTATGTTTCGCGTTCGATGACCATGGAAATCCGCGAAGGCCGTGGTGTGGGCAAGGATGGCGATCACATCCACCTGAACCTGAACCACCTGCCTGCCGAAGCTCTGGCCGAACGTCTGCCGGGTATCTCGGAATCGGCGAAGATTTTTGCCGGTGTCGACGTGACCAAGGAGCCGATCCCGGTTCTGCCGACCGTTCACTACAACATGGGCGGTATTCCGACCAACTATTGGGGTGAAGTGCTGAACCCGACCGCCGAAGATCCGACTGCCGTCGTGCCGGGCCTGATGGCTGTGGGTGAAGCGGGGTGTGCTTCGGTTCACGGTGCGAACCGTCTGGGTTCGAACTCGCTGATCGACCTCGTGGTCTTTGGCCGTGCCGCCGCGATCCGCGCCGGCAAGGTTGTTGACGCAGATGCGCCGAACCCGGTTCTGAACCAGGCGTCGGTTGACGCGGCCTTTGATCGTTTCGACGGTCTGCGCCATGCAGACGGCAATATCGCGACTGCGGAACTGCGTCTGGAGATGCAGAAAACCATGCAGGCCGACGCGGCCGTGTTCCGGACCGCCAAGACCATGGCGGAAGGCGTCGAGAAGATGACCGCCGTTGCCGCCAAGATGGACGACCTGAAAGTCAGCGATCGCTCGCTGGTCTGGAACTCGGACCTGATGGAAACGCTGGAACTGACCAACCTGATGCCGAACGCGCTGGCCACCATCGTGGGTGCCGAAGCGCGTAAGGAATCGCGCGGCGCGCACGCGCACGAGGACTTCTCGGAGCGTGACGACGAGAACTGGCGGGTTCACACCGTCAGCCGTGTCGAAGGCAACAAGGTTGATCTGACCTATCGTCCGGTGATCGTTGATCCGCTGACCAACGAAGACCAGGGCGGCATCAGCCTCAAGAAGATCGCGCCCAAGGCGCGGACCTTCTAAGCAGGCCTAATCCGGTGGAACGCGGCATGACGCATAGGGTTGAAAAGCGGCTGATCGTCCATTGTGGCGTTCAGAAAACCGCTTCGACCGCGTTCCACCATTTCGTCCAGCGCAATCGTGACGTGCTGGGCGCACATGTGACCATCCTTACCCCCGAAAAAGGCACACCCACCCGCGAGTTGGGGCGGCTGTGCGCACTGTTCAGTCTGGGCAGATGCACCGAGGGGGATCTGGCGGCGGCGCTTGATGCGGTGCGGGCCAAGATCGAGATGGTCAAAACCACCTGTATCGTTTCGCATGAAAACATCCCCGGTGCGATGCCGGGGCGCAGTGGGGTGGTCGAGTTGTTCCCGCGTCTTGATGCGATTTTCGAGATTTTCGAAGACCGTCTTGGCGACCTGGTGCCGGACTATGCGTTCTATACGCGCCAGCAGGATGCCTGGAAGGTGAGTGTTCACAATCAGGCGGTCAAGTCGGACCACTATACCGAGACGCTTGAGACCTTCCTTGCAGATACGGCCAATTGCGATAGCTGGGCGGCGCTGCAAAAGCGGGTCGAGGGGTTTGTCGGGGCCGAGCGGGTGCATTTCCTTGCCCTTGAAGACGAGGAAGATCGGCAGCGCCCGGGATCGCAGCTTCTGCGCCTTGCCGGTGTGCCCGAGGACGTGATTGCCGAGATGTCGGTGTCCAAGAGCCGTAGCAACGAGAGCCTGAACGCAGGCTCGCTGGAGTTCCTGCGGTTGGTGAACCGTCTTGATCTGCCGCGCACTGCGCGTACGGCTGTTGCCAAGCTTATTCAGGGCAACCCGTCGCTGTTCGTGAATGAACGGGGGGCGCTGTGATGCTGGCTGTCTATCGCTCCTATGAAGTGGCCACACTGCGCCAACTTTCGCAGAATGCAGAGATAGTGAAAAAAATCGCTGCACATGCGCCGATTTCCAAGGAGGTGTTCCAGTGACCCTCTTTACCCAGAAAACTGCCAAGCGCATCCTTGTGCCTGGCCCCAGCGATTTCCGGTCTGCACAGCAGATGCCGGTAGAAGAGTTCCGCACCATGCCTTTGGCAGCGCGCGGCGAAGCAAGGAGAGAGACCAATGGTTGAATTCGCACTTCCGAAGAATTCCAAGATCACAACCGGTAAGACTTGGCCCAAGCCCGAAGGCGCGACCAATATCCGTAAATTCCAGATCTATCGCTGGAACCCGGATGATGGTCAGAACCCGCGCGTGGATACCTATTTCCTCGACATGGATGAATGCGGACCGATGGTTCTTGATGCGCTGATCAAGATCAAGAACGAGATCGACCCGACCCTGACCTTCCGTCGCTCCTGCCGTGAAGGTATCTGCGGCTCCTGCGCGATGAACATCGACGGGATCAACACGCTGGCCTGTATCTATGGCATGGACGAGATCAAGGGTGACGTGAAAATCTATCCGCTGCCGCACATGCCGGTGGTGAAAGACCTGATTCCCGATCTGACCCACTTCTATGCGCAGCACGCATCGATCATGCCGTGGCTGGAAACCAAGACCAACCGTCCGGCGAAAGAGTGGAAACAGTCGATTGAGGACCGTAAGAAACTTGACGGTCTGTATGAGTGTGTGATGTGCGCCAGCTGCTCGACCTCCTGCCCGAGCTACTGGTGGAACGGCGATCGCTACCTCGGCCCGGCAGCCCTGCTGCACGCTTACCGCTGGATCATCGACAGCCGTGATGAGGCGACCGGTGAGCGTCTGGACAACCTTGAAGACCCCTTCAAGCTGTACCGCTGCCACACCATCATGAACTGCGCAAAGACCTGCCCGAAAGGGTTGAATCCGGCGAAGGCGATTGCGGAGATCAAGAAGATGATGGTCGAGCGCAATATCTGATCCACGGTCAGAGAGTTAACGGAAAGCCCGCCGATCTGGCGGGCTTTTTGCGTTTAGGGCCGGCTTGACGGCTGGGGTATCCGCTGGGACAGTTTGGGGAAAACACGGAGCAGCTTGCATGAGCGATTTGATGATGGCCTTGGTGTTGGCAACGCTTGCGGGTGCATCGGTGCCATTGGGCGGCGCGCTGACAGGGCTGGAACGATGGCTGCCTGCGGACCAGGATCGCGGGCTTCAGCATTTCGTGATGGCCTTTGGGGGCGGGGCGCTGATTTCCGCGATCGCGCTGGTGCTGGTGCCCGAAGGGGTGGATCGCCTGTCTGAGGTGGCGGCCTTGTTCTGGTTCGTGGCGGGCGGGCTCGTGTTCCTTGTGGTGGATCGCGCACTGGCACGGCGCGGGAGCCATGCAGCGCAGTTCCTTGCGATGCTGCTGGACTATTTCCCTGAGGCGCTTGCGCTGGGAGCGTTGCTTGCTGTCGAGCGTTCGGTTGCTGTGCTGATGGCGGTGCTGATCGCGCTTCAGAACCTGCCGGAAGGGTTCAATGCCTTCCGCGAAATGAGGGATAGTGGCATGGCCGGACGGCGGGTGATGCTTTTGTTTGTCCTCATGGTTCCGGTTGGGCCGCTGGCGGCGATTACGGGCATGTTCGTATTGCAGGACTGGCCGTCGCTGCTTGGGGCGGTGATGATGTTCTCGTCGGGCGGTATTCTATACTTGTTGTTTCAGGACGTCGCGCCGCAGGTGCCGCTGAGGCATAGCTGGACGCCACCACTTGGGGCTGTCATGGGTTTCGCGCTGGGGTTGGCAGGGCATATGCTGACGACGTAAAGGCGCGGGCCGCTGCAATATTTGCATTTTCTGCATAGCCAGAATGCGAAATCGGGCGGTGTCATGCGGGGAAATCATGACTAGGTTCGCGCGCATGGGAGGAGTTCTGACGCTTTCGGAGATGACCATGTCGAACTCATATGATGACAAACCTGAAGATTTCGCTGCACGCGCGCTTGAGCTGCTGGAACAGGCCTATGCCTATTATCAGCCGCCGCTGAAGACCGTCGCAAAAGCGCAGGCGAAAGAGGGCAACGAGACCTATTACGAGTACGTAAAGGCCGCCTGATCTTCGACATTCCGGTTTGCTTGACAAAATGGCGTCCCCTGGGGCGCCATTTGCATTTCGGGCTGGTGACGCGGGCGTTATTTTGAAGTGATCGGGCGGGGCGCTATCCTTTCAGGTAGGGAATCTTGGAGGAGACAGAAAATGCGTAAGGTTTTGAGTGTGTTGGCCCTGCTGGCGGGAACCGCGGCCTGGGCGGGAGAGACGCCATCGAACCCGGGGGCGGAAGTGTATTTCATAGGCCTTGAGAACGGGGCCATGGTTGATGGGCCGGTCACGGTTCGGTTTGGGTTGTCAGGCATGGGGGTTGCGCCTGCGGGGACCGAGCGGGAAGGGACGGGGCATCACCACCTGTTTTTGAACCGTCCGGCCTTGGGCGAAGGGGCCGAGGATGCGGAGCTTCTGGAGATCGGCATTCCCACGGATGACAACCACCGTCACTTTGGCGGCGGGCAGACCGAGGTGACGCTGGACCTTGAGCCTGGCACCCATACGCTACAGCTTGTTCTGGGCGACGAGTTCCACGTGCCGCACAATCCGCCGGTTGTCTCGGATGTGATCACCATCACCGTGAAATAGGGATTGCCAAATCAGCGGTGCGGCGGGCAGGGTTCGCGCATGACACATGCGCCCAACCCTCCCGCTGATGCTGCTGATCGCCGTGCCGTGAAGCCGGTGATCTGTTACCCGAATGAAACCCTGCCCGAGGTGCCGCTGGCGATGTACCAGGCGGCCTTGGAAGGGGCCGAAAAGGTGGGCGAGGTTCTGGTGCCACCGCGCGAGGCGCGCACGTTTCATGTGCCTGCCGGGTCGTTTTTCCGCATCGTTTCCGTCGAAGGGCCGCAGGTTGGCGATTTGAACCTGCACAATGCCAATGACCTGAACGAGCGGTTTTATTCCGGTAAAACAAGGGCTTTGCATGGAACGCACCTGACCACGGGTGAGCGAATGTGGTCGTCTTTTCCCTACCTGCGCCCGATGGCGACCGTCGTCGATGACAGCCTGCATTGGTACGGGATGGATGAGTACGGCGGGTCGGTGCATGACGTGATCGGGACGCGGTGTGACCCCTATACCGGCAACCTTCTGGCCGGGTCGCAGTACCATCATTGTTGCCATTCGAACCTGACTCGCGCCCTTGCCGAGGAGACCGGCAAACCAACCGCCGAGATCGAGGGGATGGTGCATGATGTGCTGAACGTCTTCATGTGCACCGGTTTCACGCGGGACACGGGGCAGTACTTTATGAAGGCAAGCCCGGTGCGCCCCGGGGATCACCTTGATTTCCTTGCCGAAATTGATCTAGTGGGCAACCTGAGCGCCTGTCCGGGCGGGGATTGTTCCAGCGAGCACAGTTCAGATGCGGCGGCGTGCTATCCGCTTTTGGTGGAAATCCTGAAGCCGCAGGATGGCGCGCTGGAGGGGTGGGAAAGCCCTGCGGTGAACGGTTATGACCGCAGCCACGGTTCATAAAGGTTAACGCCGAAATCCCTGTCTGTATTGCGTCGGTATCACGTCGGTATTGCGACGGTATGGATGCCCGCAGGCGAGCCGTGAACGGAGCGCGCGGGTTAAAGACGTGTTGATACTGGCCCCTTGGGCGGCATGGGGTCATGCCGCCCTTTTTGCGGGGCGCTTTAGCCGTGGATGAAGTGCAACCGGTTGAAGCTCTGCCGCCAGTTTGCGACCTCGGGTGCGAGGCTTGCGGGATCGTTGCTGCGCAGGGCGGCGGCGATCAGGCGGGCCAGTTCGGGGGCGTGGTCCGAGGTCATGCCCCAGCGCACGAGTTCGGGGGTACCGATGCGCAAACCGTTCATGTCCCCTTCGACCGGCGCGATGGGCAGGCCAATGCCGCAGGCAAGGAAGCCCGCCTTGCGCAGGGTTTTTGATGCGGCCTGACCCCCGCCAAAGGCTGCGGCCTCGACCGCGAACTGGTGCGAGAGGGTGGGGCCGTGGCGGGTTTCGAAGATCGGCAGGCCTTCGGTTTTCAGCGCGGCGGCGAGAGACTGGGCCATGTCGATCATGGTGGTGGCGTAGGCCTGTCCGAAGTCGCGCCAGTCGAGCATCGAAATCGCGAGGGCCGCGGATTTGGCCACGTCGAAGTTGGCCGTCATGCCGGGGAAGGCGATCTTGTCGAGACGTTCGGCGATGTCCGCCTCGTTGGAGACGATCAGGCCGGAGGCCGGGCCGCCGAGGCTTTTGTAGGTGGACATGGTCATCAGGTGCGCGCCTTCGGCCAGCGGGTTCTTCCACGCCTTGCCGGCGATGATGCCGCATTGATGGGCCGCGTCGAAAAGCACATGCGCCCCGACCTCGTCAGCGATGGCACGGATTTCGGCCACGGGGTGTTCGGCGAGGTTCAGAGAGCCGCCGATGGTGATCAGAGTCGGTTTGACCTCATGGGCGAGCGTGCGCAGGCCATCGAGATCAATGGTGTAGCCGTCGCCATCGACGGGGGCGGGATGCGAGGTCAGGCCATAGAGGCCGGCGCAGCCGTCGGCGTGGTGGGTGACATGGCCCCCGACGCTTGCCGGTGGGGTGATGATGGCATCGCCGGGTTTGGTGAGGGCCATGAAGGCGTAGAGGTTGGCGATGGCACCGGAGGGCACGCGGATTTCGGCGTATTTGGCGTCAAAGACCTCGGCGGCGAGTTCGGCGGCGATGACTTCGATTTCCTCGATGGCTTCGAGGCCCATCTCGTATTTGTCGCCGGGATAGCCAAGGGACGGGCGGGAGCCGAGACCGGAGGCCAGCAGCGCCTCGGCGCGCGGGTTCATGACGTTGGTGGCGGGGTTGAGGTTGAAGCAGTCGGCCTCGTGGATCTGGCGGTTTTGCGCGGTGAGGGCCTCGATGCGGTCGGCAATCGCGTCGCTTGGGGCGTTGGCGGTGTCCCGGGCGATGGTTTGCACGCGGGTTTCGCAGGCGGCGGGCACCCAGGCGCGGGGGGCGAGGTTGGTCATGGTGGTTGTCTCCGATGTCGTTGGGGGCAGCATGGCGCGGGGGTGGGGATTGGTGCAAACCAGAAATCATGGTATCTAGGCCTAGAAAATCTAAGGCTTATGAGATGTCGATCAAACCACCGCGCCCGAAGGGGCCGCCCCTGAATGCCCTGCGTGCCTTTGAAGCGGCGGCGCGGCTTGGCGGGTTTGCGCGGGCGGCGGACGAGTTGTGCGTAACGCCCGGTGCGGTGGCGCAGCAGGTCAAGCAGCTGGAGGACTGGGCCGGGGCCGATCTGTTCGAGCGGCGGGCGCAGGGGGTTGTGCTTTCGCCGGTAGGGCAGCGGGTGTTGCCCGAGATGGAGCTGGCCTTTGACGCGCTGGGCGCGGCTGTGGCGGCGTTGCGCGAGGCGGCGCGGCCCGAGCGGGTGCATGTGGCGGCATTGCCAGCGGTGGCGCAGCTTTGGTTGTCGCCGCGCCTGCCGGAGATACGCGCGGCCCTGCCGGAGATGGAGGTCTCGGTGACCGCGCTTGAGCAGGCACCGAACCTTGCGCGCGAGCCGTTTGACCTGACGGTGTTTTACGGGGCGGGAGAGGGGCTGCGGTTGGCGCGGGACGAGATATTTCCGGTCTGCGCGCCGGAACTGGCAGAGAGGCTTGCGCGGGTCGAGGATCTGGCCGGGGTGCCCTGTCTGTCGGATGCGGTCTGGGGAGAGGACTGGGACCTGTGGCTGGCGGAGACGGGGGCGGGGGTGCGTGTCGCGGGGCCGGTCTATTCGCTTTATGCGCTTGCGGTGGAAGAGGCGGTGAACGGGGCCGGGGTGTTGATGGGGCACGCCGCATTGGTGGCGCGGCACCTTGAAAGCGGCGCGCTGGTGGCGCCGTTTGGGGGGCGGGTTGCCCTGCCGCGGTGGCTTGAGCTGGGGGTGAAGGGCGGCGCGGTGGCCCCGCCCTTGCAGGCCTTGATCGACCTGTTAGGCGAAGGCGGCCTCTAGCGCGATTTCGACCATGTCGCCGAAAGAGCGTTCGCGATCTTCCGAGGGCAGGGCCTCGCCGGTCAGCAGGTGATCGGACACGGTGAGCACGGCAAGGGCGCGGCGGCCATGACGGGCGGCGAGGTTGTAGAGTTCGGCGGCTTCCATCTCGACGCCGAGGATGCCGTGGCGGGTCATCTGTTCGTTGAGGTCGGGGCGTTCATCGTAGAAGACATCGGACGAATAGATGCCGCCCACATGGGTGGCGACGCCCTTGGCGGCAGCGGCATCGGCGGCGGCGCGCAGGAGGCCATAGTCGGCGCAGGGGGCGAAGTTCAGTTCCTTGAAGATGCCGCGTGATGGCGTGGACAGCGATGAGGCGGTCATGGCGAGGATCACGTCGCGGACCTCGACCTTGCGCTGCATGCCGCCGCAGGAGCCGATGCGGATCAGGGTCTGGGCGTTGTAGTCGCGGATCAGCTCGTTGGCATAGATCGAGAGGGAGGGCATGCCCATGCCCGAGCCGTGAATGGTGACACGGTTGCCGCGCCATGTGCCGGTGAAGCCCAGCATGCCGCGCACTTCGTTGATGCAGGTGGCGTCTTCCAGGAAGGTTTCAGCCGCCCATTTGGCGCGATAGGGATCGCCGGGCATCAGGACGGTTTCGGCGATGTCGCCGGGTTTGGCTCCGATATGGATGGTCATCTGGGGTTCCTCGCTGCTTGTCTTTCATAGATGCGGGAAAGCGAGGGGGTAGGGCAAGGGGATTGTGGGCAGGCGGGATGCCTGCCCTTGCGGTAGGATCAGCTGACGGCGGCGGCTTTGGCCGGGTCGTCTTCGATCTCTTTCAGCAGGCGGGCCAGCCGGACTTGGGGGTTCAGTTCCGGGTTGCTGACGTGGCTGAGCATATCGGGCACGCTGGCTTCGATCTGGGTCTCGTCGGCCTGAGCCATGCCGTGGGCAATGAAGGGGCGCAGATAGGTCATGCCGGTCAGGTTGGCGGTTTGCTGGAAGGGTTTCAGCAGTTCGTCCATCGAGAAATTGTTGTAGCCGCCGGCGTGGTAGCTGTCGGCGGGGCCACCGGTCGAGACAAGGATCAGGAACTCGCGGCCTTTCAGTTTGTCGCCGCCGGGGCCATAGGCAAAGCCGAAGCTGAGCACCTGATCCAGCCATGCCTTGAGGATCGGTGGGGCGGAATACCAGTAGAAGGGGAACTGCAGGACGATCCTGTCGTGGGCCAGAAGCAGGGTTTGTTCTGCCTCGACGTCGAACTGCAGGGTCGGGCCGCCGATGGCAGTCAGGTCGCGGGTGGTGACGTTGTCGGCTTCGGACAGCGCATCGAACCATGCGCGGTTGATGCGGGAGGTGTCGAGGTTGGGGTGAGCGGTGAGAACGAGGGTTTTCATGCGGGAAGCTCTTCGAGGAAAGTTGCGGTGTAGTGCGTGATCAGAGGGGTGCCATCGGTGCGCGTCGTGAAGTGCCAGTCTTCGCGGACATTGGCTTCGATAATGGTGCCGTCCTTGGTGCGGGCGCGGAGCCGCACGTTGAAGGTGGCGGTGTTGTCCGTGACGGTAATGTTGCTGAGGTGATGCTCGGTGGGCGGAACCAAAGTGTCGAGCACGGCCGCATACCACGCTTTGAAGCGGGCGTGGCCGTGCAGGTTCGGATTGATGTCCGGCATGTCCCAAACCACGTCGGGGTGGAGATCGGGGAGGAAGGCCTCGACGGGATCAAGGCGATCAAACCTCTGGAACCAATCTACGATGAAGCTGTGAACGGGGCTGGTCATGATGGGGGCAATCCAGGTTACTTGGCGAGGCGGTCCGGCACGGGCGCGAGATCGTAGTTCGACCAGAAGAAGGTATTGGCGGCGTCCTGATCGGCGCTGAGGTTGGTGGCCTCGACGATCTTGCCGTTCTCGATGCGGTAGACGAGCGCCCATGTGGTATCGACGTTGGGTTTGCCCGGAGCGTTGGACCAGCCGCGATGGATGTCGACAACATGTGTGTCATCGGCGCCAAAGTAGATCGGGTCGGCCTTGAAGCCTGCGCTGCCGAGTTGGGCAAAGAAGGCGAGAACCTCGTCGCGGCCGGACTTGGTGCCGGAGAGCGGGTGGCGGCCGGGGATATGCCATTGCACGTTTTCATCCATCACGGCGGCGATGCCGTCGAGATCGTTTGCGCCATAGGCGGCAAAGAAGTCCTGCACCACCTTGATGTTGTCTTCGGGGGAGGCTGCGAGGGCGGAGGTCGCGGTGAGGATTGCTGCGGTGAGGGTCGGGAGGAGAGTGGTGGGTTTCATGAGCGTGTCTTTCGGTTGGGTGTGCCGTTGAACCGAATGTAGGGCTGGGCGGATTGTGAAATAATCCACCACCTTTGCACTTCTTTCATGTATCATTTCGATGAATAAGGGTTGGAGGGATGATGCGACTGCCGCTTGCGATGCTGGAAGTGTTCACCGCGATTGCCAGACACGGCAGTCTTCGCGCGGCGGCCGAGGCCTTGGGGATCAAGCCCTCTACGGTCAGTCACCAGTTGAAGGCGCTGGAAGATCAGATGGGCACCGCGTTGTTCATCCGGACCACGCGGTCCGTGAGCCTGACCGAGGCCGGGCGGGCGTTGATGCGCGGGGCGGGACCGGCATTTGACCAACTGGGGGCGGCGGTTGAAAGCGCGCGTACAACGGGCCACGCGGCGCGCGGGATGTTGAAGATTGCCCTGCCGGAGTTTGCCTATCATCAGTTCGTGGCCAAGGCGCTGCCGTCGTTTCATGCGGCTTATCCGGAGATCGAGCTGGAGCTGTCGCTGACCGATGCGCTGTCGGATCTGCTTGGCGAAGAGTTGCACGCGGGGTTTCGGCTTGGGGACAATATCGCCGAGGATATGGTGGCGGTGCGGATGACACCGCCGCTGCGGCTGGCGGTTCTGGCCAGTCCCGATTATGTCGCTGTGCATGGTGCGCCAGAGACGCCGCGTGATCTGTTGCAGCACAACTGTGTGCGGTACCGGTTCCTGTCAGCGGGACGGATTGCGCCCTGGACCTTTACCGGCGAGGAGGGGGAGTATGCGGCGGAAGTGGGTGGCAGCCTGATCGTGAATTCCCTTCCGGCCTCGGTCGATCTTGCGATGCGCGGTGTGGGGTTGGCTTATACCTTTCGCGACTATTGTGCCGAGGCCTTGGCAGACGGGCGGCTGGTGACGGTTCTGGAGCCGCACCTTGGTAAGACGCCGGGCCTGTTCCTGTATTTCCCGCGAGAATATCGCCAGATGATGCCGCTGCGCCTGTTCATGGACCACCTACGCGGATTTCGCGACGGGCCTAGCGAAGGATGACGAAATCGCGGGCGTTGGTGGGGGCGACGGTGTGGGATTGCACGTCGGTGACGGACGCGGCGCCGGGGCCGGACCAGAGATCGGTCAGCATGGTTTCGATCTTGTCGCGTTCGCCTTCGAAACAGGCAACGACTGCGCCCATCGGATCGTTGCGGACCCAGCCCGTGAGGCCAAGGGCCGAGGCGCGGGAGCGGGTCCAGTTGCGATAGGCAACGCCCTGCACGCGACCCGTGATCCGGGCCTCTTTTGCAATGGTGTTCATGTGGTTTCCTCCGACCCCAGTGTCCCGCAAGGGCCGAGTCGGCGCAAGCGGGGTCGGAAAAAGCAAAAAGCCCCGCACATTGGCAGGGCTTTTCAGAGGAGCGCCGGGAGGCGTTATTCGGCGGCGACGGCCTTGGGATCGACCAGCGCGACCACGTCCATCATGATGGTGTTCAGCTCGAAATCTTTCGGCGTGTAGACGCGGGCGACGCCCATGGCGCGCAGGCGTTCGGCATCGTCGTCGGGGATGATGCCGCCCACGATGACGGGCACATCTGCGAGACCGGCTTCGCGCATACGTTTCATCATGTCTTCGACCAGCGGGATGTGGCTGCCCGAGAGGATCGAGAGGCCAACCACATGCGCCTCGGTTTCGAGGGCCGAGTTGACGATTTCCTCGGGGGTCAAGCGGATGCCGTCATAGGAGATGTCCATGCCGCAATCGCGGGCGCGGAAGGCGATCTGCTCGGAGCCGTTGGAGTGGCCGTCGAGGCCGGGCTTGCCGATCACGAACTTGAGGCGGCGGCCGAGGCGGTCGGAGACGGCGTCAACGGCTTCGCGGATGTCGTCCAGGCCTTCGGTCTTGTTCGAGGGCGAGCCGGAGACGCCGGTCGGGCCGCGGTATTCGCCGTGCACGGTGCGCATCTGGGCGGCCCATTCGCCGGTGGTGACGCCGGCCTTGGCGGCGGCAATCGAGGCGGGCATGACGTTTTCGCCCGACTTGGCCGCGGCGCGCAGATCGGCGAGGGCCTTTTCGACGGCGGCGCTGTCGCGCTGGCTGCGCCATTCGTTGAGGCGTTCGATCTGTTCCTGTTCCACGGCCGGATCAACCACCATGATGCCGCCATCGCCGGTCATCAGCGGCGAGGTTTCGCCTTGCTGGTACTTGTTCACGCCGACAACCACGGTTTCACCCGCTTCGATGCGGTTCAGGCGGTCGGCGTTGGATTCCACGAGGCGCGATTTCATATAGTCGATCGAGCCGATGGCGCCGCCCATGCTTTCGAGGTTGGAGAGCTCGTGGCGGGCACCTTCCTTGAGTTCGGCGACCTTGCGGTCGACGGCGGGGTTGCCGTCGAAGAGATCGTCATATTCCAGAAGGTCGGTTTCAAAGGCCATGATCTGCTGCATACGCATCGACCACTGCTGGTCCCACGGACGCGGCAGGCCGAGGGCCTCGTTCCAGGCGGGCAGTTGCACGGCGCGGGCGCGGGCCTTTTTCGACAGGGTCACGGCCAGCATCTCGATCAGGATGCGGTAGACGTTGTTTTCCGGTTGCTGTTCGGTCAGACCGAGCGAGTTGACCTGAACGCCATAGCGGAAGCGGCGGTGTTTCGGATCGGTCACGCCATAGCGTTCGGCGCAGATTTCATCCCAGAGTTCGACGAAGGCGCGCATCTTGCACATCTCGGTCACGAAGCGGATGCCCGCGTTCACGAAGAAGGAGATGCGGGCGACCATCGGGCCGAAGTCTTCGGCGGGCACACGCGGTTGCAGGGTGTCGAGGACGGCCTGTGCGGTGGCCAGTGCGAAGGCGAGTTCCTGTTCCGGCGTCGCGCCTGCTTCTTGCAGGTGATAGGAACAGACGTTCATCGGGTTCCACTTGGGCACGTTGGTATAGCAATACTCGGCCACGTCCGCGATCATCTTGAGCGAGGGTTTGGGCGGGCAGATATAGGTGCCGCGCGACAGGTATTCCTTGATCAGGTCGTTCTGCACGGTGCCCTGAAGCTTGGAGATGTCGGCGCCCTGTTCCTCGGCCGCCGCGATGTAGAGCGACAGAAGCCACGGTGCGGTGGCGTTGATCGTCATCGAGGTGTTCATCTGTTCAAGCGGGATCTGGTCGAACAGGGTGCGCATGTCACCAAGGTGGCAGACGGGCACGCCCACCTTGCCGACTTCGCCGCGCGACAGGACGTGGTCGCTGTCATAACCGGTTTGGGTGGGCAGGTCGAAGGCCACTGAAAGACCGGTCTGACCCTTGGCAAGGTTCGAGCGATAAAGCGCGTTTGACGCCTTTGCGGTCGAGTGGCCGGCGTAGGTGCGGATTAGCCAGGGGCGATCTTTCTGCGTCTGCGACATGGAACGTCCTCGTGAATCGGTTGGGCAATTTTATTTCGTCTGAGCGTAGATATGCGAAATATCATGTGCAAGTCAATTCGCTGCGTCGCGGCAAGTTTATTTTGCAGATACAGAATAACGCATCGTCGTGCTGGAGGAAAAGCCGAACAGGTGTTTGAGGGGGCCGAGGTGCTGGGTTTCGCCTGGGACAAAGCCCTGTCGTTCATAAAGGGCGCGGGCGCGCGGGTTGGTATTGATGACGTCGAGGCGGACTTCGCGGAGGCCACGTTCGGCGGCCTCCGCCTTGATTGCCTCGAGCAGGGCCGAGCCGATGCCCATGCCGCGGGCCGCCTCGGAGACGAAGATGCCGTCCATCAACAGGCAGTCCGGGGCGAGATCACGTTCCAGAAGCGAAAGCAGGGGCGCGCGCCACAGGGTGCCGAGCCAGCCATAGGCGGCGGCAAGGTCAGGCAGGTCGCCGCCGATCAAGGCGCCCTTGTCGGTTTTGAAGCCCGCCGCGCCGAGGATGTTGCCATCGTGGGAGAGCGCGGAGATTGCGAAGTCGGGGTTCAGGACACGGGTCAGAAAAGCCTGTGCCTTGGCCTCGGGGCGCATCAACGGGCCGAGCTTGGCGGAAAAGGCCTGCCAGTAGAGGCGGGCGATGGTGTCACGGTGGGCCGGATCAAAGCCGGCGCGGATGGAAAACTGCTGCATCTTTATCCGGTTTGCCTAAAATCTGTCGTTTAGATATTTACCCTCTTCCCCGCTCCTGCAAGGGTCAGACCATGACTTCGACCGTCGAACTTCCCATCTGGCTGTTCATCCTGATTGTCCTGTTCGCTGCCGTAACGGCGGCGAGTCACCTGTTGTTCCCCTCGGTGCGCTGGTTTTTCCGGCGGCGGATGGAGAAGGCGGTGGCGCGGCTGAACGAGCGGCTGGAGCGGCCCATCGAGCCGTTCAAGCTGGCGCGGCGGCACGACATGATCCAGCGGCTGATCTATCACCCGGACGTGACGGAAGCGATTGTCGACCACGCGCGCAAGAACAAGATCCCCGAGAACGTGGCCTTTCAGGAGGCCAAGGGATACGCGCGAGAAATCGTGCCGTCGTTCAGTGCTTCTGCCTATTTCGGCTTTGCCATTCGCGTTGCCCGCTTTCTGAGCCAGGCGCTTTACCGGGTGCGGCTTGCCTATTTCGATGAGGCGGGGATTGCCAATATTCCCAAGGATTCGACGGTTGTGTTCGTGATGAACCATCGGTCGAACATGGATTACGTGCTTGTGACCTATCTCGCGGCTGAGCGATCAGCGCTTGCCTATGCGGTGGGGGAATGGGCGCGGGTCTGGCCGCTGAGCCGGTTGATCAAGGCCATGGGCGCCTATTTTATCCGCCGCAAATCGCGCAACGCGCTCTACCGGCAGGTATTGGCGCGGTACGTCAAGCTGGCGACAGATGGCGGTGTGACACAGGCGATGTTCCCGGAAGGGGGGCTTTCGCTTGATGGTGCGCCGCAGGAGCCCAAGCACGGGTTGTTGAAATACATCGTGGACGGGTTTGATCCTGAAGACCGTGACGTAGTCTTCGTGCCTGTTGCGCTGAACTATGACCGGGTGCTGGAGGATCGCATCCTGCTTGGGGCGCTTG
Source organism: Pelagimonas sp. KU-00592-HH (assembly GCF_040369695.1). NCBI lineage: Bacteria > Pseudomonadati > Pseudomonadota > Alphaproteobacteria > Rhodobacterales > Roseobacteraceae > Pelagimonas > Pelagimonas sp. KU-00592-HH. The sequence goes on along the minus strand of NZ_BAABWM010000002.1, from coordinate 517,338 downwards.
AGCAGGGGAACCGCCGGTTCAACGCCAAGATCAGCGTGGTGGGCGGGTTCTTTCTCAAGCAGATGTGGCTGCGGCTGCGCGGGAAGTATCACAAGTTCGGTTACGCGGCGGTGAGCTTTGGTCATCCGCTTTCTCTGAGCAGTTTCGTCAAGGACCGGGAGGGAGAGGTCTCAGAGGCGCTGGCTTATGAGTTGATGGAGCGCATCGAGAACGTGGTGCCCGTGCTACCGGTGCCTTTGGTGGCGAGTATCATTGCGGGGGCCGACCATCCGATGTCGCGGGCGGCGATCGAAGCGGATTTTGTGGCGCGCATCGAGCAGTTGCATGAGGCGCATGTGCACCTGCCGCGCAATGACGTGGCCTATGCCACCGAGGTCGGTTTGCGGATGCTGAGCGAGCGCCGGATGATTCTCAAAGAGAACGGGTGTTACCGGGCAAACCCCGATCAGGACACCGCCCTGGCGTTTTATGGTAACTCGATAAAACATCTTTTCCCCTGATTTTGCAGGTGCAGAAGGAATTTCTGCGTTCGCTCGGTCATAAAATTACAAAATCACACCAAATGTGGTTGCAATATTACAAGGCCGCCGATACTCATCCTTCAGGAACCGCGATTCTGCGCCGCGGCAAGAGAGCAACTTCAGGAGGCTAACATGGCTCTGGACACCGAAACCGGCATTGCACCGTACGACGCACCCGAGAAAGATCTTTACGAAGTGGGTGAAATGCCCCCGCTGGGCTATGTGCCCAAGAAAATGTACGCATGGGCGATCCGTCGCGAACGCCACGGCGAGCCGGACACATCGTTTGAAGTAGAAGTGGTCGACACCTGGGAAGTCGACAGCCACGAGGTTCTTGTTCTCGTGATGGCTGCCGGTGTGAACTACAACGGTGTCTGGGCTGGTCTCGGCAAGCCGATTTCGCCGTTCGACGTGCACGGCCAAGACTACCACATCGCCGGTTCGGATGCTTCGGGCATCGTCTGGAAAGTGGGTTCGGCCGTGAAGAACTGGAAGGTGGGCGACGAGGTCGTGATCCACTGTAACCAGGATGACGGTGACGACGAAGAATGTAACGGTGGTGACCCGATGTTCTCGCCGACCCAGCGCATCTGGGGTTACGAGACCGGTGACGGTTCGTTTGCACAGTTCACCAAGGTTCAGGCCCAGCAGCTGATGCCGCGTCCCAAGCACCTGACCTGGGAAGAGGCTGCCTGCTACACCCTGACCCTGGCCACCGCATACCGCATGCTGTTCGGCCACCACCCGCACGAGCTGCGTCCGGGCCAGAACGTTCTGGTTTGGGGTGCATCGGGTGGTCTGGGCTCCTATGCGATCCAGCTGGCCAACACCGCCGGTGCCAACGCGATCGGCGTGATCTCGGACGAGAGCAAGCGCCAGTTCGTGATGGATCAGGGCGCCAAGGGCGTGATCAACCGCAAGGACTTTAACTGCTGGGGTCAGCTGCCCACCGTGAACTCGCCCGAGTACAACGAGTGGCTGAAGGAAGCACGCAAGTTCGGCAAGGCGATCTGGGAGATCACCGGCAAGGGCAACAACGTGGACATGGTCTTTGAACACCCCGGTGAGGCGACCTTCCCCGTGTCGACCCTGGTTGTGAAAAAAGGCGGTATCGTGGTGATTTGTGCCGGTACCTCGGGCTTCAACACCACCTTCGACGTTCGCTACATGTGGATGCACCAGAAGCGTCTTCAGGGTTCGCACTTTGCCAACCTGAAACAGGCTGCATCGGCCAACCGCCTGATGATCGAGCGCCGTCTTGATCCCTGCATGTCGGAAGTCTTTGCCTGGAACGAGATTCCGGAAGCGCACATGAAGATGCTGCGCAACGAGCACAAGCCGGGCAACATGGCTGTTCTGGTTCAGGCCCCGAAAACCGGCCTGCGCACCGTTGAGGACGTGCTGGAAGCTGGCAAAAAGTAAGATGAGTGCCGCCCGGTCTGGGCGGCCCCGTTTTTCCCTCGCGAATCACCCTCGGATGGCCCTGCCCATTCGGGGGTGATTTACGTTGTGGAAAGGGAATTGTGTGTATTCAGGGCCTTGTCGAAGCTGACCCCGCCATTTTGGGGGAGGGAATTTCGGCGAATACCGGGATTAACGAAGTTCGTGTTAGGGTTGAGTTAATCTTTGATTAACCACTGTTACCGAGAGTTAAAGATGCAGAATGATTGGATACTCGACGTTCTCGCGGATTTGAGAACCTTTGCCGATAACAACGGGTTGGACGCATTGGCCCAGCAGCTGGAGGACACCCGGCAGGTCGCGGCCGCCGAGATCGTTTTGGCAAATGATTTGGTAGGCGTGGTGGCACATGGGGAAGATCGAGCGACGAGATGTCTTGTTGGGAGAGCTGCAACGCGCGCAAGAGCTTGAGGCGCTGAGCGCAGCCATCTTTGACCTCAGAGATCATTTTCGTGTCGATCACATGGTCTATCACTGGGTGAATGCCGAGGGGGATCAATACGGCTGTTACACCTACTCGGAAGACTGGGTTCAGCGATACAACGAACAGGACTACGTGCGGATCGATCCGGTGATCCTTGGCTGTTTCCAGCGGTTTCACCCGGTTGACTGGAAACGGCTGGATTGGTCCGGCAAGGTGGCGCGGGACTTCATGGCCGAAGCAATGACCCATGGGGTTGGCAACCAGGGATTTTCGGTGCCGATCCGCGGGCCGAACGGACAGTTTGCCCTGTTCACCGTGAACCACACATGCAGCGACGACGAATGGTGCCGTTTCACGCAGGAAAACCGCCGAGATCTGATTTTGATTGCTCATGAGTTCAACGAAAGGGCGCTGGCGATCAACCCGGATGCAGACCCCAAGCCAATGCGGCCGCTGAGCCCGCGGGAAGTGGATGCGATGACCTTTCTGGCGCTGGGCTACAGCCGGGCGCAGGTTGCCGAGATGCTGGCGATCTCGGAACACACGCTGCGGGTTTACATCGAAAGTGCACGTGCCAAGCTCGGTGCGCTGAACACCACGCACGCGGTGGCCCGCGCGCTGAGCCATGGGTTGATCGTGGTCTGACGGGCGTGGGGTTAGGGGGGTATTAACCTTAATGTTCTAGGTCTGTTCCTGCGCTTTTATGCGGGAGGGACGCAAGAATGCTCCGTTATCTCTATGCCGATCAATTGCAGGGCCGCCCCGGGCTGGCGCATGCGATGTACGTCGACCGTGCCGATCAGTTCAAGACGCGGCTGGGCTGGGATGTGACGGTGAATGCGAACGGCGAAGAGCGCGATGAATACGATGCGTTGAAACCGCTTTATATCCTCTGGGAAAAGGCGGATGGCGGGCATGGCGGCTCAATGCGGCTGTTGCCAACGACCGGCCCCTGCATGATCAACGATCACTTTTCCGAGCTGACGGATGGTGTGCGGATCGAAAGCCCGCTGATCTGGGAATGCACGCGGTTCTGCCTCGCGCGGGACGCCGAGCCGAAAACGGCGGGCGCCCTGATGCTGGCGGGCAGCGAGGTTCTGCGCGGCTTCGGGATCGAACATCTTGTGGGCGTGTTTGATGCGCGCATGGTGCGAATTTACCGGATGATCGGCTCATCGCCCGAGGTGATCGGGACAAAGGGCAGGGGGCGCGACCGGATCAGTGTCGGGCTCTGGTCGTTTGGCGAGGATACCCATCGCACCATGGCCGAGCGTGCGGGCATTCCGGTTGCAACGTCGAAACTGTGGTTCGAACAGGCCTTTGGTGGCACGCATCCCGCCGATCTTGCGGCGAGTGCGTAATGGCGGCTGGTGCTTGGCAAGGGGCGGTTGTAGGGTCGCCCCATGACGAGCGCGCTGACCCTTTCCCACGACCAGGCCGAGGCCTTTGACTCCATTACCGAGCTGCTGCGCGGCGCGGGGATCGACCTTGATGACAGCCTGCTGACGCCGCCGCGCGACGGCAAGAGCGCCGTGGCCGCGGTGATCGGTAAGGCGGGGTCGGGCAAGACGCTTTTGCTGGCGGAACTGGTGAAGGCGCTCGAGGCGGCGGGGGTGGATATTGTATCAGGCGACTACGAGGGCAAGAAACGCCCGGACCGGCGGACGCTGGCCATTCTGGCGCCGACCAACAAGGCCGCGAGCGTGTTGCGGATGCGCGGTGTGCCCGCGACAACCATTCACCGGATCATCTATACTCCTGTCTATGACCCCGAATACGAGAAGATCGCCGAGTGGCTGTCGGGCGAGGGCGAAAAGCCCGAGATCGAAGGGTTGACGGAAGAGGCGCTGGAGCGGGCCTTTGCCTTTTACCAGTTGCACAAGTCGATCCCCGGCGCACTGGCCGCGGCGGGGTTGCGCGGATCGGATTTCATCACCGGCTGGAAACGGCGCGACGAGCCGCTGGATATCGGGTTCATTGATGAATCCTCGATGCTGGATGACAAGCAGTTCGAGGACCTGAAAGAGATTTTCCCGACGCTGGTTCTGTTTGGCGATCCGGCCCAGCTTGCGCCGGTGAACAAGGGCGGCGGTGGCATGGTGTTCGAAACCCTGCCGCCGAAATCGCGCTTTGAACTCAGCCGCGTGCACCGGCAGCAGGCGGACAACCCGATCCTGGACCTGGCCCATGCGCTGGCCGATCCGGCGATGGGGTTCGAGGATTTCGAGAGGCTGGTTGAAGAAACCGCGAAACGCGATGACCGGGTGGTCTGGAGCCAGCGGGTCGAGGTGGACCTGATGGCGCGCTCGCCGGTGCTGGTGTGGCGCAACGCGACGCGCATCCGGCTGATCAATGCGTTCCGGCAGGTGCATGGCGCGCCAGAGGATGCATTGCTGGAAGGCGAGCCGCTGGTTTGTGACGGGATCGAACTGCCGCTCAAGCACCGCAAGAAACGGTTGGATCTTGAGGCGCGGGGGCTGATCAAGGGGGCGCAGGTGATTTATCTCGGTCCCGGCCGCAAACCGGGGTTTTCGCGTCTGCACGTGATGGGCGCGGAAGATCCGCAGGTGTCGGCGGCGTCAATCGTGAAGATCGAGAAACCGGACGAGGAAGAGCCGTTTATTCCCTATGCGGCGCGGATGGGGGCGACCTTTCTGCACGGGGCGGCGGTGACCATACACAAGGCGCAAGGCTCGCAATGGGAAAACGTTCAGGTGTTCGCGCCGGATATCTACGCGGCGGCGCGGATGGGGCGGTCGGAAGCGGGCCAGCCCCTGTGGAAGCGGCTGGCCTATGTGGCGGTGACGCGGGCCTCGGAGCGGCTGTACTGGGTTGTGCGCAACCGGCTGGCCCGCCCGTCGGATTCGTTGCGCACGGATGATTTGCGAGTGGCGCCAGCGCCGCTCAAGCTGGAACAGGCGGAGGGTGAGACATGAAAAGCGTGATCGTGACCGGGGCGAGCTCGGGCATTGGGCGGGCGACGGCCGAGGAATTCCTGAAAGCGGGCTGGCGTGTGGGTGTCGTGGCCCGGCGCGAAGACAGGCTGCGCGAAGTGGGAGACCATGAGAACGCGGTTGTGTTGCCGGGGGATGTGACCGACGCGGCGGCGATGGAAGAGGTGTTTGCCCGCTTCGTGGCCGAAGCCGGGCGGCTGGATGTGCTGTTCAACAATGCCGGGATTTTCGGGACGGCAGGACCGATTGACGAGATCCCGCTGGAGGATTTCGAGCGGGTCATGGATGTCAACATTCGCGGCATGTTCATTTGCGCGCGGCTGGCGTTCGGACAGATGCGCCGACAAGACCCGAGGGGCGGGCGGATCATCAACAACGGCTCGCTTTCTGCGCACAATCCGCGGCCCGGCTCGGTGAGCTATACCACCAGCAAACATGCGATCACGGGTCTGACGCGGACGCTCTCGCTGGATGGGCGGGACTTTGACATCGCCTGCGGGCAGATCGATATCGGCAATGCGGAAAGCGAGCTGGTGGCGATGCTGAAGGACAAGTCGCCGGAGATGCAGACCATGGGCGTGGAGAATGCCGCGCGCTCGGTGGTGCATATGGCCAGCATGCCGCCAGAGGCCAACGTGCAGTTCATGACCGTGATGGCGACCAAGATGCCCTATATCGGGCGTGGTTGATTGGGGTGGGGGCAGGCTTTTCGAAAAGCCTGCCGGAACGCCTTTGCAAAGGCGTTCCTTCGGCGTTTGAATTGAGGGGGAGGGAAAGCCTTTCGAAAGGCTTTCCGCCGACTTATCCGCCCTGTCGGATGAAGCGGAAGGCGGCGGAGGCGCCCCAGCCGGCGGCGATGGCGATGGCCAGCGACAGGAGACCGTAGACCAGCGGTTGCTGGCGTGAGAGGTTGAAGAGCCAGCGTTCCAGCCCAACCTTGCGCACGTCGATCGTGGTTTCGTACTGCGAGACGACGTCGCCCCCGCGTGTCAGGAAGATGCGCGTGAGATAGTCGCCCTCGGTCAGGTTGGCGGGCAGTTTGACCGAGGTGTTGAACAGTGTCTGCTGGTCGACCTCCACGGTGTTTTCCAGCACTTGGTAGAGACCGTTGTCGGTGCGGATGCGGGCCACGGCTTCGGAAAATTCCTGTGCGTTCTTCACATCCATCGGTGCGCCGACAGACCGGATGGCGCGGGGGATCGAGATCTTGTGGCGCAGGTCCTCGATGTCTTTCACGATCTCCTTGAATGGGCCGGAGGTGGCCACGGCATAGAAACTGGGGGCGGCGTCGACCTCGACGCTGTCGGTATTGACCCAGATGCCGAGGCGCTTTTCCTTGCGGCGCACGACCACAGGCAGTTTGGGCCCGGACACGGCGACAACCACTTCAAGGGGATGGGCCTCGGGGATCGCGGTTTCGCGTTTCACCGCGCCGAAGATCAGGATCTCGGAGCCATCGAAATTGGCGGTGATCGCGACACGGTTCTGGCTCATGCCGAGGACGACCTGTTCCTCGGTGGCCATCAACGGTGTGGCGATCAGGAAAATGAGGGCAGCAAGGTAGCGGAGCATCCTAGTGTCCTCCTACCGCGCCGAGCGAGTAGAGTTCGTTCGGCATGACGAGAAGATCAAAGGCCAGTTTGCCACAGACGGCGAGGACGAGGGCGGCCAGAAGGATGCGCAGTTGTTCCGCCTTGAGACGGGTGCCGATGCGGGTGCCGATCTGTGCGCCGACGACGCCGCCCACCAGGAGAAGCACGGCAAGGGCCATGTCGACGGTATAGTTGGTGGTGGCGTGCAGAAGGGTGGTGAAGGCGGTGACAAAGATGATCTGGAACAGCGAAGTCCCCACCACGACCTTGGTGGGCATGCCCAGCAGGTAGATCATCGCGGGGACCATGATGAAGCCGCCGCCCACGCCCATGATGGCGGCGAGGATCCCCACACAGAGGCCGACCAGAAGCGGCGGGATGACCGAGATGTAGAGACCCGAGACACGGAAGCGCATCTTGAAGGGCAGACCATGAATCCAGTTGTGTTTCTTGCGTTGCGGCGGTGCGGCGTTGCCGCGCGACTTGCGGATCGCGTTCAGGCTTTCGATGAACATCAGGCCGCCGATGATGCCAAGGAAGATCACGTAGCAAAGCTTGACTAGCAGATCGACCTGACCGAGCGACTTGAGATAGTTGAAGATAAACACGCCGAGGCCCGCCCCGGCAAGGCCGCCGACAAGCAGGACACATCCCATCTTTAAGTCGACGGTTCGTCGTTTCAGGTGGGCGAGAACGCCCGAGAAGGACGAGGCCACGATCTGGTTGGCTTCGGTGGCAACGGCCACTGCCGGTGGAATGCCGATGAAGAACAGCAGCGGCGTCATTAGGAAGCCGCCGCCCACGCCGAACATGCCGGACAAAATGCCCACGATTCCGCCCAATCCGAGCAGCAGGAAAGCGTTCACGGAGACTTCGGCGATGGGGAGGTAGATCTGCATGAAACCAGTTAGCGTTACCGTGGAAAAGAATGCAACACATGTGCCGGTCAAAAGGTCGACAGGCTTGATGATTAGTTGCCGATTGGACTTATGGGTTTGCTTGGCTGGCCCCATTCAGGGCCAGCCGGATCACCATGAGAGCCGTTGGCCTAGCGTTCCTTGACGTAGGGCTCGCCTCCGGCACGTGGCGGGATGGCCTTGCCGACAAAGCCTGCGAGAATCACCACGGTCAGGATGTAGGGCAATGCACCCAGCAACTGGCCCTGTACCTTGATGCCGATCACGGTTTCGATCAGGTCGGGGCGCAGTTCGAGCGCCTGGAAAAGGCCGAACAGAAGGGTTGCCCAGAGCGCGTACCATGGTCGCCATTTGGCAAAGATCAGCGCGGCAAGCGCGATATAGCCACGGCCTGCGGTCATGTCTTTTACGAAGCCAGCCTGCAGGGCGGTGGCAAGGTAGGCCCCAGCGAGGCCGCAGAGTACGCCGCAGATCATCACGGCGGCAAAGCGCAGGCCAACCACCGAGACACCGGCGGTATCGACCGAGGCCGGGTTTTCGCCAACCGCACGCAGGCGCAGGCCGAAACGGGTGCGGTAGAGCACCCACCATGTCAGCGGTACGAGGCCAAAGGCGATATAGACAAGGATCGGGTGGCCCGAGATCAGTTCGTGATAGATCGGGCCGAGGATCGGCACGTCCTTGAGGGCTTCGGCAAACGGCAGGGTGATCGGTTCGAACCGGGCTGCCCCTTCGAGTTGCGGCGTACGGCCGCCCTGTTTGAACCAGTCCTGCGCGATCAGCACGGTCATGCCGCTGGCCAGCATGGTGATGGCAAGACCCGAGATCAGCTGGTTGCCACGGAAGGTGATCGAGGCGAGGCCGTGGATGCCCGACAGGAGCAGCGAGACACCGACACCCGCGAACAGGCCAAGCCAGACCGAGCCGGTGGTGTAGGCAAAGGCGGCAGAGAAGAAGGCCGCTGCCAGCATCTTACCTTCAAGGCCGATGTCGAAGATGCCCGCGCGTTCCGAATAGAGACCGGCAAGGCAGGCCAGCAGGAGCGGCGTTGCGAGGCGCACGGTGGTGTCGAGCAGTTGAACGAGGCTGAGGAAATCCATCATGCGTCTCCCTTGCGCAGCGCGAGGAACATTTTTTCAAGCGGCATGCGCACCATGTTGTCGAGGGCTCCGGTGAAGAGGATCACCAGCGCCTGGATCACCACGATCAGTTCGCGCGGGATGTCTGTCCAGAGGGCGAGTTCCGCACCGCCCTGGTAGAGGAAGCCGAACAGGATGGCGGCGAGGAAGACGCCGAAGGGATGGCTGCGGCCCATGAGGGCAACGGCGATCCCGATGAAACCGGCCCCTTCGGTGAAGTTCAGCACAAGGCGTTCGCTTTCGCCCATGGTGGTGTTTATGGCCATCATGCCCGCCAGTGCGCCGGAGATCAGCATTGAGATCACGGTGATGCGGACGGGCGAGATACCGGCGTATTTCGCACCACTTTCGGAATGGCCGAAGGCGCGGATTTCATAGCCGAGCTTGGTGCGCCAGATCAGGAACCAGACGAGGACACAGGCCGCGAGGGCGATGAAGAAGGACACGTTGGCCGGCGCGCCGCGGAACAGGATGTTATCGGCGGTCGAGAACATGTCGCGGAATGTGGGCAGGTGGGTGGACTCGGGGAACTTGGCGCTGGCCGGGTCCATGGAACCGCGCGGACGCAGGAGGCTGACCAGCACATAGTTCAGCAGGGCGGCAGCGATGAAGTTGAACATGATGGTGGTGATCACCACGTGGCTGCCGCGTTTGGCCTGCAGGTAGGCCGGGATCAGCGCCCAGAAGGCACCGAAAATGGCGGCACCCGCGCTGGCCCCGAGGATGGCCAGCGACCAATGCGGCCAGGGGATGTAGAGACAGGCCAGCGCAACACCGAGGCCGCCGAGCATGGCCTGGCCTTCGCCGCCGATGTTGAACATGCGGGCGTGGAAGGCGACCGAGACGGCAAGGCCGGTGAAGATGAAGTTGGTGGCGTAGTAGAGCGTATAACCCCAACCGGACGAGCGCATCAGCGCGCCGTCGACCATCAGCTTGAAGGCAGTCCAGGGGTTTTCCCCGATCGCAAGGATCACGAGGGCCGAGAGGAGGGCCGACAGGACCAGCGAAATCAGCGGGATCAGGACGATGTCCGCCCAATGAGGCATCTTTTCCATTATGCGGCCTCTCCGTTCATGCCGGCCATCAGGAGGCCGAGTTCTTTTTCATCTGTTTGTGCGGGATCGCGTTCGCCCATGATCTGGCCGTCGAACATCACCGCGATGCGGTCGCTGAGCGACATGATCTCGTCGAGTTCGACCGAGACAAGGAGGATCGCCTTGCCCTGATCGCGCAGGTTGACGATCTGCTGGTGGATGAACTCGATCGCGCCGATGTCGACGCCGCGTGTGGGTTGCCCGATCAAAAGAAGGTCGGGGTTGCGTTCGATTTCGCGGGCCACGACGATCTTCTGCTGGTTGCCGCCGGAAAAGTTCTTGGCGGCAAGGCGCGGGTGGGGGGGACGGACGTCGAAACGGTCCATCTGTTCCTGCGCCTTGGCGAGGATACCGGCGTTGTCCATCAGGAGGCCGTTTTGGTAGGCCGGGTCATGGTGGTAGCCAAAGACCGAGTTTTCCCAGGCCGCGTATTCCATGATCAGGCCTTCGCGCTGGCGGTCTTCGGGGACGTGAGCGATGCCGGCGGCGCGGCGGGATTTGCCGTGCGCGCCCTTGCCAACCAGCGGCAGCGTGGCACCGTTCATGGTGATGTCGCCGGTGGCGTTCATGTAGCCGCCCAGCACCTCGAGCAGTTCCGACTGGCCATTGCCGGCAACCCCGGCAATGCCGAGGATTTCGCCGCGTCGCACGGTGAGGTCGATGCCCTTGACGCGTTCGACGCCCTTGTCGTCGGTGACCCGGAGGTTCCGGACCTCGAGAACGGTGTCGCCGGGGGTGGCGGGTTTCTTGTCAACGCGCAGCAGCACCTTGCGGCCCACCATCAGCTCGGCCAGATGCTCCGGGCTGGTTTCCGAGGTTTTCACGGTGTCCGTCATCTGACCACGGCGCATGACCGAGACGGAATCGGTGATGTCCATGATCTCGCGCAGCTTGTGGGTGATGAGGATGATGGTTTTGCCCTCTTCGCGCAGGCGGTCGAGGATGCGGAACAGCTGGTCCGCCTCGGCCGGGGTCAGCACGCCGGTGGGTTCGTCGAGGATCAGGATGTCTGCCTGACGGTAGAGCGCCTTGAGGATTTCAACCCGCTGCTGGTGGCCGACCGAGAGGTTTTCGATCATCGCGTCGGGGTCGACGTTCAGTTCATATTCCTTGGCGAGGTGGGCCAATTCCTTGCGGGCCTTGGCAAGAGAGGGACGCAGGAGGCCACCGTCTTCGGCACCAAGGATGATGTTTTCCAGAACCGTGAAGTTCTCAACCAGTTTGAAGTGCTGGAAGACCATGCCGATTCCGGCGGCGATGGCGGCCTGTGAATCGGGGATCTGGGTTTTCTGGCCCTTGATGAAAATCTCGCCCTTGTCGGCCTTGTAGAAGCCGTAAAGGATTGACATCAAAGTCGATTTTCCAGCGCCGTTTTCACCGATGATACCATGGATTGTACCGGGCATGACGGAAATCGAGATGTCCTTGTTGGCCTGAACCGGGCCGAAGGCCTTGGAGATGCCTTTCAGTTCGATGGCGGGTGCTGTCATTCGGGCTCTCCCAAACCGACGAAGCCGATGAGGCGCGCGGGGCGGTCTTCGGCATCGCATTCGATGAAGTACTGGCCAAGCTGCACGGTGCCGTCCGCCATGCGGAATTCGACGGTGGCGCGGTGATGGCCTTGGGTTGTGCTTTGGGACACGACCGCAGCGGTCGCGCCGGGGGCGTATTGCGTATACATGCCGACATAGTCAACCAGTGCCGCGAGGGAAGTGATCGGCTCGGGCGTGCGCGGGTCGAGGTAGTGGATGTCGGGGGATAGGCTTTGGCCGAGGGCCGCCGCGCGGGCGTCTGCATCTGTCAGGCCCCAGGCGGAAAAGAAACTGGCAATCGCGTCTGACATCTGTGTCCTTTCGCGGGGTCGCGAGGGCGATGAACCCTTTTGACCGAATGGGCGGCCCGATGAGGCCGCCCACGGTATTTCAACTCATCAGGCTGATCAGAACTGGAGAACCGAGCAGCTTTCGTTGTCTGCGTAGTTCTCGACCTTGATCTCGCCGCTGATGATGCCTGCGGTCGCCATGTCGACGGCCTTGGTCATGTCAGCGGTGACCAGAGGTGCGTTGTTGTCGTCCATTGCAACGCCAACGCCCTGGGCCGCGAGGTTCAGGTTCTGGAAGCCGGGAGCGAGGTCTGCGCCGTCCTTGAGGGCGTTGTAAACCGCGACGTCAACGCGCTTGAGCATCGAGGTCAGGACTTTGCCCGGGTGCAGGTGGTTCTGGTTGCTGTCCACGCCGATCGACAGGATGCCTTCGTCGGCTGCGGTTTGCAGAACGCCAACGCCGGTGCCGCCTGCTGCAGCGTAAACCACGTCAGCGCCCTGTGCGATCTGTGCCTTGGTCAGTTCCGAGCCTTTAACCGGGTCGTTCCATGCCGCCGGGGTGGTGCCGGTCATGTTGGCAACGATGGTGGCATCGGGGTTGACCGATTTCACGCCCTGAGCATAGCCGCAGGCGAATTTGCGGATCAGCGGGATGTCCATGCCGCCGATAAAGCCGACGGTGCCGGACTTGGACGCCTTGGCGGCCATCACGCCAGCCAGGAACGAGCCTTCATGCTCGGCAAAAGAGATGGTCTGAACGTTGGGCAGGTTGGCCCAGCCGTCGATGTTCACGAACTTGGTGTCCGGATAATCGGGGGCGACTTCCTCGATCGGGGTGGTCATGGCAAAGCCCATGGTCACGATCGGGTTGGCGCCTGCCTCGGCGAAACGGCGCAGGGCCTGTTCGCGCTGGGCTTCGGACTGAAGCTCGATCTCTAGGTACTTGCCACCGGTTTCATTCGCCCAACGCTCGGCGCCGTTGAAGCCCGCTTCGTTGAAGGATTTGTCGAATTTGCCGCCGAGGTCGAAAATCACCGCCGGTTCGGCCATTGCGGCGCCAGCAGTCAGCGCCATAGCAGCAGCGGCGCCGAGGAATTTGTGCATTAGGGTCATGTGTCTCTCCCAAACGTTGAAGTGGCTGGTCTTTGCGTTGCCAGCCTTTCGAATTGGACTGATCGTGTCAGATCACATGCCAGTAAGGCCGCAGGGACACGGGGTGGTCAAGGCGGATTCGACCATTTGGACAAGATTCAGCAACATTTGATGGCTGACGCTAGGGAAGTCGCTTGGCCATGACGCGTGCGTCGATCCGGCTGCCGTCGGGGCGCTGGTAGTAGCCGCTGCGGATCGCGCGATCCTCGTAACCTGCGGACTGGTAGAGCGCGATAGCCGGCGCATTGTCGGCGGCCACTTCGAGGAAGGCTTCGGTGGCAGCGAGGGTTTGGGCCTGGGTTTCGAAGGCGGTGAGCCAGTGGCGGCCGCGGCCCTGACGGCGGGTGTCCGGGTGGGTGGCGATGGTAAGGAGTTCCGCTTCGCCCGCGATCACGCGGCCAAGGGCAAATCCGGTTGCGTCACCGACGACAAAGCAGAAGGGCGAGGCCAGGAGATCGGCGAATTCCTGTTCCGACCAGGGGCGCGACTGTGTGAAGGCGGCAGCGTGCAGGGCCGAAAGTTGGGCCGGGGTCATGGCAGTATGGTTGGTGCCGGATCGCGCGGTGGGGCGGCATCGGCGGCCTTGATATAGAGCGGGGCCGGGCGGGTCGGGGTCTCTGCGTGGCGCAGGAGAGCGACGCGGGCGATATTCTCGGCAAGTTGTGCCGGTGCGGGCGGCGTGAGGACGGGGAGGTCGGTCTCAAGCGTCTGAAGTAGGGCCGGGGCGGCATCGGGGAGGATGGCATAGACCTGATCGCGCGGGGCAGGGACGGTGGGGACGTGCGGGTCCGGCCGGCCAAACGAGGTGGCGTCGAAGGTGGACACGCCCACGGCGGGGATGTTCAGGGCCAGCGCCAGCCCGCGTGCCGCCGAAACGGAAATTCGGATGCCGGTGAAGTTGCCGGGGCCGACACCGACGCCGATTGCAGTGAGGTCAGCCCAGACAAAGCCCGCTTTGGCAAGGGTTTCTTCGAGAAGCGGCATCAGGCGTTCGGCCTGACCGCGCGCCATGTCTTCGGTTTTCTGCGCGATGAGGGTCTCGTCTTGCAGGAGTGCGGCCGTGCAATGGGGGCCGGAGGTGTCGAAACCAAGGATCAGCGTCACGGGGGCGGTCTTTCAGTCAGCGGCGTTCAGGGTGTTTCGGCCAGAGGCCGAGGCGCGTTCGAGGGTGTCTTCGATATGCAGCCATGGATAGGCGGAATCGGCGTGGCAATGGATGCGCGGCGGCAGGCGGTCGGCCTGATCAATCAGGCCAAGCGGTACGTAAACCTGATCGGGGAGGTAGTCAAAGGTTGCCATCAGAGGCGAGCCGCAGGATGGGCAATTCCAGCGGGTGACGCCTGCGGTGTGGGAGACGCCGGGGCCCTGGTTCGGGGTGGCGGACAGGTCGGCGGCGCGAAAGGCAGCGAAGGCACCGACGGGCGCGCCGGTCCAGCGGCGGCAATCCGAGCAGTGGCAAAAGGCCACCGTCAGCGGAGGGGCGTCCGAATGCAAAGAGACGGCGCCGCAATAGCACCGTCCCGTAAAGGCCGTATCGGCCGAAGGCGTCGGGGTGCCGTCAGACGGCAACCGGGCGTACCTCGGTCACTTCGGGGATATAATGGCGCAGAAGGTTCTCGATCCCCATTTTCAGGGTGAGGGTCGAGGAGGGGCAGCCCGCGCAGGCCCCCTGCATGTGCAGGTAGACAACGCCGCGATCGAAACCGTGGAAGGTGATGTCACCGCCATCCTGTGCCACTGCGGGGCGGACGCGGGTATCAAGAAGTTCCTTGATCTGGACAACGATCTCACCGTCTGGGCCGTCGTGATCGGCGTGGCCGGAAGGGGCGATTGCCTCGCCTGCCATGACCGGCTGGCCGGACTGGAAGTGCTCCATGATCGCGCCGAGGATGGCGGGTTTGATGTGGTCCCACTCGACGTTGTCGGCCTTGGTCACGGTGACAAAGTCATTGCCGAAGAAAACGCCGGTTACGCCATTGACGGCAAACACGCGGCTGGCCAGCGGCGAGGCGCTGGCGCCTTCGGCAGAAGGAAAGTCCGCGGTGCCTGTTTCCAGCACGGTCTGGCCGGGCAGGAACTTGAGTGTTGCGGGGTTCGGTGTGGATTCGGTTTGAATGAACATGTGGGCACCTGCTTTCGAAGTTACATCGGATATGCGCCTTGGGGGGCCGTTAGTCAAGGTTTGGAATGGTTCTAAATCAGCGGCGGAGTGCGTGGTCCAAAGCCTGATCAAGACGGTCGTCGCCCCAGAACAGTTCCTTGCCGACGGTAAAGCTGGGCGCACCGAAGATGCCAAGGGAGATGGCCGTGTCGGTCTGATCGCGCAGGGCCTGTTTGACCTCTGGGGTTTGGGCCTTTTCGATGAGCGACAGGGGGAGGCCCGCCGTTTCCAGACATGTCTCCAGCGTGGAAGGGGCCGAGATGTCTGCGCCCTCGGCAAATTGCGCGGTGTAGACGGCACGACAGAATGCCGGCATGTCAGCGCCTGCCGCAATCGCGAGGCGGGCGGCGTTCAGCCCGTTTTGGGGGAAGGTGTCAGGACGCTGGAGCGGTAAGCCACGCGCGGCACAGAGGCGTTCCATGTCGCGCCACATGTACCGGCCCTTGGCCGGATAAAGGTTGAACGGCGAGGTGGTCCAGCCCTGTGCGGCGAAAATCGGGCCAAGCAGGAAAGGCCGCCAGCGCAGGGTGATGCCGCGCGCACGGGCCATGTCTTCGATCCGCATCGTGGTGAGATAGGAATAGGTCGAGGCGAATTCGAACCAGTAGTCCAGCGCGGGCGCGCTCATGTGATGGCTTCGAGCCGTTCCTTGGAGAGATCGCCGGGCACCACGGTGATCGGGATCGGAAGGCTGCCGGAGTTGCGGGACATCTGGGTCACCAGCGGGCCGGGGCCTTTCTTGTCGGTGCCTGCGCCAAGCACCAGAACCCCGATGTCTTTGTCTTCTGAAATCTGGTCGAGGATTTCGCGCACCGCTTCGCCTTCGCGAATGACCAGTTCGGGATCAACACCCTGCTTGTCGCGCATCCATTTGGCGAAAACTTCGAAATGCGCGTGAATGCGTTCGCGGGCTTCTTCGCGCATCACCTCGCCAACGCTCATCCAGTGATTGAACTCGTCCGGCGGAATGATCGACAGGATCTGCACGCCGCCCTGCGTATGGGCCGCACGCATCGCCGCGAAGCGCATTGCGTTCAGGCATTCGCGACTGTCGTCCAGAACAACGAGGAATTTACGCATCATCAGTCTCCCTTGCGGCGATCATGGCCGATGGTTTGGGCGGTGGCAATGAAAGAAGATAAGTCCAGGCCGGGTTTGCCGTTGCGCGGGATCAGGCGGAATGCGCCCAGTCCCAATAAAGCTCGCGCACACGGCGCGTGACCGGACCCACCTGGTACTGGCGATCGTCAAAGGCGGTGACAGGGGTGACCTTGGACATGTTGCCGGAGAGGAAGACCTCGTCCGCGTCTTCGAAGTCTTCAAAGGACAGGATGGCCTCGTGGACGGCCATGCCGTCGGCCTTCATGTTGGCGATGTGGCGGGCGCGGGTGATGCCGGCGAGGAAGGTACCGTTGGGGATGGGGGTGAAGACCTCGCCATCCTTGACCATGAAGACATTGGCGGTGGCGGTTTCGGCGACATTGCCCATGGCATCGGCCACCAGCGCGTTGGCGAACCCCTTGGAGCGGGCCTCGACCAGCATCCGGGCATTGTTGGGATAGAGGCAGCCCGCCTTGGCGTTCACCACCGCATTGTCGAGGGTCGGGCGGCGAAAACGGGTGCGGGTGAGCGTTGTGGTCGCCTCGGCCGTGGCCATCGGCACGGCCTCGAGGGAAATGGCAAAGCCGGTGGCATCGGCTGTCGGGGCAATCGCGCTCTTGGTCATGTCGCCATCGATGCCCCAGTACATCGGGCGAATATAGACGGCCTCGTCCGCATGGAACCCTTCGAGACCTTCGCGGGTGATCTCCAGCATCGCCTCGACATCCATCGTGGGGGTCAGCATGAGCGCTTCGGCCGAACGATTCACGCGGGCCAGGTGCGCATCGAGATCAGGTGTGATGCCTTCGAAGAAGCGGGCGCCGTCAAACACCGTGGTGCCCAGCCATGCGCCGTGGTCGGCCGCGTTCATCACAGGAACATCGCCGTCGTGCCAGGTGCCGTTGAAATAGGTTCGGATGGTTTTGCTGATGGCCATGATCTGATCTCCCTCACTCGCTCGGGCGGATGCTAGACCCGGGAGGCGGGAAGGTCCATCCCCGGAAAGCGGCAAATGGAAAGCCCCCGACCGGGGGAGGTCGGGGGCGAAAAGTTTGGTTCTGAAAAGGATCTTTGGGGTAATCCGGGTTGCCCTTAGCCGATCAGGCCACCATCGGTGCGACGGATGGCGAAAACACCCGAACGCGGCACGCTGGTGCCACCGCGCGGGAAGTGGGAGTTGCCCTTTTCGCCCGGGTGCTGGATGCCGACAAACATGGTGCGGCGATCCGGCGACCAGCAGATGCCGGTGACTTCGCACTCTTTCGGGCCAACCATGAAGCGGCGGATTTCGCCGGTCACCGTGTCCCCGCAGAGCATCTGGTTGTTGCCCATGCCGGCAAAGTCGCCTTCGTTGGAGTATTTACCGTCGGTCTGGATCCACAGCAGGCCGGTTTCGTCGAAGGCCATGCCGTCGGGCGAGTTGAACATGTTGCCCGCGTTGATGTTCTCGGAACCGGCATAGGCGTCGTCGTGAACCTCGGGGTTGCCCGCCAGCGCAAACAGGTTCCAGGCAAAGCCAGGGGCGCTGTGGTCTTCGTTGTCGGGCATCCAGCGGGCGATCTGGCCATAGTTGTTGCCAACCCGCGGGTTCGGGCCGTTGGCCGGGGTGTCGTCGCCACCCTTGTTCGGCTTCTTGCCGCGGTTCTTGTTGTTGGTGAGCGCGACATAGGCTTCGGCCTTGGTCGGGTTCACCGCCACCCACTCGGGGCGGTCCATGGTGGTTGCACCGACCTTGGAAGCGGCCTGGCGGGTGTGGATGCGGATTTCCGCGTCGGACATGCCGGTGGTTTCCGGGGTCAGGGCCAGCCATTCGCCGCGCATGTCGTCGTGGAACTTGGCCACGAAGAGATCGCCGCTTTCCAGCAGGTCCGAGTTGTCGCCGGTGGCCGCGTAGGTGCCATGCGAGACGAACCTGTACAGAAACTCGCCACGCTCGTCATCGCCGAGGTAGACAACCGCCTTGCCGTTTGCCGCGATGACAACGGCGGCGTTTTCGTGCTTGAAGCGGCCAAGGGCGGTGCGCTTTTTCGGGGTCGAGGTGGGATCGAAGGGGTCGATCTCGACAACATAGCCGGCGCGGTTGGGTTCGTTGGGGTTTTTTGAGACGTCGAAACGCGCGTCAACCTTGGCCCAGCCATAGCCCCAGTCCTTCGACGATACGCCGTAACGCTTGAGTTCGGCGCTGACCTCATGGGCCTCGTCTGCGGCAGAGAAGTATCCGTTGAAGTTTTCCTCGCAGGTCAGGTAGGTGCCCCAGGGGGTTTCGCCGTTGCCGCAGTTGTTCCAGGTGCCAAGGGTCTTGGTGCCGCTCGGATCGGCCGCGGTTTTCAGGAGGTCATGGCCAGCAGCGGGGCCGGTCAGATCCATCTCGGTCCGGGGGGTGATGCGGCGGTTCAACTCGCTGTCGAGGACCACCCGCCAGGCGCCCTTGTCGTCGCGGGCCACTTCGAAGACCGAAACACCATGAGCCATCATGCCCTTTTCGATGTCGTCGCCGTTTTCAGGTTTGCCGTCGGGACGGTTGCCCCAGATGATCTTGCGGTTGGTGTATTCGTTGTTGATGGCCATGACGGTGCGGCCGTTGCGGGTGAAGATCGACATGCCGTCGTTGTTGTCCCCAAAGGCGCGGGCCTGGGTTGCGGCGGTGCCGCGGGTCGCGTCGTCAAACCCGTCGACGCCGCTCCACAGCGGATCGCCCCACTGCACCACCGGCTCCCATTCGAAGCCTTCCGGCACGGTGATGGTATCGTCGGTGTTGGCGGCCACCTGGGCAAAGCCGAAACGGTCCCCGGCCTGTGCCTCGCGGGTCAGGGCGGTGGTGCCGACAAGGAAAGTGCCAAGGCCGAAGGTCATGACCCCGCCAAGAAAGCCGCGGCGCGACAGCGCGGTGTCGACGATCCGGTCAAAGTCGGTCTCTTCCGGGCGCGGGTTCAGCAGTTCGTCATGTTCGTCAAACGAAAGGTCTTCGTGGTCCATCTCTGGCTCCCTGTTCAGGTGGCTATCAGCCTAGTGCGTTCAGAGCGCAAAGCTAGGGGAGGAGAGATACAGATTCGTGACGGAGACATGTCGGCTTTGTAACCGGGTGCCGAAATGCAGGATGCCTTCGGCGGGAGTTTTTGGGGTGCATTGAAGAGAGGGGCCTGCCTTCAATGCACCCAAAATACTCTGGGGGGTGCGGGGGGGCGAGCCCCCCGCGCTGAGATCAGGCGCCGACCATGCCTACGATTTCATAGGTTTTCTTGAGGATCGGCGCGGCGATGGCGCGGGCGCGGGTGGCACCGGCATCAAGGATCTTGTCGATCTCGTCCTGCTCCTGCATCAGGCGGGCCATCTCGGTCGAGATCGGGGCCAGCTTGTCAACCGCCAACTCGGACAGCATCGGTTTGAATTCCGAGAACTGCTTGCCGCCAACCTCGGCGAGGACCGCATCGACCGTGGTGTCGGCGAGGGCCGCGTAGATGTTGACCAGGTTGCGAGCTTCGGGGCGGTCTTCCAGCCCTTTGGCTTCGGAGGGCAGGCCATCGGGATCGGTTTTGGCCTTGCGGATCTTCTTGGCGATGGTTTCGGCGTCGTCGGTCATGTTGATGCGCGAGGCATCCGAGGGATCGGATTTCGACATCTTCTTGGAGCCGTCGCGCAGCGACATCACGCGGGTGGCCGCGCCTTCGATGACCGGTTCGGTTTCCGGGAAGAAATCGACCTTGTAGTCGTGGTTGAACTTGATCGCGATATCGCGGGTCAGTTCGAGGTGCTGTTTCTGGTCTTCCCCGACCGGCACGTGGGTGGCGTGGTAGACAAGGATGTCGGCGGCCATCAGCGCAGGGTAGGCAAACAGACCCAGCGAGGCGTTCTGCTGGTTCTTGCCGGCCTTGTCCTTCCATTGGGTCATGCGCTGCATCCAGCCCATGCGGGCGACGCAGTTGAAGATCCATGCCAGTTGCGCGTGTTCCGAAACCTGGCTCTGGTTGAACAGGATGGATTTGGCCGGGTCGATGCCCGCCGCGATGAAGCCTGCGCAGAGTTCGCGAGTAGCGTGGCGCAGCTTGTCGGGGTCTTGCCAGACGGTGATCGCGTGCAGGTCGACCATGCAATAAACGGTTTCAAAGTCACCTGCGTCCTGCATGGTGACGAACCGCTTCATGGCGCCGAGGTAATTGCCCAGCGTCAGGCCACCCGAGGGTTGAATCCCGGAAAAGACGCGTGGGGTAAAGTTGGAGGACGTTTGGACCGCCTCGTTCATGATGGATACTCCGTCTGGATTTATGTGTGGTGTTGCCTTACCGATGGGGCAAATTCCCGTCAAGGAGAGGCAGAATGCAGAAGCAGGAGAACCAGAGCCCGATCAACCCGCTGCCGCCGGTGGTGGTGGCGTTGTTCTTTGTCATCATCGGGATCGAGCTGATCTTTACGGCGGGTGCGCGCGGCTATGCCGGTGGGCACGAGGGTGTTGGCTGGCGGCTTGCGGCCTTGCAGCGCTATGCCTTTTCGGACGACATTTTCGAGTGGATGCTGGGCAACGGGATCTGGCCGTTTGAACATGTGATCCGCACGGTGACCTATTTGTTTGTCCACCAAAACCTGACCCACGCGGCCTTTGCCGGTGTCATGCTTCTGGCGCTGGGCAAGATGGTGGGCGAGGTGTTTTCGCCGGTCGCGACGCTGGCGGTCTTCGTGGTGTCGGGCATCTGCGGGGCGCTGGCCTTTACGTTCCTGCTTGAGGAATCAGCGCCGCTGATCGGGGCCTATCCCGGGGTTTACGGGCTGATCGGGGCCTTTACCTTTCTG
Source organism: Pelagimonas sp. KU-00592-HH (assembly GCF_040369695.1). NCBI lineage: Bacteria > Pseudomonadati > Pseudomonadota > Alphaproteobacteria > Rhodobacterales > Roseobacteraceae > Pelagimonas > Pelagimonas sp. KU-00592-HH. The sequence goes on along the minus strand of NZ_BAABWM010000002.1, from coordinate 496,215 downwards.
TTGTGGACGCGGCTGGGGCAGCTTGGCGAAAACCAGGCGCGCGCCTTTAGCCTGATCGGGCTTCTAGTCGGCATCCAGTTGCTGTTCGGGCTGATCTTTGGCGGCAACCGCGATTGGGTTGCGGATGTGGCCGGGTTCGGAGCCGGGTTCCTGATGTCGTTTGTCTTTGTGCCGGGCGGCTGGCAGCGCATCCTGAGCCGGATGCGCCGGGATTAAACCTCGCGGCGGGCGGCTTTCTTGAAGTCCGACAGGTTGAAAGCGCCGATCAGCTGGCCAACGGCGAAATAGGTGACGGCGCCGGCGAGGATCAGGAGCGCCAGCGCGAGGTAGCGCCAGCCGTCGGTGCCAAGCATCGGGCCGAGGACAAGGGTTGCACCCCAAAGTGCCGCGCCCATGACGCCAGAGGCAACCACGATCCGCGGCATGCGGCGGCGGAAGCGTTCGTCGAAGCGCGCGACATAGCCCATCGGGCGGGCGCCGACGGCCAGCATCAGAACCATCACCCAACCGGCAAGCGTGGTTGCGACGGCGGGGGCGAGCCAGTCGATGACAGGGGCAAGGCCGATGGCGACGATGGCGTTCACGACCATTGCCCAGAGCGCATAGCGGAAGGGGCTTTTGGTGTCTTCGCGGGCAAAGAACAGCGGTTGCAGCACTTTTTGCAGAACAAAAGCGGGCAGGCCGAGGCCGTAGATGGCGACGGCCACGGCGATGGCGGCGCTGTCGTCGGCGGTGGCCTGGCCGCGTTCGAACAGGACCGAGACCAGCGGCAGCGGGATCACCACAAGCGCCACGGCGCAGGGGATGGTGAGGGCGAGCGCGATTTCGCCGGCGCGGGAAAAGGCAGTGCGCGATCCGGCTTCGTCCCCGGCCTTGAGGCGGCGGGAGAGATCGGGCAGGAGCACGATGCCGACGGCAATGCCGACCACGCCGAGGGGCAGTTGATAAAGCCGGTCGGCGGTGTAGAGCCAGCCGACGGCGCGGTCAAAGTATGAGGCGACCTGTTGGCCGACAAGCAGGTTGATCTGGACCACGCCACCGGCGAGGGCGGCGGGCAGGGCCACGACCACCAGCCGTTTCATGTCTGGTGACCAGCGCGGGCGTTGCAGGCGCATCGGGAAGCCAGCCCGCGCGGCGGCAACCGTCACCAGCAGCAGCTGCGCGACACCGGCGACGGGGATCATCCAGATCAGGGTGCGGGCGACATCCCCGCCGATCCATGCGGAAATCGCCAGCCCGCTGACCAGGAGAACGTTCAGAAGGACCGGTGCGGCGGCGGCGGCGGCAAAGCGTCCGGTGGCGTTCAGCACGCCGGACAGGAGGGCGGCCAGCGAGATGAACAGGATGTAGGGAAAGGCGATGCGGCCGAATTCGACCGAGAGGGCGAACTGGTCCTGACCGGCAAAGCCGGAGGCCAGCCCCCAGACCAGCCATGGCATGACCGCCTGCGCCAGCAGCGTCAGAAGGATCAGCACGGTGGCGAGGCCGGAAAAGGCCTCGCGGGCAAAGCCGAGGGCGTCTTCATCCCCTTCGAGCCGTTTGGAGAACATGGGCACAAAGGCCATGTTGAACGCCCCTTCGGCAAAGAAGCGGCGGAACATGTTGGGCAGGCGGAAGGCCACGACATAGGCCTCATACAGTGGGCCTGTGCCGAGAAAGGCGAGGATCATCGCGTCACGCACGAAGCCGAGGACGCGGCTGGCCATTGTCCAGCCGCCAACTGTCAGGAAGCCACGCATGAGCCGGATCGGCTTCACGACGTGGCCCTTTCGGCGCCGCGCTCGATGGCCTCGCGCAGCTTTGTCTCAAGGGTGCGCTGTTTGCTGTCGGCGTGGAACTTCAGGCCGAACATGTCCTTGACGTAGAAGCTGTCGACCACCTGTTCACCGAAGGTCGCGATCACGGCCGAGGCAATGTAGACATTGCTGTTGGCCAGCGTGCGGGTGAGATCGAACAGAAGGCCGGGGCGGTCGCGGGTGTCGACCTCGATGATGGTGTAGATTTCCGAGCCTTCGTTGTCGAAGGTGATCGTGGTAGGCACCTTGAAGGCGCGTTCGCGTTTCTTGATCACATCGCGCGACTTCATGGCCTCGGTTGCGATCACTTCGCCCTTGAGCGTCTTGTGGATCATCTGCTCAAGACGTTTCAGGCGGCTGGCCTCGTAGGGTTTGCCCTCAGCGTCCTGTACCCAGAAGGCCGCGGTGGCATAGCCGTCCTTCGAGGTGAAGGTGCGGGCATCGACAATATTGGCCCCGACAAGGGCAAGCGCGCCGCACATGCGGCTGAAGATGCCGGGGTGATCGGCCATCGCGAAACAGGCGCGAGTGGCGTCGCGGTCTTCGTCGGGGTGCAGGTCGATGCGGATTTCATCGTCGCCGATGTCGCGCAGCAGGTTGGCAAAGACCACATGGGCAGTGACGTGCAGGCCCTGCCAGTAGGGATCGTAATGGCGACCGGTTTCCTTCTTGAGGTCTTTTGAAGGCCAGTCCGCCAGTTCGGCACGCAGGTTCTTCTTGGCGGCCGCACCGCGGTGTTCGCGGGTCATGGCCTCCATGCCGTTTTCAAGAACGGTCTGGGTCTGGCCGTGCAGCGCCCGCAGCAGCGCGGCTTTCCAGTTGTTCCATGTGTCCGGACCAACGCCGCGAATGTCGCAGACGGTGAGAACGGTCAGCAGGTTCAGGCGGTCGACGGTTTTCACCGCCTTGGCAAAGTCGCGCACGGTGCGCGGGTCGGCGATGTCGCGTTTCTGGGCGGTGTCGGACATCAGCAGGTGGTAGCGCACAAGCCATTCCACGGTGTCGCAATCGCTTTTGCTCAGGCCAAGGCGCGGGGCGACTTTGCGGGTGATCTGGGCGCCAAGGATCGAATGGTCGATGTCACGCCCCTTGCCGATGTCATGCAGAAGCATGGCGACCATGAGGATCTTGCGGTTCACACCCTTCTTGATGATCTCGGAGGAGAGCGGCAGTTCGACCTGCAGTTCCTCGCGTTCGATCTGGGCATAGTTCGAGATCACCTGAATGGTGTGTTCGTCCACCGTGTAGGAGTGGTACATGTTGAACTGCATCATCGCCACGATGGGTTCGAATTCGGGGATGAAGGCCGACAGGACACCCAGTTCGTTCATGCGGCGCAGCGCGCGCTCGGGGTTGCCGTGTTTCAGCAGCAGATCAAGGAAAATGCGCTGGGCTTCCTTGTTGGCCCGGAAGTCATCGTCGATCAGATGCAGGTTTGCCGTGACCAGACGCATGGCGTCGGGGTGGATGAGCAGACCGGTGCGCAGGCCCTCTTCGAAGAGGCGCAGCAGGTTCAGCTTGTCGGACAGGAAGGCTTTGTCGTCGGCGATGGCCAGACGGTTGTGGATTTCCTTGTAGCCCGCCTTGATGCGGGGGCGGCGGCGGAAGATGCGTTCGTAAAGCGGCGCGGCCTTGCGGTGGTCGGCCTCGAGTTTCGTCAGCAGGATGCGGGTCATGTCGCCGACGCTGGTGGCGTGACGGAAATAGTCCTGCATGAAGTGTTCCACGGCACGCCGGCCACCCTTGTCGGTATAGCCCATGCGTTCGGCCACCTCGACCTGCATGTCGAAGCTGAGTTGTTCGACAGGGCGATTGGCGATGATGTGGAGATGGGCGCGCACGGCCCAGATGAAATTCTCAGCGCGTTCAAAGCGTTTGTATTCGTCTTCGCGGAACAGGTCCTGATCAAGCAGGTCGCGGGCGCTTTGGACGTGGTAGGCGTATTTGGCGATCCAGAACAGCGATTGCAGGTCGCGCAGACCGCCTTTGCCTTCTTTCACGTTGGGCTCAACGACATAGCGTTCGCCCTGTTTCTTGTGGCGCTCGTCGCGTTCGTTGAGCTTGGCTTCGATGAATTCGCGTTCGGTACCCTTGAACAGATCATTCTCGAGACGGTTGCCAAGCTCTTCGGACAGGGGCGCGTGGCCGCGCAGGAAGCGGTGTTCAAGGAGCGCGGTGCGGATGGTGAAATCTTCTTCGCCAAGACGCAGGCAGTCTTTTACCGTGCGGGACGCGTGCCCGACCTTCAGGCGCAGGTCCCACAGGATGTAGAGCATGGATTCAATGACGCTCTCGGCCCAGGCGGTGATCTTGTAGGGGGTCAGGAACAGCAGGTCGACATCGGAATGCGGCGCCATCTCTCCACGGCCATAGCCGCCGACGGCAAAGAGCGCGAGACGTTCGCCTTCGGTCGGATTGTTGAGCGGATGCAGATGCTCGGTCGCGACGTGGTGCGCGGCGCCGACAAGACAATCGGTGAGCCAGGTATAGGCGCGCGTCATCGGGCGTGCCTCGAAGGGTTTTGCCGTGAAGGCATCCTTGATGGCGGCGTTGCCCGACTTGCGGGCCGCCATCAGGATTTTGACCACCTCGTTGCGGTAGGAACGATCATCTGCGGCCTCTTCGCGGGCGGCGGCGATCGCGTCCAGAACGGCGGTGCGGTCAAAAATGTCGTCTGCCGGGCAAATCAACTCGGCAGACGGATCGGGAAACGGGGTTGCGGCCTTATCAGAAGCCGAAGCCACCGAAGCTTTGGGGAGCAGGGTCAAGAGTCACCACTTGTCTGTCGCGGATCGTGACGACTGCCAGTCCGCGTTCGTTCGTTCCGTTGGCTCGCAGGCGGAAGATACCATTCACGCCCTGGAAGCCGGCGCCCTGTGTCAGGGCTGTCGTGGTCAATGCGTTGCTTTTGCCCGCTTTGACCAGTGCGCCAATCGCCGCAATACCATCGTAGGCAAGGCCGCTGAGGTTGTGAGGCAGGCCGCCATAGGCCTGTGCGTAGCGGTCAAGGTAGGCCCGGTTCAACTGTGCGTCGGGGCGGGCAAACCATGCGCCCTGAACGCCGGGCAGCGACAGGGTCTGCGAGGGCAAATCCCAGCGGGTCAGGCCGATGTACTGAACCGTCTGCGGATCAAGGCCCGCTTCCGGCAGCATCTGCGAGAACAGGGGCAGCGCACCGGAGGTCGAGGCGGTCATGAAGATCGCGTCGGCGTTGCCGTCGGTGGCGGCGGTCTTGATCTCGTCAATGGCGCTGATCACGCCCTGCTGCGAGAACTCGTAGCCGACGGTGCCCGCGCTGATCGCGGTTGAGCCGTTGAGGGCCGCGTTGATGGCGTTGCGGCCGACCTGACCGGGCACGTTGTTGGAGTGCACGACGAGAACGTTGCGCTTGCCCTGGCTGGCGGCGTATTTCACCAGGCGGTTTGCGGTGTTCTCGAAGGTCGAGCCGAGAATGAAGACGTTGCCGCCCGCGATGGCGGCGTTGTTGGAGAACGACAGGACATTGATGCCCTTGCCGGCCACGGCCTTGCCCACGGCGTTGGCGGATTCGGCGTGCAGCGGGCCGAGAATGATCTTGGCACCTTCCGACACGGCCTGTTGGGCGGCTTGGGCGGCGACATCTGCGTTGCCCTTGGTGGCATAGACACGCAGGTCGATTTTCACGCCGTCCAGATCGGCAATGGCCAGACGGGCCGCGTTTTCAAGGCTTTGCGCGATCAGCGCCTCGCCGGAATCGCTTGAGCCGGCGGGCACGAGAAGGGCGACAGGCACCGGGTTGCTTGTGGAAATGGTCGGGCCAGTGCCTTCGATACAGGCCGAAAGGCCAAGCAGGGCGAGGGCCGAAGCGGCCCCTTTCAGAAACCGGCGGGCGGGGTTAAAACGGGTGAACATGAGGTATCCTTACTTCCACGGCGGGTCGGTTTTCGGGGCGTCGCTTACGGGGGCGGATCATAAACGACACAGATAGCGGGTCCAGCGTTGAATCATCAAATCAGCAGATTGCAGCCGGGGTTGTACTTTGTCGCAACACCTATCGGAACAGCGCGGGACATCACTCTTCGGGCGCTGGATGTGCTGGCCTCGGCAGAGGTGATCGCGGCCGAAGATACGCGTTCGATGCGGCGTCTTCTGGAGATCCACGGCATCAAGCTGGGGGATCGTCCGCTGCTCAGCTACCATGACCATTCCGGCGCGAAGGGGCGCGAGAAGCTGCTGGCGCTGCTGGCTGAGGGCAAGTCTGTTGCCTATGGATCGGAAGCGGGCACGCCGTTGATTGCCGACCCCGGATATCACCTTGCGCGCGAGGCAATGGAAGCCGGGCACAGTGTCACTTCGGCGCCCGGACCGTCGGCGATCATCACGGCGCTGACGCTGGCTGGCCTGCCGACAGATGCGTTTTTCTTTGCCGGGTTCCTGCCCAATGCAAAGGGCGCGCGACGGGCGGCGCTCGAGGCGGTGCGCGAGGTTCCGGGGACGTTGGTGTTCTACGAGTCTCCGAAGCGTACGGGCGAGATGCTGCGGGATGCGGCGATGGTGCTGGGTGGCGGGCGGCAGGCGGTGATCTGCCGAGAGTTGACCAAGAAGTTCGAAGAAGTGCGTCGTGGCACGCTTGAGGAGTTGGCCGCAGGTATCGACGGGGCACTCAAGGGCGAGGTTGTCGTTCTGATTGATCGCGCCGGGGCGAGCGAGGTTGCCGAAGGCGATGTCGAGGCAGCGCTGTCAGAGGCGTTGGAAAACATGTCGGTGCGCGATGCGGCGGACAGTGTGGCCAAGGCTTTTGGCGTGAATAAACGGAAAATTTATCAATTGGCGCTCAAGCTCTCGAAGGGATCGTAAAGCGGGGCTCAGATGGCAGACAAGCAGGCAGAGTTGTTTGACTGGGTGCCGCCTGTTGATCCCGCGCGGGCGCGTAAGGAGCAGCGTGGCAGCCGGGCCTGGCACTCCGGAGCCGCCGCCGAAGACATGGTCGAGCGGGCCTATCTGCGGCGCGGCTTGCGGCTTGTGGCACGGCGATGGCGCAAGGGAGGTGGCGAGATCGACCTCGTGATGCGCGACGGTGAGATGCTGGTGTTCATCGAGGTCAAGAAAGCGCGGGATTTCGATCGCGCGGCAGACCGGATTTCCGAGCGGCAAATCGCCCGTCTTCACAAGGGAGCAGAGGTGTTCCTCGCACAACAGCCGATGGGCGAGTTGACGGCCTGTCGTTTCGATGCGGCGCTGGTGAACGAACGGGGCGAGATTCACATTCTCGAAAGCGCCTTTTGAGGGGGCATTGCAAGGACGCCCCTCATGGGCCATGTAATGGGCAACCATAGCAAAAGGATTGCCCATGAAAATCGCCTTCCAGATGGACCCGATCCAGTCGGTCGACATCAACGCCGACAGCTCTTTCCGGATTGCCGAAGAGGCGCAGGCGCGCGGCCATGAGCTCTTTTACTATTCGCCGGACAAGCTGGCGTATGAAGAGGGGAAGATCACGGCGCGCGGGCATTTCATGACCCTGCGCCGCGAACAGGGCAACCACGCCGACCTTAGCGAAGTAACCCATGTGAACCTTGAGGATTTCGACGTTGTCTGGCTGCGGCAGGACCCGCCGTTCGACATGCATTATATCACTTCGACGCATCTTCTTGACCGCCTCAAGGGCAAGGCGCTGGTGGTGAACGATCCGTTCTGGGTGCGCAACTATCCTGAAAAACTGCTGGTTCTTGATTTCCCGGACCTGACGCCGCCAACCACGATTGCGCGTGATCTGGATACCATCAAGGCCTTCAAGGAAAAGCACGGTGACGTGATCCTCAAGCCGCTTTATGGCAATGGCGGTGCGGGGGTGTTCCGACTGGACGCCAATGACCGCAACCTGACCTCGCTGCACGAGCTGTTCACCGGTTTCAGCCGCGAGCCGCTGATCGTGCAGAAGTTCCTGCCGGACGTCAGCAATGGCGACAAACGCGTGATCCTTGTGGACGGGGAACCAGTTGGCGCGATCAACCGCGTGCCGGCAGCGGGTGAGACACGGTCGAACATGCACGTCGGTGGCCGCCCCGAGAAGATCGGGCTGAGCGAACGGGATCTGGAAATCTGTGCCGCCATCGGCCCGCTTCTGAAGGAAAAGGGGCAGGTGTTTGTGGGGATCGACGTGATCGGGGATTACCTGACCGAGATCAACGTGACCTCTCCGACTGGCATTCAGGAGCTGGAGCGGTTTGACGGCGTGAACATTGCCGAGAAGATCTGGGAAGCCATCGAGGCCAAGCTGGGATGAGCTGGCGTCGGGCGCTGCTGAACACGTCGCTGCGCTGGTTCGAGAAGCCGCATCTGGCGCGCGCTGCAACGCCCGAAGTCTTGCGCAAGTCTTTCGAAATGAAGGCGCGGGTCTGGTTTCACCCGCCGCGCGGCACGCATGTGCGCCGCGACAGGGTGGGGCAGGTGCCTGCCACTTGGGTCGCTGCGCGGGAAGCCCGCGAAGATCGGGTGATCCTTTATTTTCACGGCGGTGGCTATGTGTTCGGCTCCTCGCGCACCCATCAGGGGATGCTGGGGCACCTGTCGGCACATGCCGGGGCGGTGGCCTGCTTGCCGGACTACCGGTTGGCGCCCGAACATCCCTTTCCGGCGGCGATCGAAGATGCGCGCGCGGCCTGGGATGGCTTGCGGGGCGAAGGGTTCGCACCGGGGCAGATCGTGATTGGCGGCGACAGCGCGGGCGGTGGTCTGGCGCTGGCCGTACTGGGCGATCTGATCGCACGCGGAGAGGCGTTGCCTACGGCGGTTTTCGCCCTGTCCCCGCTGACGGACATGACCTTTTCGGGCGCGAGCATGCGAGGCAATGCCCAAAGCGATGTGGTTCTGCCCGCCTCGCGGGCGCAGGAGGCGGCCGAGATGTATCTAGGCACACAGGATGCGCGTGATCCGCTGGCATCGCCGCTCTATGCGGATTTTGCGGGCGCTCCCCCTATCTACATCACGGCCGGCACGACGGAGATCCTGTTGGATGACACGTGCCGCATGGCAGAGAGGTTACGAGAACAGGGTGCCGATGTGCGCGAAGTGATCCTCGAAGACGTGCCGCATGTCTGGCCTTTGTTTCAAGGGCTTATCCCAGAGGCGCGGCAGACACTGCGCGAGATCGGCCAGTGGCTCAACCCTCTTTGGCAGACAAAAGCCGATAGCTGATAGCTTCGGCGAGGTGGGGTTTGCGCACCTCTTCTTCGCCCTCCAGATCGGCGATGGTGCGGGCCACGCGCAGGACGCGGTGATAGCCGCGCGCGGAAAGGCCGAAGCGCTCGGCAATGTCCTGCAGGAAGGCGCGGCCTTCGCTGTCGGGGGCGGCCATTTCTTCGAGCAGTGCGCCGGAGGCATCGGCGTTGACGCGCATGTCGGGATGGTCGGCGAAGCGGTTGTTCTGGCGGGTGCGGGCGTCGGCAACGCGGGCGGCGACGGTGGCCGAGGTTTCCCCCGAAGGCGGCAGATCTAGATCGCGAAAGGCCACGGGCGGGACTTCGAGGCGAATGTCCATGCGATCCATCATCGGGCCGGAGATGCGGCCAAGGTAATCTTCGCCACATTGCGGGGCACGTGAACAGGCCTTGGCCGGATCAAACATCTCGCCACAGCGGCAGGGGTTGGCGGCGGCCACGAGCATGAAGCGGCAGGGATAGGTCACATGGGCATTGGCGCGGGCGACCATGACCTCGCCGGTTTCGATGGGCTGGCGCAGGGTTTCAAGGACAGGGCGCGAGAATTCGGGAAATTCGTCAAGGAACAGAACACCGTTGTGGGCGAGGCTGATCTCGCCGGGGCTGGCGCGGCGGCCACCGCCGACAATGGCGGCCATGCTGGCGGTGTGGTGCGGTTCGCGGAACGGGCGCGCACGGGAGATGCCGCCCTGATCGAGGATGCCGGCGATGGAGTGGATCATCGAGGTTTCCAGAGCTTCCTGCGGAGAGAGGGGCGGCAGGATCGTGGGAAGACGGGCGGCGAGCATGGATTTGCCCGAACCGGGGCTGCCGACCATAAAGACATGGTGGCGGCCTGCGGCGGCGATTTCGAGGGCGCGTTTGGCGCGTTCCTGTCCCTTCACATCGCGCAGGTCTTTTGTGCCGGGGGCGTCGGTGATTTCTCCGGGTTCCGCCGGGGGCAGCGGTGACTGGCCGGTGTAGTGGCGCACCACGTCGGCAAGCGAGTTGGCGCCGATGACCTGAGCCGCGCCGACCCATGCGGCTTCGGGGCCGGAGGCGGCGGGGCACAGGAGGCTGCGGTTGTCTTCGGCGGCGGACATGGCGGCGGGGAGGGCGCCGGTGACCGGGATCAGGGTGCCATCGAGCGAGAGTTCACCAAGCGCGACGCAGCCTTCGGAGGCGTCTTCGGGAATGATCTGGAGCGCGGCGAGAAGGGCAACGGCGAGGGGCAGGTCGAAATGGCTGCCTTCCTTGGGCAGGTCGGCGGGGGAAAGGTTGATGGTGATGCGCTTGGAGGGCAGGGCGATGGCCATCGCGTTGAGGGCCGCGCGCACCCTGTCGCGCGCCTCGGAGACGGCTTTGTCAGGCAGGCCGACAATCGAGAAGGCAGGCAGGCCGTTGGTGATGGCGCATTGCACCTCGACCGGGTGCGCCTCGACCCCTTCGAACGCCACGGTGTAGGCCCGCGCCACCATTTTCACCCCTCCAAGACCTTTCACCATCAATGGTTAACGGCGGAGTCTTAGCGATTGGTAAACGGCGGCGCGGGGGTGTTTCAGCCTTTGATCATCGCCATGAAGGCAGGCCAAGCCTCGGGGTCGGCAGCGGTCTTGTCGCGGCAGAAGGCGTTGCAGAAGCCCCAGCGCCGACCGTCGAGTTCAAGGACATGGGTGACGGGTTTGCCCGAGTAGGGGCATGCGCTGTTTTCGGAGTCTTGTCCTTCAACAGGTTTCGCGGCAAGAGGCGCGGGGCCGGGCCAGTCGCGTGTGACATAGGGTTTGGCGTACCAGGGCAGGGTTTCGCCCCGCACCAGCCCCATGGCGCGCCAGCGGCGGAAGGCGGGATCGGAGAGGTGGGCCGCGACATAGGCCCTGGCGACGTCGCCGACGGGCAGGTTGTAGCATGCAATGCGGGCCGCGACGGGCGCGAACATCACGTCGGCGATCGAGTAGCTGCCGCAGAGCCATGGGCCATCGCCACCGCAGGTTTTGCGGGCATGGGTCCAGATCTGTTCGATCCGGGCCACGTCGGCCATCACGTCATCCGAAGGCGCGGCATCGACATAGGCCGTGCGCAGGTTCATCGGGCAATCAGAGCGCAGGGCGCCGTAGCTCGAGTGCATTTCGTTGGCCAAGGCGCGGGCAGTGGCGCGGGCATAGGGATCGGACGGCCAGAGACCGGCATCAGGGTGGCGGGAGGCCAGTTCCTCGCCGATGGCGAGTGAGTCCGAGACGACAGCACCTTCGGGTGTGATCATGGTGGGAACGGTGCGCGCCGGTGCGTAGTCCGCCAGCATCTCTGCCATCGAGGCATCACTGGAGAAATCAACCATCCGCGTCTTCACGGGGATGTCGAAGTTTTCAAACAAGAGCCAGCCGCGCAGCGACCAGGACGAATAGGCGTAATCGCCGAGAATCAAATCATAGGTCATGAGGGGAGAATAGCGCGGTATCTTCCATCACGAAAATGAAAGAATTTGACGCAATTCATCACAGATTTTGATTAATCGACTGTGCGCCCCATTTGGGCCGTGTCTGGATCGTGGTGAGGGACAGGTTGTCGATCTTGTGGCCAAAGGCCTCGTAACCGGAAAGGCCTTCGGCGCGGGCGACTTGAGTCAGGATCGCTCCGAAATGGGCCACCACCACAAGATCACGGCCCGCGTGGGCGGTCAAGAGACGGTCGATGGAGGCATCGACGCGGGCGCAGACCTGATTCCAGCTTTCGCCACCTGGCGCAGCGATGTCGCCGGGGGTCTCCCAGAAGGCGCGGGTGTGTTCGGGATCGGGTTTGCTGGCTTCCATGAAGGTTTTCAGCTCCCAGTCGCCAAAGTGGATTTCGCGCAGGCCGGCGTCATGGGACAGGCGCTGGCGGTCGCCCTGGATTGCGTCGGCGGTGTGAACCGCGCGGATCAGATCGGAACTGATCACCAGTGCGTCCTGCGGCAGGTGGTCCGAGAGGCGCGCGAGGGCAGCGGTATCCGAGAGATCGGCAGGCAGGTCGGACCAGCCGACCATGGTCTTGGCATGGGTCGGTCCGTGGCGCACGAGGAACAGGCGGCTCATGGGAGTTGTCCTTTCAGGACCATCGGCAGGCCCGCGACGACAAAGACCGACAGGTCAGAGGCGGCGGCAAGGCGTTGGTTAAGTTTGCCCTGCAAGTCGCGGAAGCGGCGGGCCAGTGCATTGTCGGGGACGACGCCCATGCCGACTTCGTTCGACACGATCACGACGCGGCCCTTGCAGGCATGGAATGCGTCGATCAGGGCGTCGGTTTCCCTGGCAAGATCGCTTTCGGCGAAGATGTGATTGCTAAGCCACATGGTGGCACAGTCGAACAGCGCCACCTGATCGGGTTGAACCTGTGCCAGCGCGGCGGGGGCGTTCAGGGGCTCTTCGAGGGTTGTCCAGTCGGGGCCGCGCATGTCGAGGTGGGCGTCGATCTTGGCCTGCATCTCGTCATCGAACACCTGCGAAGTTGCGATGTAGACACGCGGCGCACCGGTGTTCACCACGAGGGATTCCGCGAAGGCGGATTTGCCCGAAGAGGCGCCTCCTAGAACAAACGTGAGTTTCGGCAACATGTTTTTTCATCCGCGAGTGATCCAATCCGGCGCAGGGTGCGTAATTCCCATGACAAGCGCAAGCAGGAAGGACACCGCGATGACGATCCAGACTTCGGAAGCGACGACCATGATCCGGCAGGCTATGAAGGCAGAGATGTTGGATGTGGAGACCGAACAGGCCCTTGCTCGGGCGTGGCGGGATGAGCGAGATCACCAGGCACTGCACCGGTTGATCCGGGCCTATATGCGTCTGGCGGTTTCGATGGCCGGCAAGTTCAAGCGTGCCGGCGTGAGCCAAAGTGACCTGATACAAGAAGCGATGCTGGGCCTGATGAAGGCGGCGGATCGGTTTGATCCGGATCGCGGCGTGCGCTTTTCGACCTATGCGGTCTGGTGGATCAAGGCGGGCCTGCAGGATCACGTCATGCGGAACTGGTCAATTGTGCGGACGGGCTCGACAACCTCGCAAAAGTCGCTGTTCTTCAATCTGAACCGGGTAAAGGCGCAGATCGAACGCGAAGCGATGGCACATGGCGAAGAGATGGACAGCTATCAGGTGGCGGAAAAGATCGCCTCCGAGATCGGTGTTTCGCTGAGTGATGCGCAGATGATGATGGGGCGGATGTCGGGGTCTGACATGTCGCTGAATGCGCGTCAGAGCCAGGAAGAGGAAGGCCGCGAGTGGCAGGATCTTCTTGAGGATGAAAATGCCGAAGGGGCCGAGGTGGTCGAGAAGCGCCGGTCGCAATCCTTCCTGCGCAAGGAGATTGTGGAGGCGATGAAAGACCTGAGCTTCCGCGAACGCTATATCCTGTCCGAACGCAGCCTTGCGGAGGCACCGCGCACCCTTGCCAGCCTTGGCGAGGAGATCGGCCTGTCGAAAGAACGGGTGCGCCAGTTGGAGGCCGCGGCATTTCAGAAAATGCGCCGTACCCTTGAAGCGCGTGGTGTGGGGGTTCATGACTTGGTGTCATGAAGAGATTGATTCTGGCTTTGGCCCTGTGCGCCAGCCCCGCAATTGCCGAACAGATCGAGGTCGCAGACATTGCCGCCCTGCCGCCTGTTGATGTGTGGTTCCTTGGAGAGACGCACGACAACCCGTGGCATCACGAGACACAGGCCGAATTGGTGGCGGCGATAAAGCCGGGGGCCTTGGTGTTCGAAATGCTGACGGTGGATCAGATTGCCGCGCTTGAGGCGGCTTTGGCTGCGAATGCCGATCTTTTTACCGATAAGGCAGCGCTTGAGGCCGTGCTTGGGTGGAACCAGAGCGGGTGGCCGGATTTCGACATGTACTATCCGATCTTTCAGACGGCGGGGGATGCGCGCATCTATGGGGCGCAGGTCTCGCGCGAAGATGTGCGCGCGGCGTTCGCGGGCGGTGATGTGGCCGCTGTGTTCGGTGAGGGCGCGGCGGATTTCGGGCTTTTGGAGGCGCTGCCGCCGGAGCAACAGGCAGAGCGGGAAGCCAAGCAGTTGGCCGCACATTGCAATGCGCTGCCGGAAGAGATGTTGCCCGCCATGGTGATGGGCCAGCGTCTGCGTGATGCGCGGCTTGCCCAGATGGTGGAACAGGCTGGGCTGGATGGCCGCGAGCCGATCGTCGTGATCACCGGAAATGGCCATGCGCGCACCGATTGGGGCGCACCTGCGTTGGTGACGGACGTGTTGAGCAAGCGCAGTATCGCGCAGTTCGAGCAGGTTCCGGACGGGGATGTGCCGTTTGATTTCTGGGTGAAGACCCCCGAAGCCGAACGCGAAGACCCTTGCGCGGCCTTCGGGAAATCGTAGGTCTGCTTGTCTAAGTCCTGCTCTGCGCATAAGTTCGGGGCGACCAATCTGAACGGGCGGCAAGATGCTGACAGACAAACGCATTCTACTGATCATCGGGGGCGGGATCGCTGCCTATAAATCGCTGGACCTGATCCGGCGTCTGCGCGAACGCGGGGCATGGGTGACGCCTGTGCTGACCAATGCCGCAAGCGAATTCGTGACGCCGCTGTCGGTCTCGGCCCTGTCGGGCGAGAAGGTGTTTCGTGACCTGTTCGATCTGACCGACGAGGCCGAGATGGGGCATATTCAGCTGTCGCGTTCCGCCGACCTTGTGGTGGTTGCGCCGGGAACGGCGGATTTGCTTGGGAAGATGGCCAATGGGTTGGCCAATGATCTTGCCTCGACCCTGTTGATGGCGACGGACACGCCGGTTCTTGTGGCGCCTGCGATGAATGTGCGCATGTGGGAGCACCCGGCAACACGGCGCAATGTCTCGACGTTGCGGGGCGACGGGGTGATGTTCGTGGGGCCGAACGAGGGCGACATGGCGTGCGGTGAATACGGGCCGGGGCGGATGTCGGAACCTCTTGAAATCGTGGCAGCCATCGAGACGGCGCTGAAGGAAGGGCCGCTGACGGGGCGACGCATCCTTGTGACCTCGGGGCCGACGCATGAGCCGATTGATCCTGTCCGCTATATCGCCAACCGCTCGAGCGGGGCGCAGGGCAGTGCGATTGCGCGTGCGCTGACGGTGATGGGGGCAGAGGTGGTCTTTGTGACCGGCCCTGCGGATGCAGACCGTCCCGAAGGCGCGCATGTTGTCGAGGTTGAAACCGCGGCCGAGATGCTGGAGGCCGTTCAGGCGGTTCTGCCGGTGGATGCAGCGGTGTTCGCGGCGGCGGTGGCGGATTGGAAAGTGGCCAGCGCGTCGGACAGCAAGATCAAGAAGCAGGCGGGCAAGCTGCCGTCGCTGGAATTCTCGGAAAACCCCGACATCCTTGCCACCATCAGCCAGATGGGTGACGGGCGTCCGGGGCTGGTGGTGGGCTTTGCCGCCGAAACCGATGACGTGATCGACAATGCCACGGCCAAGCGGCTGCGCAAGGGGTGCGATTGGATCGTTGCCAATGACGTGAGCCCGGAGACGGGGATCATGGGGGGCAGTGAAAATGCCGTGACCCTGATTTCGGATGCAGGCGCCGAGCATTGGCCGCGTATGGGCAAAGATGAAGTGGCGCATCAATTGGCCGAGCGGATTGCCGCTGCGCTGAACTAGGGGCCTTGAACAACAGACGGGAAGGGATGCGCCGTGGTGCAGATCCGAATGACGTGGCTTGAGGATGCAGACCGGGACGTGGCCTTGCCCTCTTATGAAACCGCCGGGGCCGCGGGTGCGGATGTGCGCGCGAACTTTCCGGCGGATCAACGGGCCGGTGTTACCCTCGAGCCAGGGATGCGCGCCCTGATCCCGACCGGACTTCGTGTCGAAATTCCAGAGGGTTACGAGATCCAGGTGCGGCCTCGGTCCGGGCTGGCGTTGAAACACGGGATCACCCTGCCTAATACGCCGGGCACCATCGACAGCGATTATCGCGGGCCGCTGGGTATCATCGTGATGAACGCGGGGCAGGAGGCCTTTCACATCGACCACGGCAGCCGGATTGCCCAGTTGGTGGTGGCCCCCGTGGTGCAGGGACAGTTCGAGATGGCCGAGGACCTGAGCGAGACGGCGCGCGGGTCTGGCGGGTTCGGATCAACCGGGGTGAGCTGATGCTTTTGGTTTTTATCATCGCCGCCGTTCTCTGGGGCATCGGGATGCTGATGGGCGCGCCGGTACGGGCGCGGTGGACGATGATTGGCGTGCTTTGGGCGGCTGTTCTGGGCGCGCATCTGGTGTTGCCGGATGACAACCCGTTGCGGCTTGCGACCGGCGAAAGCCCGGTGCTCTGGGCCATGATCGGCGGTGCGGCTGTCCTGGTGGCGGCCTATCGGGCTGGTCTGAACTGGCTGCGCGCAAGGGCGCAGGCGCCTGACGAAGAGGTGTCGGACGCGCTGTTTTCCGAGACCGAGCTGAACCGCTATGCGCGTCATATCGTGCTGCGGGAAGTCGGCGGCCTTGGTCAGAAAAAGATGAAAGATGCCAAGGTGTTGGTCGTGGGAGCGGGGGGTCTTGGGTCGCCCGCGCTATTGTACCTCGCAGCGGCTGGTGTTGGCACCATCGGCGTGGTTGACGATGACGTTGTCGACAATTCAAACCTGCAGCGGCAGGTGATCCATCGCGATGACATGATTGGGACGGGGAAGGTGTTTTCGGCCGAGATGGCGATGAAGGCGCAGAACCCGTTTGTTGTGGTGAAGCCCTATAATCGACGCCTGAGCCAAGAGGATGCGGCGCAGTTGGTGGCGGAGTACGATCTTGTGCTGGACGGGACGGACAATTTCACCACGCGGTATCTGGTGAACGAGGCCTGTGTGGCGGCGGGGGTTCCGTTGATTTCGGGGGCTTTGTCGCAGTGGGAGGGGCAGTTGAGCGTCTTCCATCCCGAAAGCGGAAGCCCCTGTTATCAGTGCGTTTTCCCCGAAGCTCCGGCGGCTGGCCTTGCACCAAGCTGTGCCGAAGCCGGGGTGATCGGGCCCTTGCCGGGGGTGATTGGCACAATGATGGCTGTTGAGGCCGTTAAGGTGATCACCGGTGCGGGCGAAGCGTTGAAAGGCGAGATGCTGATCTATGACGCGCTTTATGGCGAGAGCCGGAAGATCACCCTGAAACGCCGCGATGACTGCCCCGTTTGCGGGGGCGAAAAGGGCGAAAAACCGGCGTAGGTATTACGTCGGTATTGCGTCGGTATTGCGGAGGTGCGCGCGCCGACCGTAGGACGGCCGGCGACACGTTGGGATTACAGGACCTGAGACAGGTCCGCGATCAGGTCTTCCGCATCCTCGAGCCCGACCGACATCCGGAACACGCCATCGCCGGCATAGGCGCGGTAGCTTTCCAGTTGCGCCCCTTCCAGACGGAAGGAGGTGTCCATCAGGGCATCGGTGCCCATCCAGAAGATCAGGCTGCGATGGTGGCCAAGCGAAACGGCATAGTGGATGGTTTGCAGTTTCTCGATCATCTGCTGGGCCAGCGCCTCGCCGGTTGCGGCGTCCCCCACCTGGAACGAGATCATGCCGGAGTAGTTGTCCATCTGGAGCTGGGCAAGGTCGTGCTGGGGGTGGGATTTCAGGCCGGGATAGATGACGCGGGTCACGGAGGATTGCGCCTCGAGCCATTCGGCGACGGCCTGCGCCCCTTCAGCGTGGGCGCGCATCCGCAACGGCAGGGTCGCCGCGCCGCGTGCGATCATCCATGCGTTGAAGGGCGACATGATCCCGCCGTGGTGAATGGCGGCTTCGGCGCGGATCTGGGCAATCAGCTCTGCCCGTCCGGCCACGGCACCCCCAACGGCATCGCCATGACCACCGATGTATTTGGTCACCGAGTGCATGATGAGATCGACACCAAGGGCCGCGGTTTTCTGGCCAATCGGCGAGGCAAAGGTGGCATCGCAGGAAACCAGCGCGCCCGCGTCATGGGCAAGGCGGGCGACCGCGGCGAGATCGGTCAGGCGGCCAATCGGGTTCACCGGTGACTCGGTGTGAACGAGTTTGGTGTTGGGGCGGATCGCGGCGGCCACGGCGTTGAGGTCGGACATATCGACCAGCGTGACCTCGATCCCCCATCGCGGCAGGGTATCGCGGGCCAGTTCCGCCACGCCTGCATAGGAGACGTCGGACATGACCGCGTGATCCCCCGCCGACAGGAAGGTGAAGAAGATGGCAGAGGCCGCCGCCATGCCCGATGCGGTACAGAGGCACGCATCGACGCCTTCCATCGCGGCGATTTTTTTCTCGAGCATATCGACGGTCGGGTTGCCCCAGCGGGCGTAGAGATAGGCGCTGTTGTCTTCTTCGAGATCATGTGCCGAAAAGCCCGCGACCTGATCTGTCACGAAAGTGGAGGACATGTGCAGGGCCGGGGCCGATGCGCCGGTGGCCGTGTCGGGGGCTTCGCCTGCGTGGATGGCGGTGGTCATCGGGCCGCGCGGGCCGTTGCGGTGGGTCATGGTACTCTCCCTCGTTCGGTGCCGGCAGGGTGCGGGGCGATGCGGCGCAGTTCAAGCCAGAAAGCGACATGTGATGCGATCGGGCGTTGCGGATTTCGTTCGGCGGCTTAGGTTGTGTTCCAAAGGAGAAACCCGCATGACCAACCCGCTTTTGTCCGATTGGGACACCCCGTTTCAGCTTGCCCCTTTCGACCGCATTTCCGACGCGGATTTCGCGCCTGCCTTTGAAGAGGCGTTGAAGGCCCATAGCGCGGAAATCAAGGCGATTGCAGAGAGTGACGAGACCCCGAGCTTTGCCAATACGATCGAGGCGATGGAAGCGGCGGGCGGGGCACTGGACAAGGTTCTGTCGGTGTTCTTTTCGGTGGCCGGTGCCGATAGCAATCCGGAGCGCGAGGCGTTGCAGCGCGAATTTTCCCCCAAGCTGGCGGCGCATTTCTCGGCGATTTCATCGAACAAGGCGCTTTTCCGACGCATTGCCCATGTTTGGGAGCATCGAGACGCGGCGGACCTCAGCGACGAGCAGGCGCGGGTTCTGATGCTGAGCCATCGTGGGTTCGTGCGTTCCGGCGCGGCGCTTGACGGGGCAGACGGCGAGCGGATGACCGCGATCATGGGGCGGTTGGCCGAGCTGGGCACCGGGTTTACTCAGAACCTTCTGGCGGATGAGCGCGAGTGGTTCATGGAGCTTGAGGAAGGCGATCTTGAGGGATTGCCGGGCTTCGTGGTGGATGCGGCGCGGGCTGCGGGTGAGGAAAAGGGTGTTGCGGGGCCGGTCGTGACCCTGTCGCGGTCGATCATCACGCCGTTCCTGCAGTTTTCGCCCCGGCGTGACCTGCGCGAAAAGGCCTTTGCGGCATGGGCGGCGCGGGGTGCCAACGGTGGCGAGACCGACAACCGCGACATTGCGGCGGAGATTCTGGCGCTGCGGGAAGAGCGGGCCAAGCTTTTGGGGTACGGGTCCTTTGCCGATTACAAGCTGGAAACCGAGATGGCCAAGACACCCGGCGCGGTGCGTGACCTGCTGATGGCGGTCTGGGCGCCTGCCAAGGCGCAGGCCGAGGCGGATGCGGCGGTGTTGACCGAGATGATGCATGCCGATGGCGTGAATGGCGATCTGGAAGCCTGGGACTGGCGTTACTATGCCGAGAAGCGGCGCAAGGCCGAGCATGATCTGGATGAGGCGGCGCTGAAGCCCTACCTGCAACTGGAACGGATGATCGAGGCCTCGTTTGCCTGTGCCAACCGCCTGTTTGGGTTGGAGTTCACGCCGCTGGACGTGCCGCTTTATCACCCCGACTGCCGGGCTTGGGAGGTGACCCGCAATGGCGCGCATGTTGCGGTCTTCATCGGGGATTACTTTGCGCGTGGATCGAAACGGTCTGGCGCGTGGTGTTCGGCGATGCGGGGGCAGGCGAAGTTCCCGGAGGTGCAGGCGCCAGTGGTGATCAACGTCTGCAACTTTGCCAAGGGCGATCCGGCGCTGTTGTCTTATGACGATGCCCGCACCCTGTTCCACGAGTTTGGCCATGCGCTGCACCAGATGCTGTCGAACGTGACCTATGAAAGCGTTTCCGGCACTTCGGTGGCGCGCGACTTTGTGGAATTGCCGTCACAGCTTTACGAGCATTGGCTGGAGGTGCCGGAGGTTCTGGCCGAGTTTGCCACCCATGCCGACACGGGCGAGGCGATGCCGGAAGCGATATTGCAGAAGGTTCTGGGCGCGGCGAATTTCGACATGGGGTTCCAGACGGTGGAATACGTGGCCTCGGCGCTGGTGGACCTTGCCTTTCACGAGGGGGCGGCCCCGGCAGATCCGATGGCGAAACAGGCCGAGGTTCTCGAGGGGATCGGCCTGCCGAAGGCGATCATCATGCGCCACGCCACGCCGCATTTCGCGCATGTGTTTTCGGGCGACGGCTATAGTTCGGGGTATTACAGCTATATGTGGTCGGAGGTGATGGATGCGGATGCGTTCGAGGCCTTTGAAGAGGCGGGCAGCGCCTTTGATGGCGAGACGGCCCGCGCGCTGGAGGCCAATATCCTGTCGACGGGTGGTTCGGTCGAGGCGGATGAATTGTACCGGCGTTTCCGGGGACGTCTGCCGGGGGTCGAGGCGCTTTTGAAGGGGCGCGGACTGGCGGCCTAGAGGGGCGTTGCCCCTCTGGCCCCTGTCGGGGCCATTCACCCCAGGGTATTTGGACCAAGAAGAAGGCAGGACGCCATGCCCGGTTGTCGGGCGTGGCCTTTGCGGGGTGGATCAGAGATCAAAGTCGTCGATGGTGATCTGGCGGGGGGTGATGCCTTCCAGTGTGATTTCGATGCCTTCGTGTGAAATTTGGGTGCCGCCGCCACCGGTTTGCGAGATGGTGACGCGGTCGGCAAAATTTTCAGCCGTCAGGCCAGAGATGTCGATCAGGTCGATACCGTCATCGAAGTCTTTCCAAAGCACGTTGCTGGTGCGAAGGGGGGCGTCGGGGTCGAAGGGGTTGATGGGGTAGGTGTAGAGGTCGATGGTGTCGGCGCCGGCACCGCCGTAGACCGTGTCCTGTCCTCCGTCGGTGGCGGGTCCGGGCTGGATGCGGTCATCGCCGTCGCCCCCGATCACCAGATCGTCTCCGATGGCGCCGAAGATGCGGTCATCCCCGTCTCCGCCAAGCAGGGTGTCATTGCCAAAGCCGCCAGTCAGCCAGTCGTTGCCGTCGTTGCCAATCAGAAGATCGTCACCGTCCTTGCCAAAGAGGTCGTCAAAGCCGCTGGTGCCGACAATCTTGTCGTCAAAGACATCGGTGCCGACAACTTTGCCGCCCCAGGCGTTGATCTCGTTGAATGTGGGGGTATTGAAGATGAAGTCGTCGCTGTTGATCGAGGTTGGATCAATGCCGCGCAGGATGATCTTGCTTTCGCCGAAGGTGACCACGGTCTTGGTGGCGGTGCCGAAACCTGTTTCGATGCGGACCAGAGTGTCAAAGACCTCTCGTGGGATATCCAGGGCGATTTTATCTTCGCCGGTGGTGAAATCCTTCCAGATTGTCACGCCTTTTTGCCCTGCAACGGCGAGCGTGTCCGCGCCGTCGCCCGTCACCAGGATGTCCCGCCCGGCACTGTGCAGGATAAAATCATCGCCACCGCCGGATTTTAGGCGGTCATTGCCGTCTCCGCCGTCGAGTGTATCCGCGCCTGCGCCCCCATAGAGGGTGTCGTTTCCGAGACCGCCGGAAAGCAGGTCGTCTCCGGCTCTGGCACCTAGGATGTCGGCCAGTTCTGTGCCTGAAAGCGTATCCGCGTTTCGGCTTCCGGTAATTCTTGTCATTATGTCTCCATTATCAGTTTGATTTTAATCGGCTTTCTAAAATCCGGCAGAATCATTCGCCGTGTCGGTGCGGTGGCACAATCGCTTGGAAATGTGGCGCAAGAAGGGCGTTCGGAGCGGTGTTTAGCCGTTCGGCGAAACATTGGAATTCTGCGTCCGTAGCACGCTTCCGACGGGTGGATCAGCGCAAGGTGAAGGAGTTGTGATTTGCCCGCGAGCAGGTGGATGCCGCATCAATGGAGAGTGACGAGCCATTTTGCGCGTTGCGATGTTTTCCGTCTACGAAAGGGCCGATCATGAAAATCGTAGGTTCCAGTTTTTCCCGCTGTCTGCTGGCCGTGACTGCTGTCTCATTCTTCCTGGGCGCTCCGGTTAAGGCACAAGAGGCGGACGGGGTGACGGATTATGCGATTGCGCAGTTTGGCACGCCGCCCGCCGTTGTGGATGGCCCATTGCCGGATGCGCTGGAGGCGGCGGTGCAGGTGGCCTTTGTCGAAAGCGTCACCCGTGGCGGATGGGGAGAGGCGCAGAACGCGGCCCTTGCGGAGATCGCGGTCTCGGGCGATGCGCGGCTTGCGTGGATGGTGGCGGATCTGTTGCGCTTTGTCTCGAGCCCGGAGCTGGCCTCGGCGCTGGGGGTGGCGGCTGCGCAGCTGCTGGAGGTTGATCCGCCGCGCCAGAACGAGTGGGGTGTGATCACCGATTATCTGATTGCCTGGGACATTCCGGCGCCGCCCGGATACCTTGACGTCAAGCGTACGATCTTTACCGCCATTGTTCCCGGCTGGGAGCGGATTTTCGTCGAAGGTGACATCGACTGGCGGCTGGTGTCCTGGGGCGGTGTTTTGATTGACGATCGCCCGTTCGATACGACGGATGAGCCCTGCAACTGTATTCCCGCGGCGGATAATCCGGAGGTGATCGCGGCGGCGGAGGTCAGCTGGCTTGACGATGGTGATGTGGTGTTCGGGGTTGAGGTGAACGGCGAATACCGAGCCTATCCGCGTCAGATCATGGAAGTGCGGGAGATGGTGAATGATACTCTTGGCGGGCGGTCGATCGGGATGCCCTATTGCACGCTGTGCGGTGCGGCGCAGGCCTATTTCACGGACCGGTTGCCGGAGGGGATTGAGCGGCCGGTGTTGCGGACCTCGGGGCTTTTGATCCGGTCGAACAAGGTGATGTACGACGTGAACAGCTATTCGGTATTCGACACCTTCCTTGGCAAGGCGGTCACCGGGCCGTTGGCCGAAAAGGGCGTGCAACTGGAGCAGGCGACCGTGGTCACGACGACCTGGGGCGCATGGAAAGCGGCGCATCCCGAAACCACCGTTCTTGTCGAGGCGCTGGCGCTGGGGCGGGATTTCGATTTCCGCAACGGGCGGGATGCCAACGGGCCGATTTTTCCGGTGGGCGATGTCGACCCGCGTTTGCCGGTGCATGAGGATGTGATTGGCGTGGTGACGGCCTCGGGCCAGCCGGTCGCCTTTCAGCGCAGCGCTGCCATTGCGGCGCTGACGCGTGGCGAGGAGATCGGCGTGGAGAACGTGCGGCTCAGGATGGATGCTGGCGGGGTGCGGGCCGTGGATGCGGGTGGGCGCGATCTTGGTAGCCATCAGGCGTTCTGGTTTGCCTGGTCGCAGTTCCATCCGGGCACCGCGCTTTGGCCGCAGTGATCTTTAGAACCGAAGCGGGCTGAAGGCTGCGGTCAGGCCGAGCCCGCCGCCGATGCCGATCATCGCCATGGCAAGGGCGGTGTCGTGGCTTGGCTGTCTTATCAACTGCGTAAACAAGCGGGTGGCGAGGATCGCGCCGGAGGCCCCGAAGGGATGGCCGAGGGCGATGGCGCCGCCTTGCTGGTTAGGAAGGTCTGCGGGCAGGTCAAGCTGGTCGAGGGAGGCCAGTACCTGGGCGGCGAAGGCTTCGTTGAATTCCAGATGGGTGAGCGCGTCGAGCGTGATGTCGGGGCGGCGGTGCAGCAGTTTGCGGGTCGATGCGACGGGGCCGATGCCGAGAAGGTTGGGATCGACCCCTGCGGTTGCGGCGTCGAGGAAGGCGAGGCCGCGGGACAGGCCCGCCGCACGGGCGCGTTCAGCGGAGGTTATGACAAGGGCGCTGGCCCCGTCGTTCAGGGGGCAGGCATTGGCCACAGTCACCGAGCCGTCCTTGCCGAAGGCGGGGCGCAGGCGGGCGATGCGGGGCAGGGTGAGATCGTCGCGCGGGCATTCATCGGTGGAACAGCCCTTGATGGGCACGATTTCGGCGTCGAAGGCCCCGCTGGCCTGTGCCGCCTTGGCGCGGGTATGGGATTGCAGGGCAAAGCTGTCTTGCCGTTCTCTTGAGATGTCATAGGCGCGCGCGACGTTGTCGGCGGCGGTGCCCATGTCGGGGTCGCCGATCTCGTCAGGGGAAAAGCGGGCGCGGGTGTAGGCT
The DNA here is from genome assembly GCF_040369695.1 of Pelagimonas sp. KU-00592-HH. NCBI lineage: Bacteria > Pseudomonadati > Pseudomonadota > Alphaproteobacteria > Rhodobacterales > Roseobacteraceae > Pelagimonas > Pelagimonas sp. KU-00592-HH. The sequence continues at coordinate 472,045 of NZ_BAABWM010000002.1, read as the reverse complement.
TCGGGGGCGCTGCCATCGCGGCCGGGCAGGGCGCGCAGGGGTTTTCGGCTCTGGCTTTCAACGCCGCCCGCGACAAAGACCTCTCCGGCACCGGCCTGTATCAGGCGGCAGGCGTGGATGACGGCTTCGAGGCCCGCGCCGCACTGGCGATCGGTGGTGACTCCGGGCACGGTGATGTCGCGCCAGGCGGTGAGAGCGGAAAGGCGGGCGATGTTGCCGCCCGGGCCGGCCGCGTTGCCAAGGATCACATCGTCGATGTCAGAGGGGGAAAACGGGGTGTCGGCAAGGGCGGCCTGCAGGACCGGGGCGGCCAGATCCTGAACGTCGAGATCCCTGAACATCCCACCAGCGCGTCCGATGGCGCTGCGGCGGGCGGCGATGATGACCGGTTGGCGATCAGGCGGTAACAGCTGCAAGGCGGGCATCCTTTGTCTCGGCCCAGGTCAGCAGCGCGGCGCGGTCGGCCTTGCCGCTGCTGGTGAGGGGCCATGCCTCTACCCGATAGAACCGGCGGGGCAGTTTGTAGCGGGGCAGGCGGATGGCCAATTGCGATTTGATTTCGGCCAGCGGCACCGCGCCGCCGACGATGGCGATGATCTCCTGCCCGCGCGAGGGGTGGGACTGGCCAAGGACCACGGCCCCCTCGACGCCGGGGATTTCGGCCAGCGCGGTTTCGATTTCCTGTGGATAGACGTTGTGGCCCGAGGTGATCACCATGCCGCCCTCGCGCCCGAGGAGCGAGAGGCTTCCGTCGTTGTTCAGCCTGCCGATGTCGCCGACCGTGGCCCAGGGGCCTTCGCGACGAAAGCCGCTGTTGCGCCCGCCCCAGAGGTAGCCATCGATGGCGAGATCGCCGCGCACGAAGATGGTTCCGGGGCTGCCCTGCGGCACTTCCTGACCATTCTGGCGGATCGAAAGCGAGACGTGCGGGAAGGGGCGTCCGACGCTGTTGGCGGGGGCCGAGGAGCTTAGGAGACCATGGGTGTTGAGGCTGACGAAGCCGAGTTCGGAGGCGCCGTAGTATTCGTGGATGCGGGCGTTGGGAAAGGTGGTGCGGGCCTTGCCGAGGATGGTGGTGTCTAGCTTGGCGCCTGCGGTGGTGATTTCGCGGATATGGTCCTGCGCGCTGCCATGCGAGATGGCGCTGAGGAGGGTGGGGACGGCAACGATCCGTCGGGCCGCGCTCAGGGCGCGGTGGGCGGCGGCGGGCTCAAAGTGGGTCAGGCCGTAGAAGGTCGCGCCAAGGTCGAGGGTTTCGGCAAAGGCGTAGAGGGTGATGCCATGCGCCAGCGGGCCGGGCGCGAAAGTGTGGGTCTGATCGGTCAGGGCAAAGGCTTCGCGGCTGGCGTCCAGCGAGATGCGCCATGACTGGCGGGAGCGGGCAAAGGCCTTGGGTTGCGACGTGGTGCCAGAGGTAAAGCCGACGAGGAAGGTATCGGATGGCACGGTCCAGGGGATGTCGGCGGGGGCCGCGAGGAAGGCGTCGAAATCACCGGTGTCCACGCAGACGGCGGGAATGCCGAGGTGATCGGCGGCGGCCAGGAGGGCGGTTTGTGTCGACAGGCAGAAGATGACGTCGGGGGGCAGTTTGGCCAGTGTCTGCTGATGCAGGGCGTCGGGCCAGTGCGGATCAAGCAGTTGCACCGCGTGCGGGGTGGCCAGCGCCGCGGCAAGCAGGGTTGCGGCGGAAGGGTGGTTGCCGGCGGCAAAGGCAAAGAGGCGGGCGTCTTCCGGGAGCAGGACATCCGCGCGGGGATGTCTGGGCAGTGCCGCAAGCGCCCCGTGCAGACGCGCGATGTTGTGGTGCAACTCACCGTAGGTCAGGGGGCTGCCGGAAATGGATACCGCCAGCGCGTCGGGGCGCTGGCGGGCATGAATGGCTATCGCGTTGCAAAGGGGCAATGCGTCTCCTTCAGAGGTTCGGGTAGGCCCTGCGCAGTCCGCGGGCGATGATGGTTGCCACAACCACCTTTACAAGATCGCCGGGGACATATGCCACCATGATCGTGATCGACTTGGACAGGCCGAGTTTGCCGACGAAGGCCATCCACGGAATACCGATGGCATACATCAGTACGATACCGCCAAGCGCGACATAGATCGCCGTGGTCAGGAAGTTGGCAGCGGGGTTCTTGGCAACAAGGTAGCCGATGAGGGCTGCGGAAAGCGGCCATGCCAGAAGGAAGCCGCCCGAGGTGCCGAAGAACAAGCCAAGGCCACCCCGTCCACCGGCAAGCAGCGGCAGGCCGACGGCGACAAGTGCGATGAAGAGAAGAAGGGCAAGGCCACCACGGCGTGCGCCGGCAACGGCACCGGCCAGCATGACGCCGAGCGACTGTGCGGTGATTGGCGGCAGGCCGAGGCCGGCAAAGCTGATCGGGGGCATGAGGCCGAGGGCTGCGGTCAGCGCGGCGAAAAGAGCGATGTAAACGATGCTCTTGGTGTCCATAATCGTGTTCCTTCGTTCGTGAGTGGTGACCCGAGGGTTGGCGCGTGTCCTAGGAAAACGGGGGACAGCCCGACAAGGGGTTTTGCCGCAGTGCAGCGGTTTTTAGGGACGATATCCTCGGGATTCGATCGCATCAGAAATATCGTCCGCCATCTTGATCGTACGGATGGCGACGGGCATGGCGACGGCAATCACCGAGCGTTCAAGGCCGCGCGCCTTTTGCGCTTCGCGGACGTCCTGTGTGATCTGGGCAAGGACGGGGATGAACCGCAGGGCAAGGGAAATCGCGAGGCCCACCTTGGCGGGGTTCACGCCAAAGGGTTTGAGGAAGCGCAGACCGCTGGTCATGGTGTCGATCATATCGCTTGATCGGGTGGTCAGGGTCACGAGGCTTGCCAGCAGGATCAGCGCAGCGAGGCGCAGCACGACATAGGCGGCGAGGGTCAGGCCGGAGAAGTACCATTGCAGGGCAAAGAACAGGGCGAAAATCCACAGGAGCGGGCGGATCTGGTTCCACGCCTGTCTGAGGGTCAGGCCGGCCAAGAAATAGAGCGCAAGCACAAGGACGGTTGCGGCCACCGTGAGCGGCAGGCTTTCGTTCAGGAACAGAAGCGTTGCGCCGATCATCAGCGCCAGCATCTTGGGCGCGGGCCGCATACGGTGCAGGAGGGATGTGCCGGGCGAATAGAGATCGAGCATCAGGACATCCGGTCCATGTAGAGTGGGATGGCTTTGGCGGGCGTGTCATCGGCGATCACGCGGCCTTCGTCGAAGACAACCACGCGGTCGAAATCATGCAGCAGGTCGAGATCGTGGCTGACGAAGATGACGGTCTGGTCAATGGCGTCCACCGCCCGCGCGACACGCCGTTTGTTGCGCAGATCAAGCAGGGTGGTGGGTTCGTCCATCACCACATAGGCGGGCTCCATCACGAGGACACCGGAGATTGCCAGAAGCTGTTTCTGGCCGCCCGACAACAGGTGCGCGGGGTGTTCGCGCAGGTCGGACATGTCATAACGCGCGAGGATTTCATCCGTCTTGCGGGTGATGTCTTCCTTGGAAAAGCCGAGGTTCTTCATACCAAAGGCGAGGTCTTCCTCGACCACGGGAAAGACGATCTGGTTGTCCGGGTTCTGAAACACGAAGCCGACTTTCTGGCGGATGTCCTTGCCGTGGGTGCGGGTGTTCTGGCCGTCGATCAGCACATCGCCCGAGGTGGGCAGCACGAGGCCATTCAGAAGCCGGGCAAAGGAGGATTTGCCCGATCCGTTGGCCCCGATGATCGCAATGCGTCGTTCGCTCAAGGTCAGCGATATGTCATGCAGGACCGTGCGGTCTCCGTAAGAAAGCGTGACGTTCTGGACTTGGATCATAATGGCCCCGTGGCTGTGATTGCGCGCTCATAACGCAATTGGGGCGCTTGTTGAAGGTGTGGATGCCTCCGGCGGGAGTATTTGCGGTGCATTGAAGGGGCGGGCGTGCCGCCCCCATCAGGGTCAGGCCATGGAAGGCAGCCAGAGCACGATCCACGGGAAGGCGACCAGAAGGGCGATGGTGATGGCGTCGGCGATGAAGAAGGGGGTGACGCCCTTGAAGACATCCTGAACGCTGAGATCATCGCGGACCCCGGCAACAACAAAGCAGTTGAGGCCGATGGGGGGCGTGATCAGGCAGAATTCGGCCATCTTCACCACCAGGATACCAAACCAGATCGCGCACATGGTCCCGCTCATGCCGAAGGTCGACTCGGCGGCCGTTACCGCTTCGCCGCCATTCAGGGCCATGACCGCAGGATAGACCACGGGCAGTGTCAGCAAGAGCATGCCGATGGCGTCCATGAACATCCCCAGCACCGCGTAGGCCAGCAGGATGCAGACGAGGATCAGCCAGGGCGACATGGTCAGGCTGGTGATCCAGTCGGAGAAGGCGCCGGGCAGGTCGGCGAAGCCAAGGAAACGCACGTAGATCAGGACACCCCAGATGATGGTGAAGATCATCACGGTGAGTTTCGCGGTTTCAAGCAGGGCCGATTTCAGCTCATTCCAGCGCATGCCGCGGTAGAGCGCCATCAGGAAGACGATGAAGGCGCCGACGGCACCGCCTTCGGTTGGCGTGCCCCAGGCGTCGCCGAAGGGATTGTAGACAAAGAAGATGATGATCACGACCACCAGCACGATGGGCAGGGCGGGCGGCAGGGATACCAGCCGTTCGCGCCATGTGAAGCCTGTGACCGGGGGACCGACGGTTTTGAAGATCATCGCGATGCCGACGATCATCAACCCGTAGACCAGCGCCGAGAAGGCACCGGGGATGAAGCCCGCGAGCAGGAGTTTGCCCACGTCCTGTTCGACGATGATGGCGTAGATCACGAGGATGGCCGACGGCGGGATCAGCGAGGCCAGCGTGCCACCTGCCGCAACGACGCCAGCGGCGAACTGCTTGTTGTAGCCGGACTTGAGCATCTCGGGGATGGCGATCCGCGCGAAGACGGCGGCGGTGGCCACGGAGGCGCCGGAGACGGCGGCGAAACCTGCAGTGGCAAAGACGGTCGACACCGCGAGGCCGCCCGGCACCCAGGCGATCCAGCGTTTGGCTGCTTCGAACAAGGCGGTGGTCAACTTGGCATAATAGGCGAGGTAGCCGATGAGAATGAAGGTCGGGATCAGGCTGAGGGCCTGGCTTGAGACCTTGGAGTGGGGAACGGAACCGGCGACCTGGATGGATTTGCCGAGGGCACCGTCCCAGATTTCGCGACGTTCGTTCCAGTAGAGGAATTTCTCGGGCGCGTAGCCCATCTTGGACCAGAAAATCCAGACGATGCCGATAAAGCCTGCAAGCGCAGCGGCAAAGGCGACGCGCATCCCCAGAACGACAAGCAGCAGCATGCCGCCGGTGACCCAGAGGCCGATGGTGATATTATCCATTGTCGGTGCCTCCCAGCGCGTCGGCTTCGGCGCGGGCCTGTTCCTCGATGCTTTGTACAAGCGGCACGGCGACGGGGGTCGGCAGGCCAAGGACAAGGGCGCGGCCATAGCCCCAGACCTGGATCATCAGGCGCAGGCAGAGGACCGAGAAGGCCACGGGTACGATCAGTTTCGACGGCCAGATCGGCAGGCCGATGTCGATGGAGCTGTCGCGCGAACACAAGGGGCGTGCGCAGTCGAACGACCGGTCGAAATGGGCCCATGACCCCATGACAAGCGCGATGATCAGCAGGAGGATCAGGGTCACCGAGAGCAGTTCGGCTGCCCAGAGGGCGCGGCCCTTGAGGCGGCCAATCACCAGATCCATGCGGATATGGCTGCCGTCGCGCTGGACATAGGCGATGCCCATGAAGGCGATGAGGGGCATCAGGGCTTCGATCCAGTCCACGTAGCCCGCCAGTGGCGAAGCAAAGAACTTGCGTCCGCCGACCGAATAGGCGGCAAGGAACATCAAGCTGAAGACGGCAAGGCCGCTCAGGAGTGCAAAGAACTGTTCTAGCTTGAGAAGCTGCTTGTCGAGACGGCTGAGCAAGCTGCCATCTTCAAGCACGGCGGAGGAACCGGCCATGTCCATCCCCTTTGTACGTCAAAATGCAGACGACCCCGGCAAGCGCCGGGGCCGTCGAAGTCATGCTGGATCAGTTGCCCGCGCGGTGGTCGGACAGGGTTTTCACGACGAGGTCATAAAGCTCCTGACCGGGCAGGCCCTGGGCTTCCATGTCGGAAATCCACGCATCACGGATCGGGTCAGCAGCCTTGGCGCGGAACTCGGCGATGACATCATCGGAGATCTCGACTTTCTGGACGTTTTTCTCGGCCAGAACGCCATCCCACTTTTCAAGAAGGGTGCCGTAGTTGGCGAGATAGTGGTCGAGGGCTTCGGGGATCGAGCTGTCGAGCGCGGCGCGTTCGGAGTCCGAGAGGGCCTCATAGGCGTCGATGTTCACCACAACCGGGCAGTTCACGGTGCCGGGGTTGAGGTTTGCCGTCCACCAGTCTGCCTGGTTGATGGTGCCAAAGGCGAGGTGGGCGTGTTGGGCAAAGGCCACGGTATCAACAACGCCGGATTCCATTGCCTGATAGGCTTCGGTAGCGGTGACCGAGGTCGGCACGCCGCCAACGGCTTCGAAGGCTTTGCCAAGGCCGCCGGTTGCGCGCACGCGCATGCCGTCGAATTCCGCCAGCGTATCACGCGGATCGCCGGTGCCGACCAGGTTGTACTGTGGCATGGGCGAGGTCATCAGCAGCTTGGCGTTCCACTGTTCCATTTCTTCGGCAGCCGCAGGGTGACCGTAGACAGCCATCGAGACGGCGACTTCCTCTTCGAGGTTGGAGACGCCAAGGAACGGCAGTTCCAGAACGGTGATGACGCGGTTCTTGTCGCGGTGATAGCCAGCGCAGAACTGGGCCATTTCGAAGGCACCGATCGAGATGCCATCAAGGTTCTCGCGGTTTTTCGACAGGCCACCGTAGCTGATGTTCATGGTGAACTCGCCGTTGGTCTTGGCCGAGACCAGTTCGGCGAGTTTTTCCACATGTTCGGTAAAGGCGCGGCGTTTGCCCCAGACCGATACGTTCCATTCGGTCGCGGCCGCTTCGGACGCGAGACCAAATGCACAGGCCACCAAGGTGGCTTTACCCAAAAATCGTTTCATAATTTTCCTCCCAGTGTGCCGATCTTTTGTCGGCACTCGCAACAAGTTAGCGCGCGGGGGGGAAGGTGGGTATCCGTATTTTTGGGTAGGGATCAGACGTAGTAGATGTCCTTGAAGACGTGACGAACGATGTCTTCGCGCTTGATGCCGCGTGCGGCCAGTTCTGCATCGCTCATTTGCTGCAGGCGATTGGCTTTCTCGGCACGCGAGTTGGCTTCGCCAATTGCGATCAGAAAGTTGCCAACGGCAACGAAGGGCGCAGCAAGAACGCGCAGGATGGAGTTATGTGCCGGAGCATTTACTGAGATATGTGCCATTTGGACCCTCGAATTTCTAACGTTGGTCCTCCCTTGCGCTGAAGGTAGGTCACACTTGTTGACGTTACCAGTGACAGTTCGACATGGCCGCCTTGCACCTGCTGCAAGTTGCTGAATCACTGGGCAAATTGTGAACCAAAGTCCGAAACGGAAAACGCCCGCGAGTGTCGCGGGCGTCTGTCCTTTTGGCGTGGCCTGTTAGGGTTATTTCTTGGTCGCGCTGGTCGGCTTTGGCATCGCCGGCGGTTTCGAGGGCGCGCGGGTCCGCTTGCGGGCGGGTTGCGGAGTTTCGGGGGGCATTGTCTCGGCTGTCTTTTTTGACGTCGCCTTGGAGGCAGTTGCCGCCTTGGTTTCGACGGGCTGTGTTTTGGGCGCGGGTTTTGGAGCCGCCACTTTGGACGGAGCCTTTGCCGGTGCCGGTTCCGCTTTTTTCGCAACCGGTGCTTTAGGAGCTGGCGTTGCCTTGGCGGTGGGGGCGGGTTTTGCAGGGGCGGCTTTGGCCTTGGCCGGGGTTTTCGGCTTTGCGACCGTTTTTTGCGGCGCGGGTGCGGCCTTGGCCGCCGGCTTGGCTTTTGGTGCCGGAGCGGGTTCCTCGGAGGGGGAGGGTTTCAGGGCCGCCTTTCTGGCCGTAGTCTTGGGCTTGGGGGCCGGCTTTGCGACCGGTGCCGCCGGAGTGGATTCGATGTCGTTCAGCGCTTTGCGGGTGATCAGAAGCGGGTGCGCCTCGAGCATTGCGCGGCCCACGGCATAGGAGAACCGCATCTGGCGCTCCATCAGATTTGCGACCACGAACATGTTGTTCATGGCACCGGTGTATTGAGAGGTGAGAAAGTTCGTCATTGTTGGTCTCCAGTCATTGGACGGACCGGGCAAAGATCCGGGAGAGTGGGTTGGTCCACGCGAAGTTTTGAAAAAAGTCATCGGCGCACCCAGGCCAGTCGCGCGACGGAGGCCACCACAAGGCCGCCAACCAGAAAGGGGAGCCAGGCCGGGGCGTCGGGGCCCGTCGAGTGAATCACGAAGGCATCTGCGGCGGCGGGTGTGGCCAGCAGCACGGCAGGGAACAGGGCAAGCGGCTTCATCTAGGCTCTCCTTGGCAGGGTGCCAATTGGGGGATGCGTTTGCGAAAGCGGTGGCAAAGAGAACGGAGTTCTTTGGTCAAGGAAGTCATGGGAGAAACCCCGCTCGAACGCTGCCATGGGCAAGCAGGCAAAGCGGGGACCGTGCGTGATATCTGCGCCAAAGGATGAATGGCGACCTCCTTGGTTTGGTCTATTCTGCATGTGCAGCATGACAGAATTGAAACGGGATGAGCTGTTTTTGCCGTTTTGGGCGGATTTTTGCTTGGTTTTGATGGCCGTGCTACAGGTTTGGTGAAAAAACAGGCAGGAATATTGCTGCGTTGCGGCACGGCTGATGTGAAGACCGGATTGCACTTTCTGCCGCCAAACTCCATTTTCCCGCTCAAATCGAATCGTTTTCGCCTGTCGGGCGCTGGGGGCCTCACATGACTTTCGACCGTTCCATCAAAATCGCACCATCCATCCTGTCGGCGGATTTCGCCAACTTCGGACAGGAGATCCAAGCCATCGAGGCGCAGGGTGCGGACTGGGTGCATGTGGATGTGATGGATGGCCACTTTGTGCCGAACCTGACCTTTGGGCCGCCGGCGGTGAAAGCGTTCCGTCCGCATGTGAAGACCTTCATGGACGTGCATCTGATGATTGCGCCCGTTGATCCCTATATCGAGGCCTATGCCGAGGCAGGTGCGGACATGATCACCGCTCATGTCGAAGCCGGCCCGCATATTCACCGCACGCTTCAGGCGATCAAGGCGCAGGGCGTCAAGGCGGGGGTGTCGCTGAACCCCGGCACGCCGCTTGAGAGCATCGAACACGTGATGGACCTTGTCGACATGGTGCTGATCATGACGGTGAACCCGGGCTTTGGCGGTCAGAAATTCATCCATTCGGGTGTCGAAAAGACCCGTCGCTGCCGCGAGATGATCGGCGACCGTCCGATCCATATCCAGATTGACGGTGGTGTCACGACTGAGACTGCGCCTTTGGTTGCCGCTGCCGGGGCCGATGTGCTTGTGGCAGGCTCGGCCGTGTTCAAGGGCGGCAGCGTGGAGAAGGCGGATGTCTACGGCGAGAACATCCGGGCCATCCGCGCCGCAGCGCAGGCGGCACAGTAACAGCGTTTCCTGTCGATCTATCTCTTGTGAAGGCCCGTCGGTCCCCGGCGGGCTTTTCTACGTTCTGGGGTCATTCGCGCAATTCGTTGTCGAACACGCCCCAAAGCGCGGTCTTGGGGGCCCAGCCTTTGTAGCCGCCCGAGGTGAGCTTGCACCATTCCTTGAGGCATTCGCCAAGGCGGGCGACGACGCCCATTTCCAGCAGCGCGGTTTCAGGCGACTGGGGGTCGGGGCGTTGGGTCAGGGGCAGCATGTCCTGTTCGACGATCACCGTGCGGACGCCGGACAACAGCGAGTAGTGCACCCAGCCCCCTGCGCCCTCGATATCCTGGACACGACGCCAGTGGCCGTATTCGGCGGTGATCTGGAGCGGCATGGACCGACGGGTGAAAACCCAGTCGATGCGGTGGGTCAGGGATGGGCCGCGACGGACATTGGCCTTGCTGGCTTTCAGCGAAACATAGCGCGGCAAAGGCAGGTTCGTGACCGGACCGCGAACTTCCTCAGCGAGAAGTCCGTTCGAAAACAACACTATGCCTGCCAAAAGGGCCAAGCCGAGCCGCTGTGTCATTCTGTCCGCCATGTCTTGTGTGTTTTCTGCCGTTTATTCCGCCGCAGGTTCTTGTGCCCCGTCGACGTGTGAGGCAGTGTGTCATCAACTGGATGATTTGGAAAGGATTGGGAGGTCCGCATGCCAAAGGAACGTCTGAGTGTTGTTGTTACGCGACGCTTGCCGGACGCTGTCGAAACCCGGCTTTCCGAGCTTTTCGATGTACGGCTGCGCGATGACGATGCTCCCATGTCTCGGGGCGAACTGGTGGACGCGATGCGCGACGCCGATGTTCTTGTTCCCACACTGACCGACAATATCGACGCCAACATGATTGCCGCTGCGGGCGACCGTCTGAAGCTGATCGCGAACTATGGGGCCGGTGTTGACCACATTGATGTCGAGACTGCGCGCCAGCGCGGTGTTCTTGTCTCCAACACGCCCGGTGTTGCGGCTGACGACACGGCCGACATGACCATGGCGATGATCGTTGGTGTGACTCGTCGCATCCCGGAAGGATTGCGGATGATGGCCTCTGGCGATTGGCACGGCTGGGCGCCGAATGCGATGCTGGGTGGCCGGATTGGTGGCCGTCGTCTGGGTATTCTGGGCATGGGGCGCATTGGTCAGGCGGTTGCCCGTCGCGCCAAGGCCTTTGGCATGCAGGTGCATTATCACAATCGGCGCCGTCTGCGTCCGGAGATCGAGCAGGAGCTTGAAGCGACTTACTGGGAGAGCCTTGACCAGATGGTCGCGCGGATGGATGTGCTGACGATCCATTGCCCGCATACGCCGGGGACGTTCCACCTGATGAACGCGCGTCGTCTGAAATTGATGAAAGAGGGGGCTTACCTGATCAACACCTCGCGTGGTGAGGTGGTTGATGAGAACGCGCTGGTGCGCGAGTTGAAAAGCGGCGAGATCGCGGGGGCCGCGCTGGACGTCTATGAACACGGCGTTGAGGCCAATCCGGATCTGATTGCCATGCCCAACGTGCACCTTTTGCCGCACATGGGGTCGGCCACGATCGAGAGCCGTCTCGAGATGGGCGAAAAGGTGATCATCAACATCAAGACCTTCGACGATGGGCACCGTCCGCCGGATCTCGTGGTTCCGGCCATGCTGTAACGAAGGCACAAGCTATTGTCGGTCGTGCGCGATGCGTGCGGCCGGTTTTCTTTTTGGGGTCGTGAATGGAGGGGAGGCCATGACCGGATTTCTGAAGGCAATTTCAGTCTTTGCGGCGCTTGCAGCGTCAGGGGCTGTCGCACAGGAGGCGGCGGATGCCGTGGCACCGGAAGTCGCGACCGCGCTGGTGCGCGAGGTGTCGCCCGAGCTTCGGGCGTCTTTGGAGGCCAAGCAGGCCGGTAAACCCGTGGAGGCCGAGGACTGGATGGTTGCGGCGGCCCATCCGCTGGCCGTCGAGGCCGGAGCGCGGGTGTTGCGCGAAGGCGGCACGGCCGCGGATGCGATGGTTGCCGTTCAGGCGGTTCTGGGCTTGGTAGAGCCGCAGAGTTCGGGCCTTGGGGGCGGTGCCTTTCTTGTCTGGTATGATGCCGCGAGTGGCGAGATCACCACGCTGGATGGTCGGGAAACCGCGCCTTTTGCCGCGACGCCGCGCATGTTGCTGGATGCTGACGGCAAACCGCAGAAGTTTTTCGAGGCCGTGGTTGGCGGATTGTCGGTGGGCACACCGGGGACGCCACGCCTGATGGAAGTGGCGCATCGCAAATGGGGGCGGGCCAACTGGGCATCCCTGTTTGACGAGGCGATTTCCCATGCCGAAGACGGTTTTGCCGTGTCGCCGCGCATGGCAGCCTCAGTCGCGCGTGATGCCGGGCGTTTGGCGGTGCATCCCGAGACTGCCGCCTATTTCCTGCCTGACGGGATGCCGCTTGCCGAGGGGCAGATCCTGCGCAATCCGGCCTATGCGGCCAGTGTGTGGGCCCTGGCAGAAAAGGGCGCGGAGCCGTTCTATACCGGCGACATTGCAGCCGAGATCCTGACGGCGGTGCGTTCCGCGGCCAAGCCCGGGCTTCTGAGCGATGTTGATCTCGCGCTTTACGAGGTCAAGGAGCGTCCGGCCGCCTGTGCCAGCTATCGCGGCTTTGACGTCTGTGGCATGGGGCCGCCGTCGTCCGGGGGTATCGCGGTGGGCCAGATCCTTGGCATTCTCGAACCCTTCGACATGACGGGGCTGGGTCCGGATGATCCGGTGACCTGGCGGCTGATCGGGGATGCCATGCGGTTGGCCTTTGCGGACCGTGGGAAATATGTGGCGGATGATGATTTCGTGCCGGTCCCGACCAAGGGGATGCTGACGCAGGAGTATCTGACCGGACGTGCAGAGCTTTTGCGCAGGGATACCGCGCTGGACGTTGTCGCGCCCGGCAAGCCCGAGTTCGATCACGCGGTGAACTGGGCGCGTGACGAAGAGCGTGCGGCGCCTTCGACCTCGCATATTTCGATCGTGGATGCCTATGGAAACGCCCTTTCGATGACGACGACCATCGAGAACGGCTTTGGCAGCCGCGTGATGGCGAACGGCTATCTTCTGAACAACGAATTGACGGATTTTTCCTTCCGGTCGCATCGCGATGGTGTGCCGGTTGCCAATCGCGTGGAACCCGGCAAGCGGCCAAGGTCGTCCATGGCGCCGACGATTGTGTTTTGGAAGGGCAAGCCGGTTCTGGTTGTCGGCTCGCCCGGGGGCAGCCGTATCATTCCCTATGTGGCCAAGACCATCATCGCCCATATCGATTGGGAAATGGACGTGCAGCAGGCCGTTGCCATGCCGCATCTGGCCAACCGTTTCGGAACCTTCGAGATGGAAGAACCCCGAATGCAGGCGGACTTGCAGGCCATGGGGTTTGAAACCAAGGTACGCGATCTTAATTCGGGGCTGCACGCGATTTCGATCGGAGACCGGTTGCAGGGCGGTGCCGATCCACGCCGCGAGGGGCTGGCGGTTGGCCAATAGCCTGTTGGTCCGCCCGGACATGCCCTTAGACATTCGCAAGACATGAGGAGAGAGTGATGGTTGATGCTGTGGATTTGCCGCGCAACGAGGTTGGGATCGCGGCGGCGCTGGGCGTTTTGAAACAGAAGTTTGGCGAGAAGTTCCAGACCGGAGAGGCGATCCGCGAACAGCACGGCCATACGACCACCTGGATTCGCAATCAGGCGCCCGATGCGGTGGTCTATCCCCGATCCTCGCAGGAGGTGGCCGAGATCGTGCAGGTCTGTGCCGCGCACAAGGTGCCGGTGATCGGCTTCGGGACGGGCACCTCGCTTGAGGGGCATGTGAACGCGCCTGCGGGGGGCGTCTGTGTCGACATGACCGAGATGAACGAGATCGTTGCGGTGCACGCCGAAGACCTTGATTGCGTGGTGCAGCCCGGTGTGACGCGCGAGCAGCTGAACGTGTACCTGCGCGATCAGGGGTTGTTCTTTCCGATTGATCCGGGGGCGAATGCCTCGCTTGGGGGTATGGCGGCCACCCGTGCCAGCGGCACCAACGCGGTGCGTTATGGCACGATGAAAGACAACGTTCTTGCGCTTGAGGTGGTGACGCCCAAGGGCGAGATCGTCCGCACCGCCAGCCGGGCCAAGAAATCGAGTGCGGGTTATGATCTGACGCGGCTCATGGTGGGCTCGGAAGGCACGCTGGGCCTGATTACCGAGATCACCCTCAAGCTTCAGGGCATTCCCGAGGCGATGTCGTCGGCCCGCGTGACCTTTGACAGCATCGATGCGGCCTGTCAGGCGGTGATGATGACGATCCAATACGGCATTCCCGTGGCGCGGATCGAACTTCTGGATGCGCTGACCGTGCGGGCGGTGAACACCTATTCCAAGCTGGACCTGCCGGAATCTCCGCTGTTGCTGTTGGAGTTCCACGGCTCGGAAAGCAGCGTCGAGGAGCAGGCCGAGCTTTTTGGCGGGATTGCCGAGGAGTTTGGTGGCCAGGGATTTGAATGGACGTCGAGCGCGGAAGAACGCAACAAGCTCTGGCAGGCGCGCCATGATGCCTATTGGGCCTCTGTTGCCTTACGTCCCGGGGCGAAAGGCATTTCGACGGACGTTTGCGTGCCGATTTCCCGTTTGGCGGAATGTGTGACGGCGGCGCAGGAAAAGCTCGATGCGCTGGGCTTTATTGCGCCGATTGTGGGCCATGTGGGAGACGGCAATTTCCACACGCTTCCCCTGATCGACATGGACAACGCCGAGGAAGTGGCCAAGGCGGACGAATTTGTCGGCTGGTTGAATGACCTCGCGATTTCGATGGGCGGCACCTGTACCGGCGAGCACGGGATCGGGCAGGGCAAGAAGCCTTACCTCGTCAAGGAACTGGGCGGGGCGGTTGACATGATGGCGGCGATTAAGGCGGCACTTGATCCCGACAACATCATGAACCCGGGCAAGATCGTGCCGGGGGCATGAGATGTGCGAGGTGACTGAGTGAGCAATCCGCAGGCCAAGTTTCTGAGCGGTAGCCTGTTGCGCCATGTCACGGTGATGTCCCTGACATCATCGGTGGGGTTGATGGCGGTCTTTGCCGTCGACTTCGTGGACATGATCTTCATCTCCATGCTGGGCAAGGATGAGTTGGCGGCGGCGGTGGGCTATGCCGGGGCGATCCTGTTTTTCACCACGTCGTTCAATATCGGCGTTGCCATTGCGGCGGGTGCGCTTGTGGCACGGGCCTTGGGGGAAGGCAGTCGGGACAGAGCCCGGCAGCAGGCCTCGAGCGCCTTGCTGGCGGGGGTGATCTTTTCGTCGATCTTCGCGGCTGGCGTTCTTTACATGCTCGATCCGCTGGTGTCCCTGATCGGAGCCACGGGCAATACCCATGATCTGGCCGTTCACTATCTCACGATCATCGTGCCAACGCTCCCGTTCCTGTTGCTTGGGATGGCGGGCGGCGCGATCCTGCGGGCGCATGGCGATGCGCGGCGGGCCATGTGGGCAACGGTGATTGGCGGGCTGGTCAATGCCGGCCTTGATCCGATCCTGATCTTCGGGCTGAACATGGAACTGACCGGTGCCGCGTTGGCCAGTGCGGCCTCACGGATCACGATTGCGGTTTTTGCTTTGGGGCCGATCTTTCGCCATCACGGTGGTCTGGCGTGGCCCAGGGTGCCGGATTTCCTGCGTGACCTGCCGCCGATCGTGGCGATCTCTTTCCCCGCGATCCTGACGCAACTGGCAACGCCCGTGGGGCAGGCCTGGGTGACGCGGTCGATGGCCGAGTTCGGCGAGGAAGCGGTGGCCGGGATGGCCATCGTGGCGCGTATGACGCCGCTGGCCTTTGGCACGATCTTTGCCCTCTCCGGCGCGGTCGGGCCGATCATCGGACAGAACTATGGGGCCGGTCAGTTTCATCGGGTGCGGGGCACGCTTCGGGCATCGCTCCTGTTCACGGCACTGGTCGTGGTAGCGGCGGCGTCGATCCTGTTTGTGCTGCGGGGGCCGATAGCGGCCCTGTTCGAGGCGGAAGGGCTGGCGATGAGCCTGGTCTTCCTGTTCTGTGGTCCGCTGGCGCTGGCGTTCTTCTTTAACGGGGCGCTGTTCGTGGCAAACGCCTGTTTCAACAACCTAGGACGTCCGTTCTATTCGACCTGGCTGAACTGGGGGCGGCACACGATTGGCACGATCCCCTTTGTCTGGCTTGGCGCCATGCTGTTCGGCGCGCCGGGCGTGCTGATCGGGCAGGCCGTTGGCGGCGTGGTGTTTGGCGTGGTTGCGGTGGTTCTGGTGCGGCGGGTGATCTCCGACGTGGAAACCGGGCAGGAGGCCGCCAAAGGTCCGGGCCTGTTCCAGCGTCAGGCCCGGCAGGTTGCCTTGTTTTTCTCGCGACGGTAGCGCCGAAAGGCTTTAGCGATAAACCTGATCTTCGCCGGGGAAGCTGCGGTCCTTGACCTCTTCGGCGTATTTCTCGACGGCGCGTTCGATGGCGGGGCCGAGATCGCCGTAGACCTTGACGAATTTCGGGGTCCATTCGTTCAGGCCCAGCATGTCTTCAAGGACGAGGATCTGGCCGTCGCAATCGGCCGAGGCGCCGATGCCGATGGTCGGGATGTCGATTTCCTTGGTGATCTTTGCGGCCAGCGGTTCGACCATGCCTTCAAGCACGACCGAGAAGGCACCGGCTTCGGAAACCGCCTTGGCGTCTTCGAGGTGCGCGGCCCAGCTGTCTTCTTCACGGCCCTGGGTTTTGAAGCCGCCCATGACGTGGCTGGACTGGGGTGTGAGGCCGATGTGGGCCATGACCGGGATGCCGCGTTCGACGAGGAAGGTGATGGTCTCGGCCATGCGCTTGCCGCCTTCGAGCTTGACCGCGCCGCAGCCGGTTTCTTTCATGATCTTGGCGGCGTTGCGGAAGGCCACCGCGGGGCTTTCTTCGTAGGTGCCGAAAGGCATGTCGACCACGATCAGCGCTTTTTCGGTGCCGCGGACCACGGCCTTGCCGTGCATGATCATCAGATCAAGCGGAACGCCGACGGTGCTTTCCATGCCGTGCATGACCATGCCGAGGCTGTCACCGACGAGGATGAAATCCGCGTATTTGTCGACGATGGCCGCCGTGTGCGCGTGGTAGGAGGTGAGCGAAACGATGGGTTCGCCCCCTTTGCGCGCGGCGATCTGGGGCACGGTGTTGCGGCGGGTTTTGACTTGCTTGCTCATGGTGAAACGACCCTTTGATCCAGCAGGAGAACACCGCCGAACTCAGCAGAGAGCATGATGGCGGCGGAGGAGGTTAGAGGGCCGGAAATCTCGGACAGATCTTCGGCGCCCACGATGTCGAGACCACGCAGGGTGGCGCGGGGTTCGGCATTGATGGTGTTGGCGATGAGGTCGCGCAGGGCTTCGATGGTGGTGCCTGCGGCGGCGGCCTCTTCGGCAGCCTTAAGGGATTGCGACAGGACCAGCGCGGCCTGCCGGTCTTCGGGCGTGAGCCGGACGTTGCGCGAGGACATGGCGAGACCATCGGCTTCGCGCACTGTTGTGACGCCGCGCACGTCGACGGGAAAGGCGAGGTCGCGGGTCATGCGTTTGATGACCTGAAGCTGCTGGTAGTCCTTCTCGCCGAAACAGGCGACGTCGGGCTGGACGAAATTGAACAGCCGCGCGACCACGGTCGTCACACCGCGAAAGTGGCCTGGACGGACGAGACCATGCAGCATGTTGGCCATGCGGGTGGTTTCGACGATGGTTTCATCGCCGTCGGGGTAAACCTCTTGCACGGGCGGGATCAGAACCAGATCGACACCGGCGGCCTCGAGCATGGCGAGGTCGCGTTCCTCGTCACGCGGATAGCTGTCGAGATCGGCGGCTTCTCCGAACTGTGTCGGGTTCACGAAGATCGTAACGACGGTGCGGTCAGCGGCCTCTTTGGCGGCGGCAACGAGCGACATGTGGCCCTCGTGAAGAAAGCCCATGGTGGGCACGAGGCCAACAGTTTCCCCTGCGGCGCGGAAGGTTGCCACGGTGGCGCGGCAGTCTGCGATAGTGCGGCAGATTTTCATTTGTTGCGCAATTCCCAGTCAGTTTGTGTGTTTTCTTAGCAGGTCGTGCTGCGCTGCGGCAAGGACTATGCCACCTTTCCAGTATTGTTACGGTGCGTTGTCCAGCATTTGACGCATTTCCTGCAAACCAACGGTACATTCCGGTGTTACCCTTGGGATGTGGGGGCAGAGATGATGGAGGATGCCATGCAGAAGATCCTTCTGATCCTGCTGATCGCCATTTTACTGGCGGGCCAGGCGGCATTGAACGCGACGATGAATGGCGGGCAAACTGCCTATGTTCAGGTCTCTGCGGTCAGTGCGATTGCCGTTGAAACACTGGACGAATGACGCGCCGCGCGATTCCCGCGTGTCAGAATGCGACGTGAGGTGCGCGAAGGGTCGGTTTTGAACGTTTTTGGGTCGGCTGGACCCGCCGCGAGTGGTATTGTTTTGCCAGTTTACGGCAAGAAGATATTCACGGAGTCGTTCTGACATGAAAACCCAAGTCAAAGCACTTGTTGTCGGCGGTGGTGCTGTCGGCACCTCGATTGCCTATCACCTCGCCAAGGCGGGCTGGGAAGACGTCATGCTTATTGAGCGTGACGAGCTGACCTCCGGCTCAACCTGGCACGCCGCTGGCCTCTTGCCGCTGTTCAACATGTCCTATGCGACGACCCACATCCACAAGTACTCGGTCGATTTCTACAAGACCCTGGAAGAGGAAACCGGTCTGAATGCTGGTTTCGCCGTTGTGGGCAACCTGCGCATGGCGCAGACCCAGGAGCGTATGGACGAGTACATGCTGTACGCGTCGACCGCAGAGACCTGCGACGTGGCCTATGAGTGGCTGACCCCCGAGCAGATCAAGGAACGCTGGCCGCTGATCGAGACCGGCGACCTGAAGGGTGCGATCTATCACACCGAGGACGGCTATATTAACCCGGCCGACGTGACCCAGGCGATGGCCAAGGGCGCTCGTCAGCGTGGTGTTGAAATCGTCCGTAAGATGCAGGCCGACGCCTTCCACTGGACCGGCACCCACTGGGAAGTGACCTGCACCAAGATGGTCGAAAAAGGCGGCAACCTGGTTGCCTCGGACGAGCAGGTTGTCATCACCGCAGAGCACGTTGTGACCGCGTCGGGCAACCACGCGCAGCGCACCGCCAAGATGCTGGGCATCAAGATGCCGGCGATCCCGGTCGAGCACACCTTTATCGTCATGGACAAAGACCCCGAGCTGGTCAAATGGCGTGAAGCTGGCAACCCAGAGCACCCGGTTGTGCGTGACGCGGACAACGAATCCTATGCCCGTGAAGAGCGCGGTGGCTGGATCCTCGGGATCTACGAGCACGGCGCGCCTGCGCAGTTCGAACACGGCGTTCCGGACAGCTTCCGCGCCGACCTGTTCCCGCTGGATCTCGACCGGATTGCCGAGCAATACATGGCGATGGCCGAGCGTGTGCCCTCCTGTGCGGAGAGCGGTCTGAAAGACGATTTCAACGGCCCGATCTGCTATACTCCCGACGGCAACCCGCTGGTTGGTCCGGCGCCGGGTCTGCGCAACATGTGGCTGGCCGAGGGTTTCTCGTTCGGGATCACCGCCGCAGGTGGCACCGGCTACTACCTCGCGCAGATGATGGTCGACGGCGAAGCCGAGATCGACATGGCGTCGCTCGACCCCAAGCGTTACTCGTCGAACTGGATGACTACCGAGTTCGCCGCACGCAAGAACGAAGAGTGCTATGAGCACGTCTATATCCTGCACCACCCGGATGAAGAGCGTGAAGCCTGCCGTCCGCTGCGGACTGCGCCGGCTTACGACCGTCAGAAAGCTCGCGGCGCGCAATTCGGCTGGGTCAACGGCTGGGAGCGTCCGAACTACTTTGGTCCGCTTGATGCGCCTGAGACCTTTGACAAGGACGCCCGTTCGTTCCGCCGTGGCGGCTGGTGGCAGCACGCTGTCGACGAAGCCAAGGCGATCCGTGAAGGTGTTGGCCTGATCGATGCGACCGCCTTCACCAAACACGTTGTCAAAGGCCCCGGTGCGACCGCGTTCCTTGACTGGTTCACCTGTAACAAGCTGCCGAAGGTAGGTCGCATCAACCTGACCTATGCGCTGACCGCCTTCGGGACGACCCGCACGGAATACACCATCGTGCGCAATGGCGAGAACAACTACTATCTGGTTTCGGCCGGTGCATGGTCCGAGTATGACGCGGACTTCCTGCGCAAGGCTGCCGAAGACAAGATGGAAGAGTTCGGCTATATTGAGATCCAGGATGTCACCACCCAGTGGGGTGTGTTTGCCATCGCCGGTCCGAAGTCGCGTGACGTTCTGAAAGAGGTCATCGTGGATGCCGATCCGGCAACCGCGCTGTCGAACAAGCGGTTCCCGTGGCTGTCGGCCAAGCAGATCGAACTGGGCATGTGCCCGGTGAACGCGATCCGTGTTGCCTATACCGGTGAACTGGGTTGGGAACTTCACCACCCGATCGAAATGCAGAACTATCTCTTTGATCTGCTTGAGAAAGCTGGTGAGAAACACGGCATGAAGCTGGTTGGTGCGCGGGCGCAGAACTGGCTGCGTCAGGAGAAATCCTACCGTGCGTTTGGCAACGAACTGGGCCGTGATGCGACCCCGCTGGAAGCCGATCTGCCGCGTTTCGTGGACCTGTCGAAAGAGTTCCACGGCAAGGCCAAGCTGGAAGAGACCGGCGTGCGCGTGAAGTGCTGTACCCTTCTGATCGACGGTCCGGCCGATGCGGATCCGTGGGGCCGCGAGGCTCTGTACACCCCGGAAGGTGAGCGTGTTGGTCGTCTGACCTCGGGCGGTTACTCTGTCGCGTTCGAGAAATCGATCGGCATGGGTTATGTCAAACCGGAAATGGCCGTGGAAGGCACCAAGCTCCAGGTCAAGATCCAGGACAAGCTCTGGGATGCGGTTGTGACCTGCGACAGCCCGTACGATCCGAAAAACGAAGTTATCCGCAAGGATGGCTAAACCCTAACCCGCAAGGGTTTCCAAATCATGAAGAGGCCGCGACGGTGTATCGTCGCGGCCTTTTTCGTTTTGAAAGCGGGGTTATTTCAGGAACTTGCCCATGATGTCGTCAAGTACCGAACCGTCGTCATCGGCGTCCAGAAGGTTGGTCAGCATCGACAGGTCGGGGCCTTTCGAGTCTGCGCCAAGGAACTTGGTGGCGAGGCTGACGAGGCCACCTGCTGGCGAGCTGCCCGTCATGGTGTCGAGGGAGGCATCTGGCAGGTTCTTTTGCAGACCGCCCTGTGCCATTGCGGCCAGTGCGGGCAGGAATTGTTGCACGATCGAGGTATCTACGCCGACGCGGGCGGCAGCCTGGTTGGTGAGTTCATCTGCGCCGTCAGAGCCGCCCAGAAGGTTGTCGAGAAAGGCTTTGCCCTGCATCTGGCCCGCTTCCGAGGCGGCGGCGGTGGCGTCGTCGAACAGCGTGGCCTGATTTTCGCCCTTGAGCGCCCCCAGAAGGGTTTCAAGGTTGCCGGAGGCGGCCTGTTGCTTGGCCGCCGAGCCGAGGGCAGGGGCAAGCAGGGCGGTCAGATCGCTGGCCTTGTCGGCATCAAGGCCGAACTGATCTGCAAGGGCGCCGAGGCCCTGACCGTTCTGGGACTGTTGGAGAAGGGAAAGTAGGGACATCGAATTGTCTTCCGTTGTGGCTGAAATCACGGGGAAGAAATCAGACGTTGTCCCTTATTTTCAGGGGAAAAATCCCGACATCGTATCAGCGGCCGAAGTCGTCCACCGTGACAACACTGTCGCCGTTCTTGTCCATGCGGGCGAACCAGTCAGGGACGGCCGCCATGAATTCCTGATGGGTGACCGAGCCGTCGTTGTTTGCGTCGGTAAACTTGCGCAACATGCCATTGGCCGGATTGTTGCGGCCTTTGCCGTGGCCCATGCCGTTTTCTTTCATGTCGTTGGCGCGGGCTTCGTCGAAGAGATCGTGTTCCTCGGGAGAGAGGACGCCGTTGTCATCGGCATCGAAGGTCACGAAGACGTCTTCGCGCCGTTCGGTGGCTTCTGCGAGGGTGACCTTGCCATCTTCGTTCAGGTCCCAGTTTTCAACGAAATGGGAGCCGGGGCCTTCGCCGGCGGCAAATGCGGAGGTTGCTATGATCGAAAGTGAAAGCGCGGCGAGTGTGATTTTCATCGGGTGTCTCCCTGAAAAGTAAGAAGGGCACCGAAGTGCCCTTGAAGTTCAAGCGTTGCTCAATTCATCAAAGCATTCCAATGCCTTGGCGGCGTACATCATCGAAGGGCCGCCGCCCATCTGGATGGTCATTGCCAGAACATCGCCCACTTCTTCGCGGGTTGCGCCGGCCTTGATCAGGGCCTCGCAGTGCAGCACGATACAGGCTTCGCAACGCATGGCGACAGCGATGCCGAGGGCGACGAATTCCTTGGTTTTGAACTCGAGAACACCGCCTTCCTTGACCGCTTTGCCAAGGCCGCCAAAGGCGCGGGTGGTATCGGGGATCACCTTGTTCAGGCCGCGCAGTTGGTCACGGGTGCCGCTTAGTTTGTCAGTCCAGCTCATATTCGACTCCTAGAATTCATTTGAATGCTGGAGACCACGATTTCATATGCGAATCTTTGATTAAGATCAGATTGGGCGGAAAAACGGACGTCGGTGCAACGTCGGTATTACGTCGGTATTGCGACGGTGCGGCTGCGTGAAATTGCGGGGTTAATGGGGCGTGCGTGGTTAACAACTGGTTTGCGCGGAAGGGCGGGGTTTTGATGCTTGAAACCCGATGGGTGGGTTGCCCGGCGGCTGCGCCGGGCAGCGCCTCGGATCAGGCCGGTTTGCGCCAGATGATCGCAAGATTGTTGGCGGGCATCTCGACCATATCGGCGAAGTCGAGCCATGCGTCGCGGCCCCAGTCGACCACGTCGAAATCGCTCTTGTAGCCGATCTCGGGGTCTTTGGCCTGAAGCGAGGCGTGGAAGGTCCGGTCACCGTCGCTGGTGAGTTCGTCGTCACGCATGAAGGGGCCGTAGATCACCAGCGTGCCGCCGGGGGTGAGGGCCTGCGCGGCCTCGGAGATGAGGGTGCGGGCCTCGGCCGTGCTGATGAGGTGCAGAAGGTTCACGAGCAGGATCAGCGACTGGCCCGCGTTCTGGCTGCCCCAGCCGGGGGATGTGGCATCGAGGTCGAGGGCCTCGGCGACGTTCGGCAGGGCGGCTTCGGCGAGATAGGCGTTGATGCTGGCGCGGCGGGTGGCGTCGATTTCGGTGGGTTGCCATGTCAGGCCGGGCATGGCGCTGGCAAGGTGCACGATGTGCTGGCCGGTGCCGCTGGCCAGTTCCAGCGCCTTGCCGCTTGACGGGGCGTTGTCGGCAACAAGCGCCACGATGGCATCCGCGTTGCGGGCGGCGGAGGGGGCAAAGAGGCGACCGTCTTCGCCGGGGGTGGCGACCGAGGCGCTGTCGGGGAGGTTGAGACGTTTGGGCATCACGCGAACCTTTTGGGGTTGAGGGCGGCGAGGGTCACGTCGTCGAGATCAGATTTGTGGCCGGCGACGATGTCGGCGATTAGTTGCGAGGCGGCGGGGGCGGTCTGGAAGCCATAGCCGCCCTGACCGGAGACCCAGAAGAAGGCGGTGTCGTCAACGGCAGGGCCAAGCACGAGGTTGCGGTCGGGCGAGAAGGTGCGCAGGCCGGCCCAGCTTGACTCAAGGCGGGTGACCTCCTCGGTGACATGTTCTTCGTAACGGGCGAGGCCTTCGGCGAGCACCATGTCATCGGCCCATGCGTCATGTGGCTCTTGCGGGTGTTCTTCGGCGGGCGAGACCAACAGCTTGCCCGCGTCGGGCTTGGCGTACCAGTCTTCCTTGATGCCGAGCATCATCGGCCAGCCGGAAATGTCGTGGCCGCCCGGCGCGGGGATGCGGGCCATGGAGCGGCGCAGGGGGGTAAAGCCGAGCGGGGCGATGCCGGCCATCCTGGCGATTTCGTCCACCCATGCGCCGGCGGCGTTGAACAGGGTTTTGGCCTCGTAATCGGTGCCATTGGCGGTGACGCGCCAGCCGGTGTCGAGTCGTTCGATGGCGGTGACGGTCTGGCTGGTCAGAACCTCGCCACCGTGGCTGCGGGTGATTTTGGCGAAGGTCTGGATTTGCAGGTCGGTGTCGATGTCGAAGGCCTCGCCGTGGTGACCTGCAAAGCCGACGGTTTCGGGATCGAGGATCGGCACCATGTCAAAGGCCTGATCGAGCGCGATCTGCTGCATGTTGAGGTGGTCGCAGGCGGCGTGGAATTCGCTTTCCTCGCCTTTCTTGCCCACCAGCATGAGACCGCGGGGGCTTAGGAAACCGCCGTGGGCGTTGTGGTGGAAATCGGCGCTGGCTTCGGAGAGGGCGACGGTGGAGGCGAGGCCGTAATTGGCTTCGAACAGGGCGGCAGAGCGGCCCGAGGCGTGGTAGCCTAAGGCGGGTTCGCGTTCGAGCAGAACGGTCTTGCCCATCGGTGCAAGGCGGGCAGCGGCGGAGGTGCCGCCAATGCCACCTCCGATCACGAGGAAATCAATCATGCTTCTTCCAGTCTGTCAGTCGCCGGGGGCGGCGTCGGGGAAAGGGCGGACAGGCGGGCATAGAGCGCGTCGTCCATATCAAAATCAATGGCGGCCAGCGAGGGGGCCAGTTGGTCGGCGTTGCGGGCCGAGAGAATGGGGAAGGGGCCTGCGGGGTGGCGGGCGGCCCATGCCACGGCGAGGGTGGCAGGATGGATGCCGATCTCGCGGGCGATGTCGCTGAGGTCGGCGGCGGCGCGGTGCATCCAGTCGACGCCGTAGCGGGTGGCATAGTGGCTGTCGTTGACGATGCGGCCAGTGGCCTCGGCGTTACTGTACTTGCCCGACAGCAGGCCGCCCCCGAGCGGAGAGTAGGGGGCGATGACGATCCCCTGATCGCGGGCCATCGGGAAGATTTCGACCTCGGCCTGCCGTTTCACGAGGTTGTACATGGGTTGGATGATGTCGATGGTCAGGTCGCGGGCGGCGGCCACGGCGACGGCTTTCATCACTTGCCATGCGGCGAAATTCGAGACACCGATGTGGCGGATCAACCCTTCGGCCTTGAAGTCCGCGAGGGTGTCGAAGGTTTCGCCAAGATCAGTCTGGGCGTCGAAGCGGTGCAGGTAGAGGATGTCGACGCTGTCCATGTCGAGACGCTGGCGGCAGATGTCGAAATGGCTGCGCAGGGTGGTGGCGCGGGTATTGTCGTAACCCACCTTGGTGGCGATCACGAGGCGGTCGCGGTGCGGCGCGGCAAGACGGCCGAGGATCTGTTCAGAGCGCCCGTCGGTGTAATTGTAGGCGGTGTCGAAATGGGTGATGCCGGCGGCGAGGCTGGCTTCGAACATTCCGGCCGAGGCGTTTTCGTCGGCATTGCCGCCAAACTGCATGGTGCCGAAGGCGAAGCGGCCAATCGAGGTTCCGTCGGGGCTTTGGATCAGGCGTGTCATGGCGCGACGTTGCCATGACTTTGTGACAACTGGAAGTGGATTATTGTGACGCGCCGGTGACGGGGGTGCCGCCGAAGCCCTTGGGATCAGGCGGCTTTCCGGTGGTCAGTAGGGGTTGCGGGGGCTGCGGTCGGACGAGAGGGTGGCCTGCCGTTCCTCGACTAGGGATTCGATGGCGTCGGCAAGGTGGACTTCCTGAATGTTGTAGTCTCCCGCATCGACGCGCATCCGGTGAGCGCGGATCATGACGTCGGCATGGGTGCAGCCGACGGGTGGTTCGAACTTGTAGCAGGCGAGTTCGATCAGGAGCCCCATCGGATCCTTGAAGTAGATCGAATCCATGAAGCCGCGATCCTTTGGGCCGGAATGCGAGATGCCGCGTTCGTCGAGGCGTTCGACGGCCTGAAGGAAGGTGGCCCGTGACAGGTTGAAGGCGAGGTGGTGGACGCATCCGGGTTCGGTCGGGGTGCGGCGGGGATCGGGTGTGCGGGTTTCGTTGGTGAAGATGGTGATCAGGCGGCCATCGCCGGGATCGAAATACAAGTGGCCCTCGTCGGGATTGTCGAGGTTGGGCTGGTCGAAGATGAAGGGCATGCCCAGCACGCCCTCCCAGAAGTCGATGGAGGTTTGCCTGTCTGCACCGGTGAGGGTGATATGGTGGACGCCCTGGGCCTGAAGTTTGCGCATGGTCACATCTCCTTGTTTGAACATGAGGGGTGGCCTCCGTAACGGCACCCTGTTCTGAAACCGCGTGAAACCAAGGCGGTTTCGTGATCTATTCAGAGAAATCCTAGCGCAAAAGCCAGATCATTCCACGCCCCGATGACCGAATTGAATGCCCTGATCGACCTTATAGACGATTTCGCCAATGGTGCGGATTTCGATGCGCGGTGGCGGTTGGCGAACGAGGCGGTGCAGCGTCTTGGGGGGATGGCGGTCAATATCGGCGAGTTCGATACGACCACGCAGGAGATCAAGTGGCTGACCAGCACCATGTCGACGGAATGGATGGATCGCTACATGGAGCGGGCCTATTTCGACGCGGACGAGATTCTTGATCACTGTGTGAAATCGAACGAGGTGATCCGCATCGAGACCGGGTTGAAGATGCCGGAGAACAGGTTTTGCCCGGTGGAGGTGGCGCTGGACCACGATCTGCACGACTTTGGCTATCGCGGGTTCATGGCGCAGGCCCTGACCACCGGGGTGCAGGATCGGCTGGCGGTGTCGATGGTGATGAACCATGCACCACGTGCGCTTGAGCTGCCGGAGGCAGACGCGCATTTCAAACGCATGGCGGCGGTGATCGCGGCGTTCATCGGGCGGCCTGACACGTCCGGGGATGTCGAGGTCTACTATCCAAAGCAGAGGCGGCTGACCCCGCGTGAGCGTGACGTGCTGTCATTGCTGGCGAACGGGCACCAATATGCGCGGATCGCCGAGAGGCTGGGCCTTGCCGAGATCACGGTGCGGACCCACGTTCAGACCGCGCGGGCCAAGCTGAGGGCATCAACGCGCGAGCAGGCTGTGGCGATTGCGGTGCGGGATCGGCTGATTTCGATCTAGGGCGGGAAACGAGAAACGGGCATGCCGCCAAGCATGCCCGCCACTAGGAAAGTGTATAATTTCTCAAATAGGCGGTCCTGTGGGATGCATTTCCGGTTGGATCGGGACTGTGAGCTACCTTCCGGGAATGGTGGGATCCGCGCCGAAAACATCGCGGCAACAAAGGTTTGGTGCAACCTATCGAAATGGATAGGTTGGGCGGGTTCTGGTCATTCCGGGCGCGGGATGGCAGGTTGGCGCCAAGGTATCTGAGAGGTTTGGCCATGGCGCAGAAGGTGAGCTTTGAACGCGGGGCGCATGTGTTCAGCCCGGGACAGGAATGCGCGGGCTTTGTGCGGCTGGAGACGGGGACGATCCGGGTGTCGATGACGGCGGCGAACGGGCGGGAGGTGGTTCTGTATCGCGTTCTGCCCGGCGAGATCTGCTTGCAGACCTTTTCCTGTCTGGTGGATGGCCATTGTTACGCCGCCGAAGGGGTGGTCGAGCAGCCGGTCGCGGGCGAGTTCATTCCCAAGTCGGCCTTCTGGCGTCTGATGGGCGAGGATGAGGCGTTTCGGCGCGACGTGTTCTCGGCGGTGGCGCAGCGGTTCGGGGATTACCAGCGGCTGGTGGAAGAGGTGGCGCTGACCGGGTTTGACACGCGGCTGGCGCGGGTGTTGCTTCGGCTGCGGGACGGGCGGAACGTTGTCCATGCGACGCATGGCGAGTTGGCCGCCGAGACGGCCTCGGGGCGGGCTTTCGTGTCGCGGCGGCTGGCGGAGTTCGCGCATCGCGGGCTGGTCGAGCTGGCGCGCGGGCAGGTGAGCCTGCTGGATATTTCGGGCGTGGAGCGCATTGCCGAAGATGATGGGTGACAGTGTCACCGACAGGGGTGCGCACGTGGGCGCATAAAGGGGCAAATCTGGCAAATAGGAGATTCGCCCATGCCCCGTAATGAAGGCACCCTCGACCGCGCGCTGCGCATCATTCTTGGTCTTGTCCTGCTGTCGCTGGTCTTTGTTGGCCCGCAGACCATGTGGGGCCTGATCGGGATCATCCCGCTGGCCACAGGCCTGATGGGCTATTGCCCGCTGTATCAGATCGTTGGCCTGAACACCTGCCCGATGAAGAAGTCGTAAGTGGCAGGTGGCTCGGCGATCACCGCCGACCTGATGAAACAAAAAAGGCCCGCTGGATCAGCGGGCCTTTGGTGTGTTTGGAGCCTTAGCCGGATCAGTTCGGCAGTTCCGCGTCGATGCCTTCGACGTAGAAGCTCAGACCGGCCAGACCGTTGTCGCCATAGTCGGAGGCGGTTTCGCCGTCAGCCAGCCAGACCGAGCCGTCCTGCTTGTTCAGCGGGCCGGTGAAGGTGTGGTAGGAGCCGTCCGCCAGCGATTCTTTCAGAGCCAGTGCCGAGGCTTTGACATCTGCCGGAACCGCGTCGGAGATTTCACCGATGCCAACCATGCCAGCGCCGATGCCGTCCCAGGTCGATTTCGATTCCCAGGTGCCATCCATCACGGCCTGGGTGCGGGCAACGTAGTAAGGTGCCCAGTCATCGATGATCGACGAAACGCGCGGGAAGGGGGCGTATTCGCTCATGTCCGATGCCTGACCAAAGGTCACGACGTTGCCTGCGGCCTGTGCGGCGGCCTGCGGTGCGGTCGAGTCGGTGTGTTGCAGGATCACGTCAGCGCCCTGTTCGATCAGCGCCTTGGCGGCGTCAGCTTCTTTTGCCGGATCGAACCAGGTGTAGGCCCAGACAATCTTGAACTGGACGTCGGGGTTGACCTTCTTGGCGTGGATATAGGCCGAGTTGATGCCGCGGATCACTTCCGGGATCGGGAAGGAGGCGATGTAACCAATGGTGTTGGTCTTGGTCATGTGGCCCGCGATGTGGCCCTGAACCGCGCGACCTTCGTAGAAGCGGGCCGAGTAGACCGAGACGTTCGGTGCCTGCTTGTAGCCGGTGGCGTGTTCGAATTTCACCTTGGGGAACTTCTTGGCGACGTTGATGGTCTGGTCCATGTAGCCAAAGGAGGTGGTGAAGATCAGGTCGGCACCGTCAAGCGCCATCTGGGTCATCACGCGCTCGGCGTCGGGGCCTTCCGGTACGTTTTCGACATAGACGGTTTCAACCTTGTCGCCGAAGGCTTCGACAACGGCCTTGCGGCCCTGATCGTGTTCATAGGTCCAGCCGCCATCGCCGACGGGGCCAACATAGACAAAGCCGACCTTGGTTTTGTCCATCGCCATTGCGGTAGTTGCCAGACCCAGCGCGACAGCAGCGCTGGTTAGGAGTTTGGTGAGTTTCATGCGGGTAGCTCCCCCTGTTGGTTATTAACTATGGCCCCGTCATTGCGAGGCGTGGAACGTGCGGCCGAGCGAAGCGGGTGCGCCGCTCTTGTCGGCCGACATGATAACGAGCACGAGAATGGTGATCAGATAGGGCGACATTGCCAGATATTCGACAGGGATGGCAACGCCTGCCGCCTGCAAGTTGAGCTGAAGCACGTTGATGCCGCCGAAAAGATAGGCACCGAGCAGGACGCGCCAGGGCTTCCAGCTGGCGAAGACGACCAGCGCGAGGGCGATCCAGCCGATGCCGGCGGTCATGCCTTCGGTCCATTGCGGCACGCGGATCAGCGAGATGTAGGCACCACCAACACCGGCGCAGGCGCCGCCGAACAGGATGGCGAGGATGCGGACGCGGATCACGCCATAGCCAAGCGCATGGGCGGCGTCGTGGTTTTCGCCCACCGCGCGCAGGATCAGGCCGCCACGGGTGTATTTCAGGAAGGCATAGACCGCGGCGCAGAGGATCAGGCCGAAATAGAGGATCGGATCGTGGCCAAAGAGGATCGGGCCGACAACCGGCAGGTCGGTGAGGACGGGAATGTCGAGCTTGGGCATTTCCGGCGGGCGGATGCCGACATAGCTTTGGCCCATGAGAGCCGAGAGGCCGAGGCCGAAGAGCGTGAGGGCAAGGCCCGAGGCGACCTGGTTGGCCAGGGCAAACTGGGTCAGGAAGGCAAAGAGCAGCGACAGCAGACCCCCAGCAATGGCGGCGGCGATCACGCCGACGAAGGGCGATCCGGTTTCGACCGAGATCGCAAAGCCCGCGATGGCCCCGACGATCATCATGCCTTCGACGCCAAGGTTCAGAACGCCCGCGCGCTCGACGACAAGTTCACCGATCGCGGCCAGCAGGAGCGGTGTTGCCGCAACCATGAGTGAGGCGATGAGGAGGACGGGGTTGATAGCGGAGAGGTCCATTAGGCAGATACTCCCAAGACGAGCGTAGCAAACAGTAGGGTGGCTGCGCAGATTTTAATGGATAGTGTGCGCTGTGATTTGGTGGCGAACGAGGTCGCGCTGTCGGTTGAATTTCCGACAACAAGGCGATGGACAAGCCACAATACCCCATAGATGACCGCGCCGATCGCTACCAAAGAGGCGACTTCAAAGAGCGCGCTGGAGCCAGAATCGAACAGGAGGGCGCCGAAAAAGAGTAGGACACCGGCGCCCAGCACTCCCTGAAAGATGCTGTAAAGAGTGCTCATTAAGCAGCTCCTTTTGCCGCGAACTTGACGCGGTAGTTGGTCAGGAGGTCCAGCGCGAGCAGGAAGAACAGGAGCATGCCCTGGAAGACCTGGATCGCCGCCGAGGGCAGGCCGAGTTGCGATTCCGCGATGTCGCCGCCGATATAGGTGAGTGCCATCAGCAGGCCCGCAAGCAGGATGCCGAAGGGGTTCAGGCGGCCGAGGAAGGCAACGATGATGGCGGTAAAGCCGTAACCGACGTTGAAGTCGATGCTGATCTGGCCCGAGGGACCGGCGACTTCGAAGAGCCCGGCAAGACCGGCCAGCGCGCCGGACATGCCGAGGCAGAACAGGATCAGGCGGGCGGGTTTGACGCCCGAGAAGCGCGCGGCGCGGGGGGCTTCGCCGGAGAGGCGGATGTTGAAGCCGAGGATGTGTTTGTTCAGCAGGACATAGGCCATGATGACGGCGATCATCGCCACGACGACGCCCCAGTGCATGCCGTAATCCTGGGCGATCCAGCTGGTGGCGGAGGGGTAGTCATTGAGGTTGCGTGAGCCGGGGAAGCCAAAGCCCTGCGGGTTTTTCAGCAGGCCCAGCGACATCGAGGCCAGCAGTTGCTCGGCCACGTAGACCAGCATCAGCGAGACGAGGATTTCGTTGGTGCCGAACTTCACCTTGAGGATGGCGGGGATCATGGCCCAGAGCCAGCCGCCAAGCGCGCCGGCCATGACCATGAGCGGGAAGATCAGCACGCTTTCAGTGGGATAGAAGGCAAGGCCCGCACCGGCACCGCAGATCGCGCCGATGATGTACTGGCCTTCCGCGCCGATGTTCCAGATGCCGGCCTTGAAGCCCAGCGACAGGCCAATCGCGATCAGGATCAGGGGCGCGCCTTTCACCAGAAGCTGCGGGCGGTAATAAAAGGCGTATTCGCCGAAGATCGGATCCCAGAAGATCGTGCGGATCGCCTCGAACGGGTTCTTGCCGAGGGCGGCAAACAACAGCCCGCCCGCGATCATGGTGACGATCACCGCGATGACCGGTGTCGAGACCGACAGGGCCTTGGACGGCATGGGGCGTTTTTCGAGCTTGATCATGCGTCTTCTCCCACGTTGGCGACTTCCATGCCGTGTGCGCCGCCCATCATCAGGCCGATTTCGTCGATTGTCAGACCGGCGGCGGGGCGGATGTCGGACATGCGGCCCTCGTTCAATGCGCCGAAGCGGTCAGAGATTTCCATGAGTTCGTCGAGATCCTGCGAGATCACGACAATGGCCGCGCCTTCGGCGGCAAGGTCGAGAAGCGCCTGACGGATCGCGGCGGCTGCGGCGGCGTCGACGCCCCATGTGGGCTGGTTCACGATCAGAACTTCGGGGCGTTGCAGAACCTCGCGGCCGATGACGAACTTTTGCAGGTTGCCACCCGACAGGGCGCGGGCCGCCACATGCGGGCCGGGGGTGCGCACGTCGAAGGACTGGATGATCTTTTCCGCAAAGCTGGTGGTGTCGGACCAGTTGACGAAGCCGTTCGACGTGAGGTTTTCGCGGATTGCACCGGTCAGCAGGGCGTTTTCGGTCAGGCTCATGTCCGGCGCGGCGGCATGGCCGAGGCGTTCCTCGGGCGCGGCAAGGATGCCACGGGCGCGGCGTTCGTTGGGGCCGAGGTTGGCAATGTCCTGTCCCTTGACCTTGATGCTGTCGGGCCAGGTGAGGGCCTCGCCGGAGAGCGCGGAGAGGAGTTCATCCTGACCGTTGCCCGCAACACCGCCGATGCCGAGGATTTCGCCGGCGCGCACGGTGAAGTGGATGTTCTTGAGCGTGGTGCCAAACGGGTTGGAGGGTTCGAGCGACAGGCCTGAGACATCGAGAACCACGTCACCGGATTTCTCGGTGGTGCGGGTCGGGGTTTGCAGGGTGTCGCCGACCATCATCTCGGCCATGTCGCGGGCCGAGGTTTCGGCGGGCACGCATTCGCCGACGTTCTTGCCGAGACGCAGGATGGTGGCGTGGTCGCACAGGGCGCGGATTTCTTCGAGCTTGTGCGAGATGTATAGGATCGAGGTGCCTTCGGCCTTGAGCTTGTTCAGGGTCTTGAACAGGATTTCGACCTCTTGCGGGGTCAGAACCGAGGTGGGTTCGTCCATGATCAGGAGCTTGGGGTCCTGAAGCAGGCAACGGATGATTTCCACGCGCTGGCGTTCGCCTGCCGACAGATCGCCGACCGAGCGGTTGGGATCGAGGGGCAGGCCATAGGTTTCCGAGACACGACGAATGCGGCGGGCCAGATCGCGTTTGGGCGGCGGGTTCTCCATGCCGAGGGCGACGTTTTCGGCCACGGTCAGCGCATCGAAGAGCGAGAAGTGCTGGAACACCATCGCAACGCCGGTGGCGCGGGCGGCCTTGGGCTCCGGTGGGGCGAAGGGCTGGCCCTGCCATGTCATGGTGCCGCTGTCGGGTTTGACGAGGCCGTAGATCATCTTGACCAGCGTCGATTTACCGGCGCCGTTCTCGCCCAGGAGCGCGTGGACTTCGCCTTCCTGAATATCGAAAGACACGGTGTCGTTTGCGACGACCCCCGGATAGGCTTTGGTCAGACCGGAGATGCTGAGCAAGGGTCCTGTCATGTAGAGATGTCCCTGTTGGAGCCGAATTGAATGCGTCGCGCAGCACCCCGGCCTTGTCGTTTTTTTAGCGCACCCACACTAGGTTTGGGGGGGCGGATTCTGCAAGGGAAACTTAGGGTTGCAGGGCGCAGAAAAGCAGATACGCGTAATTTGAGGGCGTTGCCAGTGGAGCTTAATATTGTTAAGTTTCAAGCGGTTAATCATGCCTGATTATTTGGGTAAAATTGAAAGTGCTTCAATGGGCTGGCTGGTGTTGGCAATTCTTGTTGGTTTGGTGGTGGTTGCGGCGGTGCTGTGGCTTGGGCGCTGGGCCTATGAACGGCGTGCGGATCGCCTTGCCGGGCGGATCGGCGGCGATGTTGCGGGGCAACGGCCAGAGCGTCTGCCACGGGTGGTGCGCGATTTTGCAAGGCGCAACGGCGCGGACCCTGAGGCGCGGGTCAGTCACGTGGAATTCGGCCAGTCGGTGAAGATGCGGCTGCGGCGTGGTGCGCCCTGGGTCACGCTTTGGGGCTGGCAATGGAGCGGTGTGCGGCAGCCTGGGTTCCTGTGGAAGGCGGGGCGCGAGCTTTGGAAGGATGTGGCGCATATCCGCGTGCTCGACGGGTTTCTGAATGGGCGCGGGTTTCTCGAGGTCTATCTGCTTGGGGCGCTGCCGATGGTGCGGGCAAGCGGCGCGGACATCAGCAAGGGCGAGGCGATGCGCTATCTGGCGGAACTGGTCTGGGTGCCGGATGCCATTCTGGAGAACGGCGCGATCCGCTGGACGGTTGTGGGCGAACGCCATGTGGCGGCATCGATGGGTGATGCGCGGGTGGTGTTCGAGTTTGACGCCGGCGGGGACATCATCGGCGTGCAGGCAAAGGACCGCCCGGTGCGGGCGCCCAAGGGAGAGCCGCAGACGCGGGAATGGATCGGGACGTTCGAGCGGTATTCCTGGGTGGGGGGACGGCGGATGCCGACCAAGGCCGAGGTTGGTTATGTCTATCCGGACGGTTATGAGGCCTATTGGCGGGGCGAAATCACGGCCTATCACCTGCGCCACTGAGGGTGGATGGAATTGAGTTGGCAGCGGTGTCGGTTCGCCATTTCCTCGGCGCGAGCGCTGGGGTAGCTTGGGCGTCATGAGCAGCAGTCCACGATTCATCCACCTCCGCGTTCACACCGAATATTCGCTTCTGGAAGGCGCTGTCCGGGTCAAGAAACTGCCCGGCATGTGCGCCGACATGGGCATGCCCGCCGTGGCGATCACGGATACCAACAGCCTTTTTGCGGCGCTGGAATTCTCGGTCACCGCGCAGGGGGCGGGGATTCAGCCGATCGTGGGCTGTCAGGTGGATATCGCCATGCCGCACAACGATCCGACGGGGCGGACGCAGCCGCCGAAACCGGCGCCGATTGTTCTGTTGGCGCAGCGCGAGGAAGGTTACGAGAACCTGATGAAGCTGTCGTCCTGTCTTTACGTGGACAAGGGCGGGCAGTTGCCGCAGGTGACGATGGAAGAACTGGCCGAGCGGTCTGCGGGGCTGATCTGTCTGACGGGGGGACCGGAAGGGCCGATTGGGCAGGTTCTGCAACAGGGCAAGCGGGCCGAGGCCGAGGCCATGATGCGGCAGTACAGGGAGATCTTTGCCGACCGCCTTTATGTCGAGTTGCAGCGCCACCCCGGCGAGATGGGCCAGCCCGAAGTGGAGCGGCTGACCGAGCGCGGCTTTATCGAGATGGCCTATGAGATGGGCATCCCGCTGGTGGCGACCAATGATGTCTATTTCCCGAAGACCGACATGTTCGAGGCGCATGATGCGCTGATCTGTATTTCCGAAGGTGCCTATGTCGACCAGCAGGAGGGCCGCCGCCGCCTGACGGCGCAGCATTACTTCAAGAGCCAGGAAGAGATGATCACGCTGTTTGCGGATCTTCCCGAGGCGATTGAAAATACGGTGGAAATTGCACGGCGCTGTGCCTTTGCGACCTATCGACGGGACCCGATCCTGCCGAAGTTTGCCGATGACGAGGTGGCCGAACTGCGCCGCATCGCGAACGAGGGATTGCAGAAACGTCTGGCGGTGATCCCGCACGCGGTGAGTGTCGAGGAATACCAGGAGCGGCTGGATTTCGAGCTGGGAATCATCGAGAGCATGGGGTTCCCCGGCTACTTTCTGATCGTTGCGGACTTTATCCAGTGG
Organism: Pelagimonas sp. KU-00592-HH; assembly: GCF_040369695.1. Lineage (NCBI taxonomy): Bacteria > Pseudomonadati > Pseudomonadota > Alphaproteobacteria > Rhodobacterales > Roseobacteraceae > Pelagimonas > Pelagimonas sp. KU-00592-HH. Next base: position 436,985 of record NZ_BAABWM010000002.1, on the reverse strand, counting down.
GGCAAGGATCAGGGCATTCCGGTGGGGCCGGGGCGGGGGTCTGGTGCGGGATCGCTGGTGGCCTATGCGCTGACGATTACCGACCTTGATCCGCTGCGGTATTCGCTGCTGTTTGAACGTTTCCTTAACCCGGAACGGGTTTCGATGCCGGACTTCGACATCGACTTTTGCATGGATCGCCGGGAAGAGGTGATCAAATACGTGCAGGAGAAATATGGCCGCGACAAGGTGGGCCAGATCATCACCTTTGGTGCGCTTTTGTCCAAGGCGGCGGTGCGCGATATCGGGCGGGTTCTACAGATGCCTTACGGTCAGGTGGATCGCTTGTCCAAGCTGATCCCCGTGGAAGGGGTGAAGCCGATGTCGATTGCGGATTCGCTCAAGGAAGAGCCGCGTCTGCGCGAAGAAGCACGCGCCGAAGAAGTGGTGGATCGTCTGCTGACCTATGGCCAGCAGGTCGAGGGGCTTTTGAGGAACGCCTCGACCCACGCGGCGGGGGTGGTGATTGGAGACCGGCCGCTGGATGCGCTGGTGCCGCTTTATCAGGATCCGCGTTCGGACATGCCGGCCACCCAGTTCAACATGAAGTGGGTCGAGCAGGCAGGCCTTGTGAAGTTCGACTTTCTTGGCCTGAAGACGCTGACGGTGATCCAGAATGCGATCGAGCAGATCCACGCATCGGGCCGTGACCTGCATATCGCGGCGGATGGCACCCAGCTTTACGAGCCGGCGGAGGGGGCGGAGAACGAGATCAACGCCATTCCGCTGGATGACGAGCCCACGTACAAGCTTTATTCGGCGGCCAAGACGGTGGCGGTGTTCCAGGTGGAATCCACCGGCATGATGGATGCGCTGAAGCAGATGAAGCCGACCTGTATCGAGGACATCGTTGCGCTTGTGGCGCTGTATCGTCCCGGCCCGATGGAGAACATCCCGACCTATTGCCGGGTGAAGAACGGGTTGCAGGAGATCGAGTCGGTCCACCCGCTGATCGACCATATCCTTGAAGAGACACAGGGCATCATCGTTTACCAGGAGCAGGTGATGCAGATTGCCCAGGTGATGGCGGGTTACAGCCTTGGCGGCGCTGACCTGTTGCGCCGGGCGATGGGTAAGAAGATCAAGGAGGCGATGGACGCCGAACGCCCGAAGTTCGAGAAGGGCGCGGGCGAGAACGGGGTTCCGGCCAAGAAGGCGTCGGAGGTCTTTGACCTTCTTGAGAAGTTCGCGAACTACGGCTTCAACAAATCGCACGCGGCTGCCTATGCGGTGGTGAGTTACCAGACGGCGTGGCTCAAGGCGAACCATCCGGTCGAGTTCATGGCCGGGGTGATGAACTGCGATATTCACCTGACCGACAAGCTGGCGATTTATTTCGAAGAGGTGAAGAAGGCGCTGAAGCTGCCTTATGTGCCGCCCTGCGTGAACCGGTCTGACGCGACGTTCAAAGTGGTTGACGGGGCGCTGGTTTATGCGCTGGGCGCGCTCAAGAACGTTGGTGTCGAGGCGATGAAGCTTGTGACCGAGGGGCGCAAGGTGGAGGGCAAGGACAAGCCCTTTGCGACGCTGTTCGATTTTGCCCGCCGCGTAGACCTTAAGCGGGTTGGCAAGCGGCCTTTGGAGATGCTGGCGCGGTCGGGGGCGTTTGACCAGCTGGATGGCAACCGCCGCCGCGTCATGGAGAGCCTTGATGCGCTGGTGCAGTATTCGGCGGCCATTCAGGAACAGAAGCATTCAAGCCAGGTGTCGCTGTTTGGCGAGGCCGGCGAAGACCTGCCCGAGCCGCGCATGGCGCCGGTGACGGATTGGCTTCCTGCGGAGCGGCTGGACGAGGAAGCCAAGGCGATTGGTTTCTTCCTGTCAGGCCACCCGCTTGAGGATTTCATGCCCGCCCTGAAGCGCAAGAAGGTTCTGACGCTGGACGAGTTGACGGAAAAGGCCCGTGGCGGGGCCTGTATCGAAAAGCTGGCCGGTCGGGTGTCTGGACGGCAGGAGCGGAAATCGGCGCGGGGCAACCGTTTTGCCTTTGCCCAGCTATCCGATCCAACAGGGGCCTATGAGGTGACGATCTTCTCGGACACGCTCGAGAAGTGTCGGGAATACCTCGAGACCGGGGCCAAGGTTGTGGTGACCGTGAAGGCCGAGATGGAAAGCGACCAGCTCAAGCTGCTGGCACAGTCGGTGGCACCGGTGGAAACCATCGTCGCGGATGCGGGCAGCGCCGGATTGAAGATTTACCTTGAGGACGCAGGGGCGGTGGCGCCGGTGGCGAATGTGCTGCAACAGGCGGCCGAGACGGTGAAGGCGGGCGGCAAGGGGCCGGTCATCTTCTGCCTGATGAGCCCGGACCTGCCCGGCGAGGTCGAGATGGACACGGGCCGCGAATTTCCGGTGAACCCGCAGATCAAGGGCGCGCTGAAGTCGCTCGATGGGGTGATGATGGTCGAGGAATTCTGAGGGCCGTTGGCGGCACATGTGACGTGCCGCCGCTTTTGTGCTACCATCCGAGGCCTCAAACAGAATTTTCATGACCAACCGTCCGCGCATCCCGCGGAGATTTCGGTAGGACGAGATGCGCGGGCTTTGCGGGAGGACATCGCATGGCCAGCCCAGTTTCGACCGGTACCATAACGTTTGACGAGTATTCCCTTTACACGACCAACCCAACCTATACCTTCGCCAACCTGCTGCATGTGGGGGACTTTACGGTGAACACCACGGGGCAGCTTGTGCCGGACAGCTGCAACCCGACGACGCCCTGTATCGCGGCCAATTCGAGCTATAGCGGGCCGGTGGTCTTCACCTTTTCGCACCTTGCCTCGTCGGTGAGTTTCGATGCGGGGTGTTTTGATGCGGCCAAGAGCACGCGGGTCGTGATCCACGGACACAACGGGTTCAAGATCGTCAAGAAGGTGAACACCAACGACGATGGCACCTATCAGAACTTTAGTTTCGATTTCGGCGAGAATGTCATCAAGAAGGTGGTGATCAAGCCGATTGGCAGCGAGCCTGCGGGGTTTGCGGTGGACAACCTGACGGTGGGGGTAAGGCCGGAGCACAAGAAGATTGCCAACTCGGGCGATGTGAAGATTGACAACCTGATCAACGGCACGAAATGGGCCGAGAACACGATCACCTGGAGTTTCATGAACGCGAATTCGGACCTGCCGGGGTATGGCACGGGGCCGGAGACTTTCACTTCGTCTAAGACCCGCGCGGATACGTTGCAGGCGTTCTCGGCGGGGCAGAAGGCGATGACGCTGAAGGCACTGGACATGTGGGACGACCTTGCCGACATCAAGTTCAAGAAGGTGACGGATGGCGGCACGCCGGGCACGTTGCGGTTCGGGCGTTCGGACATTGATGCGCCGGCGGATGCGTTTCTACCGGGGCATAGCGCGAATTCGGGTGACGTGATGATCGACATTGCCCGTCCGACGGCCGAGGCGGCGGTGGGGTCTTATGACTTTTACGTCTTCATCCACGAGGTCGGTCATGCGCTTGGCCTGAAGCACCCGCACAGTACACGTGGCAACGGGGTGCAGTTGCCTGCCAATCAGGACAGTCACGAGTTTTCGGTGATGAGCTATCGTTCGTGGGCGGGGCAGTCGATTGCCAATGTGACCAATGCCGAGGGCAGCTATCCGCATACGTTGATGATGCACGATATCGCGGCGATCCAGTATCTTTATGGCGCGAACTTCAAGACCAAATCGGGGGACACGACCTATACGTTTGACAAGACGAAGGCGAAAATCTTCGAGACGATCTGGGATGGTGGCGGTCACGACACCTATGACGCGTCGAATTACAATACCGGTGTGATGCTTGACCTGCGGCCCGGCAAGTGGAGCGTTTTGAAGAAAAGCCAGCTGGCGCTGCTGGAGGGCAAAGCCGATCCGGACGACAATATCTATGCCCGTGGCAGCGTGTTCAATGCCCTGCTGCATGACGGCAAGAAACGGTCGATGATCGAGGATGCCATCGGTGGCTCGAAGGGCGACGAGATGTGGGGCAACTCGATCAACAACAAGCTGGTCGGGGGTGCCGGGAAGGACACGATCAGCGGGCTTGCCGGAAAGGACAGGCTGGAAGGCGGCAAGGGCGATGACCTGCTGATTGGTGGCAGCGGAGATGACACGCTTTACGGCCACAACCGCAATGACAGCATGGAAGGCGGGCTTGGCAATGATGTCCTGTTTGGCGGGGATGGTCAGGATACGCTGCATGGTGGCAACGGCGATGACACGATCCGCGGTCTTGGTGGTCAGGACACCATGTCGGGCGGCGACGGCGCGGATGCGTTTTCGTTCTTCAACGTGAGCGACAGTGCGCTGGGCGCGCATGACCACATCATCGATTTCATCCAAGGCGATGACCGGATTTACATCTCGGCGATCGATGCCAACACCGGTGCCGCCGGGGACCAGGATTTCACCTTTATCGGAACCACGGCCTTTAGTGGTACGGCGGGCGAGTTGCGCTATTTCAAGGGCGGCGGACGTACGGCCATTCGCGCCGATGTCGACGGCGATGGCACAGCCGACTTCTCGCTTGATCTTGGTCTGCTGGTTGACCTGACCGCAGGGGATTTCCTGCTCTGAGGATCAGTAGTGCGGGGGGCGTTCGTCACCAAAGACGACGCCACCGCCACCGTCGGATTCGCGGGCGGCTTCGCGTTCGAGCAGCAACTGAACGCGGCGTGTCAGCAGGGCGAGTTCCTTGTCCTGACGGGCGACGACCTCGGAGAGGTCTTCGACGGTGCGTGTCAGGTGGGCGATTTGTTCTTCCAGTTTGTCCATGGCAGGCTCGATAGGCCGCGCGGGGCTGCGGGTCAAGCGACGTGGGGTTTTGATTGACGCCGTGGCCCGCGGAATGCTGCCCTTGGGGCAGGAGGATTTTTCATGAGCTTATTGGTGGAAACGCGCGGACGGGTGCGGATTGTGTCGATCAACCGTCCGGAGGCGCGCAACGCGGTGAACCCCGAAACGGCGCGGGACTTGTACAAGGCTTTCCTCGAATTTGATCTGGATGACAGCGTGGATGCCGCCGTGTTGACCGGGGAAGGCGGGTTTTTCTGTGCCGGCTTTGATCTCAAGGCGGCGGCGGAAGATGGGGGGCAGGATTGGATCGGCGAAGTGGATATTCCCGCAGGCTGGCGGGATGCCCGCGCGCAGCCCCTGCCGGGGCCGATGGGGCCAAGCCGCCTGATGCTGACCAAGCCGGTGATTGCCGCGGTCGAGGGCTTTGCTGTGGCCGGGGGCATCGAACTGGCGGCATGGTGTGACATGCGGGTGGCGGGCGCGTCTTCGACATTCGGCGTGTTCTGTCGGCGCTGGGGCGTGCCGCTGATTGACGGGGGCACAATCCGGTTGCCCGCGATCATGGGGCAGGGGCGGGCCAACGACCTGATCCTGACCGGACGTCCCGTGAAGGCCGACGAGGCCCAGCGGCTGGGGCTGGTGGATCGCGTGGTCGAGGATGGCGCGGCTCTGGCGGCGGCGGTGGACCTTGCCGAGGGCCTCAGCCGGTTTCCGCAGGCCTGTATGCGGGCCGATCACCTTTCGGCGCGGATGTCGGGAGAGGCGCTGGCGCAGTCCCTGACGCGCGAATGGCGATCCTATGCAACCTTCATGAGCGAGGGGCAGCACGGCGCGGCACGGTTTGCCGGTGGCAAGGGGCGCGGCGGGGATTTCGCCGATATCTGATCTATGGGTGATTGTTTGGTGGCGGGGCGGCATGGATTTTCCTGCCGCCCCGTGCCATTCTGGGTGGGTAACGATGTTACCAATGTGAAAGGAAAGCCCATGGCGCAGGAAGCCGCTGATCTTATGACGCGACGTCGCAAAGTGCTTGATGCGGCACGGGTGATCTTTGCCGAGGAGGGTGGTCTGGATGCCGGGCTGCGCAAGATCGCGGCGGCGGCGGGATATACCACCGGGGCGATTTACAAGATGTTCTCGGGCAAGGAGGACATCTATGCGGCGCTGTTGGAAGAGAGCCTGCACGAGTTACACAAGGCGGTGTCTGTCGGGGCGGCGAAGGAGGCGGATCCGGAGGCGTCCCTACGAGCCTCTGTTTTGGCAGCAATTGAGTATTATCAGGCACATAAGTTTGAATATCAGCTTGGTCTCTACCTGTTTGAAAGGGAGGGACGCAAGAGCCTTGGGGCAGAGCGGGACCGCGAATTGAACGAGATTCTGAAAGACAGCATGGCGGTTTTCCAGGCCTGTTTCCTGCGGATCGGCGGCGGTGTGATGGGCGAGGACGAGGCGCTGGAGCGGGCCCATGCCACCTTTGCCGCGATGATTGGTGTGCTGGCGCTGAGCTTTTCGAAACGCGACCGATCATTGGAAACCCACTGGCAGTTGGTTCTTGACTCGCTGCTTGGGGCGCTCATAGTCAAGCCATCAAGATAACAGTGTTATCTTATTCGGAATGACAAGCGCGGGGACAGGTGGTTTCCGCGAACAGAGGAGACATGTCATGGCGGTGGAAATCGAAAAGAACGGTGATGTCTGGACCATCATTCACGATCGGTTTGACGAGGCACGCAACGCAATGAGCCCGGAGGCGGCAGATGCCATCGTGGCGGCTTTCGAGGCCTTTGAGGCGAGCGATGCTAAGGTCGCGGTGTTCTGGGGCAAGGGCGGCGCTTTTTGCGCGGGATGGGATCTGAAATACGCCACGACCCTGACGGATCGGGAGAAACTCCAAAAGGAGATTGTGGAGGACCTTGCCTTTCCGGTGGGGGCTGCGCCTGCGCCGCGCGGGCCGCTGGGGCCGTCGCGCATGGAGCTGAGCAAACCGGTGATCGCGGCGGTGGAAGGACCGGCGGTGGCCGGCGGGATGGAACTGGCGATGTGGGCCGATGTGCGGGTGATGGCCGAGACCGCGTATCTTGGGGTCTTTTGTCGCCGGTGGGGCATTCCGCTGATGGATGGCGGGGCCGTGCGCCTGCCGCGTCTGGTAGGACAGGGCAAGGCGCTGGAAATCGCGATGACCGGGCGCAAGGTGCCTGCCGAGGAGTGCTATCGCATCGGGCTGTGTGAAAAGGTGGTGCCGGAAGGCGAGGCACGAGCAGCGGCAGAGGCGATGGCTCATGAGATCGCGCGTTTTCCGCAGGCGGCGGTATTGGCGGACCGGCGCACGATCATCGAGTCGCGGGGGATGTCGGTGCGCGACGGGCTGAGGCTTGAGTGGGCCAATGGTATCGACGCCTGCCGCAAAGATGCGCCCGAGGGCGCCAGCCGCTTTGCCGGTGGCAAGGGGCGGAGTGGTGACTTCAGCGACATCTGAGGCAATGCCGGGGCGCCGTTGTGGACTTCTCCAACGGGTGCTCTGGAGTTGAGAGAGATCGTGTCAGGAGGCTTTCAGATAGGGAGACCCCTGTCGAAAGCCGCCTTTGACGAGGCGTTCGGGTTTGACGACATCGGGAAAGGCTGCGGCCCAGTCGCGGAAGCGGTCGTTGGTGATGATCGCGGCGTCCATGTCGCGGGCGGCTTGCAGGAGGAACTGATCGGCGGGCACGCCCTTGGGCGAGACCATCACCTGTTCGACGGGGAGGTTCAGGCGGTCGGCCATGGCCTCGTCGCCCAGAAAACGGTTGCTGATCTTGTAGCCGACGTTTGCATCGAACACGACGCCGGGGATGTGCCCGTGATGTTGCAGCGCATCGACCACGCGGCGGACGACGCGGATGACGGGGGTGCCGTTGTTCCAGTGCATGACGTTCGAGCCGTCAATCAGGATCGGTGCGCTTTGCGGGATCTGCCTGCGGGATTTGCGGAACCAGAGGGCAAGGCAGACGACAAGCAGAACAGCGACGGGCAGCGCATAGGGCAGAAAGGGCATGTTGGAAATACGTGGAAAAATTGGTTTCGGGAAAACGGGGAATGCTGGGGATCAGGGCGTGAAACGGCCAAGGATGCCGACCCCGATGTCATCGCCGCTGCGGGGCAGGTCGAGGGGCGAGAGGCTCCAGAGCCGGGCGACCTTGTGCGGGGCGGTTTCGTTCAGGTAGGGCAGTTTCTTTTCTGCGGCTTCATCGCTGAGAGAGGCAAGGATGGAGTTGGCCATGTTGAGGGACAACCCGTCCAATTGATCAAGGTGCAGGGTGTGTTCGAAGGGGCTTGTGGCGGGGCCGATGTTGCAGATCAGGCCGCTTTGGTCGCCCACGAACGAAAAGGCGCGTTTCAATTGGCCCTTACGGGCAATGAACCATGCAGAGTGTTCGACAACGCGGTGGGAGGCGAAGAACTGGGCCTCGCCGAATTCTTTGGACAGGGAGGTGACGGTTTGCGCGACGGCCTTGCAGCCCTCTGGGGTGTCGGCGTTGATGCCTGAACCGGTCACGGCAAGGGTCCAGCCGTTCAGCGGCGGGGTCACGAAGATCGGTGGCAGCTTGGACGATGGCCTGTGGCCCGAGACAGCGGCGAGGCCGCTTGTCCAGTTGCAGAGCTGCGGCTGGGTCATGCCGAAGGCCGTGGCGGCGGCATCGGTGTCGGTGGTGCGCAGGGCGAACCAGCCGGTCTTGAACCCGAAGGGGCGCGGCAGGTCGGCAGAGGTGGAAATCCCGCCGGGGCGGGATTTCTCTGCGGGTTGTCCCGATTTGAACAGGGCGCGTATCAGACCGAGCAAAGGGTGACCTCAGATCGTCTGGTCGTAGTCGCCAACCAGCTCTTCGGTGCGGATGACCGCGTCGATGTCGGCAAAGATGGCGCGCATTTCCGCTTCGCTTTCCGAGCTTTCGCAGACCACCACGAGGTTCGGGGTGTTCGACGAGGCGCGCACGAGGCCCCAGGAGCCGTTGTCGAGGATGACGCGGGCGCCATTCACGGTGACGACTTCCTTGATGGCGCGGCCGGCAAAGGTGTCACCGGCGTCGGCCTTGGCGACCAGCTTTTGCACGAGGCGTTCGAGAACGTCGTATTTCTCGGTATCGGCGCAGTAGGGCGACATGGTGGGGGTCGACCAGGTTTTCGGCAGGGCCTTGCGCAGGTCGGACATGGACATTTCGGGGTTGCGGTCCATCAGTTTGCAGATTTCCACCGCAACGCGCATGCCACAGTCGTAGCCACGGCCCACCGGTTCGGCGAGGAAGTAGTGGCCGGACTTTTCGAAGCCAGCCAGCGCGCCGATTTCCTTGACGCGGCGCTTCATGTGGCTGTGGCCGGTTTTCCAGTAGTCGGCGGTGACACCGTTCTTTTGCAGTTCCGGATCGGAGGCAAAGAGGCCGGTGGATTTCACGTCGGCCACGAAGGTCGAATTCGGGTAGAGCTTGGACAGGTCGCGGGCCATGATGACACCGACCTTGTCGGCGAAGATCTCTTCGCCTTCGTCGTCGACAACGCCGCAGCGGTCACCGTCGCCGTCGAAACCAAGCGCCATGTCGGCACCCGAGGCTTTGACGGAGGCCGACATGTCGTGCAGCATTTCCATCGCTTCGGGGTTGGGGTTGTAGTTGGGGAAGGTGTAGTCGAGTTCATTGTGGCTCTCGACCACTTCGACGCCCATGCGGCGGAAGAGTTCGGGGGCAAAGGCCGATGCGGTGCCGTTGCCGGTGGCGCAGACCACCTTTAGCGGGCGGGACATCTTGAAGTCGCCGACGAGGTCGTCGAGGTAGGCTTCCTTGACGCCGTCAACGAATTCATAGGAACCGCCTGCGGCTTCTTCCCAGTCGCCGTTGAGGACGATGTCGCGCAGTTCGCCCATTTCGTCGGGGCCGTGGGTGAGGGGGCGGTCAAAGCCCATCTTCACGCCGGTCCAGCCGTTGGGGTTGTGCGATGCGGTGATCATGGCAACCGCGGGCACGTCGAGGTGGAACTGGGCGAAATAGGCCATCGGCGACAGGGCCGGGCCGATGTCCTTGACCTGAATGCCGGCGCGCATCAGGCCCTGGATCACCGCCAGTTTGATCGAGAGCGAATAGTCGCGGTAGTCGTTGCCGACGGCGATCACTGGCTCGATCCCGCGGCGGCGCATCTGGGTGCCGAGGCCGAGGCCAAGGGCGGTCATGCCGGGCAGGTTGATCTCTTCCGGGAAACGCCAGCGGGCGTCGTATTCGCGGAAACCCGTGGGTTTGATCATCGGGTCGCGCAGGAATTCCCAGGTGTTCGGTGTCACCGTGGCGGCAGGTTTTTGCATATGTCTTCTCGTCAATTGAGTCAGATGTGAATTGGGTTTGCTTTAGCCAGTCGGTCGAAGGCCATCAACGTGTCAATTAGTGCAGGCATATGATGCAAATGTATCATGTTCGGCCCATCTGACGGCGCATTGTCCGGATCTTGGTGGGTTTCGATGAAAACTCCGGCAATTCCGAGCGAGACCGCGGCGCGGGCCATCACCGGCGCGAATTCGCGCTGACCACCCGACGAGCCGCCCTGACCGCCCGGTTGCTGGACCGAGTGGGTGGCGTCCATGATCACCGGATAGCCCGTTTGCGCCATGCGCGGCAGGCCACGCATGTCGGTGACGAGGGTGTTGTAGCCAAAGGAGGTGCCGCGCTCGGTGAGCATGATTTTCTCGTTGCCGGTGCTTTCGACCTTGGAGACCACGTTGTCCATGTCCCAGGGGGCGAGAAACTGGCCTTTCTTGACGTTCACAACCGCGCCGGAGTTGCCGGCGGCCAGAAGCAGATCGGTCTGGCGGCAGAGGAAGGCAGGGATTTGCAGGATGTCGCAGACTTCGGCGGCGGGGGCGCATTGGGCCTCGGTGTGGACATCGGTCAGGACGGGCACGCCGATGGCCTCCTTGACGCCTTGCAGGACCTTGAGGCCTTCGTCGATGCCAAGGCCGCGGATGCCCGAAACCGAGGTGCGGTTGGCCTTGTCGTAGGAGGCCTTGAAGACATATTGGGCGCCGGCGGCATCGCAGGCTTCTTTCATCTGCCCCGCGATCATCTGCGCGTGGTCCGCGCTTTCAAGCTGGCAGGGGCCCGCGATCACGGTGAGCGGGGCGTCGTTTGCAACCGAGAGGTTGCCAATCTGGACGTGTTTCATATCAGGAAGAGACCTGTTCTCTGAGAATGGACGCGGTAAGCGAGATCATCAGGTAGATGCCCGAAAAGATCAGGAAGGCCAAGATCGTGTTCTCAAACGCGCGCGGATAGGCCGGATCTTGCGAAGCGACCGGCGTGACCGAGGTTGTCAGGTAGCGGACCTGGCGGTTGGCTTCGAGTTCGGTTTGCTTGAGCGTTTGCAGGGCCGACTGCATCAGGAGATCGGAGGTGGCAAGGTCGGCCTGTGCCATCTGGATCTGGGCGGTTTTCTGGGCCAGCGAGGAATCCCCGGCGGTGGCATCCGTCATCTTGGCTTCGAGCGAGGCCAGCAGGGTCTGCATGCGGCGAATGTCGCCCTGCACGCCTTGAACGCGGGCACGGTTGGGGCGCGGGTTGTCCTGAAGGGCGGCGAGTTGCAGTTCTTTTTCCTGCAGTTGGACCTGTACGTTCGAAATTTGCTGACGCAGGCTCGCGATCAGGCCTTCGGGGTCGATCAGGTCGCTGTCGCTTTGCAACTGGACAAGCGCGCGTTGCGCATCGCGGCGTTCCTGCTTGGCCTGCTCCAGGCTGGCGCGGGCGTCGCGCAGGTGGTCTTCACGCTTGCGCTGAGACAGATCGTCGGCGCGTTGTTCCGCATAGGAAATGAGCGCGCGCGAGAAATTGGTGGCGACCTGCGGGTCAGCGGCGATCACCTCCATCCGGATCGAGCCTTCGGTCGGGTCGTAGCCGATTTTCACAACCTTCTTGTAAAGCTTGTGGGCCTCTTCGTGCGACGGATTGGGATCAAGGCGCTGGATCGGATCAATCGACGGGTCGGAGAAGTGCGACTTGAAGCCGACATCCTGATCAAGGCGCAGCATGGCGTCTTTCGAGGTGAGGTAGTCCTGCACCGCGATGGCATCGCTGTTCACGTTCAGCTGTGACGGCAGGAGCGAGCCAAGGCCCACACCGGTTGCGCCCTCGGCCTGCTGCACGAGGAAGGCGGACTTGGTCGAGTACATCGGCGTCGCGATGGTGTAGAAATACCAGGCGGCCATGAAGGTGGGCAGGAAGACGAAGACCGACAGGCGGGCCAGCATCAGCGCGAGGCGACGGCGGCGGCGGCGGGCGATGTCGCGCTGGATTTCACCGATCTCGGCGGCGCGGCGCTCGGTGGGCGAGACGGTTTCCGTCGAGGGCAGGGTCTGTTTGCCCATCGGTACGGTTTGCGGCAGTTGTGCCTGCTGCGAGGTGGTGGAGACGGCGGTGTTGTCGTCGGCCGTCACGAGTTCAAGCATGTTGGTGCGCTGGAACGGATCAAGCCCGTTGCGGCGCAACAGGCGCACGGCGTCATAGTCGGAGGTGGCGGCCAGACCGTGTTTCTGGGCCATGCGACGGGCCATGCGCAATTGGCGGCCGGTCAGGCCTTCGCGCTTGATGATGTCGATTTCCTGATCCGGTGTCATGGCGGCGGGCTGCGGTGCCGCTTGCGGGGTTGGCTGCGGCGCGGGGGCCTGCGGTTGGGGCGGTTGTGCCGCCGCTGGTGCTGCCGGTTCCGGTGTGGGCACGGCGCGGGGGCGCGGGCGCTCTGCCGGGGTGGGCTGCGGCTGGGTTTCGGGCAGCGCGGCGGGTGCGGCCTGAGCTGAAGCCGGGGCCGGTGCCGCGCCCGGGGTCGGGGCGCTGCGGCGGATGCGGAACTTTTTAGCCTTGGGTTTGGTAGTCATAGAGCTGCTTTGCCTCTTCCAAGGTGTCAAACATATACAGTTTACCGTTTAACAGAACGGCGGCCGAGCGCGCGAATTTTTCGAGAATTTTCGGCTTGTGCGACACGATAATGATGGTGGTGGTTCTCAGGCGTTCCTTGAGAACCTGTCCGGCTTTCTGGTTGAATTCGACATCGGTGGACGAGGGCATGCCTTCGTCGATCAGGTACATGTCGAAATCCAGCGCCAGCATGAGCGAGAAGGTGAACCGCGAACGCATCCCCGAAGAATAGGTGCCAAGCGGTTGGTCGAAGTATTCGCCAAGGCCACAGAGCCAGCGGCAGAAGGCTTCGACATAATCGGGATCGAGACCGTAGAGGCGGGCGATGTAGCGCGAGTTTTCCACGGCCGTGTGCTTGTTCACCACGCCGCCCATGAAGCCGAGCGGGAAGGAAATGCGGCACCCCCGGCGGATTTCGCCTTCGTCGGGTTTCTCAAGCCCTGCCATCATGTTGATCAGCGTGGTCTTGCCGGTGCCGTTAGGCGCCAGGATGCCGAGCGAATTGCCGAGTTCCACGCGAAAAGACACGCGATCAAGGATGACCTTGCGCTGTGTTCCAGTCCAGAAGGACTTGCTCACGTTATCAAATTCGAGCATCGATTGCTCCGGCTCTGCTCTGGCCATCCCACGTTTCGGGAATTCCTGACCGCTCTTTCATGGCGATCTTCGTGCCTCAATATGATGGATTGGAACGGTTAATAGCAACTATCTGCGGCAGAAATTTGGCAAAGATGACAAAAAAACCGGCGTCAATGCGCCGGTTTTCATGGTTTTCAACTTGGCAGGGCCTAGAAGTCGCGCTTCTCAACCCTGAAGATCTTGCCCGCTATGATCGACAGGACAGCCGCGGCGAAGGAGAACAGCGCGCCCATCTTGGCGGCATCCTGAACCGGACCAGCGTCGAAGGCGACCGAGGCCACGAACAGCGACACGGTAAAGCCGATGGCGGCGACAAAGCCGATGACCACGAGGTCGATGATGCGCATGCCCTCGGGAATGCCGAGACGCAGGGGGACAGCCGCGATCCAGCCGCAGATCAGGATACCCACGGGTTTGCCGATGATCAGGCCGGCCAGAACCAGCCAGGTGGCATCGCCGATCGAGGAGAATTTGACGCCCGCGTTGCACAGCCCAAAGAAGAACAGAACGATTTCGACCGGGTGCTTGAGGGCATGTTCGATGACGTTCAGCAGGTCATGCAGATGGGTTTCGGCCTCGGCGAAGATGCCGAAGGCGCGGTCGGCGTGCGGGATCGCGGGGACGATGGGCAGGAGGCCAAGCGCCGGGTGCAGACCCGAGCGCATGAAGCCGTACCAGCTTACGGCGGCCGCGATCAGATAGGGCACGAAGTGCAGATTCTTGCGGACCCAGGTCGAGTTCGGGCGCGCCTGGTTGCCGCGGTCCATCCGGCGTGGAAGCCAGTTGAACACCAGGAAGACAACCAATGCGGCCGCGAAGGACACCAGGAGCCACTCGGGGGCCAGATCGCCCGAAGGGTAGAAGATGGCGAGGATAATCAGGCCTGCGGCGTCGTCGGCGATGGCCAGAAGCAGCAGGAAGCGCACGGCGGGGTGCCCCGCGCCAAAGACCAGACGGCCAATCAGGTAGGAAAAGGCGATGTCGGTCGCGGTCGGGATCGCCCAGCCGTTGGCCACGGCATTGTAGGTGTCGGAGCCCAACAGCAGGGCAAGGCCAAGGTAGACGCCGATCGGGCCGAACATGCCGCCTGCGGTGGCGAACAGCGGGGTTGCCGCCTTCTTGCCGCGCAGGCTGCCGTTTTTGAGGATCACGGCTTCCCAGACTTCCTTGGCGGCGATGCCGAAGAAGAAGGCCATCAACAGGTCATTCACGAGGTAGTGCAGGGTCAGGGTGCGATGGCCGTCGTGTAAGTGACCAATCGGTGCATGGTCCCAGATCACGAACTCAACGAAGTGGTGATAGGTGTCGTAGTTTGTGTTGGCCCAGACCAGCGCGATGACGGCGCCGATGATAAGCAACAGTGAATAGTTGGTCAGAAAATTCCAGACGCGATACATCTAAGCTCCACCCTTCCTGCTCACGAGTTTTAAAATTGCTTATCGGAAATACCTTTTCTGGGCAACCGCGGGTCTGTGGGTATGGCTGGCGTTGTCACGTGGATTTCAACAGTGTTGCCCCGACGCCATTGCGCCGGGGCATATGCGACACCCTTGCGGGGTGCATGCGACAGACCTTGTTCAGGCGATGGCCTGCCATGCCAGACCGGCGAGGAAGGCCCCCAGCATCGCGTAGCCCAGGTAGGCGGCAAAGACGCGGGGTTTGACCAGGGCCCAGACCGCGATGGCGGCGGGGATGCAGCTGACGCCACCGGCGATGACAAAGCTCATGGCGGCGCCATTTGACATGCCCTGTTCAAGCAGGCCGGCAACCAGCGGGACCGCGCCATAGCCATTCAGGTAGGCCGGGGCTCCGACAAGCGCGCCGAGGATGATCGGCTGGATGCCGTCGCCGCCCAGCACGGAGGCAATCATCGACGCAGGCACATAGTGGATCATCAGCGCTTCGATGACATAGGCCAGGGCCAGCCACTTGAGAAGGAACGCGCCGTTTTCCAGAACTGCCTCGCGGAAGGTGGAGACGCGCTCGGCCTCGCCCCAGAATTTCCAGACGGGTTTGCCAGAGAAGGGTTGCTTGACGCCGCAGCAGCCGCCGACCTGCGGTTTCTCACGCAGCGGATCGGCGAAGACGGGTGTGGATTTCAGCAGCATGGTGCCAAAGCCGCCCAGAAGGCCAAGGCCGATGGCCGAAACCGTTTTGGCCAGCGCGAATTCGATGCCAAGCGTTCCGGAGGTGATGGCGAACATGGCCGGGTCCATCAGCGGCGAGGCAAGCCAGAAGGCCATGACGGCCGAGAGCGGCGCACCCACGGCAAGGAGGGCGGCGATAAACGGAATGACCTCGCAGGAGCAGAAGGGCGACAGGCCGCCAAGCAGCGCGCCCATCAGGATCATGCGGGTTTCGCGCCCTTCGAAGGCCTTGGCCAGCAGGTTTTCGGCCCCGGAGGCCTTGAGGTAACCGATGGCGAATATGGCGAAAAGGATGAAGGGGGCGGTCGACAGGAGGGCTTCGATCCCGAAGCCGATGGTGGGGCGCAGTTGCGGGAAATCGAGCACGGCCACCGCGATCAGGATCAGGACGAGGGCCAGCCAGGCCTTGTCGATGCGGGACCAGAGCGAAGAGATCGGGCTGGGGGAGTGGGTGGTATCAGCCATGAGAGTGGTGCTCCTCGGTGCAGACTGCGCAATCGGCGCAGCATTCCTTGAGTAGAAAGTCGGACAGGGTCTGGACCTGGTCATAGGCGACGGCGGCGCAGATGATGGACCGGCCCTTTTTCTCTTGGGTGACAAGACCCGCCTGGGCGAGAATTTTCATGTGGTGCGTGAGGGTGGAACCGGTCACGCCCGTGCGCTGGCCGAGTTCACCGATGCTCAGGCCGTCGTGGCCCGCCCGTACCAAAGTGCGCAGGACCGAGAGACGTTGCTCGGAACCAAGCGCGGCAAAGGTGGAGGCGGCAACCGCGAGGGAGAGGTCTTCTGTCGATTCGTGTTTCATATTTCTAGAAATATCGAAATAATTGGGTGGCGCAAGTTTTATTTCGAGAATTGTCGAAATAATATCCGGTTTCCCTTTTGGCTGATGAGCAGGCAGGGTGGGGTCATGGGGTTGATGGACGAGATACGCAGCTGCCGCTTGTGTGAAGACAGGTTCGCGGCGACCGCGACGGCACATGCGCCGCGTCCCGTGGCCTGGTTCCGGCCCGGCGCGCGGCTTTTGATTGTCGGGCAGGCGCCCGGCGCGCGGGTGCACGAAAGCGGACGCCCCTTTACCGATCCTTCGGGAGACAGGTTGCGTGATTGGATGGGGGTGGATGAGGCCACGTTCTATGATCGTGACCGGATTGCGATTCTGCCGATGGCCTTCTGTTTTCCGGGCTACAACGACAAGGGCAGTGATCTGCCGCCGCCGCCGGTCTGCGCCCGAACCTGGCGGGAGAAGGCCATGGCGATCTTGAAGGATGTCGAAGTGACCCTTCTTGTGGGGGGCTATTCGCAGAAATGGCACCTTGGCACCAAGAATGTAACCGAGGCCGTGCAGGGCTGGCGCGACCATGCGCCCGCGCGCTACCCCTTGCCTCATCCGTCGTGGCGCAATACGGCATGGCTTAGAAAAAATCCCTGGTTCGAGGCCGAGTTGCTGCCGGACCTGCGACAGACGATCAAGGATGTTCTGCGATGACTGAGACCCCTCTCGACCTGGCCCATGCGGCAATGGAGGCCGCGCCTGCGGATGATGCGGCGCGGTTGCGGTTCTACGAGCGGTTGGCGGATGCGGAACTGTTCCTGCTTTTGACCAAGGAAGCCGAGGGCGAGAACATTTCGCCAGAGCTTTTCGAGCTGGCGGACAGTGCGTTTGTCCTGGTGTTCGATACCGAGGAGCGGCTGTCGGAGTTCGTGGGCAAGCCCGCGCCCTATGCCGCGCTGTCGGGGCGGGTGATTGCCGCGATGCTGGCTGGTCAGGGGATTGGATTGGGCGTGAACCTCGAGGTGGCGCCGTCGTCGATCCTGATCCCGCCAGAGGCGCTGGCGTGGTTGGCCGAGACCCTGACCCATGAGCCGGACGAGGTTGAGGCCAAGCCGGAAGAGTTCACCGCGCCGGGGGGATTGCCCGAGACATTGGTCACGGCGCTGGATCAGAAGCTGTCGACCGCCGTGGGGCTGGCCAAGATGGCCTATCTTGTGGGCGTGTCCTACGACAACGGCAGCAAGAGCCACATGCTTGGCATCGTCGACGCCATTCCCGACGCGCAGGGGGCGCTGGCCAAGGCCGTGTCCGAGGCGCTGACCTTTTCGGGGATCGAAGCGGGTGCGTTGGACGTGGCCTTTGTGGCGGCGTCAGACGCGGTTGCGGCCCAGATGGCGCGGGTGGGTTTGCGCTTTGATCTGCCGGAACCGGAACAGCCTGCCGAATACGTGCCCGTCAAACCGGGCAGCGATCCGAACAACCCTCCGAAACTGAGGTGAGAGTGGGGTTCTGAGTTGGCAGAAATGCTGGCTTTCAGGACAAACGACTTTGCCCGGCGGCACCGCCGGGCTGAGCCTTCCTGTCGCTCGGTAGGCGCTGCCCTTTGTAGGGAATGCCCTAGTAGCCGCGTGCGCGATCCACGAGATTGAGGAAAGGCTGGCCTGCTTCGCCGCGCTGGATGTTTTCGGCGATGACTTCGCTTGCGGTTTCGGGGCGGGTTTCGGCGGCGATGTGCGGGGTGACCGTGACCTTGGGATGTGCCCAGAACGGATGATCCGCAGGCAGCGGTTCGACGCGGAAGACATCCAGCGTGGCATGCGCGATCTGGCCGCTGTCGAGGGCCGCGATCAGGGCGTCATCGTCGATCAGCGGGCCGCGACCGGGGTTGATGATGAAGGCCCCCTTGGGCATTCGCGAGAGTGCCTCGGCGTTGATCACGTTCTGCGTGGCGGGGGTGTCGGGCAGAAGGAGGATCAGGATATCCGCCGTCTCGAGGGCCTGTTTCAGGCCGTCGTCGCCATGCAGACAGGTGATGCCGGAGACATCCTTGGGCGAGCGGCTCCAGCCGGTGACGGGAAAGCCAAGACCGGTCAAGGCATGCGCGCAGGAGGCGCCAAGCGCGCCGATGCCAAGGATGGTCACGCGCCGTTCGCGGGCAAGGGGGGGCGTGGTGACGACCCATTCGCCGGTCTGGCCGGTGATGTGGCGATCCATGCCGAGATGGTGGCGCAGGGTGTGGCCGGTGACCCATTCAACCATGCCGTTTGTCAGGCCGGGATCGACCATGCGGGCCAGGGGTTGGGTCAGGGTTTCGTTGCCGGTGATGGCCTCGACGCCAGCCCAGAGATTGAGCACTGCCTTGCAGCGGGTGTAGGGGGTAAAATCCTGAACCTCGCTGTTGGGGGCATAGACGATGTAATCCACCTCTTCGGGGGCGAATTCGGTGCGCAGGTCAACGTCCAGCCTGGCCTTGGCAAAGGCCGCGCGCAAGGGGGCCTCGTAGGTGTCCCAGCGTTCGGAACGGGCGGCGAAAAGGACGTTGATCATGGGCGGGCACTCCGAAAGCTGATGGTCGTGGGCGGAGTGGAACGCTCCGCGCGACAGTCAGGCCACAGTCGCGCCCATTAGGCAAGAGGCTTAGCGCGGGCGGTGGACGTGGGCGCTTTGGACAAGGCCGAAGGCGACCATCAGGACCAGCATCGCCGAGCCGCCGTAGCTGACCAGCGGGAGGGGGACGCCGACCACCGGGGCCATGCCCATGACCATCGACATGTTGACGGCAAAGAACAGGAAGAAGGTGGTGGTGATGCCAAGGATCAGCAGCGAAGAAAAGCGATCACGGTTCACAAGGGCTGCGGCAATGCAGAACAGGATGATAAGGCCGTAGAGGCCCAAGAGGGATATGCCGCCGAGAAAGCCGAATTCCTCGGCCAGGGTGGTGAAGATAAAGTCGGTGTGTTTCTCGGGCAGGAAGTTCAGGCGCGATTGCGTGCCCTGCATGAAGCCTCGCCCTGTCCAGCCGCCAGAGCCAAGTGCGATCTTGGACTGTGTGATGTGATAGCCGGCCCCGAGGGGATCGGAGGAGGGATCAAGGAAGGTGTCGATCCGGCGATACTGGTAGTCCTTGAGAAGCTGCCATGTGGTGCCGCGCGACTGGAACACGGCGGTGACGAGGCCGCCGATCATCCCGATGACCGCAGCAAAATAGCCCCAGTGTACGCCTGCCATGAACATCACGATGCCGCCGCCGGTCACAAGCAGGATCGAGGTGCCAAGGTCCGGTTGGCGCAGGACAAGGGCGGTGGGCAAAAGGATGGCGATCACCGGCAGGGCGATCCACAGGGGGCGCGAGGTTCGTTCGGGGGCGAGCCAGTCGTAATAGGCGGCCAGTGCCATCACGAGGGTGATTTTCATCAGCTCGGAGGGTTGCAGGCGCATGAAGCCAAGGTCGATCCAGCGTTGCGCGCCCATGCCGACGCTGCCCATGACTTCGACAAGGATCAAAAGCACGATGGTGCCGACATAGGCAAAGCCCGAAATGCTGCGCCAGAACCAGATCGGGGTCATCGCCACGATGAGCATCAGCACGAGTGCCATGCCGAAGCGTTTCATCTGGGGTTCGGCCCAGGGCGAGAACGATCCGCCCGCCACGGAGAAGAGCATCATGAAGCCGACACCGGAGACAGCGGCCAGAAGGAGAATGAGCGGCCAGTTCAGGTAGAGCAGCTTGCGGATGCCGGTGGGGACGGTCTTGACCGTATACTCGAGATAGCTCATGCGCGGTCGCCCCCACGGTTGCCGTCGCGATCGGGGATCACGGCGCGCAGGCGCTTTTGCTGTTCCTCGATCCTTTTGCGGTCCTTGGTGGGGTATGCATCCAGCGGAGGCATGCCGCCATGCAGGGCCTGAAGGGTGATGTCACGGGCGATGGGCGCGGCCGCTGTTGAGCCGCCGCCGCCATGTTCCACGACCACCGCAACCGCGATGCGCGGATTGTCATAGGGCGCGAAGTTCACGAACAGGGCGTGGTCGCGGCGTTCCCAGGGCAGGTCTTCGTTCTTGGTGACGCCGCGGGCGCGTTCGGCGGCGGTGATGTTGCGAACCTGGCTGGTGCCGGTCTTGCCGGCCATGCGGTAGGCGTCTTCGATGATGCGGCTGCCATAGGCCGTGCCGCGCCGGTGGTTGGAGACGGTGAACATGGCCCTGCGGATTTTCTGCAGGTTGTTTGCGTTGAAGCCAAGCGACTGTGCTTCGGGATGGGGCGTTTCGATGCCGTCCACGGATTTCACGAGGCGCGGCGTGATGTCCTTGCCCGAGGCAAGGCGCGCGGTCATGACGGCCAGTTGCAGCGGCGAGGCCAGCACGTTTCCCTGTCCGATGGAGGCGTTGACGGTATCGCCGACGACCCAGGCCTGTCCGCGCACGCGTTCTTTCCATTCGCGGGTCGGGTTAAGGCCGCGCGCGATGCCGGAGAGGGGCAGGTCGAACTTGTGACCAAGACCAAGGCGATCGGCCACGGCAGAGAGTTTGTCGATGCCGAGCTTGAGGGCGACATCGTAGAAATAGACGTCACAGCTTTCGCGCAGCGCCTCTTCAAGGTCGACGTGGCCGTGACCGGCGCGTTTCCAGCAGTGGAAGCGTCTGTTCGACACTTCGAGATGGCCGGGGCACCAGACCGTGTCTTCGGGGGTGATGATGCCCTCTTCCAACGCGGCAAGCGCCGTGACCATCTTGAAGGTTGATCCGGGCGGGTAGGTGCCCTGAACCGATTTCGCGGCAAGGGGCCGGTAGTTGTTTTCGGTCAGGTCACGGTAGTCGGCCACCGAGATGCCGGTGACAAAAAGGTTCGGATCAAAGCTTGGCGAGGAGTTGAGCGACAGGATATCGCCGTTCTGGCAGTCGATCACCACGGCGGCGGCGCTTTCCTCGCCAAGGCGGGCCTGGATGTAGGATTGCAGCGCCTGATCAAGGGTCAGTTGCAGATCTGCGCCCTGCTGGCCTTCGCGGCGGTCGAGTTCGCGCATGACACGGCCGACCGAGTTGACCTCGACCCGTTTGGCACCGGCCTTGCCGCGCAGGTTGTCTTCGAGTTTGGATTCCACGCCGACCTTGCCGATCTGGAAGCGCGGAATGCGCAAGAGCTGGTCAGGGTCTTCGATCTTGGACAGGTCATAGTCGGAGACGGGGCCGACGTAGCCGACCACATGGGCGAAATCGCCCCGGATCGGGTATTGCCGCGACAGGCCGACCTCGGGGGTGATGCCCGGCAGAGAGGGCGCGTTGACGGCGATGCGGCTCATTTCCTCCCACGAGATGTGGTCGGCCAGGGTGACCGGCAGGAACGGGGCCGAGCGTTTCATCTCGGCGCGGGCGCGGTTGAGGGTGACTTCGTCGAGATCCACCAGCGACGAGAGTTGCGAGATCACCTGTTCGACGTCGCCTGCATCCTCGCGCACCATGGTTATGCGATAGGACGGTTCGTTAACGGCGATCGGCACGCCGTTGCGATCAAAGATTTCGCCGCGCGCGGGGGGGAGCAGGCGGATATTGATGCGGTTTTCCTCGGCCAGCAGGCGGAACTGGTCGGCCTGATCGACCTGGAGGTAGCGCATGCGCAGGCCCAGCATCGACATGAAGGCGATCTGTGCGCCGCCCAGAAGCAGGGCGCGGCGCGACAGGCGGCGGTGGGATTCCGCGTTATCCTGACCGGGGCGTCTCATGTTGCACCTGCCAGCGTGTCGTCATCCCCCGGTGCCGATTTGCGCAGGCCGAGGATCAGGTGCGAGGCCATGACCACAAGCGGGTAGAACAGGATGTTCATGAACAGCTGCATGACGCTCAGGCCAAGCGGGGCGCGGTCGACAAGGAAGATGGTCAGCGCGAGGCGTTCGGCGAGCATGATGGCGACAAGGGTTGCGGCGGCGGTGGCCCATTCGGTGGGGAAAGGGGCGTCGCGCAGGATCAGCGACTGGCGGCGCAGGGTCTGGCGGGCGATGACCATGATGGCGGCAAGAAGGCCCGGCGCGCGCAGCAAGATCAGATCGGCCAGCAGGAAGACCACACCCACCGCAAGGACGGGAACGTATTCCGGACGACGCGTGGCCCAAGCCACGGTCAGCACCACCAGAAGGTCGGGGCCGGCCCAGCCGCGCGGCATGGTCTGAAAGGGCAGCAGTTGAAGATAGACCACGCCAAGCGCGATCAGGAGGTAGGCAATGCGCATCCGCCAGCGCCGTCCGCTTGCGATGTGATCAGCCATCGCTTGCCTCCGGTGCCGGGGTTGGTAGGAAGACCGGGCCGACGACTTCGCCGGGTTCGGTGATGGTCTCGCGCCCGTGGTGGCGCAGGACGCGCAGGAATTCGAGACGCTCGTAATCGGCCGAGAGGCGCACGCGCAGGCGGCCGCCGGGATCAGAGGCGACCTGACCGACCAGCAGGCCCGCAGGGAACACGCCGCCGTCGCCAGAGGTTACGACACGGTCACCCGGGCGGACCTGATCGGTGTTTTCAAGGAAATCCAGATAGGGGGCCGGGGTGTTGTCGCCCTCGACTAGGCCGCGCTGGCCGGAGGGTTGCACGACAACCGGAATGCGCGAGGAACTGTCGGTCAGCAGGATCACGCGGCTCGAGTTTCTGCCGGTGCCGGAGATGCGCCCCACAAGCCCGATGCCATCCATCGCCGCCCAGCCATCCACGACGCCATCACGCGCCCCGATGTTCAGCAGCACGGATTGCCGGAACGGTGAGCCGCTGTCGGCCAGGACAACGCCGGTGATATAGGTCAGGCGCGGGTCAAGGCGGACGTTGTTGAGATCGAGCAGGCGGGCGTTTTCCTGTTCCAGCTGAAGGGCGGCCTCTTTCCAGGCCTTCATCTGTTGAAGCTCGCGGCGCAGCTCGCGGTTCTGTTCCACGATGCGCTGGTAGCTCTGGAAATCGCGAAACAGGTCGACGGTGGCGGTGACGGGCGTCATGGTCCAGTCAAACGAAGGCAGGACCGCATCGACGATCTGTGCGCGGAAGCGTTCGACGCGCGGTGAATCGATGCGCCAGAGCAGGAAGATTCCCACAAGGCACAGGACAAGAATGCCCAGAAGCAGACGCCTGATCGGGGCAATATAGTCTTCGCCTGATGTCCGGTCCCGGGCCACGCTTCCCCCTGTTCAGGTCGCTGCGCCTAGAGGCGGCTTAGCTGTCGTAGTCTATGGCGTGACGCAGCTGCTTTTCATATTCGAGCGCCTTGCCGGTGCCCATCGCCACGCAGTTCAGAGACTCGTCTGCAATCGAGACCGCAAGGCCGGTCTGTTCGCGCAGGGCGAGATCGAGATCGCCAAGAAGGGCGCCACCCCCTGTCAGCATAACACCACGGTCGACGATGTCGGCCGCAAGGTCCGGCGGGGTGGCTTCCAGCGCGGTCATCACCGCTTCGCAGATCTGCTGGACCGGTTCCGACAGGGCCTCGGCCACCTGTGCCTGGCTGATCTCGGTTTCCTTGGGCACGCCGTTCAGAAGGTCGCGGCCCCTGATCTGCATCGACGCGCCGCGGCCGTCGTCGGGCATGCGGGCGGTGCCGATCTGGGTTTTGATACGTTCGGCGGTGGCTTCGCCGACCAGAAGGTTCTGGTTGCGGCGCAGGTAGTTGATGATCGCCTCGTCCATGCGGTCGCCCCCGACACGAACCGAGCGCGCATAGACGATATCGCCCAGCGACAGAACGGCGACTTCGGTGGTGCCGCCGCCGATGTCGACAACCATGTTGCCGGTCGGATCGGTGATCGGCATGCCGGCGCCGATCGCGGCGGCGATGGGTTCTGCGATCAGGCCGGCGCGACGGGCGCCTGCCGAGAGAACCGATTGACGGATCGCACGTTTTTCAACGGGGGTGGCGCCGTGGGGAACGCAGACGATGATCTTGGGCTTGGAGAAGGTCGAGCGCTTGTGGACCTTGCGGATGAAGTGCTTGATCATCTCTTCGGCAACGTCGAAGTCGGCGATGACACCGTCCCGCATGGGGCGGATGGCTTCGATCGAACCCGGCGTCCGGCCCAGCATCAGCTTGGCGTCTTCACCCACGGCCAGCACTTTCTTGATGCCGTCCTTGACGTGATAGGCGACAACCGAAGGCTCGGACAGGATGACCCCCTTGCCTTTGACATAGACCAGCGTGTTCGCAGTACCGAGGTCGATTGCCATGTCAGAGGTAAACAGGCCGCCCAGATTTCCCAGCATATGTTGTGTTCCGTTCCCGAAAATATCCCAAATAGGCCCGCGACTCCCGTCAGCACGAACCGACTCTCTTATAGTGAGGCACCTTGGCGACGGGAAGGGTGTGCGAGGCGAAATCAGCGTGAATCCGCCGTGTTTTTGCAGGGTTTTCGAATGGGGGGGCTGGGGGAGGGTTTCTTGGGCGGAAAATCTGCGCTACGAGCGGCGGATTGGAACGGGGGATGGGGCGATGCTCAGCTATCAGCATATCTATCATGCGGGCAATCTGGCGGATGTTCAGAAACATGCGCTGCTCTGCGTGATGCTGGCATATATGGGCAAAAAATCCAAACCTTTCAGCTACTTGGAAACCCATTCGGGGCGGGGATTGTACCACCTTGATGCGCCGGAGGCGGTGAAGACCGGCGAGGCGGCGGCGGGGATCGGGGTGGCCGAAGCGTGGTTTGACGCCGACCACCCGTTCCGGCGTGCGCTGGACGAGGTGAAAAACCGTTACGGGGCAACGGCTTACGGAGGGTCTCCGCTCTTAGCGGCGGCCTGTCTGCGGGCGGGGGACCGGATGCACCTTGCAGAGCTGCACCCGCAGGAAAACGCGGCGCTGAACGAATCGATGTTTGGTGTGAAAAATGGCGTGATTTCAAAGGTCTACAAGCAGGATGGCTTTGCGATGGCGCAGGCGGTCTGCCCGCCGGAGCCGCGCCGGGGGCTGATGCTGATTGATCCGAGCTATGAAATCAAAAAGGATTATAAAACCCTGCCGGATTTCATCGCCAAGATTCACCGCAAATGGAACGTGGGCGTGATCGCGCTGTGGTATCCGGTGCTGACGGACGGCAGCCACGAGGGCATGGTCAAGGCGTTGAAGGCAAAGGGCTTTCCGAAAGCGCTCTGCCACGAGGTCCGGTTCCCGCCGGCCCGCGAAGGCCACCGGATGGTGGGTT
The DNA here is from genome assembly GCF_040369695.1 of Pelagimonas sp. KU-00592-HH. Taxonomy (NCBI): domain Bacteria; kingdom Pseudomonadati; phylum Pseudomonadota; class Alphaproteobacteria; order Rhodobacterales; family Roseobacteraceae; genus Pelagimonas; species Pelagimonas sp. KU-00592-HH. The sequence goes on along the minus strand of NZ_BAABWM010000002.1, from coordinate 411,518 downwards.
CGGGCATGTTCATCGTGAACGCGCCCTACGGGCTCGACACCGAATGCCGCCGCCTGGACGGGTTTTTCAACAGTCTTCGTTAACGCCTGAAGAGGGCCCGCAAGGACGCGTCGGTGCCACGTCGGTATTACGTCGGTATTGCGGAGGTGCCCCCACCCCGGATGGACAGGGTTAAGGGGGCGTGCGGTAATTTGATGATTGTTTCATCTTGTGGTTGTTTGGCTGGCTTGTTAAAGTAAGAACAAATGCGGAACAATTTGATTTGGGAATAAACTGATTGCTATGCTGAAATGGATTGGAGCGGTTGTTGCTTTGGGTGTAGGTGGAGCGTTGTCATTCGCTATAGTATTTAGCATTTATTCTATTGTACCCTTTTCGATCGCACCAGAAGCGGTTCACCGGATTTCGTACGCGGATTTGGTCGCAATCATGCTTACTGCGGTTTCGATAATCCTAGCTGCGCTTGGTTTTGTGGTCGCATTGCTCGCATTTATTGGTTGGAACTCTATCGGTGATAAGGTTTCGTCTTTGGCTACTCAGCTTTTTCATCAGTCTTTGGACGAAGAAGGTGAACTTAGAGGAATTGTTCAAAACTCTCTGCGAGAAGGAGGTGAACTCTATGACCTTGTCCAGGAAGAGGCTAAAGAGATTATCTATCGTTCAGTAGAGCCTGTAGTCGCCGATAACGGTGATGACTCCTATAGAGAGGACTAACCTTTGAGTGCGGAATGGGAAAGAATTAGCGAGGAAGAAAAGGCAACTATCGCACCTTTTTTAGAAGAGGTTCCCGTTAGAATCGCAACAATGGCGCGTGCACTTGGTGTCGAAGTGAAGAGTGCTACTCTGCGGCCTCGGATTTCTGGACAAATTCAAAGATCGGACAGTAGTCAGTCAGGCTACAGAATTCGTGTAAATCGGCACGAGGCACCCACAAGGCAAAGGTTTACCATTGCCCACGAGATAGCGCATTTTCTATTGCATCGGGACTATATCGGTGACGGGATAGAGGACTCTATTTTGTATCGGTCGACTTTGTCCGACAAGCGTGAGGCCGAAGCCAATAGGTTGGCGGCCGAACTTCTAATGCCGAAGGATAGCGTAATTCAAGCTTTGCGTGTGCGTGGAGGCCGTGCTACACCTAGGATTGCAGTCGAAATTGCTCAGGATTTCAATGTATCTGAGGCGGCTATGAGTATTAGATTAGGATTGGGATAAGTTGTCTGTAGATATTTGGAACTCTTCATATGTTCCGACAGTTTTCTTGAGACCCTCTGAACTACGCGCAGTATCTGAGCTCCCCGATAGTTCAAAGGACGTATTAACGCCGATATTTTGTTTGAAACCTTGGGCAACTTCTAAGTTGCTGGAAAATTCAATGAACAAAATCTCAAGTGTCTTTCCTAATAGGGATTTCTTTCTAGACATTGACCCCTTCTATGATCGGGAGGCTACCAGACCGGCTCAAGAAGAATACTACGAACTCATTGATCATAAGGACAACAACAAGAGTTGGGTCGACTTTTTTCAGAAGTACCCACATGCCTACCCTTGCATCCAGGTTAATCACGGCGAAATTGAACCAATTGAATTTCAAATTCAGTCGTTCAAACAGAGTGAGAAGTTTTTCCTTGTACGTTTGGATCACGATTGTGGTCGAAATCATAGTGAGATCATCAATAGGGTTTGCGCGGTCGATCACTCAAACTTTGGATTTGTTGTTGACGCAGGGTGGTCGAAGAGGCTTCTCGATCGCGCTCTGTGGGCCGACGGTCTGATCAAGCAAATCGCAAAGCTTAGAGGGGATAGTATTCCCATTGTTGTTACAGGGAGTAGCTTCCCAAATAGCTTTACGGGCTTCGCAATGGGCGAAAGCGCGGATCTTCTCGAAAGGAAGATCTTTGCCCAGTTGCAAGGTGCAAACAATATGGCCAGGCTGGTATATGGAGATTGGTCAAGTAGTCGATCACCTTCTGAAGGCGGCGGAGGAGGTAGCATCCCGCCGAGAATAGACCTGCCTACCAGCAGCTCGTGGGAAATCTATCGCGCGGATGACAAAGTCGAGACGTTTCAGGGATTGGCCGCCGAAGTCATGAAAAGTAGTTCATTTCCAAAGAATTTAGATATTTGGGCTACTTACATGATCGCGAAAACCAAAATAGGTGAACCGAGAGGAATTGATAACCTCCGAATGGCCACAGCAGTTAGAATTAACATGCACCTCTACAATCAATTGAATTTTGGGCGGTTTGATCCCGCACCTGACACGGATGACGACTATATAGAGTAACTGATTTCCGGAAGAGAGCTGTCGATTGTGCGCCCGACCCTCCCCATGGGAGGGCGCTTGGGGCGCCCACCCAGGGTCGGGCGCGGCCCTTGTTGAGAGTTGATGGTGAAAGCCGCCCCTTGGAATGCATCAGGGGCGGCTTTCTTGTGTGCGGGATCAGCCTTCGATCGGCTCGAAGTGGCAGGTGAAGTGGCGCATGAGTTGGGGTTCCTTCACGATGCGGTAGCCGGTGAGGCTTTCGCGGGCCTTGGCCAGTTCCTCGAAGGCCTCGACGATATAGTCGGCGTGGCTCTGGGTGTAGGTGCGGCGGGGCATGGCGAGGCGAACGAGGTCCATCGCGGCGGGGTGTTCGCTGCCGTCGGGGTGGCGGCCGAACATCACGGTGCCGATCTCGCAGCTGCGGATGCCGGCGATCTCGTAGAGCGCGACGGCCAGCGCGTGGCCGGGGTACTCGAGCGGCGGGATATGCGAGAGCCAGCGGCGGGCGTCGATGAAGACCGCGTGGCCGCCTGCCGGTTTCACCACCGGGATGCCAAGGGCGTCGAGGCGTTCGATGATATAGGCGTTGGTGCGGATGCGGTAGCGCAGGTAGTCCTCGTCGACGATCTCGGACAGGCCCTGGGCGAGGGCTTCGAGATCACGCCCGGAGAGGCCGCCGTAGGTGGGGAAGCCCTCGGTGCGGATCAGGTGGTTGCGGGCGGTTTCGGCGAGGCTGTCATCGTTCAGCGCCAGCCAGCCGCCGATGTTGCCGAAGGCGTCCTTCTTGGCGGACATGGTCATGCCGTCGGCCTCGGCGAAACAATCGCGAACGATTTCGGGGATGCTGCGGTCCTGCTGGCCGTCTTCGCGGGTCTTGATGAACCATGCGTTTTCGGCAAAGCGGCAGCCGTCGATGAAAAAGGGCTTGCCGTACTTGCGGGCGAGCGCGGCGGTGGCGCGGATATTGGCGAGGCTGACGGGCTGGCCGCCGCCGGCGTTGTTGGTGATGGTGAGCATCACGCAGGGCACGCTGTCGCCGTGCTCTTCGAGGTAGGCATCAAGGCGGTCGAGATCCATGTTGCCCTTGAAGGGGTGTTCCGAGGCGGGATCCTTGCCTTCGGCGATTACGAGGTCGTGGCCCTGTGCACCCGAGGCCTCAATGTTGCCGCGGGTGGTGTCGAAGTGGGTGTTGTTGGGGATGTTGCGGCCTGCGCCGCCGAACATGGAAAACAGGATGGCTTCGGCGGCGCGGCCCTGGTGGGTGGGGATCACGTGGTTGAAGGGCATCAGATTCTTCACGGCCGCCTCGAAGCGGTAGAAGGAGGGCGAGCCGGCATAGCTTTCGTCGCCCTGCATGACGGCCGACCATTGCGCCGCGCTCATGGCGCCGGTGCCGGAGTCGGTCAGCAGGTCAATCAGCACGTCGTCTGATTTCAGGGCAAAGAGATTGTAGTTGGCCGCCTGCAAAAGGTCCTGGCGCTCCGCGCGGGTGGTCATGCGGATCGGTTCGACGGATTTGATGCGGAAGGGTTCGATGATGGTTTTCATCTCAGGGCTCCGTGTGGATGGCCCCGGATGGATTCACGGCAACGTTTACGTGATGGGGCCATAGCGCCGCGGTTGCCCATAGGAGGACCGCGCTCAGCGCCCATTCGTTGCGGGGGGTGTTATCGGGCAGATTTGCGGAGTGGTCAAGATGGCCTAAACCGCCTGAAGCACGTTCTGGCCTCGGGCTTCGATCTGGATTTCTTCGGCCAGGGCGCGGGCGGGGGCAGAACGGGATTTGCGGGCGATGCGCACGACATAGGCGATGTCGGGTGGCGGGGCGCCGATCTGCGGGTCGATGATCGTCATGCGCGGCGTGATGTGGCGGGCGTTCAGGAGGGCGATGCCAAGGCCCGCTTCGACCGCCGAGACGATGCCGGCGTTGCTGGCGCATTGCAGGACGGTGCGGAAATCGCGCCCCCCCGCCTGTCCGAGTGTCATGGCCCAGTGTTTGTAGAAACAGTTGTCGTCGAAGGCGAGGAAAGGCAGCGGGCGATCATCGGGCAGGGGCAGGTCGGGCGAGGCGACCCAGTGCAGATGATCGTGGAACAGCGCGATGTCGCCGGGGCGGGTTTCATGGGCGAAGATCTGCATGATGGCGAGGTCGATCTCGCCCTGTTCGAGATCGGCCATCAGCGACAGGCTCTGGCTGACGTGGGTGCGCACGCTGACGTCGGGGTGCAGGCGGGCAAAGCGGGCGAGGATGCGGGAGAGGCCGCCGCTGGTGGTGTCTTCGGTCATGCCAAGGCGCAGGTGGCCGGTGAGTGGGCTGTTGGTGAGGTGCAGCACGGCCTCGTCATGCAGGGCCAGAATCCGGCGGGCATAGGTCAGGAGGGCGCGGCCGTCTTCGGAGAAGGTGGGGGCACCGGGGCGGCGGGTGAGCAGGGTGCGGCCCAGCTTGTCCTCGAGGCGCTTGATCTTGTGCGACACCGCGGATTGCGACAGCGCGAGGTGGTCGGCGGCGCGGGTGATGCCGCCTTGGTCTTCGATGGCGCAGAGGGCCTGAAGGGCGTCGATGTCCATTCTGAGGGTCATGGTGTGCTCCGGCATTTGCATGACCAATTTAGATCATGTGATGAAATCAATCAATTTGATTCATGTGAGGCTGGACGGCAGAACAGGAGCATCAGGAAACAGGAGCCTTCCCATGGATCATATCGTCACCGACCACATCCTCATCAATGGCTTTCGCATCGCGCATGGCGTGCATGGTGCGGGCGAGCCGGTTGTTCTTTTGCATGGCACGCCGTCGTCCTCGCTGATCTGGCGGAATGTGCTGCCGGTTCTGGTGGCGGGGGGCTATCGGGTGCATGTCTATGACCTCTTGGGCTACGGGCTGTCCGAGCGGCCTTGTGACCCGGCGGTGGATACGTCGATCACCGGTCAGGTGCCGGTGCTGGAGGCGCTGTTTGATAATTGGGGGCTGACGGATGCGCATGTGATCGCGCATGACATCGGCGGTGCGGTGGCGCAGCGGTTCGCGATCTTTTCGCCCGCGAAGGTGCGGACGCTGAGCATGATCGATGTGGTCAGCTATGACAGTTACCCGTCGCGGCGCACGCGTGAACAGATGCAGGCGGGTCTTGAGGCGTTGATCAAGGCGCCGGATGCCGATCACCGGGCGCATTTCGAAGAGTGGTTGCTGAGCACGGTGCAGAACAAGGCGGCGCTGCGGGCGGGGCCGCTTGCGACCTATCTTGATTTCATCAGCGGGCCGATCGGGCAGGGCAGCCTGTTCCAGCATCAGGTGCGCCACTACGACCCCAAGCACACGATGGAGATTGCCGAGCGGATGCACGAGTTGGGGCGGCGTCCGGTCAAGCTGATCTGGGGGGCGGATGATGCGTGGCAGGTTGTGGACTGGGCGCATCGTCTGAACGCGGCGATCCCCGGCAGTGATCTTGAGGTGATCGCGGACTGCGGGCATTTCGCGATGGAGGACCAGCCGGAACAGGTGGCGGCCAGCCTGCTTGGGTTCCTGAAGGCGAACTAGGGGGTGAACTCGCCACAGAGCGAGGTTTCGAGGCGCGCCCGACGGGTGGCTGGATCGGGGCTGTGGGCGAGGGCATAGGTGAGCTTGGCATAGGCCGCTTCGACGGTCATGTCGCCGCCGTCGATCACACCGTGGTGGCGCAGGATGGCAGCGGCGGCATAGGTGCCAAGCGCCATGCCGCCCTCGGGGCATTGGCTTACGGCGACCACGGGGATGGCGCGGTTTGCCGCTGTGGTCAGGGCGCGGGCCAGACCCTTGGTGCCCGGCACGGTGCCCGAGCCGAAGCAGCGCAGTACGAGGCCGTCGCAGGTTTGCGCGGCATATTCGAAGAGGTCGGTGGGCACGCCGGGGGCGACCGAGAGGAAAGCGACCTTGTGGGCGCCGGTGCGGTGCAGGGTCAGGGCGGTGCCGGGCTGGCGCGGGGCGATGTCGGAGGGATCGGCGGCAAAGGCATCAAAGGCGCGCGAGTGGGATTTGCGCACCCGTGCGCCGTGCAGGAGGCGGCCTGCGAATTGTACCCAGACGCCGGGTGCGGCGGTGGCGGTGGCCGCGATGGCATCGGCGAGGTTGCGGGTGCCGTCGTTGTCCGGAACCGAGAGCGGCAGCATGGAGCCGGTGACGATGACCGGCTTGGACAGGCCTTCGAGGGCGAAGCAGAGGGCGGCGGCGGTATAGGCCAGCGTGTCGGTGCCGTGGGTGACGATGAAGGCGTCATAGTCTGCGTCGGTCTCGGCGATGGTGGCGGCGATGCGATCCCAGTCTTGCGGGGTGGCATTGGCGCTGTCGATCAGCGGGGCGAGGCGGCGGATGTCGATCTGCGAGGCGTTTGCCTGGGTCGCGAGGTGGCTCTTGAGAAAACCCTCGACCACCCCATCGGCGGGGGCGAAACCGTCATCGGTGGCCACCATGCCAATGGTGCCGCCGGTGTGGATGAGGAGGGTTTTCATGGTGGTATCCTAGCTCATTGCCGTCGCATGTGAAGGGAGGAGAGGGTTGCCCGGAAGCGGGGAGGGCGGCGACTGCCTGGGGAGGCGCGAATGCGCCTGCCGGGGGGCAGGCAGGCGCAGCCCGGCGGTGCCGCCGGGCGATGTTTTGTCTGTCTTGATGTGCAAAGGCCGCCCGCGGGGGACGGCCTTTGGATGTCATGTTCGCGTTCGGTCTCAGGTCACGTCGCGATAGGAGATTTCGCGTTCGTCGACGCCTTCACCCAGTTTGCCACGGCGCACGATCAGGCGGTTCAGGGCGTGGATGTAGGCCTTGGCCGAGGCGACCACGGTGTCGGTGTTGGCCGACTGGCCGGTGGTGATGACCCCGTCTTCCTCGAGGCGCACCGAGACGGTGGCCTGGGCGTCGGTGCCTTCGGTCACGGCGTGGACCTGATAGAGTTGCAGGCGCGCGGTGTTGGGGTGCAATTCGCGGATGGCCTTGAAGGTGGCGTCCACGGGGCCGTCGCCAAAGCTGGTGGCCTGCACGTCCTTGCCGTTGATCTCCATCTCGACGGTGGATTCCGCCTGACCGCCGGTGCCGCAGGTCACTTTCATCGAGACCAGCTTGAGGGCGTCGTTGGCATCATCCTCGCCGATGCGCATCAGGGCGATGAGGTCGTCGTCGAACACTTCTTTCTTGCGGTCGGCGAGATCCTTGAAGCGCACGAAGACGTCTTTCAGCTGGTTGTCGCCGATCTCGAAGCCGAGGTGTTCGAGCTTGTCGCGCAGCGCGGCGCGGCCCGAGTGTTTGCCAAGCGGCAGCGAGGTGCCCGAGAGGCCCACGTCTTCGGGGCGCATGATCTCGAAGTTTTCGCGGTTCTTGAGCATGCCGTCCTGGTGGATGCCGCTTTCATGCGCGAAGGCGTTCTTGCCGACGATGGCCTTGTTGGGCTGCACGAGGAAGCCCGACACGGTCGAGACACGGCGCGAGATGGCCATGATCTTGGTGGTGTCGATGCCGGTGTGCCATGGCATGATGTCGTTGCGGGTTTTCAGCGCCATCACCACCTCTTCGAGGGCGGTGTTGCCGGCGCGTTCGCCAAGGCCGTTGATGGTGCATTCGATCTGGCGGGCACCACCGGCGACAGCGGCCAGCGCGTTGGCCGTGGCCATGCCGAGATCGTTGTGGCAGTGGGTGGCAAAGATCACATCGTCGGCGCCCGGCACGGTTTCGATCAGGCGCTTGATCAGGTCGGCGCTTTCGACGGGGGCGGTATAGCCTACGGTGTCGGGGATGTTGATGGTGGTGGCACCGGCCTTGATGGCGATCTCGATCACGCGGCAGAGGTAATCCCACTCGGTTCGCGTGGCATCCATCGGCGACCATTGCACGTTTTCGCAGAGGTTGCGGGCGTGGCTGACGGTTTCGTGGATCTTGTCGGCCATCTCGTCCATGGTCAGGTCGGGAATGGCGCGGTGCAGCGGCGAGGTGCCGATGAAGGTGTGGATGCGGTTCTGACCGGCGTGTTTCACCGCTTCCCAGCAGCGATCAATGTCGGCAAAGTTGGCGCGGGCGAGGCCGCAGATGCGGCTGTTCTTGGAGCGTTTGGCAATTTCGCTGACGGCCTTGAAGTCACCTTCCGAGGCAATCGGGAAACCGGCCTCGATGATGTCGACACCCATCTCGTCGAGCATCTCGGCAATCTCGAGTTTCTCGTCGTGGGTCATGGTGGCGCCGGGCGACTGTTCGCCGTCGCGCAGGGTCGTGTCAAAGATCAAGACGCGGTCTTGTTTGGCAGTATCGGTCATTGGAAGTCTCTCTTTTTTCTCCTGGGGGTCCGGTGGGGTTCGGGCGCGAAGCAGTTATCCTCTGAGCGGTCGCGCCAGCACCGGCACGCTCAGAGGCGGGCTAGGAGAAGAAGGTCGGCCAGAATCGCAGCGCGGGTGCGCTGTGCGGGTGCTGCGATATGTGCCGTGATCATCATGGCGGCGATTTATACATGCCGCGTGGGAAATGAAAAGCCTCATTCGCGGGTTTTTCTGTGCGGGGCGGGATGGGGCTTTTGCAGAATTGGTATGCAAAGAAAGTGCGATAGTGGACATTTTTGCAGGCCCAAAGCTGGCTTACTTCGGCCCTCAAGACGATCAAGGAGGCCGGACCATGGCAAAAGACACTCTGGACAAGACCGAGCGGACGCGGCTGCGGCGGCTGCACGAGAAGGGATCCTACGAGCGCGAGGTGATTCACCAGATCCTCGATGCGATGCCGATGGCCCATATCGGTTACGTGATGGATGGCAGCCCGTCGGTGCTGCCGACGTTGCAGTGGCGCGAGGGCGATCACGTCTACTGGCACGGGTCTTCGGCCAGCCGGGCGCTGAGGGCGATGAAGGGCAACCAGGTCTGCATGACCGTGTCGATCCTGGATGGCTATGTGCTGGCGCGGTCGGCGCTGCATCATTCGGTGAACCAGCGGTCGGTGATGATCTTTGGCGAGGCCGAGCAGGTGATGGAGGCGGACGCCAAGGAAGTGCATATAAAGCGCATGTTCGATCAAATCTTTCCCGGACGTTGGGAGGCGCTGCGGCCGTTGCAGCCGCAGGAGACCAAGGCGACGGCGATCTTTCGGATGCCGATCACCCAGGCCTCGGCCAAGTTGCGGGATGCGCCGCCGGCTGATGACGAAGAGGACTATGCGCTGCCAATCTGGGCCGGTGTAGTGCCGATCCGGATGCGGCTTGGCGCGCCGGTCGCCGACCCGCGGGTTCTGGAGGGGGTCGAACCGCCCGCGCATCTTGGTGATATCCGCATCGGGTAGTCGCCGTCTTGCCGCGCCACTTTCAGGGGCTAGATGCAGCGCATGAGACGCGCATTGGTGATTGGAAACAGTGGTGGTATCGGCGGGGCCCTTGCGGGGGCCTTGCAAGAGAGCGGCGTGGCGGTCACGGGCCTGTCGCGATCGGAACACGGGTTCGATGTGACCGATCCGGCCTCTGTCGAGGCGGGGATGGCGGGGCTGTCGCCCGGGTTCGACATGATCCTCGTAGCCAGCGGGGCGCTGACGGTTGTTGCGCCCCGGCCCGAGAAATCGCTGGCAGAGCTGACCGCGGAAGAGATGGCGGCGCAGTTCGCGGTGAATGCCATTGGTCCAGCGCTGGTGCTGCGGCATGTGCCGCGCCTGTTGCGGCGGGACGGGCGGGGTGTCGTGGCGGTGCTGTCGGCGCGGGTCGGCTCGATCGGGGACAACCGGATGGGCGGCTGGTACAGCTATCGGGCGGCCAAGGCGGCGGTGAACCAGATCGTGCACGGCGCGGCCATCGAATTGGCCCGTAGTCACCGCGAGGCGATCTGTGTCGCCCTGCACCCCGGCACGGTGGCGACCGATTTCACCAAGGCCTATGCCGGCCGTCAGAAACTAGCGCCTTCCGAAAGCGCGGCACATATGCTTGGCGTGCTGGACGGGCTGACGCCGGAAGACAGCGGCGGGTTCTTTGCCTGGGATGGGGAGAGGATCGAGTGGTAGGGGGGGAGACGGTGAGATAGTTTGCCAGACGCTGTGCTTTGGGAAATTGGCAGCAAGACGCGGTTAGATACTATTGCAAGTGACCTGAGCCCCAAGTTACCTCCACCTCGCGGAGAGTCCTTGGGTTTGGTTGATGGCCTTACGCGGCCAGTTTGTCCATCGTTCTTTTCTCAGCAAATTCTCTGGGCGTCAGGTTACCGAGCGCCGAATGTGGTCTGTGGGTGTTGTAGTCCTCCTGCCATTCTTCCAGCGTGTCACGGGCCTCAGCCAATGAGGTGAAGAGCGTCTCGTTCAAGCATTCGTCGCGCAGCTTGCCGTTGAAGCTCTCGATGAAGGCATTCTGGGTTGGTTTCCCTGGCGCAATGTAGTGCCAGTCGATGCAGGTCTCCTGCACCCATCGTAGAACGGCCATACTGGTAAACTCGGTTCCGTTGTCAGACACGATTGTTCCAGGCACCCCGCGCTCTTCAATCAGCCGGTCCAGTTCTCGCGTGACCCGTAAGCCCGACAGCGATGTATCGGCCACCAGCGCTAGGTTCTCCCGCGTGTGATCATCCACCACGGTCAGGATACGGAAGCGGCGACCATCGGTCAGTGCATCAGATACGAAATCGAGGCTCCAACGCTGGTTCGGACCATCTGGCACAACCATCGGCCTTCGCGTGCCCAGAGCCCGCTTTCTACCACCCCTGCGGCGCACCTGGAGCTTCTCTTCGCGATAGATCCGACGGAACTTCTTGTGGTTCACTTGCCAGCCCTGCCGTTCGACCATCACATGCAGCCGCCCCTCTCGGGACATTGCTTCGCAATGCCCTGCCGGGCAGTGGATAGCCGAACCGGCGACGTTCCTTGGCGACCACCTTCATGGCATCGCGCAGCTCCGTATCATCTGACCAACGCGTTTGATACCGCACTGTAGAACGATCCACGTCCAGAGCAGAGCATGCCCGACGCTGGCTCACCTGATGCGCCTCCATCAGATGGGCCACTGCTTTGCGCTTGGCGTCGGGCGTTACCACTTTTTTGAGTTCACATCCCGAAGCATGGCGTTGTCCAACATCTGCTCAGCTAAGAGCTTCTTCAGCTTCGCGTTCTCGGCTTCCAGCGCACGGAACTTCTTGGCATCTGACGGCTCCATGCCGCCATACTTTGACTTGTATTTGTAGAAGGTGCCTTGGCTGATCCCATAGCGCCTGCACACGTCAGCCGTCTTCTCGCCAGCTTCCTGTTCCTTGATCATCTGAATGATCTGTTCGTCGGTGAATCTCGTCTTCATTTGTCCGTCCTACAGTTGGGCGGACTCTACACAAAGCTGGAGGAGATTCAGGGGCTCAGGTCACAAGTTCGAAGAGCACCAAACGTATCAACTGCAAAGACGGTCCGAACAAGTCATTTGCCGGACAATGAAACGCCGCAGGGCTAGTTTTCCCAAGCAGACTTTGGCTACGTTTTTTCGAGAAGATAACCCAAACAAAGGTTGGGCTACTTTGGGTTGAACTGACAGTTAAGTTGGCGATAAATAATGACGATTTTTTTAGCAAGGTGAGTTCATGACAGATTCTAAAATCGAAGCCAATAACAGGTCGCTGGGTGAAATTTTCGGCAAAGACAATTATCGCTTTGAAATCCCTGCGTATCAGCGTCCTTATTCTTGGACAAAAAAGGAGGCAGGCGAGCTTCTAGAAGACGTTATCGAGGCAATGAACGAGGGTAGAGATCAATACTTTCTCGGTAGCCTTGTTCTAGTCAAAACTCCTGGCGAAAAACTTGCGCAAGTTGTCGATGGCCAACAGCGGTTGACCACACTAACCATACTATTTTCGGTGTTAAGGGACCTGATGGCCGAGGACCAAGCCATTAGTGGTGCAATCGACAAGTTCGTTACAGCTGAACGAGATGCATTGAACAAGCAAAGCCAAGGAACTCCTGTGCTGCTTGTTCGCAACAAAGTACAAGAACGTACGTGTTTTTGGGATGTCGTACAAAGGCCGGGTGCAACATTGTCGTCCCCGCAGCCCAGTTCCGCAAGCCCTGTTGTTGCACAACTCTATGTAAGCAACGCGAACTCATTGCGGTCCGACGTGTTGCGTGCAGCTTTAGATATTCCCAAACTTGTCACATATTTGCGTGATAAGTGCTTCCTAGTCGTGGTGGAGGTCCCTTCTCCGAGTGAAGCGCGCCGTATTTTCCAAGTTCTCAACGCACGCGGCCTCGACTTGCAAGCAACCGATTTTCTCAAGGCGCAAATACTCGAAAAGTGCTCTTGCGAGAAAGTGATGGAACAGTACGCAGAGCGCTGGGAGATCCATGAAGAAGCCGTGGGTCGCGATGTGTTCGCACAACTGTTCACGCACATAAGGATTATGAAGGCGGGAAGAAAATCCAAAGGCGCGTTGGAGGATCAGTTCTCCAAGGACGTGAAAGAGTTCGGGGAAATATCTAACTTCTTTAACCGTGTTCTTGATCCGATTGTGGATCACTACTTGGTTTGCTCAGATAACCAAAAGGCAGTGAACGATTTCGGTGATGAATGCGCCGAGAAGCTGCGTTCTCTGTGGCGTGTGGACAACAGGAATTGGCTTCCTCCGTTGCTCGCCTACCTTTGCAAATTTGGAAGTGAGGGTTTCCATGACTTTCTTGGTCGGCTAGAGCGCCAAACATATTACCTTTTCGTCATGCGAAAGTATGAAAACGTTAGAATTAATCGTGCAGTTGACGTTCTGAAGGCGATTGAGGATGCCGAGTCTTCCACCGACTTGTTGTCTGATGCACGGCTTGATCTTTCAAAACATGAGCGAAAGGAGTTTCTCGAAGCACTAGATGGCGACATCTACGGTACAAAGCCTTGTTTGCCTGTCTTGTTGCGCCTCAATGACGCTATCTCAGAGGGTGCGCTTATCTACACTGGGAAGACAACCATTGAGCATGTTCTTCCCCAAACTCCGGGAGAAGGGTGGAAGGACTTTAGCGAAGAAGACTATGAAGAATGGACCGATCATCTCGCCAACCTTGTGCTGCTTTCGCGAAAAAAGAACTCGAGTGCCGGAAACAAGCCTTTCAAAGAGAAAAAGGAAAGCTATTTCTGCGACGAAAACGGAAAGACATCCTTTCCATTAACGCAAGACGTTTTGCTTGAAGAAGAGTGGGACTTGAGGGCGCTGAGATCACGTCGCAAGAAGCTTCGAGCGAAAATGAAGTCAATTTGGGATATCTAAAATCGAGTTGCGTGCGCAGGTTACGCAGCTGGAACAGCGCATTTGATGGTGTCCGGCCTGAACCGGCTATTGCCAGACGTGTTTCAGGAGGCTGAAGAGGGCCGAGATTGTCGGGCTGCCCTTGTTGGGGGCGAGGGTGATGAAGCTGAGGCAGGCGGGGACCGAGACGGAGTTGCAGACGGCGAGGCCAAAGGCCTGTTTCTGGTGCAGGGCGATGGACTCGCGGCACAGGCTGAGGCCGATCCCGGAGCGGACCATTTCCAGCATCGAGGATTCCTGATCGACAAGGGCGACGGCGTTCTGCGTGCAGCCTTGCTGTTCGAACACCCTGCGCAGCAGGCGGTGGTGGGCAGAGGTTTCGGGCGTGCCGATCCACGGCAGCCGGGCCAGCGTGGGCCAGTCGGCGTGGTCAATCTTGGTCTGCCACCCAGCGGGGGCAATGACGCGGTAGGTGAAATCGGCCAGTTTGAAAGCGTGGATCGGCTCGTCATCTTCGACGCGGTTGCCGGTGATCTCGTCGGGGGCGCTGAGGAAGAAGCCGGCGTCGATCTGGCCGCGTTTCAGCCAGGCGAGGATGTCGCCGCTGACGCCGTGCAGCAGTTCGGTTTCGATGTCCGGGTATTCGGCGCGCAGGTGGCTCAGCATCCGGCCCAGGCGAATGAATTCGGGATCGACAACGGTGCCGATCTTGAGCGTGCCGCTTACGCGGCCGACACGCTGGTTGGCGCTGCGGCGGAATTCGGCCATGGCCAGCAGAACCTGTTCTGCCTTGTCGAGCATCGCGGCGCCGTCGCTGGTGATCTGCAGGCCGGTTGCGGTTCGGGTGAACAGCGTGATGCCGGTCTCTTCGCTTAGCCGTTTGATCTGGTGGCTGACGGCGGGTTGGGTCAGGTTCAGAACCTCGGCGGCGCGTGACACGCTGCCTTCGCGGGCCACGGTCACGAAGGCCAAGATCGTGTTAATATTCGAGAAACGCTCCATATAAAAATCCCTAATATAGCATTGTGAGATTTGTCATTAGGTATTTGTGCCCCCGTGGCCCCATGAAGGGTGCATGATGTGCCTTGAGAGCGCGCGTCGTGCGTCGCGTTGGCGGCATGGATGATGAAACGAGGGATGGGTGAGACGTGTCTGAGGGTGAGAACAGGTTTGACTATATCGTGGTTGGGGCAGGCTCGGCGGGGTGCCTGATGGCGAACCGGCTGAGCGCGGACCCGAAGAACCGGGTGCTGTTGCTGGAGGCGGGCAAGCCCGACACCTATGCGTGGATCCATATTCCGGTGGGCTATCTCTATTGCATCGGCAACCCGCGGGCCGACTGGATGTACAAGACGCAGCCCGCCAAGGGGCTGAACGGTCGCAGCCTGCTGTATCCGCGTGGCAAGACGCTGGGTGGGTGTTCGTCGATCAACGGCATGATCTATATGCGCGGGCAGGCGCGGGATTATGACAACTGGGCGGCGTTGACCGGCGAGGCGGCGTGGAGTTGGGAGAACTCGCTGGAAGACTTCAAGGCGCATGAAGACCATTACAAGCTGGATGGCGGGGCTGATCCGGTTACCGGTGACAACAGCCGGTTTTCCGACATGCACGGCCATGGCGGGGAGTGGCGGATCGAGAAACAGCGGCTGCGTTGGGATGTTCTTGACAGTTTTGCGGATGCCGCGGTGGAGACCGGGATTTCGCGCACCGAGGATTTCAACACCGGCGACAATGCGGGCGTGGGCTATTTCGACGTCAACCAGCGTTCGGGTTGGAGGTGGAATACCTCGAAGGCGTTTCTGCGTCCGGCCAGGTCGCGGCCGAACCTGACGGTCTGGACCGAGGCGCAGGTCGAGAAGCTGACATTCGACAGGGGCGCGGATGGCGCGTTGCAGTGTTCCGGTGCCGTGGTGCATCGCGCGGGCAGGCCGGTCACGGCCCATGCGCGCAAGGAGGTTGTTCTCTCGGCGGGGGCGGTGAACTCGCCGCAAATTCTGCAGCTGTCGGGGATTGGTCCGGCGGGGGTGTTGCAGGAACACGGCATCGAGGTGGTGATGGATGCCCCTTATGTGGGGGAGAACCTGCAGGATCACCTGCAAATCCGTGCGGTTTATAAGGTCAAGGGGACCAGAACCCTGAACACGCTGGCGAATTCGCTGGTGGGCAAGGCGCGGGTTGGGCTTGAGTATATGTTCAAGCGAAGCGGGCCGATGAGCATGTCGCCAAGCCAGCTTGGAGCGTTCACGCGGTCAGACCCGAGCCGGCCGCATGCCAACCTTGAATACCATATCCAGCCGCTGAGCCTTGAGGCCTTTGGTGAGGACCTGCATGAGTTTCCCGCGATGACGGTGAGTGTCTGCAACCTCAACCCGACCAGCCGTGGCCACATCCGGATCGCGTCTTCGGATTTCCGTAAGGCGCCGGAGATTGCGCCGAATTACCTTGATACCGAGGAAGACCGCATTGTTGCGGCGCAGAGCCTGCGGCAGGTGCGCGAGATCATGGCGCAGCCCGCGATGCGGGCCTATGAGCCGGAAGAGTTCAAGCCGGGCATCCAGTATCAGAGCGATGAAGAGCTGGCCCGTCTGGCGGGGGACATTGCCAGCACGATCTTTCACCCGGTTGGCACGATCAAGATGGGGCGGGTCGATGACGAGACGGCGGTTCTTGATCCGCACCTGCGTATGAAAGGGGTGGCGGGGCTGCGTGTGGTTGATGCGTCGGTGATGCCGGAGATTACCAGCGGCAACACGAATTCGCCCACGATCATGATCGCGGAAAAGGCGGCGGGCTGGATGCTGGCGGGCCAGTAGGGCCAGCCAGTTGTTCAGGATGCGGCGCGTTCGGGTTCCGGTGTCTGCAATGTCAGGCCACCGATCTCGGCCAGCAATGCCAGCACATCGGCCACGCCTTCGCGGTGGCGCATGGCAGTGAAGACAAAGGGCCGCCCCTGTCGCATCCGCGTGGCATCGCGGTCCATCACCTCGAGCGAGGCACCGACGTGCGGGGCCAGATCGGTTTTGTTGATAATGAGGATGTCGGACTTGGTGATGGCGGGGCCGCCCTTGCGCGGGATTTCCTCGCCTGCGGCGACGTCGATCACGTAGAGCGTCACGTCGGCGAGTTCCGGGCTGAAGGTGGCGGAGAGGTTGTCGCCGCCGCTTTCGATCAGCACGACTTCGACGTCGGGATGGCGCTCGACCATTTCCGCCACGGCGGCGAGGTTGATCGAGGCATCTTCGCGGATGGCGGTGTGGGGGCAGCCGCCGGTCTCGACCCCGATGATCCGGTCCTGGGGCAGGATTTGCAGCCGGGTCAGGGCTTCGGCGTCTTCCTGGGTGTAGATGTCGTTGGTGATCACCCCGATCGAATGCGTCTCGCGCAGGGCTTCGCTCAGGGCGGCGGTCAGGGTTGTCTTTCCGGCGCCGACGGGGCCGCCGATGCCGACGCGGAGGGGTCCGTTCATCGTGCTCATGTGCGGAAAATCCTTGAATATTGGGTTTCGTGTTTCATCGCGGCGATGTCGCCAAGGAAGGCTGTGCTCGTGAGGGCATCAAGCGAGCCCGCGCAGGTCTGGTCCGCGATTTCGGTGCAAAGCGGGGTGAGATCGCGGATCAGCCTTTGGCCGTCGGTCTGCCCCAGGGGCACCAGCCGCATGGCGACCGCGGCAAGGTTGGAGACAAAGGCCATCAGGTAGAATTGCGTGGCGAGGTCCAGCGGCAGGCCTTCGAGGCGCGCTGCGCGGCCGACGGCGACCGGATAGGTCAGTTGGGCGAGGTCGGTTGCCCAGACTTTGGCCGTGACATCGCAAAAGGCCGCACCCTGCAGGCGGGTTTCCTTGAGGCGTTCTGAGGAGGCGGCAAAGGCGCGGGAGGTTGCGTCGATCTCGGCGAGGTCTTCCTGTTCGGCGTGATAGGCGGCGGCGAGGAACAGGCCATCGTTCCAGCCCGCGCCGTGGCGCAGCACGTCTTCGATCCATGCGCGGGTCTGCGCGGCGGTGGCCACGTCGCCCACCTCAATGGCCCATTCCAGCCCGTGGGAATAGGCAAAGGCCCCCACCGGGTAGGCGGGTGAAAACCATTGGGTCAGCCTGAGGATGTCAGTGGCTGTGGCCATGGGTGCGTCCGTGTCCATAGGCTCCGCCTTCGGGGGTGAAAGGTTCGACCACCTCGCGCACCGTGGCGCCGATCTTGCCAAGCATGTCGCGGATCACATGGTCGCGCTGGATCAGCAGGCGGGTCGCTTCGATCTGGCAGGGGGTGTGGCGGTTGCCGATGTGCCAGGCAAGGCGCGGCAGGTCGGGGCCGGTGACTTCCAGAAGGTTTTCGGGGGCGGCAACGATGCCGATCTCGCGACCGTCTTCCAGCACCAGAACGCCGCCGTGGTCGAGCGAGGTTGTCTTGGGCAGGTCGACCAGGATGGATTGCCCATCCTCGGTTTTCAGAACCTTGCGCCGCAGGAAACGCGCTTCGTAGTCGAGCGCGATCTGGGAGGCGAGGGCCTTGTGGGCGTGGGCGTGATAGGCGCGGGCGATGGTTTGGGTCATTTTCGATGCCTCAGAACAGGAAGTAGCGTTGCGCCATGGGCAGGGTTTCGGCCGGTTGGCAGGTCAGGAGTTCGCCATCGGCGCGCACCTCGTAGGTTTCGGGGTTCACCTCGACCTCTGGCGTTGCGGTGTTGAGTTTCAGGTGGGATTTGCCGATGTTGCGGGTGTTCTGCACGGCCAGCGTCTGCTTGGCGAGACCGAGGCGGTTGCCGATGTCGGCGTCCTGTGCAGCGGCGCTAACGAAGGTGACGGCAGAGTGTTCGACCGAGCGGCCATAGGCGCCGAACATGGGCCGCGAATAGACCGGTTGCGGGGTCGGGATCGAGGCGTTGGGATCGCCCATCTGGGCCATGGCGATGGTGCCCCCCAGAAGAACCATTTCCGGTTTTACGCCAAAGAACGCGGGATTCCAGAGCACCAGATCGGCGCGTTTGCCTTCTTCGATCGAGCCGATCTCATGGGCAATGCCGTGGGCGATGGCGGGGTTGATGGTGTATTTGGCGATATAGCGGCGGACGCGGAAATTGTCGTTGTCGCCGGTTTCTTCCGGCAGTTGGCCGCGCTGTTTCTTCATCTTGTCGGCGGTCTGCCAGGTGCGGATCAGCACTTCGCCGACGCGGCCCATGGCCTGACTGTCCGAGGCGATGATCGAAAAGGCGCCCATGTCGTGCAGGATGTCTTCGGCGGCGATGGTCTCGCGGCGGATGCGGCTTTCGGCAAAGGCGACGTCTTCGGGGATCGACTTGTCGAGGTGATGGCAGACCATCAGCATGTCGAGGTGCTCTTCCAGCGTGTTCACGGTGAAGGGGCGCGTGGGGTTGGTCGAGGACGGCAGGACGTGTTCCTCGCCGCAGATCTTGATGATGTCGGGGGCGTGTCCGCCGCCTGCGCCTTCGGTATGGAAGGCGTGGATGGTGCGGCCCTTCATGGCGGCGACGGTGTTTTCGACAAAGCCCGATTCATTCAGGGTGTCGGTGTGGATCATGACCTGCACGTCCATGGCGTCGGCCACCGAGAGGCAGCAGTCAATCGCGGCGGGGGTTGTGCCCCAGTCCTCGTGCAGCTTGAGGGCGCAGGCGCCGCCAAGGATCTGTTCTTCCAGCGCATTCGGAAGGGAAGCGTTGCCCTTGCCCGCGAAGGCGAGGTTCATCGGGAAGGCGTCGGCGGACTGCAGCATGCGGCCAAGGTGCCAGGGGCCGGGGGTGCAGGTGGTGGCAAGCGTGCCATGGGCGGGGCCGGTGCCGCCGCCGAGCATGGTGGTGAGGCCGGAGTGCAGTGCGTCTTCGATCTGCTGCGGGCAGATAAAGTGGATGTGGCTGTCAAACCCGCCTGCGGTCAGGATGCGGCCTTCGCCGGCGATGGCCTCGGTGCCGGGGCCGACGGGGATGTTGACGCCCGGTTGCGTGTCGGGGTTGCCCGCCTTGCCAATGGTGTGGATGCGGCCGTCCTTGAGGCCGACATCGGCCTTGTAGATGCCGGTATGATCCACGATCAGCGCGTTGGTGATGACGGTGTCGACGGCGCCTTCGGCGCGGGTGGTCTGGGCCTGTCCCATGCCGTCGCGGATCACCTTGCCGCCGCCGAACTTGACCTCTTCACCATAGAGTGCGGCGTTCGGGCCTGATCCTCCGGTCTGGGCGGCACCGGCCAGTTCCGCCGTCAGATCGCGTTCGACTTCGATGATGAGGTCGGTATCGGCAAGGCGCAGGCGGTCGCCTGTGGTGGGGCCGAACATGGCGGCATAGTCAGAGCGGTGGATGGTGGCGGGCATATGTCGTCTCTTCTTTTGTCTGGTCCACACCCGAAGAGGTTTTTCACCAAGGGCGGGTCCCGACCGCGGGTGGGGGTGAAGCCCCCGCCCATGGGGGCGGTCGGGGGCTGCCCGGGCCTGAGGCCCGGGCGGGAAGATGTCTTAGGTCACAGGTCCCCCATGACCTTTTGATTGAAGCCGAACACGCGGCGTGCGCCGCCAATCGGGATCAGCGCAACCTCGCGCCGTTGGCCCGGTTCGAAGCGGACGGCGGTTCCGGCGGCGATATCCAGCCGCAGGCCGTAGGCGGCGTCGCGGTCGAAATCGAGCGCGGGGTTGGTTTCGGCAAAATGGTAGTGGCTGCCGACCTGAACCGGCCGGTCGCCGGTGTTGGCGACCATCAGCGTGGTGACCTCGCGGCCTTCGTTGAGGGTGATTTCCCCTTCGGCCGGAAAGATTTCGCCGGGGATCATTTCCTGCGCGCCCATGCAAACGTGGCCACGCTGGCGGCGGTGAGCGCGCCAATCAGAAGCGGCAGCCAGACCGGATCATCCGCGTGCGGGTGCATATGCGCGCCGGTATGGGCAAAGGCGGGCGCGGCGGCGATGAGAGCAAGTGCGGTCAGGGTGGGTTTCATAATGGGGCTCCTTCAGCGGATCGGATTGTGAACGGTGACGAGTTTGGTGCCATCGGGAAAAGTGGCTTCGACCTGCACTTCGTGGATCATCGAGGCGATGCCCTCCATGCACTGGTCGGCGGTGATGACATGGGCGCCTGCTTCCATCAGGTCGGCCACCGAACGGCCATCGCGGGCGCCCTCGACAACGGCGTCGGTGATGAGGGCGATGGCCTCGGGGTGGTTGAGTTTCACGCCGCGGGCAAGACGCTTGCGGGCGACTTTGGCGGCCATGGCGACCAGAAGCTTGTCTTTTTCTCTGGGGGTCAGGTTCATCTCACATCATCCAGCATCGGGGGAGGGGGCTGCCGTTCAGGCGGTGCAGGACCGGCAGAAGGGTTTGTCTGAGGTCAAAGCTGTCTTCGGCCAGAAGGCGCAGGACAAGCGTGTCATCGTGCAGGAGGCTGACGCCTGCGGTGTCGGGCAGGGCGGCCTGCAAGGGGGCGAGGTGCGCTTCGGCATTGGCCGCGACCAGCACCACGAGGGCCATTGCACCGGCACCGTTCGCGATGGAGGGGCGGGCAAGATGGCGGGCCACGTTGCCATTCAGGGCCATGGCATCAAGAAAGAGCGGGGTTCCTTCGCGGCGGATTTCGATGCGGTCGCGAAACCGGATGTCGGTCAGGGTTTCGCCCATGGCAGGGCGGCCCAAGACCAGCGGTTCGACCATCAGGAATGAGGCATCGGCAGCGAGGTCGACCCGCAAGTGGCGATCAAGCGCGCTGCCGTTGAAGAGGATGGTTTCCTGCGGCAGCCAGTTGACGCGCGCGCCGGATGCGATCTTGAGCCGGTTGCGCAGGCGTCCGACCTGACCGGCCTGCGCCTTGTAGGCGCGTTCGCAGGCCTGGGTGGTCAGGGTCAGGGTGGTTCTTGGTGCGGCGTGGGCGGAGAAGGTGAACTGGTCGCCCCCGGTCACACCACCGGCGGTGTTGAGGAGAACAGCCTCAAGCGCAGGACCGCGGCTGCGCGGGAAGAGACATTTGAAAGAGCCGGATTGGCGAAAATCATTCAGGACGCTGCCCGTGCCGGAGGTCTTGGTGCCCACATGCACGGTGCCCAGCGCGCGGGGCGGCTGGACGTGGTGAGCGGTCGATATGTCTGACTGTTGGGTGATCGGCTTGATCCCGGGTCATTTCGGACTGCCTCAGGTTTTGCCATCCAAAGGGCAAATCGCCATTGCAAACGGCATTTTGCGGACAGAGCGCGGCTCTTGCTGGTTATTTTTTGGGCAGTAGTCGGGATGGGAGTCTGAAAATTAGGCGCTCACTGGCGGTGGTCAGGAAAACCCCACCCCCAAGTTTGCTAAATTCGCTGCGATGCAGAATCGATAGGGCACTCGCCGGGGACAGCTTGTCCGAAATCGGGGGTGTGTGGCGACCATACGAATTGGACCTCGAAGCGGCCGCCACACGAAATGCAACATCAAGTTGCGGGGGATAGCTAATGGGATGGGGCACATATGTGCAAGCCCTGACGGCGACGGACCCGCCTGGAGGATCGTATGAACTTTCTTAAATCCACACTTGCCGGATCGGTTGTTTTTGCCACGCTGGCGGGCGCTGCCATGGCCGACGAAGACACCATCAAGGTTGGCGTGCTGCACTCGCTGTCGGGCACCATGGCCATTTCGGAAACCACTTTGAAAGACACCATGCTGATGCTGATCGACCAGCAGAACGCAAAGGGTGGCCTTCTGGGCAAACAGCTGGAGGCCGTGGTGGTCGACCCGGCATCGGATTGGCCGCTGTTTGCCGAAAAGGCCCGCGAGCTGCTGACCGTGCACGAGGTGGACGTGATCTTTGGCAACTGGACCAGCGTTTCGCGCAAATCGGTGCTGCCGGTGATCGAAGAGCTGAACGGCCTGCTGTTCTATCCGGTGCAGTATGAAGGCGAGGAATCGTCGAAGAACGTGTTCTATACCGGTGCCGCGCCGAACCAGCAGGCGATCCCTGCGACCGACTATTTCCTTGAGGAACTGGGCGTCGAGAAATTCGCGCTGCTGGGCACCGACTATGTTTATCCGCGTACCACCAACAACATCCTGGAAAGCTATCTGAAGGGCAAAGGCATCGCGGATAGCGATATCTTCGTGAACTACACGCCCTTTGGCCATTCGGACTGGTCCAAAATTGTGGCGGACGTTGTCGCGCTGGGCGCGGACGGTAAGAAGGTCGGCGTGATCTCGACCATCAACGGCGACGCCAACATCGGCTTCTACAAGGAACTGGCGGCGGCTGGCGTATCGGCGGATGACATTCCGGTTGTGGCCTTCTCGGTCGGTGAAGAAGAGCTTGCCGGTCTGGACACCTCGAACCTTGTTGGTCACCTGGCGGCGTGGAACTACTTCCAGTCGGCAGACAGCGATGTGAACGCATCCTTCGTGGAAACCTGGAAAGCCACCATGGGCGAAGAGCGTGTGACCAACGACCCGATGGAAGCGCATTATATCGGTTTCAACATGTGGGTGAACGCGGCGACCGAGGCCGGTTCGACCGAAGTTGATGCGGTTCGTGCGAAGATGTACGGGCAGGAGTTCCCGAACCTGACCGGCGGTACTGCGGTGATGCTGCCGAACCACCACCTGGCCAAGCCGGTGCTGATTGGTGAAATCCAGGAAGACGGCCAGTTCGACATCATCAGCCAGACCAGCGAAGTGCCGGGCGATGCCTGGACCGATTACCTGCCGGAATCGGCGGTTCTCGTTTCGGATTGGAAAGATCTGGGTTGCGGTATGTACAACACCGAAACCAAGAGCTGTGTTCAGACCCTGTCGAACTACTGATCCTGACATTGGGAAGGGGCCGAGCACTGGCCCCTTCCACCCAAACACGCGGACATTCCCGACATGTTACGACTTTTCCTTGCGG
This sequence comes from Pelagimonas sp. KU-00592-HH, assembly GCF_040369695.1. Taxonomy (NCBI): domain Bacteria; kingdom Pseudomonadati; phylum Pseudomonadota; class Alphaproteobacteria; order Rhodobacterales; family Roseobacteraceae; genus Pelagimonas; species Pelagimonas sp. KU-00592-HH. The sequence continues at coordinate 388,229 of NZ_BAABWM010000002.1, read as the reverse complement.
GTCTCGCAATTCTGCTGTCATGCGTGATGGCAACGGCCGAAGACGGCGCGATCCAGCCCTTGTTGCAGGAGCACCGCGAGGTGATCGCCAAGAGCTCGCGCAAGACAATTGCCCCGGCCATTGATGCTATCGCGGGCAGTGGCCTGCCGCAGGCACAGACGGTGCTGGAGACCTGGGCGGCGAAAGCCATGTGGTTGCGCAAATCCGACGGGCATTTCTTTGCCGGTGAGAAGCTGGACAGCAAGAGCTATCAGTTGACGGATTTTGACAGTGGCGAGGTGGTCGGGACCTTTGCCAAGAAAGAACTGAAGCAACTGAAACCGAACAGCGGTATCCGGGCGATGATCGGCACCGCGCTGGTGCAGTTCCAGTTGCTGGACGCCGATATTGCCAAGCGGCAGGCGGCGCTGACCTCGATCCAACGTGATCCGGAAGCCGCGCTGCTGGCCCCGTTGCGGGCGTCAATCGCGGATGAGCCGGACGCGGGGTTGAAGGCGCAGAAACAGCGGCTGGAGCGGTTGCTGACCATTGGCTATGACGAGGACTCGGCGGCGCGTGTGGCGGCCATCGAAGAAATGTCGGGTGATCTGGGTGTGGACGTGCGTGCCACGCTGAACCCGCTGGTGGCGACGACGCGGGATGTTGCGCCGGGGCCGGTGCCGGAGGGGGTGAACGTTGCGGCGACGCTGGTGCCCGGAGAGGACGGGTTTCCAGAGCTCGAGGCCTATGACCTGTTGGTTGCGAAAGGGTTTGCGCCGGCGCGCGTGACGCTGGATGACATGCGCCTTGCGCTGGCGGCGCATATCGAAGGTGCGACGGTTGGCGGTGTTCCGGTAGCGCAGTTGAATACGGACGAGAACCGCGCCCGAGCCTATGCCGCGCTGGCCGAGGCGGGCAAGGTGGCGCCGCTTGTGACATCGGCAGACGTTCAGACGGCCCTTGCGGCGCATGTGTTTTATGACACCTATGCCGAACCCTCTGCCCAGGTGACGGAGGCTGCCGAAGCGGCGTTGGAGGATATCGCGCTCAAGGTGGGGATGAACCAGACGCTTGATCTGACGCTGGATGCGTTGTCGCTCGCGTCGATCTATTTCCTTGCGGCGATTGGCCTTGCCATCACGTTCGGTGTGATGGGTGTGATCAACATGGCGCATGGCGAGTTCATCATGATGGGTGCCTACACGGGCTATGTGGTGCAGCAGATCATTCCCGATCACACGGTGTCGATCATCGTGGCGATCCCGCTGGCCTTTGCGGTGACATTTGCAGCCGGTGTGGCGATGGAGCGGCTGGTGATCCGCTGGCTTTATGCGCGCCCGCTTGAGACGCTTTTGGCGACCTTCGGGATTTCGATTGCCTTGCAGCAGCTGGCCAAAAACATCTTTGGCACGCAGGCGCGGCCGTTGACGGCCCCGGGCTGGCTGGATGGGGCGCTGGTGATGAACGACGTGGTGTCGATCAGCTATATCCGCATTGCCATCTTCATTCTGGCGCTGATCTTCCTCGGTGTGTTCCTGTTCATCATGAAGCGGACGCGGCTGGGGCTGGAAACTCGCGCCGTGACGCAGAACCCGCGCATGGCGGCCTCGATGGGGATCAACCCGGGGCGCGTGAACATGCTGACCTTTGGTCTTGGGTCGGGCATTGCCGGGATCGCCGGGGTGGCGATTGGGTTGTTTGCGAAAGTGACCTCGGAACTGGGCAGCGATTACATCGTGCAGAGTTTCATGACCGTGGTTGTGGGCGGGGTTGGCAATATCTGGGGCACGCTTGCTGGGGCTGCGATGATTGGCTTCCTGCAGAAGGGGATCGAGTGGCTGAACCCCTCGAACACGCTGGCGGCGCAGACCTACATGATCGTCTTTATCATCATCTTTATCCAATTCCGGCCAAGGGGCATCATCGCCCTCAAGGGCCGCGCGGCGGGGGATTGAGCCATGTCGGGACTTGATATTCAGGGCGGCCCCCGCGCCGCACGGGGCGCAGGCCATGCGCAGGGCGACACGAGATGCCACGCCCTTTCAACGCATCACTTTGGCTGCAACAAAGCCCCCGCCCCGTGGGGGGGCGGTGCGGGGGCTGCCCGACCTGTCGGTCGGGTGGTGCAGATTGCAGGGGGGGTGTCTCATGCAGCGTAGTTTCATTGCCAAGAACCCGTCTGTTCTGATCTTTCTCGCCTGTCTTGCGCTGTTCACGCTGATGGTGACGGTGCTGTCGGAAGGCTTTGGGGTCGGGATGATCTCGACCAGTTTCGTCAAGACGCTGGGCAAGACCCTGTGTCTGTGCCTGATCGCGGTGGCGATGGACCTGATCTGGGGCTTTGCCGGTATCCTGTCGCTTGGCCATTTCGCGTTTTTTGGCCTGGGCGGGTACATGATCGGCATGTGGCTGATGTACGAGCGCACACGGTTGATCGTGGTGGACTCGCTGTCCCAGGCCGAGATTCCGCCCACCGGTTCCGAAGTCGTGGACGCCATTGGCAACCAGATCTTTGGTGTCGTCGGGTCGAGCGAGTTCCCGTTGATCTGGGCCTTTGCCGATAGCCTGTTCCTACAGCTGGTGCTGGTGGTGCTGGTGCCGGGGATCTTGGCGCTGGTCTTTGGCTGGCTGGCGTTCCGCAGTCGGGTGACGGGGGTGTACCTGTCAATCCTGACACAGGCGATGACGCTGGCGCTGGCGCTTTATCTTTTCCAGAACGACAGCGGGTTGCGCGGCAACAACGGGCTTTCGGGCCTGCAGAACCTGCCCGGCGTCGAGGCCTCGCAGGATGTGGTGTCGCTCTGGTTCCTCTGGGCCTCTGCCTTGGCGCTGGGTCTTGGCTATCTGCTGGCGGCCTGGGTGGTGTCGGGCAAGTTCGGTTCGGTCATTCGCGGCATTCGTGACAACGAGGCGCGGGTGCGGTTCATCGGGTATTCGGTGGAGAGCTACAAGCTGATGATCTTCACCCTGACCGCCTGTATCGCGGCCATTGCCGGCGCACTGTATTACCCGCAGGCGGGCATCATCAATCCGGCCGAGATCGCGCCGATCGCTTCGATCTATCTTGCGGTCTGGGTGGCCATCGGTGGGCGCGGGCGGCTGTACGGCGCAGTCATCGGGGCGGCCTTTGTCAGCCTCTTGTCGACGTGGTTCACGGGCGGGCAGGCACCGGACATTCCGCTGGGTTTCTATACGATCAAGTGGGTGGACTGGTGGCTGGTGCTGCTTGGCATGTCCTTTGTCGCGGTGACGCTTTTTGCGCCGAAAGGCATGGGTGGATTGGTGGACCTCTGGACGCAGCGGCGCGCGCCCAACCGTCATGGTGCGGACCTTGGGCCGGATGACGGGGCATTGCGCGAACAGGAGGCCAGAAAATGAGCACTCTACTGGAAGTTTCCGGCGTCTCGGTCAGCTTTGATGGGTTTCGCGCGATCAACAACCTGTCGTTCCAGATTGGCGAGGCCGAGTTGCGGGCGGTGATCGGGCCGAACGGAGCGGGCAAGACGACCTTTATGGATATCGTGACCGGCAAGACCAAGCCGGATGAAGGGCGGGTGATCTGGGGCGAGAAATCGGTCTCGCTGTTGAAGATGAACGAAGCCCAGATTGCGCAGGCAGGGATCGGGCGGAAGTTTCAGAAGCCCACGGTTTTCGAAGACCAGACGGTGCAGGAAAACCTGTTGATGGCGCTGAAAAAGCCGCGGGGCTGGTTGGCCGTTCTGACCTATCGGCCTGCGGGCGAGGATCTGGACAGGGTGGCCGAGCTGGCCCGCGAGATCGGGTTGTACGATGCCCTTGGGCGGACGTCGGGGGAGTTGAGCCATGGCCAGAAGCAATGGCTCGAGATCGGCATGTTGCTGGCACAGGAGCCGCGGTTGCTTTTGGTGGATGAACCGGCCGCGGGCATGACGCCGCAGGAGCGCGAGCACACCACCGACCTGCTTTTGAAGGCGGCCGAAACGCGAGCGGTTGTGGTGGTTGAACATGACATGGAGTTCGTGCGGCGGCTGAACTGCAAGGTGACGGTGCTGCACGAAGGGGCGGTTCTGGCCGAGGGGAGCCTGGATCATGTCACGTCGAACCAGGAAGTCATCGATGTTTATCTGGGGCGCTGAGAGATGCTGAAGCTGCAAGACCTGACCCTGCACTATGGGCATTCGCAGATCCTGAACGGGATTTCGATGGAGGCGGCACGGGGCGAGGTGACCTGTGTGATGGGCACCAATGGCGTGGGCAAAACCAGCCTGATCAAGGCGATTTCGGGCACGCATCCGCGTTCGGGGGGCAGTGTCGCGCTGGAAGGCGAGCCGCTTGGTGTTCTGCCCGCGCATGTCCTGGCGCAGATGGGGGTGGCGCTTGTTCCGCAGGGGCGCGAGATCTTTCCGCTTTTGACGGTGCGTGAGAACCTCGAGACGGGGTTTGTCTGTCTGCCGGCGTCCGAGCACTTCATCCCCGACGAGATTTTCGAGCTTTTTCCGGTGCTGAAAGAGATGCAGAACCGCCGGGGGGGCGACCTGTCGGGCGGGCAACAGCAGCAGCTGGCCATTGCGCGCGCCCTGATCACCAAGCCGCGTCTGTTGTTGCTGGACGAGCCGACCGAAGGCATCCAGCCCAACATCATCCAGCAGATTGGCGAGGTTATCAAACTCCTGCGGGATCGTGGCGATATGGCGATTGTGCTGGTCGAACAGTATTTCGAGTTTGCTTACGAGCTTGCAGACCGTTTCGTCGTGCTGCGTCGGGGCGAGGTGATGATGTCGGGGCCGAAGGCGGAGTTTTCGAAAGAGGACGTGCTGAAGGGCGTGTCCGTGTGACAAGGTTCAGACTTGCTGCTGATTTAGTGCCTATCTGTTGAACGATGTCGTCTGCCGGGACTGTCAGGATTGATTTCCGAAGGGGAAGTGCGCAATACGATTGGATGCGCTTTGTCTACGGTCTTTTGCTGATGCTTGTTTTCGCGATTTCGGTCGCGTTGTTCCAGGGTGCGTTTTCCTATTTCAAGGCGCAACAGGTCGAAAAGGCGTCGGCGCGATTGACGCTTTATCGCAATACGCTCGAGTCAGAGATGCGCCACTTTGCGCATCTGCCGTTCCTGCTTTCACTTGATCCTTTCGTTGCAAATAGCCTGGCGCAGCCGGAGACAGAGGTGCTGGATACCCGTCTTGCGCGGTTTGCACAGAGTGCCGGACTGGATGCGATCTACCTGATGGACCACACGGGATTTACGCTGTCGGCATCGAACGCGGGGAGTGCGACATCGTTCAAGGGCGAGAACTATGCCTATCGGCCCTACTTCCAGACCGCGCAGACCGGGCAGCTGGGCGAGTTTTACGGGATCGGGGCGACGACTGGGAAGCCGGGGTATTTCTATGCGATCGCGGTGCGCCATCCTTCGGGAGGGGATGACGGGGTGATTGCCATCAAGGCCGATCTCACCCCCATTCAGGAAAGCTGGCAGGCCTCGGGAGAGAGGATGCTGCTTAGCAATGCCGACGGTGTCGTGCTGTTGGCATCGGAACCGGAGTGGCGGTATCGCACCTTACAGGCGTTGACGCCAAAGCAAAAGGTGCGGATCGATGCCTCGCGTCAGTTCGCAGGTGAGCCCCTTGTTCCTTTGGCGTGGTCGGTTGACGAGACAGCGGGAACCGCGGACATTGGAGGGCAGACGTTTTTGTATCTGCGCACGGCAAATCTCCCGAACAGCTGGTCACTGCATTTTCTGGAGCCTCTGGATCTTGCCCTGCGGAGTGCCTGGTTGACGACGGGCGCGTTTGTCATGCTGGCGATGATGAGTTTCATCGCTTTCCAGTTCAGCCGGGCGCGGCGGGTCCGTGCCGCCTTGTACAAGTCGGAGCAGGAAGAATTGCTGTTGCGGCAGGCCAATGAAAAGCTGGCGGTGGAGATTGAAGAGCGGCGGGTTGCCGAACGCAACCTGCAAAAGACGCAGGCGGAGCTTGAGCGTGCAGGGCGCCTTGCGGCGCTTGGGCAGTTGGCCTCTTCAGTGACGCATGAACTTGGGCAGCCGATTGCTGCGATGCGCAACCAATTGGTTGCAGCCGAGATGACGCAGGGTGCGTCACCGCTGAACGAGAAGATGCAGGGGCTGGTCTTGCGGATGGAAAACATCACCAAGCAGCTCAAGTTTTTTTCGCGGAAGGGGCGAGACCAGTTCGAGGTGCTTGATCTGCGCGAGGTGGTGGACGTTGCGTTGGAACTGATGGAACCGAATATTTCGCAGATCGGAGCGGATGTCAGTGTGGAGCGTCCCGAAGCGGCCCTGTTGCTGAAGGGCAACCGAACCCGCCTTGAGCAAGTGGCGACGAACATCCTGCGCAATGCGCTGGACGCCGTGGAAGAGCAGGGAGAGAAGCGTGTGGCCATCAGCCTAGGTCACGATGACAAAGAGGCATGGTTCGAAGTCTCGGATACCGGGCACGGGCTGGGAGACAAGTCTTATGAAGACCTGAGAGAGCCGTTTACAACCAGTCGTGAAAGCGGGCGTGGCATGGGGTTGGGCCTGACGATTTCCGCGGGGATTGTCAGCGATCACGGCGGGATTATTCGGGCGCAGGATCGCGCCGGGGGCGGGGCAGTGTTTCGCGTGTCGCTGCCTTTTGAGCCGGAGGTATGAGAGCAGTGAACGCAGGCCGGATCCTGATCATCGACGATGATATGATGATGCGAAATTCTCTTGTAGATCTGGCAGAGGCCGCCGGCTGGACGGCAAAAGCCCTGGCGCGGGCGACGGACGCCGCGCGTTGGATAGCCCAGTTTCAGCCTGATGTGATCCTGTCTGACCTCAGGATGCCCGAGGTTTCGGGGCTTGATCTCTTGCGAAGCCTCGATAGCGGCCCGCCGCTGGTTCTGATTTCGGCGCATGGTGACATTCCCATGGCGGTCGAAGCGATGAGTGCAGGCGCCTATAGTTTTGTCGAAAAGCCTTTTGACCCCAAGCGGCTTTTGTTGATCCTGTCGCACGCGGCGGAACAGCACCAGATGCGGCAGAGCAACCACCGCCTGAAAGAGCGGTTGCAGCAATTGTCGGGGCTGGATCGTCTGTTGCTGGGGCAGACCTCGGAGATCATCGAGTTGCGCAAGACGGTCGCGATGCTGGCCCAAAGTGCGACACCCGTGTTGATCCGGGGCGAAACCGGCACCGGCAAAGACCTTATCGCACGAGCACTGCACGATACGTCGGATCGCTGTGATCGGCCCTATGTTGCCGTGAATGCAGCGCAGGTGAGCGTGACGCAATTGCCGATCGTGGCGCAGGCTGCGTCCGGGGGGACGTTGTTTCTGGATGAAATCTGCGCCTGCCCCCCTGATGTGCAACCGGCGCTTTTGCGCTTGATCGAGGCACAGGAGGTGCTGCCGCCGGATGCGGCGCTGCCCGAGAAGGTGGACTTGCGGATCGTTTCGGCGACCAATGAAGATACGGGCAAGGCGGTCGCGGAAGGGCGGTTGCGGCAAGACCTGTTGTTTCGTCTTGAGGGGTTTGGCCTGTATATCCCGCCGCTCAGGGCGCGACTGGATGATATCCCCCTTTTGGCGCAGCGGTTCCTTCAGGAGTTTGGTGCGTCGCAGGGCGGTGGCCCCCCTGACTTGGGCAAGGATGATCTTGCCGCGACCATGGCCTATGACTGGCCCGGCAACGTGCGTGAGTTGCGCAACGTGATCGAACGCTTCGTGTTCCTGTCGCAAATGGGAGAAGCGCGGGTTGCCGACGCGATTTCGGGCACGGTGGACTATGTCACGGACCGTCCGGGATTGCGCGAGGCTGTGGCGGCGTTCGAGCGACAGATGATCAGCCGGGCCATCCGGGATCATGGCGGGCGTATGGATGAAACGGCCGAAGCTCTTGGCATCGGCCGGCGGACGTTGAACGAAAAAATCGTCAAGCTTGGTCTCGACAAAGACGCATTGATCTAGGTCTGCGGAAATCCGCAGGGCGGCGGGGGAATCCCGCGCGTTTTTCTTCATGAGTCCTCCTTTCCAAAATCGGCTTTGTTCAGGCCATCGAAATTTTGGGAGGACTGAGAATGAAGAAGTACCTGAGCCGTGCCGCGGTTGCCGCAATTGTTGTTGCCCTTGGATCGGAAGCAATGGCGACCGAATGGAACGTTTCCCTTTGGGGCAAGCGCCGGGCCTTTACCGAGCATGTCGAGAAGCTGGCGGAACTGGTGAGCGCCAAGACAAACGGTGAATTCACCCTGAACATCAGCTATGGCGGCCTGTCCAAAAACAAGGAGAACCTTGACGGTATCTCGATCGGGGCATTCGAGATGGCCCAGTTCTGCGCGGGGTATCACCGTGACAAGAACCCTTCGATCACCGTTCTGGAACTGCCGTTCCTTGGTGTGGCGTCGCTTGAGCAGGAAATCGCGTTGTCGATGGCCGTATACCAGCACCCAGCCACGCAGGATGACCTTGCACGCTGGAACGCAACCCTGCTGATGCCTTCGCCGCTGCCGCAGTACAACATTGTCGGTGTCGGTGATGCGCCTGCATCTCTGGCGGACTTTGCCGGTCTGACCGTGCGGGCGACTGGCGGTATCGGCGCGGCTATGGAGACCGTGGGTGCGGTTCCGACCTCGATGTCGGCGTCGGAAGTGCGACAGGCGATGGACAGCGGTGTGGTCAAGGCTGTCAGCTTTGCACCCCACGCGCATATGTCTTTTGGTACCATCGAGAACGGCAAGTGGTGGACCACCAACCTCAATCCCGGCACCGTGAACTGCCCGGTGGTGGTGAATACCGATGCCCTGGAAGACCTGTCGGATGCACACCGTGAGGCGTTGATGAGCTCGGTTGACGAGGCGCTGGCGCATTATGTCGACAACTACAACAACAAAACCATGGCTGCCTGGGGCCCGGCGCTGGAAGAGCGTGGCATCGTTCAGGTGACCTTCTCCGATGCCGAGATCGACGCCTTCAAGGCGGCAGCGGCTGCGCCTGCCGCAGAGGCCTGGATCAAGGACAACACGGCCCGTGGCCTGCCCGCGCAAGACCTCTACGATCTTGTGACCGGCATGATCGCGAACGGCAGCTAAAGCCCACACCGCACACGCCCCGTACCTGCCAACAGGTGCGGGGCTTTTCACTTCTATCGAAGGAGGAATGCCATGGCCGGTTCATCCCTGGTCCTGACAGATGGCAGCCGTCTGAGTTGGTATGACCAACGGCTGTATCGCCTCGAACGCCTGTTGGCCCTACTCGGTGGCCTGACGGTGTTTTCACTCATGATCCTGGCCGTGATCTCGGTCAGCGGTCGCAACTTTGCCAATCATCCGTTGCCGGGATACGTGGACTGGATCGAGCAGGCCATGCCGCTGATTGCCTTTCTTGGGGTCTCATACGTACAGCGCGATGGCGGGCACATCCGCATGGACATGCTGGTGGGCGCCCTGAAGGGGCGGTCGCTTTATGCGGTGGAGTTTTTCACAACGCTGGTTTTCCTGGGATTGATGCTCTTGCTGCTCTGGGGCAGCTGGGCGCATTTCGACCGCAGTTTTGACTTTGGCCAGCCGCTTTGGAGCCGGGACAGTTCGATGGATATTTCGCTGCCGCTGTGGCCAGCGAAGCTCATGGCACCTGTGGCCTTTGCTGTTTTGTGCCTGCGCCTGTGCCTCCAGCTTTGGGCGTACGGGCGGGCTTTGCGCATTGGCGTCGGGCACGCGATTGCCGTGCCGCAGATCGCGGATGCCGCAACCCTTGCCGCCATGGAAGCCGAGCATGTTTCGGCCAACGATGTAAAGGACACCGCACATGGAACCGATTGAAATTGGATTGATCGTATCCGGCGGCCTACTGGTGCTTGTGATCCTCGGGATGCGGGTTGCCTTTGCCGCGGCGATGGCGGGAATGGTGGGGCTGATCTGGATTTTCTGGGCCAAGTTCGGCTATGATCCGGCGCGTTTCGGAAAGGCTTTGACCATCGCGGTCAAGACCGCCGGTCAGGTGCCGCATTCGAAGATTTCAAGCCAGGCCCTGAGCCTGATCCCCACCTTCATCCTGATTGGCTACCTTGCCTATTATGCCGGGTTGACCAAGGCGCTTTTCGAGGCTGCCAAGCGGTGGCTGGCATGGGTTCCGGGTGGCTTGGCCGTGTCCACGGTGTTTGCCACTGCCGGTTTTGCCGCTGTTTCCGGTGCCTCGGTTGCGACCTCCGCGGTCTTTGCCCGCATCGCGATCCCGGAGATGCTCAAGATCGGGTACAACAAGCAGTTTGCAGCAGGTGTGGTGGCGGCAGGGGGGACACTGGCCTCGCTCATTCCGCCGTCGGCGATCTTGGTGATCTATGCCATCATCGTCGAGCAGGATGTCGGTAAACTGTTGCTGGCCGGGTTCGTGCCCGGTGCGTTTTCCGCAGTGATCTACGGCGCGCTCATCATCGGCATGGCCAAGGTGATCAAGGGGTTCGGCCCGCCGGTGTCCGGATTTACCTGGAAGGAGAGGCTCGTGTCGCTGCCGCCGGCGCTGCCGACCCTCTTCGTGGTCGTGACCATCATCTTCTTTGTCTACAACCCGTTTGGTGGCGATGCCTGGGGCACGCCGACCGAAGGGGGGGCAATCGGGGCATTTGTCGTCTTCCTCATGGCGCTTTATCGCGGCATGCGGTGGGCGCAGTTGAAGGATGCCCTGCTTGAAACCGCAAAGCTGAGCGTGATGATCTTCACGATTATCTGGGGGGTCCTGATCTACGTGCGGTTTCTTGGATTTGCCGAATTGCCGGCGGCCTTTGCGGATTGGATCACCTCTCTGACGATGTCGCCTATGCTGATCCTGATCTGCATTCTGTTGGCCTATGCGGTGCTGGGAATGTTCATGGATGCGATCGGGATGCTTTTGCTGACACTGCCCGTGGTCTACCCCGCCGTCATGGCGCTGAATGGAGGCGAGTTCGTCTCGGCTGCGGACAGTACCTTTGGCATGTCGGGGCCGATGTGTGCGATCTGGTTCGGTATTCTTGTTGTGAAGATGGCAGAGTTCTGTCTGATTACGCCACCGATTGGTCTCAACTGTTTTGTCGTGGCCGGGGTGCGTGATGACCTGAGTGTCCAGGACGTGTTCAAGGGCGTGACCCCGTTTTTCATCGCCGATGCCGTGACCATTGCATTGCTGGTGGCCTTTCCCGCAATCGTGCTGTGGCTGCCATCCCTAGCTTAGGGACGCAAAAGAAGTGCAGGGGCCACGTGGCCCCTGCGTTTGGTTTTTAGAAGAAACCCAGTTTGTTGGGGTTGTAGCTCATCAGGATGTTCTTGGTCTGCTGGTAGTGATCCAGCATCATCTTGTGCGTTTCGCGCCCGATGCCTGACTGTTTGTAACCGCCAAAGGCTGCGTGGGCCGGATAGGCGTGGTAGTTGTTGACCCAGACGCGACCGGCTTCGATAGCGCGGCCAAAGCGGTAGCAGGTGTTGGCATCGCGCGACCAGACACCGGCGCCAAGGCCGTACATGGTGTCGTTGGCGATCTGGAGGGCCTCTTCTTCGTCTTTGAAGGTGGTGACCGAGACCACGGGGCCAAAGATTTCCTCCTGGAAGACGCGCATCTTGTTGTGGCCCTTGAGGATCGTGGGCTGGATATAGTTGCCGCCTGCCAGCTCGCCGTTGAAGAGCGCCGCGCCGCCGCCGGTCAGAACCTCGGCCCCTTCCTCGACGCCGATGGTCAGGTAGGAGAGGATTTTCTCCTGCTGTTCGGTGCTGGCCTGTGCGCCGACCATGGTTTCGGGGTTGCGCGGGTCGCCCTGTTTGATGGCCTTCACACGTTCGATGCAGCGGGCGATGAACTCTTCGTAGATGTCTTCCTGGATCAGGGCGCGGGAGGGGCAGGTGCAGACTTCGCCCTGGTTGAAGGCAAAGAGGACAAAACCTTCGACGGCCTTGTCGAGGAATGCGTCATCCTTGGCCATGACGTCGGAGAAGAAGATGTTGGGGCTCTTGCCGCCAAGTTCGAGGGTGACGGGGATCAGGTTGTCCGTCGCGGCCTGCATGATCTTTTTGCCGGTCGCGGTGGAGCCGGTGAAGGCGATCTTGGCGATACGGGGCGAGCGGGCCAGCGGTGCGCCAACTTCTGCGCCGTAGCCGTTGACGATGTTCAGGACACCGGCAGGCAGGAAGTCTGCCATGATCTCGGCCAGGATCATGATCGCGGCCGGGGTTTGTTCGGCGGGTTTGAGGACGATGCAGTTGCCGGCGGCCAGCGCGGGCGCCAGTTTCCATGCCGCCATCAGGATCGAGAAGTTCCACGGGATGATCTGGCCGACGACGCCAAGGGGTTCGTGGAAGTGATAGGCCACGGTGTCGGCGTCGATCTCGCTCATGTTGCCTTCCTGTCCGCGCAGAACGCCCGCGAAATAGCGGAAGTGGTCGGCGGACAGCGGGATGTCGGCGGCCATGGTTTCGCGGATCGGCTTGCCGTTGTCCCAGGTTTCGGCCTGTGCAAGGCGATCAAGGTTGGCGTCGATGGCGTCGGCAATCCTGAGAAGCACGTTCGAGCGTTCCGCTGCCGAGGTCTTGCCCCAGCTTTCCTTGGCGGCGTGGGCCGCGTCCAGCGCCAATTCGATGTCGGCCTCGTCGGAGCGGGCGCATTCGGTGATGGGCTCGCCGGTGATCGGGGTCACGTTGGTAAAGTAGCGGCCGTTCACGGGCGGGGTGAATTTTCCGCCGATGAAGTTGTCATAGCGGGCCTTGAAGGGCGAGACGTAGGTGCCTGCCTCGGTGTGAGTCATATCGTTCATTTGGGTTTTCTCCTCCTTGTAAAACCGGACCTCCTCCGGAATTGCCAATGAACATGACCAAGGGGCAGGCCGGAGTCTGCGGGGGGAGAGGGGCGTAGGAGGGGGAAGTGTCTCAGGGCTGAGACAGGTGCGCCTAATTTTGCTCGAGGCCCAGCCGTTTCATGCGGCGGTAGAGGGTTGCGCGACCGATGCCGAGCTGGCGGGCGGCTGCCGAGACGTTGCCGCCAGCGCGTGTGAGGGCGCGAATGACGGCGGCGCGTTCGGCCTTTTCAAATCCGGTTGCCCCGTCTTGCCGTCCCAACACGTCATTTGCCGGGCGCGGGGCGAGCGGGCCAGCGGCGGCGAGGCCGAAGGCGCGGCGGGCCTCGCGGGTGGCCCCGATGATCAGGTCGTGATCGTCGATGGCAAGGAGGGTCGTGGCCTCGGCGTCTTCGCTTTCGGCCACCACGATGCGGGCCTTATCATAGGCGGCGCGAAAGTTGGCTTCTTCGATGGCGCGGGCGGTTTGGGCCACCTGTGCGCCGATCAGGCGGTTGAAGGCCTCGGTCTGGTCGGCGCGGGCAGAGGAAACGTCCAGAGCGGCGAGGATCTGGCCCTCGGCCCCGTAGATCGGGGCGTCGATGCAGCTCATGGCGGTGTTGCGGGCGTAGAAGTGTTCGTCGCGGTGGATGATGACGCGGCGTTGTTCGGCAAGGCAGGTGCCGATGCCGTTGGTGCCTTCGTGCTCTTCGCTCCAGTCGGCACCGACACAGAGGCCCCAGGCTTCGAAAATGGCGGTGTCGGCTTCGGATATCCTCTGGTCGAGAACCACGCCGTCGTCATCGGTCAGCAGCACCGCACATCCTGACTGGCCCACGAGGGAGAACAGGGTGTCGAGACGGGGGGAGGCCACCGTCATGAATTTCTCGAAGGCTTCGAGGCGTTCGCGCAGATGCGTGCCTTCCAGCCGCATCGGGCTGCGGTGTTCGCCGGGATCAAGGCCGTGTTTTTCCGCCGAGCGCCGCCAGCTTGCCGCCAGCCGGGAGCGTGCCGCCGCAGAGGGGGAGTTCGCGACTTCGAGGACTTTTTCGATATGGGCGACGGATCGGGTCATGGGCCTTGGGGTTTGGAAATTTGGGCAACGGTAGGTGAAGAATGCGTGTATGGCAAATTTAGGGGGGATGACCTGTCTCAGTTCTGAGACAGGTTTTAGGGAATATTGAAGTCTCTGCGGGGAGTGAGAAGAGAAGCGACGTTACGTCTGAAAAATGAAATTGAATTTTACATATTGAAATTTGATAGGCCGGCAGGTACCTCTGGATTCGATCAGTAGTTGCCCTGAAGAACTGGAGAACGCGCAATGCCAAGTCTTATCAACGTGAACCTAGAGGGTGATATTGCCGTGATCGGAATCGACAACCCGCCGGTCAATGCATTGTCGCATGCCGTCCGTGAAGGGTTGCAAGAGGCCGTGCGCGGGGTGCTGAAAGACGGTTTGGCAAAGGCGATTGTCATCTATTGCGAGGGACGCAGCTTTTTTGCCGGGGCCGATATTCGCGAATTCGGCAAGCCGCCAATGCCACCGCATTTGCCAGACTTGATCGACGAAATCGAGGCGACGACGATCCCGGTGGTTGCGGCCATTCATGGCACGGCGCTTGGCGGCGGCCTCGAGGTGGCGATGGGGGCGCACTACCGCGTTGGGGCCAAGAGTGCCAAGTTCGGTCTTCCAGAAGTTGCCCTTGGTCTGTTGCCCGGAGCGGGTGGGACGCAGCGTTTGCCGCGTCTGATCCCTGTCGAGGACGCAGCAGCGATGATCACCAGTGGCAAGCCGATTGCCGCAAGCAAGGCCCTGGCATTGGGGTTGATTGACGAGATCGCCGAGGGCAGCGACATGCGTGCCGCCGGTGTGAACTTTGCCCGTAAGTTGATCGAAGATGGGCAGGGCGTGCGAATGACGCGTGCCTTGGCCTGCAACTCGATGAGTGATGAGGCCGCTGCGACCCTGCGGGCGAAAGTTGCCAAGTCCGCGCGGGGTGCGATTGCGCCTCTGAGCTGTCTGGATGCGATTGATGCGGCGATAACCCTGCCGTTTGATCTTGGGCTGAAGCGCGAGCGCGAGCTGTTTTACGACCTTATGAACTCGGATCAGCGCGGCGCGATGATCCATGCTTTCTTCTCGGATCGCCAAGTTGGCAAGGTTCCTGAACTGGCGACCGGCACGGCGCGGGAGATTGCACAGGTTGGTGTTGTTGGGGGCGGGACCATGGGGGCAGGCATTGCCGTCAGCGCCCTTCTGAGCGGGTTGGATGTGACACTTGCCGAGCGCGACGACGAGGCGGTTGCCGGTGCGCAGTCGCGGGTTTCCGGAATGCTGGGCGAGGCTGTCAAACGCGGCAAGCTGGCCGAGGCGGCGCGGAATGCGATCCTCGCGGACAAGTTCCGGGCAACCACGAACTATGGTGATTTTGCCGATGTGGACCTCGTGATCGAAGCGGTGTTCGAGAGCATGGAGGTCAAGAAAGACGTGTTCACCAAGCTGGACAGCATCTGCAAGCCGGGCGCGATCCTTGCGTCGAACACTTCGTATCTTGATCTGAACGAGATCGCAGCGATGACAAACCGCCCGCAGGACGTGATCGGCCTGCACTTCTTCTCACCGGCCCACGTGATGCGCCTTTTGGAGGTCGTTGTCGGAAACGAGACCTCGGCGGATGTGGTTGCCAGCGGGTTCGCATTGGCCAAGCGGTTGAAAAAGGTCGCGGTGCGGGCAGGGGTCTGTGACGGCTTTATCGGCAACCGGATTCTCTCGCACTATGGCAAAGCGGTCTACAACATGGTTCTCGCCGGCGCGAGCCCCTATGCGGTGGATAAGGCACTGACGGACTTTGGATTGGCGATGGGGCCGTTTGCCGTGGGTGATCTGGCGGGGCTGGATATCGGCTGGGCCAATCGCAAGCGTGTGGCCCCGATGCGGGACCCGAACGAGACCTATCCGGAATTTGCCGATCGCATTTGTGAGCTTGGGCGGTTTGGGCGCAAGACGGGTCGCGGGTTTTATATCTATGACGAGACGTCCAGAGGCGGGCGGCCCGATCCCGAGGTCGAAGAGATCATTGCCAACGAACGGGCGGAGAAGGGGATCGAGGCCCGCGAGATCGACAGTGGCGAGATCATCGACCGCTATATGGCCGCGATGGTGAACGAATCCGCCCGCGTGGTGGGAGAAGGCATCGCGCTGCGCCCGCTGGACGTCGATGTGACGCTGTTGAACGGCTATGGTTTCCCGCGCTGGCGCGGTGGCCCGATGCACTATGCCGACACTGTCGGTCTTGAGAAGATTTTGGCTGATATTGGTCGTTTTGCCGAGGAAGACGCGACCTTCTGGAAGCCGGCCCCCTTGCTTGAGAAACTGGCCTCGGAAGGCCGGACCTTTGCCAGCTTGAACGCATAAGGAGAGATGAAGATGAAACAGGCGGTTATCGTCTCGACGGCACGGACCGGACTTGCCAAGTCCTATCGCGGTGCTTTTAACGAAACGCATGGTGCCACTATGGGCGGCCATGCCATTGAACATGCGGTCAAACGGGCGGGCATTGACCCGGGCCTGATCGAGGATGCTTTTGTCGGGTGCGGGTATCCGGAAGGTTGGACTGGATCGAACATTGCGCGCCAGTGCGTGATCCGTGCCGGTCTGCCGGTCAGCGTATCGGCGGCGACGGTGAACCGGTTCTGTTCCTCCGGGCTTCAGACGGTGGCAATGGCAGCACATTCGATCGTGATGGAAGGGGCGCCTGCTGCAATCGGCGCAGGGGTGGAAAGCATCAGCCAGATGCCCCCGTCGCGCCCGCCTCAGGCACGGGAAAGCTGGATCGCCGAGAACAAGCCGGAACTGTATCATTCGATGATCCAGACCGCGGATATCGTGGCAGAGCGCTATGGCATCAGCCGCGAGGCACAGGACGAACTGTCGCTGGAAAGCCAGAAGCGGACTGCGGCGGCGCAGGCGGCGGGGCGTCTGGATGACGAGATCGTGCCGATCACCGTGACGCAGGCCTTCAAGGATCGTGAAACCGGCGAGGTGACCCGCAAGGAGGTGACCTTTGGCATGGATGACTGCAACCGCCCGAATACAACGCTGGAAGGCCTTTCCGGTCTGGCGCCGGTGCAGGGTGAGGGGCATTTCGTAACGGCGGGCAATGCCTCGCAGCTGAGTGATGGTGCGGCGGCGCTGGTGCTGATGGACAGCGATCTGGCCGAAAAGCAGGGCGTCGAACCGATGGGGGCGTTCAAGGGCTTTGTGGTGGCCGGATGTGAACCGGACGAGATGGGCATCGGGCCGGTCTTTGCAGTGCCGCGTCTTCTGGAGCGTCATGGTCTCAAGGTGTCGGACATCGACCTTTGGGAGTTGAACGAAGCCTTTGCGTCGCAGGCCCTGTATTGCCGTGACCGGCTTGGGATTGATCCCGAACTCTGCAACGTCAACGGCGGGTCTATTTCGATTGGCCACCCGTTCGGGATGACAGGCGCGCGCATGACCGGACATCTGATGATCGAAGGCAAGCGGCGTGGTGCCAAGCTGGGTGTTGTCACCATGTGCATCGGCGGTGGCATGGGCGCTGCCGGTCTGTTCGAAATCTTCTGAGAGGGCAAAAGATGGACCTGAGTTATACCGAAGAGGAACAGGCGTTTCGCGCCGAGGTGCGGGACTGGCTGAAAGAGACGCTGCCCCGCGACCTGAGCGAGAAGGTGCGTCTTGGCAAACGCCTGGGTAAAGCCGACGTGGAACTGTGGCACAGTCTGCTGAACGAACGCGGCTGGCTCGCGCCGAACTGGCCACGTGCCTATGGCGGGTGCGAATGGAATGCCGTGCAGCGCCATATCTATGAAGAAGAAGCCTGTCTTGCACATGCGCCCCGCAACCTGCCGTTTGGCCTGAGTATGCTGGCGCCTGTTTTGATGGCTTTTGGCAGCGAAGAGCAGCGCCAGACGTTTCTACCCCGTATCCTCAACGGTGAGGACTGGTGGTGTCAGGGCTATTCCGAACCGGGGGCGGGTTCCGACCTTGCGGCGGTGAAAACCCGTGCGGTGCGCGAGGGCGACGAATATGTCGTCAACGGCCAGAAGACCTGGACCACCCTCGGGCAGCACGCGAACTGGATTTTCTGCCTTGTGCGCACCGATCCGGACGCCAAGAAACAGGAGGGGATTTCCTTTCTGCTGATCGACATGAATACGCCGGGCGTGACCGTGCGCCCGATCGTTCTTATCGACGGCGAGGCCGAGGTGAACGAGGTGTTCTTTGACAACGTGCGGGTGCCGGCGGAGAACCTTGTTGGCGAAGAGAACAAGGGCTGGACCTATGCCAAGTACCTCTTGACCCACGAGCGGACCAATATTGCCGGGGTCGGGTTTTCGACGGCTGCGCTGGATACCCTCAAGCAGGTGGCAGAGCAGGTGAAATCGGGCGGCAGGCCGCTTGCCCAAGACCCGTTGTTTGCCGCGCGGATGGCACAGGTCGAGATTGACCTGATGGCAATGGCGACAACCAACCTTCGCGTGGTGTCGGCGGCGGCCAAGGGGCAGGCGCCGGGCGCTGAAAGCTCGATGCTTAAGGTCAAGGGGACGGTGATCCGGCAGGAGTTGACATCGCTGTTGCGCCGCGCCGTGGGACCGGACGCCATGCCGTTCCAGAGCGATTATCTGAACGGTGGCGACAATGTCGAGGCCATGGGTCCGGAACATGCGGCTGCGGCGGCGCCCAACTATTTCAACATGCGGAAGCTGTCGATCTTCGGCGGTTCGAACGAGGTGCAGCGCACCATCATCACCAAGGCCATTCTTGGGCTTTAAAAGGGGAAACGGAGCATGGATTTCAATCTGACCGAAGAACGCAGCATGCTGCGCGATACCCTCTCGCGGTTCCTGGCGGACAAGTATGACCACGAGGCGCGGCGCAAGCTGATCGCCTCGGGCAAGGCTTATGATACCGAGATTTTCGCCGGTCTGGCCGAACTTGGGGTGCTTGGGGCGCTGTTTTCGGAAGACCAAGGCGGCTTTGGTGGCGCAGGGTTTGATCTGAGCGTGGTGTTCGAAGAACTTGGCCGCGCGGGAGTGATCGAGCCGGTTCTGCCGGCTGTGCTGACGGGGGGGCTTTTGGCGGATGCCGGTCACGAAGAGCTTGTTGGCGAGATCATCGCCGGTGCGAAGATCGTGGCGCTTGCGCAGGGCGAGGCGGCGGCGCGCTATGATCTGAACCACGTCGAGACGACGGTGGCGGATGGTGTGCTGAGCGGGGTGAAGACCCACGTCCTGAATGGTGCGCAGGCGCAGAGTTTCGTGGTGTCGGCGCGCGAAAGCGGGGCGGTGGATGACGAGGACGGCATTTCGTTGTTCCTTGTGCCGGTTGGTGCTTCGGGCGTGACGGTTGTTGACCATATCAACACCGACGGAACCTCGGCGGCGACAGTGCGGTTCGAGGGCGTCGCGGTGGACGACACCATGCGGATCGGCGCCGCAGGTGCGGGGTTTGCTGCGCTGGAAGCGGCGGTTGCGCGGGCGCTGTGCGCGATCTGTGCCGAAGCCCTTGGTGCCATGGAGGCGGCCAAGGCGCTGACCATCGACTATCTGAAAGAGCGCAAGCAGTTCGGCATTCCGATCGGCAAGTTCCAGGCGCTGCAACACCGTATGGCAGACATGCTGATCGAAGTTGAGCAGGCGCGGTCGGCGGTGATCAACCTTGCGGGCAATCTTGAGCAGCCCCGCGACATTCGCGAAAGCCATGTGAGTGCTGCCAAGAACCTGATTGGTCGGGTGGGGGCGCTGGTGGCCGAAGAGTGCATCCAGATGCACGGCGGGATCGGCATGACCGACGAATACGCGCTGTCGCATTTTGCCCGTCGTCTGACGATGATCGACCACCTGTTCGGGGACGTCGATCACCACTTGGCGCGGTTCATCGCGCTGAAGGCGGCTTGAGGATTGGCCGGTTTGGAGAGTGAGACATGAGCACCCTGTTTCGACATGAAAACCTGGGCAATGTGATGGTTATCTGGAACTGCAACCCCGGCCAGCGCAATGCCCTGTCGCCCGAGTATTACGAGGGGGTGCTCTCGGGACTCGAGGATGCGGCGGCGGACCCGGCGATTGCGGCGGTCGTGCTGGCGGGTGAGGGGGGCTTCTTCTGTTCGGGGGGCAACCTGAACATGCTGAAGGAACGCAGGGAGCTGTCTCTGGAGGATCGCAAGATCCAGATCGAGAAGCTGAGCGCGATCATGCGTGCCATTCGCGCCTGTCCCAAACCGGTGATAGCGGCGGTGGAAGGTGGCGCGGCGGGGGCTGGTCTGTCGCTGGCCATGGCGTGCGACATGATCGTGGCGGCAGAGGGGGCCAAGTTTACGCTGGCCTATGTGAAGGCCGGGTTGGTGCCGGATGGCGGGGCCACCTATGCGCTTTCGCAGGCATTGCCGCGGGCCACGGTGACGCGGATGGCGATGCTGGGCGAACCCTTGGGGGCAGAGCGTATGTGGGCCCTTGGGGCGGTGAGCGAACTGGTTGCAGAGGGTGAGGCCGTCGCGGCGGCCTGTGATCTGGGCAATCGGCTGGCGCAAGGGCCGGAGGTGGCGATCAGCGAGATCAAGACCCTGATCAATCAGTCCGAAAGCGCCAGTTTTGAAGACCAGTTGACCCACGAGCGGGATGCGATGGCCACGGCCCTTGGCGGTGACGAGGCCCAGATTGGCATCAACGCGTTCCTGAACAAGAAATCCCCTGTATTCCGACAAGGATGACTCCCATGACACAGATTCCCGAGATTTTTGATACTGCCGTGACCCGCACCTTCGGGACACGCCTGCCCGTGGTCGCCGGTGGTTTGCAGTGGCTTGCCAATGCCGAATACGTGTCTGCGGCGGCCCATGCCGGGATCATTTCCTTTATCACCGCGGCGAGCTTTCCCGATCTTGAAGACCTGCGGGCCGAAATCCGGCGCTGTCGCGAGATGTGCGGTGACAGGCCGTTCGGGGTGAACGTGTCGATGATCCCCAAGCTGGTGCCGGGGGAGAAGACCGAAGAGGTGTTCCGGCTGATTGCCGAGGAAGGTGTGCGGTTTGTGGAGACTTCCGGTCGTAGCCCCGAAGCGTTTATGCCGATCCTCAAGGATGCGGGGATCACAGTTCTGCACAAGGTGCCCTCGCTGCGCTATGCGGTGAAGGCCGAGGCGGTCGGGGTCGACATGGTGTCGATCGTGGGCGCGGAATGTGGCGGGCATCCGGGCATGGACATGGTGGGTAGCATGGTAAACGCCGGGCTTGCCGATGAGCGGCTGAGCATTCCGTGGCTTGTGGGCGGGGGCATTGGCCATGGCAAGCAGATCATCGCCGCGCTGGCGATGGGGGCCTCGGGGGTGGTGATGGGGACGCGGTTCCTCGTGGCCGAGGAATTGACGGCGCATCCGGGTTACAAGCAGGCGATGATTGATGCTTCGGAACTGGATACGCAGCTGACCATGCATTCTGTGCGCAACACGGTTCGGTCGCTGCGCAATGAAACCACGGAAACCGTGGCCAAGCTTGAGCGGGACAATCCGGATATCGGGATTGCCGAGTTGCTGGAACACGTGTCGGGCAAGATCGGGCGCAATGCCTATGCCACTGGCGACGTCTCGCGCGGGATTCTGTCGGCGGGACATGCGCTTGGGTTTGTCGACAGGATCGAGCCCTTTGCCGACATCGTTTCACGGCTTGAAAACGAGGCCCTTGTGGCACTGGGCCGCCTTGGCCTGGCGGCTTGAGACAGGGCTTTGGGAGGAGAACCATGACCAATCGCCTGCATGAGCTGCTGTTGTCAGCGGCGACAAACCGGTCTGCCGATCTGGCTCTGATCGATTTCGATGACCGGAGATTTTCCTGGTCTGATCTGAAGGAGGCTGCCGACGCGGCGGCGGCGTGTCTGAAAGCGCAGAATGTCCGCCCCGGAGACCGCGTGGTTCTGGTGTTTGAGAACTGCGCTGAGGTGATCGCGTTTTTCTTTGCCACCAGCATGATTGATGCGACGGCAGTCGTGGTGAACGCGCGGCTGTCGGTGCCCGAGCTGGAGCGTATTTTCGCACATTCGGACCCGAGCGCGGTGATGTTCTCGACCGGGTCTTCGAAAGCGGCGAAGGCACATGCAGAGCACTTTGGTGCCGAGGATGTATCCGGGGCGTTTGGTGCGGCTGCGATCATGTCGCGTTCGAACAGCGTGTCCGAACCCGTTTTCGACGATGGCAAGGAGCAGGTGGCCCTGTTGCTTTACACCTCGGGGACGACCGGGGCACCGAAAGCCGCGATGTTGACCCATGCCAACCTGATCGCGGGGGCAATGGCTTCGGCCGAGGTGCGTGGCGTGCGGGCCGATGACATGACTTACCTTGCGCTGCCGTTGAGCCATATATTCGGTCTTGTCACGCTGTTGTCGGTTGCACATGCGCAGTCAGCCATGCGGATGGAAGCGAAGTTCTCGGTCGAACGGCTGTATGACGCCCTGAAAGAGGATGTGACCCTGCTTCCGGCGGTGCCGCAGATGCACGCGCATTTGTTCAACTATGCCCGCGCCCACAACATGCCAAAGTACGACACGGGCAAGCTCAGGTTCGTGTCGTCGGGCGGCGCGCCGCTTGACCCGGCGTGGAAGCGGGAGGCGGAGGCGTTTTACGGACTTCCCCTGCAGAACGGCTATGGGCTTACCGAAGGCGCGGCCGGTGTTTGTGCTACAAAAAACGAGATCGGAAATCCGGATATCAGTGTCGGGGTGCCAATGGGCGAGTGTGTTTTCCGATTGGACATGGAGGCCCCAGGGGCAACGCCAGATCAAGGGATCGGTGAAATTCTGCTGGGTGGTCCACAGGTGATGAAAGGATATTTCCGCGATCCCGAGCAGACCGCGGCCGCCCTGACGGAAGACGGTTTTTTCCGGACAGGTGACCTTGGACGTTTCGATGATGAGGGGCGGCTGCACATTGCCGGGCGGACAAAGGAATTGATCATCCGCTCCGGCTTTAACGTCTATCCTGTCGAGATCGAAGCGACGCTCACCGAACACCCTGATGTGGTTGTGGCCGGTGTTGTTGGTCGCGCGGTTGAAGGCAATGAGGAAGTTTTGGCCTTTGTCACCGCCGCAACCGGCAGCGGGATAGGTGAGGATGATCTGAAGGCCTGGGTTCACGACAAGCTGGCGCCTTACAAGCGTCCGTCGCGAATCATTGTTGCTGATGCATTGCCTGCTGCGCCGACAGGCAAAATTCTGAAGGCCAAACTGATCGAAACCTTTGCGGATGACCTCGCCCCGATGGGCTAGGGAGTTGGCCTGCGCGCGTTGAGTTTCTTCGGGATAAGGTAAGTTACTGAAAGCTTTGGAAACCTGACGAGCGAAAGATCGCGAAGAATGAATGGAATAAATTTTTACTATGTAAAATTAGCTGGACAGATCGGCTAAATTCCACATAGTGAAACTGAACCCGGCAAAAATGGAGGAGATGCCAGCCATGGGACTGATCAAGAATTTTCTGGGGGGACTGACCATCGCGGCCGGTCTGGCCGCAACCGCCGCCCAAGCGGAAACCGTGATTTACTATGGCCACAGTGGTCCTGCACGAGGCACGATCCCTGCTGCGCTTAAGTGGTACAACACCCGGATTGGCGAACTTTCGGGCGGCGATCTCAAGATGGACATCCAGTGGGGTGGCGCGCTGTTCAAGGCAAGCGCGGCGGTTCAGGGCATCAGTGACGGTGTTGCGGATGCGGGCTCGGTTATCGCGGCCTATTTCCAAAAGGAAATGGCGGCTTATTCGCTCGCGGACTTCCCGATTGGCGGGGCCAATGCATGGGTCGCGCTGCGGGCTACGGACCGTCTGATGCGCACCGAGCCGCAGATCACCGAGAACCTGGCGCGTCAGAACCTGGTCTATATCGGCACCTTCACGGCGTCGGCGGTGAACGTTGGTTGCGCGGGTGATCCGATCCGTTCGATCGAAGACATCAAGGGCAAGAAGGTGCGTGGCGCGGGCGTTTACGGCAAGGTGTTTGGCGATCTTGGCGCCACACGTGTCAACCTGTCCGTCTATGAGGCCTATCAGGGGCTGGACACCGGTTTGATCGATTGTACCCAGGGCTATGACTATGTGATCCCGGCGCTGAAGTGGGACGAGGTCATGGACAACTATACCGTTCTGAACTGGGGACAGATCGGCGGTTATGGGATGTTCATGAACAAGCAGACCTTTGACAGCCTGACCTCCGAGCAGCAGGCGGTCCTGATGCAGGCGGGTGAAGAGCTGGCGGATACCTTTGCCAAGATCGTGACCGGCGCCAACGGCAAGGCGATGACCATGATGAAGGCGGGTGACACCGCGCGTCCTATCGAAGTGATCGAAATGAGTGCCGAAGACCGTGAGAAAATGAACGCGGCGACCACTCCCTACATCGAAGAGTGGAAGGAAAACGCGCGCAGCGTGGGGTTGGATGCCGACAAGCTGTTGGAGACCTACACCGCGGCTGTGGCAGAGTTCACCGCTGAGTTCGAGGCAAATGGATACCCCTGGGCGAGCAGTAACTGAGCCCTGGTCAACAAACATGCGGGCCGAATGGCTGTTCGGCCCGCGACCGGTACACAGGACAGGAGTGGAGGAAACGATGCTGCAACGGCTTGAGAAGATCTTTATCGAGATCGCGACGGCTTCGATCATTCTGTTGGCGCTGTTGATCTTTGCGGATGTGATCGCGCTCAATGTTTTCAACAGTTCGGTGCCGGACACGATTGTCATCGTACGCGAGCTGATGGTGTTGGCCATCGTGATGCCGCTCGCTGCGGCGACTGCGAACCGTGCGCATATCTCGGTGGAGTTTCTGACCAACAAACTGCCGGATCGGGTGGTAGGCTGGCTTGTCGTCTTTGGATCGGTTTTCGGGCTGCTGGCGTTTTCGCCCATCCTGTATTCCGGCGGCAAGGAGTTCCTGCACCAATGGAACACGGGCAGCGTGTTCTATGGCGACCTCGACCTGCCGCAATGGCCTGGTCGTCTGGCCTTTGTCATTGGTACCGCACTTGGGTGGCTGCGCCTTCTGGTGATGGTCTTTCAGGACGTGCGCGTTCTCTTGCGAGGCGGAACGTTGGATTTGTACCACGGCTGATCCGCGCCCCGGTTGCTAAACTTTCTGCCCAAACATAACCCTTATTTCGGAGAGACCGCATGGATCCTTCTGTCGTAGGCCTTGTCGCCTTTGCCGTCATGCTCGTGCTTTTGGCCATTCGTGTGCCGATTGCCTTTGCCCTGATGGGTGTCGCGACCTTGGCGGCGTTCACCATCTTTGCCTTTCGCACCGGCACGTTCATGCCCGAGCGCGCGATCCGGGCGACCTCTTCGCTGGTGTTTTCCAACTCGTTCGACCTCGTGCATTCCTTTGATCTGTCGATGATCCCCCTGTTCATCGCGCTGGGCAATATCGCCTATCGGGCGGGCATAACCACGGCGGTTTATGATGCTGCCAAGGTCTGGTTGCTGCGTTTGCGGGGCGGCATTGCAGTGGCGTCCGTGATGGGCTGTGGCGGGTTCTCGGCGATCACCGGATCGAGCCTCGCCTGCGCGTCGACCATGGGCAAAATCTGTACACCTGAAATGCTGCGGCTGGGGTATGATCCCCGGCTCGCGACCGCCAGTGTGGCGGCGGGGGGGACACTTGGCTCTCTGATCCCCCCGAGCATCCTTTTCATCATCTACGCGATCTTTACCGAGACCTCGGTGAACAAGCTGTTCATCGCAGGCATCCTGCCTGGATTGCTGACATTGGCGGGATTTGTCCTGGTCATTATCCTGTGGATTCAGGCTGATCCGAAAGCGGTGCCGGCCAAGGGGCAATCGGCCAGCTGGGCCGAGAAGATGGCGGCCTTTCGCAGTGCATGGCCTGCGGCGGTTATCTTCCTTGTGATCGTTGTTGGCATCTATGGCGGGTTTTTCACCGCGACGGCGGCTGCAGCGGTCAGCGTAGTTCTGACCTGTGTCATCGGGTTTGCACAGCGACGTCTGAGCCTTGGGGATATCTGGCTGGCGGTACGAGAAACCTGTGTTCAGACCGGGGCGATCTTTTTCGTCGCGGCGGGGGCGAAGATTTTTGTGGCGGCCATTGCCCTGACTGGCATGGCGCCTGCGCTGGTGGAGTGGGTGTCACAGGCTGAACTTTCGACGGCGACGCTGTTGCTGGCGATCTGTGTGGTTTACCTGATGCTGGGCATGTTCCTTGATCCCATCGGTATCATGGTTCTGACGCTGCCGCTGGTGGTGCCGTTGGTCGAGGCCTATGGTTTGAACCTGATCTGGTTTGGTGTTGTCGTGGTAAAGCTTCTGGAAATCGGCCTGATCACGCCACCGGTTGGATTGAACGTTTTTGTCCTGTCCAACGTCGTGGGCAAAGACGCCCCCATCGGAATGGTGTTCTCCGGGATCTGGCGGTTCCTGAGCGTGGATGTGATCGTTCTGATCCTTCTGGTGGCCTTCCCGTCAATCTCTCTGGTGCTGGCAAGCTCTGTTCAGTAAAGTCTTGGATCAAGGAACAAAGAAGCAAGGTCTGGGCACGTCCAAGCGTGATTGGGCCGCGACAGGGGGAAACATGGCAGGCGACACATCCGACAGGAGATATGCCAATACACTTGCCAGGGGTCTGACCATCCTGCGCGCGTTTCGTCCCACGGATGACGGGCTTGGCAACCTGGAAATCTCGGAACGGACGGGCATTCCCAAACCTACGGTGTCGCGGCTGACCTTTACTCTCTGCGCGCTCGGGTATCTCACGCACGGGCGCAAGCACGACAAGTATCGCCTGGGACCAGCGGCGCTGGCCCTGGGCAATATCGCGGCGGCGTCTTTCTCGTTTGTCGAGGTTGCCTCGCCCACGATGCAGCGTCTTGCGGATGAGACCGGCACCCTGACCGCGATCAGCATCAAGGATGATCGCCGGATGTTGATGACCAAGGCATGGCGGCCTGCGGAGTCTCCTTCGATCTGGCTGGATGTGGGGTATCGGATGCCGCTGCCCAGTTCTTCGAGCGGCAAGGCTTTTCTCGGGGCGCTGGACGACGGCGAGTTCGACACGCTTGTGGAAGGGTTTGCGCAGGACGATGAGGCCGTTGCGCAGGAGCTTGGTCGTATTCGTCTGCAAGCGCGGGACGAGTTGTTGGCCAGCGGGTTCACGCAGGTGCGGGGCGTCGAGAGGTTTTCGGAGACGATCAACGCAGTGGCGGTGCCCTACCGACCGAGCGACTTGGGAGAGCCAGTCGCCTTCCTCGCAAGTTCGACGTCCAGCCTGTTGACGGATTCACGTATTCACGACGAAGTTGGCCCGGCTTTGGCGCGCGCGGTTTC
Organism: Pelagimonas sp. KU-00592-HH; assembly: GCF_040369695.1. Taxonomy (NCBI): domain Bacteria; kingdom Pseudomonadati; phylum Pseudomonadota; class Alphaproteobacteria; order Rhodobacterales; family Roseobacteraceae; genus Pelagimonas; species Pelagimonas sp. KU-00592-HH. Next base: position 361,143 of record NZ_BAABWM010000002.1, on the reverse strand, counting down.
TGAAGTGCGACGTGTCACAGGGCAGCAACCTGCGCTGGTCGTCAGTGGTTGAGGATTTGATCGGCGCCAGAAAAGTGGTGCGCTTTTCGGGTGTTTAGGCCTCGGCTTTGACCAGTTTTCCATCGCGCAGGTCCAATGCTTCGTCGGTAAGTGACTTGCGAAAGCCGGGAGAGTGGCTGATCAGGAGGATTGCCTGGGGCAGGCCTTGCAGGATTTCCAGCAGGCGCGCTTCGTTGCGGGTGTCGAGCGCGTTGGTGGGTTCATCCAGCAAGAGGGCTTCGGGTTCCATTGCCAGCACCGTTGCCAGCGTCACCAGACGCTTTTCGCCGCCGGACAGCTTGTGGGTGACGCGGTCTTTCAGGTGCATGAGGCTAAGGTCGCCCAGAACCTTGTCGACGATGGCCAGCGCTTCTTCGCGGCTGCGACCAAGGTTCAGGGGGCCAAAGGCGATGTCCTCGGCCACGGTGGGGCAGAAGAGCTGATCATCCGGGTCCTGAAACACAAGGCCTATGCGGCGGCGGACTTCATGGAAGTCGGCCTCGTCCTGACGCAATTCCCCGAAGGCTGTCACCGTGCCTTTACTTGGTTTTTGCAGGCCAAGCGCAATCCGCAGAAGGGTCGATTTCCCCGCTCCATTGGGGCCGGTCAGCGCCAACCTTTGGCCCGGTTCGAGAGAGAGCGACGCCCCTTCCAGAACGGGGGCATAGCCGGGATATGCGAAGTGAATGTCGTCGAGCGCAAGGATGGTCATGCGAATTCCAGCAGGAAGAGACCGAGGCAGACCGCGCCCATGCAGAAGGCAAAAACCTGATCCCGACGACCGATTTCGAACTCGCGCAGCAAAAGGAGCTTGCCAGAGAAGCCACGGCATTTCATGGCACCGAGAATGCGTTCGGAGCGTTCGATGGCACGCACCAGCATCATGCCGACGAGATAGCCAAAGCTGCGATAGGTGTGCCAGTTGGTGCCGGGCCGGAAGCCGCGGATTTTCATCGCGGCACGCAGGCGCATGTATTCTTCGCGCAGCACTTCGATGTAGCGGATGGTGAACATCAACAGATGCACAAGTGTTTCGGGGCAGCGCATCCGGTAGAGCGCGTGGCCAAGTGTGACGGGTTCCATGGTGCTAACGAGAACCATGACGGCGAGGATCACGGCATTGGCGGTCAGGCCGATCTCGACCGCTTTCCAGAGGCCCTGCCAGCTTGCCGGAAAACCGAAGACGGTGAACATTGCGTCACCGGGCATGGAAAACGGCAGCAGCACCAGCATGAAGATGATGAAGCTGTCCATCATCGCCATACGTCGAAGAGTGCGCCGCATGGGCAGTTTGGAGAGCATCAGCAGGCCGATGGACACCAGAAGTGCGGCCATGAGCGCCGCGATGGAGGTCAGGGCGACGGTGACGATGGCAAACAGGCAGGCGATCACGATGCGTACGCGAGGGTCCAGAGACCCCAGCAGGCCATAGTGACCCAGTTCCCCCGGTTGGGAGACTGTCTTGTCTGGCTGTTCGAGTACGTAGACCATCAACTGTCCATCTTGCGCCGGGCGGCGATGTAGAACCCAAGGCCGAAGAGACCCACGATATAGCCGATACCGCCGAGAATGGACTGGAGATCGTTTTTCTCGCGGTAGGCGGCGATTTCCCGACGCAGCGGGCGGATCTCGTCGCGTACGGCCTCGGCTATGGCAAGGCGCTCTTTGTCGGAGAGCGATGCAACAGTGATAGTGGCGCTGTTGCCGGTTGCAGTATCGTTTGCGACGGCCTCAACCAGTTCTGCGGCAACACCCATGATCTTGGCCACGTCTTTGGCGGGCATTGTCACCTCGGCCACGTGGCCTGCGCCCATGTCGGCGCGGAAGGTGTGTGCGACGGGCTGTTGGGGCGTGAAGAGGAAAAAGCCATCGCCATCGGTGATTGTGCGGCCGATTTCGGCACCATCTGGGCCGAAGACAATGACCTCCTGGGCCACCGCCATATCACCGTTGGAGAAGCCAAGTTCGCCTTCAATTGCGTCCCCTGCGGGAAAGACACCGGCGATGACCTTGTGGGCAAGGGCGGGTAGCGGGGCGCAGAGCAGGGCGAGGGCCAGACAGAGGTGTTTCATGCTGTGCCCCCTTTGACAAAGAGTTCGGGTTTGACTTTGCGGGCCAGCAGAACTGCAAAACCGGTCAGGACGGCTTCGACCACCATGACGGGGATATGGGCGAAGAACACGAGTTTGGCGGCCGGCAAGAATTCATCACCTGTCAATGCGAGAGAGACTGCGACCATAGCCGTTGTGGCGGCAATCGCAAAGGCGCCACCTATGGCCCCCCATATGGCGCCCTGAACAGGAGAGCCGCGACCGATCATTCCGCTGAACAGCAATCCGGCGACAACGGCGGGGAAGGCGATGTTCACGGCGTTGACGCCGAGAACCGTCAGACCACCGAAGCCAAAGAACACGGCCTGCAGCAGGAGGCCGATGAAGAGGGCGGGAAAGGCGGCCCAGCCGAGCAGAAGCCCGGCGAGGCCATTCAGGATAAGGTGCACGGACGACGGCCCGATCGGCACGTGGATCAGGGAGGCGACAAAGAAGCTTGCCGAGAGCACCCCCGCTGTGGGGATGCGGTCAAGGTCCAGCGATCTTAGGCCCATGGCAATCCCGCCCACGGCGGCAACTGCGCCGCCGATGACTACGGGATTGGAAAGTGCGCCGTCGACAATGTGCATGGGGGGTTACTCCAGGTCCCAGGCGCGGATCCAGATCACGGCGTCCTGGCTTAGTTCCTTGCCTTCATGTTCGGTGGCCGGGCCGGAACCCAGAGCGGCAAAGCCCCAGTAGCCGGCTTTCGGGATGCCGAACGAGAAATAGCCGTTGTCGTCGGAGATCGCGACGATTGCGCCACCCGGCAGGGGGGAGGCGGTTCTGGGTTTGGTGCCGTTGCTGTCCATGTCAGGTTCGGCTGCCATGTATTCGATTTCGATTTCGGCGCCAGCCACGGGTTTGCCTTCGCTGAGCACGCGGCCCGTGAAGGTCGAGCCTGCGATGATGTTGTAGGGCTTGTTGAGCGGCAGGATTTCGGTGGCCAGACCTTGCGGCTGATCCCAGTCGGTGGGCAGCTCGTTGCGGTTCAGGTAGGCCTTGGTGATCTGCTGGATGTAGATGTCTTCCGACTCTTCATAGTAGGGCGCCGGGACGGTGACGATGACGTAGTCGCCCGAACGCTTGACCGGAACGGAGCCCATGAACGCGGGCGCATTGTTGTCCGGACCTTCGAAGGTGAACGGCTTGAGGGTGTCCATCAGGTCGGTTTTCTTGCCGTTGTGGATCACGAAGAATTCTTCCGGCTTTTCCATGACCATCGCGTGGCCAGCCTCGTGCGGGTGCCAGAAGATCAGTTTGACCGGAACATCGCCCGGACGTTCGATCATGGTGTCGGTGGTGTATTCCAGAAGGAAGTGGGCCTGGGCCATTGCCGGAATGGCCAGTGCCGCTGCGGCCGCGCAAAGCAGCTTTTTCATGAACTTTCGTCCTTTTTCACGTCGTGCCAACCCCGGCACGCATTTAAATTTGACGACTGGACGCAAGATACTATTTGCCGACATGGACAAAAGCATCAGGCGCGCACCCCGCCGCCGAAAATGAAATGTCCCTTCCGAGGACACGTATCCGGCAGGTCTCCTGACTTGCGGGTCAATGCGACGGTCTGGCCTTCCCGGGGTGTTCCCCAGTGGCGTTGTCAGCCGCGCTCACCGCTTACAGTTGCGGGGGCAGTTGCAGAGTTGGTGATCTTCATCACCGCACTGCATTCCCTATTTCTTCCGGGATCAACCCGGAACCGGACATTGGGTTTGCATGGCAGAGCATGCGGTTTTCGTCAACTCGGATTCGTGTGTCGGGACATCAAATCGCAGATGGTGAATGTCGGCGGGTTGTCGGAGCAAATGGAATTTACTTGCGAGCCCTTGGACAACCGGTTCGTCGGGCAGGAAAACAGCTCAGGATTGTAAAATATCCCTTTCGGCCACACCTTTTTGTCCTTGAGGGTGTTTTGCGCTATTCATTCGTTAAGCATTGCGCAAAGTCGCTAGAATCAAGGGCATTACAATGGCGAACCTCACCGGAGACAGTGGCAATAACGTGATCGAAGGCACCGCGGATGCGGATTCGATTTCGGGCCTGGCTGGCGTTGATTACCTGTATGGTTTTGGTGGCAATGATACCCTGAGCGGCGGCACCGAGAATGACGGGCTTGCGGGCGGTACCGGCAACGACATCCTTTATGGTGATGCGGGAAATGACCAGCTGTTCGGCGAGGACGACAACGATGCCCTGAACGGCGGCGACGGCGACGATACGCTGTTTGGCGGCAACGGCGTTGATCTGATTGTGGGGGGTGCCGATGACGACCGCCTGCTTGGCGGCGCGGGCGACGATGATCTTCTTGGAGGCGACGGCGACGATGTCTTGCTTGGCGGTTCCGGTGCGGATGAACTGGTTGGCGGCAACGGCAGCGACCTGTTCATTGGCACGGCCTCTTCGATGCAGGGAGATACCATCGCGGATCTTACGGCGATCGACCGTATTGCCGTTCTGGGGGCCAATTTCGACGCCACGAACATGTCTTTTTCGGTGGTTGGCGGGAACACCGTTGCCAGCATTGATACCGATCAGGACACGATTGCCGATCTGAGCTTTACGATGACCGGCACGCTTGCGGTGGGCATGCTGGTGCTGGCGTCGGAGTCGTTCACTCTCATGCTATTGAATTCGTTCAACGGCACGATCTGGACTGGCACGGCGGCCGATGACAGCCAGGTTGGCAGCGCCGCGGATGACGCGCTGGTTGGCGGCGACGGTGCCGATACGGTTGAAGGGGGCGACGGCCACGATCTGCTGATGGGCGGTGTGGGCAACGACTCTCTGGACGGTGGTCTTGGCAACGATGTGCTTCAGGGCGATCTGGGGGATGACTTCCTGCGCGGGGGCGCAGGCCACGATGTCATTCAAGGCGGTGACGGCGCCGATACCGTGTATGGCGACAGCGGCCATGACCTCATTTCACTGGGTGCCGGGGCGGATATTGCAAGCGGCTGGTATGGCGACGACAGCATCTATGGCGACGCAGGGGCCGACACGATTTATGGCCGGAGTGGGCGCGATTATCTGGATGGTGGCGCGGACAATGATGCGCTGTCTGGTGGTGAAGGGTTTGATACGCTTGTTGGCGGCGAGGGGGGTGACTCTCTTTACGGTGATGAGGGGTCGGATAACCTTTATGGCGATGCAGGGTCGGACCGTCTTTATGGTGAAGAAGGCGACGACCGTCTGTTTGGTGGCGATGATGCCGACACGCTGGACGGCGGTATTGGCAATGACTCTCTCGCAGGCGGGGATGGTAACGACTATCTGTTTGGTGGCGACGGAGCGGACTCGCTTTGGGGTGAAGAAGGTTTTGACACGCTTTGGGGCGGCGACGGTGCTGATTGGCTCATTGGCGGCAACGGCATCGACCGGCTTTATGGCGGCGCGGATTCGGATACGCTCTGGGGCGGAGATTTCGGCGACTATCTCTATGGCGGCTCAGAGGCGGATACGCTTTATGGCGGCGGCAGTTCTGACTACCTGTACGGCGAGGGCGGCAGCGATAGCCTGCTGGGCGGAGACGGCGTTGACCGCCTCTTTGGTGGCGCGGATGCGGACACGCTTCTGGGCGAGGCTGACAACGACTCGCTGGACGGTGGCGAGGGGGCCGACAGTCTTGACGGTGGCGAGGGTCAGGACACGCTGAAAGGTGGTCTTGGCATTGATACGCTTGCTGGCGGCACCGGCGCGGACAGGTTCGAAGGCGATGCGGCCGATCTGGATGGTGACCTGATTTCGGATTTCGAAGCGGGTGATCAGGTTGCGGTTCTGAATGCCTATTTTGCGGACGGTGATCTGAGCGTGGTGGTCAATGCCGGGGTCACGACGGTGACCATAGACATCGGCAGCAATGGCGACGTCAGCGATGACATCACCCTGAATTTCACCGGCACGGGATTGAATTTTGTCACCCTGTTCGGGAACTCGTCCGCAACGGGGACGGATATCCTTCTGGTGCAGGAAGGCCAAGGAACGGCGACGACAGGCAGCGACAGCCTGACCGGCACCGCGGGCGCGGATTCGCTGGATGCGGGCGGCGGGAATGACACCGTTGTCGGCTTTGGCGGTGCAGATACGCTGGCGGGCGGTCTGGGCGCGGACAAGCTTTATGGCGGGGGCGACAATGATCTGCTGACCGGCGACGCCGGGGATGACTTTTTGTTGGGTGGTGCAGGCGATGACACCCTGCAGGGTGGCGACGATGCCGACGTTCTCATGGGCGAGGCGGGGGCCGACAGCCTTGAAGGCGGGGCAGGCATCGACACCCTGAACGGTGGTGCCGGCGCCGATACGCTGGTCGGTGGCACCGAGCTGGACGTATTCGCGGGGACAGTTGGCGACCTGAACGGCGATACAATCGCGGATTACCAGGTTCTTGAACGTATCCGTGTTCTTGACGAGAGCTTTGACACCTCGGACATGACGGTCAGCAACGATGGCGTAAACACGTTCCTGAACATTGATGTCGATGGTGACGCCTCTACAGATATCACGCTGACCCTGTCCGGCCTTTTCACAGGTACCTTCGTCGCACGGTCCGGTATTCCGGTGACCGGCCGCAGCGCGACTGCGACGGAGATCATTCTGGTCCAGACCAGCGGATCGGTGATTTTCGGGGACGACAACTACAACAATCTCAGCGGCACCGTGGACGATGACCTGATCTTCGGGTTCGGTAACTATGACTACCTATACGGCGGCGATGGCAACGACGAAATCTGGGGGCATGAAGGTGGTGACTACCTTTATGGCCAGAATGGCAATGACCTTCTGATTGGCGGTTCCGATGCGGACAATCTCTATGGCGGCGATGACAACGACACGCTCCGCGGCGATGATGGCAACGACTACCTGACGGGCGATAACGGAGATGACCTGCTCCTCGGAGGGCTCGGTTATGACCGGATCTACACGGGAACCGGTAATGATACGGCGTATGGAGGGGACGGCAACGACTCGATCTATGCCAACGCGGGCGACAACCTGCTCGACGGGGGCGCGGGGAACGACAGTTTGCAGGCCAGCACAGGGGAAGATACGCTGCTGGGGGGTGACGGCGATGACACGCTCCAAGGCAGCGGCGGCCCGAACAGCCTTGTTGGTGGTGCTGGCAATGACCGGCTTTCGGCAGGGCAGTCGAACGACACGGTTGAAGGTGGGACCGGCAACGATACGCTCAACGATAGCAGCGGCGACGACATTCTTGATGGCGGTGATGGCGATGACTCGATCATTGCCAGCGGCGGCAACAACACCCTGATTGGTGGTCTTGGCAACGACTACCTGAGGGCGGCGGGCAGCACTGACAGCCTTGATGGCGGAGATGGCAACGATACGCTCTTGAGCTCTTATGGCGCGGACACGCTGACGGGTGGGGCTGGGACCGATGTCTTCCAGGGCTATTCCTATTATTACTACGGCTATCGCTATCAGACGCTCGACGGTGACCTGATTACCGATTTTGAATCTGGCGACAGGATCACTCTGAATCAGACCACGGCGAACAGCGTTGTCACTTTTGACACGAGTGGGCCTGATACGATTGTAATGCTTGATCGTTATGGCAACGGCAACGTTGACGTGACCTTTACGATCGCTGGGGTACCGGCTGGGGGCGAATTCCTTGTTCTGCACGGTGCTACTCAATCCAATGGTACCGATATTTATCTGACGTCGTTTGCCGGTTCCGGTTCGGCGACTGAGGGAGCTGATGTGTTGGCTGGAACGCCGACCAATGACTCGTTCAATGGTCTGGGTGGGAATGACACGCTGGTTGGGCTTGATGGCAATGACACTCTCCTGGGTGGGGAGGGTGATGACAAGCTGTTTGGACAAGGCGGTAACGACAGTTTGGTCGGCGGTCTTGGCAACGACTCTTTGCTTGGTGATGTCGGTGATGACACGCTGGAGGGAAGCGAAGGCAATGACACCCTGGAAGGCAACGAAGGTGACGACAGCCTTTCGGGCGGAGACGGCAATGATCGCCTGAATGCGCATGACGGCAACGACACCCTGTTTGGTGGCGTGGACAATGACACGCTGATCGGGGGGGACGGCGCCGACAGCTTGGATGGTGGAACGGGGGCCGACAGTCTGACCGGTGATGCTGGCAATGACACGCTTTCGGGGGATGCGGACAACGACACGTTGGCCGGCGGATCGGGGAATGACTCGATTGACGGCGGTGATGGCGAGGATCGGCTGAACGGCAACGACGGTGCGGATAGCCTTGTTGGCGGTGACGATAGGGACTGGCTCTACGGCGACAACGATGATGACACGCTGTCCGGCGGGCTGGGCGACGACTATCTTTACGGCGGCACGGGCGCCGATAGCATTGAGGGCGGTGAAGGCGCCGATTTTATCAGCGGCCAGGATGGTGCCGACACCATGACGGGCGGCGCCGGAGCCGATATCTTCAGCCTGCGCCAGTTGTGGGTGGACGGAGACGTCATCACCGATTTCGGCCAGGACGACACGCTGCGGTTTACTGATTTCCGGGCGGATAGCGGCAACATTTCCGCCACTGTCGACAACGGCAATACGGTGCTCACGATCGATGTGGGTGATGATGGCGATACGTCCAATGATGTCAGCCTGACGCTGAACGGCACGTTTGCGCAGCCTTTCCTCTTCCTTGCGGGGCTGACGTCATACAGTGCGAGCGACATCGTCCTTCTCACGCAAACCGGTATTGGAAGCGAGACTGCGGGCAATGACTCGATCATCGGGACCGATGCGGTTGAGACCCTGTCTGGTGGAGACGGAAACGATACCATCATTGCGCTGGGCGGCGATGACAGCCTGAGCGGTGGGATCGGTGCCGACAGGTTGTTCGGCAATGGTGGCAACGACACGATTGATGGCGGTGACAGCAACGACATGCTGTCGGGAGGCGCCGGCAACGACTCGATACGCGGCGGGTCCGGACGTGACACGCTGTTGGGTGGTGCCGGGGATGATACCCTTGAAGCGGGAACCGAAAGTGCGCGTCTCTATGGGGATGGTGGCAACGATAGCCTGGTTGGTACCGCAGACCGCGACTACCTTTATGGTGGAAGCGGAAACGATACACTGCGCGGTGGTGCTTACGCCGATTATCTGTATGGCGATGCGGGGGACGACAGCATTGATGCGGGCGACGGCGATGACCGTGTCTATGCTGGCGACGGTGCCGACAGCGTTTCAGGTGGGAGCGGCAACGAGTACATCAACGGGGACGCCGGCGACGATACGCTGAACGGCGATCTTGGTAACGACAACCTGTTCGGTGGTTTGGACAACGACCTTCTGAATGGTGGGGACGGCGACGATTCACTCTATGGCAATGATGGTGACGACACGCTGAATGGTGGCGTTGGCAATGATGTCCTGAAGAGCGGTGCTGGTGCGGATAGTCTTGTTGGCGGCTCGGGCAATGATACCTTTGAAGGAAGCTACAGTGACCTTCAGGGCGATTTCCTTTCGGATTTCGCTTTGGGCGATCTGATCAGGTTCGATGCGTACATTCGTGATGCGTCGAGCGTCGCGGATGCGTCGATTAACACGGCGGCCAGTGGCGCCAACACGCTGGTGAGCCTTGATATCGACAATGATGGTACGGCCGAGACCACATTCACACTTGCGGGCAGTTGGGCGGCAAGTGCGCTGGCCTATGTCGTGGTGGATCGCAAAGGGGTTGTCATCGGTCTGGGTGGGTCCGTTCAGGGCAGCATTACCAGTGGCAACGACACTGTTTTCGGGACGACTGGCGGAAATTCGATCAGCACAGGCGATGGCAACGATATCGTGTTCGGGTTTGCCGGCGGCGATGCGCTGTACGGCGGCAATGGCAACGACACCCTTTTTGGAGATGCCGACAATGACAACCTGTCGGGAGATGCCGGGTCCGACAGCCTGAGTGGTGGTGAAGGCAATGACACGCTCAGCGGCGGCGATGACAATGACAATCTTCTTGGTGGCAACGGCACGGATTCGCTGATTGGTGGTTCTGGACGAGACACGCTGCGTGGCGATGCTGGCAACGATACGCTTTATGGCGGTCTGGACACGGACTACCTGTACGGTGGTGAGGACGACGACTATCTGGTTGGTGAAGACGGTAGTGACCGGTTGTATGGCGATGCTGGCAACGACACGCTGATCGGCGGCCTTTTGCATGACCGTCTTTATGGCGGAGACGGTAACGATACGATCACCGGCGACGACGGCAACGACTATCTCTACGGCGATGATGGAGACGATACGCTTTCTGGCGGAGAAGGCATTGATCGTCTTTATGGTGGTGTCGGAAATGATAGCCTGACGGGGGGCAACGGGGCTGACGAGCTTTGGGGCGGCGCAGATGCCGACACGCTGAGCGGTGGGGCCGACATCGACGTATTCCGGGATACCCTGGTAGATTTCAACGGCGACCTGATCACCGATTTCCAGGCCGACGAGCGTATCGATATCAATACAACCGGGCTCTCCCGAAACCAGCTGAGCGTGAGCGAAGTTGGTGGCAACACGGTCCTGACGTTTGACCTTACTGGCGACGGGGCGAGCGTGGACGATGTGGTTCTGACTTTGAACGGGACGTTCACGGGCGAATGGACCCTGCTGCGTGGGTTCTATTCAACGTCCTATACCTCGGTCTTCCTGATGTCGACGACGCCGTCCGGAACGGCCACGAGCGGCGCGGACAGTATCGTTGCCAATGCCACGGCTGATGCTCTGGATGCCCTTGAGGGCAACGATACGGTGTTTGGCTTTGGCGGCGATGACCAACTGAGCGGCAACCTTGGCAACGACAAGCTGTTTGGTGGTATCGGCAACGACACCCTGTCGGGTGGTGACGGCAACGACACGCTGAACGGCGAAGAGGGTAATGACAGCCTTGAAGGGGGCACCGGTTCGGATGCCCTTCTTGGCGGGGCCGGGAGCGATATGCTCGACGGTGGCGAGAGCAATGACCAACTGTTTGGTGGCGCTGGTGACGATACCCTGACCGGCGGGGACGCAGACGACTATCTCGACGGTGGAGAGGGCCATGACCTCCTGACCGGTGGCCCCGGTAATGACAGGCTGTATGGCAAGGGTGGCAACGACACTCTGATCGGCGGCGACGGCATTGACTCGCTTTACGGTGAAGACGGCGACGACTCGATGGTGGGTGGCGCTGGCGACAGCACGATGGCGGGTGGCCTTGGCAACGACACGATGACGGGCGGCAATGACCGTGACTATCTGCAAGGCGGCGAGGGTAACGACCTGATTTCAGGGGGTGATGGTAACAACCAGCTCTATGGCGAGGCAGGTGACGACACGCTTCTCGGAGGCGCCGAGACGGACAATGCGACAGGTGGAGATGGCCACGACAGCATAGCTGGTGCGGGTGGCAATGACTATCTCTACGGCGATGCGGGCGATGATACGATCGTTGGCGGCGACGGCAACGACTATATCTATGGCGGGACCGGCAACGACAGCCTTTCCGGCGGTGATGGAGACGATTACCTTGCTGGCCAAGGTGGTGCCGACGTGCTTTCAGGTGGAGCTGGGCTGGATTTCTTCCAGCTGAACTTTGTCGATTTGGCCGGAAGTCGGATTGAGGATCTGGAAATCGGAGAGCGGATTTCGCTTGCGGGAGCCCCCCAAGACATGGAGGGTTTTGTCGTTTCCGAACTGGGCGGAAATACTCTACTGGGGTTTGATGTCGACCACGATGGCGTGGTGGATGCGAGCCTGACGCTGGCAGGCACAGGGTTCACGGGCCAGTTCACCTACGACCAAAGCGCAAGACAAATTTACTATTTGACCGCAGGAGGAAGCGGTGCTTCCACGGCCGGGAGCGATACGATTTTCGGCACGGCTGCTGGCGAGATACTTGATGGCCTAGCTGGCAATGACCGGATCTTTGGGCGAGGTGGCAATGACGCGCTGAAGGGTGGTGATGGCTATGACACGCTGTTGGGTGGTACAGGCGCTGACACTCTGGATGGCGGCGCGCTGAGTGACCGGTTGTATGGTGGCGAAGGGGCTGATGTTGCGGTCTTTACCGGTAATCAGGCCGATTACACTTTGACCGCCGCGGCGGATGCCCGGGGGCAGACATTGGTGCGCCACACCGCAAGCAATGTCACCGATTACCTTTATGGGATCGAGCGGCTTCAGTTTGACGATGGGATTGTCACGCTGTTCAACTCGCCACCGGTTCTGAATGCACCGATTGCGCAGGTGAACTGGTTGCAGGGCAACGCGCATGTGCTGGATGTCAGCGCGGCGTTTTCGGATGTAGATGGCGATGCAGTGACGCTTGCTGCGACGTTGGCAGACGGGTCTGCTTTGCCGACATGGATGATTTTTGATCCGGCGACGGGACGGTTTGCCGCTGACATTCCGGAAGCGCTTTCGGGAACGCATTCGTTCTCCGTGATTGCAACTGACACGCATGGGGCGTCTACACGTGCGACGTTTGATCTTGTCATCGAAAGCAACGTGATTACAGCCCCTGCGTCCGGCGGCAGCACAACTGGCACCAACGCGAACGAACGGATCTATGGTTCTGGTAAGGCCGATCGTCTTGTCGGCCTCGGTGGACATGACCTGATCGTTGGTAAGAACGGTGCAGATACCCTGATCGGGGGTGATGGCGACGACACGCTGAATGGCGGTAATGGTGCCGACCTGATCGATGGTGGTGCAGGACGCAATACGCTGTCTTATGTCTTTGATTCAGTTGGCGTGAACGTGGATCTTAAGACCAACGTGGTGTCGGGCGGCCAGGCGGCAGGCGATGTTCTAGGCGGCCTTTTCTCCGATGTCCTGGGGGGCGCTGGCAACGACACCATTGTTGCGCATTTCAGCGGTTCACAGCTGTCCGGCTTTGATGGCAACGACAGCCTTACCGGCCGGATTGGCGACGATGAACTGTTGGGGGGTAGTGGAGCCGACACTTTGAACGGCGGTTCTGGTGATGACACTCTGAACGGTGGAGGGTCGCACGATTTGCTGCTTGGTTTGAGCGGTGCTGACAGCCTGTTGGGGGATTGGGGTCTGGACACGATCGACGGCGGCGACGGCAATGACACCGTAGACGCCGGATCAGGCAACGACTCGGTTGATGGTGGAGCAGGTGACGACAGCCTTGAAGGTGGCCTTGGGAAAGACCTGATCACAGGTGGTAGTGGTAGCGATACACTAAGTGGCGGAGACGGCAATGACACCCTGCGCGGCAGCGGTGGAGATGACCTGATTTCCGGCGGTGTTGGCGATGACGAGATTGATGGTGGTTTCGGCGCGGATACCCTTGACGGTGGTGAGGGTGTCGACCTTTTGACCTATGCCTATGAAACCCTGTCGATGACCATCAACCTTACCACCGGGGCCGTCAACGGAGGGCGGGGTACAGGTGACGTTGTTTCCGGTTTCGAGAACCTGACCACGGGTGCCGGGGATGACGAAATCACTGCATCTGCTGGAGACAACGTCATCGTGGCGAACGGCGGCAATGACACTGTTTCAGCGCGAGACGGGGCGGATTTGGTTCAAGGCGGAGCCGGGAACGACAGCCTCTCTGGTGGCCTTGGCGAAGACACACTCAAGGGGCAGGCTGGCGACGATACGTTGTCTGGTGGTGCTCAACGCGACGTGCTGATCGGCGGGGCGGGCTCGGATAGCCTGTCTGGCAACTACGGAAACGATACGCTCAACGGTGGCGGCGGAGATGACAGTTTGTTCGGCGATGCCCAAGATGACCGATTGTACGGTGGGAACGGTGTTGACCTTTTGGTTGGTGGATCAGGGAATGACACGCTTACCGGCGGCGGCCAAACGGATACCTTTGTTTTCACGGATGGCTTTGGTCAGGATGTGATCACCGACTTCAAGACTCATAACGCGGAGAGGATCGATCTGTCCGGTGTGACGGGCATCACCGACTATGCGGATTTCATTGCCAATCACGTACAGGACAGCGGAGGGTTTGCCCTGATCGTCGATGGGGCCAACAGCATTCTCTTGCAGAACGTGAGCTATCAATCCGTGATCAACGGGATAAACGGGTATACCTCTGACGACTTCCTGTTCTGAGGCCGAGATTTGCGTGGGTGCGCCGCAAAAGGGGCAACCCGCGCATTGGGTATATCAGGAGGTGTAGCTGGGTGAATCTATTTCACCAAAGCGCGTAAATAATGAAATTGAGCTAATTTAAGCGTCTTCCTAGACTGCCTTCGAACGACTTAGCATCTAGGGTTCAAATGAGGCGGACACGATCGACAAGGGGGGCGGTGGCCCCCGGCCCACAGATGACATCTCCACCCAAAGGCGGTCGGTTCATGCCGTTGACCGACGCCAAGCTTGCCAAAATCACCGAGGCAGCATTTGAGATACTGGAACGGATCGGGGTTTCCCAGGCGCCTGAAGACATTCGCGAGCTTGCCCTGAACAACGGCGCGGTTGTGCGGTCGGACGGGCGGATCACCTTCCCCCGATCACTGGTCGAGGATGTGATCGGCAAGGCGTGTAAGCGGGTCGAAATGCCCGGCTATGTCCGTGATCGCGGGATCGAGGTTGGCGGCGGCAAGGTGCATATCGGCACCGGCGGCGCGGCGGTTCAGATTCTGGATTCGGCGACCAATGCCTTCCGCGACAGCACGCTGCAGGATCTCTATGGCCTGATGCGTATTGTGGATGCCTGTGACAGCATCCACTATTCTCTGCGCCCGGTGGTGGCACGCGATCTGGAAGATCCGTTGACGCTGGATATCAACACCGCCTTTGTCGCGATGAAAGCAACCTCGAAACCCATTGGCACCAGCTTTTTCGAACCAGCACATGTTGCACCGGTGATCGACATGTTCGACGAGGCCTTGGGGGGCGAGGGCGCGTTTGCCAAACAGCCGTTCTGCTTTGCCTCGGTATGCCACGTAGTGCCTCCACTGACTCTGGCAGAAGAGGCCTGTGGCGTGATGCAGGAATGCGTACGTCTGGGGATGCCGCTGCAGATCTGTTCTGCCGCGCAGGCAGGTGCGACCAGCCCTGCCTCGCTGGCCGGTGCCTTGGCGCAGGGACTGGCGGAATCGCTGGCCGGTCTGGTGCTGGTCAACATGATGCAGCCGGGGTTTCCCTGTATTCTCGCCTTCCTACCGTTCATTTCCGACCTGCGGACCGGCGCGATGACCGGTGGCTCGGGCGAGGCCGCTGTGGCCAACGCCGCCGCGGCGCAGCTGTTGCTGAACCTTGGCCTGCCGTCGACCGTATCGGCGGGTATGACAGACGCCAAGACGGCGGATGCGCAGTCGGGCTATGAAAAGGGCTATACAATCGCGCTTGCCGCCCAAGGTGGCGCGGACATGATCAACCTGAGCGTTGGCATGCTGGGGTCGATCATGGCGGCCAGCAAAGAGGCTTTGGTGATCGATAATGACATGTGCGGTGCGATCCTGCGTTCGGTGCGGGGGGTCGAGATGTTCGAAGGCTCGATTGATCTGGACATGATCGAAGAGGTGGTGACGGGTGAGGGGCACTTTCTTGGCACCGCGCAGACGCTGGACCTGATGACCAAGGAATATGTCTATCCCAAGCTAGGCGACCGCCAGAGCGTGAACGACTGGCTGGAAAGCGGCGCACAGACCGTCTGGGACAGGGCCATCGCCCGCGTCGCCGAAATCGAAGCGATGCCCGCGCCGTCTCACCTGCCCGCAGATGTCGAAGTCGCCCTGCGCGCGCGTCTGCCGATCCGGCTGCCGCCGAGCGACCGCTAGGTAGGGAACAACGATGTACAGACTCAACAAACACCAATTGGTCCGGCGGCAGGCCGGACCGCGCCCGACCCTCCCCACGGGAGGGCGCAAGAGCGCCCACCCAGGGTCAGGCGCGCTCCTAATCGCGTGGAGAAACTCATGAAAACCCAAGCCAAAGTTGTCATTATCGGGGGCGGTGCGGTTGGCGTGTCGACCCTCTATCACCTGGCCAAGGCGGGCGTGACCGACACGCTGCTGATTGAAAAGAACGAACTGACGAGCGGGTCGACATGGCACGCGGCGGGTAACATTCCGACCTATGCCAACAGCTGGGGCGGGATGCGCGCGGGCAACTATGCCTGGCGGCTCTACAAGGATCTGGCGAGTGAGGTCGATTACCCGATCACCTATCGCCACACCGGCGCCTTCTGGCCTGCGCACACCGAAGAACGGATGGACCTGTTCCGCCACCTCGTCGGTATCTCCAAGGGGCTGGGTTACGACATGACGATGCTGACCCCTTCCGAAATGGACGACATGCACCCCTATTTCAGCTCGGGCGACAGCATCATCGGCGGTATTCTTGACCCCTATGAAGGCGATGTAGACCCCTCGCAGCTGACGCAAGCCTTGGCGAAGGGTTCGCGGGACCTAGGCGCCGAAATCACGCGGTTTACCCAAGTCACCGGCATCAACCGCCGCCCGTCGGGTGAGTGGGAGGTGGTGACCGACAAGGGCAATGTCCTGTGCGATGTGGTGATCAACGCCGGTGGCTATTATGGCCGTGTGGTGGGCGAAATGGTGGGGCAGAAGCTGCCCGTCGTTACGCTGGAGCACCAGTATCTGGTGACTGACAGCCTGCCGGAACTGGAAGCGAACCCCGAGAACTTCCCGCTCGTCCGTGATCCGGACATCATGTATTACCTGCGCCGCGAGCGGAACGGGCTGCTGCTGGGGTCCTATGGCCACGAGGGGCGTCCTGCGTGGCTCGACGGGATGCCGGATTGCTTTGCCAACCAGCTATATCCTGACAGTGTTGATGACATTGCCGAAATTCTTGAAGCCGCGCTGGAGCATGTGCCGCTCTTGGGCGAGGCGGGGGTGAGCCGCTTTGTGAACGGCCCGATCCCCTATAGCCCCGATGGCGCGCCGCTCTGTGGTCCGGCGTTCGGTCTGCCGAATTTCTACCATGCCTGTTGTTTCCCCGTTGGCATCACCCATTCGGCGGCGGCGGCGAAGACGCTGACCGAGTGGATCACCGAAAGCGAGACCGAGTGGGATATGTCGTTCTGGGATCCGCGCCGGTTTGGCGAGGAATGGGCGACGTTTGATTACACCGTGAAACGGTCGAGCGAGCTGTATGAAAACCAGTATGCGATCCCTTACCCGCACCGCCTGTGGGCATCGGCGCGTCCGGTGCAGACCACGCCGCTTTATGACAGGTTGAAAGCCAAGGGTGCCCAGTTCGGGCAGGTTGCTGGCTGGGAGCGGGCGTTCTGGTTCGAGACGGATGCGATCAAGAATGATGGTGCGCTGAGTTTCCATCACGAATGCTGGCATGATGCGGTCAAGGCCGAGTGCGAAGGCGTGCGCGACAATGTGGGTGTGATGGATCACGGCGGCTTTACCCGCTATGAGGTCGAGGGGCCGAAGGCGACCGAATTCCTGAACGAAGTGTTCTGTGGTGCCATGCCGTCTGTGGGCCGGGTCAAGCTGTCCTACATGCTGACGCCCAAGGGCAAGGTCTGGTCCGAGGCGACGATAGCGCGTCTGGGGGATGACAAGTACCTGCTGTGCGGCCCGACGCTGGCGGATCAGCGTGATTTTGACTGGATGTCGCAATTCCTTCCCGAGGAGGGCGTGGGTCTGAAGCGCGGATCCGAGTTTGATGCGGCGCTGATGGTGATGGGGCCGAAGTCGCGCGACGTGCTGCAGCCGTTGACCGATGATGACCTGTCGAAAGAGGCCGCGCCCTGGATGTCGGTGCGCGAGATCGCCATCGCCGGCGCGCCGGTGATTGCGCTGCGCGTGTCCTTTGTGGGCGAGCTGGGCTGGGAACTGCATCTGCGCAGCGATGATCTGGTTGCCGTCTACGAGGCGATCATGGAGCAGGGGGCCGACAAGGGCATGGTTGAGTTCGGATCCTACGGATTGAACGCGATGCGCCTTGAAAAGGGCTATCACGGTTGGGGCGCGGATTTCGGGATCGAGTACAGCGCGTTTGATGCGGGTCTGGAGCGGTTCGTCAGCAAGACAAAAGCGAGCTTTGTGGGGCGCGACGCGTTTCTGGCGCAGGCGGAGCAGGAGAAGGCATACCACTTTACCGCATTTGTGCTGGAGGGGCATGGCGGGGATGCGCTGTCCTCAAGTCCGATCTGCCGCGATGGCAAGCCGGTGGGCTATGTCAGTTCGGGCGGGACGGGGTTCCGTATCGGCAAGCGGATCGCGCTGGGCTATCTGACCGAGCCATCCAGTCCGGGTGATGTCTACGAGATCGAAGTGCTGGGCGTGCCGGTCAAGGCGACTGTTGCGACCGTGCCGATTTATGATCCCGAGAATGAACGGCTGCGGGGGTAGGAGCATGACGAACGGATCCGAAATGTCCCGCCCGGACGATAGGCCGGGCAGCGCCCGACCCTCCCCCATGGGGCGGCGCATTTGCGCCCCCCCCGCGGGTCTCTGCAGCCCTTTCCGGAAGGTAGAAGCATGACCAAACCCCTGCCCACAGACGTTCAGGTTGCCATCATCGGCGGTGGCATTGTTGGCTGTGCGACGGCCTATCACCTTGCCAAGGCGGGCTGGTCGGTTGCGCTCTTGGAACGCAAGAAACTGACCTCCGGCACCACCTGGCACGCCGCTGGTCTGGTCAGCGAAACACAGGGCGTGCCGGTGATGACGGCGCTGGCGAAATACGGCCTCGACCTGATGGAAGCCCTTGAGGACGAGACTGGCCAGAACACCGGTTTCAAGCGCAATGGTTCGATGACCGTGGCCCTGAATGACGCGCGGATGGAAGAGTTGCGGCGCAAGGTCGACTACGCTCATGGCTGTGGCATCCGTGCCGAGGAGATCGGGCTGGCCGAGGCGCAGGAGCGTTGGCCTTTGCTGTCGATAGACGGGGCCAAAGGCGCGTTCTGGTTTCCCGGTGACGGCTATACCAACCCCATCGACACCACCATGGCGCTGGCCAAGGGCGCGCGCATGAACGGTGCGCAGATTTTCGAAGATACCCCCGTCGGCCGCATCGTGATTGAGGGTGGCCGCGCGGTGGGTGTGGAAACCGAACAGGGCCTGATGCGCGCGGAGCATGTGGTCAACGCCACAGGCATGTGGGCGCGTGAATTCGGCCTGACCCACGGCGTGCAGATCCCGCTGCATTACACCAATCACTACTATGTTGTGACTGATCCGATCGAGGGTGTCACCGGTGACCTGCCGGTGCTGCGGGTGATGGATGAATACGCCTATTACAAGGAAGACGCGGGCAAGCTGCTGATCGGTTGCTCGGAACCTAACGCGACGCCGTGGCTGCCCGAACAAGGTCTGCCCGAGAGGTTCGAGTTTGACGAGCTGCCTTGCAACGAGGAACACCTCTATCCCATTCTCGAGGCGGCGATGGAGCGGGTTCCCGCGTTGGCAGAAAGCGGCATTCGCAAGTTCTTTAATGGGCCGGAATGCTTTACCCCGGACGCCAAGCACTATCTTGGGCCGATCACCGATATGAAGGGCTATTGGGTTGCTGCCGGGTTCAACTCGACCGGTATCCAGAACGGGCCGGGCGCGGGCAAGGCGCTGGCGGAATGGATCATGTACGGTCACATGACCATGGATCTGACGGATGTGGACAGCCGTCGCATCGTGCCGGGGTTGAACGCCCGAAGCTATACCGCAACCAAAGCCGCCGAGACCCTGAGCCATGCCTATGCGATGCATTGGCCCTATCTACGCAAGACCGAGGCGCGAGGGATGCGGCGCACGCCCTACTATGCGCACCTTCGCGATGCGGGGGCACAGTTTGGCAGTGCAAACGGCTGGGAGCGGCCGCTCTACTATGGGCGCCAGATGACTGACGGGTTCGGTCGTGAGCCGTGGTTTGATGACTGGCGAGCCGAACACGAGGCGCTGCGCTCCGACCTTAGTCTGATCGACCTGACATTCGGGCGGTTCATCGTTGATGGCGCGGATGCCGAGGGCCAGATGCAGCGCCTTTGTGGGGCCAATATGGCCGTGGCGTCTGGGGCGTTGGTCTATACGCACATGTTCAACGAACAGGGCGGGATCGAGGCCGATGTGACGGTTGCGCGCCTGTCCGAGACACGGTTCATGGTGATGGCTTCGGCCGGGGCCGAACCGCAGACGCAAAGCTGGCTGACGTCCCGGCTTGAGGGCACAGGTGTATCGGTTGTGAATGTGACGGCGGGCGAGGCGACGCTGGCGATGATGGGGCCGCGGTCGCGCGAATTCCTGACCGCGCTGACGGGTGCGGGTCTGTCGAACGAGGCGTTCCCATTCGGCACCTGGCAGAACCTGCACATAGGCCATGCGCCGGTGCGGGCGCAGCGGATCACCTATGTGGGCGAGTTGGGGTGGGAGCTGCATGTTCCCGCAGAGTTCGCACAGCAGGTGTTCGAGACAATCATGGCGGCCGACGGTGCGCCGCGCCTGTGTGGTGGCATGGCGGTGGACAGTTGCCGGATCGAAAAGGGATTTCGCCACTGGGGGCACGACATCGGGCCCTTTGACAGCCCGGTGGACAGCGGCCTGACATTTGCCTGTGATTTCGGGACGGAGTTTACCGGGAAGGCCGCCATCGAGGCGCGCAAGGGCGAAGGTGCAGCCAGCCGGTTGCTGTGCTTCCGTCTGGAAGAACCCGAGGCGCTGATCTTTGGCAAGGAGCCGATCCTGCGCGGTGGCGAGATCGTCGGGCGGCTGACCTCGGCCTCCTACGGGTGGAGCGTTGGCGGGGCGGTTGGCCTTGGCTACGTGAGCCGGCCCGAGGGCATGACGCTCAAGGATCTGGCGGCGGGCGAGTTCGTGGTGATGGTCAACGGCCGTGCGGTCAGGGCAACAGCCAGCCTGCGCCCGTTTTATGATCCGACCAACAGCCGTATGCGCGATTGATCGCACCCGGTTGCGGCCAGGGGCCAGGGCGGTTTGAAACGCCCTGGTTAAAGCGCCTTGAAAGGCGCCTGGAACCCGGTTTGCAAACAGGGAGGCAAAGCCCGTTCGAACGGGCTTTGGGGCAGATTGCGGATCAGGTGATGTGAAACCCGCCGTCCGGCAAGTCGCACCATTCAGACAGAAGCTGCGCAACCTGGTGGATCGGGTCATCCTCTTCCATGTCCTCGACCCGGATGACCGCGCGCCAGGGCACGGATATCCCGTCCTCGGTGACGCGCGCGCCGACGATGCGCCCTTCGTTCAGTGCGGTCTGGAGCGCCCAGTTTGACAGGACACTGGTGCCAAGATCAGAGGCCACGAGCTCTACGATGGCTTCCGGCAGTTCAACGGTGGCGGCCCACTTTGGGTAGCTGTCGGTTGGGCGGAACAGCAGGGCGAATTCGCGGTCTGGTTCGGGCACTTTGGTGTAGGTGATGAAGGATTCCCCAACGATGTCAGAGCCTTCGACAAACTCCCGGTCGGCGAGGCGGTGGGTCGGGCACATGATGTACAAGAGCGGATCTTCGAACAGGGGGATGCTGTGGAGGCCAGCCTGCGCAACGGTGCCGGACATCACCGCGATGTCGAGGTGCCGGTTCAGCACCCCGGTCAGGGGATCGCTGCGGGCGCCGGCCATGATCTGGATGTCGATCCCATCGGTGCGGGACTTCAGGAACTTGATGAAGGATGGCAGCCAGCGATAGTTGCTGTAGGCCTCGACCGAGAGGCGGACGACGTGCTGCACATTAGCGTTCATCCGGCGGACGTCTTCTTCGGCGCGGGCCAGATCGGTCAGTATGCGCTCGGCGACAACCGCCATATAATCGGCAGCCGGTGTCTTACGGAGCTTCTTGTGCATCCGGGTGTAAAGCGGCACGTCCAGCCGTCTTTCGGCCTCTCGCAAGCGGTGTGACAGGGCAGAGGGTGTGACGCCAAGGACTTTGGCGGCATCGGTAATCCGGCCGGATTGATTGATGGCCTGGATGAGTTGGAGGTGTCTGAGATCAAGCAGCGGTTTCATGATTTAGCCTGAGGGAAATTCATCAAAATAGGAAAACTTCGAAATTGATTTTCAGTCAAGGTGAATGTGAACTCTTGGGGAAACCTTCGCCTGGAGCACGCCATGAACGCCGACGCCAAACGCTCGATCGAGCAGGACAAAGCCCATCACGTCCACCCGCAATCCAACCTCCGCCAACACGCCGAAAACGGGCCGACCATGATCACCCATGGCAAGGGTGTTTTCATCTACGACAGCGAAGGTCGCGAGATCATTGACGGATTTTCCGGTCTGGGCTGTGTGAGCCTTGGCTATCACAACGAGCGTCTGGCAAGCGCCGCCATGCGCCAGATGAACACGTTGCCGTTCGCGCCGACCTTCTACAACCGGTCGCACCCACGGGTGGCGGAACTGGGTGAACGGCTTATCAGCATGGCACCGGGTGGTATGGATCGCGTGATGTTCCAGTGTTCCGGCTCGGAGGCCAATGACACGGCGATCAAGCTGTTGTGGTACACGAACACCGCCAAGGGGGAGCCGGACCGCCGCAAGATCATTGGCCGCGTGCGTGGCTATCACGGCAATACCATCGCCACCGTATCCCTTTCGGGCCAGCCGCATATGCACGCCAAGTTCGGCCTGCCACTGCCCGAGTTCAAGCACACGGAATTGCCGAACTATTACCGCTTTCACATCGACGGGGAGAGCGAAGAGGAGTTTTCGACACGGATGGCGGCCGAGTTCGAGAAGCTGATCCTTGCGGAAGGCCCGGAGACGGTTGCCGCGTTTTTTGCCGAGCCCGCAATTTCCGGTGGCGGGGCGCTGATGCCGCCCGAAGGGTACTGGAAGGAAATGCAGGCCGTTCTACGCAAGTATGACATTAAGTTCCTTGCCGATGAGGTGGTGTGTGGCTTCGGCCGTACCGGCAACATGTGGGGGTCGGAAACCTGGGGGCTTGAGCCGGACATGATTTCCTGTGCCAAGGCCCTTTCGGCGGCGTTCTTCCCGATCTCGGCCCTGATGTTCAAGGACGCAATGTATGCGGACATGATGAAGAACTCGGACGAAGTTGGCGTGTTTGGCCACGGCTATACCTATGCCGGCCACCCGGTTGGCGCTGCCGTGAGCCTTGAGGCGCTCGATATCTACGACGAGATCGATCTGGTTGGACATGTTCGCAAGGTGTCGAAGACCTTCCTCGCGAAATGCCACGCCTTGGCGGATCATCCGCTGGTGGCCGAAGTGCGGGGTGTCGGCCTGTTCTGTGGCTTCGAGTTGATGAAGGATGCCAAGACGCGCGAGCCGTTTGATCCGTCTTGGAAGGTGGGGGAAATGGTGCAGAATTTTGCCCATGATCGTGGGTTGTACCTGCGCGCCATCGGGGACCGGATGAGCTTTATGCCGCCGTTGATAATCAACGAAGACGAGATCGAGATCGCCACCGAGCGGTTCAAGGGGGCGCTGGATGACGCCTGGGCCGTCGTCAAGGCCAAGATGTAAGGGAGAAGGATGATGGGAAACTTGCTTGAGCCGAACCTTCCTGATGCGGGCCTTGCCGGAAGCTATATCAATGGCGCGTGGCACCGTCCCGAAAACGGGCAGACGATCATCATCGAAAACCCGTCGCGCCGCAGTCCGATCTGCGAAGTGGGGCGGGGAACGGCAACCGAAATTGATCTGGCCGTGCAGGCCGCGCGGGCAGCTTTGCCTGCATGGCGGGCACTGGCGGCGAGCGAGCGCGGGAAGCTGCTTGCGGAACTGGGCCGTCGCCTTGAGGAGAACGCCGAAGATGTTGCCCGCGTTCTGGCGGCGGAATCCGGCAATGCCATCAAGACCCAGTCACGTGGCGAGGCCATGGGGGCGGCAGGTGTGCTGAAATACTATGGCGGCGTCGCGGTCGAGCAGAAGGGAGAGACCCTACCGCTTGGCCCCGGCTTGCTGAGTTATTCGACGCGAGAGCCGCATGGGGTGGTGGGTTCGATCATCCCTTGGAACTCGCCGTTGCAGTTGGGCTGCGTCAAGATTTCGATGGCCCTGGCCACCGGGAACTGTCTTGTTCTGAAGCCTGCCGAAGACGCGCCGCTGGCCATTCTGAAACTGGCGGAATTGGCCGATGGCCTGTTTCCGTCGGGTGTATTCAACGTCGTCACGGGGCTTGGTGAAGAAGCTGGCGCCGCGCTGGCGAGCCATCCGGGTATCGACAAGGTTTCGTTTACCGGATCCTCTGAAGTTGGGCGTTTGATTGGCCATGCGACGGCGGATCGGATTGCCAAGCTGACCCTTGAACTTGGCGGCAAGTCCCCGACCATCGTGTTCCCTGATGCGATTGCCGGGGGTCGCCTCGACGCCACGGCGCAGCAGGTTGCCAACGCCATGCGTTTTGCGCGCCAGGGGCAGAGCTGTACTGCGGGCTCGCGCCTGTTTGTTCACAAGGATATCTGGGACGTCCTGATGCCCAAGGTTGCCGAGAAATCGGCCGCTTTAAAGGTGGGCGATGCGCTGGACCCGGACGTGGACATGGGGGCGGTCGTCAATGCGGAACGCTATGGCGAAATCCGCGCTTTTGTGGCCGAAGCGGAAGAGCAGGGCGCGACCTTCCTGATCGGTGAAACGCCGGCGGAGGATCCCGCAGGTTTCTGCCCGAACCCGACGATCATTACCGGTGTCGACAATGGCTGGCGTATTTCGCGTGAAGAGGTGTTTGGCCCGGTTATGGTGGCCATCCCCTTCGAGACCGAGGAAGAGGTGATCGAGATGGCCAACGACACCCACTATGGGCTGGCGGCGTTTCTTTTCACCCATGATGTCAGCCGGATCACCCGCCTGACCCGCGCGATTGATGCGGGCTGGATTCAGGTCAATCAGGGGGGCGGCCAGATTCCGGGCATGTCTTATGGCGGCACCAAGCAATCCGGAATGGGCAGCGAGTATTCCATCGAAGGCGCGCTTGAGGCCTATACCTACCGGAAATGTGTCACCATCAACATCGAGGGCGGCGCGTGACTACGGACCGTTTCGGAAACACTATCGACCCCGCGGTAGGTTATGCGCGGGGCAGTCTACTGCGTGGCTCTGCGGATGAGGTGCGCCGTCTGGCACAGGCCGGGCGCGTCGCGGCTGATTTTGTCGCCCGCGAGGGGATTGACAAGATCGCGATCTGTACCGGCAACCTGCGGTTTTATCCGGTGGTCGCCGATGACTTGCCCGTTCTTTGCGAAGAATGGATTGGACCGGGCCTTTTCGGAGAAGACATGCGGCAGGCCGCAATTGCGCATTTGGGGGGTCAGGGGCACGAAGCGGCGGCTGTTGTGAACCGCACCAGCGCAGGCATTGTGGCAACCGTTCTGGCCCATGCGCAGAGCCGCTCTGTCCTGTCACTGGTTCCCGACGGCGACCGCAGCCATGCCTCGGTCGGGCGCGGTGCAGGCTTGGCGGGTGTCGATGTCGTCGAGGTGCATGATCTTGATGCGTTTAAGGAAGGCATTGCGCGCGAGACGCCCTCGCTTGTCGTGATCACGCCGGTGACCTCTGAGTTGTCGATGCTGGCGGATGACTTGATAAAGGGTGCCGTCAAGGCGGCGAAAGCCGCCGGATGTATCACGTTTCTGGATGATGCCTATGGCGCGCGTTACCGGCCTGTCTTGCATGGCGGTGGCGCGTCCCTGTCCTTCGGGGCGGATCTTGTCATCACCAATGCCGACAAGGCGGGCCTGTCCGGTCCGCGTGCAGGCATTCTGTGCGGTGATCCTGCGAGCCTTGTGCCTGTTCAGGCGAAGGTCAGCGAGTTGGGTATGGAAGCGCGTGCGCCTGTCGCAGTGGGCGCGATGCGCAGTCTTCAGGGATTTACACCTGAGCTGTTGATGCAGGAGGCGCAGGATGGTCAGGATCTGGCCGAGGCGCTTGAAAAGGCTTTGGGCGCAAATCGGATCACCTGCTCGGCCCTGGGGCCGAAGATCGACGAACAGGATGCTATGAAGATTGTGCTGGACATGGCCGGAGCAGAGGCAGCCGATCTTGTGCCTGCCGAAGTCACCGCCGCGATCGGCATGCTGATGCTGCGCGACAAAGGGATCGTTACGGTCAACACCCATGGTCAACCCGGCGGGCGAGTTTCGATCCGGTTGAAGCCGACAGCCGGGGCCGTAGCTCGCGCCGGTGGCACCAAGGCAGTCGCTGAATGTCTCGTGTCGGCCATGCGGGAAGTGGCAGATCATTTGCAGGATCAGGCTTGGGTCGCTGCGACATTGTTTGGAGAAAACGCACATGGCTGATGCGGCTTTGATCACGCGCCTGGACAACCGTTTAGACCAGTTGGTGAACATTGATATGGGCGAACGCGGAGTTGAACATTTGTTTGTGGCCGCACGGGAATTGCAGGGCGGTTCGCTGGTTGGTGCCGCGGCAGATGCGCTGATGGCTGTGCCAGAAGGCGGCACGGTGGTGATGACCACCGGCTCTGTCTCGCGTGCGTGGATTACGGAAGACCTGGGTGAGAACGACGGGCCGTCGGGTGCTGCGGCTGTGGCCCGCGCCTTGGTTCTGGCCCGCAATGTGACCGTCGTCATGCTCTGTGAAGAGACGTTGCTGCCAGCGATCCGCAATGTGTGCCAGTCGGCGGGATTGTTCCCTGTTACGCTGGCACAAGCGGCGATCGCCAAGGCGGACAAGAGCCTCGCCACCATCGTGATGCAGCCCTTTGCCACCGAGGATGAAGCCGGCAAAGTGCAGGCCGAAGAGATGATGGAGACGCTGAAACCCGATCTGTTGTTCTCGACTGAGCGAGTGGGCCGAAACGAATTTGGTGTCTACCACTCGATGAGGGGCATCGACTATGGCATGGGCCGGGCTCGGGTGGATATCCTGTTTGATCTGGCTCTCGAACGCGGTGTGCCGGTTGTAGCCGTTGGCGACGGCGGCAATGAGATCGGCATGGGGAAGGTTGCGGATCATGTGAAAGCGCATGTCCCCTATGGCGACGTCTGCCAATGCGGTTGCGGTGGCGGCATCGGTGCCGTGACATCTTGCGATGTGCTGGTGACGGCCGCCTGTTCGAACTGGGGCTGCACGGCGATTGCTGCGGCCATGGCCGTTCGCGCAGGGGATGCCCGCCTGCTGCATACACCGGAACGCGAGGCCCTTCTGCTGGACACCATGGTTGCCAATGGCCTGATCAATTCGACCCACGGAGTTGTCGACGACAGTGTCGATGGTTTCCCGAGACAGAGCCACCTTGCAGTGGCTGAACTTTGCCGCACTATCGTGTCGCGCGCCCTTTGATTCCCCACAGGAAAAGACCCATGATCCAAGACAATCCTGACCTGATCGCCGCAATCCGCGATCGCTTTGCCCATGTCGACAGCTGCCCGTTCCAGGGCGAGCGTATCTTTTTTGAAAATGCCGGTGGTGCGTTGACGCTGAAATCGGTTGTCGAAACCTCGGGGTTCTATGCGGCCATTCCCGACAATCCGGGCCGCATCAATCCGGCGGGGCAGGGGACGCAGAACGTTATCAATAAGGCAAAGGCCGATCTGGCGGTGTTCATGAACGCCACCTCGGGCCAGTTCTTTGCCGGCGAAAGCGGGACCGAGCTGTTGTTCCGTTTGTTGCGCACGGCCTGTGTGAACGCGCCCAAGGGCAGCAAGGTGATCGGCTCATCCATCGAGCATCCGGCCACCCGCAGTGCCGCACGCCGTTGGGCGGGCATTGCAGGGTTGGACTATGTCAACGTCCCACATGACGATGCGACGGGGCTGGTGACTGCCGCGGACTATCTGAAGCATCTTACCCCGGACGTGTCGGTGGCGACGATCCTTCATGCTTCGCCGGTGACCGGCATGGGAATGGATGTCGCGGAGATTTCCAAGGCGATCCGGTCGGTTGCGCCCGACTGTTTCATCATCGTTGACGGCATTCAGCACGCGGCGCACGGGCAGCTTGATCTGGAGGCCTATAACGTGGACGGCTATGCGATCTCGCCCTACAAGGTGTTTTCGCGTCACGGCTATGGCATTGCCTGGATTTCGGATCGTTTGAGTTCAGCGCCGCATGACATGCTGATCGATGCCCCGGCGACGGGCTGGGAATTTGGCACCCGCGATACCGGCTCTTACGCGACGGTGTCTGACGTGGTGGCCTATTTCGACTGGCTCGGCGGTGAGGTGTCGGAGGAAAGCGAGCCGCGTAAACGTATCGAGGCGGCGGGACGCGCGATCCACGCCTACGAAACCCATCTGACAAACACGGCCATCAATGGCACCGGCAATCTGCCCGGGCTGCGAGACATGGAGCACGTCACGATCCTTGCCGGCGCGGACAATGCGGCGCGCGAGGGGCTGGTGTCGATCGTGGTCGACGGTCATGCCTCCGAGGACGTTGTCGAGCGCCTGAACCAGCAGGGCATCCGCACCCACACCCGCAAGGCCGACCACTATAGCGGCAACGTGCTGACGCCGCTTGGCCTGCCTGATTGCATCCGCATTTCCTTTTGCCACTACAACACCGAACAGGAAATCGCCCGAATGCTTGCCGCCGTGAAGGAGCTTGGCAAGGACGGGTGAGACGAGGCGAATTCTCGCGAAATCAGCGGCCCCGCGCTTCAGAGACGAAGGGCGGGGTTCTGTTTTGGTTGATGACAATCTGAACGCTGCGAGGGAGAAAATCCCCCATTTGTGTTCGAGAAAAGCCATTGATATGGTGGCTCTGATTGGCGTCAGATGAGTTTGATTTTGGTTTGACGGATTTCAACGCCTGAAACGGCGCAGCATTGATTGTTTCGCGAGACGAAATGGCTTCGAACGCTGTTGAATATCAGAAACCGTATAAGGAAGAGGCATGCGTGATAAAGGTTTGGGTCGCGGAAAATCGCTTGGGCCCCCTCTTATCAAGCGCTGGTTTTGGGCGGTCGGCATAGGTCTGATCCTGGCTTTCGGTGTCGGTCAGACCATGCGAACACTTGCAGGCGCCTCAACTTCAGAACCGCTTCCAATTGAGTGGAGCGTGCAGCAGAAAAGCAAGAACGCTACCACCACAAATGCGTCCAGAAAAAACTACAACATATCCTCGACCACGATCGAAGGGTGCACTCTTGTCCATGTCGACAAGCGAGTCAGAGTGAATGCAATCAAAGGCTATCCAAAGGAAGCCATTATCACCATTTCACTCAAAAGCGTTGGAAAAGTAGAATTCCACGATTGGGCAGCCAGCGGCTCTCCTGACTTAGCGCACAGATCGCCCAGCCTGTACCTTTTTGGTCGAGATGATCACGTTGATGTCAAAAAGGGTTCGATCGAACAGTACATCAACGGAATCATTCCACTTCAAGGCACTGTAGAGAAATTGTACTACGGTGGGGAAATGATCGTAGATCAGGGGGATATTTCAAGCACTGACGGGGTCATTGAGCTGCCTTATGGTGCATCCACAGGAAACGCTTTGTGGCTTGTAAATTACATTAATGAAACCTGTTCTGGAAAAGCGAGATTGAAAGATGGGTAGCTCCCAATTTGAGACCGATGGTCGTTTGGGGGTGGGCATCTATTCTTGCCGAATGAATCTCGACCACTGCCGTTCTATTGCCCAGGAAGTGACGGAAAGAGAAACCGCGAGATGACGGAGAAAACCTCTCGGCTTCATGAGTTTCGTAGCTTTGCGAAGTCCAGAAAATACGCATGGATGTTTTTTACCGCGACATGGGCAATGCTTCTTGGTGTTAAATACCTTGATGGTGAGTCAAAGTCATTTGAGAGATGGGAGACGATGAGCAATTTTTGGTTGGTTTTTGGTCCTCTTTTGATTTTTTTAAGTGAATGTATCGAGTTAAAGAAATTCAGGTTCATGAGGAACAACGGTATCGACAGATGAACGATGCTGTTCACTTGTCTAGTGTCAGGGGCGCGTCATTCAATCGGTTGGGTCGGAACGTCGATCAGTGTTTTCCGTGATGGCAACGCCCTTGATGGATACGGCTCCTGACAACAGCGAGGACGATTGGTTAAACTGGTCGACCGGGCAGAACTTCGGCTCTACTCTGACACTGTGGCACCAGCCTTCAGCGGCTTGCCTAGGGCCGCTCAACACACCCCTGACACTCCGGGGCATCCACTGGGGCATTTCGCTCGCATAGCATGCCAGCTCTGAGCTAGAGGCGATACAGCATTCACAGCATTCAATGTCAGGAAGACTGGCTGGGATGGAAGGAAGCCTTGCCACCCCTTGGTTTCCATCAGCTTTCCCAACTGCCCACCAGAACTGGGGCGGTTACTGGGGCGAGAACCTTCCTAGTTCGTGCTGAACTCGTAGAACCGCTACCCGCCGCGTTCCTTCAACCGAACTGTCAGCCGGGTCTCTCGTCCATCGTCCAACAGCGCCTCCGCACGGCAGGTCAGCTGGGTGCTGGTGCGGTTGGTCAGGCGGGGGGACGAGACCTGTAGAACTCGGTAGGTGGCTCCGAAGGCGTTTCCTAGTCGTGAGGTCGTGTGCACGCAGGGGTGCGCAAAAGGTATCCGACACCACGTACGGTTTCGAAATATTCCTCGGCGTCCGCGTGTTCCATCATTTTGCGCTTCAGGCGGCTCACGAGGCCATCGATTGATCTATCGTAGCCAGCCCAATCTCTGCCGCGCAGTGCGAATACGAGGTTTTCGCGTGTCAGAACGCGGTCTGTTGCCCTCAGGAAAGTCACCCAGAGATCGAATTCCAGTTTCGTCAGTTTCAGTTCTGTACCTGACGGCGCAAGGAGCCTGCGTGCGTCGATGTCAGTCCGCCATCCATCGAAGTCCAGAAACGCGCCGTCACCGCCGTTTTCGATAGAGGGTGTTCCCCGCGCCTGCATTCGCCGAAGAAGGCTCTTTAGTCTCGCGACAAACTCGGAACGCGGAAAGGGTTTGACGACATAGTCATCGGCGCCCAGTTCCAGGGCGACAACCTTGTCTACTTCATCCAATTTGCCCGAGAGAACCACGATCCCCGCTTCGCTGGTGCGTCTGATCTGCCTGATCAACTCGTGACCGTGTCCATCGGGCAGCAATAGGTCAACGACGTACAGATCAAAGGCAATCTGCGAGGTGGCCTTGTGAAACTGGTGAATGGTACGGGCGAACGTTACCTCAAAACCCTGCTCACCCATCATTTCGGCAACTTCTTCGGACAGGTCGATATCATCATCGATGAGAAGGACTTGAACCTTTTTCATTTGCAGCACTTTCAGCGAATACTTTTGAAGACCCCAATCGGTCAAATGTCAGAGTCCTCTAGTCAAATCTGAACTGAGCTGCCACGCGTGAAATTGCATTTGCACGCTTCATACACCGAATTGCACAAAGCCTACACGAACACCTCACCAGACTATCCGAAAGGGTCGTTGCCAAAGGGGCGGATGCCGATAGGACATGCCTCTCGCTGGGAACCATTGGAAAGGAATCTGCCTATGCAGGTGCGCGGCGCTGCTGAAAAGGCTGGTGGAGGTCCGATCGTCGCAATGGGAGGGGCAAACCCGTTTCTCGGGGTCTTGTTCTGTGTGCTTGCCTACTATGGCAATGTGCTCAATGTGGACTTGTTCTTTGGAGTGAACTTTCTCTTCGGGTCGATCTTCGTCTGGCTGGCGATGATGACAGTTGGTCCGCTCTGGGCGATCGCTGCGGCCGCGCTTGCGGCGCTGCATACGGTCGAGCTTTGGGGGCACTGGTACGCGGCGGGCCTTTTCACGCTCGAGGCCGTCCTTGTTTCCTGTGCACATCGGCGCTCGCTGCCAACCCGCGTGACGGCCTACGTGCTGCTCTATTGGTTGCTTCTCGGAATTCCGAGTTCGATACTGGCTTACTCACAGGGGTTGGGCTTGCCCTGGACGACAGTGACTTTGGTTGTGTCCAAGCAGGTTCTGAATTCTCTGGTGAATGTCGCCTTTGCAGTCTTTCTCTTTAATCTCATCCTGTTGATGGCTCCCAATCGCATTGCATGCAACGGGGGCAAAGCCACGTCTTCCTACAGCAACTTTCTCCAGGCGCTTTTCGGGTTGTCCATGTTGCTGCCGATCTCCATTTCGGAGTTCGTTGAGTTGCACCAGTCCTTCAAGAACCGGACCGGGCAGGTTCAGGAGCGTGCCTTGGCGAATGTTGAGCGTTCGGCCATCAACTCGCTGTCTTTTCTCACGCTGGAAACGGCATTTTGGGCGCGGTTTTTTCATGGTGTGGAAGGTGTCGTGGGTGAAGCGGATCTGGTTGTTGATGACACCCGCAGCCATTCTGTCTTGCCGCAAGTGGTCTTTGAAATCTCACCTAACGGTGGCTGGCCGCAGAGATTCGGCCATTTCGATGCCGGGCTTGAAGCTCTGCAGGATGTTGCTGGCCACCACCCGATACCGAAATCGCAGGGTATCCACCTGTGGGGGTGCTGGTCTGGCTTGGTTTTCACCATCTCGAACTCCGCTGCGCCAAGGGAGACGCTGGTCTTTGGCTGGCGTCCAGCTGATTTGGGGATGCTTGTGTCGGAGGTGCCGGGGGCTGATGTGGAAATACATTGCGATGCGGTTGGAAAATATGACGCCGACACACGTGGTAGCCGCCCTTCGGTTGAGATCGTTCGGGATCTGAGTGTCGGACTACCTGCGCTGGCGTCATGGCAAAGGGGCTACGTTCTGAGCGAGGCACCTCTTAGCGCCGAGCATCCAGCGCGCCTGCGCCTTGTCATTCCGCTCAAATCGACGATCCTCGCCTTGCAACAGGACACAGCGCGCGCTGTGGTTCGCTTGTGTATTCTGGCCGTCCTGATCGTAGGAGGGGGCCTTCTGCTCGAAGCCATTTTCCGAAGATGGGTGGAGCATTTTGTTATGACGGCCGAGACGTTTTTGCGGTTCCACCGTCCGCCCCCGGACCGGATCAACACGAACTTCTATGAGGAGCGGGAAATAGCCAAGTGGCTGGGCCGGTTCGCGAAGGCGGTAGAAAGCGAAGAGCGTCGAAAGATACTGGCCGTGGAGAACCTAAAAAAGCTGGTTCGACAGACCTCCATACCGATCTTTGCGACTGACCTTCAGGGGAACGTCGCCGAATGGAACCCCGCGTTGGAAAAGATGACTGGCTTTTCGCGCAACGAGACTATCGGCACGCCGCTGCGCGCGCTTGCGGAAAGTGTTCATGACAGCGAGATGGGGCGGGACGGATTTGAAGGTGCTTTGTTCAATATCGAAATCAGGTCGAAAACCGGGAGCCTGGTGCACCTCGAGGCAAGTCAGACACTCCTGACAGAGTTCACCGAGATAGTCTGGGACGGAGATCATCAACGGACCGCGGGCCAAGGGGTGATCAAGTTTTTCATGGCTCGTAGTCTTAACGATCTAAAGGCCACTCAGGCCAAACTGGTCGAGGCCTCGAGGCTGGCGGCGTTGGGTGAAATGGCAAGTTCCTTTGCGCATGAACTGAACCAGCCACTGAATATTATCTCCATGTCTGCCGGGAACTATCTTGAGAGGATCAAGTGGGAGGACGTGCCGTCCACCTATGTCATTTCGAAAATGCGCAGGATTGAGCAGCAAGCCCTTCGTGCGGGACGCGTGATCCAAGGAATCCGCCAATTCGTGCTCGAGATCGGCGATGAAGAAATCGTGCCCTTTGACCCGGCAGAGCGTATTGAGGCCGCGATTGCACTGCTGCACGAGCAACTGAGGTTGGATAGTGTAGGGGTGGAACTGGACTTGCCAGTTTCGCGCGTCAGCCTTGTTGGACGGCCAATTCTCTTTGAACAGACAATCGTCAATCTTCTCACCAACTCTCGCCATGCAATGCAGTGCATGCCGCGTCAGGAAAGGTGCATCCGTATCCAGATTGTTTCGCATGACACCCACATCGTTGTCTCCGTGCAGGACAGTGGTCCGGGTATTTCACCCGAGTTGATCGATCGGGTGTTTGATCCGTTCTTTACGACCAAAGAAGATGCGAATGGCACCGGGATCGGGCTCTATCTTAGCAAAACCGTCGTTGAGGCGATGCATGGCAGCATCCATGCGGATGCCGTGCAGAAGGGGGCCCGGATCGTGATGCAGTTTCCCCATGGCAGATCCGATTGATGGCCCGGCGCAAGAATGGAGGATCGTTTTGACGTTTTGGGTTCTCATCGTCGATGACGAACTGGAGGTTGGTGGCGAACTGGCGGAAGCGATCGATCTTCTCGGCGGGTCTGCTGTTTTTCATTCCTGCCCGGAGTCGTGCCTGGCTATTCTGAAAAAGACTGAACAGCGCTTTGATGTGATCATAGCGGATCTCGCGATGCCTGCCATGAGCGGGCTGGAGTTCTTGCAGGAGGTCTCTCGCATACTCGACCCACGTCCCAAGTGTTTCCTGATGACCGGGTTGCCAGAGTTCAAAGGTGCTGAAATTCGCGAATGCGACCTGTTTCAATTGCTTCCAAAACCTGTAAGCCTTCGAGAGCTCAGAGAAAAAGTGGGGCACCCAAAATCGAGTTAGGGGGTATGGGCGCCCCAAGTGAACGAAGACCTCTCAATAGAGCGGTGCAGAAGCCTTCGTATTGATCCCGTTCCTGAAACTGGCTCCCCAGTGCCGCGAGTGGTGCAGGAACGGGTAGTGCGTGCTGTCAGTTTCAGATCTTCCTGCGAAAGCCCTCAAATGCTTCGCGGCGGAAGTCGTCGAACCGAGCTCCCCAGCTTCTGTTCGCTTTGACAGCGGCACCAATACTTTTGGAGAGTTCCGAAACCGATTTCGGTTCGGCAACGACACAGTCTCCATAGAGTTTGGGATAGTCCACTTCCTCTGGAGACTTGCCGTTTCCAGCCATGACCAGGATAGGAATGCGCACGTCCATCATGCGCAGCAGGCGCACGTAGCTTTCCAGCCGCGCTTCGTCGAGGGGCTGATCGAGGCGCACAATGATCAGGGCCCATTCCTCGGGATCTTCGGAAACGACCTTGAAAACTGTATCAAGGCTATTGGAGCATGCAGCTTCGAACCCCAGATGCTCCAGTGCCCAAAGAACGCCCGAAAACGTGTTTTCCCTGTGAACCACACAGGCGACATTCCTGGCTTTGAACGCGCTGGAATCGTACAGGTTTTGCGTTTGCGTGCGATGCCCTGCGTGTACCAATTCATCGTTGCGTAGCTGAAACTTTTCGATACCCATCACCTTACTCCTAGCTTTGTCTCTTTGCTTCTAGGGGAAGAGTTTGAGGGGAGTGTGCAGGGAGTGTTCAAAATCCGTGCAACTTGAACGCCTGATCAGGTGCTCGCGGTTGCTCTGCGTTCGCAAGGGTTCCTGCGTGTCGAATTCCCGGGTGGAAGAGTTGAGAGCGCCGGGCGTTGTTCCGAGCAAACGACCCTATCTAGATTGATAGAAATTTTCTTCGCTGTGAGGGTCGTTTCCCGATTCAACGAGCCATGCCGTTTCAGAAAGGCGACATCGTCGTGATCCGGGAGTTGGCTCTGATCTTCAGCGGCTTGCGGGTGGCCGTCCAAACACAGCGATAGGGGCACATCTACGCACACAGCGTGGCAGCACTTACCTTGCGGTCATGCAGCATTCTATGTGTGGAAGACTGGCTGTGCGGACAGTTTCGAGCTATCCAGTCTCACGTAAATTTCCCTGCAAACAGGGAAATTTTCAGGGAAAAGTTGAGTTTCAAGACTGTTTTGCGCCGCCATTTCTGGAGAAATGACCAAATTATCAAATGGATAAAGGTGAATTCCCTGACTTACTAAACAGGGAATTTTTTGATTTCGATCAGTGAAATGTCATTTGAGAACTCGGATTAACGTTGTGACGAAGGCCACCTTTCTAGAACGTTGGCTTTGATTAAAGGGGTTGTTTGGTTTTTAGGGGGAACTCGTGGGGGCACAGGAAGACAGCCAAGATTCAAAACTCAGCAGGGAAGAACTCTACAGCTTGGTCTGGCAAAAGCCGATCATTCGGTTAGCAGAGGAGTTCGGGCTTTCCGACCAGGGGCTGGCAAAAATCTGCAAAAAATTTGAAATACCTCGGCCACCGCGTGGTTACTGGGCGAAACTTGAAGCGGGAAAGAAAGTCGAGCAAGCCCCTCTTCCAGCGCACCCCGCTAGATCCTCCAAGACCATCGTAGTGCGTTCAAATAAACGACAATCCGATGTTGTCAAAGACGTTCGCCAAGCGTCGAAGGCACTTGAGGAAAAGATTGAAGCTGTCCAGATCCCGGAAGATCTGCGGCGCTTGCACCCTGTTGTTGCGGGGTGGGTGGCGAAACACAAAGCGGATCAATCAAAACGGCGCACGGAACGTCGAAACTCGCGCAATACGTGGTACACTCCGCATCCAATTTCAGATTTAACGGAGAAAGACAGATACAGGTTCCGCGTTACCAGTGCGTTTCTGAAGGCGGTTGAGAAGCATGGGTTTGCAGTCAAATCCAGTCACGTGAAAGGCTCGATCGAACTAGAGGTGTCGGGCGAGAAGCTCGAAGTTGTAATTGCACAAAAGATGATGCGCAAACTGAAGGCCGGTCCGGATGATGAGGGCTGGACGGCTTTTCCCGAGCATCACCAAACCGGGCTGTATCCCTCGTGTTTCCTGCGGTTTTCCATAAAGGGCTGGGGAATTTCCCAAAAGGACTACGTTGAGACCGAAAAAAGCAAGGCGGATAAACTGCTGCGTAAATTCATCGCCCGCGTCCTAGCCGCCGAACCTGAGCTCCTACAAAGACGGAAAGAGCACGAAGAGTGGCAAAGAAAGTACGAACAAGAACGTGCTGAACGCGCGGAGCGTGTGCGCTTAGAAAAGCTCGATGCCCAACGATGGGAAAGGTTGATTTCGAAAGCTCAGGACCGAAGCCTGGCACGGGAAATCAAAAGCTTCATAGAAGAAATAAAAATAGCTTTGACCGACAGAGAGGTTGTTGAAGTTGACGGGAAGTCTATCGACGAATGGCTTGAGTGGGCTGAGGCAAAATCGGAAGAGTTGGATCCACTAAACAGCGTTGAGGACGTTTTTGCTCTTCCGAAGGATCCGTACACTTTTGGTCAGTGGTAACAGGTGCAGAACTCGGCACGTGCGATAAGCGCCATTATGTTAAATGTGGAGCTGGTTCCTTCCTTTGACGTGCCTGAAATGCCAACTACGTTCAGGTAGTGATTGTTGAACACGTCAGCTGAGGATCAATGATCTGCAAAAGGTAGGTGGAAGGCGTCTGCCATTTGGCCAAGCCGAAGAGCAGAGCCCGCGCCTATTGATGAAATGATCGGGGGCTTTTCCCGATGGCTCTTGGGAGCGCGTCAGTACATTGTTCAGAAGATGAAGTCGTCTTCTGAATAAGCCAAACCGGTTCCAATGTCAGAAAATGCAACGCCTTTTAGCAAGATTGAGTGAGAGCCAACGATGATCTTTGCAAATCCGTCGGCGTCCTGCAGGTGATTGTCAACAAGATCCTGGAAATCAGTGATTTCAGTTACCCCTTGTAGCTTGATGACTTCCCCATCTGCCGCGTTAAAGCCAAACACCGTGTCTTGACCAAAACCGTCCGAGAAAACGAAAGTATCAAAGCCCTTTCCACCGGTCAGTTTATCCTTGCCAGAGCCACCCACCAGAGTGTCGTTTCCGTTGCCGCCATTCAACACGTCGGCTTGGTTGCCGCCGAAAAGTTTATCAAAACCACTGCCTCCAAAGAGGCGGTCATTCCCGTTGCCTCCCATGAAAAGGTCATTCCCACCTGAGCCATTTACAGTGTCTTTTCCGTTGCCTCCGGAAACTGTGTCTCTTCCTGAAACGCTACTCTGCTCGTGATCAGAAAAGACATCGTCGCCGTTGCCCAGAACAACATTGTCTCTGCCTTTGCCGCCTTCGACGCTATCATTTCCTGATCCTGCCAGAATTGAGTCTGCACCATCATCTCCAAGCAGAGTGTCCTTGCCTTGCCCACCGGAAAGGGTGTCGGCACCTGAACCGCCCTTCAGGACATTCGCTCCTCCATCGCCGACCATGGTGTCGTTGAGGTTTGAGCCCACAAATACTTCTATTCCAGCAAACTCATCACCGAGTGCTTCGCCGGTGTTCTTGTTGGGTTTGGCAAGGTAGAGGGAGACGCTTTCCAATGCATCGACGTAGGAAACGGTGTCTTGTCCAAGGCCTCCTTTAAACGTGTCCGCACCGCCGTTGCCCAGCAAGAGGTCGTCACCTATTCCACCATCCAGCTGGTCGCCACCATCACCTCCTCGGAGTGTATCGTCATCCTTTCCCCCAAGCAGATCGTCGCGGCCATTTCCGCCTTCGAGCAAGTCGTTGCCTACGCCCCCAGATAGGTAGTCGTTTCCATATCCTCCCAGGATTGTGTCGGCTCCCCACTGGCCAAAAATCAAGTCATCGCCATTTGCACCTGTTGCCTTATCGTTTCCGCCAGCGGCAAGAATGACACCGTTGATATCTGCGATTGTCAGGTCATCGCTGCCTTTCGATCCTTCGATCCGATGGAACGGTTGACGAAGTTCAAACGATACAACGGTCAGATTGTTTGTAAGGATTGTTTCAGCATTGGGGCTTCTGGGCGACAAGCTAATCGACAGTGTTCCGTTAGAGGAGCCTGCAGTAACGCGAAGACGAAGAGTTGCACTTTCTCCAGCCGCCAAACTTTCAATTTCGAACTCGTCAAGCGAGACAGGTCCAGTGTTAGTAATGACTTCCAGATGACTACCATCTCCGTCGATGTAAGCTTGCAGGGAAATGTTGACTGCATCCCGGTCGCCCTCGTTGGTGAGGACTACTTCCACTTCGCTTCGCTGGCCGCTTACCAATGAAGTCTCTTCCTGAGATGCAGCGATCGTAAGGTCAATTTCTCCTTCAATTGTCACGGAGCTATCTGCAAAAACAGT
This sequence comes from Pelagimonas sp. KU-00592-HH, assembly GCF_040369695.1. Classification (NCBI taxonomy): domain Bacteria; kingdom Pseudomonadati; phylum Pseudomonadota; class Alphaproteobacteria; order Rhodobacterales; family Roseobacteraceae; genus Pelagimonas; species Pelagimonas sp. KU-00592-HH. The sequence goes on along the minus strand of NZ_BAABWM010000002.1, from coordinate 322,292 downwards.
AAGTGGTTCCGCTATTCCGTCATAGACCACGGCATAGACCTGATATGATCCGGCCAGCAGAGACGTCACACTAACGGGGTCTAGCGCTCCGCTGCCAGTTGCGACGTCAATTGTTCCCAGTAGAATGCCAGCACCTAGATCTGACTGTGCATCGAAACCGCTCCCGGCTATCGCGTAGAGAGCGACAGTTGCTTCATCTGAGTTGCCTTCGTAACTGTAGTCCACGGAGATCTGAAGAGAGCCTGCATCCCTGGAAAGATTGCTCAAGTTAAATGAAACATCTTGTGTCGGCGTCCATGCCTCATATTCAATTGCCCCGAGACCAACTGGATCTACAATTTCGATGCTCCAGATCCCTTCTGACGGCGTTTCGATTTCAACTGATCTCGCATACTCCGTAGTCATTTCGGAATAGATCGAAATGCCATGGCTCGCAAAATCTGCCTCCGAAATTATGGTCCCGTCCGGGTGAACTACACGGATCTCAACTGAACTTGAGGAAACCTCCCAGGAAACAGTCATTTGCAAGAGTTGTGTTCCGGCCTGAACTTGCCATTGCCCGCCGCTGCCAACGGGAGTTGAGGACGCGCCAAAAGCGATATCAGACGACCCGCTGTTGTTTCCAGGAGTGTAGTAGTCGGCTTTTTTTCTTCCGATTTCGACGTCCAGTTCAAAGGTCTCAAGATCGAACTTGAGAAGGTAGTCAACCTTTTTACCGGATCTATCATATCCGATGACGACCTGCCCCGACATACCATCAGTGTCCCACGGTTTGTCAGACGCTTCCACTCGCACAAATACTTTTGATGATGAATCAACATCGTCGTCGTTGATCTTTTTCAGGGTCTTTTCAGTGTCGGCAGACTTCCTGTCATAACCCTGAATGAAAGCCTTAATGTCAGACCATGTCATGCTGTAGGTTTGTGCAGCATAGAACAGTGTCTCCCAGTCGTTCAAACCTCTGTAAGAGTAATTCACGAGTAGATCGAAGGAAAAGAGGCCGTTGAGTGCAGTTGCGCTACCTTCAAGTTTCGCACTGAAACCCTGTCCCCAATCGACGGACAAAGAAGCGTCCGCCTCCAGGAGTGTGTGAGAGCCTCCGTCCTGGTACCAGTTGAACAAATCAAAGTCGCCAGCCAACTCAAACGATGTCTTTGAGAACGAAGCCGTAACTTCAAAAGTCGCGGCCTTTCGATTCATCCAGTAACCGCTGACGTTCCCTGAAAGTGTGATGTTTTCATCTTGGGCGGTGGTAGCCAGGTTTCCCACACCAACAGAGCCGCCACTCAGGAAAACGCCGTGGCTGACATGGAGGCCTGAACCAGTAGCCGCGATACCTGCTGTGATTTCGTTTAGTTGAAGTTCTTTACCATTAGCAGTGTCGGCGGATACGAATTCAAGCTGTGCTGAAAGAGAGAACTTTCCGAATGAGATGGTCGCGCCACCTTCGACTTCGAAGTCTCCGTCTGTGTTGTCGAAGTCAAGGAATGCGCTCTCAAAGCCAATTCCAGAAAGCTTGAAGGTTGACGACACGTCCGCACGAGCATTTATCACGAAGTCAGCCTCGCCATCTCCATCCTGATCGCGGACTTGTAGGTAGCGGCTTTCGCCTTCAACCAGAGTAGATGGATCCACACCTTTGCCGATGTCGAAAACAATTTCTCCGTAGTTACGAAGAGATGCAGCAAACTGGCCTTGGAAGGTAAGTATATCGTCTGCAAATGTTCCGGCAGATCCAGTTTCATAGTCGATAGAGACGTTCGATGCGCTGACTGTAATGAGATCAAAGAGCGACAGTGTATATGGGCCTGCCAGATCCACGCCAAAGTCAAATGCCGGTTGAAAGCCGTTGCTGTTATACCAAAGCTCTGGCTTGAAATCGGCATTGATGTTCAACTTGTCGCTAATTGGAGAAAGCCAACCAACAAACGATGTTCGAGGGCTTACCACCAATGCGTTGGTTTCCAGACGAATGAATTTCTGGGTCGCGGTAGGAAGAGAAAACTCCAGCCCTACTAGCCCTAAATCGAATTGCACGCCACCGGCCCAGTCAATCTCGCCGGTTTCCAGGTCAATAATGAAGTCTGACTTGATCCCGTCGTTGATCCAGGCAGGTGCACCTGTCAGCGCCGATAGATCGAGAAGAGCTTTGCTCACCTCCAGTTTGCCGTCACGGACACGATATTCTTCTGCATCGTTTATCGAAAGGATATATGCTAGATCCTCATCGGTGTTTTTGTGCCTAATTAGCATGTCGCCAGATGCGACAGGATCGCCGCCTGACAAATTCCACAGTCCGGTTTCCAGATTGAGAATGAAGTCTTCCGTATCGAAAGGCGCTCCACCAAATCCGTCTTCGATGGCCCCAATTGCGCGACCATGTCCGGAAAGGATTGCACCACCATCGTCGATATTGACGAGATCCGCTATGATCACTTCGATTGGTTCGGAGACGTTCTCATCAATTGTCTGAATTTCCAGTTCAGCGAAATCGCTGCCAGCATGGAACCGGACAATTAGATCTGCAGGTTGAATGTAGTCCAGACCCGCGGTGGCCGCGTTCTCTGAGCTTTGGGACAGTTTCACAAGGACACTGGTCTCTTTGCTCAAATCACCGCTTCTGTTGATCTCAAACTTGAGAACTCCACCTTCATCCACCGTCGCGCTTTTGATCGAATACAGCCTGTCCACTTCCTGGGTGGCACCTGTTTCTTCGGTTAAAGGTTCAAAGCTGAAGTCCGATAATTGTAGATCTTCTATCGCGTTAGATGCGAACGACAATTTTGTGCCGTTGCCCAAATCCAGGAAGGCAGTGTCGCCGTCTTTGTACCTGGAAAGTGCTGAAGCAATCCGTGAGGGGGAAAAGCCTGCTACATTGATTATGTCCTCGCCGGAAACGAAGTCGGAAAGTGTGTCGAGCCCGCTGTAGCGTTGGATGACAAACAGGTCGGCTCCATCTCCTCCATACAGGTAGTCGTTGCCGCCGCCACCAATTAGTGTGTCGTCACCATTGGAGCCATGAAGGGTGTCGTTGCCCTGGCGTCCGTCGATAAGATCATCCCCATAGCTTCCATATACAGTATCGTTCCCAGAGCTGAGAATTGCGGATACGTGCTCGAAGCCATCGATGTCGAATGAACGGGAGGTGCTGTCGGTGAAGTATACTACTTCGTCTGTTGACGACAAAAGTCTGAGATACACCGAGGAAGCGGCTTTCCCATCCCATACACCTGAGTAGTCGAGTGAAAGCCTGTCTTCTCCACCATAACCATTGATGTAGTCGGCAACAAACCCGGCATTGACTGTGTCGTTGCCCTGGCCAAATGTTCCTGTGATGACTTCCACGTTGGTCCATTCTATGGACTTGGAGCCTGATACAAATCCACCGGATGAAAGATCAGCATTCAGCCCTTCTGTGACATTGGCGAGAGAAAAGCTGAGTGTATCGAACCCGGATCCCCCATCAACTTCTCCGGCAATGCCGCCTAAGGAGAGCAGATCATTGCCATCACCACCGATCAGCGTGCCATTCCCGTCTCCACCATATAGGTGGTCGTCTCCAATACCCCCTTTCAGGGTATCGTCACCGTTCATCCCGTATAGGGTGTCGTTACCTTCGCGACCATCAAGGAGGTCGTCTCCATAGGTTCCATAGACTGTGTCATTTCCTGAACTGAGAACTGCGGAAACGTGTTCGAAGCCGTCGACATCGAATGTTCTGGATGTGTTGTTGGAGAAGTACACAACTTCATCTGTCGATGTGTAGAGCTTTAGGTAAACGTGGGTCGCACTAAGACCATCCCATGATCCGGAATAGTCGAGTGACAGATGGTCTTCGCCGCCGTAGCCATTGACATAATCGGCGACGAAACCGGCATTGACGGTGTCGTTACCCTGACCAAACGTTCCGGTGATTACCTCAACCCCGCTCCAGTCGATTGTTTGAGAACCAGCTACAAAACCTCCTGATGTGAGATCTGCATTCAGAGCTTCTGTAATGCCGGCCAGTGAGAAGCTAAGCGTGTCAAACCCGGTTCCCCCGTCTACGTGACCTGCCGTACCTCCGAGCGACAGTACATCATTTCCGTCTCCGCCCAGCAACGTACCGTTTCCGCTGCCTCCATAAAGATAGTCATCCCCGAGACCGCCGATCAGCGTGTCGTCACCGTTCATACCGTAGAGAGTATCATTCCCCCGGCGCCCGGCGAGGCGGTCGTTACCATAGCTGCCGTAGACGGTGTCGTTGCCGGAACTAAGCACGGCGGAAACGTGTTCAAAACCGTCCACGTCGAATGAGCGTGAAGTCCCGTCAGAAAAGTAGACTATTTCGTCCTGGGAAGTGTAGAGCTTCAAGTAAACATGCGAGGCGCCGAGCCCATCCCATGTCCCGGAATAATCCAACGAAAGGCGGTCTTCGCCGCCGTAACCATTGATATAGTCCGCAACGAAACCGGCATTCACCGTGTCATCACCTTGTCCAAAGGTGCCTGTAATTACCTCCAGGCCGCTCCAACTAATTCTCTTTTCTCCAGCAACGAAACCGCCAGACGTCAGGTCCGCGTTTAAGCCCTCGGTGATTGAGGCAAGCGAGAAACTGAGTGTGTCAAAGCCGGACCCACCATGAACCTGTCCACTTGTTCCTCCCAAAGAAAGGATGTCGTTGCCAGCGCCGCCAAGGAGCGTGCCGCTTCCACTTCCTCCGTAAAGATAGTCGTCGCCCTCTCCACCAATAAGCGTGTCGTCCCCATTCATCCCGTGGAGAGTATCGTTGCCAGCGCGCCCCTCCAGCCGGTCATTGCCATAGGTTCCGTAGACGGTATCTGCTCCTGAGCTCAAAATTGCAGAAACATGTTCGAAGCCATCTACATCAAAGGAACGGGAAGTTCCGTCCGAGAAGTAAACTATCTCATCACTCGAAGTGTACAGTTTCAGATATAGATGAGACGCGCTCAGCCCATCCCAGGTGCCGGAGTAGTCGAGAGCAAGGAAGTCTTCACCGCCATAGCCATTAATGTAGTCGACGACGAACCCTGCGCTTACTGTGTCACTTCCCTGGCCAAAGGTTCCAGTGATAACCTCGACGTTGCTCCAGCTAATTGTTTGGATTCCTGCAACGAACCCTCCTGATGTCAAATCTGCGTTTAGACCGTCGGTCACACTCGCGAGGGAGAAACTCAGTGTGTCGAACCCTGATCCGCCGTCCACCGTTCCGGAAGTGCCGCCAAGTGACAGAATGTCATTTCCTGCGCCACCGACCAAAGAACTGGTTCCGCTTCCTCCATACAGATGGTCATCACCGTCTCCGCCGTTCAAAGTGTCGTTGCCGTTCATGCCATGGAGCGTGTCATTCCCACCGCGTCCCTCAAGCAAGTCATCGCCGTATGTTCCGTAGGCGGTATCGTTGCCAGAGCTTAGGATTGCCGATACTCGCTCGAAACTATCCAGGTCGAAATTTACCCATGAACCATCTGATAAATAAACAATTTCATCGCTTGATGAATAGACTTTCAGATAGACGCTGGAAGCGGTCAGTCCGTTCCAGGTTCCCGAGTAATCCAGTGTCAGAAAGTCATCTCCGGACTGTCCATTAAGGCTAGTGGTAAGAAAACCTCCGTGGACCGTATCGTTACCCTGCGTCGACATACCGACTCCCAACAACTAAATAGAATATCAGCAGTTTTCCTCCGATTTGTTCTGAGACGTCAACGTCTTTTGATGCCGCAGGCAAATGACATCTTTGGAATTGCTGGCCCAACATTCCGGAATTCTTCCCAAGATCTTTGGCTGGGAACGCAGGTGAAAAGTCGTTCGTTAATACTCCATTAAGTCTTGCAGCGAATACTGACCGGGCAATCACTGGTAATTTGGGAGGGATAGTATGGTTGATCGTGTTTCAAACGACGGTCCGGCTGAGGAACGCTCATCAGAGAAATCGCGGATTCAGCTCCTTGAAATAGCCCTTGCTGAGTATGTCCAGTCGTATGGCTGGACAGATAATTCGAGGAATGCGCTTCTTGGTGGACGAGAAGTGAGGAGTAATGTGGCGGCGCTCGGGAAAGGCAATTTGTGAGCCACGTCTGCCGAGTTGAAAGACTAAGTTTGACTATTGGCCGCGTGCCTTTCATTGTCGGCCAAATTGGGCCTTCATCCCAGAAGGAGCTCATTGTTCGAATTAGCTTGTTTCGATGAAGTACTGGATTTGGTTCGCATTGTTGGTGTTCGTGGGTTCCCTTTTTCTCGGAGAAGGGGAGCAAACCGGAAAGAGTACCAATACACCGTCAAATGAGGCGCTCTCCAACAATGTAGAAAGCTCTGGTCGGTCATCGCACAGGCAACCGGAAAGAAAACTCTCGCATTTGGTTGTAACCGGAAACTCTGTGAACATTCGAACCGGTCCGGGAACCACGTTTTCGCGGATCGGTCAGCTAAATCGAGGTACCGCGGTGGAGTTCATCAGGGCCTCCGGTAACTGGATGTTCATAAGGTTCCCTGGGGGTGAAGGATGGATGTCGTCGCGATATCTTGCGCAACGATCTATCAAGAAACCACCAAAGAGTAAGACTTCTGGAAAGCCGGAGAAGCGTTGCCATCCCAGCTACGAGGGGAAATGCGTTCCGATAGCGAGTGATGTCGATTGCGCAGGTGGTTCTGGCAATGGTCCCGCATACGTTAGAGGTCCAGTTCGCGTCGTTGGTCCTGACGTGTATCGTTTGGATCGGGATCGGGATGGATATGGGTGTGAGTGAATGGCAGAACCAACTATGTTTGGCCGTCGTGAAAGCTTTATTGCATGCGTGTTTTTTGCACAACTTTAAGTGGAATATCTTGAGCTCTGATTTTAAGTGAGAGTTTTCGGGTGGAGTTCTCAAAGGACAAAAAACGAAGTGTCGAACAAGTTGGCGACAAGGGAATTTTCAGTCGTTGAGGGTGCGAATGGCGACTGATTCTGGCTTTTGATCCTGAGTGCCATTTGGGAAACAATCTTCAGATTCCGCAAAAATTCGTATTTTTTCTGAGAAAAATTCGAAATTTTCGATGTGACGCTAAATAGCTAAAACTAATCGCAAATTGTCGAAGATGCTAGTTGACGTCAGTAGCTTGAGGCACTTCCTATTTTGGCCCGACAACTGTGTGGTCAGTCAAATTCTTGACAGCAAAGAACATGCTTAACTACCCTAATAGTAGAATTTGCTGCCTTGGAATTTTTGTTATGAAGAAAATTGTTGTTCTTCTGTCCGCTCTGCTGGTTGTGGGCTGCACTACAAATCAGAGCATCAGAGTTGCTGAAAGTGAAGCGGGAAATGGGGCGTCGGACCAACCGCTGAACTACTACGCATACAATAGCACTTCAGAGTTGCTATCGACGGGTGCGTCCGTTGCCAATGCATATATTGAGCTCGCCGATGCCAATGCTACGTCGCAAGATGTGGCTGCGTTCCTACTGACAGGCATGGCAACTTGGGCGGCCTATGGGACGATAGAAGGGTATACCGCGGAAAAGCTGGGTAGAATTGCATTAGGCGGAATTCTTATCAATCAAAGTGTCAATTACCTTTCTCCGAAGGAGACACGTGAACGGCTTATTGTTGCTGCTGAGAGGCAATTCTGCATTGTTTCTCGTGGCCGTCCGTTTTCGAGTTCGACCGCTAACGAGGAGGCTCATCAAGTCCTCGCAGATGGCTTCACAAGTGTAAGGCTGTTGCTCCGCAAAGAATTGTCTCGGGAATTCCCCGACTTTTCAAAGGTGCTGTCGGACTACGCATCCGCAATCAAGAAAACTCAAGGCCTGGCACGCACATCTTCTGGGAACCTGGATCTACTAAGGGCTCAGATCGCTGAGTGTATTCTGGTGGGGAAATCGAATTCCTGACTTCGGCCAAACTACTGGGAGGGTAAAGATGTCGATGAATTTTAAGTACAGAACAATGGCTTTGGTCGGAAACGTTTTGTTTGCGCTTGGATTACTGATTGTTCCACTTCCTCTATTTGCCGATTTCGTGGCTGATGCGACGTACGTTGACCAAGAAAAGGAAGCTGTCCCAGAAGTTTTGAATGCCTGGAAAGCCAGCACCAAAGAATGGCCGGCAACAGTTGCTATAACCAGACAAGGTGGTGGCTCATGCACAGCAACATTTGTTGCCGAGCAAGTCCTGCTAACAGCCGCGCACTGCACGGATGATGGTGGTAAAGTTCGGATAAAATTCCGCGGAGGTTTGGGTAGCACCAGCGCTCTTTGCGATCACCACCCTGAATACGTCAAGCAGAGTGACAACTACAAAACTGCTTTGGATTTCGCACTATGCAAGACGAAATCACCCGTGAAGGGTGTTGGTTTCTTTGAGGTCATAAATACGAACGCTGTACTGCCAGCCAGAAATACTGACGTCATTCTTCTAGGGTACGGTTGCACAGATGAGCGCGCCAAGGATTCGTATTTCTATCGCCAGTTTGGGGTTCTTCACGAGGGCAGAACTAAACTAACCGGCAAGGCCAATAGTGGGCTCTATTTTGTAACCGAAGGCGGAGCCGCGGTTTGTTTCGGAGACAGCGGCGGCGCGTCGTACATGTACAACTCGGATGTCAGTAAGTCTCAGAAGTACATTGTGGCAGTTAATTCCAGAGGGAACATCAAAGACCATTCGTATCTGTCCACTACAAGTTCCGCCTCTTTTGTAAATTGGGCGTTGGCGTGGTCGGCGAAACAGCAAGTTGAAAACATTTGCGGACTTCATAAAAATGCTGAAAATTGCAGAAAGAACGCCGATCAAAAGGCTCCTTAACCTTACTATTTCGGGGTTTTTGACTTCGGTCGGGGTGGTGGTTCCAACGACCAGCGCCTATGCCGTTATCGGTGGCGACCCTCAACATGAGCAAGCGCTCAGATTCCTTGAGTCTGAGGATCTCGGTTCAGAGTTGGGTATGGCCGAGGTAGTAAGCATCAGGAGCGAAATTGGATTTCGGTGTACCGGTGTCATAGTCGGACGCAGTACTTTCCTAACTTCTGCTACTTGCGTTCGAGAACAAGATGGGCCTCCGGAAAGGCCGGAAGCTGTAAAAGTTTTTACTCAGTTCCAAAAGGCACCCTACTCCGCGGACTGCTATGTCCATCCATCTTTTCTAAGAGGCAAGTTACGTCAGTCTGAAAACAAGCTTGCAAGCTACGACGTCGCAGTCTGCTATTCGCAAGAAGAACTGCCCAAAGCAGCTCCCATGGCTGTGGTCAGCGACAAACGCGTAACGGAAACCAAAGACAGCTTTCTGGCCTTTTCGGGATATGGCTGCCTTAGCTACAACTCAATCGGGAGATCGGGGTTATCCAGTGCAGTAGTCCCGCTGAACACAGAAACATATGGTCTGAAAGAAGGAGAGAATGTTTTCCTTACTGAAGGGCAAAACGCATGCCCCGGAGACCAAGGGGCACCAACCTTTGTCGCCGAGGATGGTTGGGGGGCCAAACGACTGGTCGGCTTGTCAATCGGCACCAAACGCAAGGTAGATAATCCGGCACAAGTCGTCGCTACAATGCACGTCGACCTGTCATCTCCCGGGGTTCTTTCATGGTTCGATGATTTGGACAGCCAATCTAACGGCCGAATTACAGTCTGCCGTGGTCAGGAGACCGAAGAGTGCCCGTCTCCCTCAATCATTGAAAAAGCAGCCTTGCAAAAGATCGATGCTCAAGTCGTTTCTGCGTTACCAGACGCCCTAACCGTTGTGTTCGCTGCTGGAGAGACGATTGAGAGTGTCTACCAGAGAGTTTGCGGTTTCCCGATTTCACCATTCAGTTTGCCAGTTCAAAGGAAGCTTTTGGATTTGCAGGGCATCTCTGTCGATAGTGAACGACGTTTTGTTGAAGACGGAACCGCCGAATTCGTTGGTTGCCTCACAGGTGGCGAAATCGTTCACACTGTTCGACGCAAGGATAGGCTTTACGACTATTTTCTTGCGCAATGCACTGCAGGCTATGACTTTTTTACCAAGTCTCGAAACCCATTGCGCGATGGTTCTTTTGAAAACTACGTTGATGCGTTTCTGACTCTCAACCCAACGATAGATAATCCCAATGCGCTTCCGGAGGGGACGGCTGTCTTCCTTCCATCTCCAAAGGGGCAAGTGGTTTGTGACGAAGAGCGTTTGAAGGAACTGAGGGAGATCAACCAAACTGGGGAGCCAATTCACATCGGGGATGTTTCTCCCGGTGAAACCGTTGAAAGGCGTCAGAGCTATTTCCTTCATTCTGGGTTTGACGAAAATGACGTGAATTTTCGGTGCAGGACAAAGATACCAAGTGTTCTGACTGAGTATCCTTACAGCATTAGCGAGATGCTGGAATCCGTCTCGATAAACAGGCTCAACAAAAAGCGCGAATCTTTGTTAGAGGCTCGTATCCATGTTGCTGACACGGGGATTTGGCACCATTTGGGACACAGCCTCTCTTATGAAAACACTTTTCTGATGAAGCAATTGCCGAAAGACGTCACGCTCTCACTGAATATGGCATCCAGCGCTGACCGGCCTGCACTACATGGTACAATGGTCGTATCTCAAGCACTTGGAGGTCCTCTTGCCTTGCAGTTCTTCTCTGCATTTGAACGGCCGCAAATCCATCTGGACGTTGCAAGAGTTTTCGACCTCAGCAGAACATTCAACAGTCTTGAAGCCAATGAGTTCCTCTTTGACAAAGCGCTCAAGAGAACTGGAAAGGCTGACGTGGTCAATTTTAGCTTCTCTACGAGTGAAAAACGGCAATTACCAAAACTTAGTAATACTCTGGAAAAGAGTGCCTTTCTGCTAGTCGTCGCGGCTGGAAATCAAAGCGATCCGGTTGAAAACAGTTTTCCGGCAAGTTGGGGTGGTAGCCGAGGGGAGTATTCCAAGCGCGTTGTAACGGTGGCTTCGCAAGATGGGTTGAGCGACTATCTATCTCCCTTCTCCAATTACAATCGCAAAGTTGATGCCATTGATATTGCTGCGCCAGGTTGTGAAGTGCCCGTTTTGAGTAAGGTTTCCGGAGTACTGTCAGTTACCCGTTCTACTGGTTCATCGTTCGCGGCACCTCTGGTCTCTTTCATCGCGGCCTTGCTGCACTCTGAAGGAATTGAAACTCCGGAGGGTAAGAAGCTGAGGATACTCTCCGGATCCGATTTAAGGCTGAGTTTGCCTAAAGCCGAAGACTATCAGGGTGAGCAAGTAAACGACCTGAAGACTCTGGCGGAATACGTCGTGGATGGCCGCACGGTAAATGTCGCGAAAACACTGTTGGTGCATAGCGATATTTTGGAGGTCAATACTGATCAGAGCAAAGGGTTCGATATGCTTGTGGGAGATGCGACTATATTGGTCGATGAAGTCCCACTGGATTTGGAAAGCCCCCTCGAATTGCAAGGATGTAAGTCTGCAAATAGCGCTTTTGAGAGAGAAGGAAGCGTTCTATTCGAAGACATTAGGAAGCTGACGCCTTTTCTCCGCACCAACTCGGATGAGATGAGAATTCTAATTTACGAAGAACCACGCGAGGAAGCCGGTGACGAAGGCTTGATCAACCGGATGGACTGCAGCCTGCCTGGCCTTGTGTCGGTTCAGATGAGAACTCTTACGGGCGAGGAAAGGCTTGTGCCCCTTGATCAAGTGCGTGACTTTGTTCCGCGGGTGCGGTTCTGATTGCAAAATTGACCGAAGCGAAAACAAGGGGGTGCAAGTGGGAGCCTGACCGCCTCCGTCAATGGGACTGAGGCTGGCTCGGTGCTGACCAGTCAAATGTCCTGGACATTTCCAGGATATCACGAACTTCCTTTGGTGTTCCTGAGCCGGAGACGGCAACCAGAGAGATGGTACGTTCCAGATCAAGGCCATCGACTGAACGCAATAGAAGGCCCGCAGCATAGCCCGATCTCTCCGGCAGGGTTGTTATGCCGACCCCCATCGCCACCAATTGCTGAATCCAGTCTTCCCTCTCTGACTGGACCTTCGGCCTCATGACAACCTTGCGATCCATGAAGTGCTCGATCACCTGTGATCTGAACTCACAGTGCAGCCGATCAAGGTAGGGCTCTTGAGACATTTGCGCGGGAGTGACGCTCGATTGCTTAGCAAAGGGGTGATCCTCCGATACTCCCAACAAAAGGCGCTCGGAGAACAATGGAACAACGCTCAATTTGAGATTGGGCGCGGGCGGGTTGGTCAGCAAACATAGATTGTACTTCCCCGAAAGAACTTCTTGCTCCGTTTCGCCGGGTTGCATCTGATGAATCGTGAGTTCGACGTTCTCAAGTTTCGTAAACACCTGTTTTATGAAGCCGCTCAGAATTGAGGGAGAAACGGTGGTAGCTACCCCTATGGAAAGGTGGCGCCTTTTCCCCGTGATGGAGAGATCGGCGAGTTCCTGAACGTTGTTGAGAAGCTTGGCAATTCGCATGAACTCAACCTGGAGTTCCCGACCCAAAGCTGTAAGTCTCGTATCTTTGCCATCCCGGTACACCAACAGTGAGCCCAGCTCATCTTCGAGCCGTTGGATAGACTTAGTGAGACTCGGTTGAGACACTCCACTCAGGCGTGCTGCATCCGTGAAACTGAGGGTCTCCGCCAGATTCAGAAAATACTTGATTTGGTTTAAGTCCACCTGACGTCTCCACTATTTACCGACACAGTGCCCCATTCTTAATCGAATTTTGGGAAAGGACACAACTTGGGGCCAGGAACCAATCTCCGGAGAAGGCGGTGAACGCGTCAGAGACATTGCTCAAGCAGCTTTCTGAGATGCGCCTTCTTGTTAGTTGATGCGAACAGTCGGTACGTGTTCTTCGAGCCAGGCTTTGATTTCTTTTTGCCGCGCTTCAGCGACAGGGATACGCTCTCCATTCACCAGTATCAGACACATTTTTCGCCCCTGCTTTGTTGCCTCAGAGATCGCGTTTTTTGAAACCCAAAAAGATCGATGCGTTGGAACTCCCCATGCCGTTTCGGTCTGTTGCACAACTTCAGAGAGCTTCCCATAGACCGTTTCAGTAGACCCATCGGCAAGGTTCACTTCAAGATAGTGATCCACTGATCGTACGAAGAGAACATCTTCAATCGAGTACTTCGAGCGACCCAGTGCGAGACTGGGGGTAGTGGCTTCGGACTTGTCCATACTGTAGCGAAGGTACCTCGCCTCCAGGACAGGCTGTACGAACTCGAAATACAGAAATTCGAAGGCAAGGACGCCAATTAGGCTGCTGACGCAATATGTCACGAATTCACTCGATGGGGGCAGGGGGGCGCCAGTTGCCAGGAATAGTCCGCTTCGATTGAGAACTATTGTTGGCGCTATCGTCAGGAACGGAATGATGGGTAGGTAGACACGGGGAAAGCCAAGCCGATTTGAACATGTGGCCCAGGCAATGACAGCAAGAATGTAGATTGCGACTGTATCGAACGCTGCAATCAGCCAGTAGAGCAATCTGGGAAGCGGGGTCAAAATCTGGCTGAGGCCGTGTGCGTCGAACCAGAAGAAGAGTAGTGCACCTATTCCTACAAAAGCTGAGAACCTGAAGTTTACCACCGCTCGTCGGAGCTCGGGCAATGTAAACCGGATAATACGACCACGCATTGTTGTTACTTCTAGAGCTTGTTGGTCGTTCCCTTCCGGGCGCATTGCCTTGTTTGTCTTCAATTCCTGAATCCTCGTGCCGCTTCTTCCTGCTCTACCGCCCTTGGTTCGCGCTATGCATTCACTGCGTACAATGTTTCCTCCGATTTCGGCTCTACCTCAAGTTTGAAACTCTAGGGTCTGTCGGGTTCGCGCTTCGTCAGGCTGTAGTTTCTTCGATTTCACGAAAAACAAAGCGCATCCACGATTTGAAAGCTCTTAGCCGTAAATTTTTGGACCACAACTCGAACTGGAAGTGGCACGCGAGTTCCGGTTCGACCGAGTGGGATTGGTCATTCTGGTGAGGCTTGTGGCTCGTGCCTCATACACAGGCGTTGGCAAGGGACAAGTAAAGTGCCGATATACTATAAATATGACCAAACCCTGCTAGGAACCCAAACGACAATCAACGGCTCCAGCTTCAACTACAATGGAACCCCGCCAACTGGCGGTGACTGGAGTTATTCTGGGGTTGTTTTTTCTCATCGAGTCGATGAGGCCTCCAATTCTGCAGTGAACTACAACGGAGACGTAACGAACGAAGTCGTTCCCAACTCAATCAAATTGGGAGCTTCTGGGGAACAGTCTTCAGAGATTTCTGGTACTCAAACGGTCGTCCTGTACGACTATACGTTTCGTGTAACTGATGGAACGAACAGTTACGACATCGCAGTAATTGACGCCGATCTGAATAATGATGGTGACGTCAATGACCCAGGAGAAGACGGCTATTACCTGATTTTTATTGGCGACGTTCCACCTCCAGACACGAATTTGACAATCGTCGGAATTGTGGACAATTCGACCGCAAGGACCCACGCGTCACTTGGAGGTCGAGTTGTTTGCTTCACCGCCGGAACATCGCTCGCAACGATACAGGGAGCCCGTCTAATCGAGGAGCTTGCGGTAGGTGACGTCGTTCTGACCCTGGACTCCGGCTACCAGTCAATCCGATGGATAGGAAGAATTGAGTTGCCGGTTTTCGGGGATGTGGCGCCTGTTGAAATCAGCGCTGGAGCCATCGGAAATCCCGAGTTCATATCCGTATCTCCTCAACACAGAATGCTCATCAGTGACCCGATCTGCGAGTATCTTTTTGGGGAGCGAGAGGTGCTTATTCCTGCGATCTATCTATTGGGTCTACCCGGTATAGCTCTTCGCCGGAGCGGTATGGTGGAGTACTTCCATATTCTGTTCGATACCCATGAGCTCGTGTTGGCAAACGGGTGTTGGTCAGAGAGTTTTCACCCAGGCGAGCAGGCTATTCGTGCGCTTTCTTCCCCGGCAAGAAACGAATTGCTAGCCCTCTTTCCTGAACTTGAGAATGCATCCAGTAACGGACAATTCCAGGTGGCACGGCGATCATTGCGCAAGTTTGAAGCACAGTTGCTGCTGAATGAAATCTCAATTGATTTCGATGTTTCTTCAGCGCGGGCCTGAGGGGGACACACTGCAATGTTCGCATCCGGTACAAAACTATTGGCCTCTGATGAGTGCTATATTCCCGTCGAGAAACTAAAAATCGGTGACTGTCTGCTCTCAGTGCTTTCCGGGCATGCGGTAGAGATAACGGACATACTTTCCCGAAGTGTGCCTTTGCCACGGACGTCGGCATCTCCTCAGCCAGGCGCCAATTTAAGTTCGCTTTCACCTGTCATTGTGCCTGCTGGTTTTCTTGATGGTCAGCGCCCGTTTGAGGATGTCGTCGTGTCTCCCGGGCAAGTGGTTTGTACCGTGCAGAACTCCACAGGATACAATCGCTTGGTTGAAAACACCGCGAAGGCCAGTTTTGGGCAAAATCCTGAACTATCGGAAGGCCTGCATTCGGTCGAATACTTCGCGCTGTTTTTCGAAGACCAATACTATTTGAGTGCGATCGGCCTGGTTGTTCGTGGCTATGACAGCAGGGTTCTCACGGAAACGGGTGATTGGCTTCGTGGCCCTGAAGAGACTGAGCCAACTTCTGTGTCAGGTTTCAGTTGATGCAGCGGCCAGCCTCTTTAATGCCCCACGGCTATAGAATGTATAACTGTCCGCCGGTTGGAGCCAATTCTAAACTCAAGTTGCAATTCATCGCTCGCATAGCGCGCGATGGCCTTCCAATCCCCTTAAGGACAATTCGATGAAATCCAACGTTTTCGCCAAGCTTGGTATGATAGCAGCTACTGCTTCCGCCTCGATTTTCACCCTGGGTCTCCCCGTTTTCGGAGCGGGGCACTTTATCTCAGGACTACAGGGGCTCTACCCTGAGTATGACCTCAATGACGCCTATGTTTTTCAGTCAACCACAGCCGGCCACACCTCATTCATTCTCTCAACAAATCCCAGTGTCCCGGGATCCTTAATTCCCCCAACCGGTGCCAACTTCGGAGCAGGCGGTCTCTACAATCTCCACATCGCAACCGATGAACAGATCGACGAGGGAATAACCTACGTATTCTCCTTTCAAGGCGACGAAATCCAGGTTTCGAAACTGATGTCAGCCAACGCAGACATCGGTGCGACCAGTGAGCACCTGGCGAACGGAACAGTCGGGGAGGCGTTCTCGCTGCCCGGCGGTGTTCAGGTATGGGCGGGGAGGGGAGTAGATCCCTTTTTTGGAAACGGTGTGGGCCTTGCCGGCTTCAATGCAAAGCGCCAGGCCGGAACTTTTTCTCCCGAGGCCTTTCAGGAAGGAGGGGACCTGTTTGCAGAGGCGACCGCCAGCTTCATCGTCCTGGATGTTCCAAACGAGTTGTTGTCAGACGAAATCCGCTACTTCACCTCGACTGCAGTTGTTCACAATGAGGAATGGCATCAGATCGACAGGCTGGCGAACGTTCTGTTCCCATATGTGTTTTTTGCAGACACGCCCGCCGTGCAGGAGGATCACCAACAGCATCGCCCTGACACAGATGTTAGCGAACGCCGGCAAGCTGCGGTCAACAATGTTTTCATGGCAACCAGTTTGTCCGGGGCGCAGGAAGGCAACGAACTTGCATACGCTCAGGAAGTTGCCGATGTGATCCTTCCGGATGTGATTACCTATAAAACGGGAACACAAGCTAGTTACACGCTTGATGCAATGAACGGTCGTGCTCTTCACGATGACGCCATGAACACGGTTTTGAACCTGATGAATGGCTTGGCGGTGGATGATCAGGTCAACAACGCAGGGCGCTATGGTTCAGCGTTTCCTTACATTCTTGCAGTCGAATGATTGCGATCCCCTGCACTGATTTCAAACTTGGCTCAAAACTTGGGAGAATAATCATGAGAACAAGTATCGGCTCTCTCTGCGCTTGCATTTGCGCCTTAGTCCCAGCCGCGCAGGCCGACCAACTGCCAAAGCTGGAGATAGCATACAACGAAGACGGGTCAGTGGACCGTCCATTGAACTATCGAGAATGGGTCAACGTAGGCACAACGTTGCTGCCAAAGGGGCAGGTCAACATTATCGATAACAAGCCGATCGAGAACAGCGAGTACATTGATACCTATGTCGAGCCCCACTCGTTTGCGATGTACATTGCAACCGGTGTCTGGCCCGACGGCACTCGAATTGTAAAGGAGTTCACGGCCACCAAACCATCCGCTCCAGACGAGGCCGTTGTTGAAAGCCACTATAACGGACTTGGCATGATTTTGAAGGATACCTCCCGGTTTGAGGAGGAGACAGGGTTCCTGGGATATTTCCAATTCGGCCATCGCCCCGAACCCTACGAACGTCGTGCCGTGCCGATGCCGCGAGAAACGTGTTCCAGCTGTCATGAGGCTCTGGCGAGCGATCAACAGTACATCTTCGCAGATCATCACATAGGCCTCGAAAGATAGGCCCGCGTGAAAAGGCGCGTGTTTGCGCTGTTCAGTAACCTAGTAAACTTGGAGTATCCTAAACATGAAGCTTGTACCGACCCTGGCTACCTTTGCTGCAACGCTTTTTTCAACAGCGGTTGTCGCCGAAGACAAACCAATCCTTGGTTCGAGGTCCTTTCTGGATGAGGGCAACAACAACAGCATCATTGAGCACCAATATAGCGAAGGGGACTACCTCAAGCCTGGCGATGTGGGCATCGATTTCTACGGGCACATGGCGTTTAAGATTACTTCTCCAAACGGCATTACAATGGTGATCGACCCCTGGAGAAACGATCCTACGGGTGTTTTCGGGGTCTGGTATCCAGAGGAGTTTCCCGAGGTGAGCGCAGATATCGCAATCTCGTCTCATGCACATTTCGATCACGATGCAGTCTATCGCGTTAAGGCATCAATGAACCTGGAGCGTATCGCTGGCGTGTTCCATCTTGGAGATGTCAAAATCACCGGATTTGCGGACAAACACCAATGCCACGCGCCAGGAGAGGTGAACTGGACGGCATATCTCAAGAGCGAGTTTCATCTCGATCTTGAAGAGCTGTGTCCGGAAAACGCGCCGCGCAGTTGGGACAACGTGATCTACGTGATCGAAACTGGTGGTATGAAAATCGGTTTCTGGGGTGACAACCGTCCGGATCCGGACCCGCATCTCTTTGAACAGCTTGAAGACCTTGATGTCATGATAATGAACATCGACGGATCGGGACACATCCTGTCCTACGAACAAGTAAATGACATTCTGGATCGAATTAAACCAAGGTCTGTCATTCCCGGGCACTACCTGCAAGTCGGAACGGTTTTGGACAGCTCGACTCTGAAGAGTGCTGATGAATGGGTTTATAAAAACGCCGATGTTGTCGCTTTGAACAGCGCGAGTTTGACGGTGAACAAGGCTCTTCTCGAGGGTGCTCAAGGCCGCGTCTACTACTTTGGCGACAATGTAAAAAAGGACTGACGTCAGCGTGTCAGTCACAACGGTCTCGGAAACTCACACTTAAGCGGTCTGGGGAGCAGTAGCGAGTAAATGTGATGTTTCCGACCTCCAGCCAGAACCACCTCGCGTGGGAGCAGGGTTTTGGCTGGGGGGCAAATTTCATCCGGAGCCACAGTAGACATGACCCCAACGACGCCTTCGCGACGCCCCTTTAAGCAAGCGGTTTTGCTGCTGGTGGTGCTGTCCGCCAGCCTCTGTGCACTACAACTGCAGGCTTCTGTGCCAGTTGAAACAACAGGGGTGGTATCTTCCATGGCTGATGATCTCGTTGGCCTGGCAGAGAATTCCAAACAAGTCGAACGCGAACAAGGGAGAGGTGGCTCGTTTAATCCCGCGCTCATTGCACAAAGTGTCTATGAGTTCGGTGAGGTCCTCACAACGCGTGTTGGCACGATTTTCGGTGCATATCGCGAGGTGCCTGGTGTTCTGGATCGAGGCTACCGCGCCTTCCTGGATCAAAGTGGGCGTAACGATGCACGAGGGTTTGTGTTCGGGGTTGCCATTTCATTTGCGATCGCTGCCTTTTGCTCTCAGTCAATACTCAGGTTGATGACCAGGATCAGGGTTTTGGATCTCCGCGGTCTTTCCCTGCCACTCGGAACGCGTGACAAACTCCTCTTCCAGTTCCGTGAATTCATGAGCGGCTGTCTTTCGGTGGGGGGCTTCGCGGTAGTGGCAGCGATTACCTATCTGGCATTTTTTGCATCGAGTGCAGCAGATAGGCTTGCATTCTTCTACTATTTGGTGCCGACCTGCGTGTTTCTTGTCTCGTTGCGTTTTCTCCAGGTCTTTTGGTCCCCGATGGATCGAACCTTCAGGCTCCCCGATCTGTCGGACGTCGAGGCCAGGAAGCTTTACTGGTCATATGTTGTAACCATTGGTTTCGCGGCATTCGCGTTCTTTACTTGCGCGCTGATCTATACGTTGGGAATTAGCGGTCCGGAGCACGAGCTGTTTCTGGTGGTTGTTACGGCTGTGTCTTCCGGGTTTCTTGGATTTGCCTTCTTCCTCAATCGAAATGCCATTCGCAAAGATCTCGACGTCGACGGCAAATCTGGTGGTTGGTTGATGGCCTGGCCATTGGTGCTCTCCTTTGTGCCCATTGCGCTTTGGTCGGCACTTTTCACAATGACTGTGCTGGAATTGAATGCTCCTTACGGAGCAGCTCTCTTTACCGTTCTCGTTTTGGCGGTCTTTCCGCACATCGATGCCGCGGTGAAGCGCCAGGAACTGGAATTCTCAAAGTTGGAGGAGGGAGCGCTGGAGTTTGCGATCTCCAGGGCTGTCAGGCCAATTCTTGGTATTCTTACGATACTTGGGTTGGTCTACGCTTGGGGTATCGGACCCAAACAGTCATCGACGGATACCTACTGGAGTACTCTGGCCAATAGTATGGTCTACATTTTCGCTGGGGTGGCATTATGGAGGTTCAGCGACGCCTACATCGGACGGATGATCGAAATCGAAGATGGAGGAGATGGCGAGGCCAATGTTGATCTGGGCGAAACCGAAATTGGAGGAGCGGGTTTGTCGCGAACCCGAACGCTTCTCCCCCTTGCTCGACGAGTCGTGCAGGCCTTTGTCCTTGTAACAATAATCATATCGGTTCTGTCTGCCATTGGTGTGGAGATCGGGCCTGTACTCGCCGGCGCGGGCGTTCTTGGCTTGGCAATTGGCTTTGGATCACAGACCCTTGTCCGAGACATAGTCTCAGGTGTTTTCTTCCTGATTGATGATGCAGTTCGTATCGGTGAATACATTGATACGGGT
Organism: Pelagimonas sp. KU-00592-HH; assembly: GCF_040369695.1. Classification (NCBI taxonomy): domain Bacteria; kingdom Pseudomonadati; phylum Pseudomonadota; class Alphaproteobacteria; order Rhodobacterales; family Roseobacteraceae; genus Pelagimonas; species Pelagimonas sp. KU-00592-HH. The sequence goes on along the minus strand of NZ_BAABWM010000002.1, from coordinate 302,046 downwards.
TCCGTTATGGGCGTCGTCGAGAAGATGTCCGTTCGCTCCATGCAGCTTCGACATCACAGAGGGGCGGTGCATACGGTTCCGTTTGGAGAGATCCAGTCTTTGACCAACTACAGTCGTGATTGGGCGATAATGAAGCTCCGCTTCACCGTCCCATTCGATACAGATCTGGAAAAGGTGAGGAAGCTTCTGAAAAAAGCGGGACAACAGCTCGCGGAGAACGAAGACATCAGAGATGACTTCATTCAGCCTTTCAAGGCTCAGGGAGCGGTAGAAGCTTCCGACCATGGCTTCGTGATCAGTACCAAGTTCATGTCAAAGCCAGGAAAGCAGTTTCTCATCAGGCGGTACGCCTTTGCGACGGTGCAAAGAGCGTTCGAAGAGAACGGGATCAAGTTTGCGCGGCCTACAATCAATGTCGCGTCAGACCGTGACGAGGTGTTGGAGCCGAAGGTTGAGGAACTGGCGGCCGCAATGGCCAGGGCCGAAGAGAAAAACAAATCTCGGAATCCTGGTCTGGAGCCAACCTGACAGGACCAAATTGCATGTGATTCAGACCCGGTAAGCTTGTTGGAGGAAAGAGTATGAAAGTGAATGCAAACGAGACCCTTCTGCTTGGAATGGTCGTAACCTGGCTTTTCACCCCTTTTGCCTATGCAGACATCAAAGCTCTGCGAAACGGCGCTTTGCAGGCAGAGTTTTCCATTCAACCTGGTACTGCCCCCGCCAGTGTTTATTCGGAGCTGGTAATGGGACCTGGCGTTCCCGTTACCAACAGATTGGTAGTCGTTGACACAAGCTTGCAGCAACACGTTGTTCAACTGGATCCACTGCAGCTTGTCTTTGAAGGTCCGCATCCGCTTTTGGCTGATTTGTCCGGTGACGGCTTTAACGAGGTGATTGTAGTCGAGACCGACAAAGAGCTCGGTGCGTCACTTGCCGTCTATGGGGTGTCGAACGATGCGCTTGAAAAACTTGCCCAAACGCCTTTCCTTGGTAAGCGCCCTCAGTGGCTGTCCTTTGCGGGCATCGCGGACTTTGATGGCGATACAATCAATGAAATTGCAATTGTTGAGAAACCACATGGTGGGAACGTGGTTGCCATTCTTGAATTGAAAGACAACTCGCTTGTGCGTTTGGCGGAGCTGAAAGGACCGACAAATCACGTGGAAGGTACAGACTTTTTTCAAAGCGCACTTCGAAAGTGTAATGGACGTGTGGAAATTCTTATGTCGGACCATGACTGGGCAGAAACCATAGCAGTTTGGCTTTGGGAAGGAGAGTTGAAACAGCGCGCCCTCGGCCCGTTTAAGAGCCTGGACCACTTGAGAAAGCTCTCAAGTCGCTGCGACTGATTGCCGTCTCAAAGGTGCCAAATGAGTAGAGTTCGGGACAGTAGGAAACATAGCAGTGGGCCAATCCTGGCGGGCGCCCTACTTTCCAATTCGCCTTGCAAGAGGGGCCGCTGAGAAACCATGCAGTAAAATCGACGCCCCTACCGTTAGTGAAACACATGCAAGCAATTCAGCTTCGTTTGGAAAATCAAATTCATCGATGATGATGAGCGTGAAGAGGATCGAAGCCAGCCCGCGTGGTCCGAACCATCCCAGAAAGAGTTTTTCCGGAAGCTTGAGACCGGATCCCGAAAGGGAGAGCCAGATAGGCAATACACGTACTGCAGAGAGAAACAGCAAGGCCAGCACTACGGTCGTGACCTGCATGTGCTCAATTCCTGTAGGTAGAAGGAATGCTCCAAAGGCGAGAAATGACGCCATCGTCAGAAGTTGGCCTGCGCCTTCCATGAACTCACTGATAAAGTGAATGTTGTGTCGGAAAGTGTTGCCAAATGTCATGCCTGCTACGAAGGCAGCAATGAAACCATTCCCGCCAATTGAGACTGACACTGCGTAGGCAAGGAAGGCCGAAGAAAGAAAAACAAGGCCGGACGCGGACTCGTTTGTCAGATCTGCTCCCTGAGCCCAGTCGAGGAGTTTTGCAATAGCCCAGCCGACGGCTATTCCTGCAAGCGGGCCGAGAACGATCTCGCGGAGCGCCTCGAAGGCCAGGTGGACCAATTGCTCGTCACCTGCGTGTGTAGCAGACGCCAAAACAGCGCCGAAGAGTACGAAGGGAAGGGCAAGGCCATCATTCAGGCCGCTCTCCACGTTTATTGACTGCGACAGATCTTCCGGGACTTCGGAGCTGTTTACTACAGGTTGTCCCAAAGCGGCATCTGTGGGCGTCAAAACAGCTGCAGTCAGCATCGCCATCGCCACGCCTGAGGCCGGATTCAGAGCCAGGGCCACAATCGTTCCCAATGCAATGGTAAGTGGCATACCCACGATCAACATCCTCGCCGGAATTCTCCACGACGTTGACAACTGCTTGAATCTGACATGGCTCGCGTCCGCGAACAGGACGAGGATCAAGGTGATCTCCGCCAATACTCGCTTGCCTTCGTGAACGGCTGCAGTTTCCCCGATTTGTTCAAGTGGAGTGGATAGTGCAAGGCCAAGCATTGTGAATAAGATTGGCAACGTCAGGATCGTCCGTCCAATTGCTTTGCTGGCCAGGGAATAGGCGGTGAAGGCCAGCAGTACGATGATAGTTACAATTGACGTCATGTGGTTACCCGATCTTTCAAAAGCTCAGGAAGGTTGCGGCGTAGCAGTGCGAGCTTAGGGTCAATGTAGGTGCGGCAGAACGGGCGCTCCGGATCAGTCTTGTAGTATTCCCTGAACCGTTCGTCGGAGTGCCTGAAGCCGGCAAGATGAAGGACCCGGGTCACGAATTCCGTACCTGTTTCCTGTGTGATCTCCTTCACAATTCTATTTGTTTGTTGAGCCTGAGAAAGGCTCAGGCAGTAGATTGCACTCCGGTACTTTCCCCGCATGCTGTGTTTGGCCGTGCTGGCATGGGTTGCAAGGTGTACACGTACCAGGTTTTCCAGAGCGACTTCGGCGGGATTGAAGGTTACCCGGACCGCTTCAGAAAACGCGTCATCCGGGGCCAGTGACGCGGCAAAGCCCTGATCAACTTCCGAGACCCCTCGAATGGCGTGGAAAACAGCCTCAGTGCACCAATGGCAGCCGCCTCCAAAGGCTACCTGTTCCATCAAGCTACAACCGGCGTCGCGCCCTGTGCGAGCTTCAGGCGTGTCCATAGGTTCATGTTGATGACGACAGCAGCGATTTCTGCAATGGCGGTTTCGTCATAGTACTCCAGCAACTCTTCATGAAGGTCGGGCAGTACGATGTGGTCGTAGTCTGTAAGCGCCTCGCAATATTCCAGCGCGGCCTGTTCTCCTTCTGTGAACATCGAGCTTTGTCTCCAGCTTGCGAGATGCGCAACTTTCTCTTCCGCTATTCCTTGCTCGCGCGCGGCCTTCGTATGAAGGATCAGGCAGTATGAGCAGGGGTTCATCTGGGCTACCCGCAGGCGAAGCAGTTGCGCTACCTGGCCGTCGATAGACAGGCCGGCCGTATAGCCAACTGACTTTGCCATTTGCCTGGCGATGCTATGAAACTCAACGAGATCGGGATCAAAGCGAGTGTTGGTGAATTCCAGGTTCATTTGTTTCTCCTGTCTGAGCTCCAGGGCCGTGAGCCGATGAAGGCTCACGGATCGGGCGTTTTGTCAGTTGGCTGTGAACACCCTACCGTTGTGGGGTGGCGAAGAGCTTGAACACTTCGTGAACGAAAACTGTTTCAAGCAGGGTTCAGGAGTCCGGGACGCGATGCATGTCGACGCTTTCTTCGCCAAGGGCCTCCAGCAAGCGATCAGCATCCAGCCTGAAGTCCGCAAAAACGACGGCTCCGGACGGGTCGATCACGGTGAACCAAGGGGTTCCTGCGGTTCTGTAGTCTGCCATGAAACTAGGGTACTGGTCGCCATCCTGGACGACATCATGACCAAACGGCATTTTCAGGAAGTACTGCTCCTGATTTAGCCGGAGTTTTTCGACAGTATTGACATCTTCTCCCTCGAACACGGTTTGAATTACAGCAAAGCCAACGTTTTTGGACTTGAGGCTGGAGTGTAGTTTCTTGAGGGTGGGAAACCCTCGCGAGTGACACCCGGGACACCAGTGTTGGAAGCAGAAGATAATCTTATAGCCATCACCAAGATCGGCTAGTTTGAGCGGACGTATTAGCTCTTTCCCATCTGAACCGATCCAGGTCTCTACGCGAAGCTCTGGCGCAAGTCTGTGTAGATTTCCAAATTGCATTGAGGTTCCTTTCAAAAGAACAAGCTTGATTGTCCAGTTTTTCTGGACCGTCACATTGGCATTCAGGCGGTTTCCCGTTTTGGCAGCACCCAGTCAGTGCGCGCGAAGTGGCAGGTATAGCCGTTCGGATTCTTCTCGAGATAATCCTGGTGGCAGTCTTCGGCCTCCCAGAAATCGCCCACGGGTTCGACCTCGGTCACCACCTTGCCGGGCCAGAGACCCGAGGCATCGACGTCGGCAATGGTGTCCAGGGCGATGGCCTTCTGGTCTTCGCTGGTGAAGTAGATGGCCGATCGATAGGACATGCCAAGGTCGTTGCCCTGACGGTTAGGGGTGGTCGGATCGTGAATCTGGAAGAAGAACTCCAGCAGCTTGCGATAGCTGATCCGCGCGGGATCAAACACGATCTCGATCCCCTCGGCATGGGTGCCGTGGTCGCGGTAGGTGGCATTCGCGACATCGCCGCCCGTATAGCCTACTCGGGTCGAGACAACGCCATCCATCTTGCGGATCAGATCCTGCATGCCCCAGAAACATCCGCCAGCCAAAACTGCACGTTCCGTCATTCTAGATCTCCTCAACCTGGTCCAGATAAGCCCCATATCCTTCGGCCTCCATGTCATCGCGATGCACAAACCGAAGGCTTGCCGAATTGATGCAATAGCGCAGGCCGCCACGATCCATCGGACCGTCCGGAAAGACATGGCCCAGGTGGCTGTCACCATGTTTGCTGCGCACTTCCGTCCGCACCATTCCGTGGGTGGTATCGTGATGTTCGGTTACATGCGCCGTCTCGATCGGTTTGGTGAAGCTTGGCCAGCCGCAGCCTGACTCGTACTTGTCGGACGAGGCAAACAGAGGCTCGCCAGAGACGACATCGACGTAGATGCCCGGGTCCTTGTTGTAGAGCAGCTTGCCTGAGCCGGGTCGTTCGGTGCCGTTTTCCTGTGTGACCCGGAACTCTTCAGGCGAGAGGTTGGCAATTGCGTCTTCGGATTTGTGATAGTTCACGTGTTCTCTCCCATTTTACTTGCTCATGAGGTGGGGAGGGGAAACAAGAGTTACCAATAGGTGGCCGCTATAGGTTCGATGCACGGTGTTCACCAAGAGATCTCACGTTCGCCTGTTCCGGAGTTACTCGGATTTCCGACTAACTCCAGAACTGCTCGCCGATACTATGGAAGCCGGCTGATCACAAAATCCCGACCTCCACGGTGGCATCCGGTGCACTCACTAACCCCGTTTCCAATCACGTTCTCGTAGATTTTGGATGGATCTGTTGTGGAAAGGAACTCAACCCAGAACCAGCCCCGGCCGTTCGCGCTTTCCTCGTCCGTCTTTATTGCTACCGCCCAACCAGTAACTTCGGTGGCACTATCGTTGTATAGCTCTTTTACAACTGCAGACCCCTTTGGGTGCTGCTTGAATTTGCCCGCCAGAGATTGAGCCAATGCATCTGAGAAGTACACCTTTACCGGCATACCCGGAGTGATGTGTGGGCCGGCCGAAGGGTGCACTGCTTCTTCCGCAGGGCCCATTGTCTTGTATTCACCAGACTGCAGGTGTTTGAACAAACTGTCTCGATCAGTCGGCAGAGGGCTATCGACGGCAGGTTGCTGCTCCGACTGTGATTGCTCAACGGCGGCCTTGGTTGTCGAACCTGCTTTGGGGCGGCTGTCGGAAACACGCGGCTCGCTTGCCCTAAGCACAGGGTAGAACTGGGTAAAGACAAAGTCGTTTGCGGCTGCTGATGCGTGACAGGAGTTACAGGACGCCGCAGGAAATGGTTGAGCCGACTCTTTCCATTCTGCCGGGGTTTCCCCGAAGTTGTAGTAAACCCATCCGCCAGGGTCATCGAAACGGGTGGTATCTTTCACGGTCAACTCGAAACCGGAGTATTCTCCGTTGAAGTACCCCCGACCAGAAACTGCCTGACACGAGCCATTTTCGGCATCGACATCACCGCAATCGTCCCCTCGATAGAGATGTGTTCGAACCTTTGCCAACTGTGTGCCATTTGCGAACTCGCCGGTTCTTTTGAAATGCTCGAAGGCCTCAGGTTCTATGTAAACGCTATGAAACTGTTGAAAGCTCGCCTGGCCTCCGTTCAGGGCATTTGGGGTCAATGGTGACCCAACGAAGACCCATGTCTCCCAGTCTACCGGGCGAACGACCGATCCATCCTTCGTATATTCGGGACCGAAACCAGTTTCCTGGGCGCCCAATTGCGTCGCAGCCATTGCGAATATTGCCATCGAGCTAAGAAATTTCTTGTGCATGGGTGTCCTCCTCAGGGATGTTGCCCGCCGGGTTTCGGGAGAAGTGAAATCATCGCGGGATCAAGGCATCCTAGCCTTGGGGGATCTCCGGCATCCAATAGCTGGTCGCTATAGTTTCAATGCCCTGGATTAAGGAAAACTACGCGGTCGGGAGCCATTCGATAGCCCCCTCTTCGCAGTCAATATGCCCCTTTGTGCGAACAACCTTCTCCCTGTCTTGTGGGCGTAGGTTAGCTAGACTTGGGATAGAGAAAGCCGGAACATGGATTTCGCGAATTGGTAAGAGAATTCGCCAAATGGACATAGGCTTTGTTCGAGATGATGGCTGCGATACAATGTTACGTGCCAGCATTGCCAATTTCGAATTTGCCAAAAGGAAATATTGTATGGAAGTTCTAACACCTGATCTGGTGCGCAAATCTATGAATGGGTTCTACGAGAATCTTGAAAAACTTGATGTCGGAAATTTGCTTAACGAGGATCTAGAGAGAAGCAGAAATAGCTTTTTGTTTGTGTGTTTCGTGACGGTTTGCATCGCTGTATTGGACGTCCAACAGGTTTCGATTGTTGGTGCCAAGGTCTCATTGAAATCAAATGGTGAGTTCGTGATTTTTGGGTTCCTTATTGCGGCGTCAATCTTGATGGCAGCTTACTATCTCGTAAATGTTCGGAGCAGTATTATCGACAAGAGCGCACGGTATAGAATGCTTTCACTCGCCTTGGTCGGAACCAACTCAAAGCTGAGCGAACACCAGTATGAAACTGAGAACGCCAAGCGAACAAACCAAAAAGGTTTATCAAAGGTTGACGAGGAACTCCTAAAAACGTTGTCGGAAGAGATTGCCAAAAGCCAATTGGCCATTGAGGATTTTGAAACTTCGTTCAAACGCCAAAAGGCTATCGCGCAAGCGCTTCCGGTTTCATTTGTTGTTGTTGGAGTAATGGCGGAGGCTTTGGCGATTTGGGTAGGTCGTGGATACTACTAAACGCCAACTCATTCATTCAACATGAGCCAAACCGCACGATCTCACAATCAGTTCACCGTCTTTCAATTCGCTGCTTTTGTGAAGGTGACTTATGTGCAGGTGCCGAACACTATTCGGGATCACTGAGCGGCGAGTTGTTGGCTCAAACTCGTTTTCGCATATCAATTGACCACCTTCTTGAATAAGGAAGACACGTTTGTCGGAAGCCAACGGTGTCATCGTGACTAGAATACAGGGCTCTTGGCCTTTTTGAAGTGAGGCAAGAAGCTCCTCGAAATTGACTTCTGATTGAATGAACTCGCACTCACCGCTCATGTGTTCACTCAAATCGTGGCCGAAGGCGATGCCAGTGGTCAACGTTACTAACAGTGGTGCCATGATCATTAGACTGCGTCGCATAGGAAATTCCTCATAGAAATACGAACTGTATATTGGGCCAAGCATCGAGGGAGCGTCAAGAATAGCCGGTGCTCTTGAAGGACTAATGCGTATTGCTTTGGGGAAATCAGGTTCCTGTTTCGTCATTCTGGGGGATGAGATGTTGGAAAAATTATTGAATTTCAGTGTTTTCGAATACATTCTGATTTTGGAAAGGCACCATCCTAGTGCTGGAGATTTATTGATTTAGGCCGTGGGCACAAAATGACAGATTTATCCGATTTCAATTCGTCACTCTTGGAGGAAGTACGTCAGGAAGCCAACCAAGGAGGGGTGTCTGAAGCCGACGCGTTCTTTGAGTGGATGGCTAGTCGATTGGAAACCGAAGGCGAAATTGCAACGATGGATCGCGCAGAGTTCGCTGGTAGCAATTCCGGAAAAACAGTGCGGATTGACGGGATTGGAGGACACCCACGGGAGTCAGAAGGCGTTCTCAGTGTCATTGTCTGCAATTTTCTGCCCGATGGCGGGCTACACAAAATGAATAACCAAGAGGCCAAGAAGTACTTTGGCCATTTGATCAATTTTGTGGCTGCCTCGCGACGCAAAGCCTTCCGTGAGGGCTTGGTTGAAGGGAGCGCTGAATTCGGTGTGGCCAAGTTGATTTCGTCGGCGTGGCCGTCAGTGACAAAGGTCAAACTAATCCTGCTCACCAATGCGATCTACAGTGCTCGAACGGATGCGGTTTTGGCAGGGAAAATTTCGGGCATCCCCGTAACATACAATATTTGGGACCTAAATCGGTTTCACAGATATGAAACATCTGGTCATGCAAGAGAGAAGATAGTCGTGAATTTTCGCGAGGACTTCGGGGCAGCCATTTCCGCTCTGCAGGCTTCTACACAAGATGAAAAACTTGATAGCTATCTCGCGGTCATCAACGGTGAGCAGCTAGCCGAAATTTACGATAAATGGGGCGCGCGTCTTCTTGAGTCAAATGTCCGTAGCTTTCTTCAGGCAAGGGGGGCCGTTAACCGGGGGATCAGGGACACGATCAAAAATGAACCGGAAATGTTTTTCAGTTACAACAATGGGCTTTCGGCGACTGCTGATAGCATTGAAGTCGAACATTCGCCTGACGGTTTGAAGATTCTTTCCGCGGTCAATCTGCAAGTGGTCAACGGTGGCCAAACGACTGCCTCGCTTCATGCCGCAAAGCGCACCTCGCCGGAAACGTTGTCTCAAGTTTATGTACAGATGAAGCTGACAATTGTTCCGCCGGATGCTTCAGAAGATATTGTTCCGAACATTTCGAAATATGCAAATAGTCAGAATAAGGTGAGTGCAGCGGACTTCTTTTCGAACCACCCATTCCACATGCGTATCGAGTCGTATTCGCGTCGAGTTCTGTCTCCGGCTGCAGAAGGTACGAATAGGGAAACCAAGTGGTTTTACGAGCGAGCAAGAGGGCAGTACCAGGTGGAAAGGGCCAAGCTATCAGCAGCTGAAAGGCGACGTTTTGATATGGAGTATCCTAGAGCGCAGCTCTTTGTAAAAACCGACCTTGCCAAAGTAGAGATGAGTTTCCGACAGTACCCAGATACCGTCAGCAAGGGAGCACAAAAAAACTTCGGCGTTTTCGCGCAGGAAATAGGAAAGGAGTGGGATCGTAACAGCAAGCGCTTTGACGAGATTTGGTATCGACGGCTTGTGGCCAAGATCATTATCTTCAAGCATCTTGAAAAAACTGTTCCGAAACAGCCGTGGTATCCGGGGGGGTACCGCGCAAATATTATTACCTATGCGATTTCAAAGTTCGCAATCGATGTGGATGATGCTGAAAAAGTTATTGATTTGGATGCAGTCTGGCGACGTCAATCAGTTTCCCGAGAATTAAATGATGGATTACTTCTTGCGGCTGAAGCCGCTTCTGAGGTTGTCACTCGCCCCGAGGAAGGGATCAACAACATCACGGAATGGGCAAAGAAACAAGCCTGTTGGGCAGCGTTACAGAGATCGAAAATTGACTATGGCCCCGAAGTATCAAGTTGCCTTGTCGATCCAGAAGAAGCGCAAGAAAATCAAAGGGATTCCAGAAAAAATGAAGCGGTTGTTTCCGGTATTGAAGCGCAGGCAAATGTAGTAGAGGCTGGGGCAGATTGCTGGAAACGCCTGCGGTCTTGGGGGGCTGAGAAACGAATGTTCAGCCCCAAGGAAGATGGCATACTGAAGACTTGTGGCCTACTTCCAGCAAAGCTCCCGTCCGAGAAACAGGCGATCATAGCTGTTGGCCTTCTTGAGAGGGCTCGGGCTGAAGGATACGTCGACGTTGAAGATGCGCCGAGGATCAAGATTTCAACCCTTTCACGCCCTCACTGAATGGAACTTTGACAGGATCAATGGACTCTGCGCCAACTATTCAAACGAATGCGGACACCTTCCTGTCCTTCGTCGGGTTCCTGAATGGCTTTTTGCTGAATACGGATAGAATAGACGGAGCTATCTTCCGTTTTTGTGATTTCAAATTCATCTCCCTCTCTTGCCCCGACGTCGCGGAACCAACTTGTCATATGAGTAACCCGATACTCGTCTCGAGTTCCTCCTTCGTCATGGTGTTTGTTGTTGTAGTAAACGAAACGAAATCTAAGCCTCTGTCCCTCATCGTCTACGCATTCGAGCCATGCGTCCGGGTTCTTGATTCCTGGTTCCAAAGACGGGAGGATTTTCAGAAGTTCTTTCTCACCTTTGGGAATGTGGATCCCTGCTTGGTGCCCACCAGTGCTTCCAACGTCATTGGCGCTCAGAGTTTTTCGGAATGTCTGCTGGCTCATTTTTTCCTCGGTGTAATTTCCAGGGCGCGTTTCAAATCCTCGGTGTCCCTTGTGGAAGTAGGAACTGTTTCATTAGCTAGTTCATTTTTCCATTCGGAACGGTCCATCATAACTTCTTCCACCGTTTCTTTGTAGAAGAGCCGATACACGGTTACAGTTTCGGTTTGCCCTCGCCGATAAGCCCGAGCACTGGCTTGAGCTTCGAGTGCGGGGTTCCATACGGGGGTAAAGTGGATGACAACCGTCGCGGCCGTGATGTTTAGCCCAGCTCCTGCGGCCTTTGGGTTCAGAACCAAACAAGCCGGTCCGTCGTATTCTGCAAATTCGTCAATTTTGCTTTGGCGGTCTTCTTGCGGCGTTGATCCATTGATTGCCCCCCAAAATGCCTTCGGAAGGTCGGCCCCGGCTTCCTGCAACAGTTCTCCGACCCGATTAAACAGGGAAAACACGATTACTTTGCGGCGGTTTCGAAACGCCTCACCAAGTAGCTCGACCGCACGCTCCATTTTGGGGGTGATCAGGGGCATTTCCGCTGCAGGGGATAGTTCCGCGTCTTCTTCATCCGCACCTACCTTGTGGCGCAACCAAGGATGTGCACATAGAAGCTGCAATTGAAGTGTTGCCACGAGCGCTCCTGCCACAGGGTACTTCTCCATGGTGGTGCACCTGACCTGTTCGTAGTGATCTATCAGTTTCTCATCGAGCTCCAGTGGAAGATCGATGTCTATTCGTTCTGGAAGATCGTCGGCGACGTCTGCGACTCTCCTCCTCAAGATGATAGGGTCGGTCAAACGGCCAAGGTTTTTGCCAGAATCTATGCTGTCAGGGTATTCTTCTTCGAACTCGATACGGTCGCCAAGAAGCTCTGGGATCGCGAAATCCACAAGAGACCAAAGGTCCAGAAGCGAGTTTTCCACGGGCGTACCGGTTACAGGAATGGACTTGGCACGGGGGATACTTGCAATAGCTTTCCTGCGATTTGAATCTGGATTTTTGATCGCTTGAGCTTCGTCACAAATAACCCACGACCAATCCAGTGAAGATATTAAGGAAATGTCATTCACCATGGTATCATAGGTTGTGATGATTACTTGCGCAGTTTGAAGGCCGCTGACCACGCCAGTTCGATGGGCGCCTCGATGAACTAGAACACTGAGACACGGAGCAAATTTCTCGAACTCCCGCTGCCAGTTTGCAATCAAGCTGGTTGGACAAAGAATGAGCGCGGGCGATAGTGTCGCTGGTTGCTCTACCAGCAAAAGAGCAATTATTTGTAGTGTCTTGCCTAGTCCCATCTCATCCGCGAGGATGAGGCCTCCAGTTCGAGATATCGTGTCCCACATCCATTTTACTCCGCGAGACTGGTATGGGAAAAGGTCAGCGTTCAGTCCTGGAATGCACAGCGGTGCATTGTCCTGTTCGGCAGCATCTTTTCCAGCAATCATGATCGCTTCTGAAGGAGAGGCTTGGATTTCATCGTTTTTTGAACGGATCATTCGAAGAGCCGCGCTGAATGGTATATCTGTCGGATCGTGTTCGCCGACAATCTCATTCAGCAGGGAAACAGAGTCATGCGGGATAGGTCGAATGACCTTTCCATCAACAACCCAAGCATGCCTATTGCTGGGCGCCGGCAACTCAAATCTCTTTCCTCTTACCGTTCTCACGCCGCCAAGACGGGCTACAATACGAGTGTTTTCACGATCCAAAAGTACCACGGGGTCCACCAGGCGTTCCGAGACTGAGTAGCCGTCAGGGATCGAATTCCGTAGTTCGGAAAATCGCTCTGGAAGAGAACTTAAGTCAACCATCTGTATCTTTCATTAAATCTTGAAGTTCGCTCAAAGACCAAGGGATGGGGCGCTTGGTATGTACGGCTCTGTGACAATTAGGGCAAAGTGGGACCAGATCTGTTGCTGGATCATATGGCTTTGATGTGGAAAGGTTCCCAAGCGGTTCAAGATGATGAACTTCTATTGTCCCACCTGCTATTCCGTAGCGTTCTCGAGGCTCAAATCCACAAGCAGCACATTTCTCACCGTGCAATCTAATGCAGAGCAATCTATTTCGAGGGTTGCGTTCGCGCCGGTTGACGACAGTTGGCTTTAGACCACCTTCTAAGACGGGGCCGTTCGTGCCTAATTCTTCTTCAACAACATCGTATCCTATCAATTCGGCCATAGCAGCCATCAAAGGAACAATTACTTCTCTGCAAGTCCGGGAAACCGCTTCGTCCGTGTCTGCACTGAGAACATGTCGGATTGTGGCTTCGATTTGGAAACTACCGTTTTCGACAAGCCATTTTTCCTGCGGTTGATCTCCGAAGGAAACCTTAACCGAAGGATCTATGGAATTAACCAATGCCCTTGCCAGTTGTACGTCTTCGTTGGAGGCTTTGCGAATTTGCCGGATGATTTCGCCGGAAAAGTGTCCGAACGAAAGCTGTACACGATGAGCCTTTAAACCGTGAGGTCGAATGCGGGCGACGGGTCCGTTCTTTTCATCCAGATCATCAAACCAGATCCGCATGGCCGAACGCAGCCCGCCTTTGTCCAGAGACACCGCAATTTCAGCTCCTGTGCCCTCCTCGAGCTCTGCGACAATGAGGTCCCTTTTTGACGCAATCATCACTCGCCTTTGGTATCGGTCAGTTCGCCAGGCTCAGGGTCCGGCAAGTTTCTAAGAAGCTTGCGCAGGTTGTTGGAGATTTCCGATCGAATGTCTTCAAAAATAGGGGCAAGCTCTTCATTCGTGTTGTTTTGTTCTGCTGCAGAAAAAGCCCATAGAAGCAGATCCATACCTTCAATGGCGAACCCGTTTGCTGCTGCCCGATGGTATATCTTTTGGTAAAAGTCGTGATGCTTGTTCAGATGAACCGCAGGTACATGCCCATCGGTAGATGAGCTATGGAACGCAGGTTGCCAAAGCTCTCCACTGGTGATCGTTTCCACCGCGTGAACGTGTAGATGGTCTGAACTCACGTTGTTTTCGACTGGCGACTTTATCCGGATCTTAGGCCCCATATTGTTCGAGACCTGAGCAAGCTGTTTTTCTGGGTCAACGGATGTAACAACTGCCTTGTCTGCATTGGAGGTGCTGGCAATGTTCTTGTTTGCGCTTGCATGGTCGACAGCATTATTTGCATTTGCCTGTGCTCGGCTTTGCCGTCGATAGCGATTTCCCGCTTCGCGATAGATAGGTTGCAGAAGCGTTCTCAATCCATCTTCAAGATCGGGGTGAAATAGGATGCGCGATTTCTTAACGTCGATCCGAAAAGCGTCATCAAGCTCATGTCCAAAGTCAAACTCTATTCGAAGCAACGATGTGTGTGGTTCCGGCGCGCCGAAAACGTCCATCCATCCTCCGTCCTGAATGAGACGACCTTCTCGGTAGACATAGAAACCTTGAGCTCGGTTGGTTATCCGAGCAAACTCCTTCTCTTCATCTTTGGTCATATCGCGGCGGTGGGGGAGTATCCACGCTCTAATTGTAGCCTTTTGTTCAGATCCATCTGGCATTTCAATGAGTAGCGCTTGTTTCTTTTCCTGCAGAACCTGCTCTGATCGCTTAGGATAGAAGGGGTTCCAAGGGACAACCGGGCTTTGATTGATGAAGATATCGAGATTGCGCTCTCGCTTGTCGGACTTGTCAGTAAAACGATGGTATACCAGCGATAGGTGCTTGCTGATCGCGTCTGCAAGACGCTTAATTGCAGCCTGTTCTTTGGAACCTCCAGCCTCGTATTCTTTTGAAAGAATGCGGTCGCACTTTTCCCATACAACGAGTGTGCCGGTTTGGCCGCAGAGCTCGTCAAACATCTCTTCTTCGTCTGTTGTTACAGGTTCTTGCAACATTTCCCAGCGCCGCTGCGCCGCAACATGGTCGAGATCCCATGCGAGTTTAGCGAGCGGCTGTTCAGTCGAGGCTTTAGAAATGATCGTAAACTTCTTGCAAACAGAACTGGATGCCGTTTTGAGACCAAGACCGAATTTGCCAAGGCTTTCCGGGTTTTCCCTAACCGGGGCGCCATAACGCATTGCGCTGTGCAGACTTTCTGCATTCATGCCACTGCCGTTGTCGCCAAAGTAAACGAGCTTTCGCCCGTCTTCGTGGAGGACGATTTCCACATTGATTTCGTCGGCATGGGCTGCAATGGAGTTATCTATGATGTCTGCGGCTGCAGTCCTGACATTGTATCCTGTATCACGAAGACCGAAAATCAGTCTTTCTGCATCGGGTTCATTGATAAGATCTTTCATCTGTTCGTCCTGGTATTGCATTCAATGGATTTGGCAACTCTTTCAATTGAGTCGCTCCAATTCGCTTGGCATGAAGCCTGAAATTTCATCGCTGCGCAACCATGCGGCGATCTGCTCTGCAAGTGTTTCTTGCGTTTGGTTTCGGGTGGCGCATTCCCAAATGGTCAACACTCTCCATCCCGAATTCATCAGCATGGTATTGAATTTCTTGTCTCGCTCCACATTGCCAGCAAGTTTCTTCTTCCAAAAATCCGTTCGTGTTTTGGGCAGTCGGAAGAAATGGCATCCTTGGTGTGCATGCCAGAAGCAGCCATGGACAAAAATCACAGCTCGATACTTGGGTAAAACCAAGTCGGGCTTGCATTTTTCTATGCTTCTGTGAAGTGAATACCGAAACCCTAGCCTGTGAATACCGCGTCTAACGATCATCTCTGGCTTGGTGTTACGCGATCCAATGTTTCCCATCATCTCGGAACGTGTCATTGGCTGGCGTTTTTCAGGCAAGCAGGTTTCTCCGAGACTTGATTGATACTGTATTGGTTATCCAAGGTGCCATTGCTTCAGCAATTGCGACGGCAACCGGCGCTGCGACTGCATTGCCGAATTGCTTGTATGCTTGGGTGTCTGAGACAGGTATTTTCCAAGGTTTGTTGGATCCCGGGCGATCAAAGCCCATGAGCCGTGCGCATTCACGTGGTGTCAATCGTCGTGGGTTGCGTCCTGGCTGTGCTATCAGGATCTCAGAACCATCCTTATGATAGCGGGCGCTTAGAGTTCTCGCGACACTCTCGGGGGTGCAAAGGCCGAAGCCAAAGCCATTTCCTTTAGCTTTGTGCTTTGCTGCATAGGCTTGCAAGTATGCCCATAACTTGTCGGACAGAGTGTACTTCTCATTGACCAGCGCTGCTGAACCGGACGTGTAAGGGGGTTCGGCACGCTCGCTTCCATCTTCGGGATGTAGGATTTCAGAAAGCCGTGGGTTCGGGGGCTTTGGAATTATCACGTCATCGAGAGTAAAACTCGTAGGAACATCACGGCGGAAGCCCGCGATGAAAATCCGTTCTCTATGTTGTGGAAGCCAGCTTCGCGCATCGATAACTTTATGATCTACTTCATAACCCAACTCGTCCAGGGCATGTAAGATAATGCGCATGGTGTTGCCCTTGTCGTGCGACAGAAGGTTCTTAACGTTTTCCAGAAGAAATGCACGCGGCCTATGGTGACGTAGGATTCTCACAACGTCGAAGAATAGTGTGCCTTGTGTTTCATCGAGAAAGCCATGCGCTCTCCCCAAAGAGTTCTTCTTGCTCACACCTGCTATAGAAAACGGCTGACAGGGAAATCCCGCCAAGAGTACGTCATGCGGCGGAATGACCTCTTCACTCAGTTCAGTGATGTCACCTTCGATGGGATGCTCTTCACCAAAATTCTCGCGATAGGTTTCCTGAGAATACCTGTTCCATTCGCTGGTGAATACACAGGTTCCTCCAATTGCCTCGAAACCTATTCGAAGTCCTCCAATACCTGCAAAAAGGTCGATGAAGTGAAATCCGTGATTCTTATGCTGCATAACAAAACTTCTACCAATGTAGTTACACCATATCCAGGCCTACTGTGCCTCAGGAATCAAGATGTTCCGGGTTCATGCCAAGTGCATTGTTTCTTTCTGCTCAAAGCGGGAAAACTGCAATTCTGGTTTCGGACTCGCAGGCGTCACTGGGAACGGCGGATAGTTGCATTTGGTTCATTCAAATATCGGGAACCACTTTAGACGACCACTTTGCGAAGAGTTCCCATGAAAAGCCACCAAGATAAGGAACACTTGAAAGATGTTGTGGAACCCATCGTTTGAAACCTGTTTCAAGAGGCGAGTCTTGCCTCTGCCAAACCAGCCGGTGTTGCCGCGCAATTTACTGTGCGCGCTCAAAGCTCCAAATGGCATAGTCCAGTTTGCGGGGCGTCCAGTTTGGATCGATGGATTTCAGCGAAAACGTAGCTAGTTGGAGCAGCTCACGGGCCGTTTCGGGTGACACGACGTTTGGGGAGCAATCTAGCGCCCGGGCAATGAAACGAAGCACCATTCTGTCAGGCTTGATCAAGTTGTCATTGCCTGCAAGCATTTGAAAATAGTCGAATGAAATACCGCTTCGCTGTCCGGGAATTTGAGACACCCAGTGTGCGGCGTTGGCCACCTTGCTTTCATCCATATCAGAGAAGTCCTCAATGCCGGAACTGACCAAAGCGAGACAAAACAATCGGACGGCTTCCGACTTGAGGATGCCGGATCGAGTAGAGGTTCTTTGGCGATTTCCGAACAATGTGTCCGCAGCTTCAATCTCTTCAAGGCCTTCGAAGAGCGTTAGCAGCTCGCTCACCTTGTGCTCTCCTTGAAGTCGCGGCTGTGACTGTTCGATTGAAAACTGCCATTCTTGGTTTTCGCAGAACCGAACAACAGTGTTCCGCGTAGAGGTATATGTAACACCGATCGAATACACTGCGTCTATGACGCAAAGGGGAAGAGACGCATAGAAGAACTCTACTGGCAGCGGGGCTGGTCGAAGACCGCAGTTCCGAACAAAGGCGACAAACTTCTGAACTGAAACAGTATCTGTTGGAAACAGTTTTTCTGAAGAGAATGCGTGGGGAAGCAAATATCTTTCCTTTCTATCTAAGGTTGAATTTATGAATGCTTCCTTGGCCTCCAAAGTCCACCTAAATGTCACTGATCGTCTGTGGTTTTTTGTCCAGAGCTGGATTATCCGGGATCAATGTCAATTCGATCGCGTCTCAGCTCAAATTTACGATTACTGCGGTTACAAAGGCGGTGGTCACAAGCGGAGCTTGCCAATCATTCGGGCTTGGAATGCAAGACAATTCGCCTGATTGAAAGCGAAACAGCATTGCCAACCATTGAGGACATAGATCGAATAGCCTCTGCTTTAGAAGTTAACTGCAGCGACCTTCTCGATGAATTTGAACCAGAGTAGTTGGCACACATTCATCGGGCGACAAGTAAACCAATATTTTAGCTTCTTGAGTTATTCCAGGATGTGTTCCTGAAGAGACGGCTACGTCGAGCAACAGACGGGCAATGAATGCGTTGCACGCCGATTTTTTAGAAGGAGCGGAGCTGAAACCTACAGACTGTGCGAAGTCGTTTGGTGTCAGTTCGCTGCGAAGTGGCGGGTGGGGAGGCCTACCTGCCTCGTGCCAGTAATCTGGCCCTTTGCAAAGAACCTCGAAAGGTTCGGCCTCCATTTCTCGTAACCTTCTGGACTCGCTTTGAAATTGAGCGGCCAGAGGCCGCTCTTCTTAAGGGCGGTAATAAAGGAGTTCCGAAATGGAAAACCCCAATTCAAAAATCCGAACAACCGGTGACGGAGAGATGCCTGCGCGAGATGTTAGGTATCTATCAGTTGGTGAGCTGCGACCATACTCAGGAAACGCGAGAACACACTCAGCCAAGCAGATTTCGCAGATTGCTGCCTCGATCCGAACATTTGGTTTTGTAAACCCGGTTCTCGTCACTGAGGAAGGTGTCATCATAGCGGGGCATGGTCGGGTTGAAGCCGCTAAGCAACTTGGGATGAGCCGGGTGCCAACGCTCGAGATCTCAAGTTTGAGCCCGGATGAGTTGCGAGCCTACGTGATCGCAGACAATCGGATCGCGGAATGTGCCGACTGGGACAAAGACATCCTTGCGATTGAATTTCAGGCGCTGGCGTCGGCTGAGCTTGAGTTTGAATTGGAGGTCTCTGGGTTCGAAACAGCTGAGATCGACCTTTTGCTACAGCCGCTGGAAGCAGATGAAGCTTGCGATGATGAATGTCCACCAGCTGTTCCAAAGGGTGATCCTGTTACCCGCGTAGGGGATATCTGGTTGCTTGGTAAACATCGGTTGGTGTGCGGCGATGCGCGCCTCGCAGCGACCTATGGCGATCTGATGAAGAGCGAAAAAGCGCAGGTCGTGTTTACCGACCCACCATACAATGTGAAGATTGACGGACACGTTTGTGGTGGCGGAAAAATCCAGCACAAAGAGTTTGCCATGGCTTCGGGGGAAATGAACTCAGACGAGTTTAAGCACTTCCTGATTTCGTCACTTCGAAACATGGCAAGGGTCAGCAGCGATGGTGCAATTCACTTTGTCTGCATGGATTGGCGGCACTTGCCCGAGCTGCTTTTCGCAGGTGCAGAAGTGTATTCGGAGCTCAAGAACCTTGTCGTTTGGAAAAAGACAAACGCTGGCATGGGGAGTTTTTATCGTTCTCAGCACGAGCTTGTCTTTGTTTATAAAAATGGGCGTGCCCCGCACAGGAACAACTTCGGTTTGGGGGAGAGAGGGCGATACCGCACCAACGTGTGGGAGTATCCCGGCGTCAACTCTTTTGGCAGAAATCAAGCGGATCTCGAGTTGCACCCAACAGTGAAACCGGTGGCTATGATTGCCGACGCACTAAGAGACGTAAGCAGAAGAGGGGAGGTCGTATTGGATGGCTTTGGCGGAGCTGGTTCAACCTTGCTGGCTGCTGAACGTACTGGTCGTAGAGCCAGGCTGGTGGAGCTGGAACCTGCGTATTGCGATGTAACCTGTTTGCGGTTTGAAAAGCTAACCGGGCAAACACCCACTCTTGAGGCTTCAGGACAGACCTTTCATGAAGTTTCCCGTACTCGGTGTTCTCTCGTTGAGACCGGCATGGAGGCCTCACAATGAGTAAGTTGGAACCGTACAAGACCGGCTACATGAAACCGCCAAAGAATGGGCAGTTCAAAAAGGGGCAGTCGGGAAACAAGAAGGGTCGTCCACGCCGACAGAAGACACTCTACGAGACCCTCAAAAGCGTACTCGACCGAAGGATCAAGGTGCAAGGGAGGGATCGTAAGGTGCCCATTGGCGAGGCGTTGATGTACCGCCTGAAACAAGAGGCTTTGAAAGGCGATCGCCGCGCAATCGCGCTTTCCCAAAAGATCATCGTGATGGCGGGTGGTAACAAGCAGGTAATCGAACCGGTCGATGTGACTGACGCCATCGAGCGTTTCCATCAGTTGTGTGCAGAAAACCACTCAGACGAGAATGAGGAGGCAAACAATGACTGACGACGATAGCGTCGGGTACGGAAAACCACCCAAAGAACATCAATGGAAACCCGGGCAGAGCGGAAACCCGAAGGGGCGCCCAAAGAACTCGACCGAATACCTGGCCCGGTACGCGGAAATTCTCAATGAGCCGGTTAAGGCTCGTCGACAAGATGGTTCGACTACCCGCCTCGAAGGATTTGAAGCGGCCTATCTGGAACTCTGTCGAAAAGGTTTGAACGGCAACATTTCTTCTTTGGTCCTGGCTGTCCGAACAATGTTGGAGTTCATTCCGGAAGGGCAGGAAGCCGAGAATACACTTGCGGCTGAATCGGAGGGAGCTAAGCGGCGCTTTTGGGAAATGGCATTCGGGCCTGCGCCCTGTCCGCTCGATGATTAATGCCCAATGAGAGGCGCTGAGCGGCCCGCAGGCGCCGTGTCGGAGCGCTTTAGGTGGGGGGGGCTGGCCGAGCTTTGATGGGGGGGGTAGCCTCCCGAAAATGGGGCACTGACCTAAGCTACGATTTGTTGTCTGCCGATCTTCGACGAAGAGGAGATCAGAGATGTCGAAACGGAAGCAGCATTCGCCTGAGTTCAAGGTGAAGGTGGCGCTAAAGGCGTTGAAGAGCGAACAGAGGGTATCCGAACTGGCGAGCCGGTTCGGGGTTCATCCGACGATGATCCACAGCTGGAAGAAAGCCCAGCTTGAAGGCGCGTCTGGCGTTTTCGAGCGCGGTGGCAAGAAGGTCCCTGAGATTGACGAGGAGCAGGTCAAGGAGCTGCAGGCGATGGCCATGGCTAACGATTTTTTGTCACGAAAGCTCAAGCCGTGGATCGGCAAGTGAGGTGCAAGATGGTCGAGCCCGCAAACACCAACCTGTCGATCGGCAAACAGTGCAAGCTGCTGTCGATCTCTCGGTCGTCATTTTACTACCAGCCCAAGGGCGAGACGGCGATGAATCTCACGCTCATGCGCCAGATTGATGATTAATTCCTTGAGACACGGTTCTTTGGCGTTCGGCAGATGACCTGGCACCTGCGCAACGAGGGCCATCTGGTGAATAAGAAGCATATCCGCCGGTTGATGCGTTTGATGGGCCTGATGCCGATCTACCAGAAACCCAACACCAGCAAGACGGCGAAGAGGCACAAGAATTTTCCCTACCTGCAGCGCGGTCTGCGCGTGACGCATCCCAATCAGGTCTGGGCCGCCGACATCACATATCTGCCGTTGCGGCGTGGGTTCTTGTATCTGGTCGCCAACATGGACTGGCACACCCGCAAGGTGCTGGCTTGTCGGATATCGCACACGTTGGAAGCCGACTTTCGCGTCGAGGCGCTGAATGAAGCAATCCACTAGTTCGGTCCGCCTGAGATCATGAACGCCGATCAAGGCAGGCAGTTCGCGTCCTTTGCCTGGACAGACCGGCTGCGCCGATCCGGCGTGCGTATCTCAATGGACGGCAAAGGCCGGTTCCTCGACAACATCTTCGTCGAACGGCTCTGGCGGTCCCTGAAATACGAAAGCGTCTAGCTGCACGCCTGGGAGACCGGGGCCGTGCGAAAGTCGGCGTTGACAAACGGATCGAGTTCTACAATATCAAGCGCCCCATTTCGCCCTTTGCGGTAAACCCCCGGCCGTGGTCTATTGGCTGAGGAAAGACGAAACCCAACCCGATCAGCAGGAGAAAAGAGTAGCTTAACTTCCGCCGGAAACTGTCCAAGCATCGGGGAGTAGCTCAATTTCTCAAAGTCAGCTACCGTTTCTAACTTTCAAAATGGGCCTGTTTACCATCGTCCTCTTCGCGCATCCATGCATCAATGTAAAAACGCAGAATTCCTAGTTCATGCGAATACTCCTGCGCTGTTGCAGTGTTGTCTAATTCGACCAAACGCCTATGTGCCGCCTTGACGCCGTAAAAATCTGAAATGATCGATTTTTCAAAGCTTTCCGTCCGTCGACCGACTCGATCACCTACAGTTTGTGATTGCCCAACCAGCATGGTGTTTTTTATAAAGAGGCAGAAATTGCGGTCATCGGCAGCGACTTCTTCAACCCATGCCTTTGGTTCATCCAAGCTGTCGGCATAGTCTCGCCACCTATAGAGCAAGTTGGTCAGGTCACTGCGCTCAAGAAGCGCTCTTGGGCGTTCTGCAAGTTCGAGAAGTTGACGCAGCCATTCATCCTTTAAGGACTGTACTTCTTCCGACGTCAGAACTGGCTCAAGTGATCCTTCCCTTCCAGTTGGACGGTCGGTCGGATCATTCAAGTGGATGATGAGCGAAGCGACTTGCAAAGCTCCGGTTGATTTAAGTGCATCGAGAGCCAGCTGGCCGCGCTTCGCTCCTGGAATACAGCGGATGTACCAACTTGCGGCACGCCACCCTTGCGTCCAAGTCGTATTAAATGGGTCTGGGTCTTCTTTGTTGGCATTTCCCTCCGCAAGTTCGAACATTAGCGGCAAAAGCACTGAAGCGTTTTCGGTCGGCAATTGCCCCACAAATTCATCCAGCATTGAGACGAGCGACGGAACAATCTTCCTATCGCGAATTGTGGCAATCATAGATTTGAGTTGCTCCTCACTACTACTGGCGGCAACGAAATCTTGAAATTCTCCGTACGAGAGTTCGCCGATCGGTGGCTGAAGCTCGAAATATTTTGGGAAGAAACGTGGATTGCACACACGTTTTGAAATGGCCCACTCCTGCTGCCACTCCGCTCCATAATCTGGGCCACCAAAAGCAGACTCAGTCTGAGGAAACAACTGCCTTAGAGCGGTAGTTGCGGTTTCGCGCATATCTTCTCTGACTAGAGCTACCAGTGCATCGAGTTGTTCTCGATTTTTCGCTTCACTAACGCCCCCCAGAAATGGGCTTGCACCGGCTACCAAATTTTGACGGCTAAAGAGTGCCGCATGGAATTCAGGCTCGAATACTCGTAGCGTTTCCAATGCGATAAGATCAATAATATTAACCTCAAGCCCATTGCTCTGAGCGTGTAGTGGAATGTGAGTTGCCAGAGAAGAAACCAATCTACGGGCATCTCGCAAATTATTCACGAATGGTTGAATGCATCCTATCAGAACATTACCCCACCGAACGGCTTCAAACCCGTTTTCGCTGGTTGCATATTGGTTCGCCAATAGAGCAAGTTCATCCGTAAAGATGCGGTGTACGGTACTGCTAGGTACAGCGGGCAAATCGAAACTCATCTGAACGATCTTTTCCAGAAACTCACGGCCATCTCCGTTAGCGATCGGGTTTAGCGCCGCCTCCACGACATTCTGCTGAAACAATAAAACGAACACAATGTTGGGGAAGTTTGCATTGGCTTTTACCTGGCGGATAAGACCTCGTATTTCTTCTTCCTCGAGCCGATCTATGTCATCAACGAAGACGATTAACGGTCTGTCCAAGATCAGCAGGCTTTCTACTAATGAGTCCCGGATGTCTTCGATTGGTTCGGCCCACTTGTCCTTGCCGAAGTAGAGCAAGAGTTGACCAACAGTAGGAATGACCAGTGCAGCGATTGCGATAATAGCTGCAGTCGTCGCCAAGGTTGGGATTTCAAAACTTAGGGCTCCAGCCAATGAAGCGACGGCGGTACTACCCAACACCAATTTTAAGGCTCCAGTAGCCTCGCCGATTGCCTTTAACGGTCCCTCTGCGCCCGTCATAATTGCCCCATATCGGCGGAATAGCAAAGAGCGCCTTACGGCATCCTTGGAGTGCCCAGTCTTGAGTTTGTTTGCTATTTCTTGAAAGAGAGCTTTTGAAATAGCATCTGCATCACCCCATCGCCAAGGATTAAACTCGATCCAGAAGCCACCCTCCATGTGTTCGGTGATGAGGTTCATCAGCGAGGTTTTCCCATAGCCCCAACGGCCGCGAATTGCATATACTCGGCTGCCATCAAGAACTTTTTGAGACAGAACGTCAGCAATTCGTTTAGCGAAAACAACCCTGCGTAGTTTATCATCTGCTGAGCGAATAATCGGGCCTTCGGTTTTTATTTCAGCTTGCTGCTCTAGGGTGTCTACTTCCTCTATCGGGCGTTTAAGTCTTCTACCAAACAAATCCACAATTCCCTCAATTCGATATCATCTACAACCTAAGCAAAAACACCTATGAATCTATCCAAATCCTCAACTACAACGAAGTGACCACGGGATCTCCAACTTCAAAGGAAGCCTCATGCGGGAAACGAACGTCGAGTTTGGGCTGTCAGAGGTCGGTAGATCTTTTTTGCACGAAAGGTCGTTTTGGGCACAATATCCTCTCCAAAGGGCGGATTGTGTGCATTCGCTGCATCTGCGAGAGCCACTCCTCTGATCTTGGAAGGCAGCCATTCAAAGGTTATGGGTCAATACCTGTCATGCAGCAGCCAACTCCACGATCAGCAATTCAAAGATAATTGGCTGTTTAAAGTTTAGAAAACGGTCAAGTCGGACCTTGCCGATGCCGTGAATTGCTGCGATGCGTCTTCTCTAGACCTGACTTTAGCAACATTTGTTAGGGTATTCAAAGAAGTGCTGCTTGGGTCTGCAACCAAATCAGTGGCAGCAATGCGCAGATGGCACTCGTTGCAAAATTATGACAGCAACGGCACTCATACCGACCAACCTCGACCAATTCGGACCCGCAGCCAGCTTGTTGATATTGCGGTAAAATTTCCGCAAAGCAGACGCTGCATTCTAACCTTTAGGAAGCGGACAGTTTTTCATTGTGCCACAGCACTTTACTCCAGTTTGGATGAGATCTGAAATCAACTTACCTTCAGCCTTGCGCCGACTATGTTCGAGCAGAACCAGTTGCTCCACTGACGTGCGATTTGGGCAATCCGCCCGCAAAATCGCCTGATGTACTCTATTGCACCCGTCATAGCATTCATCAGTTTCACAAGAGAGTTTTCTATGCTTCTTGTGCTTTCTTCGACATCCTCGTGGACAGGGCGACCTTGCATTCACAAGTGTAACTTTATCTTTTGAGAGGCGCGGTAGTGCTCCCGATAACCACCCTTTGGCCCGAAAGATAGATGTTCGCACCTCGTCAAGCCAACCAAGTGACTTAGCTATCTCCTCCATTTTCAACTGATCAATCGCTGCACTGCCATGGCTTAATCCCGATGCTAGCGGCCACACCCCAAACTTTTCAGCGTACCGCTGATTGTTCAGGTAGGAATGCAAGCTAGCCCACCAATCCTCGGCTTTTTCTACGGATTCAATCGGGGCTTCGGAATTATAGCCCAAGCAGAAGGTTGCGTCGGGATTGATATGGCGCTCAACACAACACAACGGCAATTGAGCATCTGCGCGCTGCTCCTCCACACTAACTCGGTTCTGACCATACGACCGTACTTTCAATTTGAAAGTACGCAGTTGGGTCTTGCGTGAGCCAGAGGGGGTCACCACGAATACGAGCTCGTCAGCTCCTTCATTTGTTAATTGGGCCCAGTCTGGCTTGGCTTCCAGCAGTCGTTTGAGTGAACTCATTTTGCCTTTAGGTGCGCTCGTGGAGTGCTCACGTTTGAAGTGGAGTGAGCGCGCGCATACAAGGGAGTGGAAGTCGCTGGAGGAGTAAATTCAGACAGACAAGTGGTAACATCTTCAAAGTTCATGTCACTTGAAAAGCCTTGCTCATCAAAAATGTCGTTTAAGGCAGAGGGAGCGGCTTTAAGCGCCTTTGGACCAAACAACGTCCCATTTTCAGGGCATTCTTGCTGCATCTGCTCTGACCTGCTGGAAGCAACGCTGGAAACGAGGCGAACAGAACGCTCCCCTCTTATGCCAACTCTAGTAATGGGGGTTGGACCAAGCTCAGCACCAATGGCCAGACCAAGAGTTTCAATTCCATCCAACTCTTGCTGGCAAAGCTCGAAAGATGAACGTAGTCCTCCTGCGCATTTTGCAGCCAACGACACACTCTCTCGCTCGTTTGCTTGCAATCGGTCTCCTTCCGCAATCACAGCGTGGATGCAGTCACCGATGAACCGCACTTTTCGCCCTCCAAAATCAGCCTCCACCACATTCTGAAACTCCTGCCTGATGACAAAAAGAGCCAGCACAGCTTCGGCAATCTTGCCAGCTTGTACGGCTTCATCGACATAGTTTGTGTAGCCAGACAGGTCTGCAAACATCGAAACCAGCGGCATCCGCACGCTCCGGCTTGGAGAAAGCTCAGAGTAGTCGATTTCACTAAGTGGTGGCTGTTGATAGGAAAACTTGAACGACGGGTCGGTGATGTCCGGCATGGTTCCGTTGTGAATTTCACTCTGCCAATCAGACAACAGTGCCGTAGATTTACTCACTGCGTCTTGGACACCAAAAACGATGGTTCCATCATCGCTTCTACGAGCGGCGTTAAGGCTGACAAAGTTCTGATCCAACCCGCTAAACCGCTCCAAAACACCAAGCTCTGGTACGTTTAGAAGCGCTCTGACCCGATCCGAAACATATACGCCTGGCTCATCGCCATCGGCCAGCTTCGCAGCATGGTTAGCAGCACTTCCCAAGAACATTGGTTCCTGCTCGCCGCTGGTACCGTTGTTGATGGCAACGCATGTCCCAACATCCACGCCGATCCGAAAACGAGCGGTAAACTCGTTGCCAGCAAGCGTTCTGTTTGCTTCATCCGCAACCAGTTGCAAGTCATGGATAAAGGCAAAAGCCTCAGCGATGGTTTCCCTAGTTACGCCTAGTCCAGATTGCCCAAGGATCACGGCATGCATTCTTCCGCCGTGAAAATCCACGCGCTGCGCAGATGACTGTTCGATCACGCGATCTGCAGCGCTGTAATGGAGATGCAGGAATCTGAGTGCTTTCTCATGGGACGCCTCAGTCTCCCGCTCTTCTTCTAGGCGATACTCGTCGTAGTTGGTGATCGCAATATAGATTTGAACTGTGTCGACGACGACTGCTTTGCCCTTCTCCAAGCTGAAAAGTGGAGGAGTAACGGCTTGTTTCTGAGCCATCAGAGCAGTTCTGCGCGCCTCATAAAGAGGCATGTAATCGTTGAAATCTTGAACGCTAAATTTGGGAGCATCCCCGATCAATTTTTTGATGCGCATTTGCGCTGTTTGGTGTCGCCAGGACATGGCAGCTCCTCCCAGTTGCTCGCACCTGAGTAGATAGGAGCAAGTTCACATTAACTTTGGTACTCCTATAAAATGGGGCTTCATAAGTGAATGTCAAGGTGCTAGTGTTTTGGAAACTTGGGGGAGGCCACTGTGGAAGTACTACATAACCTGAAGAGCAACATTCGAAGGCGGTTTGAGTTCATTGAATTTTGCTTGAACTGGGACGGGAAAGTCGGTCGTCCTCAGCTTCAGGACCAATTTTCGATCTCACCTCAACAGGCGACAAACGATCTGACTACCTACCTCGATGCCTGCCCAGGCAACATGAACTATGACCCAAGACAGCGTGCATACACTGCGAATCCGAACTTCAAGCCGAGGCTCATTTCAGGTGAAGCATCTGAGTATTTTATGCATCTTGAGATGCTCGCCAAGAATTACAGGACAGAAAGCGAAATCTGGATAAATAACATACCGCAGGTTTCGACGGTATCAGTTTCCTCGCGGCCCTTGAGCAAAGTAACGGTGAAGGCTGTAGTGCAAGCGATCAATACTGAATCCGCTCTCCTTTGCGAGTATGCTTCAATTAGCTCTGGCAGCAACAGTGAGCGCACGTTGGCACCAACGGCATTAGTAAGTGACGGGCATCGTTGGCACATTCGGGCGTATCACTTCGAGAAGCAGCGCTTTGGAGACTATGTTCTTACACGCATGTCGCGCGCAAGAGTAGCTCCTCTGCCCGATCAACCGGTTCCTGCCGACGACGAATGGGCTGATAGCGTTACAATTGAGTTCTCCCCAGCGCGAGCGCTCAATGAATGGAGACGAGCCCAACTGGAACATGAATATGAAATGCAATCTGGAAGGTTGAGCGTTTCGACAACTAAAGCTCTGCTATTTTATGTTTTGCGCCAATATGGGTTCAACCCATACGACCTCGAAGAAAATGGAATGATGCGCAATGTCAGCAGCTTTCAGTTAGAGGTGTCGAATCTTGATGAGGTAGAAGAGTGTTTACGAAGAAGAGCATAGATCATCGACCAATTATCACAGAGAACTCAGATCTTCCCCAAGCGGAAGTTGACCGACAGATCGAGATTCTTAAGCGCAACGAATTGGTTGGCAATAGTGATGAATTGGCGCAAAAAATCTTTGAAGCCTCGACTATGCATACCTGTAAAAGAGGCTTCCAAATCATTTGCGAAGGGGAGGAAAAAGACGACGTGTTCTTCCTTCTCTTTGGCGACGTCTCAATCACTCGAAAAGGCAAGGAAATTGATACCAAGTCCGCCCCGTCCAATATCGGAGAACTCGCGGCCAATACACCCGGCGACCCTCGCACAGCAGACATATCAGTTGTTTCAGAAACCGTACGGATGAGAGTTATCTCTGGCGCAGAGTTTCGTAAGATAAGGGATGCTAGCCCGGAATTTGAGAAGGCCCTCAATCGTTTCATAGCTAAGATGAACCGATCCAAGATAGCTCAGCTTGGGCAGAAAAGTACAAAAACAGGCATGCCTTGGTATGTGCTGTCTGCCACAGTAAGCTTAGCATCTATGTTATTGGCAGCACTTCTTTTCTGGATGAGCGAGTTTAGCTGGCTTCAGTCGAGCGCTGGCACTTTGTTAGTCGGAATTTTGGGCTTGGTGGCTATGCTGTTGCTTAACCCAGACCTTGTATACCGCAACATGTTTAGGTTTTCCGGTTTTGCGGTTGTTGGCCTAATAGCGTGGGGGTCGGCAAGCTGGGCTTTTAGTTTTGATGGAACAGGTACCAAGATTCCTTTGTTGATAGATTTCAGTGCTGGCGGAGAAATGAAGACAGCCGCCTTGGTTGGAAGCATTGTTGCCCTTCTCCTGCTTGCAGGTCTTTCCGCATACCATGACCGAAAGATGAGCAATGATTCTACGTAGCGGAGGGCGCTGTCGAATTATGACCTCGTCCGGTGCTCAGGGGGGGGCATCAGGACCAGCCAATTGGCTGTCGACTGAGGTTTTGGGCCAACGAAATTGTGTCTATTCTTGCGGGAAGCGCGTACGTTAGTATCGCTGGATTCAAAGTTGCGGACCGAAACGCCAGTCAACATGTGGGTGAGGGTATTGTTTGATCCGTCTCAGCCACGGTCTGCATCAGTGGCTGCGGCTGAGCCGACGGTTAGTTTGGTCGTGTCAGCAGAACACTTCACCGCTACCGCGTCCCAATTTCCAGATATTTGGCGGCAAGTTGCCAAAGAGTTTGGCGAACGGCTTAGACAGCGAACAAAAAACATTCGGCCGTCAAATCCGGTGCCATTCATGTTTGTCGCATGCGCGTCGGAAGCCCTCCCTATCGCGAAAGCCCTGCAATCATTTTTCGTTGAAAAGGAAGTCGTCGTCGAAGTATGGACGGATAGTGTTTTCAGGCCCTTGCAGGGAACGATGGAGAGCCAGGAAGGGAAACTTGAAACGGCTGATTTCGCTGTCGCGGTCTTTAGTGCCGACGACAGGGTTGAAAGCAGGGGAGTGGAAAAAGCGACTCCACGTGACAACACCGTCTTTGAGCTGGGGTTGTTTGCAGGTGCAAGGGGTGAGAAGGATCATTCTTTGCAGTTCAAAAGGGGGGGCGACATTAAGGTTCCCTCTGACCTAGCAGGTATTTCTTCGTTACGCTATAAGCCATGGAGCAAGGCGAGGAGCCAGAAATTGCAGAGGCTTGCAGAGAGTTCTTTGAACGGACTTCTGCGCTGGCTCCGAGATATTCACACTTGAATTTGGAAACCTGAGATGGGCCTCAAGGCTGATTTGGAAGCAGACGTTAAGAAAATATACACGGAGCTGTGGGCTCGACGGGATGGCCGGAAAGTTCCAGAGGACGTAGATCTAAAGTCAGGAAATGACGCCGTCGATATCGAGGTTACGATTTTATATGCTGATCTCGACGAATCTACTAAGCTGGTAGACAATTACAAAGACTGGTTCGCAGCCGAAAACTATAAAACCTTTCTGCAGTGCGCGACAAAGATAATTCGTAGCGAGGGTGGCCATATCAGGTCTTTCGATGGGGATCGTGTTATGGGAGTATTTTTTGGAGGCACAAAAAATACTGACGCAGTTCGTTGTGGATTGAAGATCAACTGGGCTGTCAAAAACATCGTGCAGCCGCAGTTAAAGGTACAATATCCCAATACTAAATACGTTATGCGGCACGTGGTGGGTATCGACACGTCAAAGGTCATGGTCGCTAAGGCTGGCATTCGAAATAACAATGATTTAGTTTGGATCGGAAAATCAGCCAATCATGCCGCCAAACTATCTGCGCTGTCGTCTGACACACCCACTTGGATCACTAACACAGTTTACGATACCATGCTGGATAAGGCTAAGTTTAGCAATGACGGCACCAATATGTGGAAAGAAAAGACGTGGACCCAACGAAACAACCGTCGTGTTTACTGTTCGACATATTGGTGGCCATTGAGTTGAACGAGTGAGCGCCGCCGTGTGCTCAGATGTCAGTCATCGCTAATGGGTCCTTGGTCTGTTTCCGGAAACCCAACCAGAGTTCGAAAAGTCACTTACTGCAGCAAAGCGGGGCGTGGGTTCTCGTCGGGTGTGCAGCCGCAGCGAGCGGCAGCAAGGTTCCGCAGGCTGTGAGTTCGATCATCTCCAAATTTGCTCGAGCGGCGAATGACCGGAAAGCGAGCTGCGACTTCAGCAAGTTGGAAGTAGGGCAAAGGTCCGGAATGGGCCGTGAGTGATGGCGCTTTAAGCGAACTATTTTTGTAGTGAAGCACAACAGCAACTGGCGATTTCGAGCCCAAAGCCCCGAATGCTCGAGGAGCCCACGTCAGCTTTTGAACCGTTTTCGGAAATTTAGGACCGCCTTACGCGCGAAAACGCGCGAACTCAGTTGGTCATGTCTAGAGGGCAAGGCGGAAACCCTCCATTTTGAATAGACGTAGTTTGATATTAGTTCATTTTCCTGTTGGAACGTACGTCACTAAAGTCTTCGCGATTCCGATCCAAAAAACGATCTGGATATTTCTGCCATCCACTACGATGCGTAGAGTCCGCCCATTTGAAGGACGGAAAATGAGGCGAGACTCCCTGACGAACAGATCATCCTGATGATCAAGGAACAGGAAGCTGGCGAAAAGGCGGCAAATGTGTGCAGGCGCTACGGGCTCGGCAAAGGCACCGTCTGCAAAAAATGTCCAAGTATGGCGTTAGTAGTCGTCCGATGAGAAGAAGCCCCGAGCGCAGGAAGGCGAGAAAACGAAGCTGAGAAGCTGTTGGCTATAAAGATGCTCGACAACGCGATGCAGCTGGATGTGAACTCAAAAAAAGTGGTGACGCCCGATGCTACGCGGGCGGCGGTGGCGCATCTGGTAGAGGTCCATCAGGTGAAGCAGCGGCGGGTACGCTCTGCTCTGGAAGTGGGGCGTTCAACGGAGTGGTTCCAATCGCGCCGTTCTAATGATACGGACCTGCGCGATGCCATTAAGGAGGTCGCCTATGAGCGTCGACGGTGTGGCTGTCGACGACTTTACCTGATGACCGAACGGCAGTGTTGGCCCCTTCTGGCAGATTTGCCTTGCAAATCGCTTGCCGGGCAAGGAGTGAACCACAAGACGTTCCGTCAGATCTATCGCGAAAAACAACCCCAAGTACGCCGCTAGAGAGGTAGAAAGCGGACTCTCGGCTCGCGAAAGCCGAAGGAGATTCCAGATGGGCCGCACCAGCGTTGGAGCTTCAATTTCGTATCTGATACGCTGATCGATGGTCGCCGGTTCAGTATCGTGATAGTGGTGGATTGTCACAGGTATGAGAACCTGGGGCTGGTGGTCGAAACATCGCAATAGGGCCTTCGGGTCACGAGGAAGTTGAACCAGCTGCTTGTAGAGATGGGTGTGCCAAGTATCATCGTTCAGGACAAGGGCACTGAGTTCACCAGCATGGTGGTGCTAAGATGGGGGCGGGAGACCTGCATCGATTGGCACTACATCGTGCCAGAGAAACCAACCCAGAGCGCATTTATCGAGAGCTTCAAAGGCAATCTGAGCGGCGAATGCCTGAATGAAATAAACTTCAGTTCGATGAACGAGGCCAGATTGACGCTGGAAGATTGGCAGGAAGGCTACAACACCCACAAACCTCTTTCGGCGCTCGGAAACCTGAAGCCCAGAGAGCTTTCTGGGAAAACGATGATGAGCAAGATGGCCAGGTGAGGCCATCAACCAAGCTCAAGGACACGCCGAGAGGTGGAGTAAGCTTGGAGCTCAAGGCTAGTTTTTGTTGGTATGTCAGGTTTTCATCGACAAGTGCACAAAATGCTGCATGATGTGTCCAACTTTTTGAAGATCCGGAAACTGTATTTTTGCACGAAACACTTTCACAAAAGCGCATTAAGCAACTAAAAAAGCTGTGCGAACTATCGGATGCAGATGCTGCTATACTGTGGCTTGGTGATACGATTGAAGACAAAAGGCACTATCTCTGTTCTTACTCCTATGGACTGGATGAAAGTACTATTGAGAAGCTCTATGGGCACTCTTCGAGTGCAGCACGTGATGACGAAATTGAGTTGGAAGTAAAACGCTGCTTGGAGAGTGCCGGGCTAGATGGCCAATCGTTCGAGGTATTACCAATTGTCAGCGGACGAGGTTTAAACGATGATTTTGTTACCTCGTCTACTAGCCACAACCTTGGTTTTCTCGCGGTACGCAATCCAACAAATGTAGATGGCTCCCAGTTCTTGCTTTCGATGGATTTGTTCGCATCCATTTTGGCCGCAGGACGAAATAAGAGAATTATTGATGCGATCAAAAATACTCAAGAGCTACTGGAAGGCAAAGAAGGGGACATTGACTTATCGCTTATGAAGATTGGTGACATGGTCAGGCGCCTGATTGGTGCCGAGCGCTTTGTTTTCAGCAATAGAAACTCCATGTCTTCTTGGGTCGATATATCGATAGAGCAGGACGAAATTTATCAAGAAGAGGTTGAGGTCAGGTTTACGAGAGAGACCGACCCAATGCGATTGGGAAAAGTTGAGCGACGGCAGATTACTATAACGGAGAATGATCAGGACAGAAGCACTGAAATGATAATTGCTCCTTTGCTCCAACCGTCATTCCCGCTTTCTTGTAAAAAGCTTAGTCAGTCCCAAGAGTTCCTCGGCAATCTCAACGCAGATAGAAAAGAACAGGGAGCCTTGGAGTCAAACGAAGTCTCCCTGCTCTTTATAGGAAAGAATGTCGATGGATACCTACAAGATGAGTTTAGCCAGACCGATCTGGCAGTCGCATCGGGCGTGTTTGGTTACTTGAGTCATTATGCTGCGGCCTGCATTTTTGACGAGAACTACACAATCGTGTCGAAGTACCTACGAGAGCATAGCGGAACAGACGCAACAGATCCCTCTCGGTTATTCAAAGTCTTGCGGAAATTGACCAAATCGCTTGTGGCTGTCCACAGCTACAAGGCCCACTTTGAAGATGAGCGCCTAAGTTTAAGCGAGACAGGATCAGAATGCGTCGAGCCGATCGAGAAAGTTCCGTCAGAATACCTTGACCGACTGTCTTCGACAATTAGGGCCAAGGCGAGCGGTGAAACCATTCTGGACGCTGAGTTTGGATTGGAAGAATCCGGTGGAAGGTATTGGTTCGAATTCTATCTGCCCACACCTGCTGGTGCAGATCGTCTAATATTAGCTGAGATAAGGCGAAACCGGGTCTCTGAGTCGATTCTAAGGGCTTTGGTTCTTTTGTTCAGCGAACTGTATGTTCGTCTCCAGAAAGTTGAACACGAGAATGATCGAGCCACCTTCTTGGTGCAAGTTCGCCACTCAGTCATCCATCACTTCGCCGCGGCCGACAACAACCTCAAGACACTTGAACCCCTCTGGGAGCGTGGCAGTAAAAACAAAGAATATTGGGAAGCGTTGAGGGACGACCCGCTTATTGGACGGAAAGTTCGTCGCGCGATATGGTCTCTAGGTCAAGCCAATTTGATCTTGGAGAACGGAAAGTATCTCCTGGACCATTTTGAGACAGAACCAGTCAACCGGAAGAATTATAAGATATCAGAGATAATTACAGATTGCTTAAGGACTGTGGAGGACCAGAGACTAGCAAAGTCCCTTACGGTTATCCACAAAACTGTCGGGGCGCCCCAGGGCGTAATGAACTCAGAGGAAATCCCCCTAAAAATCGCGATGCTGAATCTATTTGATAATGCAGTCAAGTATACGCAAGTCGGAAAGACGTTGAGATGGTTCTTAGAGTACAGACACGATCGATATCGCTTTGAAATCACCAGTTTTGGCCCAAAGTTGGACCCGAAACGCAAAGATAAACTGTTTAGTATAGGCTACAGAGGTGTCCAAAAAGACCACCTCAACCAACGGCAGGGAACTGGCTTGGGATTGCCTGTTGCCTACCGTATTCTTAAGTGGTTGTCGCCAGAGGCGGTCTTGGATTTCGAACCGCATGACTTTCATCCAGACATTGATGGCGAGGGTAATACGTTCTTCTTCGAAATGCCGTATCTAACTGGCACCTCTAGAGAGGACTAAAATGAGCAAAATCCTTTCCATCTTGCATGTTGAAGACGAATGGCATGAGTATACTGACTACGTGCATCTAGTTAAGAACTTAGTAGAAAGCTATTGGTATGAACAAACCAAAGAAGTAAAATTCGCTAAAGTTAAAATTTCTGGTCAAAGTACTGCAAAGCTGACTGAAGAAAACAAGAAGCTACCTTTGAGTTGGCAAGCTTTTTCGATCGCCACAGGTCTCGATGACGGAAGTTTTATAGAGTATACTTTTGTGGGTCCTTCAACTGTCCCTGATGAAGTATTGATCAACCTTGCCAAAAAACGATTTTTCATTCTCGATGTGCTACGTCCTAAAGAAGGGCAAGCGTCTCTCGCGGTGTCCGTGGATGAAACGCTAAACTCTTTGCGCGGATATCTAGAAGATATTGAGCAGGCGGTTCTGTTTACGGCCCATCAGGGAAATGGTGTCGACTATTCTAGCCCGAAAATGCCCAGAAAAATAAGTAAAGATCACAAGAGTGAACTTGCCGAATTGCTTTCTGAATTGGTCGTGGGGTGTCTTACCGGTGGTTAATCTGGTTTCTGGAACTTGTAACGGTGCTGAAAGCGCAAGTATTCGCGATTGGAGAGACTACTTCGAATGTTCTCTGGGCAAAAAGCTCGTTAGAGGTGGGAAACTTCAAGATCCGCTTAGCTATATGTCATTCAGAGGACAGACCGTACATGCGGTTTTTGGTTACCTTAGGAACGGTGGTAGCGCAGATCTAGTATATTTCTGGTGCCGGGGTCTTTCCCAATTGCGTATTGAAAGTCTGGTAAGTGAAAACTACGAGACCTCATTGCTTCGATTGGCTTCTATGTTATCGGATGTCTGTAGCGTCCGACCCAAGTTCGTACAACTTCGAATGATATGGGAAGGAAAGTTTTCTGAAGCCACAGATTTTCTTGGTCCCGACCGCGACACTTTCGACCTTTATTGGTACGAGAGTAATGATCTGATACTTGCATGTCTTTACGATAAGGACGAGTCTGGTCAAACTGGACGCTCTAAAGACCGAAGTAGTTCATCCACGCTATTGGAGTGCTTGGCCTTCCATTGCGACTATTTTCAATTGCGCTCGGTACTATCGAATAGCGCTCCAATGCGATACCTGAACAAGGTTTTGGATAGCAAACCTGACCGGCTCGTGAAAGCACATCTCGAGACGAAACTCTTTAAACCTGACACAGAGAATCGTGAGAAACGTTTTGAGTGGCCATGGCAGCGTTCAATTAAGTATGAATTGGAACAGCTGGGCTCTGAACAGTGTCACCGCCTAGAATACAGGCCAGTTCCAACAGTGTCTTTGGTTGCTGATTTAAGGAAGTCTACCCGAGCTCTGGAGCAACTTCCAAGTGAATATGTCGGCGAATACTCTGCCTTCCTAACAGCGATAGTTGATATAGCCAAAGAAACAATTTTTGAATTCGGTGGCTTTTTTGACAAAGAGACCGGGGATGGCATTGTCGGTCACTTTGTTGACTTTACCCAGCTTGGCGAGATCGATTCGGCTCGTAAACGAGCCTTTCATACCGCAGAGAAAATGATCCAAGACATCAATCTTAAGTGTGTTTCCTTACAGAAGAAGCTTCATTTGGGGGTAGAAGGTCTGGGGATTTCTGTGGGTGTACACCAACAAGACGCAGTTTGGGTAACGGAAGCCGATCAGGTGCGCGCGATAGGGCCAAGTGTTGTTTTGGCTGCCCGCCTTTGTGGAGATGCCAACCGAAACTCAATTTTTGTGTCGAACAGCTTTTTTGAGACACTGCATCATGAGCTTCCGTCATCTACATTGTCCAAATTCTCAAAGAAAGAGTATTCTGGAAAAGAGCATGATCCGCACGTGGGATTGTACGGATATCAAATAGGGATCGGGGAGGCTCTTGAACGCTAAATTGTTTACGCAAGTTGTATTCTTATTGGCTACTTCCGCAAGTGGAGACGGGTTTGTAGATGACGTCAAATTTTAATTCAAAATTCGTTGTTAGGTCTGGCTATAAGAACTTGATCGAAGTTCTTTGCAAGAATGTTGGTGTTGGATTTGACCCAGCCCCCTGAAATCCGGCCATTGAGGTGTTAGTAACCCGTCCAATTAAAGGATGGACTAAGAAACGCAGATTTTCAGACGAATAGATCATCGGAATGATCAAAGAATATGAAGCGGGTGTTAAGGCGCAAGAACTGTGCCGCCGCTATGGCATCAGCGATGCGACTTTCTACAAATACAAAGCGAAGTTTGGCGGAATGAACGTGTCAGATGCCAAAAAGTTGCGCGCTTTGGAGGACGAGAACAACAAGCTGAAGCGCATGTTGGCGGATGCGATGCTCGACAATGCAGCTTTGAAGGATCTCGCGACAAAAAACTACTGACGCTTGATGTGAAGCGAAGAGCCGTGCGTGACGTGATGGATCAGCACGGCTTATCTGAGCGTCGGGCGTGTGAATTGGCTGACCTGCATAGGTCTGTCTTTCAGTATCAGAAGCAAGGACATGGCGATGATGCTCTGCGAAAGCGGTTGCGTGAACTGGCGAATGAACGTCGCCGGTTTGGCTATCGCCGCTTGGGCATTTTGCTGGCCAGAGAGAGCTTTGAAGTGAACCACAAGAAGCTCTTCCGTCTGTATCGTGAAGAAGGTTTGGCCGTGCGTCGCAGAAGGTCAAGAAAGCGAGCTTTAGGCACACGCAGACCTATTCTGGTGCCGGATCGCGCTAGTCAGCGTTGGTCGTTGGACTTCGTTTCTGATGCTTTTGAAGACGGCCAAAGGTTCCGTGTGCTGTGCATTGTAGATGACTGTACACGAGAGGCGCTGGCAACCGTCGTAGATCGCTCATTGTCTGTGGCCCGGCTAACCCGTGAACTGGATGATCTGGTCCATCGCCGTGGTCAGCCTGACATGGTTGTCTCTGACAACGGGACGGAGATGACCTCTCACTCGGTTCTGAGGTGGTGCCAGGACACTGGCGTGAACTGGCACTACATCGCTCCGGGGAAGCCCATGCAAAATGCCTTCGTTGAGTCGTTCAACGGAGGATTGCGGGACGAATGCCTGAATGAACACATCCTCGGCAATCTCGCTGAAGCCAGAAAGATCATCGAAAACTGGAGAATTGACTACAACACCCAACGACCACACACATCACTTGGCGGACTGGCACCAGCCGTTTATGCCAATCTCAACCGTGCCACCCGGCCTGCTTCGCCTGAGCTACGCAAAGGCTCAGCTCAGCAGGCCTTGACCGCAACCTAATCACGAGAAAGAAACAGGAACAGTTTCTACATCTAAACGGCCCGGATCAAGGGGCTGGGTCAGCGTTCTAGCAATTCATTCAATTGAACTCTTCGAGTGATCGGCCAATGGCTGCCGTTCACTACAGTGAGCGGATGCTGCGATGCAGCCCTACAAAGAAGACCTTCACCTAAGCTGCAGTATTGGCAGTCAAAACAGAGACGAGGATCGCCCGTTTAATGCGGCTAGTGGGCCGATGGCTGCCTTGTCTAGTTCTGATACTGTACCCATGTCGAAGCCGCCACGTTTACGAAACCAACGCCCGATACCGTAAGCGAGTGCATCTGCAATCTGAATTCCATGAACGAGGTGGGATGGAGCCGTAAGTATGCCACCACCAATCAACCAAGGAACATCTTCACTTCGATCTACCACAATCGAATTTCTTGGTCGATCCTGGTCAACCAAGATAGCAATCGGCCGATTTTCTTCTCGATGTTCCAACACTAACGACCGGAGCGCAAATCGTTTGAGCGCTGTGTTGCGGTCAAGTCGAGGGTCTCCGTGGCGAGAACCTTGCATTCTAGATCGGATGTCGGAGTAGTCTTCATGCGAAACCCAAGCGTAACGCATTGATGCATTGGCCTGCTCGATGAGCGCGCCCAATAGACTGAGAGCTTCGACCCTCTCATAGTATTCGACATTTCTCCAAGAGGAGTTTCCCTTGGGGTTTACTATTTCTGCAGCGTGAAATTCACCTACGCCAAGCCGTTCGAGCCTCTCGATCATCCTGCTTCTAATTTCGGAATAGTGGTCAGAAGCTATTTCTAATCCCACCACAACACGAAGATCAGGGACAAGCTCGGGAACCTCTTGACCTTGGAACTCAGTCTCATCGACAAATACTAGTGTCTGTCCTGGCCGGATTAGTTGTGCATCAATTTGTGAAAGACTCAAGCACATGTTTATTGCCTACATCTTGGTGATCATACATGGCAAACCTGCTCCGCGCCGTCACTAGCGTCCCATACCGGACTTTTAACTTCCCTGACCGATGTTGCGATGCTGCACCTTAAACTAAACTTTATCTGCGGTTGCGAATTCGGTGATGGGGGGCTCAAACACTCAGACGCGGCCATCATTGCTTGCAAATGTTAAATTGGAACTAAGTTTTGCGGAAGATCTTGGTTCGATGATATGCCATATAGGATGCTTGCTCTTTTGTAAGCGGTCTCTTCTCAAGAACTGCCGATAAGCCCCATGCCAAATCCACCTCAGGCGGAAGCGAAGGGCTCATCATCATTGCGCCGTTGTCCTCGAAGGAGATGTAGCCACGGTCGAACAAGCGGTCAACGTGTGGGGAAAGAAGTAGGCCATTGTTACCATCTAGTTTTTCGAAGTCGGTGCTCTTCGACCAAGGTTTGATGTGGCTCGCGGTCAAGAAACGGCCGTCAGAGATCTTGGTAATGCGACATCCGACCTCGTGTTGCTCTAGGTTCTTTCGATACTGACCTTGACCAACACGCGACTTAACAAGCTGGTACTTTTCTGTAACCCCAATGTCAGTTCGGTTCTGGATTTCGCGCGCTTGCCCCTCTTCAAGGGTCAAATCAGCTTGTTGGCCTATGAGCGACAGTAGGACTTCGGCCATGGGTTTCGGGATTTCAGCGAGATAGACTTGGTTACCGCTGCCATCAGCGCGAATTGGCGAGTATCTCTTGGGCAGGAGTTGCGCTAGTACATCCATGTGTGCCCTTGGCTTCATTGGGTTGTTGAGCTCTTCGTAGTCTTCTTGCACCAACCACCCATCTGTATCCCATGCGTCACCGGCTTTTCCAAACTCCTTGGGTTTCTCCGCCGAACGGGCCATTGACGAAACCACACCAACGGTCTTTATGAAGGTGTCTGCAAACGAGAATACGATGTCGCCCAAGCTGACCTTAGTCATGTTTCGATAGAACTGGTTAAAACCGCCATCTTTGTTGGTTTTAAGCGACCACATGTAGCCGCAGCCAATCTCGGCTTTGTAAGTTTGGTTTTGATTGACCCACCAATAGCGCGGCATGAGAAATTCCTTTGACGGATAACGAATGCGGCTAAACCTAAATGACAAGCGGCCAGATGCAAATGGCCATGTGGAGACCGCTCTGGCTCGTTGCTGACCTTCGCTGCTCCCGGCCCTTTGCGGACCTACAACCCGAGTGCTGTTTGCTGCGATCGCATCCCGCTTTCCCGACATTGGCTAGGAAAGCAAAAAAACTGATCATTTCAATGTTTGATCGGCGGACTTTTCTGCCATTGGTGTTTACAATTTGAACGGCTGGTGTAGGCGTTGTGCGACCGCAGCCCCCCATAAAAAATTAGGTGCGCAATCATACCTTCGCTAAAACTCATTATCACCACAATGTAGTGCCATGAATGAGCGATAGCCTTGCCTTTGCTCCCGTCATCACAGAAATGTTTGTCCGCTTGGAGTTATTGGGGCGGCAACAATATTCTCAGACTTGCTTCTGGGCCTAAGTTTGCTGCATTTCTCAGCTATTCCCAAAACCCGGCTGCTAAGTGATGAGGTCCATTGGCTCGATCTGTACCTCGCGCAAGGTATCAAACTTTCCTGCGGCTTCCGAACTACGGACCCAATCACGTTTGGCGGCAAGATACTCCTCTTGCGGGCTGAACATTGAGGCGACACCGGCAAGTGCGTCTTCCACCAGTTCGTCCTGCTGGGCCAAAAACACAGGGTCATCTACCACAGCACTAAGCTGCGCTCGGAAAGCCACTTGCTTTTCCAGGTGAGTGACGGCGATGTCCAGTCGATCCAAAGCCGCCTTGCGCTTGATCACCAGCTCATGACGGAGCAGCGCATAAACATAGATCGATGCTTCGCCTCTGGGGGAGGCGACCCCGTTTCGAACCCTTGCGCGCACCGTGCCATCGGGAAAAAACTCGAGATGCTCCTCGGGATCGTCCTCACAAGGATCAATCAAAAGCTGGGATGGCGCTTCTAGATCGATCTGGCTTTCGTGATGTCGAACTCGGACGTTCTCATCCGCCAACGGAAATTGAGAGGTTTTACCAAGGACCAGCGTTTGCGGCTGATTCGCAACTTTGTGCTCGCGGGCGCGGTTACAATCCACGCAGGACAATAGAAGGTTGGTCCAATCCCCAGCGAGCCAATAATAGCCGGGCTTCAGCTCAAACTCGCCCGAAGTGATTTCGTTCTTAGGGCGAAAATGCTCGACGTCACTGGGTGTAACCGCCCCAAAATCGCTTTCGCAATAGGCGCATTTGGTGCCAAAGACTTTGATCAGTT
The DNA here is from genome assembly GCF_040369695.1 of Pelagimonas sp. KU-00592-HH. Lineage (NCBI taxonomy): Bacteria > Pseudomonadati > Pseudomonadota > Alphaproteobacteria > Rhodobacterales > Roseobacteraceae > Pelagimonas > Pelagimonas sp. KU-00592-HH. The sequence goes on along the minus strand of NZ_BAABWM010000002.1, from coordinate 260,821 downwards.
CTGTTCGCAAGCCCTTGTTTTTGTAGACCGTAAATGAGGGAGATTTCTTGTCCGTGATCTTTTTGTTGTCCGCAAAGTGAGCCGGGTCCGAGAAAAAGTTGCAAGCCTCGTCGCGTTCTTTTTCATAGGGCGGGACCTTGGGGGCCCTGGTGCGGTTACGATTATAAACAGGCAGATCAGGGGTGGCGGGGTTGCGGTTGATCTTCATCATCGCCTAATCCCCGCGTTGCGCAGCGCGTTTTGCCACATTGAGCCGATCTGGTCGGCGACCTCCTGTTCCAGGGCTTGTGGCGCCTGGCGCGCGCTGGTGTCCTGTTGGGCCAGCAGCTTGTCGATGGCGGAATAGAACAGGGTTTCGCGCTGCGAATTGCCCATTTGCTGGCGGGATTTCAGGGCCTCTTCCAACTGCGAACGTTCTGCCTCTTGCGCCTCAGTCAGTTCTGAAAGCGCCAACAACGCATAGTACTGGTCGAACATAGCTTCGACATCCGGGTCGATGGTCGATTTCAGACCAAAGAAATCAGAGGTCAAAAGCTGATCCACGCGCAGTTCCGCAGGCGATGGCAGGTCGGTCAGCGGATCGATAAGCCCTTCCTGATCGCGGCGCATCACGACGACTTCACCTTCGGTTAGGCCGCGTAGGCAAAGCGGCTGGTGCGTTGTCGCCAAAAATTGCACCCCGCCCAATGCCTTGCGCAGTGCGCTCACAATCTTCATCTGCCACGTCGGGTGAAGATGGGAGTCAAGCTCGTCCACCAGAACGACGCCCACAGCTTCGCTCAAATCCGGCCAGATCCGCGACAGCACATCCAGCATATCTGCGGCCATCGCCAGAACTGTACGAAAACCGTCGCTTAAGTCTTTCATGCGGACGGTTTCACCGGGCCATTTGATGACAATTTCGGTGCGGTCCTCATTGGGTTCGATCTTGGCGGACTCATCGAGATCAAGCAGATCCCGCAGGATGTCGCAGGCCGTTTGGTATCGCATGTCGTCCAGCCCCAGCAGCCAGGTTTGGGCGTCGATCAGTGGGACAAAGGAATGAAACAGATTGTCGATGCGTGAATACTGTCCTCCGGCCTTGACCATCTCGGCCCCGCCAGCCATCAGACGTGTGGCGCCGTAGGCCAGAACCAACGTCTGCGCTTCCCATCCGGTTCCGGAGCGACGACCATCCGCATAAATGGTCATCTGGTCGCCTTGCGGGCTGAGAAACTCCAGCCGATCAGGATAGACCGACAAAATGTGCGCCTCGGAAAATCCGCTTAGCCGCACTGCGATTTGGCCATGATCGCATCCAGAGCGAACCATAGCGCCGGGTTCGATCCATTTTTCCTCAATCAGCCGTTGCACCTGGTCATAACCAGACAGAGCCAAGGCCACCGATTGCAACACCGTGCTTTTGCCGGTGCCATTTTCACCAAGAAGCATAAGCCACGATCGAAGGTCTTGTGTTTCGGAACCAAGGACAAGATCCAGATTACGAATGGCGCGAATGTTGGTGAGCTCGATCCGTTCGATCAAAGGTTGAAAGGTTCGGAAATCGGCCAGCCCCTGCGCGCTTCCAAAGGAATAGCCGGATTTGCTCGATATGAAATCCTCGCGTGAGGCACGGGCGCGACCGACGCGATCCTCGGTCGTCTCGTTGGTGCGCTCTGTCCCGTGGCTTTCCATTCTACCCAGCTGCGTCTGAAAATCGTCCTGCAAGGCCTGTTGGATCAGGTCCTGGATATGTTTGCTTAGCACCAATTGGCGCATCATGCCCGCAAAGGGCGCTTTATCAGAAACATACATTTCCAACTCTTCAGCGACGCCTTTGGAGTCGCTGGCGCCTCTTGCTGCTTTCAGAAGCGCTTCGAATTGACGGAGCCTATCACGGCGGGCCGCCACAAGATGCGGTCGGTTCAGCCCGAGAACCGAGATCGTGGTATTTCCCTTGTCCGTTTCGCCATAAACAATGCCGTTCATGTCAAAGGCAAGGTGGTCTTCGGGATGGTCCGAAGTTGGATCAATCAGCAAGGCCTGTTCTTGGGTCAGGTCACCTTCTGGTGTGTAAACGCGGGTTTTTTCATCGGCGAGTGGGAAACGGCTTCCCTTACCGAATATTGTGCGCTCTTTTACACCAGCAATACTATGATTTCGCTGCCGGTTACAGTCCGCGCATGCACTCAAAAGGTTATCCCAAGAGTTCGCCAACCACCAATATCCGGGGTGATCAGGAGCTTCAGTCACATTGGTTTTTGGACGAAAGTGCTCAACGTCCAAAGGCGCGCCAACGACCTTGCATTCGCAATACGCGCATTTGCCGTGAAATAGCGCATACAATGCATCGCGTACCTCAGAGCGAGAGTATTGCTTTAAACTCGGGCGGTCCCCCCTAGCGCCGCTCGCTTGTATTTGCTGCGCGAATTCTTCAATTTCTTGCACTGCGCGCTGGCCGACCCCGGTCTTGAGATCAAGCGGGTTTGGTACGCGGGATCGGTCAATGAAAATCATTTGAACATTCCAATTCCATCAATTTGACCAAGTTCACCGCAGCCCCCCTATCTTGGCAAGAAAATTCGCCTTTGACGAGAGTGGGGCGATCGCGCAAACTTAAGAAGTTTTAAGAAATTACTTAAGAGATCGGAGCGCAATGATGGCTAAAGGAGAGAAATTTCGACAGGCGGTCATCGTTATTCATGGAATGGGCGAGCAGGTGCCCATGGAGACCGTGCGAGGCTTTGTTGAAACGGTTTGGAATTATGATCTACGTGTTATCGACAATCGCCGACCTGTGCGCGGAGAAGAGGATCTAGGAACCTCAAAACGGGATCGCAACCCGACCTGGAGCAAACCGGACCCACGCACCGGGCTTTATGAAACCGGGCGCATTACCACAGAAAAGGGCGACAACAGCTATTACACGGATTTCTTCGAATACTATTGGGCCCATTTGGTATATGGAACCACCTGGGAGCAAGTTCGAGCATGGATTGCCGGCCTGCTCTGGCGTAACCCCTTCAAGCGGGTGCCGCGCGGCGTGCTGTTTGCCTGGATTGCGCTATGGGTCGCGACCCTGACGATTGCCGGGGGGGCGTTGTGGTCTGCCTGGCCCAAGAGCGACATAGCGGAAACGACTTTGCCGAGTGTCTCTTTCCTTACTGGCGGGGTCAGTTTGGTTGCGGCCTGGTTCGTTTCCAATATTCTCGTCAAACGTATTGGCGATGTAGTGCGCTATACTCAGGCCGAACCGCCAAACATCGCCCGGCGCGAAGAAATTCGCCGAAAAGGCGTAAAATTTTTGCAATCCCTGATCGATCAACGAGACAGCGCCAAGCCAGATCAACCCTATTACGACCGAATTGTTGTGGTGGCCCATTCGCTGGGCTCCATCGTTGCCTATGACATCCTTTCCGAGTGTTTTGCGGCAAATGCCCGATCACTGGACACGACGTTGCCGGATTCGGCGCGGCAACCTGAACGCGACAAATTGGAAGAGTTCATTCGTCACAAACTAGGACTGGACACGAAAGACGACAAGCCGCCCGCGCTGGACGTGGAGGCCTATCAGAAACAGCAAGATGCCGCGCGCTGCGAAATGAACAAGATGGGCGGCACCTGGCCCGTAAGTGACTTTGTGACGCTTGGTTCGCCACTCAGCCATGCCGAGTTTTTGATGGCGGAAAGTCATGAAGACCTGCGCGCACTACAGAAGGAGAGGATCCTCGCAACTTGTCCGCCAACGCTGGAATATGATGGTACGACGCGACTACGGCATTTCAGCTATCGCAGGGGCCGCGCCAGTTTCATTGGGGCTTTGACCAAAGACGAAGAGAAACTTAATATCCCGCAGGACCCGAAGGGCGCAGATGCTGCGATTATGCAAGCCAATGAGAATAAGCGCAAAGAGTATTGCAAAGCGCAGGCCCAAATACCGCGCTGGCCACATCATGCCGCAGTTTTTGGGTACACCCGCTGGACGAATATCTATTCGCAGCATCGTGGAATCATCACAGGCGACATCGTTTCAGGCCCTTTGGAGCAACAGTTCGGGATAGAGGGACAAGCGAGTTACTTCTGCGGAATCAAGGATGTGGCAGTGATGCCAAAACTGAAGCCGGGCAACGAAGTGCCGGATTCTTCGCATCGAAGACGCTTTGTATCACACAACTCCTATTGGTCGATGGAAGGTGGTACAGAACGTAACAAGGATGATTTCGATGCCAAAACATCGGATCCTGGAAAACACCCGCATCACATCCGGGCGCTTCGCGACGCCCTGCGGCTTGGGGCGGATGATTTGAACGGATAGGGGAACCAGAATTGTTAGTGCCTTGTCAATTCTTTTTGCATCTTACACCATACCGATAGCAATCGTTCCCTACGCAAACGTCGAGCGCTTTTATCGAGTTCATAGACAATATCCCGAACGTCAGCTCTATGATCCGTTTCCACCCAAGTGGTGCTCCTGCAGCGAAAGTTCGCTTCCCGGCCTTCTCGAATATCACTGGACTTTGAGGCTTATGGCAGCGGTAATGGTGTCGAAAAATCTCGCCCGGAAACGCCGGGCTCCACTCAGTACCGGACGGGAGATAGGCTTCGGCAAAAGAGTGGAGAGAGTAAAACATGAAAACCTTAGGTGAAATCGTAGTGGCGCAGGTAAAGGGCGCAACTGGGAGACATGCGCGGCAAAAGCAATCGGCTGAGTTGAAGAGCTGCAAGCACGGCGCTACGACATCAGAAACTGATAGTTTCTTTTGCTGGCAGATTTGTAGGGCTCAGGTCGCGGGGGCAAAGCTTGGCAAGGTGGTCTCTCCTCTTGTAAGGGCGGATACCGACAAGAACGCAATTCTTTACCTGGTCGTGGGAGTTTAAATCCATGACGAAAAAATGCGCCGCGAACTTTCAACAAGAACTGGCTGGAATAGAGCAATTTGATCGACGTGATTGCCTTGAGCGCTGGAGAGGGGCCTTTGACAGACCTCCACCAAAGCACCTTTCCACACAGTTCATGAGGCGAGTACTCATCTGGGAGTATCAAACCCAAGAACTGGGTAAAGCCTCGATCATTACGGAAAGGCGGTTGAAGCAAATTGCAGTTGGGAAAGCAGTGCCTACAGTAGCCAAGCCAGGATCGCAACTGGTTCGGGAGTGGAATGGGCGCACGTATCAGGTTGAAGTCGTCAATGGTGGTTTTGTCATGGGCGGCAAGACATGGCGGTCGCTGTCAGCGATCGCTCGCCACATCACTGGCGCAAGATGGTCGGGCCCTCGCTTCTTTGGGGTGCAATGATGCGGCGTATTCGTTGCGCCATCTATACTCGAAAGAGTTCCGAAGAAGGCCTGGAGCAAGACTTTAATTCGCTCGATGCTCAGCGCGAAGCTTGCGAGGCGTTCATTGCCAGCCAAAAACATGAGGGTTGGGAACTGTTACCAGACCACTTTGACGACGGTGGTATTTCCGGAGGCCACCTCGATCGTCCCGCGCTCCACCGATTGATGCAAGCTGTTGACGAAAAACGCATTGATCAGATTGTGATCTACAAAATCGACAGATTGACGCGTTCCCTGACTGACTTTGCGAAGCTGGTAGACCGGTTGGAAGCGTCTAACACCTCATTTGTATCCGTAACGCAGTCTTTCAATACCGCTACCAGTATAGGGCGTTTGACACTTAATATGCTCCTCAGCTTCGCCCAATTCGAGCGAGAGGTTACGGCTGAACGAATACGGGACAAAATAGCAGCATCCAAAAGAAAGGGCATGTGGATGGGCGGAAGTGTCCCTCTGGGCTACCAGCCTGAGGGACGAACTTTGAAACTCGATGAGGCCGAAGCAGAAACCGTCAGAACACTATTTGAACTGTATCTTCAGCTTGGGTCTCTTAGAGAAGTGAAAGAGCATGCAGAGCAACTCGATCTAAGGTCGAGATGCCGCACTAAGGCGGGGCACCGAATTTCAGGCGGTACCCATTTTGACCGAGGCCACCTTCAGCACATACTTAGCAACCCAATTTATGCGGGCCGCATCCGTCACAAGAACAACGTTTACGAGGGGCTGCATCCAGCCATTATCGATCCGGATGTTTGGGAAAAAGTACAAGGTATGCTGAAGAGTCGGTCAGCTACAAGTCGAGGTTCCAAAAGGAAAACTGCCAAGTCGCTTCTTGCCGGTAAACTGTTTGATGAAACCGGTGATGGTTTGACGCCCAGCCACAGTCGTAAAAACGGCAAGCGGCTTCGCTACTACATTTCTCGCAGGTTAGTCAGAGATCGTAGTCAGAAGCATCCGGATGCCTGGCGTTTGCCAGCAGACCAATTGGAGGGTTTGTTGACTGAATTGGTGGAGCAACACCTGAGGAGAGCCGACGCGGCGGCTAGAATTGCCAAGGGTCTGGCGGCAACCGAACTCTTAGGCTTGTCGCAGAAGCTGGGGGAGATGGAAGGTTCTCCAGAATACCTCGCATTGATTGAACGATGCGAACTGCAGCAAGGTTACGTCAAAGTAAGATTAGATCGAGAAGGCCTGGCTAGCAGTTTTGGGTGCAAGCCGGATCAACTCGATGCCGCAAGTCTTGAAATCAATGCCCCCTTCCAAATGCGCCGGCGTGGAGTGGAACTAAAGCTCTTCTTGGGGGAGGCACCAGCAGAGGTTGATCAGACCTTGATTCAGAACGTCTTGAAGGGACGCAGATGGTTGGAAATGGTTATTAAAGGCAAAACGCTAGCAGAAATTGCTGAAGCCGAAGGAGTTTCAAAACGCCGTGTTCAGGACGTGGCCAACTTATCCTTAATCGCTCCTGATGTCCTGGATGCGATTTCACTAGGTGAGCAGCCAGCCGGACTGACCACGGACTACCTCATTAAAACGCATTTCTCGGCAGTCTGGTCTAAACAGCGAGAACAGTTTTCTTCGATCTGATTGAACCGGTCGACCCGTGTGCATTTTGAAGTGCTCAAAACTGGAATCCTCCAAGGAGGTTGTCTTCACTGGCACTTCCGTTCCATGGACGTTCGCTGATAGCACTATGTTTGCGGGGAGGCACAACTGAGATCTTGCATTAAGTGTAGGTATTTTCGGCCCAGCGAAGCATTTCCGTGTAGAACATCTGATTTGGGCTGTTTGGAGTTTTGGCTAAGCCGCTTGGCACCTCGCATGAATTCCAGACCGGTTAAACAGCCCTGCACGCTGGTTCCGTCCGGCTGAATGTAAAGCCGCGAATTTGGGATAGCTTCAAATGCGTTAAGCAAAGCTGCATTCAATGAGCGTGCCAATCCGGGTCCATCCCCGCGCTTTACGATACGCTTTATCTCGATAAGTTTCGAAGATTTGTCGAGAACCTGCTCAGAAGGAAATGGTTGGGGAACAAAGGCAATGGGCACATTCCCTTCACGCCGAATTGCAGATGCAAGCTGGAAAGAGAAACTGTTTCTCGCCAAGTCAACTAAACCTTCGTGCAGAGCTTGCTCAGACAGAAGTGCGGGTAGGTTTTCTCCATTGCCCGAGACTAGTTCTTGAACGGCCTCATTTCCAGATGGCCATCCAGTGACGAGCTTGTCACTGGACATGCGGGCAACGCTGAACACCGAGATAGACATGGCAACTACGACGATTACATCAAAATCCTTCAGAGCCTGAGGCGTCTGACTTCCCAATTGTTCTAATCGGTTTCTGAAGTCGCTGCTGACTGCATGAATTCGCCCATTGCTTACGGACAACTCATCCAAACTAATTCCCGGTTTGGCAAAAGGAACCAGTTGAACTGAGGAGGTATCTTCCAAACTTGCGGCAATGAGTTTTGAGGTATGAGAATCTCCAATAGCCAATAGTTTCATTTTCTTGCGAATGCCTCCAGGAGCGCTTCCTCGCAAATGGCTTCGTCATCCACGCCATTGCTATCTTGGGATAGTGCTTCCCCCGTTTCTTCTTCTGTTTCCTGGACATCGGGGTGAGATGCGAAGAACACGGACATCACTGTTTCCACACCCTCCTTCGTCACAGTTCTCATATTCGGATCGTAGAAATGGCCGTGGTACGGCGTGCCAGTGATCATCTCATAAGAAGGAAAGTAGTCGACGTTTTCGTGCCGATTTGAAACTTCTTCTGCGGCTGCTCGTAGCACTGACTTGGAATATGTGGTTGCACGGAGAACGTGTAGACCCGTAGCCGTAGCCGTCAGCGGAACAGGGGAAACCGTCAAAAGGACTCTGACCTTCTCCGAGAAGCTCTGGAGCTGTTCCACAATACAGTCGAGATCCTCGATTGTGTCTCTGACACTCAGATTGAGGAAAGCGTGGCGAGCTGGATCATACGTGCCAGCGATTACTCCTGGGGCTGTTGGAAAGACAATGCCCGTGGGCACATCTACCCAACATTCGGTCAATCCCAATGTGAACACCATCACATCTATCTGTTTAAACAAATCCTGCAGCTTATGAAGGTGGCTGATCCTGTGTGCTATCAGCTCACTTTTCGTTCCAAAGCCGTGAGGTTCAACATTGGGGCGAAGGGCATCAAAGTAGCGACCTGACTTTTCCCAAATGGCGGCATCGTGAACAGTGGGCGCAGCGGTGTCATCCAGAAGCTGCAGGAACTGGCGAGCGGTATAGACGTTTCCGTAGCGTGCCGAGAAGAGTCCGTAGCCGAAACGCTTGGCGGTTTCCGGACGCATCAACTTGGGTGTGGGCTCTACGTCTACGAGGACTAGGTTCGAAGCTCGAACATACCTAGCAACATTCTGAGCGAAGCAACTGCCAGCCGTCGCAACCCGCATATTTGCTTCGAGATTGAACTTGGGCTGAAACAGATCGAAGGTCAGGAAGGTATCGTCATTTCTGGCGTTTCGCCAAAAAGAGCGATCTGGCAAATCGCCATATGGAAGCTGTACTGGCAAACTCACGTCTAAAACTCACAATGCTACTTACAATTTGTGCCCCTTCCTATTTGAAGTAGTGACAAATCAATCTGTCGATTTTGAGGTCGGACTTTGGCGCGGATTGGGCTAACTAGCCATGCGGTTTCAGGAAGGCGACATCGTCGTCATCCGCGCTGGAGAAGACTGGCCCGAGCATCTGTTCTGGATGGATTGGGTCTTCGATGACTGTGGGGGTAAGGTGGTAGCAAACGAGCGTAGGCACACAGTTTGCTGACCAGTCTCAATTTGAAAGATTGATCATTGATCGAACAACTAAGAGCTAGGCTTGCACACTGCAAACTCGTACCGTGGGAATTCCAAACAGAGACTTTGGACCATTTCAGGCTCCGTGTCGGTATGACTCGGAGTCTCCGTTCCGCAACGGCATACGTAACCCCCGGACATGTCGCGAGAATGCCGTTTAAGGTGTTTTGTCGTTCAATTTCGTGGACTTGCTGGCTGGGATGGTAGGACTCGAACCTACAACCTACGGTACCAAAAACCGGTGCTCTACCAATTGAGCTACATCCCAGCAGTGAGGGGCTAATTAATGAAGCTGGCGGGGGGGCGCAAGCCCTGAATTGCATTTTTTTGTGGAAAAAATCTCCGGCCTTGGGTGGCGGGGTTGCGCCCGTTCCGGACGGGGAAAAGGGCGGGAAATCGGTGTCGGTATTACGTCGGTATCGCGGCGGTATTGCGGAGGTGCGGGATCGGGTTTTCGGGGGTCTTTGCTTGCGGTGTTTCCGGTGCGCCAATAGGTAGGTGCAGGGACAGTTGAAAGGTGAATGTGATGCGGATGCAGTGGGACAGGTTGCTGTGTGATGATCTTCTGGGGGCCGACAAGCAGCCGGAAAAAGATCCGTCGAGGGACGTGTTTCACCAGGACGCCGACCGCATCCTGTTTTCCGCGCCGTTCCGGCGGCTGGCCAACAAGACGCAGGTGCATCCGCTTTACGAGGTGGACCACATTCACCACCGCCTGATCCATTCCGCCGAGACCGCGAGCGTGGGGCGGTCGTTGGGGATGAAGCTCGGGGCTGGCTTGCTGGAACGGGAGATTGAAGGCGTCGGGGCGGATGCGCCGCATCGTCTTTCCTATGTGTTGCAGGCGGCCTGTCTGGCGCATGACATCGGCAACCCGCCGTTCGGGCATTCGGGGGAAGAGAGCATCGGCAAGTGGTTCTGCCGGGTGCTGGATGCGGGGCACGGGCTGTTCTCGCAGATGAGCGCTGAGGAGCAAGTGGAGCTGCGCCGGTTTGAAGGCAACGCGCAAGGCTTCCGCATCCTGACGCGCACCGAGATGTACCGCAATGAAGGCGGTATGCGGCTGAGCCTTGCGACGCTGGGGTCGTTTTCGAAGTATACCTGTAGCGAACCGGCGGCGCGGGCCTGGAAGGCAGCGGGCAACGCACCATACGTGTCGTTCAAGAAGCCCGGGTTCTACCTGTCCGAGGCCGGCTATTTCGGCACCGTGGCGCAGGGTGTCGGGATGATCGAGGTCGCGGGGGGTGCGGCGCCGATGTGGCGGCGGCATCCGCTGGCCTTCCTTGTCGAGGCGGCGGATGACATTTGCTACAACATCGTGGACGTCGAGGACGCTTTCGCCTCGGGGGATGTGTCCTATGAGGAGGCGGTAAAGCTCTTGGGGCCGCTTGCGGGCAACAAGACGGTGAAGGACAGCCAGAGCAAAGAAGAGCAGGTGTCTTACCTCAGGGCCATCGCGATCGGGCGGGCGATTGATTCCTGCATGGCGGCCTTCTGGGACAATTACGACGCGATCATGGTGGGGCGCTACAATGGCGCGCTGAGCGAAGACGGCCCGCTTGGGCCGCTGTTCAATGCCATTCGCGCCTTTTGTGTCGAGCGTGTCTTTACCTCGGCGCGCAAGACCAAGCTGGAAATCCTCGGCGAGCGGGCCATCGGCAATGTTCTGGATGCTTTCTCGGAGCTTTATGTGGGCTTGGAACGGTGCGACTGGGATCTGGACCGGTTGCAGGCGGAAGACGACAGCGCGCGCAAGCTGATCCGGGCGAGCGGGATCGACATGCGTGATGCGCGTGATCCCTATAGTGCTGCGCGGTCCCTCTGCGATTTCGTGTCCGGCATGACCGACCGGTATGCTCTCCAGATGAGTGATCTCGTGCTGGGCATCCGGTAAGCGGCGGTCAGTTCTCGAAACAGGCGGGCAGGGCGGTGATGCGGGCTTCGGTCATCGGACCGCGTGGCAATGCGTCTTCGGGCAGGGCACGTAGCTGGGTTTGCAGGGCTTTCATCTGCTCGGTGGTCGAGAGTTTGCGCTTTTTCAGCATGGTCTTCATGGCGAAACAGTCGGCGGATTGCTCGGTCAGACGGGTGGGGTGGATGGCATGTTGCGCGCATTCGCGGATCAGCCAGAAATCGGCGACCAGCGGTGGTAGCTGTCCAAGGCGTTCGGGGTGCAGCGCGATGATGGCGCGGCCTTTGCGGTCGGTCGTGGCACCGCCAAGGCCCTCGACGGCGGGGTTGCCAAGGTAGGGCACTTCCATACCCTGCCAGGTGCGGCAGGTGGGGGGCTTGGCCTGTGCTGCGCTCGCGGCGACGAGGCAGAGGGCCAGCGAAAGGGCAAATGTCTTCATGTCGCTCTCCAAGAGATTTGCCGCCACTTTACCACCCGCCAGAATCGAAAACGCCGACATCGGTCAAGGATGTCGGCGTTTTTGATGTTTTTTCGGAGGGCGGATTAGCCTTGCAGGCTGCGCACCTCGATCTCGCCTTCTTCGCGGGCCTTCATCGCGCGGGCGGCGGCGTTGGAGGCGGCGGCGGTGGTGAAGTAGGGGATCTTGTCCATCAGCGCCACCGAGCGGATTTCGCGGCTGTCGTTGACGGCCTGCGCGCCTTCGGTGGTGTTCATCACCAGAGAGATGTCGCCGTTCTTCAGCAGGTCGACGATGTTCGGGCGGCCTTCGTAGACCTTGTTGACCCGTTCACATGCCACGCCCTGTTCGGTCAGCCAGCTGGCGGTGCCCGCGGTGGCGACGATGCCGAAGCCGAGGTCGATCAGGATGCGGGCCGCGTCGAGCATCAGCTCGGTCTTGTCCTCGTCCTTGATCGAGATGAAGGCCTTGCCTGCTGTGGGCAGGATCATGCCTGCGCCCAGCTGGGCTTTGAGGAAGGCGCGCGCAAAGGAGCGGTCCCAGCCCATGACTTCGCCGGTCGAACGCATTTCCGGACCCAAGATGGTGTCGACGCCGGGGAAACGGTTGAAGGGCATGACGGCCTCTTTCACCGAGAACCACGGCATGATCGGATCGGCCAGGGTCATCTGGTCGGCGATCGGCTGCGGGGTCGAGATGTCGGCATCTTCTTCGTAGGGCGGGCGCTCGGGGAAGTGCGAGAGCGGCTCGCCTGCCATGAGACGTGCGGCGATCGAGGCGATGGCCGAGTCGGTTGCCTTGGCTACGAAGGGCACGGTGCGCGAGGCACGCGGGTTGACTTCGATGAGGTAGATTTCGCCCGCCTTGACCGCGAACTGGACGTTCATCAGACCAACCACGTTCAGAGCTTTGGCCAGCGAAACGGTCTGGCGTTTGATCTCTTCGATGATGTCGGCTTCGAGCGAGTAGGGCGGCAGCGAGCAGGCCGAGTCACCGGAGTGGACGCCGGCTTCTTCGATGTGCTGCATGATGCCCGCGATGTGGACGTTTTCGCCGTCGCACAGCGCGTCGACGTCGAGTTCGGTTGCGCCTGACAGGTAGCTGTCGAGGAGAACCGGGCTGTCGCCGGAGACAACGACGGCCTCGTTGATGTAACGCTCGAGCTGGGCCATGTCGCGCACGATTTCCATCGCGCGGCCACCCAGAACATAGGAGGGACGGATCACCAGCGGGAAGCCGATGTCTTCTGCGATCTGGAGTGCCTCGGTATCGGTCGAGGCGATGCCGTTCTTGGGCTGCTTGAGGTTCAGCTCGTTCACCAGCGCCTGGAAACGCTCGCGGTCTTCGGCGAGGTCGATGGCGTCGGGGGTGGTGCCGAGGATCGGGATACCGTCGGCCTCGAGCGCGTTGGCAAGTTTCAGCGGGGTCTGGCCGCCGAACTGGACGATGACGCCGTGCAGGGTGCCGTTTTCCTGTTCGGTGCGCAAGATTTCCATCACGTGCTCGAAGGTGAGCGGTTCGAAATACAGACGGTCCGAGGTGTCATAGTCGGTCGACACGGTCTCGGGGTTGCAGTTGATCATGATGGTTTCGAAACCCGCGTCGGTCAGCGCATAGCAGGCGTGACAGCAGCAGTAGTCGAATTCGATACCCTGGCCGATCCGGTTCGGGCCGCCACCGAGGATGACCACTTTCTTGCGGTCGCTGGGGCGGGATTCGCATTCGACTTCGCCCATCATCGGGGCTTCGTAGGTCGAATACATATAGGGGGTCTGGGCTTCGAACTCGGCGGCGCAGGTGTCGATCCGCTTGAAGACGGCGGTGACGCCGGCGTTCACGCGGCGCTTGCGCACGTCGCTTTCCTTGTAGCCGGTCAGCTTGGCAAGGCGGGCATCGGTGAAGCCGAGCATCTTGAGCGCGCGCAGGCCGGCCTCGTCCGACGGCAGGCCTTCGGTGCGGACCTGTTCCTCGGCATCGACGATTTCGCGGATGCGGGTCAGGAACCACGGATCGAACATGGTGACGTTCTGGATCTCGTCGTTGGTCAGGCCGTGGCGCATCGCCTGTGCGATGGTGCGCATACGGTCCGGGGTCTGCTGCGAGATGGCCTTGATGACGGCGGCCTTGTCGGGCGCGCCTTCGATTTCCACCTCGTCAAAACCGGTGAGGCCCGATTCCATCGACGCCAGCGCCTTTTGCAGCGACTCGTGGATGGTGCGGCCGATGGCCATGGCTTCGCCCACGGATTTCATCGCGGTGGTGAGATAGGGCTCGGAACCCGGGAATTTCTCAAACGCGAATTTCGGGATCTTGGTGACGACATAGTCGATGCTGGGTTCGAAGGACGCGGGCGTCACCTTGGTGATGTCGTTGTCCAGCTCGTCCAGCGTATAGCCGACCGCCAGTTTCGCGGCGATCTTGGCGATCGGGAAACCGGTTGCCTTGGAGGCCAGCGCCGAAGAGCGCGACACGCGCGGGTTCATTTCGATCACGACCATGCGGCCGTCTGCCGGGTTCACGGCCCATTGCACGTTCGAGCCGCCGGTTTCCACGCCGATCTCGCGCAGGACGTTGATCGAGTGGGTCCGCATGATCTGGTATTCTTTGTCGGTCAGCGTCAGGGCCGGCGCGACGGTGATCGAGTCACCGGTGTGCACACCCATCGGATCGACGTTTTCGATCGAACAGACGATGATGGCGTTGTCGGCTTTGTCGCGCACGACTTCCATCTCGTATTCTTTCCAGCCCAGCAGCGATTCATCGACCAGGATCTGGTTGACCGGCGAAGCGTCCATGCCGGTGCGGCAGAAGTGGATATAGTCTTCGCGGTTGTAGGCCACGCCACCGCCGGTGCCGCCCATGGTAAAGGCGGGGCGGATGATGGCGGGCAGGCCGATGTCTTCCAGTTCTTCCAGCGCGAGGCGGATGCCCTCTTCGAGGTCGGCTTCGCCGGTGTCTTTTTTCGGTGCGGTGACGATCGAGGCGCGCGGGTTCTCAATGCCGAGGCGGTCCATGGCCTCGCGGAACAGCTTGCGGTCTTCCGCCATCTCGATGGCGTCACGGGTCGCGCCGATCATTTCGACGCCGAATTTCTCAAGCACGCCCATTTCCTCGAGCGCGAGCGAGGTGTTGAGACCGGTCTGGCCACCCATCGTCGGCAGGAGCGCGTCGGGGCGTTCCTTTTCGATGATTTTGGCAACCACCTCGGGGGTGATCGGCTCAATGTAGGTCGCGTCTGCGAGGCCCGGATCGGTCATGATGGTGGCCGGGTTCGAGTTCACGAGGATGACGCGGTAGCCTTCTTCTCGCAGAGCTTTACAGGCTTGCGCCCCCGAATAGTCGAATTCACAGGCCTGACCGATCACAATGGGACCGGCCCCGATGATCATGATCGAGGAGATGTCTGTTCTTTTGGGCATGGCGGACCTCGGATTGTGGGGCGGCGTCAGAGTGGCAGACTCGCCCGAATGCGCAAATTGTCGTGGGTTATAGACATCGCGGGGCAAGGTTCAAGGGGTATCGGGAATTTGCTGCAACTTGCCGCTTTCTACCCTGTTCAACTGTATCAAGGGGCGTATATGAGGTCCATTCTGTAGCATGGGGTATGGTTGCACAGTGAAGATTCGGTTTGATCGCGGTCCTGAAGGGCGGGCAGTGCAGTTTGCAGAGCCCGAGCGGATGATCCGTGCCGAGACGTTGGACGAGGTAGATTCTGCGCTGGCCGATCTGGATTCGGCGCGTGCGGCGGGCAAATGGCTTGCGGGATATTGCAGCTATGAGATGGGCTGTGCGCTGGAGCCGCGCCTAGAGGATCGGTTGCGCGAAGACCGTGTGCTGCCGTTGATGTGCTTTGGGGTGTTCGATGCGCCCGAAGATGCGCCGGAGCTTGCGGGCGGCGACTTTAGCCTTGGCAGTTTTGCGCCGCGCTGGGATGAGGCCACCTATCGGGAGGCTTTTGACAAGGTGCATGGGTTCATCGGGGCCGGTGATATCTACCAGGCGAACCTGACTTTTCCGCAGGATGCCGTCTTTAACGGTGACGTTGAGGGGCTTTATGCGGCGCTGGCGGCGCGTCAGCCGGTGGGTCACGGCGCGCTTGTCTTGCAGGACGGCCTGCCGGATCTGGTGTCGCGCAGTCCGGAGCTGTTCTTTCGCACCAACAACAAGGGGCGCATCGAGACGCGCCCGATGAAGGGCACGCAGCCGCGCTCGGATGATCCGGTGGCAGATGCCGAGCGCAAGCTGTGGCTGGCGCGGGACGAGAAAAACCGCGCCGAGAACCTGATGATCGTCGACCTTCTGCGCAATGACATCAGCCGGGTGGCGAAACCCGGTTCGGTGCATGTGCCGGAACTGTTCAAGGTCGAGAGCTATGCCACGGTGCACCAGATGGTGTCCTTGGTGGCGGCGGAACTTCAGGACGGGGCCGGTCTTGGCGATATTCTGCGGGCGCTGTTCCCCTGCGGGTCGATCACGGGTGCGCCCAAGCTGCGGTCGATGCAGATTCTCTATGATCTGGAGCCGTGGTTGCGGGACATCTACTGCGGGTCGATTGGCTGGGCAGCGCCGGATGGGTCGTCCGAGTTCAATGTGGCGATCCGCACCTTGATGGTGGATGAGGATCGCGCCGTGCTGAATGTCGGTGGGGGCGTGGTCTGGGACAGCACCGGGCCATCGGAATACGAGGAGGCGCTATGGAAAGCCCGTTTCGCGAGCCAGTTCCCGACGGAACCCGCCTGATCGAGACCTTCCGGTTTGAGCCTGAGAGCGGGTTTCACGATCTTCCCCGGCATCTGCAACGGCTGGAGCGGTCGGCGGACAGCTTTGGGTATCCGTTTGACCGTGAGGGCATTGTTGGTGAACTGGCGGATTTTGCTGCGGATCAGCCGATGCGCTGTCGTCTGACCCTTGGGGCGGACGGGGGGCGTGAGTTTACCTCGGCCCCGCTTGGGGAGACTGCGGCGCGCTGGAGGGTGGCGATTGCCAAGACGCGGTTGCAATCGGATGATGCCTGGCTTGTGCACAAGACCACACAGCGCGCGGTTTACGACAGGGCGCGTGCCGATCTGCCTGAAGGGGTGGATGAGTGGCTGTTCCTGAACGAGCGTGATGAACTTTGCGAAGGCACGATCACCAATGTCTTTGTCACCCTGCAAAACGGTGAGCGTGTGACGCCGCCGCTTGGGTCGGGGTGTCTTCCGGGTGTGCTGCGTCAGCGTCTACTGGACCAGGAGGACGTTCGGGAACAGGTCGTGACATTGCAGGATCTGAAAACGGCGCAAGCGTTCACCATAGGCAACTCTCTGCGGGGTGAAATTCCTGCCGTCCTGATTGCGCCCTGAAACCCTGAACCATGGACAACATCGCCGCTTGCGACGGTGTGGGGAAATTAACTGGACACCTGACGCCGAAAAATCGCCCAAAGCGGGGTGGTTCCCTTGACTTTGTGCCCGCGAAGAGGTGTATCAGCGCGACTTCATTTATTTGACCCGTCAGAGGGAGCGACCATGCACGCCTTTCGCAGCCACACCTGCGCCGAACTGAACAAATCCAATGTCGGCGAAACCGTCCGTCTGTCGGGCTGGGTCCACCGGGTCCGTGACCACGGCGGCATCCTGTTCATCGACCTGCGCGACCACTATGGCGTGACGCAGGTTCTGTGCGATCCCGACAGCCCGGTTTTTGCCGAGATGGAGAAGGTGCGCAGCGAATGGTGTATCCGCATCGACGGCAACGTGAAGGCGCGTGACGAAGATCTGGTGAACCCGAAGATCCCGACCGGCGAGGTCGAGGTGTTCGTGCGTGACCTGGAGATCCTTGGCGCGGCCGACGAACTGCCGCTGATGGTGTTCGGCGATCAGGAATACCCGGAAGAGACCCGTCTGAAGTACCGTTTCCTCGACCTGCGCCGCGAGGCGATGCAGGACAACATGAAGCTGCGCTCGGACGTTGTGATGTCGATGCGCAAGCGCATGTGGGACACCGGTTTCCGCGAATACCAGACCCCGATCATCACCGCCTCCAGCCCCGAAGGTGCGCGTGACTTCCTCGTGCCGTCGCGTCTGCATCCGGGCAAGTTCTATGCGCTGCCGCAGGCGCCGCAGCAGTTCAAGCAGCTGATGATGGTTGCGGGCTTTGACAAGTACTTCCAGATCGCGCCGTGCTTCCGTGACGAAGACCCGCGTGCCGACCGTTCGCCGACCGATTTCTACCAGCTCGACATGGAGATGTCCTTTGTCGAACAGCAGGACGTGTTCGACACGATCGAGCCGGTTCTGAAAGGTGTGTTCGAAGAGTTCGGTGGTGGTCGCAAGGTTGATCAGGACTGGCCGCAGATTTCCTACAAGGACGCGGCCCTGTGGTATGGCACCGACAAGCCGGACCTTCGGAACCCGATCAAGATGCAGATCGTGTCGGAGCACTTCCGTGGTTCGGGTTTTGCGATCTTTGCCAAGCTGCTTGAGCAGGAAGGCACCGAAGTGCGCGCCATTCCCGCACCGAAAGGCGGTTCGCGCAAGTTCTGTGACCGCATGAACAAGTTCGCCCAGCAGGAAGGTCTGCCGGGTATGGGCTATATCTTCTGGCGCGAGAAAACCGCAGACGGCGTGGCGCAGGAACTGGGTATTTCAGTGAAGGAAGCCCAGGCCAAGCTGAAGTCCGGCGAGGTCGAAGGTGGTATGGAGGCGGCTGGTCCGCTGGCCAAGAACATCGGCCCCGAACGGACCGAAGCCATCCGTCAGCAACTGGGTCTGGACGTGGGCGACGCGGCCTTCTTCCTTGGCGGCAAGCCGAAGGCCTTTGAAGGCGTGGCCGGCCGTGCCCGCGCCGTGATCGGTGACGAACTTGGCTTGACCGAGAAAGACCGTTTCGCCTTTGCATGGATCGTCGACTTCCCGATTTTCGAGGCGGACGAAGAAACCGGCGAGATCGACTTTGAACACAACCCGTTCTCGATGCCGCAAGGTGGCATGGACGCGCTGAACGGCGATCCGCTGGCGGTGAAGGGTTATCAGTATGACCTCGCCTGTAACGGTTACGAACTGGTGTCGGGTGCGATCCGGAACCACAAGCCGGAAATCATGCTGAAGGCCTTTGAACTGGCCGGATACGGTGAAGACGAGGTGAAGAACCGCTTTGGTGCGCTGTTCAACGCCTTCCACTATGGCGCGCCGCCGCACGGTGGCTGTGCCGCTGGTATCGACCGTATCGTGATGCTGCTGGCCGATCAGCAGAACATTCGCGAAGTGATGATGTTCCCGATGAACCAGCGCGCCGAAGACCTGATGATGAACGCACCGTCCGATCCGTCTTCGGATCAGATGATGGAACTGGGTCTGCGCATCATTCCCCAGGACTGATTTGCAAACATAGCTTGAACGAAAGGCCGTCCCGCTTGGGGCGGCCTTTTTCGTGGGCGGGGAATGGCCGAGGGGGAGCGATCCGCGCTTTTCGTCATCAAAAACCGACGGAAGCTGGGGTATTCTGCGTATGAGTGTCGTGGTGCGGTGATTGTCGCGCCGGTTTTGCAAGGGAGTTTCACGGTGTTTGATCCCGTCATGGCGGAAACGCGGTTTGGATATGGCCTGTCGCCGCGCATTGCCGCGCCAGAAAGCATCGGCGTTATGCTGGCCGGTCTCAAGGGGCGCGACGCGATGGCAGACCGCTTTCCCATTGAGACCTTTGAAAGTTTTGGCCCGCGCGAGGCCGAGCGTATCCGGCTGCGCCGCATTACCCGCGGGCGCGAAGAGGGTGATGTCGAGGCAGCAGATGCCGCCTTGCGCGACCTGAAAGAGCAGACGCGGCGAGACGCGCTAAAATGGCTGCGTCAGGACATGTTGCGGCGGGTGCGGACGCAGACCGCCTTTCGCGAGCGGCTGGTTGCCTTCTGGGCCGACCATTTCACGGCGATGGGCAAGGGGGCGGTGATCAACGTGGCGACGGGGCCTTACGTGGAAGAGGCCATTCGCCCGCATGTTGGGGCACGCTTTGAAGATATGCTGATCGCGGCCTCGGTGCATCCCCTTATGCTGCACTATCTGGATCAGAACGCCTCTATCGGGCCGAACAGCCGGCGGGCGCAGAAAAAGGGGGGCGCACGGGGTTTGAATGAAAACCTGGCGCGGGAAATCCTTGAGTTGCACACACTGGGCGTGGATGGACCTTATACCCAGACCGATGTCAGGCAGTTGGCAGAGTTGCTGACCGGGTTGAAATGGGCGCCGCTGAAAGGCGCGGTTTTCCTTGAGGGTGTGGTTGAGCCCGGTGCGGAAGAGGTGTTGGGAAAAACCTATGGCCCTGATGGGGGCGTCGAGGCCATTCATGCCGCCCTGCGCGATCTGGCGCGTCACCCGGCAACGGCACAGCATATTGCCTGGAAGCTCGCCGTGCATTTCGTATCCGACACCCCCGATCCCGACATGGTGACGCTGATGACGCGGGCCTATCTGGACACGGGCGGGGATCTGACGGCGGTCTATAAGGTTCTGCTGAGTCATCCTTCGGCCTGGGCGGCGGATGCGGGAAATTTCAAGCGCCCGATCACCTTTGTGAGTTCGACATTGCGGGCGCTGGACCTGCCGGTGCGCCGGGCGGAAGCGTGGAAACCTGCCCGTGTTGGGCGGCACATCTTTCGGCCGCTGTTGCGCATGGGGCAACGCTGGCAACGTCCTGGGGGGCCGGATGGCTGGGCCGAGGAAGACGCGGCATGGATCACGCCGCAGGGTATGGCAGCGCGGATGCAATGGGCGCTGGGTTTGCCGGAAATGATGGGCGACAGGATGCCGGACCCGCGTGAATTCGTGGCAGCGGCCCTTGGGTCGACCCCGCCGCAGCGCGTGGTGTTCGCGGCCGAGGCCGCCGAGAACCGCCGTGAAGGCGTTGCGCTGGTGCTGATGTCGCCAGCGTTCCAGAAGGTGTGAGGAGGAAAGTCATGACGCATGAGTTGACACGACGCGGGTTCCTGATGCGCGGTGCGGCGATTGGCTGTTCCGCAGCCGCCAGTCCGCTGATCACGCCAATGAGTTTTGCCGCGACACCCTGGGACAATCGCCTTGTTGTGATCATCCTTCGGGGCGGTTTGGATGGCTTGGATGCGGTCCGGCCATGGGGCGATGCGGCCTTTGCCAGTGCGCGGCCCAATCTGGCGGGGCAACAGGCGTCTGCCCTTGATCTGGATGGCTATTTCGGGCTGCATCCCGCGATGAAACCCCTGATGGGTCTGTGGAACAAGGGCGAGCTGGCCTTTGTGCATGCGGTCTCGCAGCCTTATCGCGACAAGCGCAGCCACTTTGACGGGCAGGATTTGCTTGAGGCGGGCACGGTATCGCTTGCCTCTGGCACGCAGCGGGATGGCTGGCTGAACCGGATGTTGCAGGGCATTCCGGGCGTCGAGGCGCAGACGACCTTTACCATCGGGCAGGAGAATATGCTGCTGACCAGTGGCGATGCGCCGGTGTCGAATTGGTCGCCGGATGTGGATGTGACACTGAGCGAACAGGGGCTGCGGTTGCTGGAGCTGACCATGCAGGACGATCCGGCCATGGCGGCGGTCATGCGCGAGGCGGTGACGCTGGCGGGGCAGGATGGCGATACGGTCGTGGCCGAGAGCGAGGCGCAGATGATGGAGGCCATGGGCAATGACATGGCGGCTTCGCGCAAGGGCAAGGGGCATCATCGCATCGCGGATTTCGCGGCCGAGCAGCTGCGCGGTAATGCGCGGATCGCGACGTTTTCGCTGGGCGGGTGGGATACCCATGCCCGTCAGGAAATCACTTTGAAGCGGCCGCTTGAGCAACTCTCCGAGGTACTGTTGCGCCTGCGCAAGGGTGTCGGGGCGTCGGTCTGGGGCAAGACGACCGTTGTGGCCATGACCGAGTTTGGCAGGACCGTGCGGGAAAACGGCACCAAGGGTACTGATCACGGGACCGGCGGGTTGATGGTTCTGTCAGGCGGCGCCATTCGCGGCGGCAAGGTCTATGGCCAGTGGCCGGGGCTGGAAGAGGCCGCGCTTTATGATCGGCGGGACCTGATGCCGACAGGCGATGTGCGGGCCTGGGCAGCCTGGGCGATGCGCGGCAGCTTTGGGATTTCCAAGTCGCGGCTGGAAGGGGTGATCTTTCCCGGTCTCGATATGGGGAATAACCCGCATATGATGTTGTAAGCTCAAAGGCTTGGCAGCGGCTGGGCCTTTGTGCAAATGTCATGCGACGAGGGAGACCCGCGCATGACTGAGCCAAGACCGCTTGGACCAAAGGTAGAAAACTGGACGCCCCCCGCGCCGCCCAAGGGTGTGGTGCTTGAGGGGCAGTATACGCAGCTGGAGCCATTGCAGGCCGAAGCCCATGCGGCGCTGCTGTTTCGGGCTTACGAGGGGCAGGATGCGGTCTGGGATTACATGCCTTACGGTCCATTTCACTCGGCGGCGGCCTATCATCGGTGGATGAAGGGCATCACGGGGGCAGGCGATCCCCTGTTCTATGCGATCTATGACAAGGACGCGCGGGCCTGGGGCGGGGTGGCAAGCTATCTGCGCATTCACCCCGATGCCGGTTCCATCGAGGTCGGGCATATCAATCTCTCACCACAGTTGCAGGGCACACGCGCGGCGACCGAGGCGATGGTTCTGATGATGCAATGGGCCTTCGAGAATGGCTATCGGCGGTATGAATGGAAGTGTGATGCGCTGAACACGCCCTCGCGGCGGGCGGCGCAGCGGTTGGGTCTGAGTTATGAGGGTGTGTTCCGCCAGCATCTGGTGGTCAAGGGGCGCAATCGCGACACCGCATGGTTCGCAGCGATTGATACCGAGTGGCCGGCCCTGAAGGCGGCCTATGATGTCTGGTTGTCGCCGTCGAATTTTGGCTCTGATGGGCAACAGCGTGAAAGCCTGAGTGACCTGACGCGATTGGTGCGGGTGGGGCGCGATCCGGCGCTTTGACGTCAGATGGCAGGCTGGCGTTCGATGCGATCCTGAACCAGCTGGGTGAGCCGCGAGATATCAGCGTTCAACACAGTTCCTTTGGCACGCCCCTTCGAGACGATTTCGGCGGCGCGGTGGAGCGGCTGATCCTGTGCCGAGAGGGCGAGACCGGCAAGGAACTGCGCGACATAGTCGATCACGTCATCGGGGTTGTTGTTCTCAAGCGTGTCGGCGGCATGGCAGAGATCATCGCGATAGGCCGCGGGATCGGGCACGACCGGATCATCGGCGATAGGTCGCGGCCCGCAGGGGCGGCGGTCTTGTGGCAGGCGCGACAGGACGGCATCCTGAAACGCGGCGAGGCTGTTGAGCGGTTTGGCAAGAAACCCGTCGGCACCAGCGGCAATGGCCGCATCTTCGGCAAAGGGATCGCCGGACATGCCCAGCACCACTTCGATGCGGGGTGTCTGCTGGGAGAGTTCTTCGATCAGCGTGGCACCGGAGCCATCGGGCAGGCCCATGTCGACGATGGCCACCGACGGCAGGTAGATCTGAAGATGACGGCGGGCCGAGGCGATGCAATCCGCGCGCCGGATGCGGGCACCGGAGCGCAGGCACAAAAGGCGCAGGGCATCACAGGCAAAGCGGCTGTCCTCTACGACAAGCACGGTGAGCCCCAGCAACGGGCGCTGTGCCGTCGGTATCCGATGCGTGGCAAGGGTGGCGAACTCGTCCATGGCAGGCTCCTTGGGAAGAATGGCAGATGCACATGACGCTAGGCAGAGTTGGCTAACAAACAGTTAAGCGTGACGCGACGGCCTGTCCCTTGCAACCCACAGCGCGCTTGCCCATAAGGGCGGCAGGCTTAAGAAACCGAAAGGAAACTCGACATGATCGGACGTCTGAACCACGTCGCCATCGCCGTACCCGACCTCGAAGCGGCCTCGGCACAGTATCGCAACGCGCTGGGTGCCAAGGTTGGCGACCCGCAGGACGAACCCGATCACGGTGTGACCGTGGTGTTCATCGAACTGCCCAACACCAAGATCGAGCTGCTTTATCCGCTGGGCGAAAACAGCCCCATCAACGGTTTTCTCGAAAAGAATCCGGCCGGTGGCATTCACCACGTCTGCTATGAGGTGGAAGACATCATCGCGGCGCGCGATCACCTGAAGGAAACCGGTGCCCGCGTGCTTGGCTCGGGTGAGCCGAAAATCGGTGCCCACGGCAAGCCGGTTCTGTTCCTGCACCCGAAGGATTTCAACGGCTGCCTGGTTGAACTGGAACAGGTCTGATCTAGATTGGCAGTCGCACGCGGGCGGGATCGTCTCCTGCCCGTGTTTCATTTAAAGGCGACCAGAACAGGAGCGCGCCCATGTCGATCACCTCTGCCCTCGTGCTGTACGCGGTCTTGTGGTTCATGACCTTTCTCATCGTGATCCCGATCCGTCTCGAGACACAAGGCGACCTTGGCGAGGTGACACCGGGCACGCAGGCCGGGGCGCCGGAGAACCATTACCTCAAGACCAAAGCGAAGATCACCACACTCGCGGCGGCGGTGATGTGGGTGATCCTGTACTGGATCATCACCGCGGAAATCATCACGGTGCGCGATTTCGACTGGATGAACCGCCTGCCACCGATCAGCGAGAGCGAGTGATCCGGACGTATAGGGGGGGATCCGGGGGGCTCGTTTTGCGGTCATTCCCTTGAACACTCCAGGCGCGATGGCCGCTTTGAGCGCAAGACGTTAGTTCGACAATGCTTCAACGCAGCTTACGTTCAGTGTTCCACTCTGAGCGTATACTTCGACAAAGTTCTTATGTTGTGGCACCAAAGTGCTTGCGATGGCTTGAGTGAGTTGCTTGCCAAAGAAAGCCTCTTGCCCCAAGTGAAAAGCCTTTGGATCGCAAATATCCAGAACTAGCTGTAGGCTGTCTTCGCTCGTCAGGGGGGCTTGCTGAAGCCTGTCGGAAATCGTGTCAGACAGAAGCGCTATGAAGGGTTCGCGTGCATCATGGACAATCATGTCGTCCGGCAGATCAATACGGCCAATTTGGCCATCGGCTCCGCGCAGCGCTTTCACAGCTAAGGAAAAGTGCTCTGATCGGTCGATGCTCTGACCATAGAAATCGTTTTTGAACAGGTGCTTAAGGAAAATGAGGTTGGTCTGGCTAACCAAGTCGTCATTTAGATAGAAAAAAGCAAAATCTACCAAAGTCTGGCCGTTTGCGTTTCGTTCGAGTAGCAGTTCCGGTCGGCTAGAGACGATTTCCTCTAGTCTATGATTTTCGAAATTTGCGTTCGCTTGAAACGCCTCATCAAACAGTTCGACTGGATCGGATGTATCTGCCCCGACTGAACCGCCAAGCAGAAAGCCACAGGATATTGCCAGCGCGCAAGACATGCCCACAAACCGGGAAACGACAATTGCGATTGGGGCTCTAGGCACCGGAAAATCCTTTAAGGTCCAATTACGTGATAGTTGGCAGTGAGAAGGTTTTGTCAATGCGCACTTGGTTCCGTACAGCCGTCACCTCTTCACAGGCAAATCCCGAAGGTAACTTCTTGTCCTTCGTTTTGGCATGGCGTCGCACCTACAAAGTAGACAGCCCTGATTGCACCAGTTTCGCAAAGGGCGGCCCGAGAGCCGCCCTTTCTTGTTCTATCCGCGCTGTTCCAGTCGGTGGAACAGATGTGTGAAGGTGGCCGCCCCCAGGATCGGGATGATCAGGTTCAGGAGCGGTACCGTCAGGGGGATCGCCATCAGCGTGCCGGCAATCCAGATCGTTGCCATGTGGCGGCGGCGCAGTTGCTTGGCCCCCTCACGCCCGAGGCGGCGCATCGCGGCCAGTTGGAAATATTCCCGCCCCAGAAGAAAGCCGTTCAGCCCCCAGAAGATGAAGGGGGCAAGCGGCGACAGGAACAGGTAGAGCACCAGCGCCACGAGGTTTGCCGCGATCAGAACACCGAGGAAGGACAGCGTGTCCTTCACGGCCTCGGACATCGCAATGGCCTTGGCAGGGGGCAGGTGGCCATAGTGGCGATCCTCGACCGCGTCGGCGACCTCATCCAGGAACATCGAGGTAAAGGCCGAGGCCACGGGAACCATCAGGAACACCGAGGCAATCGGCGCGACCAGAAGCACCGACCAGCCGAGCGCATCGTCGATCCAGCCGACTTCGCCAAAGAAGGGCAGGGTGACGGTATCGCCAACAAGGTAGCCAAGGAACCATTGCAGCAGGAAGGTTGCCCCGACCAAAAGGGCGATGGTCAGGCCAAGCCCCTTGAACAGAACACGGCGAAAGCGCGTATCCCCGACCTGTCCGAGGGCCGAGGAAAAGGACGACAGGATTACTTGGAGAGCCATGTCACCTTGGCCTCCATATCCGGGCGCGGGCGTTCCGGGGGCGCGGCTTTTTCGGTGCCGATGTGGATGAAGCCGGCAAGGCGTTCGTGGGGGGCAAGGTGCAGTGCCTCTTCGAGGAATCCGCGATCATGCGAGGGCCAGCCGGACAGCCAGTTCGCGCCCCATCCGGCGGCGAGCGCGGCGTTCAGCAGTTGCAGGCAGACCGCACCGGCCGAATAGGTCTGTTCGATTTCCGGCACCTTCTCGGCGATGACCGGGCTTTCGATCACCGCCACAGCGAGGTTGCCGGTGTCGAACTGGTTGCGCCCCTTGGCGATCTTTTCCTCGTCCAGCCCAAGCGCGGCACCGCGCTGGCCCGCGATCTCGCCGAACCGTTGCAGGGCCGCGACTTCGAGCACCACCAGCCGCCACGGCTCGAGCTTGCCGTGATCGGGGCTGCGCAGGGCGGCGCGCAGGATCGGTTCCAGCGCGTCGCGGTCGGGCACCGGGGTGGTCAGGGTCTTGGCAGGGCGGGAGCGGCGGCTCAGCAGAAATTCGAGCGCCTGCGGGTTCGGGGTCGGCATTATCTTGGTCCTGTTCCTTCAAGAATTGAGCCAGATGTCGTTGGTATCGCCCCGGTTTTCAACCGCCTGCAGGGGGATTGGCAAAGAATTCCGCCATTTCCGCGATCTGGGCGTCGACGAAGGCATCAAAGCGGGCGTCGGGCTGGCGGGTATTCAGGGTTTCGGCCATCGGGTCGGGGACATGGATGTCTGACCCCGACAGTTCCTCCATCACGGCATGGCCGCAAAAGGGCACGTAGGCCTCTGAATACCCGCCCTCGTGCACCAGAACCAGCCGCCCCTTGCAAAGCTGTTTCGCGGCGTCCAGCACCTGCCTTGTCATGATGAGGAAAGTCTCGGCCGTGGCCAGCATACGCGAGAGCGGATCAAAGGCGGCGGCGTCATAGCCGCAGGCCACGATGATCAGGTCGGGCTTATGGGCCGCAAGCGCGGGCAGGACGATCTGGTCCATCGCGCGGATATAGGCGGTGTGACCGGCACCGGGGGGCAGGGGGATATTGATGTTGGCGCCAAGCCCGGCCCCGCGCCCGCGATCTTCGATGTCACCGGTATCCAGCGGATAGTTGCGGGCCTGATGCAGCGAGATCGTCAGCACATCTTCGCGCTCATAAAATATCGCTTCGGTGCCATTGCCGTGGTGGACGTCCCAATCGATCACGGCCACGCGATGTGCGAGGCCTTCTGCTTTCGCAGCCTCGATGGCGATCGCAATATTGGCCAGAAGGCAAAACCCGTTCGGCCAGTCCGGCAGGCAATGGTGGCCGGGCGGACGGGAAAGCGCATAGGCGTTGCTCAACTCACCCTGCAGAACCGAGAAAACCGCCTGTTTCGACAATCCTGCCGACAGGGCCGCGGCCTCGTAGCCGCCTTTGCCAAAGGGCGTGCGCAGACCCAATTCGCCGCCGCCAGCATCCGACATGGCCCTGAACCGCTCCAGATAGTCGGCCGGATGCACCCGCGCGAGATCGTCGTAGCTGGCTTCCGGCGCAGAACGCATGTCCAGCTCCTGCGCCAGCCCGCTCACATCCAGCAGGTTTTTCAGGCGGGCTTGGTCTCGGGGCTTTCCGGCAACCCACCCGCAGCCAGAGGCTGTACGAAGTCGCCCACCGGCAGGGTGAGGGCATAGTTCCCGCCCGAATGCCAGAAACACCGCTCGTCCCAGAAAAAACCAGTTGTCATGCCTGTTGCCTCCCCGCTCTTCAATGCACCAAAAATACTCTCGCCGAAGGCGAAAGAAATTGCGAGAGCCTTCCGAAACCGTCCGGCCTGAACTAGGGTCGACACATCTCCAACGCAGGAAAAGCCGGATGCCCGATGACCTTGAAACCCTAGCCGTACCTGGCGCGGAAATTGCCGTGCGGGTCACGCCCAAGGCCTCGCGCAACATGGTCAAGGTCGAGGGCGGGCAGGTCCGGGTCTATGTCACCACGGTCCCCGAAGGTGGCAAGGCGAATGCCGCTGTGCAGAAGCTGCTGGCCAAGGCGTTGGGCGTGGCAAAGACGCGCCTCACACTTGTGCGGGGACAGACCTCGCGGGACAAGGTGTTTCGGCTGGAGGCGTGATCCGGGTCTAGTCTGATCCGGGTTTCTGCAGCTTGTACACACCTTCGGGAAGATCCAGGGCCGCCGCCAGTTCCTCGGCCTGGTGAATGGACAGGGTGATCTTCTCGACCCTGTCAGTGCGCGGGTCGTATTGCTCGACCGTGATGCAATCCTCGAAAAGGTTGATCGTGACATCCTCTGACAGGGGGGCAGACCCCTCGTCGATGAGTGTGACAACCGTGGCGTCGAATTCGTGCTCGATGCTAAACATGTCTTCAGCCTAGACCATGCAGAGGACAAGGCAAGGGGCTTCGAAGGAATTTTGCCAGGGGGCGTTTTGCGGGGTGGCAGAGTTCGGGCAGAGAGATTAAAGTTCCCGCGATATTTTGTTCCGCCGGAGTAACCATGCGTTTTTTTCCCCTGATGGCAGTGACTTCGCTTGTTGTTGCAGGTGCCTGCACCACGACGACCGACCCCGAGCCGACATCCAAGCCTAAGCCCGAACAGGTTGTGTCCCGCCTGTCGGTTGAACAGGCCACGGCGCGTCTTGCGCCGATCAAGCGGCGGCTGGAGCCGATTGCGGAACGGGAATGCAAGGCGCTGACCAAGGGAACGAACTGCGACTTTGCCATCTCTGTCCACAAGGATCGCAACGCCCCACCGAACGCCTTTCAGAGCTACAAGTCAGGGCGGCCGCATATCACCTTCACGGCGGCGCTGATTTCCAATGCCAAGAACGACGATGAACTGGCCTTCGTGATGGGCCATGAGGCGGCGCACCATATCGAGGGCCATATCCAGCAATCGACCAGCAATGCGATTGCCGGCGCTGTGATTGTCGGTGTCCTGGCAACCCTTGCCGGTGCCGGGTCCAGCGGTGTGGATGCCGCAGTTGATATCGGGGCCTCTGTCGGTGGACGCAGCTATTCGAAAAAGTACGAACTGGAAGCGGATCGTCTGGGCACAGTGATTACGCACAAGGCAGGCTATGATCCCGTGAAAGGGGCCGAGTATTTCAACCGTATCCCAGATCCCGGTGATCGTTTCCTTGGCTCTCACCCGCCCAATCAGGAGCGTATTAAGACCGTGCGCGAGACCGCCAAATCACTTTGACGACCATGTTGCAGATCACCAATGTCGTCTCCGACCGGGGATCGAAATACGCGGTGTCCGGAGGCCCGGTTGCAGATCGCAAGGAGGTCGATGCCTTTTTGAAGGTGCTCAAGAAGGAGCGCAAGTTCGCCAAGGCCACGCATAACACCTGGGCGGTGCTGCTGTCGGATGGCACACCTCTCAAGGGCGATGACGGCGAAAGCGGGGCGGGTATGGTGATTCTGCGTATGCTGGAACGCGAGGGCCTGAAAGATCACATCGTGGTCGTGACCCGCTGGTATGGCGGCGTGAAACTGGGCGGAGACCGGTTTCGGCGCGTGCAGGACTGTGTCCGTGCCTATCTGGAAGAACGCGCCGGTTGATGCAGGTCAACCCGCTTTGTCCTTTGGGTTGACGCAAGTCAAAGGGGCAAATCAAACCCCGTGATAGGGTTCTCCTTGTGCAACCTGTGGAGGACCCCATGCCGGACCGTGCCGACCTCAAGCGACATGCCGATCTTGTTGATCGGACCGCGACGCGTTTGGGTATCGATCTGGAAGACGCCGCACTGTCCGGGCGTCTGGCCTTTGATGACATCGCCGAGATGGTGATGCGTTGCACCAACTGTTCCAATCCCGAAGATTGCGCCCACTGGCTGAACCGTGACGAAGCGCGCGCCGATGCGCCGCCGGTTTATTGCTGCAATGCCAATCTTCTGGCCGATCTGAAGGAGGTAAGCGCTTGAAACCCCTTGGAGAAACCAATTCACATTTCTGGCTGGCCCAGCGAATGGCCAAGGCCACCGATACCGATCTTGTAGCCGCGATGGAAAAGGCCGAGCTCAGCCAGGAAGACTGGGCCGAGATGGTTCTGGAATGCCGTGGCTGTGACTGGACCAAGGGCTGTAAACGCTGGCTCAACCTCCATGAACGCACGTCGGTGCCCAAGGCGCCGAAAGCCTGTGTGAACCAAAACCGTTTCATGGCGCTCAAATCTGCTTTGGAGGAGTTGGAGCAATGAGCAAGATCCAACCGCTAGGCGATCCGGCACGGCATTTCTGGATGACCCGCAGCATGGCACGGGTGCTTGGTCTGTCCCTGAGCGAAGCAATGGCGGACGGGCGTCTGTCGCAGAAGGGCTATGCCGATCTCGTGACGCGGTGCCGGCAGTGCCATCATGTGGCGGCCTGCGAGCATTGGTTGGGGCAGCAGGGCGGACATGCTGAGGCGGCGCCCGAGTGCTGCGTACACGCACAACTGTTTCATTCATTGAAAGACGAAGCCCGCAGGGCCTGAAGGAGGACGCAGGATGAACCTGTTCAAGAAAATCGACGACCATTCCGACCTGATGGGCAAGATGTCCCAGAAAGTGGGCGTCGACTGGAGTGAGAAGCTGGCCGACAACCCGGAGTTGGCGCGCCAGTACCGCGGTGCGGTGATGACCTGCACCCATTGCCGTAGCGTGGGCGAGTGCAAGGGTTGGCAGGCGGAACACGCCAGCGCCGAAGAAGCGCCGGATTATTGCCTGAACAAGGATCTCCTGGGGCGTCTTGCCGAAGGTTGATCCGGCTAACCTCTATTGATTGCATGGCTTTTCCGGTTCAGACTGCGAACACGGAGGGGCCATGCTGTATTTTCTGAAACGTCTGAAGTGGCGCGTTGTCTGGAGTCTTGCCGGATGGCGGGATGCCTGGCGCAACGAGCATTCGTTTCGCAGTTGGGTCTGGGCCAACCTGGTGTCGGGTGGTTTGGCCCTCTATCTGCCACTGGAGGTTTCCGAGCGGGCGCTGATCCTGTCGCTGGGCGTTCTGGTGCTGGCGGCAGAGCTGATCAACACGGCGATCGAACGGGCCGTAGATTATATTTCCGAAGACCAGCACCCCCTCGCGAAACAGGCCAAGGACGCGGGCAGCGCCGGTGTCGCCGTGGCGGCGCTGGCGGTCGGGGTGGCCTGGATCGTGGTGATCTGGGGGCTGATTTAGCACGTCGGTATTGCGTCGGTATTCCAGCGGTATCGCGGAGGTGCGCCTGCGCGGACTCCGCTAATTTTCCGTGAATCCTCGCCGATTTGATGACCGAAAGGTTAATCCATCCGCGAATGGGTTCCGTCACACAACGCGCCTTTTCCGGAATGCTTGCAGCCGCAGAAGAACACCTTCTTGTCGGCTTCGGCGGTGAATTTGACAGGCTCGAAAGAGGTCCCCTTGTGGCTGCCGTCGCAGAAGGGCTGGCGCTTGGACATGCCGCAGGCACACCAGAAATAGGATTTGCCCTCCTGAACCTCGACGGGGAAGGGGGCGCGTTGGGAAATGTTGGGGGTGTCGGTCATGGCTGGCTCTCCTGAACGGTTGGCTGTCAGGAAGAGGGTGGCATGGTTTTGCGGTCGGTCAAGGGGAGCGGTGGGAAAACCGGCCAGCGCTGGATCAGCCGCGGGACATGCGCTTGAGGTGGCGGCGATAGAGCCACGGGGCCAGCACGTGGTCATAGGTGAGGGTGGCGAGCGGGCGCAGCAGGGGCAGGCCGGTCAGCCACGCCAGCCAGCGATAGCGCGGCATCTGCGCCCAGAGGATGCGGAAGGCCGGAATGCCGTCATAAAGCTGGCCATCGTGCAGCACGTGCAGACGCCGGGCGGCGGTGTCGGGATCAATGCCCCAGCTCTCTCTCGCATCCGAGTTCAGCGCGTCATAGCGCACCGGCAGGTCACGCTTTTCGGTATAGCGCGCATAGTGGCAGATTTCGGCATCGCAGATCGGGCACTCAGAGTTGTAGAGAACGCGGGTTTGGGGGGGCATGGGCGGGTCCGTTGTGATCTGCCCGACCATCTGGTGCGGGGGCGGGGGAGGTCAAGAGGGTGTTAGGCCAGAGGGCCGCAAAGACCCGCGGGGTGGCGCATCGCGCCGCCCCATGGGGGCGGGTCGGCGCGGCCCGGCTTTGCCGGGCAGGGCAAAGGATGGCGGGTTGCTTGTCGCAGAGTGGCAAGAGTGTCCTCTAATAGGCACGATGCGGCAAGCCCGACCTCGGTTGGGCGATGAGGCGCTCTGTGTCGGTCGCGGCGGTTCAAAGCACGCGGCCTGGATTGTTTGGCGTGAGGTTGCAACAAGCCCTCCCGTGGGGGAGGTCGGGCTTGGCGTGTCGGGCCGACACGCGGGGCGTTGCCTCTGACGTTAGCGGCGCAGGGCGCCCCAGAGATCGTATTCCCCGGCTTCGTCCACCTCGACCGTGACGATGTCGCCGACGCTGAGGCCATCCGTGCCCTCGTCGATGAACAGGTTGCCGTCGATCTCCGGAGCATCGGCCTTGGTGCGGCAGGTGGCGATGCCGTCTTCATCGATGTCATCGACGATCACGTCCATGGTCTGGCCGACCTTGGCCTGAAGCTTGGCCTCGGAAATCGCCTGCGCCTTTTCCATGAAACGCTCCCAGCGCTCCTGTTTGACCTCTTCGGCCACGTGATCCGGCAGGGCGTTCGAACGCGCGCCGTCGACGTTTTCGTATTTGAAACAGCCCACGCGATCCAGTTGGGCTTCGTCCATCCAGTCAAGCAGGTGCTGGAACTCGGCCTCGGTCTCGCCCGGATAGCCGACGATAAAGGTCGAACGCAGGGTGATGTCGGGGCAGGTCTCGCGCCACTTGGCGATTTCGTCCAGCGTCTTGGCACCGGCGGCCGGGCGGGCCATGCGTTTGAGCGTGTCCGGGTGGCTGTGCTGGAACGGGATGTCGAGATAGGGCAGCAGCGCGGTGTCGGGATCTGCCATCAGCGGGATCAGATCGCGGACATGCGGGTAGGGATAGACATAGTGCAGGCGCACCCAGAGGTCCCTGGGCGTGCCAAGCTGGCCCAATTCGCGGGCGAGGTCGGTGATGTGGCTGCGCACTTCGCGGTCTTTCCACGGGTGGCTGGAATACTTGCGGTCAAGTCCGTAGGCCGAGGTGTCCTGGCTGATCACCAGGAGTTCGCGCACGCCGTTGTCGACCAGCTTCTCGGCCTCGCGCAGGATGGCGTGGACGGGACGCGAGGCGAGTTTGCCGCGCATGTCTGGGATGATGCAGAACTTGCAGGCGTGGTTGCAGCCCTCGGAGATCTTCAGATAGCTGAAGTGGCGCGGCGTAAGCGAGACGCCGGTGGCGGGCAGCAGATCGACAAAGGGATCAGGGTCGGGCGGCACCGCGCCATGCACCGCATCCAGCACCTGTTCGTACTGGTGCGGGCCGGTCACGGCGAGAACCTTGGGATGGGCACCGGTGATATATTCCGGCTCGGCCCCGAGACAGCCGGTGACGATGACCTTGCCGTTCTCCTGGATCGCCTCGCCAATCGCCTCGAGGCTTTCGGCCTTGGCGCTGTCGAGAAAACCGCAGGTGTTCACGATAACCGCATCGGCACCGGAATAGTCGGGCGAGATGCCATAGCCCTCGGCCCGCAGGCGGGTCAGGATGCGCTCGCTGTCGACCAGCGCCTTGGGACAGCCCAGCGAAACCATGCCGATGGTCGGCTGGCCGGGACGGGCGGTTTCCTGTGCAATGCGGGCATTGGCGAGGTCGGGGCGAAGATCTGGCGGATTGCTGGTCATGCGCGCGGATATAGGGGATCGGCGGGCGTTTGGGAATTGGGGAAATGGATTGGGTGAATTGCACGCAGCGCAACGATGGGTAGAGTAAAGGCCAAGATTTCAGATGACGAGACGGCGATGACGGATTTGAAGCCCGCAAACGAGAACCCCTGGTACGTGTTGATGACGTTGTATGGGGAGCAAACGGATTTCTTTGATCGGGGGCTGCATGAAGCGAACCGCAGAGCTTGGAATGCTTGGGTCGGGAAGCACTTGTCTGACGTAGAAAAAAACGCAGCTGCCAAAACGTGTCGGATAGAAGTCGCGGAGCTCTGCGCAGCAGACGAAGATGATCGATGGTTGAAAAAGTTGTGGCACAAGGCAATTAGAGAACGCTTACCTTCAGAGGTAGCTAAGCTGATTTCATTTAGGCCTCGCTCGGGTATCAGTCTGTCGAAAACCGAATTTCCGAAAATCGTATGTCTGAATGGTTTCGCATTTCCCGGTCGACTTGGGCTTCAATCAAGCGAGTTTCGTTCCGCTTTGATAGTTGAGGATGCGTGGTTCAAGAACGATGTATCTGGGCAGTTCAGTTACTTTCGCGGAGAAGTTTTATTTAACCGTTGTCGGATGAAAGAGAATTTCGAGCTGACGCATGGCACCTTTGAAAGGGGCTTGAGGGTCTCGGACTGCACTATTGATGGCCTCACCCGGATGGACAGTTGTTCGTTCGCGGAAAAAGTAGATTGCCGAAATTCGGTGTTCAATATGGATGCGTCTTTTGGCGATTCAGAATTTCAAGGCACCGCAATTTTTTGGAACTGTAAATTTAATTTATTTGGTCAGTTCATTAGAGCAAAATTCAATGGAATGGCTCACTTTGATGGAGCTGAATTTCATTTGTACGCTCAGTTCATTTCGGCTCAGTTCAGCAAAACGGCGTGGTTCAATAAGGTCAGCTTTTTGGGGGACGCCGATTTTGGTTCAAGCCGGTTCGAAGATTCAGTGTTTTTTAGCAATGCGACTTTCTCACATGGAAAGGCGAGTGAAAGCCCCGAAGAAATAGAGAAGGTGAAGGAGGTCAGAGTAGATTTCTCTAACGCCTTCTTTCAGTACCCAACGAGTTTTAGAGGTGCAGTGTTTGAGAGGTCTTATCCTATCCTAATTGGCACTGTAATGAATGACCTAACGTTGTTCTCTGCCGATGAAAACTGTTGGCCATACGAGAGCTCTCAAGACCCAAGTGAAGCTAAAGAGATTTGTGGGAAAATTCGGCATGTTGTTTCCAAGCAAGGGCTGCCGGAGGACGAGCATTTCTTCTTTCGTCGAGAGATGCACTTTGCTGGAAAAATTGGAAGCTACTGGCAGAGAGTTCCCTATCGATTGTTTGGATTGGTTTCAGATTACGGTAGATCGATTGAGAAGCCGTTAAAGTTGCTTCTCACTACAGTTGTTGCCCCTAGCGGAGTATTCACGGCGTATCTTCAGACCTTGGAAGGAAGCTACAATTGCCTAGAGGCGTTTCATTGGGTGCCCGCCGGATTGGGAATGAGCTTTTCCAACACCTTTAAGTTTTTAGGCCTCCAAAGGCTTCATTTTGCGGAAGCATTTGAGGAAGCGGGGACAGCTATTCACGCCGTTGCAGGGGGGCAGACGGTTCTTGGGTTTGTGTTCCTCTTCTTCCTCGGTCTTGGGCTTCGACAGAGGTTCCGGTTGCGCTGAAATCGCGCGCGTTGAGGTGAAAGACATCGTACCTTCCTGCCGTGCTGCGCAAATTTCTAGGTTTTGCCATAATTCGGGGTTAAAGAAGTCTTAACAGGCAAAGAACATCAACAAATCCCCTTTTCCGGGTGATCCTTTCTGGCGGCGTGGCCGTGTGAGGGGTAAGCCTTGGAAAAACGAGCAGAAAAAAGGGCAGGAACAGTGGGTCGGATCGCCTCCTTCATTATGGCGGTGGCGCTTGGTGCGTCGCCGGCAGTTGCGCAGGATACCGCAGAACGCGGATATCTGGGCGTGGGTCGTCTTTTCGTGAATGACTTGATCGGGGACGGCGAAGACCGTTGGCGGACCGGGTCATATGTGGCGAGTTTTGTCTGGGGTCCGGAGTGGCAACATGAACTGCCGCAGGGATTTGGCGACCTGCTGGAGTTGCGGGTGTCGGGCGAGATCATCCAGCCGTCGAACCTGACCACGGTGTCACCGACTGATCGCCCCTATGCCGGGGCGCTGACCTTTGGCGCGCATACGCATTTCCAGCGCGGGTCGAACGAGTTCCGCGCCGGTGCCGACCTCGTGGTGATCGGGCCGCAGACCCATCTGGATGATTTCCAGTCTTCCATTCACGATGCGCTGGGCATGGTGTCGCCCTCGGCGGCGGTGCTGGGCAACCAGATCGGCAACAGTTTCCGCCCGCAGGTGTCTCTGGAATACGGTCGCCTGGTCGAGTTCGGCGCGGGCCGGGTGCGCCCCTTTGTCGAGATGCAGGCCGGGGCCGAGAGCTATGCACGGGTCGGGTTCGATCTGACCTTTGGATCGGTTGGGCTTGGCGACATGATGGTGCGCGACAGCGTGACCGGGCACCGCTATCGGGCGCTACGTCATTCCGATCCGGGCACGAGCTTCGTGATTGGTGCGGACATGGCGAAGGTGTTCGACAGTGTCTATTTGCCGGAATCCCGCGGCTATACCCTGACCGATACCCGCGACCGTGTAAGGGCCGGAGTCCACTGGCAAGGCGAGAAGCATTCCGTGTTTTATGGCGTGACCTGGCTGGGCAAGGAGTTTGTCGGGCAGTCGGATGGCCAAGTGGTCGGTGCGATCAATCTCAACATCGAGTTCTGAGTGATTTTGACTCAGGGACAAGATTTGTCTTTTCTTGGTGATTCGCCTCTGTTAACCTTTGGTTAATAAAAAAGAACCAAGGCAGGCATCAGGCAATGAGAACGGGCTTTTGTGGCACGTTCGTCATCTCCTGGTCACAAACGAAAATAGACGGTGTTGGGGCTGCATCGGTGCAGGCGCTTGAAACGGGCGCGGTGTGGTCATGGCATGGGGAGCCGGTCCGTGTGGACGGACCCACCGAGCTATTGCGACTGGACCAGGCGGACGGCGAGGCAAATCTCCGCAAGCGGGCGGCACGTATGGTGCGCCGGCTGGTGGGCGCGGCAGTCAAGAACACGACACAGCTGACCGAGATCGAGGTGGATGAACCACTTCTCGAGGGCGGTTTTGTCGTGAGCAACGGCACCCAGAGTTTCACGGTGACAGTGATCGAGGTCGAGGGCAGCGCGCCCTTGCTGATGTTCCTCGATGAATTGCCACCGCGCAACAGTGACCTTTGGGTGGTTCACAACACGATCGAATTCCCGGATCGCAACCCTATGGCGGCCTCCGACGGGGGCGTCATCTGTTTCACACCCGGCACGATGATCCAGACACCGGACGGGCCGCGCCGCGTTGAAGAACTGCGCGAGGGTGACCTTGTGCAGACCAAGGACAACGGGGCCGAAGAAATCTGCTGGATCGGCAGCCGCAGGATGAGCGGGGCAAGGCTTTTCGCGATGCCCAAGCTGCGCCCGATCCGTATCCGCATGGGGGCCTTTGGCGTCGAGCGGCCGGAACAGGAGCTGGTGGTGTCACCGGAACACCGGATGCTGGTGCAGGGGCCTGCGGCGCAGGCGCTGTTCAACACGCCCGAGGTTCTGGTCGAGGCACGCGAGCTGATAAACGGCGACACAATCGCGGTGGATTACACCAAGCGCGAGATCACCTATGTCCACCTTTTGTTGCCGCGCCATCAGGTCCTGTGGGCCAACGGGGTGGAGACCGAAAGCTATCATCCGGCCAATGCGGCGCTGACCTCGCTTGAGAACACTGACCGCAAGCGCCTTTTGCGGATGTTGCCAGAGCTGGAATACGACCTGAACAGCTATGGCCCCTATGCCCGCCGCAATCTGAGCCAGAGCGAAGCGGCCATCCTGATGCACGAAGCGGCCTGATCCAGCAGGCCCTTACCCAAGACCTTGACCCCGCCCCTGCAACGGCGGGGTTCTTTTGGGTTAAGGCGATGGGAGGCGCGAAAACGGACGTAGGTATTACGTCGGTATTACGTCGGTATTGCGGAGGTGGACCCGCGCGGACTGGCGCGGTTCACGCCACGCGCGGTTGCCTAACAAAGACGATAGGGGCGCACGGTGGTGTTGCGCGTGCGGTGGGGCAGGGTTTCATTGACGAAAGCGCCCGCATGGTTCAGAGTCTGTTTAGACTTGAGCCCGCGTCTGTCCGATCAGGTTGATCAGGAAAGACCGGAGGCTGTCACTTTTGCAGGTGGCCGCGCTTGACTCCCCCAATTACTCGTGTATACGCGCGGCTTCATTGGTGTTGGTGGCCCCCGCAAGGGGATGCCTGTCATGGGGAGACCCAAGAGGACAACGCCCTTCATAGTGGCCTTATCGGGCCTCGACCATAACGAAGGAGATCAGCCGTGACCAAACGCACGTCTGCCAAGTACAAAATCGATCGCCGCATGGGCGAAAACATCTGGGGCCGCGCGAAATCCCCGTTCAACCGTCGTGAATATGGCCCCGGCCAGCACGGTCAGCGCCGCAAGGGCAAACTGTCGGACTTCGGTCTGCAGCTGCGCGCCAAGCAGAAGCTGAAAGGTTACTACGGCGACATGACCGAGAAGTCGTTCCGCCGCATCTATGCCGAAGCCGAGCGTGTAAAAGGCGACACCGGTGAAAACCTGATCGGTCTGCTGGAGCGCCGTCTGGACGCCGTTGTTTACCGCGCCAAGTTCGTTGCCACCGTTTTCGCAGCCCGTCAGTTCGTGAACCACGGCCACGTGAAAGTGAACGGCAAGAAAGTGAACATCCCGTCCTACCGCGTTAAAGAAGGTGACGTGATCGAAGTTCGCGACAAGTCGAAGCAACTGGCTGTTCTGATCGAAGCGACCCAACTGGCCGAGCGTGATGTTCCTGACTACATCGACGCGGACCACTCGAAAATGACCGCAACCTTCGTTCGCACCCCGGGCCTGTCGGATGTTCCGTACCCGGTGATGATGGAACCGAACCTCGTGGTCGAATTCTACGCGAAGAACTAATCTTCGCCATTCCGAGAATTGCGAAAACCCGCTGCAATCGCAGCGGGTTTTTTCGTTTCAAGGCCGTCAAACGACCCTGAAACCGGCAGGTTTAGGTCCAATTTTGGCGCGTTTTTCCCCTTATCTTCATACTCGGGCCCGCAATAGGGTCGGCCTCGTTCCCGTGGGTTTTGCGGGGATGGTGGTGAATGTGATGAGTGGTGACGTGTTATGCCAACAACGTTTACGGTCTTTTCCCTCGGGAATCTGGCCGACATGGATACGGTTGAAGGGAATACCCAGGCCGAGAACGCCTCGGCCCTTGTGGGGACGACGTTTGGTGCGGCGGGGGATGCGCTTGTCAACGACGCGGTGACCTTTGCCATGGGCTCGACCGGGTTCGGCGGTGGCACCTCTACGGCCTACAACCAGAACAATTCACCCAGCGAGACCTTTACCATTGATGGCGGGGCCGAGCAGACCTTTGACTCGACCGCCGTCTTCAATGCGACGATCACCTATATTGACGGCACCACGGCGACGATCACGGCGGTGGTGTTCCAGGACACCAGCGGCAACACCTATTGGGCGCCCGAGTTTTCGGCCAATACCGACATGGCGGCCATGGAGGCGGCGGCGATCCGGTCGATCAGCCTCGATAGCCTTGCGGGCAACAACTATTCCGGCATGACAGGCAGCCGGGAAACCTGGGACTATGTGACCTGCTATGTAAAGGGCACCCGGATCATGACCGCCAAGGGCGAACGCCCGATCGAAGAGGTCAAGGCGGGGGACATGGTGCTGACCCGGGACAACGGGTTCCAGGCGGTGCGCTGGATCAACCATTCCAAGGCGATTGCGCGGGGCAAGCTGGCCCCGATCCGGATCAAGCAGGGGACGCTTGGGGACAATGCCCCGATGCGGGATCTCTTGGTGTCTCGTCAGCACCGGATGCTGCTGCGTTCGAAGATTGCGCGCCGCATGTTCGGGATCGAGGAGATCCTGGTACCGGCGGTGAAACTGTTGCAGTTGCCGGGGGTCAACGAGGAGCCGTCCTTGCGGCCCGTGAGCTATTATCATCTGATGACCGAGCGGCACGAGATCATCTATGCCGAAGGCGCCCCGAGCGAGACCCTGTTGGTAGGCCCGGGCGCGGCCGAGGCGATGGGGCCGGAAGCGGTGGAAGAGGTGCTGACCCTGTTCCCGGAACTGGAGGAGGAATACGTGGAACCCGCGCGTCCGATCCTTCAGAACAAGCGCCTGAACCGGTTCTTCCTGCGCCACATGAAAAACGAGCGCGCCTTCGTCTGAGGGCCAGTTTGGCTCCTGCGGCATTCGGGGCGTTGCACCTTGGCCGGTGGTTTTCTATTCAGTGCCCGCAGACAGGATGTATGAGGGCACCGATGGCGGGCAAGATCGAGCAGAATTTCGAAAAGGGGCTGTTTGCCTCGCGCTGGCTGATGGCGCCGATGTACTTTGGCCTCGTGGTGGCGTTGGCGATGCTGGTCTTTGTTTTCGTTCACGAATTGTTGCTATACCTGCCGATGTTGCCGTCGATGGGGGCGGACAAGGTGATCCTCGTGGTGTTGACGCTGATCGACCTGACGCTGGCGGGCAATCTCCTCCTGATCGTGCTGTTTTCCGGTTACGAGAGCTTTGTCTCGAAGATGGACGTGGCGGCGGCCGAAGAGCGATTGGGCTGGATGGGGACGGTGAATTTCTCGGGGCTGAAGATGAAGCTGATCGCCTCGATCGTGGCGATTTCGGCCATTCACCTGCTGAAGCGGTTCATGGAGCTGGGCAAGGGCAAGGAGTTGGCGCAGGACGAGCTGTACTGGCTGGTGGTGATCCACATGGTGTTTGTCGTGTCGGGTGTTCTGATGGCGTTGATGGACTGGTTGACGGCGCAGGCGAAGAAGTAGGCGCGGCCGGATTTCGATTTTGCGGGCCGCCCTGTCGCAGGGCGGCTTTTTCTTGTAGAAAAAGACGTTTTCGGGCGGGTGTTTGGCGCGAATTGCGCTAGTTCGTCGGACGGCGTGGCCACAATCACGCACCTCGCCTTAAAGCTGTTCTAGAAGCTTTCCAATCCGAAGGGGCGAGGATAAGAGTTCGGGACGGTAGAGGAGACCCGGTTCATGACACGTATCACGCCGCAACCCGGCATCATGGATATCGAGCTTTACGTCGGCGGGAAGGCCACCGTGGAAGGTGTGTCGGATGTCGTCAAACTGTCCTCGAACGAAAACCCGTTCGGGACCTCGGACGCTGTCAAGGCGGCGGTGGCGAAGGCGGGTCATGGCCTGCATCGTTACCCCTCGACGGATCATGCCGAGCTGCGGGCGGCGATTGCCGAGGTGCACGGTCTGGACGCCGAGCGGATCATCTGTGGTCAGGGCTCGGACGAGGTGCTGCAATTCGTGGCCCATGCCTATGCCGGTGTCGGCGACGAGGTGATCTATACCGAGCACGGGTTCTCGATGTACCCGATCCTTGCCAAGATGGTGGGGGCGACCCCGGTCGTGGTGCCGGAGCGCGAGCGCACGGTGGATGTGGATGCGATCCTTGCGGCCTGTACCGAGAAAACCAAGATCGTGTTCATTGCCAACCCGGGCAACCCGACCGGCACGATGATCGGTGGCAACGAGGTTGCGCGTCTTGCCGATGGTCTGCCCGAGGGCGCGATCCTTGTGCACGACGGGGCATATACGGAATACGTGGAAGGCCATGATGGCGGTGCGGCGCTGGTCGAAGCGCGGGATAACGTGATCATGACGCGGACGTTCTCGAAGATCTATGGCCTTGGCGGGCTGCGGATCGGCTGGGGTTACGGGCCGAAAGAGATCATCGACGTGCTGAACCGTGTGCGCCAGCCGTTCAACCTGTCGACCGTGCAGCTTGCCGTGGGTGAAGCGGCGGTGCGCGATCAGGACTGGGTTGCGAAGTGCCGTGCGGACAATTCGCGGCTGCGGGCCTGGCTGGCCGAGGCATTGGCCGAGCATGGCGTGCCGTCGGATACGTCGACCGCCAACTTTATCCTGGCGCGGTTTGCCAGCCAGGACGAGGCGGAAGCCTGTGATGAATACCTGAAATCCCAGGGCCTTATCGTGCGCCGCGTGACGGGGTATGGCCTGCCGAACTGTCTGCGGATCACTGTGGGGGACGAGCCGAGCTGTCGGCGGGTGGCCCATGCGATTGGCCAGTTCAAGGGAGATACCGCATGACCGCACCGGTCTATGAGCGCGTCGCCCTGATCGGGCTTGGCCTGATCGCATCGTCCATGTTCTGGGCGATCAAGCGCGGCGGGCTGGCCGGTGAGGTAACAGGATATGCGCGCTCGGAAGCGACGCGCGAGACGGCGCGTCGGATCGGGCTGTGTGACCGGGTATGCGACAGTGCGGCCGAGGCGGCCGAAGGGGCCGACCTTGTGGTGCTCTGTGTGCCTGTCGGCGCGATGGGGCGTGTGGCGGAAGAAATCGCTCCGGTTCTGAAAGCCGGGGCCTGTGTGTCGGACGTGGGATCGGTCAAGCGGGCGGTGATCAATGCCGTGGCCCCGCATCTGCCCGAGGGTGTGCATTTCGTTCCCGCGCACCCGTTGGCGGGCACCGAGCATTCGGGGCCGGAAGCGGGGTTTGCCGAACTTTACGACAATCGCTGGTGCATCATCGTGCCGGGGGCCGAGGACACGGACCCGGAGGCGATTGCCAAGGTGCGTACGCTTTGGGAAGGCATGGGGGCGAATGTCGACGAGATGGACGCCGACCACCATGATCTTGTTCTGGCGGTGACATCGCATGTGCCGCACGCGATTGCCTATACGATGGTGGGGGTGGCCGATCACCTGCGCCGTGTGACCGAGAGCGAGGTCATCAAGTATTCGGCGGCAGGTTTTCGGGATTTCACGCGGATTGCCGCGTCTGATCCGACCATGTGGCGCGATGTGTTCCTGAACAACAAAGAAGCGACGCTGGATATTCTGGGCCGCTTTACCGA
The DNA here is from genome assembly GCF_040369695.1 of Pelagimonas sp. KU-00592-HH. Taxonomy (NCBI): domain Bacteria; kingdom Pseudomonadati; phylum Pseudomonadota; class Alphaproteobacteria; order Rhodobacterales; family Roseobacteraceae; genus Pelagimonas; species Pelagimonas sp. KU-00592-HH. The sequence continues at coordinate 218,186 of NZ_BAABWM010000002.1, read as the reverse complement.
AGAGCTGTTCGTGTTGCAGCGGGCGATCCGGATGGAAGACGGCGATCACCTGCACGACTATTTCACCAAGACGCGGGCGGTGCGGCGTAGCATCATCGAGGCCGGTCAGGACACGGACGCGCCGAACTTTGGCCGCGAGGCACCGAAACCGTGAGGGCGCGGGCGGCCATAGTCGCCCTGATGCTGGCCGGGACCGCGGTTGCCGAAGCGCCGCGTGAGTCTCTGCGGCCGGTGATCCGTGAAGATGTGTTCCCCATTGCCCTGCCAAGCCTTGCGCCGGAGACGTCGCTGCGGCCCCTGTTGCGACCGCGCAGTCTTGGGCAGAAGGTGAGCGTGGTGCCGCCGGTGGTGAACCGGACGGCGCGCGAGGTGCCTTCGGCAGTGGGCAAGGTGTGCCGTGACCGCGATTTGCAAGGCACCGAGGTGGGCCATGTGCCGGGGAAATTGCAGGGCTGTGGCATCCGGCGCGGGGCGATCAAGCTTTATTCGGTGTCGGGTATTCCGCTGAGCCGGCCTGCGGTGATGGAATGCGACACGGCCTATGCCCTCAAGAAGTGGGTGGAAGGCGGCATGAAGCGGTCGGTCAAACGCTATGGCGGCGGGGTGGTCGAGTTGAAGGTGGCGGCGGGCTATAGCTGCCGGACGCGGAACCATAAGAAGGGCGCGAAGATCTCCGAACATGGCAAGGGGCGCGCGATCGACCTGTCGGGGTTTGACCTGAAGAACGGGGATCACATTTCCGTTCTGCATGATTGGGGGAATGGCAAAAAGGGCCGTATTCTCAAGGATATGCACCGGCGGGCCTGTGGGCCGTTCGGCACGGTGCTGGGTCCGAATTCGGACCGCTATCACAAGGATCATTTCCATTTCGACATCGCCAAGCACAGGGGCGGGCCCTATTGCCGCTAAGGTGCGAAACGTGAAAGCCCCGGCGCACGTCCGGGGCTTTGTTTTTAGCGGATCACCAGTTGCGGAGCGGGGCCGATGGGGACCGGACCCAGCCATGTTGCGCCGCGTTTGAAGGTGAGCGGGATGTCGAGGGTCTTGGGATTGCCCGAGATGCCGGACAGGAGTTCGAGGCCCTGCGAAATGCCGTCGAGGACCCCATTGGGCAGCTGTTCTGTTTCGCGGGCAAGGGCGATGATTTCGCGCCAGTTGGTGGCGCGGATGGTAATGTCGCCGGAGGGGATGCCTGCGGGATCGACGGTGACGCGGCCTGCGGCGTTGAGATCGAGATCGCCCCAGGTGATCTGGGCCAGTTTCACGTCAATCCATGTCGGCCGGGGGCGGGCCTGTTCGAGGGCAAGGCGATCCCACGGGCGATCAAAACCGGCGGTGATGTCGGCCTGAACGGTCTTGAGGGTGCGGGGCAGGCCCTTGGCCTTGGGCAGGGTCTGGGCTGCGGGCGGGGCAAGGCCTTCGGCGGTGAGGGCAAGGCGATAGGTGTTTTCGCCCTCGCTCTGACGGTGCGCGGCGAGGCGCAGGGCGTCGGCGGTGAGGGTCCAGTCGGCGGTTGAGGTCAGCGCGAGGCCCTCGATGGCGAGGTTGCTGCGCTCAAGCGGCAGAGAGGTGTCACCGGCAAGCACCAGCGAGGCCTTCATGTCGGTGCTGGCGACGGTGACCTTCTGGTCGGGGAAGGCGAGGGTGTGGCTGTTGGGCCAGGCCGCGATCAGGTGGTTGGGGCGATAGGTGAGGGCGAAGAGCTGAAAGAAGGGCAGTTCCCACGCGACGCCGGTGTCGGGGTCGGCAAGGGCGACGTTGGTGAAGGTGGTGTCGAAGCGGTTGGGAAAGCCCTTGACGGAAATCTCATCGACCTCGGCCAGCCAGCCTTCGGAGGCGCGGGTGTCGAACCATGCGGTGAAGCCCGATTTTGCCGCCGATGCGCCGACAAACCAGTAGGCAAACCACGCGCCCGAGACCACGAGGATGACAAACAACAGTCTTTTGAACATGTCAGGCCCTTTTCCCTGTTTCGCGATTGGTGTTTAAAGCCCAAAAACCAAGAGGACCAGTGCGATGACAATGTGGGTGTTCGGATATGGCTCTTTGCTGTGGAATCCGGGGTTCGAGTACCGCGAGAAGGTGATTGCCACCCTGCCGGGCTGGCATCGTAGTTTCTGTATGCGGTCGATCCACCATCGCGGCACCGAGGAAAAGCCGGGGCTGGTGCTGGCGCTGGACGCGGAAGAGGGCGCGCATTGTCAGGGGCTGGCGCTTTTGGTGCAGGAAGGCCATGAGGCTGCGACGCTGGAATACCTGCGCGAGCGCGAGCTGATTTCCTCGGCCTATCTTGAGAAGATGCTGGACATCACCCTGCAGGACGGGCGGGTCGTGGAGGCGGTGACCTATGTGATTGATCCGCATCACGTGCAGTATTGCCACCTTGAGATGGAAGAGCAGGCGCAGATCATTTCCACCGCCGTGGGCGGGCGCGGGCCGAACACCGATTACCTGCACAACACGGCCTCGCATCTTATCGAACTGGGCATTCAGGATGCAGATCTGGACTGGTTGTCGGCACGGGTGCGCGAATTGACCATGTGAGGCCGCCGGGGTGGCATAAGTTCTTGGCACATTGAGCGCGAAACAGTAGGGTGAGCGCAGAAAAACAATGAGCCGGGAGCTGTCCAGATGGATCAGCCGGACCGCAAAGTCGAGCCGCATTTCTCACACCCTGTTCGCCAGATCCTGCTGATGCTGATCGTGCTGGGGCTGACGGGTTTACTTGTCTATGTCGCCCTGCCGCGCGTCCTGCCGGTGTTCGAGGCCAACCCCTATCTGAACGGGTTCATCCTTTTCGTATTCCTGATCGGTGTGTTCGCCTGTTTCGCGCAGGTGTTTTCTCTGATCTATTCGGTGCGCTGGATCGAGAATTTCGCGGGCGAACGCGAGGGGCACGAGTTTGATACTGCGCCATCGCTGCTGGCGCCCTTGGCGGCGCTGTTGCGGACGCGGGGCGCACGGGCGCAGATCGGATCGAGTTCGGCGCGGTCGATCCTGGATTCGGTTGCAACCCGGATCGACGAGGGGCGCGAGATCACGCGCTACCTTGTCAACATGTTGATTTTCCTTGGCCTTCTGGGCACGTTCTATGGTCTTGCAACGACGGTTCCGGCGGTTGTGGACACCATTCGCAGCCTTGCGCCGCAAGAAGGCGAAGGCGGGGTTGAGGTGTTTTCGCGCCTGATGACCGGGCTTGAGAGCCAGCTGGGCGGCATGGGCGTGGCCTTTGCCTCGTCCCTTTTGGGGCTGGCAGGATCGCTGATCGTGGGCCTGTTGGAGCTGTTTGCGGGGCATGGCCAGAACCGGTTTTACCGCGAGCTGGAAGAGTGGCTGAGTTCGATCACCCGTCTGAGCTTTACCGCCGGTGACGGCGAGGGCGGGATCGAGCAGGCGGCGATGGTGAATGTGATGGATCACATGGGCCGCCAGATGGAAGCGCTTCAGCAGATGTTCACCCAGTCGGACGTCAACCGCGCGGTTGTCGATGAGAAGCTGGGCACGCTGGCGGACGCGGTAGAGCGGCTGACGGCGCGGATGGAGACCAACTCCACGGCGACGGATGCCCTGTTGCGGGTGGCGGATGGGCAGGAACGCCTGATCCATGCGCTGGAAGTGCGCAATGACGGCGAGGGGATCGACGCGGAAAGCCGGATGCGGCTGCGGTCGATCGACGTTCAGATGCTGCGTATCCTTGAAGAGATTTCGGCGGGACGACAGGAAAGCATGGCCGAGCTGCGCACCGATCTGGCGGCGCTGGGCCGCGTGCTGAAACAGGCGGCCAAGGCGCAGGCGGTGACCGCGAGCGAACCGGTACAGCCGCGCCGCGCCCAGGCCCGCAAGGGCAAGCCGGCTGGCGGCGGCAACAAGCAGGAGGGCTGATCCATGGCCCTGTCACGGCGCACCGGACAACGATTCCAGGCCTCGATCTGGCCGGGCTTCGTGGATGCGATGACGGGGCTATTGCTGGTCCTGATGTTCGTGCTGACCATTTTCATGGTGGTGCAATTCGTTCTGCGCGAGACGATTTCCGGACAGGAGACCGAGCTGGATGCACTGTCGGCGGAAGTTGCGGCGCTGGCGCGGGCGCTGGGGCTTGAGGAACAGAGATCGGCGACGCTGGAAGAGCGCGTGGGTGGTTTGCAGGCGACCCTGACCAGTGCGCGGGAAGAGGCGGACCGGCAATCGGCGCTGATTGCTTCGCTGACGTCGGACCTTGCGGCGCGGGATGCCTCATTGTCCGAGGCGCAGACGCAGATCAGCGCGTTCGAGGCGCAGGTGGCGGCGCTGCTGGCGGATCAGGATCGGGCGCTGGCGACGATTTCCGAACTGGAAGGCGCGCGCGAGGCGCTGCTGTCGGAGCAGGAGGCGTTGAACCTCGCGCTGGCGACGGCGCGTGGCGAGATCGACGCGCAGGCCGAGGCGGCGCTACTGGCGGCAGCGCGGCGCGAGGCGCTGGAGGCAATGATTGCCGATCTGAACCGCGAGGCGGCGGAAGGGGCCGAGGAGCGCGATCTTTTGCTGGCGCGTGTTGGCGATCTGGAAGCGGAGTTGAGCGAAGAAGAGGCCGCGCGGTTGGCCGAGGCGGCGGCGGCCGAGGCGCTGCGCGAGCGTCTTGAAAACGCGGATACGGAACTGACGGCGATGACGCTGGCGCTTGAGGCGCAGCGCAAGAAGGCCGAGGAGACCCTGACACTTTTGGCGGCGGCGGATGCGGCGCGGGGCGATCTTGATGTCAAGCTGGCGGCGGCCTTGCTGGCGGGGGAGACCGCTGAGGCCGATCTGGCCGAGGCGCTGGCCAACCTGCAGAAGGCGCAGGCCGAGGCAGAGAGCAAGGGGGCCGAGGTGGTCTCGGCGCGCGATCAGCTGGCGCAGGCGCTGGCGGCCTTGCAGGCCTCAGAACTGGAAGGGGACGAGAAGGATACGGCGCTGGCCTCGGTTCAGGCGGCGTTGGATGCGGCGCTTGGGGAGGTTGCCGGCAAGGACGATGCGCTGACGGCGGTGCAGTCGGAGCTGACGGCGCAGCAGGCGGCGGTTGAGGATTTGCAGCGGCAGTTGGCCGAGGCGATTGCGGCGCGGGTTCTTCTGGATGCGCAGTTGAGCGATCAGGACGAGGTGCGCGCGCAGTTGGCGGCGGCGCTGGCGGCGAAAGCGGCGGCGGAACTGACCTCTGAGGATCGGTTGACGGCGGTGGAAGAGCGCGAGGCGTTGCTGGCGCAGGCCAATAAGGCGCTGTCCGAGGAAGAGGCCAAATCGGCCGATGCACAGCGGGAAGTGGCGCTTTTGAACCAGCAGGTTGCCGCGTTGCGGACCCAGCTTTCGGGTCTTCAGGCGCTCTTGGATGATGCCAAGGAACGCGATGCGGCGGCGCAGGTGCAGTTGCAGACGCTGGGCAGTGATCTGAACGCGGCGCTTGCGCGGGCGGCGTCGGAAGAGCGCAAGCGGCGGTTGCTGGAAGAGGCGGAGCGCATTCGTCTTGAGGCCGAAGCCAAGGCGCTGGCCGAGGAAGCCAAGGACCTGGCGCGCTATCGGTCAGAGTTTTTCGGGCGGTTGCGCGAGATTCTCGCGGGGCAGGAAGGGGTGCGCATCGTGGGCGACCGTTTCGTGTTCTCGTCCGAGGTTCTTTTCCCGCCGGGTGGAGCGGAATTGTCAGAGGCGGGCAAGGCGGAGATTGCCAAGATCGCGGCGATCCTGCGCAATATTTCCAGCGACATTCCCGCTGGCATCGACTGGGTGATCCGGGTGGACGGGCATACGGACAACGTGCCGATCATCAACGGGGCCGAGTTTGCTGATAACTGGGAGCTGAGCCAGGCGCGGGCGTTGTCGGTGGTGCGTTTCATGGCAAGCGAGCAGGGCATTCCGCCGAACCGTCTGGCGGCGAACGGGTTCGGAGAGTATCAGCCGCTGGACCCGCGCAACACGCGGGAAGCGCGGGCCAAGAACCGCCGGATCGAGCTTAAGATTACCGAGAAGTGATCAGTCGCGCACGGTGATGTGGCTGTGGCGGAGCGCGATGAGGGTATCGCCGCGCATCAGTCGCACCGTACCTTCGTAGAAGCCTGCGGGCCAGCCGCCGGCGGGGGCGCGACGGCCATAGGCCTGCATGTGGGATTTGCGCGGATTGCCGAGATCGAGGTCGTGGCCGAAGATCGTGCCGCCGGGGCCGCGGGCGGTGAATTCGAGCCGGTCGCCGGGTTTGGCAAGGTAGAAATATCCATAAAGGACAAGCGGTTGATCCGGTTTCGACGTGGTGCGCCGCTTGGCGCCGGTGCGCGCGTCTTCCAGCGTGGGGACGGCGTTGGCAAAGGCGGCGGTGTAAAAGCCGGTGTCGTAGTAAGGCAGGGGATCGGCCCACATCTGGGTGGTGTCTTCGCCGCAGGTCTCGGCCCCTTCGATAGCGAAGGGATCGACGTCTTTGCCCTTGTGTTCGAGCGAGAGGTGAAGGTGGGGGTGGTTGGATTGGCCCGAAAGGCCGATCTGGCCCAGCACGGTTCCAGCGCGCACCTTGTCACCCTGACGGACCGAGATGCTGCCGAGTTTCAGGTGGCAATACTGGGTGTGCCAGCCGTCGCCGTGGTCAATGCGCACGCCGTTGCCACAGGCGATGTTGGAGGGGACGTTGGCATCGCGGGTGTCAGCCATGCTGTCGCGGGTGCCGATCACGGTGCCGGGGGCAGCGGCGAGAACGTCAACGCCGCGTTCCATTGCGTCAAACGACAGGAGCGCGATGTCGGTGCCGCCGTGGGCATCGCGGGTGTTGAGGCCGCAGGCGAAATCCTTGCGGGCCTCGCTGGCGTCGTGGTCGAGGTAGTCTTCGACATAGCAGGTGGTGCCGAGGGTGCAGTCGACGGGGAATTCCAAAACAGGCGCGCCCGCGACCGGAGAGGCCGCGAGCGCGCAAATCATGAGGACCGGACGCATCAGTCGGCGGTCAGAAGCGGAGGCTTGTCGCCGGCGATGCGGGGCTTGTCAGGGCCGGACAGTTCAAGATCAAGCTCGCCTTTCTTGACGGTGACCTTGACCACACCGCCTTTGGCCAGCTTGCCAAACAGCAGTTCCTCGGCCAGCGGCTTCTTGATGTGCTCCTGGATGACGCGGGCGAGGGGGCGTGCGCCCATCTTGTCGTCGTAACCCTTGTCGCCAAGCCATGCGGCGGCCTTGGGGGTCAGTTCGATGGTCACGTTGCGATCCATCAGCTGAGCCTCGAGTTGCAGAACGAACTTTTCGACCACGCGCATGATGACCTTCTTCGACAGCGGCGCGAAGGAGATCACCGCATCCAGACGGTTGCGGAATTCCGGCGTGAAGGTGCGTTCGATGGCGGCGGTGTCTTCGCCCTCGCGGCGGTCGCGGCCAAAGCCGATGGCCGATTTCGCCTGTTCGGCGGCACCCGCATTCGAGGTCATGATCAGGATCACGTTGCGGAAATCGACAGTGCGGCCGTTGTGATCGGTCAGCGTGCCGTGGTCCATCACCTGCAACAGGATGTTGTAGACATCCGGGTGCGCCTTTTCGATCTCGTCGAGAAGCAGCACGCAGTGCGGGTGCTGATCGACGCCATCGGTAAGCTGGCCACCCTGATCAAAGCCGACATAGCCCGGAGGCGCGCCGATCAGGCGGGAGACCGCGTGTTTCTCCATGTACTCGGACATGTCGAAGCGCAGCAGTTCCACGCCGAGGGTATCGGCGAGTTGCTTGGCGACCTCGGTCTTGCCGACACCGGTGGGGCCAGCAAAGAGGTAGTTGCCGATGGGTTTTTCCGGCTCGCGCAGACCGGCGCGGGCAAGTTTGATCGCCGAGGACAGGGCCACAATGGCGTCGTCCTGACCGAAGACCACCCGTTTGAGCGACTTTTCGAGATCCTTGAGAACCTCTGCATCGTCCTTGGAGACGCTTTTCGGCGGGATGCGGGCGATCTTGGCAACCACGGCCTCGATCTCCTTGACGCCGATTGTCTTGCGGCGCTTGGAGGCGGCCACGAGATGCTGGGCGGCGCCGGCCTCGTCGATGACGTCGATGGCCTTGTCCGGCAGCTTGCGGTCGTTCATGTAGCGGGCCGAAAGCTCAACCGCGGATTTGATCGCGTCGGCGGTGAATTTCACGCCGTGATGCTCTTCAAAATAGGGTTTCAGGCCGCGCAGGATTTTCACGGTGTCCTCGACCGAGGGTTCGTTCACGTCGATCTTCTGGAAGCGGCGCGACAGGGCGCGGTCTTTTTCGAAGTGCTGACGGAATTCCTTGTAGGTGGTCGAGCCCATGGTGCGCAGCTTGCCGCCCTGAAGCGCAGGCTTGAGCAGGTTGGAGGCATCCATCGCGCCACCGGAGGTGGCCCCGGCACCGATGACGGTGTGGATTTCGTCGATGAACAGCACCGCATCGGGGTGTTCCTCAAGCTCGGTCACCACGGCCTTGAGGCGTTCCTCGAAATCACCGCGATAGCGGGTGCCGGCGAGAAGCGCGCCCATGTCGAGCGAGTAGATCGTGGTATTGGCCAGCACCTCGGGCGTCTGGCCCTTGACGATCTGGTGCGCGAGGCCTTCGGCGATGGCGGTCTTGCCCACGCCGGGATCGCCCACGAGAAGCGGGTTGTTCTTGCGGCGGCGGCAAAGCACCTGAATGCAGCGCTCAACCTCGGAGTCGCGGCCGATCAGCGGGTCGATGTCGCCCTTGGTGGCCTTGGTGTTGAGGTCGACGCAGTATTTGCCAAGCGCGCTTTCTTTCTTGTCGCCTTCGGGAGTGGCGTCGACGGTGTTGTCTTCTTCGTCGTCCGCACCGGTGACCGGGCGGGCCTCGCCAAAGGCGGGGTCCTTGGCGACGCCATGCGCGATATAGTTCACGGCGTCATAGCGGGTCATGTCCTGTTCCTGCAGGAAATAGGCCGCGTTGGATTCGCGTTCGGCAAAGATCGCGACCAGCACGTTGGCGCCCGTGACCTCGGTCCGGCCAGAGGATTGCACGTGGATGGCGGCGCGCTGGATCACGCGCTGGAAGGCGGCGGTGGGGACCGCTTCGGAGCCTTCGATGTCGGTGACGAGGTTGGAAAGTTCCTCGTCGATGTATTCCACCAGAACACCGCGCAATTCGTCGAGATCGACGCTGCAGGCGCGCATGACGCGAATGGCGTCGGGTTCTTCCAGCAGTGCTAGAAGCAGGTGTTCCAAGGTGGCGAACTCGTGTTTGCGCGCGTTGGCCTGTGCCAGCGCCGCGTGGATCGCCTGTTCAAGTGTCGTCGAGAATGAAGGCACTGCTCTGTCCTCCTTCGGTTCTGGGCGTGCGGGCCATCAGGGCCCACTTAACCGTATCATCCTAGGTTTAAAGTTTGGTCTATATGCCGGAGTCTTCAAGGGCTTTCTTTGCAAACCCCATCACATTTGACGGATAAGATGTGATTTCGCGCGTATTTTGCACCTTAGAAAGTGTCTTTTCGCTGGCGGATTTCTGCAAAAACCTTTGCCGGATCGGCACCTTCCATCCCCATATGTCGTTGCACGGCGGGGTCGGTGGCACGAAGGAAGGGATTTGTGGCCAGTTCTTCGGACAGGAGCGAGGGCACAGTCGGGCGGCCCTGGGCGCGGGCCTCGGCGATGGCGTCGATGCGCGATTGCAGGGCCTTGTTGTCGGGGTCGATGGTGGCGGCGAAGCGGCCGTTGGCCTCGGTGTATTCATGGCCGGAGCAGACAATGGTGTTCTCTGGCAGGGCGGCGAGTTTGGAAAGGCTGGCCCACATCATGTCGGGGTCGCCTTCGAACAGGCGGCCACAGCCAAGCGCCATCAGGCTGTCGGCGGTGAAGACCGCGCCGGATTTGGGCAGGTAGAAGGCGATGTGGCCGACGGTGTGGCCGGAGACATCCATGACCTGCACCTCTTCGCCGCCAAGGGTGAAGGTGTCGCCTTCGGAAACGGCAAGGTCGAGCGGGGGCAAGCGGTGGGCGTCGGCGGCGGCGCCGATCACCTTGGGCGAATGGGTCTTTTGCAGCTCTTCCAGACCGTCGACGTGATCCCAGTGGTGGTGGGTCAGGAGCACGTGGGTCAGGGTCCAGCCGAGTTGCGTCAGGACCTTGTTGATCTTGTCGGCCTCGGGGGCGTCGACAAGGGCGGTTTCGCCGCTGGCCTTGTCGTGCACGAGGAAGGCGTAGTTGTCGGAGAGGCAGGGGATCGTAATGATTTCGAGGGGCATGGATTTTCGCCTTCACATTGCTATGTTGTGACCAGAGTTGCCGAATATCCGGGCGGTTGCAATGCACCTCGATGTACAGGACCTGAGGAATTTCTATTACCGCAGCACGCTTGGTCGGGCCGCGCAGAAGGCTGTGCGCGATCAGGTGGTGGAATTGTGGCCCGATGCGAAGGGGCAGACCGTGGCCGGGTATGGGTTCGCGGTGCCGCTTTTGCGGCCCTACCTGAAGGAAGCGCGGCGCGTGATCGGGCTGATGCCTGCCCCGCAGGGTGTGATGCCCTGGCCGGCGGGAATGCAGAATGTTTCGGTGCTGTGCGAAGAAACCCTGTGGCCGGTGGAAACCGGGCGGGTGGATCGCCTTGTGATGATGCATGGCCTCGAGAACTGTGACCGGCCCGGCGATCTGTTGACCGAGGCGCACCGGGTGCTTGGCCCCGGCGGGCGGGCCCTGTTTGTGGTGCCGCACCGGTCGGGGATGTGGTCGCGCAGTGACAGCACGCCTTTCGGATTCGGGCGACCCTACTCGCCGGGGCAGCTTGAGGCGCAGCTGCGCCATTACGGGTTCATGCCCGAACGCCACCGCACGACGCTGTTCCAGCCGCCGTCGCACAAACGGTTCTGGCGCAAGACCGGGGCGATGTGGGAGAGCTTTGGCCGCACGGTTTCGCCGGTGTTGGCGGGCGGCATCTTGATGGTCGAGGCCAGCAAACGCGTTCACGCGCCCAGCGGACCGGGGTTGCGCGAAAAGGTGCGCAAGCCGCTTGGCGTGCTCGCGCCAAAGCCGGAAACCGCGCCGGTCTGATCGTTCATTTCCCGTCTTGGATTCGGTTTTGGGGGCGGATTCCGACCGGAAATCGAACTGTTGTCGCTAACATTCAGTATCCGGAAGCCACCGGGAATCGCGAAAATATGTGTCTGACAGTGATTTTTTTCGACGTCGGGTCACAGGCAAAGGGTCGCACCTTGCTCAAAGCCTTAAAAACAAGGGGTTTTCGTGAAAGCGTGAATGTTTGAAACAATGTTGCTAGGTGCGCGAGGCTCTGCTACATCCTCGACGGATTTTACTGCCCTGAGAAATCGGGGTCATGAAACGCCCCCGTTGACGGCATACCGTGGTATGCAGAATTCGGGGCCAGAAAGCGGAAGGGTGGACGTGTCCGAACCAGCTTCGATCTCCTCCGGCATCGCCGCGCGCTATGCCACCGCGGTCTTCGAGATCGCGAAAGAGAACAAGACGCTTGCCAAATTGGAAAGCGGTCTTGACGACCTTAGCACCGCACTGGCCGACAGCGCAGAAATGCGCGACCTGATTGCTTCGCCGCTCGTGAGCCGCGAAGAGCAGGGTAAAGCCATTGCACAAATCGCAGAAAAAATGGCGTTGCAGCCGGTTCTGGCGAATGTTCTGGGCCTGATGGCCGAGAAGCGCCGCCTGTTTGTTCTGCCCCAGCTGGTTGACCAGCTTCGTGCCATGCTGGCCGAAGAAAAAGGCGAAGTGACCGCGGACGTGGTCTCGGCAAAGGCGCTGACCAAGGCGCAGACCGAAAAGCTTTCGAAGACCCTTACCGCGCGTGTCGGTAAAGATGTCAAAATCAATGCGACCGTTGATGAAGCCCTCATCGGCGGTCTTGTCGTTAAAGTGGGTTCGAAGATGATCGACACGTCGATCGCCTCCAAGCTCTCTTCCCTCCAGAATGCAATGAAAGAGGTCGGATAATGGGTATCCAAGCAGCCGAAATCTCTGCGATCCTTAAGGACCAGATCAAAAACTTTGGCCAAGAGGCCGAAGTGGCCGAAGTCGGCCGTGTGCTTTCCGTCGGTGACGGTATTGCGCGCGTCTACGGCCTGGACAACGTTCAAGCCGGTGAGATGGTTGAATTCCCCGGTGGCATCATGGGCATGGCCCTGAACCTTGAGAACGACAACGTTGGTGTCGTTATCTTCGGTTCGGACCGTGACATTAAAGAAGGTGACACCGTTAAGCGCACCAACTCGATCGTTGACGTTCCCGCCGGCCCCGAGCTGCTGGGTCGTGTTGTTGACGGTCTGGGTAACCCGCTGGACGGCAAGGGCCCGATCAACGCTGCACAGCGTAACGTTGCAGACGTCAAAGCACCGGGCATCATCCCGCGTAAATCGGTTCACGAGCCGATGGCAACCGGCCTGAAATCGGTTGACGCGATGATCCCGATCGGCCGTGGCCAGCGTGAACTTATCATTGGTGACCGTCAGACCGGTAAGACCGCGATTGCTCTGGACACCATCCTGAACCAGAAATCCTACAACGACGCAGCAGGCGACGACGAGTCGAAGAAACTGTACTGCGTATACGTTGCAGTTGGTCAGAAGCGTTCGACCGTTGCTCAGCTCGTTAAGAAGCTGGAAGAAACCGGCGCGATCGAATACTCGATCGTTGTTGCTGCAACCGCTTCGGACCCGGCTCCGATGCAGTTCCTGGCGCCCTACGCCGCAACCGCGATGGCCGAGTACTTCCGTGACAACGGCAAGCACGCCCTGATCATCTATGATGACCTTTCCAAGCAAGCTGTTGCGTATCGTCAGATGTCGCTGCTGCTGCGTCGTCCGCCGGGCCGTGAAGCTTACCCGGGTGACGTTTTCTACCTCCACTCGCGTCTGCTCGAGCGTTCGGCAAAGCTGAACGAAGAGTTCGGTGCTGGCTCGCTGACCGCTCTGCCGGTTATCGAAACCCAGGGCGGCGACGTTTCGGCGTTTATTCCGACCAACGTGATCTCGATCACCGACGGTCAGATCTTCCTCGAAACCGAACTGTTCTACCAAGGTATCCGTCCTGCTGTGAACACCGGTCTGTCGGTTTCGCGTGTGGGTTCGTCGGCGCAAACCAACGCCATGAAGTCGGTTGCCGGTCCGGTTAAACTGTCCCTGGCCCAGTACCGCGAGATGGCGGCCTTCGCCCAGTTCGGTTCGGACCTCGACGCCGCCACCCAGCAGCTGCTGAACCGTGGTGCCCGTCTGACCGAGCTGATGAAACAGCCGCAGTACTCGCCGCTGACCAACGCGGAAATCGTCTGCATGATCTACGCAGGTGTGAACGGCTACCTCGACAAGCTGGAAGTTCGTGAAGTTGGCCGTTTCGAGCAGGGTCTCCTGGACCACCTGCGCGGCAAGCACGCTGACCTGCTTCAGTACATCACCGACGAAGATCCGAAGATCAAAGGTGAAGCCGAAGACAAGATCAAAGCCGCGCTGGACGAATACGCAGCTGACTTCGCATAAGGGGTTCGGACAATGCCCAGTCTGAAGGACCTAAAAACCCGGATCGAGAGTGTGAAAAACACTCGTAAGATCACCAAAGCCATGCAGATGGTTGCCGCGGCGAAACTTCGCCGCGCGCAGGAAGCTGCCGAGGCCTCGCGTCCCTACACAGAACGGTTCAACGCCGTTCTGGGTGGGCTGGCGGCTTCGGTCGGCGGTTCCGACTCTGCACCCAAGCTGCTTTCGGGCACCGGAAGCGATCAGGTCCACCTTTTGGTGGTCATGACCGCGGAACGTGGCCTGTGTGGCGGCTTCAACAGCTCGATCGCGAAACTTGCCCGTGCCAAAGCCCAAGAGCTGACCGCCGCTGGCAAGACCGTCAAGATCCTGACCGTTGGCAAAAAAGGCCGCGAGCAGCTGAAGCGTGAGTTCGAAGACCAGATGGTCGCGCACGTGGATCTGTCCGAGGTCAAGAAGATCGGCTACGACAACGCACAAGACATCGCGCGTGACCTGCTGTCGCGTTTCGATGCGGGTGAGTTCGACGTCGCCACCATCTTCTTCAACCGCTTCCAGTCGGTGATCAGCCAGATCCCGACCGCACAGCAAATCATCCCGGCCGCGTTTGACGAGGTCGAGGGCGATGGTGAAAGCACGCTGTACGACTACGAGCCCAGCGAAGAGGCCATCCTGGCCGACCTGCTGCCGCGCGGTGTCGCTACGCAGATTTTCGCTGCGCTGCTGGAAAACGGTGCCTCGGAGCAAGGTGCGCGTATGTCCGCAATGGACAACGCGACCCGCAACGCAGGCGACATGATCGACAAACTGACGATCCAGTTCAACCGCTCGCGTCAGGCAGTGATCACCAACGAGCTTATTGAAATCATCTCGGGCGCTGAAGCGCTCTAAGACCGGAGACGAAACATGGCAAACGCAAAAGGCAAGGTGACCCAGATCATCGGCGCCGTTGTGGACGTGCAGTTCGAAGATTCCCTGCCGGAAATCCTCAACGCACTGGACACCGAAAACAATGGTAAGAAACTGGTTCTGGAAGTAGCCCAGCACCTCGGCGAAAACACCGTACGCACCATCGCGATGGACGCGACCGAAGGTCTCGTTCGTGGCGCAGAAGTGGTCGACACCGGCGCACCGATCTCGGTTCCCGTTGGTAACGCGACCCTGGGCCGTATCCTGAACGTTGTCGGCGAACCCGTTGACGAACAGGGCCCTGTGAAAGCAGACGAAACCCGCGCCATCCACCAGCCGGCACCGGAATTCGACGAACAGTCGACCGAGTCGGAAATCCTGGTAACCGGCATCAAGGTTATCGACCTTCTCGCGCCTTACGCGAAGGGTGGTAAGATTGGTCTGTTCGGCGGCGCCGGCGTTGGTAAGACCGTTCTCATCATGGAACTGATCAACAACATCGCAAAAGTACACTCGGGTTTCTCGGTGTTCGCAGGTGTTGGTGAACGTACCCGTGAAGGTAACGACCTTTACCACGAGATGATCGAATCGAACGTTATTAAGCCGGACAACCTCGAAGAGTCGCAGGTGGCCCTGGTTTACGGTCAGATGAACGAGCCTCCGGGTGCACGTGCACGTGTTGCTCTGACCGGTCTGACCCTTGCGGAACAGTTCCGCGACCAGTCGGGTACCGACGTTCTGTTCTTCGTCGACAACATCTTCCGCTTTACCCAAGCTGGTTCCGAGGTTTCGGCGCTTCTTGGCCGTATTCCTTCGGCCGTGGGCTACCAGCCGACCCTGGCAACCGACATGGGTGCGATGCAGGAACGTATTACCTCGACCAAATCGGGCTCGATTACGTCGATCCAGGCCGTCTACGTTCCCGCGGACGACCTTACCGACCCTGCACCGGCAACCACCTTTGCCCACCTCGACGCAACCACCGTTCTGTCGCGTGCGATCTCGGAACTGGGTATCTACCCGGCCGTTGACCCGCTCGACTCGACCTCGCGTCTGATGGACCCCTCGGTTGTTGGCGAAGAGCACTACAACGTGGCGTTCGAAGTCCAAGGTATCCTCCAGCGCTACAAGTCGCTGCAGGACATCATCGCCATCCTCGGCATGGACGAACTGTCGGAAGAAGACAAACTGACCGTTGCGCGTGCTCGTAAGATCCAGCGTTTCCTCTCGCAGCCGTTCGACGTTGCGAAAGTGTTCACCGGCTCGGACGGTGTTCAGGTTCCGCTGGAAGACACCATCTCGTCGTTCAAAGCGGTTGTCGCAGGCGAATACGACCACCTGCCCGAAGGCGCCTTCTACATGGTTGGCGGCATCGAGGAAGTGATCGCAAAAGCCGAGAAAATGGCTGCTGAAGCGGCCTAAGGAGGCCCCTGATGGCAAACACGATGCAATTTGACCTTGTCAGCCCGGAACGGAGCCTCGCTTCGTTCCAGGTGACGGCGGTCCAGATTCCGGGCGCCGATGGCGACATGACCGCAATGCCGGATCATGCTCCGACCATCACCACGCTGCGTCCCGGTGTCCTGTCGGTCGAAGGCCCCGAAGGTTCGGCACAATATGCCGTCACCGGCGGGTTTGCCGAAATCTCGGCAGAAGGCACCTCGGTTCTGGCTGAAAAGGCGATGCCCGTGGCGGAAGTAACTGCTGCCGACATGGACTCGCTGATCGCCCTGGCAAAGGACGCCGCGGATAACGCGACTGCCGAAGCCAAGGACGCCGCCGCCAAGACGCTGGCCGATATGGAAGCTCTGCGCTCTGCGCTGAACGTCTGATATCGTTGAAATGATTGGAAAAGGCCCTACCATCCGGTGGGGCCTTTTGCTGTTTTTGATTGCGTCCCGCGAGAGATTTCAGCTAAGCCGGTATAGCAACTGGAAGACCTTATGAAACGACTTCGAAATCATCTTATTGGTGTGGATCAGGGAGATGTCCCGCTGTTCTCGGATTTTGAGGATGGCGGCGAAATGTGGACCGGAACCGGCCCGCGTGAGCGCCGCAAGGCGGTGAAGTTCAGTTCGGTCTATCGCCATCCCCCGGCGGTGCAGGTGGGGCTTTCCCTGTCGGATATGGACAGCGCCCACAACACCCGCGCCGAGGTTAAGGCGGAGAAGATTACCGAAAAGGGGTTTGATCTCGTGTTCCGGACCTGGGGCGATACGCGTATCGCGCGGGTGCGGATGAGCTGGCTCGCGATCGGAGAGCTGGCTTACGAGGATGACTGGCTGGTGGACTGAGGGTCCGGCGCTGCCCGGTCCTGCGGTCTGGGCTGACTGGTGATACTGCAATGAAAAAGGGCGCCTCTGGGGCGCCCTTGGTGTTTTTGGAAACCGGTAAAGGTTACTTGTTGAACAGGCCCTCGTAGGCCGGTTCCAGCGTGTCGGTGTCGAACAGCGACGAGACCGAGGTGCCGTTCCAGATGTTCAGGATGGCCTGGGCAAACAGCGGTGCGGTCGGCACGATGCGGATGTTCTGGGCGTCCAGCACGGGCTGGGTCGGTTCGATCGAGTCGGTGATGACCAGCGACTTCATGACCGATTTGGTGATGCGGTCGACGGCCGGGCCGGAGAGGACGCCGTGGGTGATGTAGGAGTGCACCTCGGTGGCGCCGTGTTCCATCAGGACTTCGGCGGCCTTGCAGAGGGTGCCGGCGGTGTCGCAGATGTCATCGACGATGATACATTTCTTGCCTTCGACGTTGCCGATCACGGTCATCTCGGCGACTTCGCCCGGTTTCTCGCGGCGCTTGTCGACGATCGAGAGCGGGGCGTTGATACGTTTGGCGAGTTCGCGGGCGCGGGCCACGCCGCCAACGTCGGGCGATACGATCATCACGTCGGCAAGGTCGTCCTTGAACTGTTCAAGGATGTCGAGCGCGAAGATCGGCGAGGCATAGAGGTTGTCGACGGGGATGTCGAAGAAGCCCTGGATCTGGGCGGCGTGCAGGTCGAGGGTGAGGACACGCTCAACGCCGGCTTCGACCAGCATGTTGGCCACCAGCTTGGCCGAGATCGGGGTCCGTGCCTTGGCGCGGCGGTCCTGGCGGGCGTAGCCGAAGTAGGGGATCACGGCGGTGATGCGGGCTGCCGAAGAGCGGCGCAGGGCATCGGCCATGATGAGCAGTTCCATCAGGTTGTCATTGGCCGGGTTCGAGGTCGGCTGAATGATGAACATGTCTTCGCCGCGTACGTTCTCGTAGACTTCGACAAAGATCTCCTGGTCGTTGAAACGTTCCACGCGGGCATCGACGAGGCCAAGGTTCTTGCCGCGGTGCATGGACATGCGGCGCGAGATTGCCTTGGCCAGCGGCTTGTTGGCTGTGCCGGTAATCAGTTTCGGTTCCAGAATGGTAGGCATGTGAGTGATCCCCAGGTCTGATGTCACCTGCCAGGAAATGACAGATTCGTGACGTTGCGTACCGCTTAACATGCGCATAGCGTCTGGCAAAGTGATGCTCGTGCGAGGAGGAAACAAATGGCGCATATTGATTACTATTTTTCGACGATTTCACCCTATGCTTACCTTGCGGGCGACCGTCTCGAGACGATCGCGGCCAAGCATGGGGCGACGATCACCTATAAACCCATGGATATCATGGCGCTGTTTGCCCGGACGGGGGGCACACCGCCCAAGGATCGCCATCCCAACCGGCAGGCCTACCGGGCGCAGGATCTTGTGCGTCAGGCGGCGAAACAGGGGCTGGACTTCAATCTGCAACCGGCGCATTGGCCCACCAACATGGCGCCGTCCTCCTATGCGGTGATCGCGGCGCAGAAGGCGGGGGGCGGTGATCTTGCCGGTCTCGTGCAATCCCTGATGCGGGCGTGCTGGGCCGAGGAAAAGGACATCGCGCAGGATGATGTGATCAAGGCCTGTCTTGAAGGGGCGGGGTTCGATGCGGGGCTGGCGGACAGCGGTCTTCTGGTCGGGGCCGAGACCTATGCGCAGAATCTTGAGGATGCGGTTGCGGCAGGGGCTTTCGGTGCGCCGTTTTACGTGACAGAGGAAGGGCAGGGGTTCTGGGGACAGGACCGGCTGGAATACCTTGATCTGCACCTGGAAGGAAAACTCTGAAATGGGATTGGATGGCGCGGCCCCACTGGCCTTGCATTCACGGGAATTTGGCAAGGGGCCGCGTCGGGCCTTGGCGCTGCATTGTTCGCTGGCGCATTCCGGCGCGTGGAAAGGTGTTGCGGCCGAGCTTGAAGACGAGTTGACGATTACGGCTTTGGACCTGCCGGGGCACGGACGCAGCCCGGACTGGGATCACGCGGGCGATCTGACCGCGGCGACCTTCGAGGCGGTTCTGCCGTTTCTGGATCAGCCGATGGACCTGATCGGGCACAGCTATGGCGGGGTGATTGCCCTCAAGCTGGCGATGGCGCGGCCCGATCTGGTGCGCAGCCTGTCGCTGTTCGAGCCGGTGCTGATGGCGGTGGCCAAGGAGGACCTGCCCGAGGAGTGGGAGTGGAATCGTCGCCACATGGAAGAGGTCAACGGCCATATCGCGGCCGGAGACCCGGCCATGGGCGCGCGGCTGTTCATGCGGGTCTGGGGCGATGGGCGGAAATGGGATGACCTGCCCGAGGAATTGCGGCAGGGGTCGACCCGACGCATCGGGTTCATCGGGGCGAGCCAGCCTGCGATTTCGGAAGACAACGGCGGCGTGGTGCCGCGTTTGAGCGAGATCGACGCGCCGGCCGTTGTGATGGACGGGGCGGAGTCTCCGGCGCTGATGCATGTGGTGCAGGACGGGATCGCGGCGCGGCTGCGCAATGCGCGGCGTGTGACCTTTGACGGCATGGCGCATATGGGGCCAGTCACCCACCCGAAATCCGTAGCGGCCGAAATCCGCGCCACGTTGCAGCAGGCTTGAAGCGAAGCAAGGCCGCGCAGGGCGCGCGGCCTGTTTTGGGTATTTGGGCCAAGAAGAAGGCCCGTTTGGCCCCCTCAGACCCCTCAGGCCGGTTTGACGAGGTCGATGAAACGGTCGATCTCTTCGTTGCTGATCGACCAGTCGCAGACCAGCCGTGCCTCGAGCAATTCATCGGGATCATCGCCCTCAAGGCTGCCGGACCAGACATAGTAGAGCGCGCCAGCGTCGTGCAGGCGCTGGTGCGCGGCGCGCGGGAAGGCGCAGAAGATGATATTGGCTTGCGGGTCGTGCAGGAAGGTCACGCCGGCATCGCGCAGGCCCGCAGTGAGGCGGGCGCAGTTGGCATTGGCCTTGCGGGCATTGTCGCGCCAGAGATCGTCTTGCAGGTAGGCCTGCATCTGGGCCGAAAGATAGCGATGTTTCGAGAACAGGTGCGCCCCGCGTTTGCGGCGCAGTTCGAATTCCCAGGCCTTTTCGGGATCAAAGAAGATCACCGCCTCGACACCCATGCAGCCGTTCTTGGTGCCGCCGAAGCTGACCACGTCGACGCCGGATTTCCAGGTCATCTCGGCGGGGGTACAGCCAAGCGCTTCGAGGGCATTGGCAAAACGGGCCCCGTCGAGGTGCACGGGCAGGCCGTAGGATTTGGCGACCTCAGAAAGCGCCTTGATCTCGGCCACGCTATAGACGGTGCCACGTTCGGTGACCTGGGTGATCGAGAGGGGCCCGCGCTGGGGGCCGTGCACGCCGCGGGTTTCTTCGCCTTCGATGGCAGCCTTGAGCGCCTCGGGCGTCATTTTGGGCGCATCGCCCACGAGGGTCAGCTTGGCGCCGCCGGAATAGAATTCGGGCGCGTTGCATTCGTCTTCGTGGATGTGGGCCACGGGGCTGCAAAAGACGGTCTGGTAGGGCTGGCAGTAGGTGGCCAGCGCCAGCGAATTGGCGGCCGTGCCGGTGGCCACGAGGTAGACCGCGGCCTCGGGGGCTTCGAAGATGTCGCGGATTTGTGTGCGCACCTCGTCCATGATGGGATCGGCGCCATAGGGCATGGCATAGCCGGTGTTGGCACGGGTCAGTGCCTCCATGATGGCGGGGTGGGCGATACCGGCATTGTCAGAGGCAAAGAACATCAGACGGGCTCCTCGATGATATACTCTTCCCATTCGTCTTCGGGGATTTCGAATTCCGAAACGGTGCGGTTCTGGACCGAGACACCGGCGGCATGGACGCTGTCGGGGGTGCCCGAGATCAGCGGATGCCAGTCGTAGAGCGGCTTGCCCTCCCAGAGCAGGCGGTAGGCACAGGTCTGGGGCATCCAGTAGGCATGGGTGTCGATATTGCGCGGGCTGAGCACGATACATTCCGGCACGAACTGGTGACGGATGTCGTACTGCGTGCAGCGGCAGCTCTCGTCGTCGAGAAGGCGGCACGCGATGCAGGTCAGGGCGACCTCGCCGCTGTCGGCGTCTTCCAGCTTGTTCAGGCAGCACTTGCCACAGCCGTCACAGAGGGCTTCCCATTCTTCCTTGGACAGCTTGGTGATCTTCTTGCGCTCCCAGAAGCGGGAGGCAAAGCCCTTGCGGTTGATCGGGTCCTTCTTCTGGCTCATAGGTCGGCCAGGATGTCGCGGCATTGGGCGCAGTCGGCGTCGATCTGGGCGACCAGCGCCTCGAGGCTGTCGAACTTCCACTCGGGGCGCAGGAATTCGACAAGCGCGATGGAAAGTTGCGTGCCGTAGAGATCGCCGGAGAAATCGAACAGGAAGGTTTCGATATTGGCCTTGTTCTCGCCGAACATCGGGCGCACGCCAACCGAGGCCGCGCCCTTGTAGCTACCTTCGTGGGGGCCTTCGAGCACGTCGATCAGAACCGCGTAGACACCGAATTTCGGCGGGTGCAGCCCGTCGATGGACATGTTGGCGGTGGGAAAGCCGAGGTCGCGGCCACGCTGGTCTCCGCCGATGACGGGGCCGTCGACGCGGTGCCAGTGGCCCAGCATGGCGGCGGCGTCGCGCGGGCGGCCTTCGGTCAGGGCCTTGCGGATCGCGGTCGAGGACACCTGTTCGTCACCGCCTTTGAGAAGCGGCGCGATGGTGACGCCAAAGCCCATGTCTTTCCCGAAAGCCTGAAGATCTTCGGCGGTGCCGGCGCGCCCCTTTCCGAAACAGAAGTCGGCCCCAATCACAACGTGTTTGAGGCCAAGGCCCTCGACGATCACGTCGCGGGCGAATTCCTCGGGAGTGAGGGCGGAGAGGGTCGCGTTGAAGGGCAGTTCATAGAGCCTTTCGACCCCCAGTTTCTCGAGCCGGTGGGCGCGGGTTTCGGCGCTGGTCAGGCGAAAGGGATCGCTACCGGGGGCAAAGAACTGGCGCGGGTGGGGTTCAAAGGTGACAATGCCCAGGGGGGCTTCGCCACCGGCCTCGCGCGCAAGGTCGATCACCGACTGGTGGCCGATGTGGACACCGTCGAAATTGCCGATCGCGGCGCTGGCGCCCCGGTCGTCTTCGTTCACGTATTGATAGTCACGTATGATCCGCATGACCGAAGGGTTAGCGGGACGTGCAGGCAGGCGCAAGGGGATCAGGCGTTATCGACCTCCTGACGCGACGCCTGAATCGAGGGAAAGTTGTTGTCGGCCCAGATCACCAGTGGCTTGAGGACGCCGACTAGGTCGTGGCCCTGCTCGGTCAGCGTGTAGGTGACGGCAAGGGGTGGGCCGGCGTGAACGGTGCGTAGCAGATGGCCGTCGCGTTCGAGATTGCGCAGGTTTTCGGTCAGGACACGTTGGGTGATGTCGCCGATAAGGCGTTTCAGGGCACCAAACCGCTGTGGGCCGCTGGACAGGACCAGCAGGATAAGAAGCTGCCATTTGCCCGTGACCTTCGAGAGAACCGAGCGGATTGGGCAGTTCTCGGCCTGTTCCTTGGAGAGGGCGGTTACCTTGAGCATACCTGGTTCCTTTTAAGTGCGTAATTGATACTTGGTATGAAATTGATACCTCATTGGGGCAATGACAGCAACGCGAATCGAGAGGAATGATCCATGTCAGTGAAAGAAGTTGTATTGAACGCGGTAACGGCGCTTTTCGTTCAGTTTGATCCTGAGGCTGCGCGCGACCTGCTGGCGCCCGGCTATATCCAGCACAACCCGATGGTGCCGACCGGGGCCGAGGCGATACTCGGGGTTTTGCCCGCGCTCAAGGAAAGCGGGCTGACGGCGCAGGTGCACCGGGTGATCGCCGAGGGCGATCTGGTGGTGCTGCACAGCACCTATGACAATGCCCAGGCCTTTGGCGCCAAGACACAGGTGGCCTTTGACGTGTTCCGCGTGGCAGATGGCAAGGTGGTCGAACATTGGGACAACCTGCAACCTCTCGCGGGCCCGAACCCGTCAGGCCGCAGCATGGTGGACGGGGCGGTCGAGGTCACCGATCTGGACAGGACCGCGGAAAACAAGGCGCTGGTGACGCGGTTTGTCGAGGACGTGCTGCACGGCAAGGCGCCGCAGAACATCGCGACCTACATCTCGGGCGAGAGCTATCACCAGCACAACCCGCTGATCGCCGATGGTCTCGAGGGCCTGGGTGCGGCGCTGAAGGCACTGGCGGATGCGGGGCAGGTGATGCGCTATGATGCGACCCATATGATCGTGGCCGAAGGCAACTTTGTGTTCACAGCATCCGAAGGGATGTTTGGCGAGACCCATACCGCCTTTTTCGACCTGTTCCGTGTCGAGGACGGAAAGATCGTTGAGCACTGGGACACGCTTTCGGAAATTCCCGCCCAGATGGCGCATGAGAACGGAAAGTTCTGATCCATACGCCTTCGGCGAGAGTATTTTTAATGCATTGAAGTCTGGTGCTCTTCAATGCACCGGAAATACTCCGGGGTCTGGGGCAGCGCCCCGGCCTTGCGCGTACGGTAAATCCGGATGTCAGCTGGGACGGACGGCGACGAGGACCACGTCCAGCTCGTCTTCCAGCGACTGCAGTTTTTCGATCTTGTCCTGTGACAGGTTGGCCGAGCCTGCGTCCACTGCGGAAAGGGCGACAATCGGGCTGCCGATCTCGGCTTCGAGCGCCTTGAGCGCCTCGAGTTTGTCGTCTTCCAGCGCGGCGATTGGATAGAGCATGGTGACATCCTTTCCTATGACTTGGTCGAGAACAACTTACGTCTAGAAGAGTAGCGCATAAGGCGAAGGGGTCAATTCTGCTGTTTCCGGGATGCTTGCGAAACCAAAAAGGCCGCCCGGAGAGGCGGCCTTGTGAGCAGATGTCCGGAAAATCAGTCGAACTTGCGCGAAGGCGCGAGGACGGTGGCTTCGCCGATCAGGACTTTCTTGCCGTCGACCGAGCAGTGGCAATCGAGTTTCACGCGGCGTTTCGAGATCTCGATGTCGACCACCTTGACCTCGGCATAGACCATGTCACCGGGGCGGACGGGGGCGAGGAACTTGAGGGTCTGGCCCATGTAGACGGTGCCGTGGCCCGGGAGCTGTTCACCGATCACGGCCGAGATCAGGCCGGCGGTCAGCATGCCGTGGGCGATGCGGCCCTCGAAGATGGTGTCGTTGGCGTATTCGTCGTCGAGGTGCACCGGGTTGCGGTCGGTCGAGACCTGGGCGAACATCTCGATGTCTTCGTCGGTCACGACTTTGCGCAGGTAGCGCGACATGCCCATCTCGATGTCTTCGATGCAGATCGTTCCGCGTGGCAGGTTATCCAACATTCCGCCCTCCGGTTGCGTTGGGTGTGTAATTTTCGCACTGTGGGGTGCTATGTTTCGCAACTTTATTACTTTGCAGGTGCAGAAAATCAAGCCCAATTCCGGCAAATGACCGCAAAATCTCGCCAGAATAGGGGCTGGGGTTAGGTAGAATAGGTGGATTCTTGCGTCCCCCAGCCTTCCTGCTCGAGCCAGAGCTGGCGCAGGGGGGCGGATTGGGCGGGGAAAAAGCTGTCGAGGGGGTCGCAGGCATAGATTCGGTCGCTGCGGAAATGGCGGAAGCCGCCGCGCAGTTCGCACCAGGCGGCGAGCATCACGCATTCGAGGTGATAGACGAGCGCGAGGGGGCGGACGGTGCGGGTGGTCTCGGTCGCGTCGGTGTCGCGGTAGGTGAGGCGTAGTTTGCGTTCTTCGCGGATGGCATCGCGCAGCATGGCAATCGAGATGCAGCCCTTGGCCGGATCGTCACCCGGCGCACCCCAGGGCACAACCACCAGCCAGTCGGCGGGGCCGTGCAGGTCTTCGACCTTTTCGCAGATCCGCAGGGCGGCCCGTTGCAGGGCGCTGTCGCCAGTGCGGGCAAGCATGGCGAGGCCGACGCGCAGGGCCTCGATTTCCTCGAGATCGAAATTCAGCGGCGGCAGGTCATAACCCGCCCGCAGCACGTAGCCGAGACCTGCCGCCCCTTCGATCGGGGTGCGCATGGCCTGAAGTGCGGCGATGTCGCGATAGACGGTGCGTTGTGACACCTCGAGCGCGGCGGCCAGTTGTTCGGAGGTCAGGGGCTGATCCGCGGCGCGCAGAAGCTGGATCAGTTCGAAAAGACGGCTGGTGCGACGCATGGGGGCTCCTTCCTTGCTGCTGCCACTATAGCAGAGCCTGCTGACAACACCCTGTCAGGGGGGATTGGGCAAAAAGGAGGGAGATGAGCGAAGGAGAGCGGGATGAGCTGGTATGATGTGGCGCGTGACATGACCCGACCGGATGGTGGGGCGGATTGGGGCGACAGGCGGTATGTGCCGCCCTGCCGCCTGTTTGCTGCGCGGGACGGGACGGCTTTAGCGCAGGCGTCCGATCGAAAAGGTTGGGCTCGACATTTCCTTTTCAAGATAGGCGTTTAGCGCCTCGGCGTCGGGCTGGACGTCGGGGTGGATGTCGGTCTTGGTTTCCCTTGCGGCGAGGCCGCCGGTGATGAAGAGCGTGTCGATGTTTTCGCCCATGCCACCGGCAATATCGGTGTGCGGGCCGTCGCCGATGGCGAGGATCGCGCTGTCGGGGATGTCCTTGCCAAGTGCGGCGAGGCGGCGGCGGGCGAGGTCGTAGATCGGCGGGTGGGGTTTGCCAAAATAAAGGCTTTCTCCGCCCATTTCGGTGTAGAGGCGGGCCAGTGCGCCGGCGCACCATTCGCGGGTTTCGCCACGGTCGACTACGATGTCGGGATTGGCGCAGAGCAGCTTCATGCCCTTGGTCTTGGCATAGAGGAAATCGGCTCGGTTCACGTCGGGATCGGCCATTGGATCAAAGGGGCCGCAGCAGACGATGCCCTCGGCCTCGGCCAGGGGGACGCGGGAAATGGTGACCGGATTGTCGATCACTTCCAGCGGCGTGAAGAAGCCCTCGTCGCGCTGCCATTCGCCCATGAAGTAGACCTTTTCGCCAACAGCGCCGGTGAACATGGCGGCGCGGGCGCTGTCGCCGGAGGTGGCGATGGTGTCATAGGCGTCGGCGGGCACGTTGAAATCGGCCAGTTGCGACATCACCCCGGCGCGGGGTTTCGGGGAGTTGGTGACCAGAACGACGATGCCGCCCTTTGCGCGGTAGGCCTGAAGTGCGGCGACGGCTTCGGGGAAGGCGGTGATGCCGTTGTGGACGCAGCCCCAGAGATCGACGAACAGCGCGTCGTAGCGGTCGGAGACGTCGGAAAGCGATGCGATGATCTGGGTCATGGGGTGTCCTGTCGCGTGGATGTTGGCGCAGGTATGGCAAAGCGGGCTGTGGGTTTCCAGTGAAATCTGGGTGAAAAATGGGGGGCTGTATCGCGTCGGTATTACGTCGGTATCGCGACGGTGCTGCGGCGCGGCGGTCGCGACGTTTTGATGGACAGGGGGCGGGACGGCGGACAGCATGGCGTGAGGGAGGATCATCATGGACGCACATCTGTTTCTGGGAGAGGAGCACGCGCTGTTGCGCGACCAGGTTCGCCGGTTTGTCAGAGAGCGGGTTTTGCCCCATGGCGAGGACTGGGAGGCGGCGGGCATGGTGCCGCGCGAGGTGCTGCGCGAGATGGGCGAGCTGGGGTTCTTTGGCATCCGATACCCCGAGGCCTATGGCGGCAGCGGGATGGACACGCGGGCGACGGCGGTTCTTGCCGAAGAGCTTGGGCGGTCGACCTTTTCGGGCTTTGCAATCACGGCGCTGGTGCATACGGACATGGCGTCGGTGCATCTGTTCAACGCCGGTAGCGCGGCGCAGCGCGAGCGGTTCATGCCGGGGATCGTCGCGGGCGAGACGATCACCGCCGTGGGTGTCACCGAACCGGGGGCGGGGTCGGATGTGAAGGGCATACGGACGACGGCACGGCGGGACGGGGATCACTACGTTCTGAACGGGTCAAAGATGTTCATCACCAACGGGGTACATGCCGATCTCTATTGCGTGGCAGCCAAGACCGATCGTGACGGGCCGGCGAGCCAGTCGGTGACCATATTCCTGCTGGAGAAAGGCTTGGAGGGGTTCGAGGTGAGCCGCGCGCTGGACAAGCACGGGTGGCTGTCTTCGGATACGGCCGAGCTTGCCTTTCAGGATGTGCGGGTGCCGGTCGAAAACGTGCTGGGTGAAGAGGGGCGCGGGTTCTATGCGATCATGCAGAACTTTCAGAACGAGCGGATCGTGCTGGGGGCGATGGCGGTGGGCGAGGCGCAGGCGGCGCTGGACCTGACGGTGGAGTATGTGAAGGAGCGGCAGGCCTTTGGCGCGCCGCTTTGGGAGAAACAGGCGATCCGGCAGCGGCTGGCGATGCTGGCGGCGCGGGTCGCGGCGGCGCGGGCCTTTGTCTATCAGGTGGCGGCGCGGGATGCGCATGGCGAAGAGGTGGTGCGCGAGGTGTCGATGCTCAAGGCGCTGTGTGGCGAGCTGGTGAACGAGGTGATGTATGATTGCCTGCAGTTCCACGGCGGCGCGGGATACCTGCGCGGCATGGCCATCGAACGCATGGCGCGGGATGCGCGGGTGCAGGCGATTGGTGGCGGCGCAACCGAGGTGATGCTGGAGGAAGTGGCCAAACGCATGTGAGGCCGCTTTGCGCAACGTCATGCTTAATCGGGGTGGCGTGCGGTAAGGTTGTTCGTATACGAGCTAGATAAAGATAGTTCGGATGCGAAATACCAATGGCAAAATCTCCCAAGGTCTTTTTTCTTGTTCACAAGGCGCATAGCGCGCTGATCCGGGCGGTGGATCGCCGTTCACGGGATGAAACCGGATTGTCGATGACGCAGCAGGGGGTTCTGTTCCTGCTGGATCAGCAGGACGGTCTGAGCGTTGGTGCCCTGGCGCAGGCCTTGTCGCTCAGCAAGTCGTCGCTAAGCGGCTTGATCGACCGGATGGAAGACCGGGGATTGGTGCGCCGCGCGCCTGTGGATGGCGATGGGCGGCGGGTTGTCGTGCATATCGAGCCACAGGCACGGGCGCTTGTGGTGCAGGGGCGGCCCCTAGTGCAGGGCTGGAACGCGGCCTTGCTGGCGCCGTTCGATGCGAGCGAGCAACAGGTGATCGCGCGGTTCCTGACCCATCTGGCCGACCATGCAGACGAGATTATCGACGGCGTTGAGCGGGGCGGGAAGAATGGCTGAGGTATATGTGGAAGAGGTGGCCTTCGAAGCCGGTGATGGCTGGGCGCTGGTGGGGGATCTTTATCGCGGAGAGGCCCCGCAGGTGGCGGTGCTGATCTCGGCCGGCACAGGTTTTCCGCGTCGGTTCTATCGCCATGTCGCGGCCTGGCTGGCGGCGCGGGGGGCGGTGGTTCTGACCTATGACTATCGCGGGATCGGCGACAGCGGCACGGAGAATCTCGCGCACTCTGGCATCGATTATCCCGACTGGGGGCGGCATGACATGACGGCGGCCCTTGAGGCGCTTGAACAGGTCGCGCCTGGGCTACCGCTGGTGACGCTTGGCCACAGTATCGGTGGCCAGTTTGTCGGCTTCATGGGCAACCATGCCAAGGTGGCGCGGCATGCCTTTGTCTCGGTCGGCAGCGGGTATTGGGGCGTGCATCACAGGACGCGCCTGCCGCTGGAACTGTATTTCTGGTGGGGGTTCGGGACGTTCTCGCTCTGGCGCTGGGGCGAGATCCGGCCGGTGGGCGGCTGGGGTGGTGCCGCGCTGCCGCCCGAGGTGTTCCGCACATGGCGGCGCTGGTCGCAGCGGCGCAGCTATATCAAGCCGGACCTCGCCGCCCGTCGCTGGCCGCACCACTTTGACGAGGTGGCGGCACCGATCTGCGCCTGGGTGTTTCCCGATGACGGGATCGCCACGCCAACGGCGGCGCGTGATACGTTGAGTTGCTATCCGAAGGCGGAGAAGCACCTTGTTGTGCGAAAGGCGCAGGAGTTGGGCGTGTCGGCAGTGGGACATGAAGGCGCGTTTCGCAAGGGGCGCGAGGCGCTTTGGGAGGAACTCTGGCTCTGGCTGACCGATGGCCAATTGCCCGAAGGCGGCGGCGTCGCGGTTTCCTGACTTTATTCCGGGGCGCAGGTGGGGGAAGATGGGCGTTCAGGCAGGGCAGGAGCGCGGACCATGTTGAAAATTCCCAACCGGCAGGCCCGGCATCTGTGGTTGTCGGTGCAGGGGCTGGACAAGACACCCACCGGGCCGCTGGACCTTTTGGGGATGATCACCAGGCTGGGCTTTGTGCAACTGGACACGATCCAGGTGGTGTCGCGGGCGCATCATCATATCCTGTGGAGCCGCAACCAAAATTACCGCGAACCGATGCTGGACCGGTTGCTGGCGCGGGATCGCGCGGTGTTTGAACATTTCACCCATGATGCCTCGGTCCTGCCGATGGACTTCCTGCCCATGTGGCGCAGGCAGTTCCGGCGCAAGCAGGCGCAGCTGGATCGGGCGGGGTGGTTCAGGGGGCTGCCGGACAAGGCGGCGCGGGACGAGATCAAAGCGCGGATCGCGCGGGAAGGGGCGCTGTCGACGCAGGCGTTTGACACCAAGGTGGAGGGCGCGCGCGAGATGTGGGCGCGTCCCCCGCATAAGAAGGCGCTGGATTACATGTGGTACGCGGGCGAATTGGCGACCTGTCACCGGGTGAATTTCACCAAGGTCTATGATCTTGCCGAACGGGTGTTTCCGCCCGAACTGGCCGCGGTCGAGATGTCGGATGCGGCGCAGCTGGACTGGCTGTGTCGGGCCGCGCTTGATCGGATCGGGGTTGGTACGCGGGGCGAGATCCAGCAGTTCTGGGATGCGGCCAGTGCGGAGGAGGTCAAGGGCTGGTGTGCTGACGTGGCCGGAGATTTGCAGGAGGTGCAGGTGCAATCCACTTCGGGGGAGTGGAGCACGGCGCTGGCCCCGCTGGACATCGAAGCCCGGCTGGAGGCAGTGACCGCGCCCACATCACGGCTGCGTATCCTGAACCCGTTTGATCCGGCGGTGCGGGATCGCAAACGCCTGAAGCGGCTGTTCGGGTTTGATTATCGCAACGAGATGTTTGTACCCGCCGACAAGCGGGTCTGGGGGTACTACGTGTTCCCGATCCTCGAAGGGGATCGCTTTGTGGGACGCGCAGAGATCAAGGCGGATCGCAAGGCGGGGGAGCTGGTGGTTCAGAAGTTCTGGCCCGAGGCGGGTGTGAAATGGCCACGCAGCCGGTTTGACCGTCTGGAGGCAGAGCTGGCGCGGCTGGCGCGGTTTGCCGGGGTGGAGCAGGTCATTTGGCGCGCCGAGATGTCCTGACACCGGCAGGCCGCCGGGGCGCTGCCCCGGACCCCGGAGTATTTGACGTGCATTGAAGAGGGGTCCCCTGGTTTCAATGCACCAAAAATACTCTCGCCGAAGGCAAAAAGGCCCCGCAAATTGCGGGGCCTTTTCAAAACGATGGCGAAGAAGATCAGACCTTGAGGTTCGGGATGATCTGCTTTTTGCGCGACATGATGCCGGGCAGGACAACCGCGTCGCCCTCAACGGATGCGCCGAAGCTCTTTTCGGCAACGCCTTTGACGAGGTCGTTGGGCACCAGGAGGGTGGCTTCTTCTTTCAGGATGTCGACAACGAAGAGCAGAACTTCGTCAACGCCATCTTCGGCGGCGACGGTTTTGAAGGTTTCCATCAGGCTGGCCTTGCGGTTCAGCGGGATTTCCGGTGCGGTGGTTTCCAGAACCGAAACGCGGAACTTGGTGCCGTCGACTTCGTATTCTTTCGAGTCCATGCGGATCAGTTCGGCATCCGAGAAGGCCGAGACGTCGGATTTCGCGGCGAACATTTCAGCGGCATATTCGGTGACGTTGACGCCCAGATCGGCGGCCAGCGCGGCAACCACTTCGCGGTCACGGTCGGTGGTGGTCGGCGAGCGGAATTCCAGGGTGTCGGACAGGATGCAGGTCAGGGCTGCGCCCTTGATGTTTTCCGGCATCTTGGCGGCGTCGTCGCCCATCAGGTCGTACATGATGGTGGCGGTGCAGGCCAGCGGGCGGATGGTGATGTCGATCGGGCCTTTGGTTTCCAGACCGCCGACCAGCTTGTGGTGGTCGATGATGGCCTGAACGTCGGCGCCGTTGATGTTGGCGGGCAGTTCGGCGGGGTTGTTGGTGTCGACGACAACGCAGGCCTGATCGTCGGCCACGTCTTCGATGATGTCGAGCATGTCAAAGCCCCAGCGGTTCAGCATGAAGGCCGCTTCGGTGTTGGGCTGGCCAAGCAGAACCGGCTTGGCGTCAACGCCTTTGACTTCGTTCAGGTACCAGGCCCAGACCAGCGGCGAGCCGGTGGAATCGGTGTCGGGGGATTTGTGGCCGAAGACGAGGGTGGTCATAATCTGTGGTCCTTCATGGAATGCGGGATTTTGCGCGCCTTATAGGGGCTGAGGTGATCCTTGTCACGCCCTGCAAATGGGGCTGCGACGAGAGGTCTGCGGCTGGTGGAAAACTGTTGCTGCAATGCAGCAATTCTTGCCTTGCGCGGCTTATTCGGCGGCGAGGGGCAGGCGGGAGACGGTAAAGCCCCGGCGCTCGAGGCCGAGAAGCAGGCCGTCAGGGCCGGGCAGGTGCAGGGCGCCGACCGCGACGAAGGCGGGGCTTTGCGACAGGGCGGGGGCAAGTGTGTCGAGCCATGCGCCGTTGCGGGCGGTCACGAGCCTGTCGGTGAAGGTTGCGAGCTCGGCGTCGAGTTCGGCCGCGGGCATGGCATCGGTGGCGCGGTTTTTGGCGTGGGCGTCAAAGACGGCGAAATCCCAGACCAGGGCAATCTCTTCGTCGAAGTAGAGGGCCTGCATGGTCTCGATATTGTTGCTGCCGTCAAAGCCGAAGGCGAGCCCCTTGCGGAAATCCTCGACCTGTTTGTCGATGGGATCGGAGGCGAGAAGGGCCAGGAGCGTGTCGACCTTGTCGAGCGAGGTCAGGGGCAGGTCGGCGGCGGTGGCGACCTCCATCACCTGTTTGTCGATGCCTTTCAGGCCGCGCTTGATGTCTTGCAGCACGCAGGGCGGGGCCGAAAGGGCGAGGCCGAGGAACCAGGGCTGGTAGCGGGCGGCCATGAAGGGCGGCATGCCGCTGGCCTGCAGGCGGGGTTTGAGATCGTTCCAGGCCTTTTCACCGAGGCGTTCGAGCAGGCTTGGCCCTTCGGTGATCAGGTAGAGATCGGGCGAGGTGGTGAGGCGGCGCATCATGGCCAGTTCGTCTGTCTTGGTGATCTCGACAAAGACCTGATCGACGCGGTCCATCAGCGGGGTGATGCGGGCTATGGTGCGGGCGTGGTCGGGATGGGGGAAGTGCATCGTGCCGAGGATGAAGGAGGTGATGCCATTCTTCTCGACCTGCCAGAGGATGCCTTCTGGGTAGGCGGTCTTGGCGGCTTGGTCGCGTAGGATGGCCTGGTCTGCCGCGGGCAGGGCGTGGAACTGCGAGGGGCCGGTGCAGGCGGCGTGCAGGGAGCTGGCGAGGAGGAGGGTGACAAGGAATGACAGGAAACGGATCACGGGAAAGTCCTTCTGGGATGTTGCGCGCACCCTAGCAGGTGGAAGGGGCGCGGCAAGGGACGCTGCCCCTCTGGGCGCGGGGGCGCCCATTCACCCCGGAGTATTTGTTCGTGCATTGAAGAACGGGTTTGGCAGGGCGCGAGGGAGAGGGTAGGTCTTGGGGCATGGCAAGGGTGAGCGAGACAGAGTTGTATGCGCCGGTGAAGGCGTGGCTGGAGGACAGGGGATTCGAGGTCAAGGCCGAGGTCGGTGCGGCGGATGTCGTGGCGCGGCGGGGCGAGGATGATCCGGTGATCGTGGAGTTGAAGACAGGATTTTCGCTGACCCTGTTGCAGCAGGCGGTGGCGCGGCAGCGGGTGTCGGACTGGGTTTACGTGGCGGTGCCGCGCTGGGCCGGGAAAACGGGCTGGCGGACCTTCAAGGGCAATGTTGGTCTGTGCAAGCGGTTGGGGATCGGCGTGTTGTCGGTGCGGCTTGAGGATGGGCATGTGCAGGCGCATTGCGATCCCGTGGAGTATCGTCCGCGCAAGTCGAAGCCGCGCCGGGGCGCACTGTTGAAGGAGTTTGACCGGCGGCGGGGGGATCCCAACCAAGGCGGCACGCGGGGCGCGGTGACCACGGCCTATAAGCAGGAGATGATGCGTTGTGCCAGATTCCTTGCGGAGCATGGCGCCAGCAAAGGCGCGGCCGTGGCCAGCGGGGCCGAGGTGGTGGCGGCCACGCGGATGATGCGGGAGGATCATTTTGGCTGGTTCGAGAAGGTGGCGGTTGGGGTCTATGACCTGAGCGACGCGGGGCGCGCGATGCTGGAGGCGGAGTCATGATTTCGCGGCAGCATGAGGTGGTGTTCGTGCATATCCCCAAGACCGGAGGGCAGAGCATCGAGGGGGTGTTCCTGAAGGCGCTGGGCATTGCGTGGAAGGATCGGGACCAGCTGGTGATGGGGCCGAATGACGACCCCGCGCGGGGGCCGAGCAAGCTCGCCCATCTTTATGCGCGGGAATACGTGGAGATGGGGCATATCAGTACAGAGGATTATCAGCGGTTCACCAGTTTCGCGGTGGTGCGCCATCCGTTTGACCGGATCGTGAGCGAGTACCGTTATCGCATCACGGCGCGGATGAAGAAGGGCAAGCCGGTGCCGGACGATCTTTATGACGGGTTTGATGCCTTCATCCGCAAGGAGGCCAGGAACAGTTTCGGCGATCTGGCGCGGCATATGGCGCGGCAGGTGGACTATGTGACGGATGCGTCGGGGCAGGTGATTGTGGATCACGTGTTTCACCTTGAGCGGCTGGATGCGGAGATTGGCCCGCTGTTGAAGAGGGTGTTTGGGCGGGACATGGTGTTGCCGCGCTCCAATGCGTCGAAGGCGGCGGAGGGCATCACCGTTGCAGGGATGCGGTCGGATCAGAAGGCCTATCTCTACAATCGGTACCGGGCGGATTTCGAGATGTTCGGTTACGAGGCGTGATCCCGGCGGCAGGCCGGTTTCTGCTTTCCTGAAAAAGCCATCAAGATTTTTCGGATTATCCTGTTGACTCGGGTCTAGGAGGTGCCTAGCTATTTCGCCGTTAGCACTCGCCGACAGGGAGTGCTAACGGCTCCGCTGAATGGAGTCAGGGAGACACTTACTTAGTTAGGGAAACCTAGACAATGGCACTTACACCTCTGCACGACCGCGTGCTGGTACGTCGCACCGAAAGCGAAGAAAAGACCGCAGGCGGTCTGATCATCCCCGATAGCGCAAAAGAAAAGCCCGCCGAGGGTGAAGTTGTATCCGTGGGCGCAGGCCTGCGTGACGACAAGGGCGGCCGCATCGAGCTGGACGTCAAAGCGGGCGACCGCGTTCTGTTCGGCAAATGGTCGGGCACCGAAGTCAGCGTCGACGGCGAAGAGCTGCTGATGATGAAAGAATCCGACATCATGGGCATCATTGCCTGATCGTCTGACCGTTACAAAGAATTCCAAGAGGTAAAGCACAATGGCTGCTAAGGACGTAAAGTTCGACACCGATGCCCGCAACGCAATGCTGCGCGGCGTAAACATTCTGGCCGACGCCGTTAAAGTGACCCTGGGCCCGAAAGGCCGCAACGTGGTTCTGGACAAGTCGTTCGGCGCACCGCGCATCACCAAGGACGGTGTTTCGGTTGCGAAAGAGATCGAGCTGGAAGACAAGTTCGAGAACATGGGCGCGCAGATGGTCAAGGAAGTGGCATCGCGCACCAACGACGAAGCCGGCGACGGCACCACCACCGCAACCGTTCTGGCGCAAGCCATCGTTCGTGAAGGCCTGAAGCAGGTTGCTGCCGGTCTGAACCCGATGGACCTGAAGCGCGGCATCGACCTGGCGACTGCCAAGGTTGTTGAAGGCATCAAAGCCTCGGCCCGTGACGTAAAAGACTCGGCTGAAGTTGCTCAGGTTGGCACCATCTCGGCCAACGGCGAAGCCGAAATCGGTCAGCAAATCGCAGACGCGATGCAGAAGGTTGGCAACGAAGGCGTCATCACCGTCGAAGAAAACAAAGGTCTGGAAACCGAGACCGATGTTGTTGAAGGTATGCAGTTCGACCGTGGCTACCTGTCGCCGTACTTTGTCACCAACACCGACAAGATGATCGCAGAGCTCGACGACTGCATGATCCTGCTGCACGAGAAGAAACTCTCGTCGCTGCAGCCGATGGTTCCGCTGCTCGAGCAGGTGATCCAGTCGCAAAAGCCGCTGCTGATCATTGCAGAGGACGTTGAAGGCGAAGCGCTGGCAACCCTGGTTGTTAACAAACTGCGCGGCGGCCTGAAAATTGCTGCGGTTAAAGCACCGGGCTTTGGCGACCGTCGTAAGGCCATGCTGCAGGACATCGCGATCCTGACCGGTGGTCAGGTGATCTCGGAAGACCTCGGCATGAAGCTCGAGTCGGTCACCATGGACATGCTGGGCACAGCCAAGAAGATCGAAATCACCAAAGACGAAACCACCATCGTTGACGGTGCTGGTGAGAAGGCCGAGATCGAAGCACGTGTTGCCCAGATCCGCACCCAGATCGAAGAAACCTCGTCGGACTACGACCGTGAGAAGCTGCAAGAGCGCGTTGCCAAACTGGCAGGCGGTGTTGCTGTTATCCGCGTCGGCGGCATGACCGAAGTGGAAGTGAAAGAGCGCAAGGACCGTGTGGACGATGCTCTGAACGCGACCCGCGCAGCCGTTCAGGAAGGCGTCATCGTTGGTGGTGGTGTTGCCCTGGTTCAAGCCGGTAAAGCCCTGGAAGGTCTGGAAGGTGCAAACGCCGACCAGAACGCCGGTATCACCATCGTCAAGAAAGCCATCGAAGCGCCGCTGCGCCAGATCGCAGAGAACGCGGGTGTTGACGGTGCCGTTGTTGCGGGCAAAGTCCGCGAGAGCACCGACACCGCATTCGGCTTTAACGCTCAGACCGAAGAATATGGCGACATGTTCTCGTTCGGCGTGATCGACCCGGCGAAAGTAACCCGTACCGCTCTGGAAGATGCGGCATCGGTTGCTGGCCTGCTGATCACCACCGAAGCCATGGTTGCCGACAAGCCCGCCAAAGAAGGTGCAGGCGGCGGCATGCCCGACATGGGCGGCATGGGCGGCATGGGCGGCATGATGTAATCACGCCGTTTCCGTCAGGAAATAGAGAGGGTCGCCTTCGGGCGGCCCTTTTCTTTTGGCTCACGCGAGAATTGGGGGCTGGGTCGTGTGGAAAGTTTCGTTTCGGGAAAGGACGATTCTGCCCTAGGATTACGGGAATTCGACTTTTGCCTTTCACCCGTCCCATTGGAGCGTGTCATGAATTACCTTAGCCCCTTCACCCCAGAAACCCGCGTCAATACCTACACCACCGATGATCAGGACGATCCGCGGATCGCGGCATTGCCGGATGGAGGATACATCATTGTCTGGGAGTCCTTTGGGCCGACGGGCGTGGGCAATAGTATCTACGTTCAGCGCTATGATGCCGATGGCAATGCCGTGGGCGGCAATGTTCTGGTGAACACCTCCAACACGATCTCGCAGTCCAACCCGCGCGTTGACGTGCTTCGTGACGGCGAGTGGGTCGTGACGTGGAACACATGGGACGGCGGCGATGCCGCGACAGAAGTGGTGGCGCGTGTTTTCAACGCGGATGGGACACCGAAGGGCGCGCAGTTCCAGATCAACAGTTTCACCACTGGAGAGCAGCACAGCCCGGAAATCGCACCGATGAAGACGGGCGGTTTCGTGGTGGTCTGGACCAGCGACGGGCAGGATGGCGATGACGTGGGAATCCGGGCTCAGCGATTTGACAGTTCCGGCGTCAAGATCGGCAGCGAAATCGGTGTGAACACCACGACGGCAGGCAAGCAATATGCCCCCAAGATCGCGGCGTTGAAGAATGGTGATTTTGTCGTGACCTGGCAGAACCCGCTTTATGACAACGGTGGCAACAGGACGGGGACCGAGACCTTTGCGCAACTGCTTGCCAGCGATGGATCAAAGATCGGTGGCGAGATCCAGGTGTTGGACCTGCCCGATGCCGATGAGGGGGCCTGGGATGTTGCTACGCTGAAGGATGGCAAATTTGTCGTCGTGGGCTGGAGCAAGGATGCTCTGAGCGGCAAGGTCAGTGCCGTTGGCCAGGTGTTCAGCAAGACCGGTGTGCCAATAGGAGACGTCGTCGAGCAGGGCGCGGTGGTTGGTCATGTGCACAACACGCGGATTGCCGCCCTGCCGGATGGTGGCTTCGTGATCGTGACGGAGTACGAGTATTATAACGCGACCGAAAGCCGTGACGAATATGATGCGCATATCACCCGCTTCGATGCGGCGGGCAAGATTGTCGGCGATCCGGTTTTTCTGTCGGACAGCAACGGTGATGGCAACTGGGACTGGCAGCCGGATGTGACGGTGCTCAAGAATGGTGCCATTGCGGTGACCTGGACCGACTGGGGCGAGGATGGCAGCGAAAACGGTGTTCTGACACGGATCTATGAGGCCAAGTACGTGGGCACCAACGGCGCGGATACGCTTGGCGGGACGGCGCAGGGGGATGACATGTACGGGCGCGACGGCAAGGACGTGCTGCGTGGCTACAAGGGCAAGGACAAGCTGAGCGGTGACAAGGGGTTTGACCGGCTGGAAGGCGGGTTTGGCAACGATACGCTGAACGGCGGGGCGGGCAATGACACGCTGAGCGGCCAGGACGGCAAGGATCGGTTGCTGGGTGGCAAGGGCAACGATGTTCTGCTGGGCGGCAAGGGTTGGGACCAACTCTTGGGTGGCAATGGCAAGGACGTGCTGAAGGGCGGTCTTGGCAATGACACGCTGAATGGTGGTGGCGGTGCGGATGATTTCCATTTCAACCACGGCAAAGATGTTGTTACCGCGTTCCAGAACAATATCGACGAGCTTTACCTTGACGAAACCGCCCTTGGGCTGACGGGGCAGAGTGCGGCCGATGTCGTGGCCCTTGGGCAGGTGGTTGGTGGCAATGCCGTCTTCGACTTTGGCGGCGGCAATATCCTGACCGTGAAGGGTGTGACCAACCTCAATATCTTCCTCGATGACATCATCATCGGCTAGGCGCTTGCACCAGTGGGGCGGCCCGCCTAGGGTCGCGCCATGATTATTCGCGGGTTTGTCGAGAAAGATACGGCGCAGGTAGCGCAGGTGGTGAAACGGGCGTTCGGGCAACCGGACGAGGCCGATCTCTGTGTGGCGCTGCGGGCCGGAGGCCACATGGCGTTGGAACTGGTGGCCGAGGATCGGGGGCGTATCGTTGGGCATGTGGCCCTGTCGCGGATGCAGGCGCCCGCGGGGTGGCTTGCGCTGGCGCCTGTGTCGGTTGATCCCAAGCGACAGAAGAAGGGCATCGGCGCGGCGCTCTGCCAGATGGCGGTGGACTATGCCAATGCGCCGGTGGTGGTGCTGGGCAATCCCGATTATTACGCGCGGTTCGGGTTTGATTATGGCCGGGCGGGCAATCTGAAATCGCCCTTTCCGGTGGAATACACCGGGCTGTTTGCGCCGAAGATCGAGGCTGACAAGCCGGAAGAGGCACTTGTCTATGCGCCGCCCTTCATGGGCTGACGCGGCTTTACCAGAAGTTCCAGCGGATTATAGCTGAGGCCGGATGTGCTCCATGCGACCTCGGGCAGGCTGTCGGGTTTGAAGCGCAGTGCGTCCATCTCGTTGCGGGAGAAAAAGCGGCGGCGGGTGACGACGGCCTCGGGGTCTTGCCAGTCGTCCGAGAGCGTGCCTGCGGTGATGGTGCAGCGGAAGTAGATGTCGACCTGGTGAAAGCGGTCATCGGGGTTGTGGAACTCGTTGATCAGGCAGGGGGTGCCCACGGCGATGGTGAGGCCGGTTTCCTCGTGGACTTCGCGTTTGAGGTTGTCGGGGAGAGAGGCATTGCGTTCGACGCCGCCGCCGGGCGCGCACCAGAGATCGTCGTGTTCGCCGGGGAAGGCGTTGACCAGAAGCAGGCGGTTTTCATGCAGGATCAGGGCGCGGGCGGCCAATCGGGGCGAATTCATGCGGGTGGGGGCCTTGTTGCGGGTGTGTTCCCCCTTTTTTAGGCGCGGGCGAGGGGTTATCTCAAGGCCATGCGAGTTCTAGCCGTTCTTTTGGCCCTGATGCCCCTGCCGGCGATGGCAGACTGCGTGATCCTGTTGCACGGGCTTGCGCGGACGGAAGCGTCTTTCGTGGTGATGGAGGCGGCGCTGAAATCCGAGGGCTATGAGGTGGTGCGTCCGGGCTATGCCTCGACGCGGGCCGAGGTGCAGCAACTGGTGGACCCGCTGTTGCCAGAGGCCATCGAGCGGTGTGGCGAGGGGCGGGTGCATTTCGTGACCCATTCCATGGGCGGTATCCTGACGCGCCTGTGGCTGGCCGAGCACCGGCCGCCGAACCTTGGCCGCGTCGTCATGCTCGGACCGCCCAATCACGGCACCGAACTGGTGGACGAGATGAAATCCTGGGGCGAGGTGATCGAGGGCTGGGACGATGCCTTTCGGTTTTTCAACGGCCCGGCGGGGGTGCAGATGGGCACCGACGGGGTTTCGACGCAGTTGCCCGCGGTGGAATTCGAGCTGGGCGTCGTGGCGGGGAGCCGGTCGCTCAATCCGTTCACGTCGATCCTGATCGAAGGGGCGGATGACGGAAAGGTCTCTGTCGACTCGACAAAGGTTGAAGGCATGACGGATCATATCGTATTGCCCGTTACACATACCTTCATGATGAATTCTCCGCATGTGATCGCGGAAACCGTCTATTTCCTGGCACATGGGCGGTTTCACCACGACATGAGCTTTGGGGATGTTCTCACATTCGGCGAGGAGTTGCCCAAGTGATACTGCGCGGAGCGGACGTGTTGCGGCCCGAGGGGCTTGCCATTGGTGACCTGTGTCTTGCGGACGGGTGTATTGCCGAAGACGGCGACGGGCGCGAGGTTGACCTCAGCGGGTTCCGGGTGTTGCCGGGGCTGGTGGATACGCATGGCGACGGGTTTGAGCGCCACGTGGCGCCGCGGCGCGGGGCGGTGAACAACATCGGCATCGGTTTGGAGAGCGTGGATGCGGAGCTGGCCTGTAACGGGATCACCACGGCCACGCTGGCGCAGTTCTTTTCCTGGGAAGGCGGGATGCGCGGGCCGGATTTCGCAGAGCGGTTCTGTGCGGCGCTGGGTGCGGCAGAAGGGCTTTTGACGGACATGCGGCTGCAGTTGCGGTTTGAGACCCACATGCTGGACCACTATGCGCGTTTCGAGGCTTTGGTGGCAGACAGTGGTGCGGGCTATGTGGTGTTCAATGATCACCTGCCGCATGACGCGCTGGCCAAGGGCAAGAAGCCGCCGCGGCTGACGGGGCAGGCGTTGAAAAGCGGGCGCAGTCCGGAGGCGCATCATGCGCTGTTGCGGGACATGCACGATCGTCGGGGCGAGGTGCCGGAGGCGGTTTCGGCGCTGGCGGCGCGACTGGCGGCTGCGGGTGTCTTGCTGGGAAGTCATGACGACAATACCGCCGAGGGGCGGGAGCAGTGGCGCGGTATGGGTGTTTCGCTGGCCGAGTTTCCGGAAACGCGAGAGGCGGCGGAAGCGGCCCATGCGGCCGGGGATGCGGTGATCCTTGGTGCGCCCAATGTGGTGCGGGGGGGATCGCACAAGGGCAATGTCTCGGCCACTGATTTGCTGCGGGACGGGATCGGGGATGCGATTGCCTCGGACTATCACTATCCGGCGATGCGGCAGGCGGTGGCGCGGCTTGTCGAGGGCGGCGTGGTGCCGTTCGAGACGGCCTGGGGGTTGGTGTCCTCGGGGCCAGCGCGGGTTCTGGGGCTGACAGATCGGGGCGAGATCAGTATCGGCAAGCGTGCCGACCTCGTGGTGATGGAGCCCGAGAGCGGGCGGATTGGCGCGACCTTTGTAGCGGGGCGGGTGAGTTACCTGTCGGGGGCCGTGGCAGAGCGGTTTCTGGGGTAGGTCGGGACGCCTGGCCGTGGCGGGCGCTTAGTTACGCGAAATGCAGACCTCCTTGTGAAGGTCTGCATCTGGTGTTCAGGGGGGACCTGAGCGCAGTCCTAACGGGGGTTACTCGGCCTTGGGCTGGATGCGGTTGACGTGGCCCATCTTGCGGCCAGCCTTGACCTCTTCCTTGCCGTAGAGGTGCAGGGCGCAGTTGCCGTCCTTGAGGAGTTGCGGCACCTGGTCCATGTCGTCGCCGATCAGGT
Source organism: Pelagimonas sp. KU-00592-HH (assembly GCF_040369695.1). NCBI lineage: Bacteria > Pseudomonadati > Pseudomonadota > Alphaproteobacteria > Rhodobacterales > Roseobacteraceae > Pelagimonas > Pelagimonas sp. KU-00592-HH. The sequence goes on along the minus strand of NZ_BAABWM010000002.1, from coordinate 177,267 downwards.
TCAGCATGACCACATCGTTGTGGCGCTGGCCGTCGCCGAGGGGCAGGCCGGTCACGGCGCGGATGTGTTGTTCGAACTGGTCGATGGCACAGCCGTTCTGGGTCCAGTGGCCGGAATTGTGGACGCGCGGGGCGATCTCGTTCACGATCAGGCCCTGTGGTGTCACGAAGAGTTCGACACCCATGACGCCGACGTATTGCAGCTCGTTCAGGATGCGCGCAGCCAGAAGCACGGCGTCCATGCGCTGCGAGGCGGACAGGGTGGCGGGCACGGTGGTGGTGTGCAGGATGCCGTCGCGGTGGACGTTCTCGCCCGGATCAAAGCAGGCCACGTCGCCGGACAAGCCACGGGCGGCAATCACCGACACCTCGTGCGAGAAATCGACGAAGCCTTCGAGGATGGCGGGCGCACCGGCCATGTCGGCAAAGGCCTGTTCGATGTCATCGACGGTCTTGATGCGGGCCTGACCCTTGCCGTCATAGCCGAAGCGGCGGGTCTTGAGGATCGCGGGCATGCCGATGGTGTCGATGGCGGCCTTGAGATCATCCAGCGTGTCGACGGCGGCAAAGGGGGCGGTCTTGAGGCCCAGACCTTGCAGGAATTCCTTTTCGACAAGGCGGTCCTGGCTGACGCGCAGGGCCTCGCGGCCGGGGCGGATCGGCTTGTGGGCCTCGAGCGCGTCAAGCGCGGCGGTGGGGATGTTTTCGAATTCGTAGGTGATGACGTCGACGCTGTCGGCGAAGGCCATAAGGCTCTCGGTATCGTCATAGGGCGCGCGGGTCACGGCGTCAGCGACATGCGAGGCGGGCGGGTTCATGCCCGGTTCAAACACGTGGCATTTGTAGCCTAGGCGCGAGGCGGCAACCGAGAGCATGCGGCCAAGCTGGCCACCGCCGAGAATGCCGATGGTGGCACCGGGGAGAAGGGGATCAGTCATCTTGCGGTTCATCCGGGATCGAAGCGGCGAGGGCATCGCGCCAAGCGTCGAGACGCTCGGCCAGGGCGGGATCTTGCAGGGCGAGGATGCCGGCGGCCATCAGGCCCGCATTCGAGGCACCGGCAGCACCAATTGTCATGGTGGCAACCGGAAAGCCCTTGGGCATCTGGACGATGGAATACAGGCTGTCGACACCGGAAAGGGCGCGGGTCTGGACGGGAACGCCGACCACGGGCACGCGGGTTTTAGACGCCATCATGCCCGGCAGGTGCGCCGCACCGCCGGCACCGGCGATGATGACCTGAAGGCCACGGCCCGCGGCCTCTTTGCCATAGGTCCACAGACGATCGGGGGTGCGGTGGGCCGACACGATCTTTTTCTCGTAGGCAATCCCCAGTTCGTCGAGGATATCTGCCGCAAGTTTCATGGTGGGCCAGTCGGACTGGCTGCCCATGATGATTCCAACCTTGATGTCTGTCATGATGGTCTCCGCCTTAGGAGTGTTGCCTTATAGAGAAAGCTGCGGGTTTCGCAATTGCCGATGACGGGGCGAAAGGCCGCAAAAGAAGGGGGATAGCGCCGTTTTGCGTAGGATCAGGCGATGATGTCGGGGGTCAGGCGATCTTCGATCTTGGCGATGATGTCCTTGAGGCGCAGTTTCTGCTTTTTCAGGCGCTGGATCGTGAGTTGATCGCCGGTGCCGCGTTCGACAAGGGCGTGGATGGCATCGTCGAGATCGCGGTGTTCCTGCTTGAAAACCTCCAGCTCGACCCTCAGCACGTCATCGGTTTTCATCGACAGGTCACGGGGGGCATTCATTGCGGGGGATTCCCTTGCTTATTGGTGGCTAAATCATAGCGATTCGAGTGGGTTGTGCAAAGCCCTTGCAGTTGTCGGCGGGCTTTCCCATATTCAGGGATGACGGGTCGCCGCAACGGGGCCCGCGAAGTAGGACTGTCGCTTGACTGTAAGGACGTGTCGATGACGAAAATGAGCTTGGGTTCTTACCCGCATATGCTGGGTTTCGAGCAACTGGAACGCCTTTTGGAACGCACCGCGAAAACCGGTAACGAAGGCTATCCCCCTTATAATATTGAACAAACGTCGGATTATTCCTACCGCATCACCCTTGCGGTGGCGGGGTTCCGCGAGGAAGATCTTTCGATCACCGTTGAAGATCGCCAGTTGGTGATCCGGGGCCGTCAGACCGATGACGGTGCGGACCGCGTGTTCCTGCACCGTGGAATCGCTGCGCGTCAGTTCCAGCGGTCTTTCGTGCTGGCCGATGGTGTCGACGTGGGGGAGGCCGCGATGGAGAACGGCCTTTTGCACATCGACCTGACCCGGTCACGGCCCGAGACGATCGTTCAGACCATCCAGATCAACAAGGGGTAAGCCGATGCACAGCACTTATGATTTCGGCCCGGAGGTCGAAGACCGCCTTGTCTATGTCCGTGAGGTGGCCGTGGCGGACCTGCCGGAGGACCTTCAGGAACAGGCCGAGGGGGCGGATGTTCTCTATGCGGTTTGCGCTGCGAGTGACGGGGAACGCCTGGCGCTGGTGAAGGAGCGCAAGCTGGCCTTCATCCTTGCGCGCCAGAACGACTATGCGCCGGTGACGGTGCACTGATCCTTTTTGAGGCCCGCACAACACGCGGGCTTCGTTTTATGAAATCACTGTTATTTCAAGGCTGTGACGCGTGTTGACAGCCTGACGTCTCTTTGTATTCTGCATTTCATATTCGACTTTAAGGAGATTGATGTGCGTGCCATTTTATTTGCCCTTCTTGTCCTGTTTCCGGGGGCGAGTTTTGCCGACGCCTATATCCGATGTGTGCAAAACCAACTGACATCTCTTGGATATGATGCCGGTGGGGCATCCGGAAAATTGACCGGTCAGACCAAGGCAGCAGCGGCAGGGTATATTGCCAAGAAAGGCAACGTATTGCCGACCCTGACGCAGCGCACTGCGCTGACATGGTGTCGGGGGCTGGGAGACAAGCATCGCAAATTGCGCAAGCTTCAACCCTCGGCCCAACCCGCAAAGGTGTTCATCGACAAAGATCCGGATGGCAAGCGGGCGGCCCTTTTGGCCAAAGCTCTACATAAATCGCGCAGTTTCTTTGTTGGTAAGTTCAAAATCTATCCCGCGAGCCAGATCGACATTGTGGGTGGGGATAGTCAAAAGGCGATTATTGATAACCTGATCAAGGCGCGAAATGGACGCGGTGACGAGGTGAGGGGGTTGCGCAACGCTCTTCGTGAGCATTGTAGCGACAAAGAGAAGTTCGGAGGCTTCGAGATACGCAACCAGCTTGTCATGTGCTGGCCGGACAGTGATCTCAAGCAAAGTGCCTGGGTGCGTAAAATGAACGAAGTCACGGGGGAAGTGATGGTTCATGAATTTGCCCACCACGTGCAGCGGGAGTTGAGCAACGACAAGAACGCACGCCTTACACGCAATCTGCGCGAACATCCCATGGGGCCGTCCTGGCTTGTCGAAGGGGTTGCTGTGTATGCTGAGTTTCAGTTCTATGCCAGTCGCAATGAAGTGCGTTTATTCAATGCTTCGGTCATGCAGCAGAAATACGATGGCCCCGGGCATTCGCTTTCGAAATTGCACAGTGGAACGCAGATCCGAAAGGCCGAAGATGCCTATACGCTGGCTTATTTTGCGGCGCTGATCCTTGCAGAACGCACGAGCCCAAGGGACCTTTTCAAGTTCTGGGAGTATAGCGGCATGGGGCTGAGCTGGGATGAATCGTTTCGCAGGGCCTATGGTATCGGGTTGCGTGAGTTCGAGAGGGCCTTTGACAAGTCCCTGCGCTCGGACACTGCTGCTCTGCGTGCTTTCATTCGTAGCGGAACGCTGCCGCAAGGATGAGGTGTTGGCACAGCGGCGGAGGCCGCTGTGGCCTCACAACCAGATGCCGTGTTCCTGCTGGAAGTAAAGGCAGCAGGCGCGGTCGGCCTGTTCCCGGTCTGCGCCGTCTATGACGGCCTTGTAGAGCGGGGCCGAGTCATGGGCGGTGGTGCAGTCGGGGCCGCCGCGCAGGTTTGCGGGAACCCAGATCGGAGTGCCGGCCTTGGCCAGCATGCCCGAGAGCCAGATGTCATCCACCGCCCAGTAGACCGGCGGGATGTCGAACACGTCGTCATCAAAGAATTCGGGGCGGACCAGAACGCCGCTGTAGCCCTGGAAGAAGTCCCGGTAGCCGCCGGTCTTGATGGGGCGGAAGTGCGGAGGCTCGGGGCCGAGTTTCTTGAAAAGCCCCATGTGCCAGAGCAGGAGTTCTTTCCAGTAGGACAGGGCGGTGAGCTTGTCGCGAGCAACGGCACGAGGCTGGTGGGCGCGGATCATCCGGCTTTCCACCAGCCAGTTGTTCACCTCGAAGGCGACGGGTGTGATGGCGGCGTCGGGATGGTCAGCGCGGGCATCCAGCAGGCTTTGCGCCCAGTCCGGCGGGTACAGGCGATCATCGTCGCAGAACAGGATTTCACAGTCCTGACCGCGGAATTCGCGGACCGCGTGCAGCACCTTGCTGGCGGGGCCGAAATCTTCGTCGACGCGGCGGATCTCGATGCCATCGGGCACGTCGGGCAGGCGGCCGTCGTAATCGGGGAAACGCCGATAGGTCTTGGGGATGTAGAGCAGGATGTGATCAATCCGGGCCTCTTGCGCGAGGAGGCAGTCCAGTGTCGGGCGGAGGTGATCGAAACGGGGCGGAATGGTGGTGAGGGTAATGACCCGCATATGGGCGCTCCGTTGGAAGGTATTTCGACAGTTATGGCAGGGAAAATGAAGTGATGCCCGAAAAAAGAGAACGCGCCAAATTGGCGCGTTCTACAGGTTGTTTATGCAGCGCGGATTATTGCGCGGCGATCAGGCCCATGCTTTCCAGCTTGAGGATCACCTGGTGGGCGCAGTTGTCCACGTCTGTGCCTTCGGTCTCGATGCGCAGTTCCGGGTTGGCCGGAACGTCATAGGGATCCGAGATACCGGTGAATTCCTTGATCTTGCCTTCGCGCGCCAGCTTGTAGAGGCCTTTGCGGTCGCGGCGTTCACATTCCTCGATGGTGGTTGCAACGTGCACCTCGACGAAGGCACCGAAGGCTTCGATGTCTTCACGTACCGCGCGGCGGGTGGTGGCGTAGGGTGCGATCGGAGCACAGATGGCGATACCGCCGTTCTTGGTGATTTCCGATGCAACATAGCCGATGCGGCGGATGTTGAGGTCGCGGTGCTCTTTCGAGAAGCCGAGTTCCGACGACAGGTTCTTACGAACCAGGTCACCGTCGAGCAGGGTTACCGGACGGCCACCCATTTCCATCAGCTTGACCATGAGGGCGTTGGCGATGGTGGATTTGCCCGAACCGGAGAAACCGGTGAAGAAGACGGTAAAGCCCTGCTGCGAGCGCGGCGGCTTGGTCTTGCGCAGTTCCTTGACCACCTCGGGGAAGGAGAACCACTCGGGGATTTCCAGACCTTCGGCCAGACGGCGGCGCAGTTCGGTGCCCGAGATGTTCAGGATGGTGACGTTGTCACGATCTTCGATCTCGTCGTTGGGTTCGTACTGGGCGCGTTCCTGAACGTAGACCATGTGCTTGAAGTCGACCATTTCGATGCCGATTTCTTCGGCGTTCGCGCGGAACAGGTCCTGTGCGTCGTAGGGGCCGTAGAAATCTTCGCCCTGGCTGTTCTTGCCCGGGCCTGCGTGGTCACGGCCGATGATGATGTGGGTACAGCCGTGGTTCTTACGGATGATACCGTGCCAGACGGCTTCGCGCGGGCCGGCCATACGCATTGCCAGGTTCAGCAGCGACATGGTGGTGGTCGACTGCGGGTACTTGTCGAGAACCGCCTCGTAGCAGCGCACGCGGGTGAAGTGGTCAACGTCGCCCGGTTTGGTCATGCCGACAACGGGGTGGATCAGCAGGTTGGCTTCTGCTTCTTTCGCGGCGCGGAAGGTCAGTTCCTGGTGCGCGCGGTGCAGCGGGTTGCGGGTCTGGAACGCAACGACCTTGCGCCAGCCCAGCTTGCGGAAGTAGGCGCGCAGTTCGTTCGGGGTGTCGCGACGGGCGCGGAAGTCATAGTGCACGGGCTGTTGGATGCCGGTGACCGGGCCGCCGAGGTAGATCTTGCCAGCCTGGTTGTGCAGGTAGTTGACGGCGGGGTGCGCATCGTCGTCGGCACCGAAGACTTTTTCGGCTTCCAGCGACTTGTTGGGTTCCCAGCGGTCGGTGACGGTCATGGTGGCGAGGATCACGCCTTCCTGGTCACGCAGGGCGATGTCCTGGCCGATTTCCAGCGAGGCGGCGAAGTCTTCGGTCACGTCGAGGGTGATCGGCATCGGCCACAGCTGGCCGTCTGCGAGACGCATGTTTTCGACAACGCCGTTGTAGTCTGCTTCCGACAGGAAGCCCTTGAGCGGGTTGAAGCCGCCGTTCATCAGCAGTTCGAGGTCGCAGATCTGGCGCGGGGTCAGGTCGTGGCTGACCAGATCGGCCGCTTCGACCTTGAGTTTCTGGGCGCTCTCGTAGGAGACGTAGAGCTCGGGGATGGGAGCCAGGTTGTTTTGCATTGGATGGGTCCTGTGTTTGATAGGGGCCAGGCCGCTAGCCGTGCCAGTGAGTTCCGCGTGCAAGGCGTTGTATTCCTCGAGTTTGCGGGCAAGGAATTGGTCTGTGAGCCGCACTTTTTCCTTCGCCCCCCGCGAGGTCAGGGAATAGGCGAAACGTTGTCGTTTGTCCGGGCCTGCGCGTTCACTAATGGTGATCAGCCCTGCATCTGCTGTGGTGCGTAAAAGCGCGTTCAGGCGACCAAGCGAAACCCCGAGTGCCGAAGATGTGGCCCGCTGCGAGGCGTCCGGCGCGGTATCAAGCTGGCGCAGGAGGCGGAAGAGCAGGTCTTCTTCTTCAAAATTGGGTTTGGTCATCTGGGACGACATAAGAAACGACTCTAAGTGTGTTCACGCGTGAACGCATCGCATGAAACGGGCCTTGAGGGAAGCACAATCTTGGGTGGTGGGCAGAAAAATGCCGCCGTTGCATTGCTGCAACGCAGCGCGCGCGGCATGCCCGCGTTTCAAGGTTTTTTGCGTATTGCGAGAGCGTCCGGCAGGGTGCTTGCCTGAACAACCGGCAGGGCATCGACCGGGTGGGAGACGCCGCGCAACGTGAGCGCGGTCAGCGTCAGCCCCTCGAGAGGGATATTTGCGGCGCGCAGCAGATCGGCGGAGACCAGGAGTTCGACACCCAGTTCCTTGGTCTGTCCCTCAAGGCGGCTGGCGGTATTGACGGTGTCGCCAATGATGGTGCGCGGGGCGTTGTCGGCGGCGCCGATTTCCCCGAGGACGAGATCGCCGAGGTGGAGGCCGATGCCGATTTTCAGCGGGTCCGCACCTTCGGTGGCGAGCACCTTGTTGAAGGTTTCGAGCGCTGCACCGATGCCCTGTGCCGCGGAAAGGGCGGCCCTGGCCGAGTCTTCGGGGTTGTCCTGTTCGAAGATCGCAAGCAGCCCGTCGCCGAGGTATTTGTCGATGGTGCCGCCTGCGCCGGTGATCGACGGCACGATGGCATCGAAGAAACGGTTCAGAAGGAAGACCACGTCATAGGGCAGTTGACCTGCCGTGCGCGAGGTAAAGCCGCGCATGTCGAGGAAGAGGAGCGCGAGCACCTTTTCTTCGCCAAGGGCGTCGTGGGCGCGTTGACGGTTGCTGTCGGGGCGGAAGACGCGCAGGACGGTGGCCGGGGTTGTCGGGCGAATCTGGCAGGCGAGACGGGCGTTTGGCGGCGCGCTGACGGCGGCGAGCGAGGCCTGTTCCTGGGGGGAGGGCGGATGCAAAAGGTCTGCGCCCTGTTCGACCACAACGCGGCAGGTGGTGCAGCGGCCGCGGCCGCCGCATTGCGCCATATGCGGGATGCCGTTTGCACGTGACATTTCCAGAAGCGTCATGCCGCGTTCGCCGCTGATCTCGGGGCCGTCGATGTAGCTGACCCTTACGGACCGGCGTGCGGTGGCGAACTTGCGGACGCCGAAGGTTGCGGCGGTGAGGCCGAGGATGGCCCAGAGCGTGAGGTCGCCTTTCTGGGTGATGTCGAGCAATCGGGCGAAGGCCTCGGGGGTGGGCCAATTGTAGGTGGCGGCGAGGTCCGCGAAGGTATCGGCGTCGAAGAAGCGGGCGCGTTGCTGACGGCCCTGCACCATGAAACCGGCAAGGGCAAAGGCGGGGATCAGCGTTGCAAGGCCGATCCAGAGCGGCACAAGGCGTTGCCACCAGTCCGTGATACGCAACCACATGTGCAGGCCGATGCAGGCATGGACCCACGTCACCAGAACAAGGATCGCCTGCGTGCGTCCGGACGGGGTGGCCCAGATCAGGCCGGTGACATAGCCCATGCGATCGTTGAGATCGAACAGTTGATGCGCGACACGGGTGTGCACGAAGTGTGTCATCAGCAGGAACGGGATGGCGAGGCCGAGAAGGATTTGCAGGCCTTCGTGCAGCGGCATCTGAAGGGTGCGGCGACGGGCCAGACGGTAGAGGGCGAGGCCGGCGTGTGTCAGCAGGGCGGTATAGAGCAGGAGGCCGCCGGGGCCGGACCGGGTGATCAGCTGACGGGCGTCCTGAAACCGCTCCATGAGATCGAGCGAGAACAGGCCGAGGCCGACGTTGATCAGGTGAAAGAGGACGTAGGCAAACAGCACCAGCCCCGAGGCAATGCGCAGTTTCGCTGTCCAAGTTCCGTGCCAGAGTCTGTTCACGCGCGGCTCCTTTGCTTTGGGAAAGGTGGCCTGTGGCGGCGGTTGGGTCAAGGCGCGGAGGCTGTGCGGGGGTGCACAAAGGTGGCCTGCCGCCAAGGCGACAGGCCGAGGGTCTTGTTTATTCCTGTTCGGCCAGGAAGCGTTCGGCGTCGAGCGCGGCCATGCAGCCCATGCCAGCCGAGGTCACGGCCTGACGGTACTTGTGGTCGGTCAGGTCGCCAGCGGCAAAAACGCCGGGGATCGAGGTCTCGGTGGTGCCGGGCTTGACGGTGACATAGCCGCCGTTGTGCAACTCAAGCACATCCTTGACCAACTCGTTGGCAGGGGCGTGGCCGATGGCGACGAAGACGCCCTTGGCCGGGATGTCGGTGATCTCGCCGGTTTTCACGTTCTTGACCTTGACGCCTTCAACGCCAAGCGGGGTGTCAGTGCCGTAGACTTCGTCGAGTTCATGGAACCAGAGCGGTTCGATTTTCTCGTTCTTGAACAGGCGGTCCTGAAGGATCTTTTCCGCACGCAGTTCATCGCGGCGGTGGATCAGGGTGACCTTGGAGGCAAAGTTGGTGAGGAACAGCGCCTCTTCCACAGCGGTGTTGCCGCCGCCGATGACCACGATTTCCTGACCGCGATAGAAGAAGCCGTCACAGGTGGCGCAGGCAGAAACGCCGAAGCCTTTGAACTTTTCTTCCGACTCAAGGCCCAGCCATTTGGCGCGCGCGCCGGTGCACAGGATCACCGCGTCGGCGGTGTAGATCGTGCCGCTGTCGCCCTTGGCGGTGAAGGGACGTGCGGAGGTGTCGAGTTCGGTGATGATGTCGCCGATGATCTCGCAGCCCATGGCGGCGGCGTGTTCCTGCATTTTGATCATCAGGTCGGGACCCTGGACCTCGGTGAAACCCGGATAGTTCTCGACCTCGGTGGTGGTGGTCAGCTGGCCGCCCGGTTCGATCCCCTGCACGAGGATCGGGTTCAGCATGGCGCGGCTTGCGTAGACGCCCGCGGTATAGCCTGCGGGGCCCGAACCGATGATCAGAACCTTGGTGTGTTTCGTTTCCGCCATGGGGCACCTTTCGAATTGCAGCAAATGTCAGGGACCGGATATAGCCATCGATGGCCCGCGCGAAAACCCCGTGAGGGGGCAAAAGGACGTGTGTTCAAATTCTTGGCATCTGCTGGAAACAGGTGCAATCTTATGTTGCGCTAACGCGAAACAATATTGCGCGTCCTGTATGCGGTGTTATAAGAACCGCAAATTCCACAGGGAAAGACTCAGTATGCCCGGCACCCGGCTTGATCCGATTGACCGCAAAATCCTGGCCGAATTGCAGGCCGATGGTCGTATGACCAACGTTGAACTGGCAAAACGCGTGGGAATTTCGGCTCCGCCTTGCCTGCGCCGTGTGCGCACCCTTGAAGAGGCGGGCTTTATTCGCGGCTATCACGCCGATGTGGACGCGCGCGAACTGGGCTTTGAGGTTCAGGTTTTTGCGATGGTGGGGCTGGTGAGCCAGGCCGAAGCGGACCTGTCGGCCTTTGAAGAGCGCTGCCGCAACTGGTCGCTCGTGCGGGAGTGCCACATGCTGAACGGCGAAGTGGATTTCATCCTGAAATGCGTGGCGCCGGACCTGTCGACCTTCCAGAGCTTCCTGACGGAAGACCTTCTCAAGGCGGACAATGTGGCGAGCGTGAAGACTTCGCTGGTCATTCGCGGTGCCAAGGATGAACCGGGCGTGCCGTTCGACGTACTTGAAGAGCGTCTGAACCGCGAGGCGTGAGCCGCACCTGAAGGTACACATGCAAAGAGGGCCGCGTCGGATGTTCCGCGCGGCCCTCTTTGCGTGTGAAATGCGGCGTTTTACGCGGCTTGTTTTTCTTCGATCAGGTCAAGGCCTTTGCGCTTGGCGATGAATGCGGCGCGACGGGCACCACGGGCCCAAGGCATTGCCGGGACGTCCTGCTTGGCAGCTGCGACGATAGATTGGGTGAAACGTGCATTCTTGCGCATGTGTTTGCTCCTTGGGTTTGTGTTCGATCTGGTGAACACTCTGTTTCCTGCCTTGACCCTAATGTCGCTGCGAATTGGGGCAGGGATGGGGCAGGAAAGGTCAGATTCTAGGAAAATACGCGGAAGATTTTCGGGCAGGGGATCAGAGACGAATGGTCGAGATCAGGCGGCCATAGTCGGCCTCGCCGGCGTGGGTGGCGCGGCGGTACGAGAAGAAGCGGTCGGGATCGGAGTAGGTGCAGTGGCGGGTCCACTCGGCATCGCGCACACCGGCGTTGCGCAGGCGGTGCAGGCCATAGGCGGGCAGGTCGAACATCATCCGGTCGTCCTTGCCGCCGATGAAGAAGCGGCTGTTGTCCACGTCTTCGGCGAGGAAATCGTCGAGGAATTCGGGGCCGACCTCATAGGCGCGCTGGCTGATCGAGGGGCCGATCACGGCGATGGTGTTGCCGCGTTTCGCGCCGATGCTTTCCATCGCGTCGAGCGTGGCTTCGAGCACGCCATCAAGCGCCCCGCGCCATCCGGCGTGGGCGGCGCCGACAACACCGGCCTGCGGGTCGGCAAAGAGGACGGGCTGGCAATCGGCGGTGAGGATGCCAAGGATCACGCCGGGGGTGCGAGTGACCATCGCGTCGGCCCTGGGGCGGTCGCCGGTATGGGGCTCTTCGATCACCACGACATCGGCGGAATGGACCTGATGCACGGTGGCAAGTTGGTCGAGTTGGGTGTCCATCGCCTCGGCCACGCGGGTGCGGTTGATGTGGACGATTTCCGCCTGATCGCTGCTGCCGGTGCCGCAGTTCAGGCCGTGGAACACGCCGGAGGAGGCCCCACCCTTGCGGGTGAAGAAGCCGTGGCGCAGGGGCGCCAATGCGTCGGATGTCAGGATCTCGAGCGTCATGTTTCACATCCCGGCGGTGGTGGTTTGCCCTTGGGAAAGAGGGCGAGGACTTTGAACAGGTTTCCCATTTCATGCGGGTGCGTCAAGCGGCGATGCGCGGCGATGTGTGACTCGAGCGCGGCGTCGCTGAGGCGGGCGGCGAGGGTCTGGGCGCGTTGCGTGATGCCAAGGCGTTCGAGGAAAACCCCCTGTGCGGTCAGGCGGCTATGGGCCGAGGGGGTGGCGTTGGCGAGGGCTTCGAAATCGACGTGGGTGGTGAGGTCGGCCATGCCGGGGCTGTCGAGCGGGTCGACGGGTTCGTGGGCAGAAAGCGCCTGAAGCGTGTCGCCGAGCGAGCGCCAGTCACCGTAGTCGATGATGAGGGCGGTGCCGCCGTTGGCTTCGATTCGGGCACCGATGGCTTGGATGATCGGTGCGGCGGCAGGGCAGAATTCGACGAGATCGCCGTCTTTCGTGTCCTCGAGGCGGTGGAGCAGCGCGGGGTGGGGGGCAGGTTTGCCAAGGCCCCAAGCGAGGGTTTCGTTCTCGGTGCCGACCATGCGTTCGGACCACGCCGGGCCGGTGCGGATGAACTGGCGCACGGGCAGGGCATCGAAGAATTCGTTGGCCACGAAGAACAGCGGCTGATCCTCGGGCAGGGTGGTGAGGCTGTCGTGCCAGGTGGGCGTGTCGCCAAGCAGCGCGCGTTGTTTGTCGCGCAGGGCGGGCGAGGCTTCGATCAGGTGGACCTCTGCGGCCTCGGCAAAGGCGGGAACGGCGCGGGTGGCGCGCAGGATGTCGGCCATCAGGGTGCCACGGCCCGGTCCGGCTTCGGCCAGTGTGAAGGGGGCGGGGCGGCCCTGATCAAGCCACGCCTGGGCCAGACAGAGGCCGATCATCTCGCCAAACATCTGCGAGATTTCGGGGGCGGTGGTGAAATCGCCTTCGGCCCCAAGCGGATCGCGGGTGGCATAGTAGCCGTGGTCGGGGTGCAGGAGGCATTCGGCCATGTAGTCGGAGAGGGACATGGGGCCGGTCTGGGCGATGCGGCCAAGAAGGATGGATTTCAGATCAGCCATTGCGTGCCTTCCGCACGAGCCAGAAGCCGAGGAGGATCATCGGGATCGAGAGGATCTGGCCCATGGTGAGGCCGTAGCCGCCGATATGAAGGGCAAGGCCGAGCGGGTTGCCTTCGGAAATGAACTGGGCGTCGGGCTGGCGGGCGAATTCTACGAGGAAGCGGGCAAGGCCGTAGCCGGCAAAGAAGGTGCCGGCAATGGTGCCGGGGCGCTGGAGGGCCTGACGGCGCCAGGCCAGCCAGATCAGGACGGCGCCAAGGATCAGGCCTTCGAGCAGGGCTTCGTAGAGTTGCGAGGGGTGGCGGGCGCAGATTTCGCCGAGGGCCTGTCCGCAGTCCTGTGCGCCATAGCCGGGGAAGGCCACGGCCCATGGCAGATCGGAGGGACGGCCCCAGAGTTCGGCATTGATGAAGTTGGCGATACGGCCGAGCAGAAGGCCCGCCGGAACGCCAAGGGCCATTGCGTCAGCCAGGGGCAGACGCGCGACAGATTCTTTGCGCGACCATAGCCATGCGGCGATAATGACGCCGAGAAGGCCGCCGTGGAAGGCCATGCCGCCCTGCCAGACCATCGGGATTTCGGCGGGATTCGCGAGGTAGTAGCCGGGTTTATAGAACAGCACATAGCCGAGACGGCCACCGGCGATGACCCCCAGAATGACCCATGTCAGCAGGTCTTCGCACTGGCGCACGGTCATCGGCGCGCCGCGCGGCCCCCAGAGGTGTGAACGGTTCAGCGCCATGACAACCAGCCGCCAGCCGAGCACGATCCCGACGATATAGGCCATCGCGTACCAGCGCAGGGCCAGCTCCATGCCAAAGAGGGAGACCGAGAAAATCTCGGGCGACAGGTCGGGGAAGGGGATCATGGCGCGCATGGCCCCTGTTGGCCATGGGCACGCGACGAAGTCAACCATTGTGCAGCGGCAGAATGCACCCCATATAGAGGCCAACAGAAATGCCGGAGACTCACATGCAGACCCGCAATAAGATCATGGATGATATTTCGCAGCTGATGACCAACGCGATGGGCGTTGCACAGGGCGCGAAGGACGAAGCCGAGAACGCGATGAAATCGCTGATGGACCGCTGGCTGGCGGAACGCGATTTCGTGACCCGCGAGGAATTCGACGCGGTGCGCGCGATGGCCCAGAAGGCCCGCGAAGAAAATGAGGCCCTGAAGGCCCGTCTCGAGGCACTTGAGAACAAGTGATCGGATGAGGGCCGGTGTGCGCCGGCCCGATCCCATGTTTTCGCGCGAAGGCGGGCGGGATTCGCCCGTGGTGCGAAGGACAAAGCGCCCTGTCCTTGGGAAGGGCGCTGTATTTCCCCAAAATTTTCGAAAAACCTTGCTGGCGCGGCGCAGGTCTTCTGCGTCAGGCATGAAACTGTGACTGTTTCTTGTGTCTTCCCAAGTTTAATCCACAACAAATTGCGTTATCCACAAATATTTTGCTTTACAGGTCACCCCTTGGCGCAGCACCATATCTGGTAAGGGGAGGCGGTATGTACCCTTTCCCTAGAGCAGGCACCAATCGCTTGGGGAGCTGCCAATCCTCGGGCGCAACAAAGAAAGAGGTGGCGCCATGGCATTGTCAGAAGATTTCCTTGAGGAAGACATTCACCCGATTGATATCGTCGAGCATATCGCGGAGCATCACGACTGGAGCTTTGACCGGCTTGGGGATGACCAGATTGCCATGGCGGTTGAAGGGCAGTGGCGGACGTATTCGATCACGCTGGCGTGGTCGGACTATGACGAGACCCTGCGGCTTGTGTGTTCCTTCGAGATGGAACCGCCAGAGGGCAGCGAGCCCAAGCTTTACGAGGCGCTGAACGCGGTGAACGACCAGTGCTGGGCCGGGGCCTTTACCTATTGGGCCCAGCAGCAGCTGATGATCTTCCGCTATGGCCTTGTGCTTGCGGGTGGCCAGGTTGCGAGCCCCGATCAGATCGACACGATGATCCGCGTGGCCGTGATGAGCGCCGAGCGTTTCTATCCGGCGTTCCAGCTTGTGGTCTGGGGAGACCGGACCGTTGAAGACGCGATGCAGGTCGCCATTGCAGAGGCCTACGGGCGCGCGTAACACTTCCGCCTGAGACAATCAGGGGGATTTCATGGATATGAGTTTTGTCGCGGAACGGGGACTCGTTCTGCTTGGGTGTGGCAAGATGGGATCGGCCATGCTGGAGGGGTGGCTCAAGGACGGGCTGCCGGCATCCTCGGTCTGGGTGCAGGATCCCTATCCGAGCGACTGGGTTCAGGCGTCGGGTGTGCATGTGAATGTCGATTTGCCCGCACAGCCCGCGATTGTTCTGATTGCCGTCAAACCGCAGATCATGGCCGAGGCGCTGCCGGTGTTGCAGCCGATGGGCAATGGCGAGACGCTTTTCGTGTCGGTCGCGGCGGGGATTGGCATTGCGCATTACGAAGAGGTTCTGGGCGCGGACACACCGGTGATCCGGGCGATGCCGAATACGCCAGCGGCGGTGGGCAAGGGAATCACCGCGATCATCGGCAATACCATGGCGGCCGCGGCGCAGATGGATCTGGCGCAAAGCCTTTTGGAGGCGGTCGGCCAGGTGGTGCGGCTTGAGAGTGAGGGGCAGATGGATGCGGTGACCGGTGTGAGCGGGTCCGGTCCGGCTTATGTGTTCCACATGATCGAAACGCTGGCGGCCGCGGGCGAAGCGCAGGGGCTTGCGCCGGATCTGGCGATGGCGCTGGCAAAGGCGACGGTGGCGGGGGCAGGGGCCTTGGCCGAAAGCGCGGATGAAACCCCGGCGCAGTTGCGCGTGAACGTGACCTCGCCCAACGGGACGACGCAGGCGGGGCTTGAAGTGTTGATGGATGATGGGGCAGGATTGCCGCCATTGATGGTGAAAACCGTGGCCGCGGCTGCGGAGCGAAGTAGAGAGTTGGCCAATGGCTGAGATTGAATTCGACGATTTTCTTAAAGTGGATATTCGCGTCGGCACGGTGGTGCGCGCCGAACCTTACCCCGAGGCGCGCAAACCGGCGATCAAGGTCTGGGTCGATTTCGGCCCCGAGATCGGTGAGCGCAAAAGCTCGGCCCAGATCACGCAGCATTATGATCCCGACGCCCTGATTGGAAAGCAGGTCATGGCGGTAGTGAATTTCCCGCCGCGCCAGATTGGCAAGTTCATGTCGGAAATCCTTGTCCTGGGCTTTCAGGATGAAGAGGGCAATATTGTCTTGGCCGGGCCGGACAAGCCGGTGCCAAACGGGGGGCGGATGCATTGAAACGCCTTTATGTCACACGGCCCCTGCCTGAGCGGGTGATCGAGGTTGCACGCGGCACATGGGATGTGTCGGTGCGCCAGTCGAACCGTCCGCTGAATGACGATGAGTTGCGCCGCTGCCTGCGCGATTTCGATGCGGTCCTGCCGACGCTGGGCGATATGTTCTCGGCTGCGGTGTTTGCCGATGTGCCGGAGCCGCGGTGCAGGGTGCTTGCCAACTTTGGGGTGGGCTATAACCACATCGACGTGGCGGCGGCCAACAAGGCTGGCATCGCGGTGAGCAATACGCCGGGGGCGGTGACCGATGCCACGGCGGATGTGGCGCTGACCCTGATGCTGATTTGCGCGCGGCGTGCCGGAGAAGGCGAGCGGCTGGTGCGATCCGGTCAGTGGGAGGGATGGCATCCCACCCAGATGCTGGGCATGCACATGTCGGGCAAGACCGTGGGGATCGTTGGCATGGGGCGGATCGGACAGGCGATTGCCCAGCGGTGCTATTTCGGGTTCGGGATGAAGGTGAAGTATTTCAACCGCTCGCCCAAGCCGATGGAATTCGATGCGCAGCAGGTCGAGGATCTGGTGGACCTTGCCCACCACGTGGATTTCCTTGTCACGGCTGTTCCGGGTGGGGCGGAGACGCGCAACCTGATCGGGGCGAAGGTGTTCGACGCGATGCACAAGGATGCCTATTTCATCAACATCGCCCGTGGTGACGTTGTGGACGAGCCTGCGCTGATCCATGCCTTGCAGACCAATGCGATCGGTGGCGCGGGTCTTGATGTTTACGCCAAGGAACCCGAGGTGCCCGAGGCCCTGCGTTTGATGGAAAACGTTGTGCTGTTGCCACACCTTGGCACGGCCGCTCTGGAGGTGCGCACCAACATGGGCATGATGGCGGTCGAGAACCTTCTGGCCTTTGCCGACGGACGCCGGATGCCTAATCAGGTATAGGCGGGATCAGTCCGGTTTGGGCAGGTCGCCCATGGCTTCGCGCCAGTGGCGGCGGCACAGCGAGACATAGGTTTCATTGCCGCCGATCTGGACCTGTGCGCCGTCGCGGAGCACGTTTCCGTCTTCGTCCTGTCGCACCACCATCGTGGCCTTTTTTCCGCAGTGGCAGATGGTGCGGACTTCGCGCATTTCATCGGCCAGAGCGAGGAGCGCGGCGGAGCCGGGGAACAGCTTGCCCTGAAAGTCGACGCGCAGGCCATAGCACATGATGGGGACGCGTAGATCGTCGACGGCGCGGGCCAGCTGCCAGACCTGTTCTTCTTCCAGGAATTGCGCTTCGTCTATGAAAACACAGGCAATTTCGCCTTGAGACTGGCGTGCTTCGATCTTTTGGTAGAGGTCTTGGCCGGGCGCGAAGGTATCGGCTTCGGCGCTGATGCCGATGCGCGATGCGATCTTGCCAACCCCCTCGCGATTGTCGAATTGCGCTGTCAGCAGATAGGTGTCCATGCCGCGTTCACGGTAGTTGTGTGACGCTTGCAGTAGCACCGTCGATTTGCCGGCGTTCATGGTGGAATACTGGAAATAGAGCTTGGCCATGGACAGGTTGATAGGCCGGGGGGCGGGAGAGACGCAAGAGGGTTAAAGCAGGTTCTGGCCCCCGGGGGAAAAGGGACCGGAAGCCGCCAGATATGGCCGCTCCGGTTTCGTCGGATTCCCTTAACCGGCCTTCCACGAGACAGGGTCTCTGGGGATGGATGAAAGGCCAAACTTGTTACCAACCGACGAACCGTCTCCGCTGGATGGATGCGCGGAAAGACGTCCCCCAATCCCAATCACTGTTTCCGAGGGGCAGTGACCGGACGTCCCGGTTTGTGACGGAACACTTTACAAATGACATTTTGTTAATAAGCCTTTAAGGGGAAACGAATTGTCTAATTCCCCGAAAGGGGATCACATGTTGTTGGGGGACATGAGTATGGGTGCAGTAGGTTCCTACCTGAAGAAACATTCCGAGGCGCTGGTCAAGGACGTGGGCATTGAAGCGGCCTGTGAACTGACCGGAAAGTCGAAGGCCACCTTAGGACGCTACTATTCGCACAACCCCGAACACTTAGACCGTTTCATGCCCATCGATGCCGTGGCGCACCTGGAAGAGGCAGCGTCGTATCCGCATGTTACGGCGGCATTGGCCGAGTTGAAGGGCATCACCCTGTCTTATGATGACAGGCGCCGCAACAGTGATGATCGCAGCGGCGGTGTGAATGCCGATGTGATCGCGCTGAGCCAGCGGTTCGCGATCCTGATGGCGGAATACAGCCAGTCGATCGAGGACGGCATCATCACCATGAACGAGGCCAAGCGTCTGCTGAAGGAAACCGTGGCGCTGCAACAGGTGCTTTTGGACATGAAGCTGCACCTCGAAGAAGAAACCACCTGAGCATGGCTGGGGGGGAAGCAGGACGACGTCCGCTTGTGGCGGCTGAATCCTATACCCCCGAAATCCTGCGTGATTTCCTGACGGACCTGGAAAACACCCGCCATACGTCTGACGTGTGGCGGTTGATCGTTGAGTTGGGAATCCAGCTTAACCTGCCCTACGTGGATCTGATCTCGGCAAGCAGCTATTCGAACTGGAAGAAAACCCAGTTCATCCGCACGTCCTATGATTCCAGCTGGCTGAATTCGATCAATGCCGATCCCGATCTGGCCAAGTGGTCCTATTTCCGTAGTCACGCCATGCATTTTCTGACTCCCATCGCCGTGGGTGTCGAGTTTGCCGAGGACTATCGTCATATCCCCCATGGGCGCTACAAGGTGTTGCAAGAGGCAGCGCGGCGCGGTCTGAGGTCTGGGTTCTCCATTCCGCTCAGGGTTCATGCGCCGCCACAGGCGGCACTGATCACCTTTTCGGGCAATCATTCGAAGCGCGAGATGGAGCAGATTATCCGTATGCATGGCTGGACCCTGCATGCTGCGGCCCTGTCGGGGCACCAGCGTTACATGACCCACTTTGCAGGCGAGTTTTCCGAGCGCAACAAGATCACCGAGAAGCAGCGCGAGTTGCTGCGGATGATCGGCACGGGGCTTCAGGACAAGGTGATTGCCGAGGAACTTGGGGTTTCAGTGTCCGCGGTGCGGCAGCGGATGAACAATATTCTGAAAAAGACGGGGCTTTCGAACCGGTCTGAGTTGGCGGCGTTGGCGATGAGCATGGGCATTCTGCCCGATCCGCTGTCTCGTCAGGATGAAGCCCAGGCGATCCGGGTCGAGATGGGGTTGCCGGGGCGTTCGGGGGATACGATTCGTATTCGCACAAGAAATTAGGGTGCCTCCTGGGGAGACACCCTGACTTAGGTGAAAAAAGATCTTCTCACGGAAAACCGGACGCATCAAGAATACTACGCCCGATCTACTGCACGGGATGCACAGCAGGGGAAGGTGGTCTGCACCCTTGGATTGATGCGGCCGCGACCAGTCTGGGGAACCGATTTTGGCGAGGTGCCTACCGAGAATTAGAGTATCTACAGTGGCGCCATTTGTAAGTATGGGAAACCGCACCTAGGGGTGAAATTATACTGTCAATTTTGATAGGTTTTGCAGGCAGCCCTGCAAATATTGACAGTATCTACCATAGGTTGACTTAGCGTCACTCTAGTGTCGCCGAACGATAATCGATCCCACGGAATATCCGGCGCCGAAAGAGCAGATCAGCCCGGTGTCGCCAGACTCGAGATCCTTGGAGTTCTGCGCGAAGGCGATGATCGATCCGGCCGAGGATGTGTTGGCGTAATCCTGAAGGATATTGGGCTGTTCGCCGGCTTCCGGGGTGCGTCCGAGAACCTTTTTACCGATGAAATCGTTCATCGTCTTGTTGGCCTGATGCAGCCAGATGCGTTTCAGATCGTCGCTTTCAACGCCGTTGTCGGCCATGTGGTCGAGGATGTGCTTGGAGACCATCGGCAGCACTTCCTTGAACACCTTGCGACCGTTCTGCATGAACTGCATGTCGCGGCGGTCTTCCATGCCATAGGGGCGTGACCGGCGCAGGTAGCCGTTGTTGTTGCGGATGTTGTTCGAGAATTCGGTGGCGCAGCGGGTCGAGAGGATCTCGAAGTAGTCACCCTTGGCGTCGCTGTCGCGTTCGATCACGGTGGCCGTGGCGACATCACCGAAGATGAAGTGGCAGTCGCGGTCGCGCCATTCGAGGTGAGCCGAGCAGATTTCGGGATTGACCACGATGGCCTTGTTGGCCGATCCCGAGCGGACCATGTCGGCGGCGGCCTGGATGCCGAAGGTGGCCGAGGAACAGGCGACGTTCATGTCGAAGGCAAAGCCGCCGGCACCAAGCGCCTGCTGGATTTCGATGGCAACGGCGGGATAGGCGCGCTCCATGTTCGAGGCGGCACAGATCACAAGGTCGATTTCCGAGGCGTCGACCTGGGCTTCGGCCAGGGCCTTGTGACAGGCATCAACCGCCATTTCCGCCATCAGGGAAATCTCGCCATCCGCGCGTTCGGGGAACAGCGGGTGCATGACCTTGGGGTCAAGCACGCCGGTTTTGTCGATCACGTAGCGCTGTTCGATGCCCGAGGCTTTGACGATGAACTCGGAAGACGAGTGTTCCAGCGGTTCCATCTCGCCGGCGGCGATGGCCTCGGCGTTTTGCGCGTTCATCAGGTCAGCGTAGGCATTGAAGGTCTCGACCAACTCGTCGTTGGTGATGATCTGTTCCGGAGTGAAGACACCGGTGCCGGTGATGACGGGATTGAACATGGCGGACCTCGTGGCTGTGGTGGCGTCTAGCAATCAATATAGCACGAGGAATGGTCAAGGGATGCCCTAGGGGAAACCTTGGCGGGAATCTGAGATTTTCCCTTGTTTCGCGGGAATGCGGAGGTCAGGCGAAGGGATTGTCAGGGTAGCCGACGCCAGCAAGGTAGAGGCCCTGTGGCGGGCAGACCGGACCACAAGCGGCACGGTCGCAGGCTTCCAGCGCGTCGCGTACATCTTCGGGCGACCGGGCGCCTGCGCCGACCCGTTCAAGGGTGCCGACGAAGCTGCGGACCTGGTTGTGCAGGAAGGATCGGGCGCGCACGTGGAAATGTATTTCAGGCCCCCAGAGGGTTTCGACCCGTTCCACCCGCAGTTCGTCAAGGGTTTTGACCGGGCTGGCGGCCTGACAGATCGAACTGCGGAAGGTGGTGAAATCGTGGTTGCCGATCAGCATATCAGCCCCCGCCTGCATGGCGTCGGCGTCGAGTTGATGGCTGACTTGCCAGACCAGTCCGGCCTGATGGGTGGCCGGGGCGCGGCGCATCAGAAGGCGGAACAGATAGCGGCGTTCGGTGGCCGAGAAACGGGCGTGCCAGTCATCATCAACCCGCTTGGCGTCAACGATGGCGACGGGCAGGGGTTTGAGGTGGAAGTTCAGCGCCTCGGAGAGGCGGAAGGGATCCCAGTCTTTCTGGAGGTCGCAATGGGCCACCTGTGCCAGACCGTGAACACCCGCGTCGGTGCGGCCGGCAGCGGCAATGGTGTGCGGGCCTTTTTCCAGCTTGGCCAGCGCGTCTTCGATGGCGCCCTGCACAGAGGGTTGATCGGCCTGCCTTTGCCAGCCGGCAAAGGGGGCACCGTGATATTCGACTTTGAGCGCGATCCTAGGCATAGGACGCGCTTAGCGCATCTGGCCTTGAAGGAAAAGACGGGGAGTGATGCGACGTGCTTCCCCCCTAGTAAAGAGCTGGGGCGCTGCATAGGTTTGAGACAGATGGCATAGGGGGCAGATGTGGTGATTTCCACGCTTGCCGACGGCGTGACGCGCAGCGTCGAGGCGGTTGGCGATACGATTTCGGAAACCTTTTTCGAGCCGGTGATACGGTTGGGGGTCACCGGTCTGGCGCGGTCGGGCAAGACGGTGTTCATCACGTCGCTTGTGGCAAACCTGCTTGATCGGGGGCGGATGCCGGGATTGGTGGCCAATGCCGAGGGGCGGATCGAGGCGGCTTATCTGCAGCCGCAGCCGGATGATACGGTGCCCCGGTTCGACTATGAAACGCATCTGGGTGCCCTGACGGGACCGTCGCCGCAATGGCCGGACAGCACACGGGCGGTGAGCGAGTTGCGCCTGTCGCTCAAGGTGCGGCCTTCCGGATTGCTGGGGGGCTTGCAGGGGCCGCGGACGATCCACCTTGATATTGTCGATTATCCCGGTGAGTGGTTGTTGGACCTCGGGTTGATGGACAAGTCTTATGCGCAGTGGTCAGAAGAGGTGCTGGCGCGGATTGCCAACCGTGAAGAGGCGGTGGCGTTTCGTGGTCTGATCAAGGAGACCGACGCCGCAGAAGCCCTTGAGGAGCCAAAGGCGAAGGCGCTTTCCGAGAGTTTCACGGCCTATCTGAATGCGGCGCGTGAGGCGGGGTATTATGACTGCACGCCCGGGCGGTTCCTGTTGCCGGGGGATCTGGCGGGGTCTCCGGTGCTGACCTTTGCGCCCTTGCCAGAACAGAGCGGGATGCCGCGGCGGTCGTTGTGGCGCGAGATGGAGCGGCGGTTCGACGCCTACAAGGCGAAGGTGGTCAAGCCGTTCTTCCGCGATCATTTTGCTCGGATCGACCGGCAGGTGGTTCTGGTAGACGCGTTGGGCGCGATCCACAAGGGGCCTCAGGCCGTCGAGGACATGCGCGGGGCGATGGCCGATATTCTTGAGGCCTTCCGGCCAGGGTCAAACGGCTTTCTTGCGCGGCTGCTGCGGGGCAAGCGGGTGGAGAAACTGCTGTTTGCGGCCACCAAGGCAGACCATCTGCATCACCAGCAACATCCTCAGCTGACCGCGATCATGCAGGCGTTGACCCGTGATGCGGCAGATCGGGCGCGGTTTGCCGGGGCGGAGACGCGGGCGCTTGCGCTGGCTTCTGTGCGGTCCACAACGGAAGAGGCGTTGCGCCACGACGGGCGCGAATTGGACTGTGTGCGCGGAACGCTTTTGGAGAGCGGTAAGCAGGCGGCGTTTTATCCCGGCGACCTGCCGGAGGATCCCAGCCACCTGTTGACGCCAGCGCGGGACGGCGCGGAACGGTGGTTGGACGGGGAGTATCAGGTGATGAACTTTGCGCCTGCCAAGCTGACACTGAAGCCCGGTGAAGGGCCGCCGCATATCCGGCTGGATCGGGCCATCGAATTCCTCGTGGGAGACAAGCTATGAGCAAGGGGCCGGTTCTGATCGACCTTGAGAATGAGGATCACGCACCGTCGGTGGCCGAGGCGCCGCCGGTGCCGGATATCGCCGACCCTGTGCCTGAAGGACAGGCGATGCAGGTGGCGGCGCGGTTGGCGGCACGCCGACCGTCGCGGCTGGCGCGGTGGTTCTGGGCTTTGCTGGGCCTGTTGCTGTCGACCGTGGTGTCGGTTGCCGCGTGGGATTTCGTGACGGGGTTGATTGCCCGCTCGCCCATGCTGGGCTGGTTGGTGACGGGGCTTGTGGGGGCCTTTGTGCTGGTGGCGCTGGCGATTGCCCTGAAAGAACTGGCCGGGTTTGCGCGATTGCGTCGGGTTGATGCGTTGAAGGCGCAGGCAGATAGGGCGCTGACGTCGAAAGACCTGAAGGCCGCGCGCCGGGTTGTTGACCAGATGGAGCGGCTTTATGCCGGGCGCGAGGACACGGCATGGGGGCGGCAACGCCTGAGGGAGCGACGCGGCGACGTGATGGATGCCGATGCGCTTTTGGGGCTGGCCGAGACCGAGCTTTTGCGGCCGCTGGACCTTGCGGCAGAGGCCGAGATCGAGGCGGCGGCGCGGCAGGTGGCAACCGTGACGGCGCTTGTTCCGCTGGCGCTGGCGGATGTGGTCACTGCCCTGACCGCGAACATCCGCATGATCCGCCGCATCGCCGAGGTTTACGGCGGACGCGCGGGCACGTTGGGAAGCTGGCGCTTGTTGCGGGCGGTGATGACGCATCTCGTGGCGACGGGGGCCGTGGCCGTGGGCGATGACCTGATCGGATCGCTGGCCGGGGGCGGCGCGCTGGCCAAGGTGAGCCGCCGGTTTGGCGAGGGCCTTGTCAACGGTGCCCTGACCGCGCGCGTGGGCGTGGCGGCCATGGAAGTCTGCCGCCCGCTGCCGTTCGTGGCGACGAAGCGGCCCGGTGTCAGCGGCCTTGTCAAACGGGCGCTGACCGGGCTTTTCGGGGGCTGAGATCAGTCAAGAACCGGCACGGCACCGGCGCGTTGGCGGACGTTTTGCAGACCATAGCGCAGGCCCTCGCCGATGCGATGCGCAAGGGCCGAGAATTGCCGTGCGGTGAGGGGCGGCAGAGTGTCTGTCAGAACCTCGTCGAAGAGGGCGAGCCAGAGCTCGAAATGTTCGGGCTGCACATGCGGGCTTTGCATGTGGGTCATCATCGGGTTGCCGTTGTAGCTACGCTCTTTCAGGATCGCATTGCGCCAGAAACCGGCGATCTTGGCCTCGTGTTCGGGCCAGGCGTCATCGGCGATATGGGCGGCAAAGACCGGCCCCAGAACCTCGTGGGTACGGATGCGCGCATAGAAGGCGGTCATGACCGTGTCGATCTGTTCTGCGGTGATGTCGAACATCTGCAAGGGGTTGGACATGTGCGTTTCCTTTCGTCCTGTGGTGCATTTGGGTGTTCGCGTTCGGGATTGAAAGGGCCATAGCGCAAGCGGCGCGGGCAACCGTTGACCTAGCGCAAGGAATTCGACGGAAATGGCGCTAGGGTTGGGGCATGGTGGAGCATGGCCACAGCCAGGACGATGTCCAAGCCCGGATCGGTGCACCGCGCGGAAGAGGGTTTCTGCGCGACCTTGTCTATGGGGGGATCGACGGCTCGATCACCACATTCGCCATCATCGCCGGGGTGGCGGGCGCGGGGCTGGACCCCTGGGTGATCGTGGCGCTTGGCTTTGCCAATGTGCTGGCCGACGGGTTTTCCATGGCAGCGGGCAATTTTTCCGCGACCAAGGCGGAACTGGACGATCTGGCGCGGCTTCGTGAGGTGGAGCGGCGGCACTTGCGGGACTACCCGGAAGGCGAGCGTCTGGAGATCCGTGAAATCCTGCGGCTGAAAGGGCTTGAGGGGGAGGTTCTCGAGGCGGCGACGGATGCGATCGCGGCCAATGAGGAGGCTTCGGTGCAGCTGATGCTGGAGGGGGAATACGGCTTGGCAAGTGTCGATCCGCACCCGTGGAAGGCGGCGGTGATGACCTTTGTGGCCTTTATTGCAGCGGGTGTTATCCCCTTGATTCCCTTTGTTTTCGGGTTTGAGGGTGCTTTCCTCTATTCAGCCATTGCCACCGCGGGCGTGTTCTTTGGCATTGGCGCGTTGAAGAGCCGCTGGGCGCTTGTCGCCTGGTGGTGGTCGGGTCTTGAGACGCTGGGGATTGGTGGCGTGGCGGCGGCGATTGCCTATGCGGTGGGGACGTTGTTCCACCTTGGCTAGGGCGCCGGTTCGCGGTTGGTTTTTCGAGGGCGTTGCGATGCGTTGGGAACGCCGGGGGCGCGGCCCCCGGACCCCCGGGGTATTGGGGCCAAGAAGAAGCCTGTGGGAGCGCAATTGCCGCGAGCTTTGAGGCTTTACCCTGCTGCGGCTGGGGCCTATAACGCGGGCCATGATGACACGCCCTTTCGCGATCATTATTCGAATTATATGCCCGGCGCTCTGATCCAGACGAGCCGCCGGGACAAGGCGTATGGGATACCGCGCCGCCCCTCATCCCTGACAAGATACGACCATTGCAAGGACGCCAAAGATGTGCGCCGAGACACCTGAATATAAAGACACGCTGAACCTGCCGAAGACCGATTTCCCGATGCGCGCAGGTCTTCCCAAACGCGAGCCGGAATGGCTCAAGCGCTGGGCGGAGATCGGCATCTATGACATGCTGCGCCAGAAGGCGGAGGACGCCAAGGCGGCGGGCACCCCGCGCGAGAGCTTTACCCTGCACGATGGCCCGCCCTATGCCAACGGGCACCTGCACATCGGTCACGCGCTGAACAAGATCCTCAAGGATATGGTGGTGCGCAGCCAGCAGATGATGGGCAAGGACGCCCGTTACATCCCCGGCTGGGACTGTCACGGTCTGCCGATCGAATGGAAGATCGAGGAACAGTACCGCAAGAAGGGCAGGAACAAGGACGACGTGCCGGTTGTCGATTTTCGCCAGGAATGCCGCAAGTTCGCGGATGGCTGGATCGACGTGCAGCGCGAGGAGTTCAAACGTCTGGGCATCACCGGCAAGTGGTCGAAGCCCTATCTGACAATGGATTTCCGCGCCGAGCGGATCATCGCGGAAGAATTCATGCAGTTCCTGATGAACGGCACGCTGTACCAGGGCTCGAAGCCGGTGATGTGGTCGCCGGTTGAAAAGACCGCGCTGGCCGAGGCGGAGATCGAGTATCACGATCACAAGTCGCACACGATCTGGGTGCCGTTCTCGTTTGCCAATGCCGAAGGGGATCTGGCCGAGGCGCGTGTCGTGATCTGGACCACGACCCCCTGGACCATTCCGTCGAACAAGGCGGTCGCCTACAACAACAAGATTGCCTATGGCCTCTACCGTGTTGAGGCGACCGAGGAAGAAAGCTGGACCGCGGCGGGGCAGCTTTACATCCTCGCGGACGCGCTGGCCGAAGATGCGCTGGGCAAATCCCGTGTGACCGAATTTGCGCGTGTGCGCGATGTGGCTGCGGACGAAATGGCGGATCTGATCTGTAAGCACCCGTTCAATGGTCTTGAGGGCGCCGATGGCTTCTGGGACTACGAGGTTCCGATGATCGATGGCGACCACGTGACCGACGATGCGGGGACGGGGTTCGTGCATACCGCGCCCAGCCATGGTGCCGACGACTATGAGGCCTTTGTTGCGCGCAACTGGATCGACCGCATGACGCACAATGTGGGTGAGGAATCGGAATTCCTGCCGCATGTGCCGTTCTTTGCGGGGCTTCAGGTCTTTGATCGCAAGGGCAAGGAAGGCAAAGCCAACAACGCGGTGATCGCCAAGCTGGTCGAGGCGGGCGGTATCATTGCGCGTGGGCGTGTCTCGCACTCTTATCCGCACTCGTGGCGTTCGAAGGCACCCATCGTGTTCCGCAACACGCCGCAGTGGTTTGCCAGCGTCGACCGCGAGGTGAACGACGGCAAGGACCAGTATGGCAAGACCATCCGTGAGCGGGCGCTGACCTCAATCGACCAGTTGGTCGAGTGGACGCCGAAGACTGGCCGCAACCGCCTGTATTCGATGATCGAGGCGCGTCCTGACTGGGTGCTGTCGCGTCAACGGGCCTGGGGTGTGCCGCTGACCTGTTTCACCAAGAAGGGCGCGCTGCCGACGGATGCGGATTTCCTTCTGCGTGACGCGGCGGTGAATGCACGTGTTCTCGAGGCATTCGAGGCCGAAGGGGCGGATGCCTGGTATCAGGAGGGCGCGAAGGAGCGTTTCCTTGGCAATGACCACAATCCGGACGAATACGAGCAGGTCTTTGACGTGCTGGACGTGTGGTTCGACTCTGGTTCGACCCATGCTTTCGTGCTGCGGGATCGTGAAGACGGGTCGGATGACGGCCTGGCGGATCTCTATCTTGAAGGCACCGACCAGCACCGTGGCTGGTTCCATTCGTCGATGTTGCAGGCCTGTGGCACCCTTGGCCATGCGCCCTATCGCGGGGTTCTAACGCACGGGTTCACGCTGGACGAGAAGGGCATGAAGATGTCCAAATCGGTTGGCAACACCATCGCGCCTGAACAGGTGGTCAAACAGTATGGTGCGGATATCCTGCGCCTCTGGGTGGCCCAGTCTGACTATACCGTTGACCTGCGGATCGGGCCGGAAATCCTCAAGGGTGTGGCGGACAGCTATCGCCGCCTGCGCAACACCATGCGCTTTATTCTTGGCTCGCTGTCCGAATTCTCGGAAGCGGATCGCGTTGAGGTTTCGGAGATGCCGGAACTGGAGCGTTGGGTTCTGCATCGCCTTGCGGAGCTGGATCACAAGGTGCGCACCGGTTACGCGGCTTATGACTTCCAGGGCGTGTTCTCGGCGGTGTTCAACTTTGCCACCGTGGAGCTGTCGGCCTTCTACTTCGATATCCGTAAGGATGCGCTCTATTGTGATGGCGACACTGCCCGTCGCAAGGCGACCCGCACCGTTCTGGACATCCTGTACCACCGCCTGACCACCTGGCTGGCGCCGGTGCTGACCTTTACCATGGAAGAGGTCTGGCTCGAGCGGTTCCCGGGTGAGGGATCGTCGGTGCATCTGGTGGATATTCCCGATACCCCGGCGGATTGGCTGAACGAGCCGCTGGCGGCGAAGTGGGCGCAGGTGCGCGACGTGCGCCGTGTCGTGACTGCGGCGCTCGAGATCCAGCGGACCGACAAGGTGATCGGGGCGTCGCTTGAGGCGGCTCCGGTGGTGCATGTGCGCGATGCAGAGGTGATCGAGGCGCTGAAGAGCGTGAACTTTGCCGATATCTGCATCGTGTCGGATGTGATCCTGTCGAACGACCCGATGCCTGCCGAAGCCTTCCGCCTGCCGGAAGTCGAAGGTGTGGGCGTGGTGTTCGAGAAAGCCGAGGGCGAGAAGTGCCAGCGGTGCTGGAAGATCCTGCCCGATGTCGGGCGCCACAGCCACGCAGGTGTCTGCGGGCGCTGTGACGAGGCGCTTGGCTAAGCCAGAAACAGGAAACGCGGCCCCCCGAGGCCGCGTTTTTCGTTTTAGGGTCGGCGATCAGAACAGGAAGTCGTCGGCGTCGACGCCGCGTGCCCAGAAGCCGACGAGGGTGATCGAGTCGCTGCCGTCGAGATCGATGGTGGTGCGGAAGAAGCCCTTGTGGATGTCGTGGGCGATGTCGTCAAAGCTGTCGATGCCGTCATAGCCCGACAGGTCAATCACGTCGTGGCCGGGGCGGAAATCGAGGATGTAGTCGTTTCCGTCACCTGCCTTGAAGCGGAATGTGTCGTCACCGTAGCCGCCGACGAGGATGTCGTTGCCGGTGCCGCCGTCGATGGTGTCTTCGCCACGGCCGCCGAAGATCCTGTCGCGTCCCTCTTCGCCGATCAGGACATCATTGCCGCGCTGACCGCTCAGGACATCGCGTCCTGCGCCACCGATGGCGACATCATCCCCCGAACCGGCTCGGATGAAATCGCGACCGCCGTTGCCATCGACAAAGTCATTGCCGCGTCCCGTGAAGAAGTGTTCGCTGCTGCCGGTGCCGATTTCAAAATCGGTGTGCGGGGCGGTGAGGATCGACGACACCGCGGCGGGCAGGAGCACGCCGTCGATGATGTGGATGATACCATTGTCGGCCAGGTTGTCGGTGCTGATGATGCCGGGATTGGTAAGGCCGTTGTCGAGGTCGATCAGGCTTGCCGGGGTGGTGTCAAAGTCGGTCGTGAGGTTTTCACCAAGCAGGGTGGCAATGGCGGCATTGTCGCCAAGGCCGATCACGTCATTCAGGGTAAAGACGCCGGGGGCGACGTGGTAGGTGAGGATGTCGGTCAGGATGCCAGAGGCGTCCCCTTTGCCGAGAAGGGTCAGCACATCGGCGAGAAAGCCGACGGTCGCGCCTTCGTTCAGGGGCGCCGCGTTGCCGGTCACAGAGGCGATGGTGGTGGCAAGACCGGTGAAGGCATTGTCTTCGGGGGCGAAGACCGTGAGGTTGGGAACCGTGTCGAGCGCGGCGACAAGGCCGATATTCAGAAAGAGCGGGTCCGAGATACTGTCTGCGGTGATCAGCAGATCGCGCAGGATGTCGAAGTCATTGCCATTGGAGTCGTAGCCGCTTGCATCGCTGAGGGCGATAACGGTGCCGGTTATGCTTGCCATGTGAGTTCCTCCCCGTGAACTTTTGGACATTTGGAATGCCCGGTTTACGGGTGAGGGGGCGGGGCCGATCACTTAGGGCGGTAACGACTTCGTGAGGTCCCCCCGCGGGTTTAGCCGCCGTTCACGACGTCATGTGCTGTTTCGGCGGCGGCGGGTGCAAGCACCGCAGGCGGGAAGAGGATGCCGCCAATCCGAAGGAAGTTGCAGCGGAAATAGGCGATCTGGCCTTCTTCGAGGGTGACATTGTGAACAACGTTGTTCTCGGAATGCGCCGATACGACATGGGCGCCGGGTGGCAGCGGGATGACCATGGCCCGACGTTTTTCGCATTTGCCGACGGGCTGATCATCGACCTTGATGCTGGGGTAGTAGATGTCGCCGACGAGGCCCGTGTAGCCCTTGTCACCATAGACAATCACACCGGTGAAACCGGAACTGCCGTCAAGATAGGAGGCGGGCAGGGTATCGACATCGGCGTGAGGGTGGATGACGGCGCCGTCGACGGTTGTCGCGTCTGGTGTGGCACAGGCGGCGACAAGAGCGAGGGCGGACAGGCTGGCGGCAACTCTGAGCATGATGAAATCTCCCTTGGGCGGCAGTCTGCGCGGGGTGTGGCGATGAATCAATGCTCTTGGCCCGGTTCTTGCGCAAACGGTGTGTGACGGCTTGCCTGTACTGTGCGGCTGGCGCAGGGTTGCGGCATGGCAGAGAGAACAGTTGATAGCCCCGTCGGGCGTTTGCGGATTGTCGAAGAGGACGGCGCTATTGTGCGTCTGAACTGGGGAGAGGGGGGCGCAGATGAGACCCCTTTGCTACGGGAGGCCGAGGTGCAGTTGGCGGAGTATTTCGCCGGTCAGCGCGAGGTGTTCGACCTGCCTTTGCATGTTGAGGGGAGCGCGTTCCAGAGAGCGGTCTGTGATGCGATGCTGGCCATTCCCTTTGGCTATACCCGCACCTATGGCGAGATCGCCAAGGACGTGGGCGTGCCTGCGCAGGCGGTGGGGCAGGCCTGCGGCGGCAACCCGATCCCGATCATCATTCCCTGTCACCGCGTGATGGGGGCGAAGGGGCTGACCGGGTTTTCTGGCGCTGGTGGGGTCGAGACCAAGGTGGCGCTTTTGCGCCTCGAGGGGGCGGGCGGGTTCCTGCTCTAGCCGCGCTTGGGCAGGAGTTGTTGCGCGACGCCTGCGAACAGGAGGTAGACCGAGGTCACCACGAGGCCCCAATGTGCCCAGCTTTCGGGGTGGAAATCGACCCAGGCGGCCCAGCCGGCAAAGAATGTCCACGCCAGGGCCATCGGCAGTGACAGGAAGCGCCAGCGTTCCGTGCGGACAGGGTGGATGAACTTGAGCGGCAGGAACATCGAGACCGCAAGCGCAGACACAAGAACGAAGGAAATCCAGAAATTGGGTTCCAGCGCGAAGATGACAAGCACCACCATGTTCCAGCAGCCTGGGAAGCCGGCAAAGGAATTATCCTTTGTTTTCATCCGAGTGTCGGCAAAGTACATGGCGGATGCGAAGGTGATCACGATGATCGAGGCCCATCCGGTCCAGCCGCCCATGAGGCCCGATTTGAACAGGGCAAAGGCAGGAATGAAGACATAGGTCAGGTAGTCGATGATGAGATCGAGCAATACCCCGTCGAACTCCGGTGCGTATTTCTTGACGTGGAAGTGACGCGCCATCGGGCCATCGAACCCGTCCACGATGAAGGCGACAACCAGCCAGAGGAACATGAGATCCCACTTGGCGTCGACGGCGGCGAGCATGGCCAGCATGGCGAAAACGGCGCCGGTTGCGGTAAACAGGTGAACGGACAGGGCACGGGATTGGGGTGTCATTGCGGTGTCATGCCGGAAAACGGCGGGAAGTGCAATGAGATGGCGGTCACATCATGGTGCACCGCCGGGTTTGGGGCGTGGAGCAAGCTTTCTGATCGCTGATTGCACGGTTTCCGGCAGGGCGAGGTCTGCGCCTTCGGGGGCGGCGTCGAGGGCCGAGGCGACGTCTTTGACAAGGATGCCAATCGTGTTGTCTTCGGCCCAGCCATCGCGGGCGAATTCGATTTCGTCAAAGCCCGAGGCCAGCCAGTTCTGGCCCGAAGAGGTGTGGATCAGGTTCAGGAGGCGGGTCTCATCAAGGCCGGCATCGTCGGCCCAGTTCAGCACGAGGCGGGTCATGGCGGTGTGGGAGGCGGCAAGGAGGTTGTTGAGCACCTTGGCTTGCATCCCCATGCCGTAGTCGCCCATGCGGTGAAAATGTGCGCCCATGGCATCGAACAGCGGCTGGTGGGCATCGAGCGTGGTGTCGGTACCGCCGAGCATGAAGGACAGGCGGGAGTCTTCTGCGGCGATGGCGGCGCCGGACATGGGGGCATCAATCAGGGTGATGTGGGGCGGAATGCGCGGGCGCAGGTCGTGGATGTAACGCGGTGAGAGGGTCGAGGAGAGGATGATTGTCTTGAGATTGGGCGCGGTTGCGAGGTTTTGCGCGCCAAACAGAACGTCCTCGGTTTGCGCAATGTCCCGTACGACGGTGATCAGGATGCGCAGGTCTTGCGAAAATGCATCTAGCGGACGCATGTGCGGCGAAAGGGCTGCAAAGTCAGAGGCGGGCCGGACGTCATAGCCGAAGGCGTCGAAACCTGCCTTGAGAAGGGATGCCAGCATGGGGGCCCCCATGCGCCCACACCCCGCAACGCCGATACCCGATAGTGTCATGTTTTCCTCCCGCTATTTGGCCGAAGTCTAGGCGGCTGAAACCCCTGTTGCACGCCGGAAATTTGGCCTCGGGCGAAAGAGGATTTTCTTTCTCATTTGCGCGACGGAATGGGGCCGGCGGGACGTTCTAGGGACGTAACAGCGGCATGGAGAGTAAAATGTCTGGTTTGCGTAAATGGGCGACCCCTCTGACGGTTGGCACCTTCCTGATCATGGGGGTGACGGGGGTTCTCATGTTTTTTCACCTCGAGAGCATGTTGAACAAGGTGATCCATGAATGGGCCGGTTGGGCGATGGTGGTGGGTGTTGGTGCGCACCTCGTGTTGAACTGGCGGGCCTTTACCACCTATTTCAAGCGGCCGCTCGCGAAGGGCATCATGGTTTTCTCGGCGCTGCTTCTGGTGGTGTCGTTCCTGCCGACCAATGGCGGCGGCAACCCGATGAAGATGGCCGTTGACAAGATGCAGGACGCCCCCATCGAGGCGGTGATTGCCGTTTCCGGCATGGGGTTGGCGGACGGAATGCAGGCATTGGCCGATGCGGGTGTGGATGTTGCGATGGGCCAGAGCCT
Source organism: Pelagimonas sp. KU-00592-HH (assembly GCF_040369695.1). Taxonomy (NCBI): domain Bacteria; kingdom Pseudomonadati; phylum Pseudomonadota; class Alphaproteobacteria; order Rhodobacterales; family Roseobacteraceae; genus Pelagimonas; species Pelagimonas sp. KU-00592-HH. Next base: position 144,249 of record NZ_BAABWM010000002.1, on the reverse strand, counting down.
GAGCGCGGCCTCCGGGGGCGATCGCGGGGTGCAGATGGCCGCGATGCAGGCCTTGTTTGCCAATTGAGGAAAAGGCCCGGTGGTGTGCCGGGCCTTTTCAGTTACTTCACGATGTGCTCATCCTTGACGAACATGTTTGCCCAGGCGCGATCTATCAGGTCGGGGGTCATCTGGTAGGGGATGCCCTCGAATTCGCAGATCGAGATCATCTGGTCGATCAGGAAGACCGGCTGGTAGTTTGCGTAGACGTTGTTGATCGTCGGATACTTTTTCTTGAGAAGATGGATCAGCGCGGCCTCATCGAGCGGCATGCCCTTTTTCTTGGCCACAAGCGCAAAGATCTTGAGGAAGTTTTCCTGGCTCGGGCCGTCGATCTTGATCTTGAAGAAGATCCGGCGCAGGGCGGCCTGGTCGAAAATCTCGTTGGGGTGAAAGTTGGTCGAAAAGATCACCAGCGTGTCGAAAGGCACTTCGAATTTTTCACCCGATTGCAGGGCGAGGATGTCCTTGTTTTCTTCCAGCGGCACAATCCAGCGGTTGACCAGAGACTGGGGCGGTTCTTCCTGGCGGCCAAGGTCGTCGACGATGAAGATGCCGCCGGTGGACTTGAGCTGGAGCGGGGCCTGATAGGTGCGGGCGGTCGGGTTGTAGACCAGATCGAGCATCGACAGGGACAGTTCGCCGCCGGTGATCACGGTGGGGCGGTCGCATTTCACATAGCGGGTGTCAAAGCGGGCGACACGACGCAGGGAGTTGGGGTTCTGTTCGTCGCCCTCGGCCTTGGAGTGGACGATCGGGTCATAGACGGTGATCACCTGACCGGCATATTCGATGGCATAGGGGACATAGATCTTGTCGCCCATCGCGTCGCGAATTCCGTTCGAGATCGAGGACTTACCGTTGCCCGGCGGGCCGTACATCAGGATCGAACGGCCAGCGCCCACGGCGGGGCCAAGTTGGTCGAGCAGGGTTGGCGGCAGGATCAGGTGGCCCATGGCCGAGGTCAGTTGGTTGCGGGTGATCTGGATGTTGCGGATCGACTGGCGTTTAACCTGTTCGCGGTAGACATCGAGCGGCACCGGCATCGCTCCGTAGTATTCGGATTGCGACAGGGCATCGAGGGCGCGGGATTTGCCTGCGTCGGTGAGCTGGTAGCCCATCTCGTTGCCGCTATTGGCATTGAGTGTGCCGGTGGCTTCGAGCAGGCGTTGTTCACGTGCCATATCGACCAGTTCCTGCGTGACCGAGGATGGCAGACAGATTGCCTTGGCGATGTCGGTCACCATGTCGACGTTCTTGCGGAACATGGTCTTGAGCAGGATGTCCCGCATCATGACGATAGGGAGCTGCATCTCGGCAAGGGTGCGCGGCGGCGGGGGCGGCGTCACGTTCGAGGTAGGGGCCATGTCAGCGTTGGTTTGCACGTTCATCGGTATGACCTCGCAAAAAGGCGTTTTGTTTTGCGGGGATACGTGAAGACACAGGACGCCCGCCGGATTCGAGAGTCATTTAACCGGGGAAAGGTGGCGATTTTCGGGCCGAGGTCAGGCGCCGAAGAGAATTCCGAGACCGAGGTAGAGCGCAAGCGTGCCGCCAAGGGCGAGGCCCATCGGGAAATCCCAGCCCTGATCCCAGCTTTCCCAATCGGGTACGAGGCGCCGGATCGGGGAGTGTTTGGCGATGCGGTGGGTTGTCCAGGCTGCCAGCAGGTTTGCGGTGAAGAGACCGATCAGAAGGTGCAGATCGCCAAGGAAGACAAAGGGCGCGGCGGCGGCGGCGAATTTTGCATCCCCCGCACCGACAGCTCCGCCGGCGTTCAGAACCATGCCCACCAGAAGGATCACGATGACATGCACCAGTTGCCAGCCATAGATCGGCAGGGGCAGGGCGATCAGCCCCACCACGAGGTAGACGGCAAGCAGGATCAGAACCGACTTGTTGGGAATGCGCATTGAGCGCATGTCAGACCACGCGACGTAGAAGCAGATCGGCAGCACGAAAGGCATGAACCAGAGGGCCGCCGAAGAGGGGATCTGCATCTCCATGTGGGCCGCGATCAGCTTTCTTCGAGAGCGCGCAGCGAACGGACGGCTGCTTCGAAGTGTTGCGGGTGCGTGTCGATGGCCTCACGCAGGAGGGCCTTGCCGGTCTTGGTGTCGTTCTGCTTGATCGCCGAGAGAGCGAGCGTGTGCAGGAGTTGGGCGCGTTCGGTCTGGTCCATCGGGAAGATGGGCAGGGTGTACTTGCGCTGGGCACCCCGGGCGAGAACCATGTTGTTCTTGGCCGTGAACAGGGATGCATCCTGGCGGATGGCTTCACCGAACAGGCGCTCGGCCTCGGAATAGTCGCCGCGGGTCAGCTTGGAATAGCCCCAGTTGTTCATCACGCCCGCGGGGCGGGTGGTGAGGCCAATGGCGGTTTCATAGTAGCTGTCGGCCTTGTTCCACTCTTTGTTGGAGTCGGCGATCATGGCCTCGAGGCGATAGCGTTTGAAGGTTTCATGCGTCGGCGGGATCGAGTCGAGCTGCTTTTCGGCATCTTCCCATTGTCCGGCGCGGATCAGGGCATCTGCAAGATCGACACCGTCCACGTTGGTCGCGTCTGGGTGTTTCACGACGTTTTGCCATGCGCTGACACCTTCGGTGTAGCGCCGCGCGCGGATCAGCGAGATGGCGAGGCCGCGACGGATGTCGATGCGGTTGGGATTGTCCGAAAGCGTGCGCTGGAAGTAGGCGACGGCCTCATTCGGGTCGGCCACGGTCAGCATCACATCGGAAAGGTTGGCTTCGTCCAGAGCGTTTACATTCTGGAACGTCCGGTCAACGGAGCCATCGTTATTGCCTGCACAGCCCGAAAGGGCGAACGCACCTGCCACACACAGGGGTACGAGAAAAAAGTGGCGCATTTTTGCGTCCTCTTACTGCTCTTGCCTTTTATGGTGTCTGCCGGATTACGTAATCGCTTCTGCCCCGACGCACCAATTTGAATTCTTGTTGTTCGTCATCATAGGACGGATTTTCCATTTTTGCGAGGCTTAAGCGCAAATTATCGCGAATTGAGTCACTTTGGCCATTGTCGAGCGCGTAGGCCTTGCGGAAGACCTGAACCGCTTCGGGGGTTCTGTCGGTTTCGAGAAGCACAACACCCAGATTATTAAGGGCATCCGGACGGTCGGGGTTCTTCTTGAGAACGTCGCGGAATTGCTTTTCGGCCTGTCCGAGGCGGCCCAGGCCAAGGTTGGCGGCGCCGATGGATGTGAGAACATCCGGGGTCAGCCCGTGTTCGCCTGCGGCGCGGATATAGGCCTCGAGCGCGAGTTCGTATTCACCTGCCTCCATGAGGCGGTCGCCGACGATCAACCCGTCAACGGCCTGTTTGTTATAGTCTACGCCGGGTGCGAAGGGGCCGTTGGAAGATGCACCAAGGCCGCCCGTGTTGCAGGCGGCCAGGAACAGGACCAGAGCCAGGGGCGCAAAGCGCGCAGATGTCTTCATCGGGGTGCGGGTCTTTTATTGTCCAAGTTGCGTGATGCCGTGCACCGATGGACCCACGAGGATGATCAGCAGCGGCGGCACCGTCAGCATCATAGTGGCAAGGGTCATCTTGGTTGGCAACTTGTTTGCCTTTTCCTCGGCGCGCATCACGCGTTTGTCCCGCATCTCCCCCGCATAGACGCGCAGGGCGTCGGCGATCGAGGTACCGAAGCTGGTGGATTGCACCAGAACGGTCACGAAGGACGAGACATCCTGAACGCCACAGCGTTCGCCCATGTCGTTGAGAACGGCGGATTTGTCTTTACCGGCCTTCATCTCGTAGGAGACGATTTCGAATTCGTCGGCCAGCGAGGGGTAGGAGGCACGCAATTCGCGGGCAACCCGGATGATCGACTGGTCGAGCGACTGACCCGCTTCGACGCAGACGAGCATCATGTCGAGCGCGTCCGGGAAGCCGGAGGTGATTTCCTCTTTGCGGGCCTCAACGCGGCGGGTGACCCAGTATTTGGGCAGGAAGTAACCAACGGCACCGGGGCCGAGGATATACATCAGCGTGTCTTGCGTGCTTTCCGCTTCGCCACCAAGGGCCACCATGAAATAGGCAAGGCCCAGCACCAGACCTCCAATGCCAAGCGCCATCTGGGCGAGGTGGAAGGCGCGCACGGCATCGCGGGAATGATAGCCCGCCTGCAACAGCTTGAGGCGCAGGTTCGACAGTTCTTCTTCGTTCTGCGGTTCAAGGAAGGCCTTGTACTTGGCAAGTTTTTCCGTGCTCGAACCGCGGCGCAGGCGTTCCTGTTTGCCGTTCTTGGAACCGGTACGCTCTGACTGGCTGCGCTTGAGTTTGTCGATGGGATCGTCTTTGGCCTTCAGCATCATGGCCAGGGTCGCCAGCACCATGACGACGCCAAGTCCGCCAACCAGGATCAGGGGGCCAAAGGGGCCAAGTGCGTCTGTGAGGAATTGCATGGGACTCTCCGATCAGACTTTGATGTTCGTCAGGATGCGCATGACGAAGAGGTTGAGGGCGAGGAAGACACCAACCGTGATACAGGCCGGGATGAACAACGAGTGGTCGCGGACCTCGTCATAATAATGCGGGTCGGTCAGGTTGATGAAGATCAGCGCCGCGACCGGGAAGCCCGAGAGGAACTTGCCCGACCATTTTGCTTCGGCAGTGATGGCCTTCACGCGGCGGAACAGGCGGAAGCGATCACGGATCACCTTGGACAGGCCCGCGAGGATTTCGGCGAGGTTACCACCGGATTGCTGCTGGATGGTCACTGCAACAGCGAGGAAGCGCATGTCCTGCATGTCGAGACGTTCGGCCATATCCTTGAGGGCTTCGCCGATGTCGCGGCCATAGGCGCTTTCATCCGCGATGACACCGAATTCGGTTGCCAGCGGGTCTTCGACCTCGCGGGACACGATCTGGATTGCCGAGGAGAACGGGTGGCCTACGCGCAGCGAGCGCACCATGAGTTCGATGGCGTCAGGCAGTTGCTCCTCGATCATCGACATGCGTTTACCGGCCTTCATGCTGACCCAGGTGTAGATGCCGCCGACGCCCATCATGACAGAGATCACGATGTTGGTGACAAGACCGCTGCTGGTGCCGACGGAAAGGGCTGCAAAAGAGCCGACGGACAGGCCCACCATCATCATGATGAGTTGTTTCGGGGTGAAGGCGATGGCCGCCTTCTGGGCCTTGGAGGCCAGCATTGAATAAAGCGGGACCGAGCGAACTTTGCCGTGCTGCTGCATTTCCTTGCGCAGCTGTTCGAGAACCTCGTCGCGGCGCTGGCCTTTGTCGAGCATTTCGAGGCGGCGGTTCACACGGCTATTCAGGCTGATCGAACGGCCAAAAACAGTGAGGTAGACCCCTTCGACGAGGACGACCACGCCGATGAAGATCATGCCGTAGATCAGGAGTTCCGGAGAAAATGGCATGTCTGGTTACCCCGCTGTCGGTTCGTAGATGGACGGTGGCAGGTCATAGCCCCAGAGGCGGAAACGCTCGGAGAAGTGGCTGCGGACACCGGTGGCGGTGAAGTGGCCCATGATCTTGTTTTCCGGACCCAGACCCGTGCGCTGAAAGCGGAAGACTTCCTGCATCGAGATCACGTCGCCTTCCATGCCGGTGATCTCGGTGATCGAGGTCATGCGGCGCGAGCCGTCCTGAAGGCGCGAGGCCTGAACGATGAGGTTCACAGCCGAGGAGATCTGCGAGCGGACGGCCTTGATCGGCATTTCGATACCGGCCATCGCGATCATGTTCTCGAGACGGGCGATGCCGTCACGCGGATTGTTGGCGTGGATGGTGGTCATCGATCCGTCGTGGCCGGTGTTCATGGCCTGCAACATGTCGATCACTTCTTCGCCGCGGGTCTCGCCCACGATGATGCGGTCAGGGCGCATCCGCAGGGCGTTTTTCAGACAGTCGCGCGGAGAGACTTCACCCTTGCCCTCGACGTTGGGCGGGCGGCTTTCCATGCGGCCGACGTGGATCTGTTGCAGTTGAAGTTCGGCGGTGTCCTCGATGGTGAGGATACGCTCGCTGTTGTCGATGAAAGACGAGAGCGCATTGAGCGTCGTTGTCTTACCCGAACCGGTCCCGCCAGAAACGATAACGTTCAGTCGAGTGGAGACAGCGGCTTGCAGATATGCAGCCATTTCTTCCGAGAATGCCCCGAAATTCACAAGGTCGTCGATGCCAAGCTTGTCTTTTTTGAACTTCCGGATGGAAACAAGGCTTCCATCCACCGCAATCGGCGGCACCATGGCGTTGAAACGTGAGCCATCCTGGAGACGGGCGTCGACGTAAGGATTGGATTCATCGACGCGGCGGCCAACTGCGGAGACGATTTTGTCAATGATGCGAAGGAGGTGCTTCTCATCTTTGAAGTTTGTATCGCTGAGTTGCAGCTTGCCGTTGCGTTCGACGAAGATCTGATGCGGTCCGTTGATCAGGATATCCGAGATCGTCTCGTCCTTGAGCAGCGGTTCAAGCGGGCCAAGACCGGTGACCTCATCAAAGAGTTCCTGGTTCAGGGTGACCCGTTCTTCGCGGTTCAGGACGATGGCACGTTCCTGAAGAACTTCGCTGGCGATCGCGTTGATCTCGTGGCGCAAATCCTGTTCCGAGGCGCTTTCCAGAGCCGAGAGATTCAGGTTGTTCAGGAGTTCCTTGTGAAGCTCAAGCTTGATCTCGCCAAGACGTTCCTTGCGCTTGCGTTCCTTGTCAGCAGGGGCTGCCATGGCCGAGGCACGCGGCGCCGGTTTGCGCATGACGACCTTGGGGGCCGCCTCTTCCGGTGCGGGGGCAGCAGCGGCGGCTGCGGCGGCAGCGGCAGGGGCTGCCTTGGCGGCAGGGGTCGCGGCTTCTTTTTTGTAACGTGAAAACATCTTGTCCCCCTATTCTCAAGCGGCCTTGGGATCGGATTGATCCAGGTCGTGCAGGTTGCCTGCAAGTTTCGCGATTTCCTTGCGCAGCGGATTTTTGGGTGCCGAAATGCCCAGCGGCTGACCGTGGTCGCCGCCCTGCATCACCTGACGTCCGCCGTCCGGCAGTTGGATGTCGATCGAGATTGACAGGCTGTCGGCGAGACGCTTCACGCGCGACTTGCCTGCAAGGTCGGTGAATTTCGGTGCGCGGTTCAGGACGTAGCGCAGTTTCTCGTGCGGCAGTTCCTCGGCTTGCAGCGCGCGCTTGAGGCGCATCGCGTTCTGGGCCGAGCGCATGTCGATTTCCATCGTGGCAAAGTAGACGTGGGCGGCGTTCAGCACCGCTTCGGACCACTGCACGAGGGTCTTGGGCATGTCGACGATCACATAGTCATAGTGACGGCGCGCCGTTTCGAGAATGCGCTCGATGTCTTCGCTGGTGACAAGGTCCAGCGGGATGATGTCGGGCGGAGCGGTCAGGACGCTGAGCTTGTCCTCGTAGGATTGCAGCGCCTGGGCAAAGCTTTCGCTGTCCATGCTTTCGGTGTCGGTGATCTGTTCGAACACCGCCTCGCGACGGGGTAGGTCAAGGTAGGTCGACATCGATCCGAACTGGAAGTCAAAGTCGATCAGGCAGACGCTTGGGGACTCCTGTTTGGAAACAGTCGCCAGTTCCCAGCCGAGGTTGACGGCAAGGGTGGTGGCGCCGGTGCCACCGGCAAGACCGTGCACAGCGATTAGCACGCCTTCCTTGGAATAGCCGGTGTTGTTCAGGGCGACGCCCTGCGATTCCGTCTGAATTGATGCCGGGGCCGCGGGTGCCGGTTCGGGGTTGCGGATGCGCTCGATGGCTTCCTGCAATTCGCCGGACGGGGGCGGGTAGGGGATGAACTCGTCTGCCCCGTGGCGCAGCAGCTTGTGCAGGGATGCCGGAGTGACGTCTTCGGCGATCAGGATCACGCGAATGCCGTTCTTTTTGGCGGAGGAGATCACTTCCATCAATTGCGGCAGGTTTGCCTCGTCCAGATCGTCGATGGCCAGGGCAATGAACTCAAGCGTGGCGGCGTCGGGCTGGCTGAAGAACTGCAGGGCATCGACGAAGCCGAGATCTCCCCACTGCTCGCCGAGGGCTTCTTCCATGTCGACGATCAGAAGTTCGAAATTCTGCACATCCCGGCATACGGTGCATGCCAGGATCGCGTTCGGGTCCATTTGCGTCGTCTGTTCACTCGTCATTTCAGCCTCAGCCTCTGTTATTTCCTCCGTTCTGGGCCGCTGTCGCGTGGCAAGAACACGCCACGGCAAGAAGACCCCGAAGGAGATGCGCCGACTCGGGCCGGACGCACTTGTGCCTTTGGGATGAATGTCGCTGTGAAGTTGGGCAAGATTTGGGCCAAAAAGCTAAAATTGTGCGGTATCTCGCAACGATCAGCTTTTTGGCCCGAAGGGACTTATTCTGCTTCCTTGGCGTTTTCGACGCCGGTCAGAACAGTCTGAGACTGCGCGCTGGTGATGTAATCACGGTAGATGATTTGGGCATATTTGCCGTCAAGCACGCTGGGATGGCTTTGAACAAAGCCCGACACTTCGGTCACGGTGCGGCGGTTGCGGCGCTCGCGGCCCTGGGTCACGATCAGAGGTTGTGTTTCCCCATGGGAAACAACCGCTTCGAGGCGATCGCGGCCAATTCCCTGCGAGGCAAGGTAGGAGACCACCGCGCGGGCGCGGCGCATGCCAAGACGTTTGTTATAGGCATTGGAGCCGACGGCGTCGGTGTGGCCATAAACGCGGAAGCGCACTTCGGGGAACTGGCGGATCCAGCCGGCCTGCTGGCGCAGGATGGCACGGGCATCGCCATCAAGCTGGGCGCTGTCGAATGCGAAGGTGACTGTCGGAGTGACCTCGTCAGCAAAGCGGTTGGCGAGGTTGATGGTGTACTGGATCTCGCCCGAGTGAATGCCGGTATTGTTGGCGGTGGCATAGCCGAAGTTGCCGGCATCCAGCTCGCGCCCGGCCTCGGGATAGTTTTCCCAGCTACATGCAGTCAGTGCGATGAGCGAAACGGTGGCAAATACGTGTTTCATGTCAGCCGTTCCTTAATCCATCACGTAGCCGTAGGAGCCGGAGAAGTCCTGTTTGGCAACTTCACCTGCAGCGCCCTTCGGGGGGCGTTTGTCCTTGGCGATTTTGCCAAAGAGGAAGAGATCACGCTCGCTTGGCGGTTTCACCCGGTCGGTCGGGAGGACAAGGGCCTCGCCGCTGGTCGGGGTGACAAGGTGCGCTGTGATCACGATGACCAGTTCCGATTGCGAACGTTGGTAATCGGCGCTGCGGAAGAGGGCGCCAAGGACTGGAATGTCACCCAGCCACGGAACCTGTGCGTTGTTGTCGGTGAAGTCGTCCTGCAAGAGGCCCGCGATGGCGAAGCTCTGGCCATCGCGCAGTTCCACGGTGCTTGAGGTTTCACGACGGCGGAAGGCATCAATCGTGAAATTATTGTTGATTGTCAGGCTGTTGGTCGTATCGATCGAAGATACCGCGGCATTCAGTTCGAGGTTGATCAGGTCACCATCGACAACGCGGGGAATGAAGTTCAGCTCCACACCGAAGGGTTTGAATTCGACGGTGATGTTGCCGCTGTCCTGGGCCACGGGCACCGGGTATTCGCCACCCGCGAGGAACTTGGCTTCCTGTCCCGAAAGGGCGGTGAGGTTGGGTTCTGCGAGGGTACGGACGACGCCTTTGCGTTCGAGGGCTTCCAAAAGAAGGCCAACTTGAACCGATCCAAGGCCAACGTTGATGGCCGCAGCGCCGATGGTGTCGTTGTCAACCAGGATGCCGGAGTTCGAGTTGGTGGAATCTGTGCCCTGAAGCAACCACGTGCCAGTGCCTGCCTGCACGTCACCGCTGCTGATCGAGACCGAGGAACTCAGCGATTTGGCAACAGAACGCTGCATTTCGGCGAAGCGGACCTTGAGCATGACCTGCTGTACGCCGCCGACGCTCATCAGGTTGGATACGCGTTCCGGGGCATAGCGTTGTGCGAGGTCAAGGGCGCGTTGAAGGCGTTGGGCGCTGCTGACCGTGCCGGAAAGGACGATGCCGTCATTGGCGGTGCGCACTTCGATCTTTTCATTGGGCAGGATCTGGCGCAGGCGTTCCTTGAATTCCGTGATGTCGGGAGAGACCCGCACTTCGACGTTGGTGATCAGCCGGCCGCTGCCATCCAGAAGGGTCAGCGTTGTCGACCCCGGTGCCTTGCCCAGCACATAGATCGTGCGATCCGAGAGCGAGGAGATATCGGCGATGGTGGGGTTGGCGATCGAGAGTTCCGCGAAGGGGACATCACTTTCGACAACCACGGCGCGGTTCATGGGAACCCCGAGCACCGATTCCGTTCCGTTGCGAACAACACGAAGAGCCTCGGCCTTAGCCAAGGAGGGCAGGGTTACACCTGCACTGACGGTCAGACCCAGAAGGGCCGCGCCAAGAATACTACGAATTTTCATGTGACCTGCCTTTTTGATCACGCCTCAACTGCGGATCTTTTGCCCGCTCTTTGGGGTACTGTGCGCCAAAACCGGATTTTTTGCAAGAATCAATGGTTTCGGGCGGAAACATGATGTGGGGTCGTTGCAACAACGCAAGGGCATGCAAGAAGGGCCGCACGAGGCGGCCCTTGGTAAGGTGCTGATTTTGCGTCAGTTTGTGCAAGGGATCGGGATATAGACCACCTCGGCGCCGCGACGGGTGCGGATGGTGCATTCCTCTTCTTCTTCCTCGATATCCTGTGCGACCTCGACCTTTTCCTCGATGCCAAGCAGCACACGCTGGTTCACTTCGATGGCCGAGGCGACGGTGTCGTCCTTCGCGCCGACAAGCGACAGGGAGAGATCGCCGGTCGATTGGGCCTGTGCCAGGGCCGCCACCTGATGCGGTTTGACAGCGACGGTCACGGTGCGGGCGACATTGCCGGATTCGAGATCTTGGTTCGCGGTCTGGTCGATGGCGATCAGGTCGATATTGGCCTGGATCAGCTTGGTGAATTCATCGTTGCCAAGTTCCGCGCCGGAGCCTTTTACGCGACCTGTCCAGTAGACATCGACGCGATCTCCGGGGCGCAGGAAGCCGGCAACGCCAGAGGTGACATCCACCTTGATGGCAAAGGCGCGCATGCCCTTTTCAAGGCGCGAGGTCAGGCCTGCTTCTTCGCCGGGTTTGGTGACTTTTACCGCAAGGATGGCTTCCAGAGGCTCCATGGTGCGCAGGACAACGCGTTTGCGATCATCGTTTTCGGGGAACAGCGACTCTTTCGTGGTGAAGATGCCTTCGGGCAGGGCGCCCTTGGGGTATTTCACCATCTGGACGTCTTCCGCGAGCAGCTCTTCGCCGTACTTGATCGCGCGTTTCATCACGAAAACATCGACGGTTTCTATCTCGGGGCGGCGCGTGGCGCGTTCCTGTGCCAGGGCGGATTGATAGCCCTGGATATAGTTCTGGGCCATGTAGACGGCAAAGCCGGCAAGGCCGAGGCCGACGACCAGTACCAGACCAAATATCACACGCATTGCGGTTTCCTCTCGATTTCAGTGCCGCGCGTTTTGCGGGAACACTTTTCCAAGGATGACTCTGTCAGGGGAATGTGGCGAAAACGGGGAAGCTTGGCGAAGCTTTGAGGGCGTTTTCCCAAGGGGGACATGGGCCAAAAGCGGAAAACCGCGCTGACGCGCGGTGTTTCTTGGGGCCCTGTTTGTTTAGTTGCCGCTTGCAGCAATTGCTGTCGCGGCGGATGAGGCGAGTGTTTCCGTGTTGGTCGTGATCAGGGTGGTGACCGCGATACCAAGCGAAACAACGCCGGCCGTGATGACAACCCAATCGACGGTAACAGCACCTTTGTCGTCGTCGGAGAATTTTCTAAGGAAACGCTTCATCGTTTCTCTCCCATCTACTTTGCAATCACTCTGCGCGCCCTGTGTGCCAGATTCTTCTGCCTGTTTTGCGCTACTCGTCCCACCTCACGCAGTGGGGCCGCGCCGGCCAAGCGGCGCGGCCCCAACTGAAATTCTAGCTATGTGCCGGCTTATTTGCCGACTTCACCGCTGATCTGGGTCGCGGCTTGTGCGGCCAGGGTGTTGGTGTTGGTTTCGATGGCGGTGTAGGCCGCAACGGCCAGGCCAACGATTGCGGCGGTCAGAACAACCCAGTCTACGGTTACTGCGCCATTTTCGTCTTTGCGGAAGTTTTTGATGAACTTGATCATGGTGTGTCCCTCCTAAGGATACAGTGGATTCATTCAGTTTCGGTTCACAACCCGGCCGGGCAACAATTGGGCTATGTCTCTCTCGTGCCCGGTGTCCGACTTGGCATGAGGACAATATCCCTTTGGATTCGGGCAGGAATTGGGCGCAATTGGTGCCATTTTGTAGTGAATCGAGAGATTTTCATGGGCCTGCGGAAAAGATGTTGCGGGCTTTGTGCGGCCAGGCCCGTGAGCGGTTGACCCAAAAAGAAAGGCTGCGCCGAATTGACGGCGCAGCCCCGGAAATCTGGTTTTCAAGTGCGGCTTACTTGCCGACTTCACCGCTGATCTGGGTCGCGGCTTGGGCGGCCAGAGTGTTGGTGTTGGTTTCGATGGCGGTGTAGGCAGCTACAGCCAGGCCAACGATTGCGGCGGTCAGAACAACCCAGTCAACGGTTACTGCGCCATTTTCGTCTTTGCGGAAGTTTTTGATGAACTTGATCATGATGTGTCCCTCCAAGGATCATTTACATTCAGTCTCAACCTTGCCGGCCTTGGTGGGCTGCTCTCTCATTGCCCCGTGTCCGACTTGGTATGAGGGTAATATCCCGCTTGAATCGGGCACGATTGGGGCACGATTGGTTCCATTTTCGTGCTTTGAGGGAAAATTCTGATGAATTTATTTATCTATCTGTTTTTAAATGGAAAATTACACGAACTTTCTTCGGTTTGGTGTTTGGAAGAGCAGTTTGGTGTCGAAATGAGGCAAAAATGACAGGATTGGGCGCCCAATTGCATGGTTTCGGCGCGCGTTTTCTGGGAGAGTGGAGGCATGAGGCGTAGAAGGCAGCAGATTGTCCGAAGCATCTGGGCAGGACTGATCGGGTTTTCCGTGATCGCGGGACCGATTCACGCGGAAACACCACCACCTTTCCCCGAATTCAGTGCCAAGCGGATCAAGGCCCCGAAACCGGGGAGCAAGCCGAAGATTGATGTGCAGATCAGCGAAGAGGCGGCGGCACCTGTTCCGGTTGAACAGGAGGTTGCCACCACGGCCCCCTACGCGGCGCGCTATGACTGGTTCTGGAAGGAAGTTTCGCCACAGATGTCCGAGAGCGGTCCGGGGCGGTTGGCGACCGCGCTCCAGCACCTGAGCACGCCGCCAGAAGGCAAAGGGGTTTCGGCGCCAAGGCTGCAGGCCTTGCAGAAGATCGCACAGGCCCATGCGCGGGATATTCTTATTGCGACGGTGGGCACGGATGTGTCTCCGGCGCTTGTTTTGGCGGTGATTGCGGTGGAATCGGGCGGCGATGGTGCTGCGGTGAGTGGTGCGGGAGCTGAGGGGCTGATGCAGTTGATGCCGGCGACGGCAGAGCGTTTTGGCGTGTCCGACAGTTTTGCCGCGGATGAGAATATCAAGGGAGGTGTGGCGTTTCTGGATCTTCTCATGAAGACCTTCGAGCGCGACCCGATTTTGGTGCTGGCGGGGTACAACGCAGGCGAGAATGCGGTCAAACAGGCGCAGGGCGTGCCGGAGTATGCGGAGACGCGGGACTATGTGCCGAAAGTTCTGGCGGCCTATGCGGTGGCGCGGGGCCTGTGCAGGACGCCGCCAGAGTTGATTTCGGATGGTTGCGTGTTCGTCACGCAGTAACGGATCAGCAGTTGGGAACGTTCACCGCGAGCCCGCCAAGCGAGGTTTCCTTGTATTTCTCGTGCATGTCATGGCCGGTCTGGCGCATGGTTTCGATCACGGCATCCAGCGGGACAAAGTGCGTGCCGTCACCGCGCAGGGCGAGGGAGGCTGCCGAGACCGCCTTGATGGCACCAAGGCCGTTGCGTTCGATGCAGGGCACCTGAACAAGGCCTTTGACCGGGTCGCAGGTCATGCCGAGGTGGTGTTCCAGCGCGATTTCGGCAGCGTTTTCCACCTGTTCCGGCGTGCCGCCCATCACGGCGCAGAGACCGGCGGCCGCCATGGCAGAGGCAGAGCCGACCTCGGCCTGACAACCCGCTTCGGCCCCTGAAATTGAGGCGTTGAACTTGACGAGGCCGCCAATCGCGGCGGCGGTCAGCAGGAATTCATCAATGCGCGAGGTGGTGGCACCGGGCACGTGGTCGATCCAGTAGCGGATCACGGCGGGCAGAACACCGGCAGCGCCGTTGGTGGGGGCGGTGACGACCTGACCGCCCGCGGCGTTCTCTTCGTTCACGGCCATCGCATAGGCGCTCATCCAGTCGTTGATGGTGTGCGGCGCGTTGATGTTCATGCCGCGTTCGGCCTGAAGCGCATCGTGGATCGCCTTGGCACGGCGCTTGACGCCAAGACCGCCGGGAAGGGTGCCTTCGGTGGTGAGGCCGCGTTCGATACAGTCGTTCATGACCTGCCAGATACGGGCCGAGCCCTTGGCAAGGCTGTCGGGGCAGCCGCGTGCAATTTCATTGGCCTTTTTCATCTCGGCGATGGTCTTGCCGGAGGTTTGCGCCATTTCGAGCATCTCGACGGCGGATTTGAACGGGTAGGGAACGGGATCGCCTTCGTCGGTGTCCTTGCCGTCTGCCAGTTCCGCTTCGGTCATGACGAAGCCGCCACCGATCGAGTAGTAGGTTTCCTGAAGTGTGACATCGCCCTGGGCATCGGTGGCCATCAGGATCATGCCGTTGGCGTGGCCGGGCAGGTTGGGGCCGAAATCGAACTTGAGATCCTCAGACGGGTTGAAGTGCAGGGCGTGCAGCCCTTCGGGGTGCACCATGTGCGTGGCCTTGATCTGGGCCAGCGCCTCTTCGGCCTTATCGGCGTCGTAGGTGTCGGGCAGGAAACCCGCGAGGCCGAGGATGGTGGCGCGGTCGGTGGCGTGGCCCACGCCGGTAAAGGCAAGCGAGCCGTGCAGAGAGGCCTTGAGGCCATGGAAATCGAAGGGCGAGGCGCGCATCAGGTCGAGAAAACGCGCGGCGGCCACCATCGGGCCCATGGTGTGCGACGATGACGGGCCAACGCCCACTTTGAACATGTCGAAGACGGACAGGAACATTACAGGGCCACTCCTTCAGGCGGATTTGGGGATTTTGGGGTCGTGAACGGGTTCGGGGCCATTCCTTCGGCCTTGCACAGGGCAAGGACGGAGGGGCGGCTTTCAAGGCGGGCGGCGAGCGACTGAAGCGTTGGCCAGTTGGTCAGCGAGAACCAATCGGTGTCGCCCTGCGGATACAGCGCCATCCAGCGGAGCATCATGCAGACATAAAGGTCGAGCGCGGAAGGGTTTTGGCCATTGAACCAGGGTTTGTTCTGGAGGGCGAGGTCTTCCAGCAGGTCAAGCGACCGGATCAGGCGCGCGCGTGCGCCCTTACGCAGGGTTGCGTGATCGGTTGTCGATGGGCCGATATACTGGTCGGGATAGAAATTCAGGCGCAGGTCGGCGTGGGTGGTGTTCGACAGGTAGAACAGCCAACTGAGGAACTGCGGGCGGTCGGCGTCGTCAGGTGCCGGCCCCAGCTTGCCATAGGTGTCTGCCAGCCAGAGAAGAATGGCCGCGGTTTCGAAAATCGTGCCCTGCGGTGTTTCCAGCGCCGGGATCAGACCGGCGGGATTGATGGCGCGATAGGCGGCGCTTTGCTGTGCCTTCGAGGCACGATCGACCAGAACGGCATCATACGACAGTCCGCGCTCTTCCAGCGCGAGGCGGATGATTCCCGACGCGTTGTCGGGGGCATAATGTAGTCGCAACGTCTCCATGGTGGTGAAAATAGGAAGCGTCGCGAAAATCTGTCCGTCCTAAAGCGACGTTTCCAATCGGAAACGCGCATTTTTGATGTGGGTTTGGCGGGGCTTTGTGATGGCTGTCCGGCGGCGATCCTGTCTTGACGGGCTCATGTTGCGGGCTTGTCGTTGCAAGGGGCCGGGGGCGCATGATCCGGCGGGAGGCGTTGCTGAAGCTGATGCAAAAGGTGATTTCGACCATGAGACGTGGTTAGAACGGGTTAACCTGTTCGTTTTCACCGTGGCCCTAGGCGTGCAACTTTCCTATAAACTTGCCAACACTAACAGGGAGTCGCCGCATGTCCGGAGAATTGTCACCTATCGACAAGGCCAAATTCGTCGCCGCCAAGAAGGCCACCGATTATGTCGAAGACGGCATGCGGGTGGGTCTTGGGACCGGATCGACGGCCGCATGGCTGGTGAAATGCCTTGGCGAAATGGTGCGCGAGGAAGGGTTGCGCATCAAGGGTGTGCCGACATCGACCCGCACGGCGCAGCTGGCGCGTGAGGTGGGCATCGAGGTGGTGAGCCTTGACGAAGCCAAGTGGCTGGATGTGACGATTGACGGCGCGGACGAGTTTGATGGCGACCTGAACCTGATCAAGGGTGGCGGCGGTGCGCTGCTGCAGGAAAAGATCGTGGCAACGGCCTCGGATCAAATGGTTGTGATTGCCGATATCGGTAAAGAGGTCGAAACGCTGGGCGCGTTTCCCCTGCCGGTCGAGGTGATCCCCTTTGGCTGGCAGACCACGCAGGCCCTGATCGAGGAAACCCTTGTCAGCATGGATGTTCTGGGCCGCTCGTCGACCCTGCGGATGAATGGCGACAGCCCCTTCATGACCGATGAAGGCAACCACATTCTTGATCTGCATCTCAAGCGGATCGGGGATGCCCGCCAGTTGGCCCTGGTGATGAACCAGATGCCGGGCGTGGTTGAAAACGGGTTGTTCATCGATATCTGTGACGCGGTCGTTGTCGGCTATGGCGATGGGCGCGTGGAAGTGCGCGACATCAACGCCGGCACGATCGAAGAGAGCATGTTGGACTTTGCCGAGACCGACAATCTCTTCTCGGATCTGGCAGACTAAGGGCGCGATATGGAATTCGATTATGATTTGTTTGTCATCGGCGGTGGCTCCGGTGGCGTAAGGGCAGGGCGTGTTGCGGCCCAGGAAGGTGCCAAGGTGGCACTGGCGGAAGAAGATCGCTATGGCGGCACCTGCGTGATCCGCGGCTGTGTTCCCAAGAAGCTGATGGTGTTCGCCAGCGAATTCGCCCATGCTGCCGAAGATGCGCAGGCCTATGGGTGGGATATTCAGCCCGGTGCCTTTGACTGGGACGTGTTCCGCGGCAAGCTTTATGCCGAGCTGGACCGCCTCGAGAACGTCTATCGCAATATTCTGGGCAACAACGGTGTCGAGACCTTTGACCAGCGTGCCAAGGTTGCGGATGCGCATACGGTTGAACTGGCCGACGGGACCCGCAAGACCGCCAAGCATATCCTGCTGGCTGTGGGCGGACGTCCGACCAAGCTGGACGTGCCCGGCGCGGAACTGGCGATCACGTCGAACGATATCTTCCATCTGGACAAGCTGCCGGAGACGATCCTGATCGTGGGCGGCGGCTATATCGCGAGTGAATTTGCCGGCATCCTGAACGGTCTTGGGGTGAAAACCACGCAGTTCTATCGCGGGGCGCAGATCCTGCGCGGGTTCGATGATGAAACCCGCAACCTCGTGGCGTCGGAAATGATCGAGAAGGGCATCGACCTTCAGGTGAACACCAACGTCGTGTCGCTTGAGCAAGACGGCGACAAGGTCAAGGTGCTGGATACCAACGGCACGACCACGACCTTTGACAAGGTGATGTTTGCCACGGGCCGTGCGCCGAACACCGACGGGCTTGGCCTGACCGAAGTTGGCGTTGAAATCGGCCGCAAGGGTGAAGTCGTGGTCGACGACTACAGTCAGACCGCGGTTCCGTCGATCTATGCGGTGGGCGACGTGACCGACCGTGTGAACCTGACGCCGGTTGCGATCCGCGAAGGCATGGCCTTTGTCGAGACCGTGTTCAAGGGCAACCCGACCAAGCCGGATCACGAGTTGATCCCGACCGCGATCTTTACCCAGCCCGAGATCGGCACCGTGGGTCTTTCGGAAGAAGAGGCCCGCGCGCAGGAGCCGATCGAGGTGTATTCGACATCCTTCAAGCCGATGCAGCAAAGCTTTGCTGGACGCAGCGAGAAAGTGCTGATGAAACTGGTGGTGAGCCAGAAGACCCGCAAGGTTCTGGGTTGTCATATCGTCGCGCCGGGGGCGGGCGAAATGATCCAATTGGCCGGTATCGCGGTAAAGATGGGTGCAACCAAGGAAGATTTCGACAGGACTGTTGCGGTACACCCGACCATGTCTGAAGAGATCGTGACCATGAAGAGCCCGGTACGTACGGGTTGAATTTTGGCGAATGCACCGCAGATTATGTGGTGCGTTCGTAGATGATTGAGAAAGGGATAGACCTTTATGGCAGGCAATAGTGGCGGCCCCTGGGGCGGCGGCGGAAATCAAGGTGGCGGCGGTGGCAACCGCGGCAACAATGGTGGCGGTGGACGCCGCCCGGAAGATGATGGGCCGCAGATCCCTGATATCGACGAGCTGATGAAGAAAGGCCAGGACCAGCTGCGCGTTCTCATGGGCGGTCGCGGTGATTCCGGTGGTGGCCAGGGCGGCGGACGTCGCCCGTCTGGTGGCGGTGGTATCGGTCCGGGTGTGCTTGCCCTTGGGATTGGCGTGGTTGCAGCCCTGGGCTGGATTTCTGCGAGCTTCTATACCGTCAAGCCGGAAGAGCAGTCGGTGGAACTGTTCCTTGGGGAATACTCCTCGACCGGTAATCCGGGTCTGAACTTTGCCCCGTGGCCGCTTGTCACCAAGGAAGTGATCCCCGTAACCCGCGAACAGACCGAAGATATCGGTGTTGGCGCACGTGGTTCGGATGCGGGCCTGATGCTGACCGGGGACGAGAACATCGTCGACATCGATTTCCAGGTGGTCTGGAACATCAATGATCCGGCGCAGTTCCTGTTCAACCTGCGTGACCCGCGCCCGACGATCCGCGCCGTTTCTGAATCGGCGATGCGCGAGATCATCGCGCAGTCGGACCTCGCGCCGATCCTCAACCGTGACCGTGGTGTGATTGCCTCGAACCTTCAGGACCTGATCCAATCGACGCTGGACAGCTATGATTCAGGCGTGAACATCGTGCGTGTGAACTTTGACAAGGCGGACCCGCCCGAGCAGGTGATCGACGCCTTCCGTGATGTTCAGGCCGCCGAGCAGGAACGTGACCGGACCCAGAAAGAGGCGGATGCCTATGCCAACCAGGTTCTGGCTGGCGCGCGTGGTGAAGCCGCGCAGGTTCTGGAACAGGCCGAAGCCTATCGCGCCCGCGTTGTGAACGAAGCGCAGGGTGAGGCGAGCCGTTTCTCGGCTGTTCTCAACGAATACCAGAAGGCTCCGGATGTGACCCGCAAACGTCTTTACCTCGAGACGATGGAAGAGGTTCTGGGCCGTGTCGACAAAGTCATCATCGACGATCAGGACGGTGGCCAGGGCGTTGTGCCCTACCTGCCGCTGAATGAGCTGACCAAGGGGAAAAAATAATGCGTAAGTCGACTTATCTTCTCCCTATCCTCGTTGTGATCGTGGCGGCGGCGCTGTCGTCGGTCTTTATCGTGGACGAACGTCAGAAGGCGCTGGTTCTGCGCTTTGGTAAGGTGGTTTCGATCAAGGAAGAGCCGGGTCTGGCCTTCAAGATCCCGCTGTTCGAAGAGGTTGTCACCTATGATGACCGTATCCTGAGCCGTGATGTTGACCCGCTTGAAGTCACGCCGCTGGATGATCGCCGTCTTGTGGTTGACGCGTTTGCGCGTTTCCGGATCGCCGATGTGAACCAGTTCCGTCAGGCAACTGGTGCCGGTGGCGATCAGGCCATCGAGGTTGCGGGCCGCCGTCTGGACTCGATCCTGCGTTCGCAGACACGGGAAATTCTGGGTTCGGTTTCGTCGAACGACATCCTGAGCTCGGACCGTGCGGCGCTGATGCTGCGTATCCGGAACGGTGCAATTGCGGATGCGCGCGCGCTTGGCCTTGAGGTGATCGACGTGCGTCTGAAGCGTACCGACCTGCCGCGTGAAAACCTGAGCGCGACCTTTGATCGGATGCGGGCAGAGCGTGTGCGGGAAGCCACCGACGAACGGGCGCGTGGCCAGGAAGCGGCGCAGCGTATCCGTGCGCAGGCCGACCGGACCGTGGTTGAGCTTGTGTCGGACGCGAACCGCCAGAACGAGATCATCCGAGGTGAAGCCGACGCCGAGCGGAACGCGATCTTCGCGGATGCCTTTGGTGCAGATCCCGAGTTCTTTGAATTCTACCGTTCGCTCGCGGCCTATCGCGCGGCACTTCTGGAAGGCAACTCCACGCTGGTCCTGTCGCCGGACAACGATTTCTTCAACTACCTGAAATCGGACAAACCGGCACAATGATCGGGGTCGCACTACTTGCGATCGGTCTTGTACTGATTATCGAGGGGCTGGTGTACGCACTGGCCCCTTCGCTTGTTGAGCAACTGCTTGAAGCGTTGCGCAGCCTGCCGGAAAATCAACGCCGGAACATGGGGTTGATGGCAATGGCGCTGGGCGTTTGTCTGGTCTGGATGGCCAAGGCGCTGGGCGCCTGACAACCGGATTTTGGCCGGTAACATTCTTCACAATCACTTCACATCCATTTGTGGCTTGGCGATCCAAGTTGAGTTGCTCATGATGGCACCTACATTCATTGTGTCGCCCAAGGCGTGGCCCTGGTGTGCCACCCGGGTACCAAAATAGGAGATTTGCGAGTGAATACAGAGGCAAAAGCAGTTGCGCGTCCTGCCAGCCTGAGCGGGCACATGCGCGTCATGTGGATCACGGCACTGGGGATCCTGCTCTTGATCGCTCAGTCCATTTCAGCACAGGCTCGCCCTGATAGCTTTGCGGACCTGGCCGAGAAAATCAGCCCGTCCGTCGTGAACATCACTACCTCGACCGTGGTTGCCGGCCGCACCGGGCCGCAGGGCATCGTGCCGGAAGGCTCGCCGTTCGAAGATTTCTTCCGCGAGTTCCAGGATCGGCAGGGTGACGGGGATCGTCCGCGTCGCACGTCGGCGCTTGGGTCCGGGTTCGTGATCTCGGAAGACGGCTTCGTCGTGACCAACAACCACGTGATTGATGGGGCAGACGAGATCCTGATCGAGTTTTTCTCGGGGGAAGAACTGCCTGCGAAGGTTGTCGGCACCGATCCGAATACAGACATCGCGCTGTTGAAGGTGGAAACTGACAAGCCGCTGGCCTTTGTCAGCTTTGGTGACAGTGACACCGCCCGTGTCGGCGATTGGGTCATGGCCATGGGCAACCCGTTGGGACAGGGTTTCTCTGTGTCGGCAGGGATCGTTTCGGCCCGCAACCGTGCCCTCTCGGGCAGCTATGATGACTACATCCAGACCGATGCAGCGATTAACCGGGGCAACTCGGGTGGTCCGCTGTTCAACATGGATGGTGAGGTTGTCGGCGTGAACACCGCGATCCTGTCGCCCAACGGTGGCTCGATCGGTATCGGTTTCTCGATGGCGTCCAACGTTGTCACCCGCGTGGTGGACCAGTTGCAGGAATACGGCGAGACCCGTCGCGGCTGGCTGGGTGTGCGCATCCAGAACGTCAGCGAGGACATGGTCGAAGCCATCGAGGGGCTTGATGAAGCCGCTGGCGCGATGGTGACCGATGTGCCGGAAGGTCCGGCAGCCGAGGCCGGTATGCAGTCGGGCGACATCATCATGTTGTTCGATGGCAAGGAAGTCGCCGATGTGCGTGGACTGGTTCGCGTGGTGGGCAATACCGAAGTCGGCAAGACCGTCCGCGTGGTGGTGCTGCGCGATGGCAAGCAGGAGACCCTGAAGGTGACCCTGGGACGTCGCGAGACCGCCGAATCCAACAATGGCACCGAAAGCACTCCGGAACCGGCCGAGCCGATTGAGAAAGAGTTGCTTGGCCTGACCGTGACGCCGCTGACCGATGAAATGCGCAGCGAACTGGGTGCGGGTGAAGGGACTGTTGGTCTGGTTGTGACCGGTGTGGATGAAACCTCGAAAGCCTTTGAAAAGGGGCTGCGTGCGGGTGACATCCTGACCGAGGCAAGCCAGCAGAAACTGACCGCGGTTGCCGATCTCGAAGCGCGGGTTCAGGAAGCCCGTGACGCAGGCCGGAAATCGGTTCTCTTGTTGGTGCGTCGCGCCGGAGAGCCGCGCTTTGTGGCGCTGAACATCGAAGAGTGATTGTCTGGAAATAGACGATGAAAGGGCACCTTCGGGTGCCCTTTTTCGTGGGATGGGCGCGTTACTCCTCGCGCGCTACGGCAACAAGGCCGAGCTGGCGGGCGGCGGCAAGGGAGAGGATCGAACTGTTGAGGCCCTGTGGCTCCTGATAGCGGCGGATGGCGGCGCGGGTGCGCTTGTCCATCTCGCCCGTGATCGCACCGGTATAGTGGCCACGAACCTTGAGCGCGCGTTGCAGGGTGGCGGTGAACTCTTCGGTCCAGACGTCGTCGCAGGGCGTCTCGAACCACGTTTCGCGCCGTTCGCGGACAATGCGTTGCTGGGTTTCGCTGCGGTAGACACCGGGGCTGATCACGGTGCCGTCGGCCAGAACCTCTGCGGGTTGCACGAGAATCTGTTCGGTCACGGTTTCGATCACGGCGGGGGTCACGGAGCGTCCCCAGCAGGTGCCGGGCTTGGCCCCCGGCGGGGCAATGGCAGAGGTCGTGCGCACAACGTCCGGCTCGTTCAGCGCGGCGAGGTCGGGCGTCATCATGCCGTCTTCGCAGGCGGCCAGTGTCAGGCCGGCCAAAGCCGCAAGAAGGGGAAATCGGAGTGTCATGCTCGTTGCCTCTGGCGAAAACGCACGGGGTGTTTTGTTCTTCTTACCCTGTTTTAGCCCGTTTCGGAACCCCGCGGCGGGGTGAGCAGGGTGTCGAGCATGGGAGAAATGTCCTCGATCCGTTCGGCCAGAACATGGGTCACGTTGTTTTCGCGCTGGATGCGGCCGGTGATGCGCAGGAGCCTTCCCGAGATCACCGCGCGGCGAAAATGTTCATACAGCTTGCGCCAGACCACGATGTTCACGATGCCGGTTTCGTCTTCGAGCGTGAGGAAGATCACCCCCTTGGCGGTGCCCGGTCTCTGGCGCAGGATCACCAGCCCGGCAACCGTCACACGCGCGCCGTTGGGCGGCTCGACAAGACGGATTGCCGGCAGGGCCGACGGGGGGCGTGGCCAGGGGGGGAGGCGGGGCTGAACTGTCATAGGAACAAATATAGAACATTTGAATTTTGTCGCAAGGAAACAAGACCTGAGTCGCAAAAGGGACTGGCGAGAGTGAGAACCGTTGATTAGGTAAGTAAAAACTCACGCAAGGAAAGTTCTAAGACATGGCCAAAATCACTTATGTCGAGCACAACGGTACCGAGCACGTGGTCGAAGTTGCCAACGGTCTGACCGTTATGGAAGGTGCCCGCGACAACAACATTCCGGGTATCGAAGCCGATTGCGGCGGTGCTTGCGCCTGTTCGACCTGTCACGTGTACGTCGCCCCCGAGTGGGTCGAGAAAGTACCGGCAAAGGACGACATGGAAGAAGACATGCTGGATTTTGCCTATGAGCCCGATCCGGAGCGCTCGCGCCTGACCTGCCAGATCAAGGTGACCGATGCGCTGGACGGTCTGGTTGTCCAGATGCCGGAAAAACAGATCTGATGCCTGAAGGGGTGCGAGGTTCAGTTTTTCGCCCCCGATATGGGAAATTTGGGGCCGCGCTGCTGATGGGCTGCGCGGCCTTTCTCATGGCGGGAGAGGGCAGGGCCGAGATCGTGTCAGCCAGCTATGGCGCGCCGACCACGCGCTATGCGCACGGGGTTCTGGGCGACGCGATTGAATACGGCACGCTGGAGATGCAGATGTCGGACGGGCGGAGGCTGCGCCTGACCCTTCCGGAAGATCGCGTGTTTGAAGACCTGTCGCCGCGGCTTGTGGATCTGGACGGGGATGGTGACGGCGAGTTGGTCACCATCGAGAGCAGCATCCACGAGGGCGCGCGGCTTGCGGTCTATGACGAGACGGGACTGGTGGCGGCGACGCCGTTTATCGGGCGCTCGAACCGCTGGCTTGCGCCGCTGGGCGCGGCGGATCTGGATGGGGATGGCAAGGTTGAGCTGGCCTATATCGACCGTCCGCATCTGGCCAAGACCCTGCGGATCTGGCGGTTTGACGATGGGCGGCTGGTGCATGTGGCCGACAAGACCGGGCTGACCAATCACCGCATCGGCGAGGATTTCATCTCGGGTGGTATCCGCGATTGCGGGCAGGGGCCGGAGATTGTCACCGTCAACAGCGACTGGGGGCGGGTCATGCTCTCGACCCTGTCGGGGCGGAAAGTGACCAGTCGGGATGCCGGGCCGTTCCGGGGGCGGCAGAGCCTTGCGGATGTAGTGGCCTGCAAAGGCTAGGTCCCGGACCCAAGAGACAAAAAAGGCGCCAGGGTGTCCTGACGCCTTTCGTTTTTCCGATCAGAGGGCGCGCCAGCCGATGTCGCGGCGGTAGAAGCCACCGGGCCAGTCGATCTGGTCAATCATGGCATAGGCGCGGTCGCGGGCTTCCTGCAGCGAGGCACCCCGTGCGGTCACGTTCAGAACGCGGCCACCGGTGGCGGTGACCTTGCCGTCAACGGCGGTCGTGCCAGCGTGGAAGACCATGTTCTTGCTGTCTTCCGGCAGCGCGTCGAGGCCGTTGATGACACTGCCCTTTTCATAGGACCCGGGATAGCCGTTGGCCGCCATGACGACGGTGATGGCGTGGTCGTCGGCCCAGTTCACACGGGCTTCGGCCAGACGTTCCTCGGCGGCGGCGTGCATCAGGTCAAAGGCCTGCGCGCCAAGGCGCATCATCAGAACCTGACACTCGGGATCGCCAAAGCGGACGTTGTATTCCACGAGGCGCGGTTGGCCGTCCTTGATCATCAGGCCGGCGTAGAGAACGCCCTGATAGGGCACGCCACGGCGGGCCATTTCGTCGATGGTGGGCTGAATGATCTCATCCAGCGCCTTCTGGGCGATCTCGTCCGACAGGACCGGAGCCGGAGAATAGGCGCCCATGCCGCCGGTGTTGAGGCCGGTGTCGCCTTCGCCCACGCGCTTGTGGTCTTGTGCAGTGCCGATGGGCAGAGCGGACTTGCCATCGCAGAGGATGAAGAAAGAGGCTTCTTCACCTTCCATGAACTCTTCGATCACCACCTCGGCACCTGCGCCACCAAAGGCACCGCCGAACATGTCGTCGATGGCCTCCAGCGCGGTTTGCTCGTCCATTGCGACGATCACGCCTTTGCCGGCTGCGAGACCGTCCGCCTTGACGACAATCGGAGCACCTTGTGCTCGAATATAAGCCTTGGCCGCTTCAGCATCGGTAAAATGACCGTACGCTGCGGTTGGGGCCTTGGCGGCGTCGCAGATTTCCTTGGTAAAGCTTTTCGACGCTTCCAGCTTGGCCGCGCCTTCGGAGGGGCCGAAAACGAGGATGCCTGCTTCGCGCAGGCGGTCGGCCACGCCGTTCGCCAGCGGGGCTTCGGGGCCGACGATCACGAAATCAATGGCGTTCTCTTCGGCAAAGTTGACCACAACCCCACCGTCTTCGATGTCGATCTTGGCGCAATCGGCGATCTTAGCGATGCCCGCGTTGCCGGGCGCGACGATCAGCTTGTCACACTTGGGGTTCTGCATCACGGCCCATGCCAGGGCATGCTCGCGTCCGCCGCTTCCGAGAATGAGAATGTTCATGGTGTGCCCTTCTGCTTGGCCTTGCTCTGCGGGCGTTCTAAGCTGTGGTGAGCAGTCTTACAAGCGAGGCCAAATGTCCGACCTCATCGATTCCCCGATTGAAGGGGAAAATGCCCCGGAATTTAGCGTATCGGAAATTTCCGGCGCGGTGAAAAAGACCATCGAGAGCGCCTTTGGGCGTATCCGCGTGCGTGGCGAGGTGGGGCGCGTGTTCCGGGCGCGGTCTGGGCACCTGTATTACGACATCAAGGATGAGGGCAACGTGCTGGCCTGCACGACCTGGAAGGGGCAGGCGGCGCGGCTGACGGTGCAGCCGGAAGAGGGCATGGAGGTGATCGTCACCGGCAAGCTCACGGCGTTCGGGGCGCAGTCGAAGTACAACATGAACGTCGATGACGTGACCGTGGCGGGCGAAGGCGCGCTGATGGCGATGTTGGAGAAGCGCAAGAAGCAGCTGGCGGCGGAAGGGTTGTTTGCGCCGGAGCGCAAGAAACCCTTACCCTATCTGCCCGAGATCATCGGGGTTGTGACCTCTCCTTCCGGCGCGGTGATCCGGGACATTTTGCACCGTCTGAGAGAGCGGTTTCCGCGCAAGGTTCTGATCTGGCCGGTGGCGGTTCAGGGGGCGGCCTGCGCGGGCGAAGTCGCACGCGCCATCGAGGGGTTCAACCGGCTGACACCTGGCGGTGCGATGCCGCGTCCGGACCTGCTTATCGTGGCGCGGGGTGGCGGAAGTATTGAGGATTTATGGGGGTTTAACGAAGAAATCGTCGCGCGTGCAGCAGCGGCGAGTGACATTCCCCTGATCTCGGCGGTGGGGCATGAAACGGATACCACGCTGATTGATTTCGTCTCGGACAGACGCGCGCCAACCCCTACGGCGGCGGCCGAAATCGCGGTGCCTGTTCGCCTTGATTTGCTGGGCTGGACCGACGAGCAGGGGGGGCGGTTGACGCGGGCGTTGACGGATGGGATTGCGCGGCGGGGGCAGCGGCTCAGGGATGTGGCGCGGGCCTTGCCGAATGCGGATGCGATCTTGCAGACGCCCCGGCAGCGGCTGGACCGGGCAGGTGAGAACCTTCCGCGTGCCCTGCGCGACGGGGTGCAGCGGCGGCGGGTGGAGCTGACGCAACGCACGGGCAGCCTGCGGGCGAGCACCCTGCGGCAGCTGATCGACGGCAAGCGGCAGGCCCTGGGGCGGCGGGCAGACCGGTTGTCACCGGTGGCGATCACGCGGGAAATTTCGCGGAAACGTGAGAAGATTCAAGAACTTGCCGCACGTGTGGACCTTGCGGAAGAGCGCGTTTTGAAGGGGTTCAAGGACCGTCTGGCGCAGGCCGAAAGGATGCGCGAGACGCTTGGATACCAGGCCACGCTTGAGCGTGGATATGCGGTTGTCTGGGGTGATGGCAAGCTGGTGACGGACACGAAATCGGCCAAGAAAGCGAGCGAGATCGAGGTCGAATTCGCGGATGGAAAGGTGGCATTGGGCGGCAAGGTCGCGCCGAAAAAAACGGCCAAGAAAGACCCGCCGCCCACCCAAGGAAGCCTGTTCTGAGGGCGGGTTAACGGCGAAAACCGGCGTCGGTGCTACGTCGGTATTACGTCGGTATTGCGGAGGTGCGAGGGCCGATAATTCCGGTCGTTACAGCACCGTACGGATTAAGAGAGTGTGAATTCAGACGCCGACTTCGGGACCGAGGCAGAGCATTTCATCGGTCTGCTGGGTTTCATAAAGCTCGGTGGGAGAGTCACCGCTGGCGAAGACAGCGCCAAGGCGGCCGTTTTCGTTGAAGAACAGCCAGCACTGTGGCTCGAAATCGTCTTCGTAGATAAAGCAGATGTGCTGGCCTTCCTGATACCAGACGCCTTCTTTGCATTTGCCGTCAAGAAAGGACCAGCGGACACGCCGGTTCGGCAGATATTCCTCGACCCCGTAATTCTGGCCGTCGGCCCCGTAGGTGAGAATCTTGCCCTGGGTATGGGCTTCAAATTCCGCCGCTGACATGGGCGTATCGGCAAGCGCCGGGAAGGCGAAGAAACAAATGGGTACTAGAAATCGCATGGGCGCAGAGTGGCATGAGTGCGCGGCGCAATCTAGGGATTTGTGTCGTTTGGCGGGGTCAGTCGGGGAAATTCAACTTTAACTTGCCGCTTCGCGGGCCTGGGAAAGTTGGGTGAGGATGTTGGCGAAGGTGTCGACCCCTTGGGCGCCGGAGGTGGCGTGACGCTGGTCGAAAACCATGGTGGGCACGCCGGAGACGCCGCGGGAGGTCCAGAACTGTTCCTTTTCGCGGACGATGTCGGCAAAACGGCCATCCTTGAGAACCTCAGCGGCCTCGTCGCGGTCGAGACCGACAGAGGCGACAGCGTCTAGCAGAACGTCAGAGTTGGAGACGTCTTTGCCCTGTTCGAAGTAGGTGTTGAAGAGGGCGAGTTTCAGTTCGTGCGATTTTTCGAAGGTCTGCGCCCAGTGCAGCAGTTGGTGCGCCTGGAACGTGTTGTAGATGCGGGCGTCGTCGGAGAAGGCGAAGTTGATGCCGAGGGGGGTACCGATGTTTTGCAGGTTTTCGCGCGCCTTCGCAGATTGCTCGGCGGTGCTGCCGTATTTGCGCATGATGTGATCGCGCAGGTTTTCGCCTTCCGGCACCATGTCTGGGTTCAGTTCGAAAGGATGCCAGTAGACCACGGCATCAATGCCGGTCTGGGCGACAGCCTGTTCAAGCTGGCGAAAGCCGACGATGCACCAGGGGCAGACCACGTCTGAAACGATGTCGATGCGGATGGGGGTGGTCATTGGCGCGCTCCTTGAGGTTTGGTTCCTTGGAACATGTGCGCGCCGTCCTGTCCAATCAAGGGTGAGTGATCCTAGGGAAGGGCGCCAAGCCAGAGCCAGATGGTGAGGATCGAGATCGCGGTGCCGACGAGGACGGTGGAGGCGGCGGTGCGTTGCCCGCGTCCGTAGAGGTTGGCAAATAGGTAGGCGTTGATGCCCGGGGCCATCGATGCGGTGAGCACGGCAGAGCGGAGGCCGTCGACGCCGAGCGCATTGAAGGTGCCGAGGGTGTAGACGATGGCCGGATGCAGGACGAGGCTGACGATGCAGCAATAGGCGATGGTGCGCAGGTCGCCTTCGGGGCGATAGCGGAACAGGACGCCGCCCATGCCGAAGAGCGCGGCGGGGAGGGCGGCTGTGGCCATCAGGTTGACCGAGACCCAGACCGGTTCGGGCAGGGTGAGGCCGCTCAGGTTGACGGCGAAGCCCAGCGAGATGCCGACAATCAGGGCGTTGCGGAACATCGCCTTGAGCACCTTGGGAACGATGGTAATGGGCGAGGAGCCACGGGCGCGGACAATTTCCATCGTGGTGATGCCAAGGCCGTAGCAGAAGGGCGAGTGCAGGGCGACGATGGCATAGTTCCCGGCCAGCGCATCAGGGCCAAAGGCGCGTTCGGTGATCGGCAGGCCCAGCAGCAGCGAGTTTGAGAACAGGCAGATAAAGCCGATGGCGACGGAATCTTCCCAATCGCGTTTGAACAGGTAATGCGCCCCGAAGAGGCCTGCACAGAAGCTTAAGAAAGCGCCGGTGTAGAAGCTGCCAAGGAGGGCGAGGTCGAACTCGGCGGTAAGGTCCAGCTTGGCGATGGCGCGGAACAGCAGGACCGGCACCGCGAAGTTGGTTGCGAAGCGCATCAGGCCGTCGACGTTGTCCTGGGTGAACAGGTTGCGCCAGGCGGCGAGATAGCCAAAGCCGATCACCAGGAACACCGGAAGGATGACGGTGATCAGCGTTTGCATGGGATCAGACGGTGTAGACGATCTGCATCCCGTCATAGGCCGCGCGGATATGATCGGGCGTTTCGGCCTCGACCTCGGCGTGGTCCATGTCGATGTGCAGGTTGGTCAGGATTGCGCTTTTGGGGGCCACCTGTTCGATCCAGCCGAGGGATTTCTCCATATGGGCGTGGGTCGGGTGTGGCGTGCGGCGCAGGGTGTCGAGAATCCAGCAGTCGAGGCCCTGAAGCTGGAGCCAGGCATCGTCGTAGATCTCGGCCACGTCGGGCATGTAGCAAAGGTCGTTCACGCGGAAGGCGAGGGCGTCGATGCTGCCGTGGTTCACCTTGATCGGGGTGAGGGTGACGGTGCCGCCGTCGCCGGTAATCTCGACGTCATCCTTGATGGTGTGCATGTCGAGGATCGGCGGATAGGGCGAGCCTTCGGGCTGTACAAAGGCATAGCCGAAGCGGGAATAGAGCGCGTCCTGGGTGGCACCGTCGGCCCAGACGGGCAGGCGTTTGCGCATGTTGAAGACGATCATGCGCAGATCGTCGATGCCGTGCACGTGGTCGGCATGGGAATGGGTATAGACCACCGCGTCGAGTTCGCCGACGCCTGCATCCAGCAGTTGCGAACGCATGTCCGGCGAGGTGTCGATCAGGACGCTGGTCTTGCCGGCCTCGGTTTCGCGTTCGATCAGCAGGGAACAGCGGCGGCGGCGGTTCTTGGGGTTGGTCGGATCGCAATCGCCCCAGTGGCCGCCAAGACGCGGCACGCCACCGGACGAGCCGCAGCCCAGGATCGTGAAGGTCAGCGTGGCGCTCATGCGGCCTCCGCGAAGGAGGCGACCTTGGTGAAGAGGCGGTCGAAGTTGGCTTCGGTCTGGGCGGCGAAATCGGCGTAGGACATGCCGAAGACATCTGCGCCGACCTGCGCGGTGAGGGCGGTATAGGCCGGTTCGTTGCGTCGGCCGCGATGTGGGGGTGGGGCAAGGTAGGGCGCGTCGGTTTCCACGAGGATGCGATCAACCGGTGCGGCGGCAAAGATGTCGCGGACGTCCTGGCTGCGCGGGAAGGTGGCGATGCCGGACATCGAGAGGTAGAAGCCGAGGTCGACAGCGGTTTTGGCCAGGGCGGCACCGGAGCTGTAGCAGTGCATGACGCAGGAATAGGCGCCCTTAGCGTGTTCTTCCGAAAGGATTGCGGCCATGTCCTCGTCTGCATCGCGCGAGTGGATGATCAGCGGCAGGCCGGTTTCGCGGGCTGCGGTGATGTGGATGCGCAGGCTTTCTTTCTGCACGTCCTTGCTTTCGGCGGTGTAGTGGTAATCAAGGCCGGTTTCGCCGATGCCGACGAATTTCGGGTGCTGGGCGAGGGCAATGAGCTGGTCGACGGTGGCCATCGGCTCGTCTGCGGCGCTCATCGGGTGGGTGCCGGCGGCATAGAAGACGGGGGCGTGGGTCTCGGCGATGGCGCGCACGGAGGGTTCGTTGCGCAGGCGGGTGCAGATGGTGACCATGCGGGCCACGCCGGCGTCTGCGGCACGGGCGACGATCTCGTCGAGCTGTCCTTCGAAGTCGGGGAAGTCGAGGTGACAGTGGCTGTCGGTAATCCGGGGGATGTCAGTCATGGTCTAGCGCAATGCGGTTTCTGTTATCTTGAAAACCGTATCTAGAACTAGTGCGGCAGGGTCAAGGTTGACCGCCTGCCCGTGGCGGGTACGTGATGAAATCTCTTGCGCGATTTCCGCCCATTGGCGGGCCTTGTGCGGATTGGGGGCAAGGCGTTGCAGAACCTCGGCTTCGCCCCTGGCGGCCTCGGGCAGAGGCGGGACACCGGTTGCACCGGTGCGGGACAGCCGCGCGAGGAAGGTGTCGAACATGGTGAGCAAAAGCTCGAAACGGTTCTCGGCCCCGCGTGCGGCGGCGGCCTCGGCCAGTTTGAGGGCACGCGGGCGGTCGGGGTTGGGCATCGTGGCGAAGATGCCGACGATTTCCTGATACATCTCGAGACCGCCAAGCCGCGTCAGGCGCATGGCCTCTCCGACCGATCCCGAAGACAGGGCGGCCAGCGCGGGATCGTCGTTGTCTTCGGCCCCGGCCTGGGCGAGGGCGGCGGTCATATCGTCGGCCTCAAGCGGGGTCAGGCGCAGCTCGCGGCAGCGCGAGCGGATGGTGGGCAGAAGACGTGATGGCTGGTGAGAGACCAGCAGCATGGTGGTGAGGGCCGGGGGCTCTTCGAGCATTTTCAGAAGCGCGTTGGCGGCGTTCACGTTCATTTCGTCGGCGGCATCGACGATCACCACACGGCGTCCACCCTCGGCGGCGGACATGGTGAGAAAGTGGGTCAGGCCGCGGATGTCATCGACGGTGATCATGTCACGCAGCTTGCCGGTCTTTTCGTTCACGCTTCTGGTGATGGCGAACATGCCGGGTTCCGAGCGCGCCAGAAGGCGGTGGGCGACAGGGTGATCGGGCGAAATGTCGAGGGTGTCAAAGGTGGGCGGGGCATCGCCAAACAGGCCGCCGCCCTCGTGGATCGGTGTGGCCAGAAGAAAGCGTGCGATCCGCCACGCCAGCGTGGCCTTGCCAACGCCGCGCGGGCCGGTCATCAGCCAGGCGTGGTGCAGGCGGTCGGCGTTATAGGCTTCGAGAAAGCCTGCCTCGGCCTGGGACTGGCCAAAGAGCCGCTCGGTTTCGCGCGGGTGCGGTGCCCCTTCGACGCGATCTGCTTCTGGGAGTGTGTCGTCGCTCATGAAAGATGCGTTAGCACGGTGTCGGCGATGTCGGAAGCCACGGCGTCGATGGATTGTTCTCCGTCGATGATGCGGAAGCGGTCGGAGAACTCGTTTGCGAGGCCGAGAAAGCCCTTGCGCATCTGTTCCTGCAGGGCCTGTCCGAAGTCTTCAAAGCGTTCCTCGGTGGTGGCGCGGGACTTGGCGCGGCTAAGGCCGGTGGCCGGGTCCATGTCGATCAGGATGGTGAGGTCGGGTTCGCGGCCGATCATCAGGCGGTGCAGGTGGTCGACGGTCTCGCGCAGGTCGCCGCGCGACAGGCCCTGATACATGCGGGTGGAATCGGCAAAACGGTCGCAGAGCACGATCTTGCCCGCCGCCAGCGCCGGCAGGATGGTGCGCTCGAGGTGGTCGCGGCGGGCCGCGGTGAACAGCAGGATTTCGGTTTCGGCTGACCAGCGGTCGGGGTCGCCTTCAAGCACGAGAGAGCGGATTTCCTCGGCCCCGTCAGAGCCGCCCGGTTCGCGGGTCAGGACGACGTCATACCCCTTGCCGCGCAGGGTTTCGGCCAGCATCCGGATCTGGGTGGATTTTCCCGATCCGTCGATGCCTTCGAAGGTGATGAACAGTCCGCCGTCGGTCACGACGCGTCTCCGGCCCCGATGCCGAGGCTGTCAAACAGCACGCTGGTGGCGGTGCGCAGACGGACGGTAAAGCCGCCGGCGGGAACGTCTTTGGCCGCGACCAGAGGCACGCGGATCGCCGGCAGGTCATCGGGACGCAAAACCAGTTCGGCCAGTTCCTGGCCTTGGGTGACAGGGGCCTGAACCGGGCCGTGATAGACCACTTCGGCGTCGACCTTGTCCATCGACAGAACCGGCAGGAGCACATCGATATCCTCGGCCGGGACCAGTGCGACCTTGTTCTCGCGACCCATCCAGACCTCGGCATCGGCAATGCGCTCGCCCTCGCGGGCGATCTTGCTTTCCGAGAACTGGCGGAAGGACCAGTTGACGATCTGTTCCGACACTTCGGCGCGGGCCTTGGAGCTGTCGAGGCCGGAAATCACGAAGATCACGCGGCGGCTTCCCTGGCGGGCAGAGCCGACGAGGCCATAGCCTGCTTCCTGGGTGTGGCCGGTCTTGAGGCCATCCGCGCCGATGTCGAGGCTCAAAAGCGGGTTGCGGTTGCGGGTGTTGCCGGGGGCGCGGCCATCGAACTTGAACTCGCGTTCGGCGAACATCGGGTAGAACTCGGGGAAGTCCTCGATCAGGTGGTTGGCCAGCAGGGCAAGGTCGCGCATCGACATGCGGTGCCCGGGGGCGGGCCAGCCGTTGGAGTTGGCGAAGGTCGAGTTGGTCATGCCCATCTGGCGGGCGCGGCGGGTCATCAGGCGGGCAAAGCCGGCCTCGGTGCCATCCGGTGAAAGGGCCTCGGCGATCACGGCGCAGGCATCGTTGCCCGACAGCACGATGATACCGCGAATGAGGTCGGAGACCTTCACCTTGTCGGTGGTGTCAAGGAACATGGTCGAGCCGCCATAGTTCATCGCGTGTTGCGAGACAGGCAGCTTTTCCTCCATCGACAGGCGACCATCGCGGACCGCCTCGAAGGCCATGTAGAGCGTCATCAGCTTGGACATGGAGGCGGGCGGCAGGGGCTCGTCGGCGTTCTTGGCCAAGAGGATGGTGCCGGTGCCCTGATCCATAACATAGGCCGCGCTGGCCCGGGTTTCGAAGGCCGAGACCTGGGTCACGGTCAGGGCCAGCGCCACGGCGGCGCTCAGGAGGCGGGGCAGGGCCAGTTTCATGCGGCGATCTCCGTTTTCGCGCGGGTCAGTTGCTGACGGCGTAGGCGTCGGTGAACCCGGTGGCGTGGATGTTCTTCAAAAGCGTCTTGCGTTCGGCGGCATTCGAGGCCGGACCGACGATGACGCGCCAGAAGGTCTTGTTCTTGCTGGTCAGTTTGCGGATCAGCGGCACCATGCCCGCGTTGCGCATCTGCTGGGCGGCGTTCTTTGCGTTGCTTTCAACGCTGAAGATGCCGATCTGCACATAGGGTTTGGACAGGGTGGTGGATTGCGGTGCAGGCGCGGTTTCGGCCTTGACCTCCTGCGCGGGCGGCTTGGTGGCAGCTTCGGCCCCGGCAATCGCGGCGCTGGCGGCGGCGATCGGATCAAGCGCCTCTTCCTCGACTGCGGCGGTCTCGGTGGTGGCCACCGGAGCGGGGGCCACTTCCGGCACTTCCTCGCGGCGCAGGGCGGTCACGTTCAGCTCAACCGGCTGACCGGCGAGCATACCAAGGGCGGCGGCAGCATCGGCAGAGATCTGGACGCGGGGCCCGGGGATTTCACGTTCGCGGCGGAACAGGGCACCGATCACGAACTTGCCGTTCGACTGGTTGCGGATGATCACGCGCTCGGGATCGGCCACATCGGGGTGGGCGGCCCAGACGCCGCCAAGGCTCGGGCGGCCATCCCAGAGGCCGGCCTCGGTGACCGAGAAGACCTCGGGCGCCTCGACATCGCGTTCGACCAGCTTGGTGGTGCGGGTGTCAGTCTCTTCTGCTTCGGCGCCCGGTTTCGGCTTGAAGATCGAGGAAAAATCCTGGCCTTCTTCACAGGCGGCCAGCGCGCCTGTTAGGCCCAGTGCCAGAAGAATGCGGCCCGTGCGGGCAGTGGTGTTGCGGGAAGTGCCTGTGCTCATCGTGCCGTGCCCTTTGCCTGTGCGCGTGCTTTCGCGCGGTTCCGCCGCTTGCCGACGTTGTTTGCTGCCCTCGCGGGCTTGCGCGCAGTCTAGCGACATGGCCGCATCAAGAAAAGGCTGCGTTCGGGCATCGGCGAAATTTCCCCGACAGATTGGCCTTTCAGAATCATTTCTCTCGAATTAGGCAAGGCGTGTCGGAGGAGTGGCAGAGTGGTTGAATGCACCGGTCTTGAAAACCGACGTGGGTTAACGCCCACCGTGGGTTCGAATCCCACCTCCTCCGCCACCTTGTCTCCTCTGTTTGCCCGATAGGTTAGGACTGGACGTTTCGCGAATTTTCTGTGGGGGTGCGCGGTGAGTTTTGAGTGGGGATGACGGCCACCAGCGCAAATGGGCGTCTTGCTCCTGATCCTCCCCCACCGAAGTGGTCCTCGGCTATGTTTAGGAAAACTGAGGAAACACTCGGTCAACAAGCGACCAAAGCCCGAGGAGATTGTCACGAAGTTACGGCAGGTGGCCGGTATGAAATCCAGCCGCTGGCGTTGGCAGCTGGATGAGATGTTCGTGAAGGTTTACGGTGAACGGCATTACCTCTGGCGAGCGGTTGACCACGAAGGGGAGGTGCTCGAAAGCTATGTCACGAAGACGCGCGACAAGAAAGCTGCGTTGAAATTCTTAAGAATAGCAATGCGCAAATACGGCCAGCCAGATGACATAGTGACCGATCGATTGCGATCATATGGTGCTGCAATGATGGTCATCGGCAATGCAGAAAAACAGGATTGTGGTCGTTGGTTTAACAATCGCGCCGAGAACTCCCATCTGACATTCCGACGGCGAGAGCGGGCCATGCTCCGTTTCCGACGAATGCGAAGTTTGCAGAAACTCGCTGCCGTTCACGTCTCAATCTACAACCTGTCCAATTCGGAGCGCAGCCTCTACTCCGGATAAAATTTCAAGCTGAACCGCGCCGCAGCTCTAGTCGAGTGGCGCGGTCTATGCGTGGAATAAGGGGCAGCGATACTGTCCAATCAGAGACTGGTTCGAATGCGTCTGGCAGCACCGATCATCGCTCTGAACCACGAACAGGCAGCTTGCTCGATGCCTTCATTTCTTTAAGAGAAAGGTTTGAGCGTATGCTAGTTACGCCTGGCAAACGCCGCAAAGTACTGTCGACAAAAGCGCTGTAGTCGTCGAGATCACGCGCTACCACGACGAGCAGGAAGTCGTCCTCGCCCGTGGTATTATGGCAGGCGAGGATATTGGGCGTGAACTCGATAATACGCTGGAACTCGGCGGTTGCGGCCTGATCGTGCTCTGAGCAGCTCAGCTGAACGAAGGCCATGACGCCGAGCCCGAGCTTTCTGCGATTTAGGTGAGCCTGATAGCCCTCGATGATGCCCGTCTCTTCCAGTTTCTTGAGCCGTCGCCAGCAGGGTGTTTCGCTCATGTTCAGGTGCTCAGCCAGTTTGGCATTGGTCATGCGCCCGTCGCTTTGAAGCAGTTCGAGAATCTGTGCGTTGACCGGGTCGATGCTGAACAAGGGAAGAGTTTCCTCAATAACCCCTCATGGCGAGGGCTTTCTGCTCAAAATAATCACAATGAGGGGTAGAATAGCAAGCTAATTTCTCCGCTACATGATAGCTTCCACTCAACCATTCGATATAACGGAAAGACCCTGCCATGAAAGCTGTCCTGTTCGAGAAGTTCCAAGAAGCCCCCAAGGTCGTGAACGTGGCGGATCCTGTGCCCGAAGCGCATGGGGTCGTCCTCAAGGTGGAAGCCACGGGTGTCTGTCGCAGCGACTGGCACGGTTGGATGGGGCACGATAGCGATATCGAGCTTCCTCACATCCCCGGACACGAACTGGCTGGTGTGGTCGAGGCGGTCGGCAAGGACGTGAAGAACTGGAAGGTGGGCGACCGTGTCACCGTGCCGTTCATCTGCGGCTGCGGATCGTGCAGCGAATGTCATGCCGGGCATCAACAGGTGTGCCTGCATCAGGAACAACCAGGCTTCACCCATTGGGGCAGCTTCGCAGAATATGTGCCGATCCACCAGGCTGACCTGAACGTGGTGGCGTTGCCGGAAACAATGGATTTCGCCACTGCTGCGAGCCTGGGCTGCCGGTTTGCCACATCGTTTCGGGCCGTGATCGACCAAGGTAAAGTCAGCGCTGGCCAGTGGGTTGCTGTGCATGGTTGCGGCGGCGTCGGTCTCTCGGCCGTGATGATTGCAAGTGCGGCGGGGGCGAATGTGATCGGCGTTGATCTGGACCCCGCCAAACTATCGCTGGCCAAGGAGCTTGGTGCGGTCGCGGCCATCGACGGCAAGGGCGACGTGGTCGAGGCGATTAAGGAGATCACCAAGGGCGGTGCGCATGTCTCGCTGGACGCGCTTGGCCATCCCGCCACAATGACCAACTCGATCCTCTGCCTGCGGCCACGGGGCAAGCATATCCAGGTGGGTCTGATGTTGGGTGATCACGCTGCCCCTGCCGTGCCAATGCCCAAGATCGTCGGTCAAGAGATCGAATTGCTCGGCTCGCATGGGATGCAAGCCCATCGCTATGGGGCGATGCTGGACATGGTCGAGAGCGGCAAGCTGAACCCGGCGCGACTGGTCGGCGACAAGATCGGCATCGACGCCGCCCCCGAGGCGCTGATGAACATGGACAAGTTCCAGTCCGTCGGCGCAACCGTCATCACGAGCTTCTGAGCTATGGATAAGATTGCATTCATCGGCGGTGGCAACATGTCGTTGGCCATCATTGGCGGCATGATCGCCAGTGGGTGGGAGCCTTCCCGGATCACGGTTGTCGATCCGAACGCGGATCAGCGGGACCGGTTGGCCAGTGAGCACGGCGTCCGCACGACTGACGATGTGACCAAAGCCGCTGCCGCTGACATCATCGTGTTGGCCGTCAAACCTCAGGTCATTGCAGCTGTGGCCAAACAGATGGATGCAGACCTGTCTGGCAAGCTGATCCTCAGCATTGCCGCCGGGGTAACGATTGCATCGCTGGAAGGCCTCTTTGGACCGGTGGCCATTGCGCGCACTATGCCCAACACGCCAGCCCTGCTTGGTCTGGGGGCGACGGGACTTTTCGTAAACGAACTCGCGACCGATGCACAATGCGCAACGGCCAAAGCGATCATCGAAGCCTTCGGAATTTGCATCACCGTCGAGCGCGAAGATCTGCTGGATGCTGTTACGGCCGTGTCGGGCAGCGGCCCTGCATACTATTTCCTGATGATCGAAGAAATGATCCGAGCGGGCACGGCCCTTGGGCTAACCCTGGAGGATGCCAAGGCGCTGACACTACAAACCGCGCTTGGCGCGGCTACCATGGCCACCAAGGGTGATGAACCACAAGAGCTCCGCGCCCGTGTCACATCGCCAAACGGGACGACGCACGCAGCCATTGTTACGATGCAGGAAAACGGCTTTGGTGATGTGATCGCAAAAGCACTGACTGCCTGCCGCGACCGGGCCGTAGAACTGGGGAAGACAAAACAATGATTATTCGATGGTGGAGGGCCGTAGCGGGCTCTCAAGAGGTACTTCAACAATACGCGGACCATTTGGAGCGAACGACATTCCAGGAAATGGCTGAATTGCCCGGTCATCTTGGCGCGTCTTTGGCCGTCAAAGTGAACGGAACTGACTACGAACTGGTTGTGACCAGCCTATGGTCAGACCTTGCCTCGGCGGGACATTTTGAGAAGGGTGCGTTTGACGATGCCGTGGTCAAGCCGAGCACCCAGAAGCTTCTGAAATCCTTTGACTTGAAGGTTGAGTACTTCGAGACGCTGGTCACAACGGGTATCTTGGAGAAGGGCTGACGCAGGATGTTTGAACAGGTTGAGGACTATCCCGTCGATCCCATCATGATCGGGGCCGACTATTTCGCGGCTGACCCCCGTAAGGAGAAACTCAACCTAACCGTAGGTATCTATCAGGACGAACACGGCCAAACGCCTGTCCTCGAATCCGTAAAGCTGGCC
Source organism: Pelagimonas sp. KU-00592-HH (assembly GCF_040369695.1). Lineage (NCBI taxonomy): Bacteria > Pseudomonadati > Pseudomonadota > Alphaproteobacteria > Rhodobacterales > Roseobacteraceae > Pelagimonas > Pelagimonas sp. KU-00592-HH. The sequence continues at coordinate 105,186 of NZ_BAABWM010000002.1, read as the reverse complement.
GAACAAAAGCTGGTCGAGACCCAGACCAGTAAATCCTACCTCGCCCTGACAGGGGACGCTGAATATTGCCGCGTGCTGGGGCGTGAGATCATGGGTGATGCTTTTGATGACGGCTGGGTTTCAGCACAGACCTCTGGCGGAGCCGTCGCCTTGAGAGTCATGGCGGATCTCTTGGCGCAGATGCCAAAACCGCCCACCGTCTGGTTACAAACACCGACCTATGGGAATTACATTCCGATCCTCACGGCGGCCCACGCGCATTTTGCTCAGGTGCCGTATTACGACCGACTTAAGGCTCAGATCACCTTTGACCAAATGTTGGACGGGCTGAAAGCCGTCCAATCGGGCGATGTCTTTCTCATGCAGGGCGTCTGCCACAACCCAACCGGCGCGGACATGAGCGCAGAGCAGTTCGACGCGTTGCTCGATCTGCTAGAGGCGCGCGGGATCGTCCCATGGATCGACCTTGCCTATCTCGGATTTGCTCAAAGTTGGGACGCTGATTGCGCCATGGCCCGCAAAATCGCAGCGCGGTTTCCGGAGTGCATTGTCTGCATCACATTGTCCAAATCCTTCGGGATTTACCGCGACCGGGCGGGGGCGTTGTTTGTGAAGACGCGCGCAGGTGACCGGGAGCGTATGCATCGTGCGGTGTCCGCGATCGTCCGCTCCGGCGCGTCCCATGCTCCGGATCACGGCCCATCAGTAGTGCGCACGATCTTGCAGGACGATACCCTCAAAGCGCTCTGGTTCAACGAACTTGGTCAGATGCGCGCGCGCGTCGCCGGGGTGCGCCAACAGATTGTCAAAAATGAACGCACACTTCTTGGCACCAATCAGCTTGCCTATATAGGGAAGCAATCCGGCATGTTCTCACTGTTGCCTTTGACCGATGCACAAGAGACAGCCCTGACGCGAGATCATGGCATTCATGTCGTGAAAGGCGGGCGCGTGAACGTTGCTCGATTGGGGGCGGATGACATCACGAAGCTGATCGTAGCGATCTCAGACGTAACGTCCGCCAAGTAACGTTTGGCATGCAGAAATAACGGTCAGCAGAAATAAATCTGGCCCGTCAACAAGGCAAAGCAGACGCTCGCACGAGCTGCAGCATCAGTCACTCTAGGCTCGACCGGCCTTTCGCCGCAACGGTCATCAAAGTCCGCTTTGGGCGCTGTCAAAGGAACTTATGTTGAAGTGGGTAGGGCGTTGACATAGCGTCCTGCCATGTCAAAACGTTCTCCATTTCGCTACTTCAATACCAGCCCAGAAATCATTCGGCTGGCCGTGATGCTCTACGTTCGCTTCCCACTTTCACTCCGAAATGTGGAAGACCTTCTGCACGAGCGCGGCGTCGATGTTAGCCACGAAGTCCTTCGATATTGGTGGCATCGATTTGGTCCGATGTTCGCATCTGAGATTGAGAAGCGGTGAATTCGCGGTATGAAATCCAGCCGCTGGCGGTGGCACCTCGATGAGATGTTTGTGAAGATCAACGGTGAAAGGCATTGCCTCTGGCGGGCGGTTGACCACGAAGGGGAGGTGCTCGAAAGCTATGTTACGAAGACACGCGACAAGAAAGCTGCGTCGCCATGTACAGCGTTTTTACTATCCACCGCATGCGCCAGCCGGCGGGCGGGGTTTGCCCAAAAAACATGCGGCCGCCGCCGGTCACATTGGTGTCGGTCAAATGGATAAACTTCATTCTGCCGCCGCTGCGCCGGGTTTGGCCCAGTCATCCCAGCCGGTGCCAGAGGTCATGACGGGCCCGTCCCATGCAAAGGGAATCTGGTGGATCGTGGTGTCATCACCATCGATCAGCAGCACGAAATAGGCCGGATCCATCGGGGCCCCCTTGAGTAGTTCACTCTCTCTCATATCCGGTAGAGACTGATTTCCCGTAGAGGGAACACTGGCAAAGGGAATACCCGCGAACCGTCCATGGATCGGGGCGTGGACATGGCCGAAATGGATATACTCAATGCAATCGCCATAGGTTTTGAGCAAATCTTTGAACGGCGCGCGGTCCTCGGGGGTGAGGCCAATCTTGTCCTCCGCGGGCAGACCGACGGGCATCGGGTTGTGATGTAGAAAAATGCGGGCGCGATCAGCCTTGGCCAACTCCGCTTCCAACCACTCACGGCGGGCGGTACAGAAGTGGCCTGCGTGGGTTTTGTGGCCAACACTGTCAAGATAGATCATCCGCGTACCATCCACCGTTTCGGCGTGGTTAACAAAGCCGTTCGCATCCACCGGATGATCGTTGAACACCTTGCGGAAATTCTCGCGATCATCGTGGTTGCCGATCATCAGTCGCACCGGGATGGACAAATCCGCCAGCTCGATTTTTAGAGCCTCGTATGCCTCTTTCTCACCCCAATGGGCAAGGTCCCCGGTGATGATGATACGGTCAGCGTCTTCGTGGTTGTCGGCCACGTCTGCAAGGGCACGGGCAAAGCGGGCATGCGGGTCAAGCCCACCCATCTCTTCGCCGGGAATGGTGAGGTGAATATCGGAAATATGGATGATCTTCATGGCGCGTCCTAAAAGTGAAAATCCGGCCGCCCGAACAGGCGGGCGACCGGAAAGGGCGGTTTAGCCGTTGGGCAGCAGGTCGGCGACTTCTTCGACCATTTCCTGCTGAAGCTCTTTCATATCGGTTGCGTCGCCAGTGACGATGCGCTCGATACCGTCGTAAATCACCTGGGTAATTGCCAGACCATTGTCGCCCGGATAGGCCAGCCAATCACGCAGCAAAGGCAGCTGATCCACAGCGGTCTGCTTGTTCGGGTTCTGCTGGTAGAAATCGGCCAGGATCACCTCGTTCGCGGCCTTGTTCGGCGGCATGTAGCCAGTGGTCTTGGCAACCTCGGCCGCACCCTCACCCGAAGTGATGTACTTCAACCAGGTCCAAGCCGCTTCTTGCACGCGCGGGTCGTCCGAAGTCGAGGTCAGCAGCGCGGCGTTGCCACCGGCGGGCAGCCCTTTGGGGGTTTCACCCATGCCCGGGAACGGGCCGGTGACCAGTTCGAATTCGCCTTGCGACCGCTCAACTGCGCCGAGAGCCGACGTCGACCAGAACATCATGCCGATTTCGCCTGCCGAGAAGGACGACAAAGCGGCTTTCCATTCGAGGTTCTTCATTTCACACTTGGTGAAAATTTCCTGCATCTGCTCCATGGCAGCCAGGGCTTCGGGGCTGTCGAGCGTCACACGGCCGGCTTCGACGATCGCTTTGTCCTGCGACCACATCAGCGCCTGCATGAACCAGTTGCCGGTGATGTTCCAACCCCAGAAGATCGGATTGTCGATGCCGTTCGCCTTCATGGTTTCGCACATGCCGATCACATCGTCCCAGGTCTGGGGCAGCGTTTCGACACCGGCTTCTTTCAGGATGTCCATGTTGTAATAGCCAACCGGCAGCGAGACCGAGAACGGCAGGCCGTGGACGTTGCCGCCAAAGGTCGACAGCGACAGCATAACGTCGTGATATCCGTCCTTGGCGAAATCGGCTTCCTTTGCGATGAAGGGCTCCAGCGACTTGGCGATACCCTTGTCGACCAGAATTTGCTGACGGTTCAGGCCCTGCATGGTGACGTCAGGCAGATTGCCGGAGACGGCTTCACGCAGAACGGTGTTGGTGCCGTCTTCATAGGATTCGTAAGTGGCGCGGAATTTCACTTCGATGTTGGGATGTGCTTCCTTAAAGGCGGGCATCATCGCTTCATAGGTCACGTCGAACAGATGCGAATAGGGGTAAGCAAATTCGATGGTGACGGTGTCTTCCGCGAAAACGGCGGTGGCGCTCAGGGCCAGGCCCATTGCAGTGGCAGTCAGTTTCATGGAAAGTATCCTCTCTTGCCGGGTCTTGGAGCCATTTGTTTGCAGACGGGGCTCCGGGGTTTATCCCTTGTCGGGAATTCGGTGGTGGGGGTGCCTTGCGGGGCGCCCCCGTTTCATTTCATGCCGCTCAGGGTGATCCCCTCGATGAAGCGTTTCTGAGCCATCAAAAAGGCTACGATGAGCGGGGTGACGATCACGGTGGCGGTGGCCATCATCGGGCCGAAAAAACTGCCATCACCATCGCCCTTGAATTCGCGCAGACCCAATGGTGGGGTGAAAAGATCGCGGTTTCCGGTGACAACAATGCGGGGCCAAAAGTAGTCGTTCCAATGGGCCACAACCGAGAAGATCGCAAAGGCCAACAGCGCCGGAATCGCTGTGGGCAGCATCACGCGCCAGACGATGGAAAACTCTCCCATTCCGTCCATGCGCGCCGCGTCGATCAGATCATCGGGCACGGTCATAAAAAACTGGCGCATCAGGAAGATGCCAAAGACCGAGATTGTCCAAGGCACCACCAGTGCGGCATAGGTATTGGTCAGCCCCAGCTTGGCCAGCATGATGTAGAGCGGCAGGGCAATGGCGTGGACCGGGATCAGCAGGCAAAACAACACAAGTCCGAACACCGCTTCACGCCCCCAGAACTTAAGCTTGGCCAGCGCGTAGGCCGCAGGCAGTGCCACCACCACCTGGATCAGGAAGATCGAAGCGGTGACGATCACCCCGTTCAGCAGATAGCGTAAAAGCGGTGCCTCGGTGAACGCCTTGGAATAGTTGAAGACCGCCGGGTGCATGGCACAATCAGCCTTGGCTTCGGCCACCAGCGCATCGCGAACCTCGGCATCGGTAGCACTGGGAAAACGGTGGGCCGCAGCGGCGACGTCATCGCGGTTGGGATCACGCAGCTTGACGCAGCGCTCGTCCACCATCATCTCTTGCCGCCCGAAAAATCCGCCCTCGCCACGGTCGATCTCGCCCGGACTTTTGAACGAATAACTGACCATCATGTAGAAAGGTGCAATGACAACAATTACACCAAGGATCAGGATCAGATGTTTCCACCAGTCGCGGGTCATCCGTAGTGTACCTTTCGTTCCACCAGCCAGCGCTGGATCAGGGTGAGGAACATGACGAAGATGAGGAACAGCACGGTGATGGCCGAGCCGATCCCGATCAGGTTCTGTTGCACGCCCTTTTCAAAGATCGCGAACATCATCACGTAGGTTGATTTGTTCGGCCCGCCGCCTTGTGGCCAGAAGGCCTCAATCGTGTCGAAAACCTGAAAGGCGCGGATACACGAGATGGTGACGACAAAGACGGTGGTCGGGCCAAGCGCAGGCCATGTGACAAGCCGGAAGCGTTCCCAAGCCGATTTGGCGCCGTCCATTTCGGCCGCGTGGTAAAGTTCGCGATGCACGCCCGTCAGTCCGGCAAGGTACAGCACCATGTTGAAACCGAACCCCTGCCAGATCCCGATGAAACAGATCACCCAGATCGCATAACGCTTGTCGCCCAGCCAGACCGGGAACCCATCGGCACAACCCGTCGCCATGAAGGGCCAGAGCCATTCCAACGGCGTACCACAGCCCAGTTCCAGCGTTCTGTTGATCATGCCGATGGAGGGATGCAGCATGAACTCCCAGGCGATGGCCATCGCTAGAAGCGTCGCCATCACCGGTAGGAAATAGATTGTCTTGTAGATTTCGCGAAATCGGCCCAACGAGTTGATCAGCAGGGCAGCGCCAAGGCCCAGCCCGACCGAGATTGGCACCACCGTCACCACATAGGTAAAAGTGGCCACGAACATTTTCTCATAGGTCGATCGGGTGAATAGCTTTTCGTAGTTCCGCGCGCCAACCCAATCAAAGCCGCTATTGCCCAGCGAATAATTGGTAAAGGACAGGAAGGCCGCGATCAGTACGGGCACCAGAAGGATCACGACCATCAGGATCAGCGCAGGGGCGGCCAATGACCAGGCCGCGCGGCGTTCCTGTGTTTCGGCACTGGTCGCGGTTTTGGCTGACCGGGCAAGAGAGCTGTCTGTCACGGCCATATCAGGCAACCTCCTGCGCGGCGGTCTTGGAAAGCGGTTTGATCCGGCGCACCCGCTGGCCTTTGCCGTCAAAGACAAGAGCGTTTGCAGCGTCAAACCCGAGACCAACCGGCGTACCAATGGTCAGGTCACCGCGCCGGGCCGCTTCGGCACGCATGACAATGCGGCTTTCAAGGCCGGGGATGTCGATTTGAACAAAGAGTTCGGCCCCAAGATTTTCCGTATGTGCCACGGTGCCATGAAACACGGCATCCTCAGTGGCAAGATGCAGCGCTTCGGGGCGCAGACCCAATGAAACCGCCCCGTCGATCCTGTCCGTAGCCATCAAGTCAAGATCGCGGTCGAAGAAGGCAAATTGCCCGTGTCCTGTCAAAGACACCGGAAGAACATTAATTTTGGGGGAGCCAATAAACTCGGCTACTTCGATCGTGTCCGGATCTTCATAGATCACGTCCGGGCGGGCACATTGCAGGATACGCCCACCCATCATGACGGCGATCCGGTCGGACATGGTCATGGCCTCGACCTGGTCGTGGGTGACATAGATGAAGGTCGCATTCAGACGGCGGTGTAGCTGGACGATCTCGGCGCGGGTCTGGACCCGCAGCTTAGCATCAAGGTTTGAAAGCGGCTCATCCAGCAGAAAGGCCGCCGGGTTGCGCACAAGAGCCCGTCCAAGAGCAACCCGTTGACGCTGACCACCCGAAAGCTGTCCGGGTTTGCGATCAAGAAGATGGGTGATTTCCAGCATCTCGGCGGCATGGGCGATCTCTTGGGCGATCTCTTCGGCCAGGCCGCGAGTTCCGAGCATGAAGCGGCCCACCAGAGGCAGGCGTTGCAGGTTGCTCATTCGACGCATCTTGAGCGGCACAGCGATATTCTCTGCCACGCTCAGGTGCGGGTAAAGCGCATAGGATTGAAACACCATCGACAGGTTGCGATCGGCAGCGCGGAGTCCTGCAACAGACTGGCCACCGATATCGATCGTGCCATCGCTCTGTTCTTCAAGTCCGGCGATGATCCGAAGAAGCGTAGATTTGCCGCAGCCCGACGGCCCCACGAGCGAAACGAACTCGCCATCGGCGATGTCCAGCGACACCCCCTTGAGCACGTCGGTCTCGCCAAACCGTTTGGTGATGTTCTCGATCTTCAGCCCGGCCATCTGATTCCTCCATCTGACAGGGCCGATGTAGGCAACTGAGCCTATAGTTTTGTGACGTCATATTAGTGAGACTAATGAGCCCTATGGTTTCCCGCGAAAGAGGAACCACCATGCGCGCCAATCATCATCGCTTCGTGGCCTTTGCTTATGTCGTGCGCGAAGGCAGTTTCTCGGCCGCCGCAGCCCGACTGGGGGTTACGCAATCAGCCGTGACACAGCATGTGGCCAAGCTTGAGAAACAAGTCGGTTCGCCGCTGCTGCTTCGTGGTCGCGAAGGGGTCGCGCTAACGCGGACAGGCCGGGAACTCTACGATCTCGCCGATCGCATGGTGACCTTGGATTCGGCGATCGCTGAACGGCTCGAAGGGTTCGAGGCGATGGAGCGTGGGCATATCAGGATCATCGCCAATGCCCCTCTTCCTGCTCTGCGCGCCATCAGCCAGTTTCGCCAAACCTACCCCGATGTTGAAATCGAATTCGCTTTGTATGATTGGACAACCGCAACGCGGCTCCTGCGGGAGCGACGAGCTGATGTTGGCCTCATCACCGATCCCCCCAAATCGGATGAGTGGGAACGAGTTCCCGTCCAAAGGGTTCACTATGTGGCCTACCTCTTGCCATCTAGTCCGCTCGCCAATCGGGGCAGGCTGTCACTGCGAGATTTGGCGCAGGAAACTCTTATCTTGCCGGAGAATGGTTCTCTCACAGAGCGCGTCGTTAGAGAGGCGCAGGCAAAACATGGCATCAATTTCCAACGCACCATCAAGATGACCACTTTTCCCCTCATGTGCGAAGCTGTTCTTCAGGGGGCCGGTATCGCCATTTTCCTGAGCAATAGTGGGCTCATTTCCCGGGGTTTGGTCGAGGTGCCGGTCGTGGAGTTGTCAGGAGAGCATGAAACCGCAGTAGTGGCGCCCAAGGATCGGTCACGGCTTCGGTTGGTAAGTGCATTTATCGAGATCGCATCGTCGTCAAATTTCTGATGCCCTGTAGAGTTTTGCGCTTGGGCGATAGATTCAAAGGCAAGAGGCCACGTTGCAGGGCAATGTCAGAAGAATCCAACCTGAGACGGGCAGGGGGCTGACTTGGCGTCTCGCCATGTCAATACGCTCACCTTTTCGCTACTTTAAAACCAGCCCGGAAATCATCCGCCTGGCGGTGATGGTGTACGTCCGGTTTCCCCTTTCGCTATGCAATGTGGATGTTTCGCTTCATAAACGTGGCATCGGCGTGAGCCACGAAGTCGTTCGATATTGGTGGCATCGGTTCGGTCCTACGTTCGCATCCGAGACTACGAAACGACGAATAGCCGGTATGAAATTTAGCCGATGGCGTTGGCAGCTGGACGAGGTTTTTTGGGAGGCTCAACGGGGTTCGGCACTCCCTCTGGCGGGTTGTTGATCATGAAGGTGCGGTGCTGGAAGGCTAGGTCACGAAGATGCGGGAAACGAAGGCTGTGCTAAAATTCCAAAAGAAAGCAACGCGCAAGCAAGGGCGACCGGACAAGGTCGTGACGGAGCAGTTGAGGTCATATGCGGCAGCCATGAAAGAAATTGGCAATGCCCGCAAACAGCAAACTGGTCGGTGGCTGACCAACTGGGCTGTAAACTCTCATTTGTCTTTTCGACGAAGGCTGCGGGCCATGTTGCGTTTCACGCGCATGGGAAGTTTACAGAAATTCGCCTCTGTTCACGCCACAGTCTACGCCCTCTTCAATTCGGAACGACACCCTTTCTCAAGACCGTATTTCAAGTTGAACCGTTCCGCCGCCCTTGCCGAGTGGCGCGGTCTCTGCACGGAATAGGGACAGAAATGCTGTCCTGGCTGAGACCAGGTCGAATATGTCTGCCAGCACCTCCCTCGGCGTTGCGTGCCGCATGTGGCGCGTTCGCCTTAAAGGGTGCCAAACGCACCGCTCATTGCTTTGCGGCCACCAGGCAGAGCTGTCTGATTGTGTGAAGTTGTTGAAGCAGGTGTTTGCGGTCCTGGGCGTAATCTTTGGCGGCGCGTGCCGACCGCTGAACAAATTCAGCCAGGGCATCCGGGGAAGTGCCAGCGGCAGTCAGGGCCGCTTCGTAGGGCTGGAGAACCTCCTTGATTACCGCTTGGAACCTCCCGGCTGTAATCTCCAGCTCTTCCTTCGTGGCCGCGTTTACCCCTTCGATGATGTCCTGGGCATTGGGTGAGGCGCGCACCATGTCAAAACCGGCCACAACCATCTTCTCCAAAATCAGATCGATTCGCGCGCCCAGCCCCTCTGTTTTCGCTAGGCCGACGTCGATTTCGGCGATCGCGTTGTCCGTATAGGCATGAATGTGGGTGCGCAGGATATCGTCCTTGCTGCGGAACGCCTTGTAGAGCGTTTGCCGGGAAATCCCTGCTTCTTCAGCCACATCGCTCATGCTGGCACGTTTGACCCCATAGCGGGAAAACACCCGCTCGGCGGCGCTCAGGATATTTTTTTCTCTCTCGTTCATGGGTGACATATTGACACTAAGGGCTTTGGTGTCAATATTGACAGAAGTACAGATTTTGTCACCTCGTTACCACCGAGGCACCCGCCAAAAGGAAGACGACAATGTTCTCGAGATTCTTTGCCAACCTGGCCACAAAGACCCGCGCGCCCCTGTTCGACAGCCCTGCAAACTGGGGCCTTGCCTATGAAGACGTGGAATTCGAAACCGCCGATGGCGTGACGATCCGCGGCTGGCTGATCAATCCCGGCCAGGACAAGGTGATCATTCAGAGCCATTTCGGCCTGTTCTCCAGTCGTGCAGGCTATACCAACGAAGGCAAACCCATCGGTATGCGCGCCTGGCCAACCGATATCCCTTTCCTCAAGCACATCCAGAAGTTTGCCGAAGAGGGCTACACCACGCTGGCCTATGACCTGCGCAATTGTGGTGCCAGCGACAAGGACAAGCTTGGGTTCTCCAGTGACGGGCAAGCCGAATACCAGGATGTCTTGGCTGCGGTGGGCTTCATCACCTCGCATCCTGACTACAAGAACGCGCCCATCGGTATGCTGAACATCTGCATGGGGTCGAGTTCGATGACGCTGGCCCATGGGGTTGAGGGCGGTCTGGAGCATGTGGACAACATCGAGGCCCATGTTGTGGTCCAGCCGCTGAACAGCGGCATGTGGTTCGAGCAGATGAAAGTGCCCGGTTTCATGATCCGTGGTGCGGTACGATACAACGTCAAACGGGGTGGCGTGGATTTCACCAAGAAACCGATCGTGAAAGCGCACCTGATCAACAAGCCCACCATGGTCATTCAGAACAAGAACGACCCATTCGCGGACATCGATTACGTGCAGTCCTACTACGACACGCTGAATGTCGAAAAGGAAATGGTCTGGACCGACAAGGGGAAGACCCGGATTGACGGCTATGCCGACCTGACCGAGCGGCCCGAGAAAGTCATCGAGTGGTTCGGAAAACACGTCCGTACCGATCAACCCGTGTCAGCCGCCTGATCCCGCTTGCGATAGGGGGAACGCTTTCCCAGCCCTAAAATTACGACCCATGTTTCGATCCCCAGATAAACCCGAACTGGTCAAAACCGAGCTATTGAGAACGAGATATGACGCTAACCATCCTGAAATGGGTCGTGCCAGCGATCCTGGTAATCCTCTTGGCGGCGGCGGCCATGACCAAGAAAACCTTTCACGTCGAAACCGTCATTCCGGCCTCGCCCGCGGCGGTTTGGGCGGTATTGACCGACACGGAAAGTTACCCGGATTGGAACCCGGTCTTTGTCGCGGTCGAAGGAGAGTACCGCCTGGGCGCGACGGTCAAGAATTCGGTTCGTTTTCCGGATGGCACGACCGTCGATATGTCCGCCAAGATCAAGGGGTTCGAAGAGGGCCGTGAGTTGCGGCAATACGGCGGCACATGGGGTCTGATGACCTTTGACCACCAGTGGCTGCTGGAGCCGGTCGAGGGCGGCACGCGCGTCATCCAGCACGAGGTTGATCGGGGATTGATCCTCTGGACCTGGAACTCGGACTGGATCGAGCCCGCCTATCATTCTGTTCTGGACGCCCTGGAAAAACGCGTTGCGGAAACGCAGGACGGCTAATCCTTCTTACCTGAAAGGAAGATTCGATGACCCAAGAAATGAGCGAACAATCCAAGCAAGCCATGCAGATGATGCTTCACACGATGGGTGAAGCTTCGCGTACACCGATTATGCGTCGCCCAAGCGATTACGACATGGAATACGAAGACGTGTTTTTTCCAGCCATGGACGGCACTGTCATCGAGGGGTGGTTCATCCCGGGCGATTCCGACAACGTCATCGTCTTTAACCACTTTAAAGGCGCGAACCGCTATGGCTTCCCGGGTCACATTGAGCCATGGAAATCGCAAAGCTCGGGTTTTGAGGTCAACTTTCTGCCGCTTTACAAAGCGTTGCAAGAAGCAGGCTACAGCATCCTGACCTACGATCTGCGCGGCAACGGCCTAAGCGGGCCCGGCCCCTATCCTCTCATCGGTTCTGGTCTGATCGAATACCGCGATGCCATTGGTGCAATGCGTTATGTTCGGACCCGTGAAGACACCAAAGACAAAAAGGTCGCGATCTATACGCAGTGTTTTGGAGCAAACGCGACCCTGACGGCGATTGAAAAGCACCCCGAAGAGTTCAAGGATGTCGTCTGCATGATGGCGCTTCAGCCGCTGTCGTCCTGTGCGTTCATCGACGGTGGTGTCGCTGCCGCAGGCATCCCGGGCGATGTCTGGGAAGCAGAATATGAAAAGCTGACCAGTCTGCGTACCAGCGACATCGACATGCCTAAAGCGGCAAAGGCGATTACCTTCCCAACGTTTGTGGTGCAGGTGCATGATGACTTTGTGACCAAGCCTTATGACATTCAGGCGGTCTATGATGCGATCCCGGTTGAGGACAAGAAGCTCTTCTGGATCGAAGGCACCAACATTCGCACGGAGTGCTACCGCTATTTCCCGAACGATCCGACGATGGTTCTGGAATGGTTTGACAGCCACATGAAGTAACAGCCGGTCATTCACGCCACATTTTCCATTCAGGAAACCCAACCAGAGTTGTTGCGCCAAGCGGCGCAGCAAGTTCGTCCAATGAATCTGGAGGCTGCAGTGCCTATCGCAAACAAATATTATGACTCTTGGTTATCCAAAGTTCCCACCGCCCAAGACACCGTTATGGCGATCACTGGAACGACGTCTGGTGTTGGGTATTGGGCGTCCGTATTCGCCATCAGAAAACATGTCAAAGCGTTGGTCGTGCTGAACCGGCAATCCCCACGAGCAGAAGCCGCCATGGCAAAGCTGGAGGAGGAAAAACGCGCTGCGGGCAGCAAAACTGAAATCCATTCTGTGGCCATCGACCTGAAAGACGTCGAGTCGGTCAAAAGGGCCGCTGAACAGGTAAACGCGCTGTGCAAAGAGCTTGGCGGTTTGAACGTGCTGGCCAACAACGCAGGTTTTGGTCCTGTTGCGGACACCCGGTCTGCCGAAGGCTACGACATTCAGATGCAGGTGAATTTCTTCTCGCACTACCTGCTGACCAAATCACTGTTCCCGTCTTTTGACCTCGCCTTGGACAACGGGCAAGAAGTCCGCATTTGCCAGCAGACCTCGGGTATTCGCTATCAGTCTTCCAAGCTCATGCTGGAACAAAAGTACTATGAAAAATCCGAAGAGGGCACATTGGGCGGCATCGGCGTCAACGGTAGCATGGAGCGGTATCGTCAAAGCAAGATCTCCTGCGTGGCCTTTGCGCTGAAGCTTAACGATATGCTGGCGGCCCAGGGCTATGACACAACCAAAATCAAAAGCGTCCGCGCCGAGCCGGGATTTGCAGAAACCGATTTGGTAACCAACTCTGTTTCCGGAAATACGTTCTTCATCGGCCAGCTGTCCAAGATCGTCATCAGGGTCATGGCGCTTTTGATGAAGCGGCAGTCTGCAGCTGACGGGTCTTTGCCCATTGCTCATGCAAGCCTTGGCGAAGACGTCGATAGCGGCGATTTCTTTATGCCCAACGAAGGCAATGTCGGCACCCCCACCAAATCGGTTGCCAAAGGCAAGCTGAAGAATGGCGATGCCGAGCAGGAAAAATATGGACTGGAACCGGCAGGTCAGGACCTGTGCTGGAAAATGTCTGAAAAGGCGTTTGGGTCCTTCTTTGAGTTCGCAAAAATAGGAGCGCCCGTGTGATTGGCGACACATGACCAGAAGTCTGAAAATGCCCTTGATCGGCCAAGTTCGAGGCAAAGGTACCCCAGCGTACTTTCACTGAACCCCCCTTGCTTTGGGCGCTTCGTGATCATCTGGAGATGACGGGCACCAAATTTGGCTGCGGCATCGCACAATGCGGGGCCTGCACAGTGCACGTCGATGGTGAAGCGGTCAGGTCCTGCTCTTACCCGGTTGAAGTGGCCGAAGGCACCGAGGTCCGCACGATTGAAGGCCTGTCACCTGACAACTCACACCCGCTGCAAAAAGCCTGGCTGGATCTGAATGTCGCGCAATGTGGTTATTGCCAGTCCGGTATGCTGATGGCCGCCGCCGCGTTGTTGCAAGAGAACCCCAACCCCAGTGACGAAGATATTGACGACGCGATCGACAATATCTGCCGCTGTGGCACGCATTTGCGCGTGCGCGCTGCCATTCACCAAGCTGCCAAAGCCAACCAGTAGGGGAATTAGCCTAATGACACAGTCTTTTACACGCCGCTCTTTTCTGATCTCCGCAACCGCCACGGCCGGGGGCATGGCGATTGGTACCGTTCCGGCTTTGGCTGCAACGGTGGCTGACGATCCTTGGGCCGGAGCCGCAGAAAATACGGAATTCACCCCTTGGCTTGCCATCGAACCTAGTGGCGAGATCGTGGTACGCGTGACCTCTCCCGACTTTGGCAATGGCGTTCTGACCCAGGTTCCGCTGACGATGAACGAAGAACTGCACGGCGATTGGGCGATGATCCGCGCGGAATTTGCCGATACCAACCGGAATTTCCGCGAAGACCTTGTTTATTCATCGGTCGAAGGCTCCACCACATATTTCAGCGGGCGCTCTACGGCGACCAAACCCACGGAACTGTTGTTGCAGGTGGGGGCAAGCGCCCGTGAACGCCTCAAGGCCGCGGCGGCGCAGAGCTGGGATGTTCCTGTTGCCGAGATCAGCGCAGAGAACAGTATTCTGACGCATGGTCCCACTGGGCGCACCCTGTCCTATGGCGAGGTCGCCGAAGCAGCCGCGCAGATCCAGCTTGAGGTAGAGCCAACCCCGAAACCGCGCTCTGAATGGCGGGTTCTGGGGAAGGTCTCGACCGGCAAGCTGCAAGATCCGAAGATCGTCAATGGGTCGCTGAACTACGGCATCGACGTTCAGCTTGAGGGCAAAGTCTATGCCGCGCTGAAACAGTCCCCGGTGCATGGCGCCAAGCTTAAGAGCTTTGACAAATCAGCCGTGATGGGCATGCCGGGCGTGCTGGATGTCGTGGTTGTCGACCCGGATGAGCCGCGCCCTGATGCGCTGGCCCCGCCGCCCTTTCCACTGCTCTATTCCGCCGCGCAGGCCGCGGTTGCGGTGATTGCCGAGCATTATTGGCAGGCCCGCACCGCGCTAGAGGCGCTGCCGGTCGAATGGGAAGACGGATACAATGCACGCTGGACCTCCAACGACATGATCCGCGACAGCGCGCTTGCCGCCATCCAAAGCGATGGCGAGGTGATCTCGCCGGTGGGGCGGCCTGTGGAAGACCCTGACGACACCGCGCTGAAAGCGATTGAAACCGCCGAGACGCAGGTCGAGTTTGACTTTTTCACCCCCTATGCGGATCAGGCGCAGATGGAGCCGCTGAACGGCACGGCCATGGTCAGTGCTGACCGGGTCGATGTCTGGATGCCCACCCAGCATACGGAACTGGCCCATATTGTTGCCGCTCAGGAATCCGGCCGCAGTCTGGAAGAGGTCCATATTCATCAGACCTTTATCGGTGGGGCCTTCGGGCGGCGCTATTTCAGCGATGACACCCGTATGGTTGTCGCCGTGGCCAAGGCCTTTCCGGGTCGTCCGGTGCACACAATCTGGTCGCGCGAGGAAAACGCGACCCAAGGACGCTACCGTCCGATGACAGCGATCAAAATGAAAGCGGGCCTGTCTAAAGATGGCACCCCAACCGGGCTTTTGTCGCGCTTTTCCGGTTTTGCCCACCAGCCGTTTTCGCTGGCGGATACGCCTTACCAGATGGGGGGCGGCATTCCGGCCCAGCGTGTCGAAAAGAACGAGATCCCGATCTATATGCTGGTCGGGGCTTATCGCGGGCCTTGGTACAATGTGAACGCTTTCGCTGTCGAAAGCTTCATGGATGAACTGGCCCATGCTGCCAAAGCAGATCCGTTGGACTATCGCCTTAACCTGTTGAAATCCTGGCCGGATAAAGGCTGGGAAAAGCTTTTGACCACGTTGGCTGAGCGCGCAGAATGGGGCAAGGAATTGCCCGAAGGTCAGGCCATGGGCCTCGCCATCTGCAATTTTGAAGCTTACGGTCGGCCCTTCCACGGGTCGAGCGCGGCAGCGGTGGCGCGGATTGAACTCAGCAAAGACGGCGCGTTGAAAGTGCTTCAGCTGGATGTTGGCGTTGATGTGGGAACGATCCTGAATGCCGACGCGGTGCGCACCCAGATCCAGGGCGGGACGATCTTTGGTCTCAACATGGCGTTGAACGAAGAGGTCGCGATCGAGAATGGCCGTGTGATTTCGGACAACTTCGACAGCTACCCGATGGTTCGGATGGCGGACATCCCGACGGACATTCGCGTACATTTGGATGCCACATCCGGGCATGAGCGCATGGGCGCAATTGGCGAAGCACCGGTCGGTCCAATTGCTCCAGCCATTGCCAATGCCATTCGCAAGATCACTGGAAAGCGGATCACTTCGCTGCCGTTTCGCAATGAAGATCTAAGCTGGAGCAGTTGAACGGCACTGACAAGTTGGTCGCGCTTTATATTTCGGCAAGAAAGTCACCTTGACCAAACCGATCTCATGAGCGCGGCCAATGGGCGTCCTTTTCCCTCGCGAAGTCGTCGCATACGCGGTCTGGACACGCCATCGGTCCACTCGGAGCATGGCAGACGTCGATGATCGTCTTAAGGAGTGTTTTCATCAGTCTCGAAGCGGTTCATCTTTAGTGACGTCAGCGCCAACTGAACGGAGTTGAAACATCATTCGACGAACTCGCGTCCAGGCTGGTGAAGCTGCTGCCAAATTGTGCAGATTTTTCCGAGTGCACATTCTTTTGCCGTTTGATCCGGGTTTCATCCGTTTGGGGATGTAGCCTCATGGCCTGCGGTGTTAGCCTTGAGCCATGCCGCAACGCTTGCCTCTTCTGGTATTTTCGGACCTTGATGGAACGCTTCTGGACCATCACGACTATAGTTGGGAACTGGCCCGGCCCGGTTTGCAGAGACTGCACGACCTTGGGGCGGGGCTGGTGTTGGCAAGCAGCAAGACAGCGGCCGAAATCGAGGGGTACCGCCAGAGCATGGGGTTTCCCCATATGCCGGCGATTGTCGAGAACGGTGCCGGCATTCTCTGGCCTGACGAGGCCGAAACATCCGGATCCGGTGAGTACGAGAGCATCAGAGGGATCCTGGAACAGTTGCCGCCCGGTTTTGTCGGGTTCGCGGATATGAGCCTCGGGGAACTGTCAGACAGGACCGGTCTCGATCTGGATGCGGCGGCCAAAGCGCAGCTAAGGCAATTCAGCGAACCGGGGCTGTGGACCGGCTCTCCCGAAGGCCTTGAGAGGTTTCTGGACGCTGCCGCCCAGCATGGGCTGCATGCGCGGCAAGGCGGGCGGTTCCTCACCTTGTCCATGGGCAAGACCAAGGCGGTGGCAATGGCCACGGTTATCAACCGGCTGACCCCGGAACAGACAATCGCGCTTGGGGACGCCCCGAACGATCTTGAAATGATACTTGCGGCCGATACCGGGGTCATCGTCGCCAACCGGCTTGGCGCGCCCTTCCCGGAGTTGACACCGGAAGAGGAGGGGCAGGTTATTAGAACAACACTTGAGGGACCCGAAGGTTGGGCAGAGGCAGTTCTGACCCTGACCGCCGCCCCCTAAAACACGACAGGCAATCCGAATGGCAGACTTTCATCAGAACGGAAACATCACGACGCTTCACAACCTGAGAAGCCGACGTCCCGAGCAACTCACCCAAGAGATTTCGGTTTACGCCGAAACCCGCAAAATCACCCTGATCCTGCCGTGTCTTTATTCCGAACTGTCCGGACCGGCGTTGTCGGACATCCTCGACGAGCTGTCGAAGGTCACCTACCTGCACCGCATCATCATCGGGCTCGATCAGGCTGACGAACAGCAATACCGGCACGCGAGGGCCTTTTTCGAGCGATTGCCGCAGGAGCACGTGGTGATCTGGAACAACAGCCCCCGCATGTTGGAACTGGAGGCGCGGCTTGAGGGGTTTGAGCTTGCACCGCAGGAACCCGGCAAGGGCAAGAACGTCTGGTCATGTATCGGCTATCTGCTCGCCTGCGCGGATAGTGCCGTTATGGCGATCCACGACTGTGATATCGTTTCCTATGACCGCGAGATGCTGGACAGGTTGGTCTATCCGGTCGTGAACCCGACCTTTCCGTACCAGATGGCCAAGGGGTTTTACCCGCGCACAGGGGATGGCAAGCTCAACGGCCGTGTTACGAGGCTTTTGGTCAGCCCGCTGCTGATTGCCCTGAAAAAGGTGATCGGGGACCGCGATTACATCGACTACCTTCGCAGTTTCCGGTACCCGCTGTCAGGCGAATTTGCCATCCGCACACCGACCTTGCCCGATTTGCGCATCCCTTCTGATTGGGGATTGGAAATCGGCGTTCTCTCGGAGGCGTGGCGTAATCTTGCGCCCAAGTCGGTCTGTCAGGTCGAAATCGCCGACAACTATGATCACAAGCACCAGACCCTGTCGAAGGAAGATGCGAACAAGGGGCTTAGCCGGATGTCGACAGACATCTGCAAGGCGATCTTTCGAAAATTGGCCGCAGAGGGCACGGTCTTCACGGCCAATACGTTCAGGACGCTCAAGGCGACCTACTACCGGTCTGCGCTTGATCTGCTTGAGGGATACTATGCTGATGCCAAGATGAACGGGATGGAGCTGGATCGTCACGCAGAAGAGCGATCGATCGAACTGTTTGCAGAAAACATCATCCGTGCCGGGCAGATTTTCCTGGAAAACCCCCATGAGACGCCCTTCATCCCCACGTGGAACCGCGTCCATGCGGCAGATGCGGAGTTCCTGCAACGCCTGAGCGAGGCTGTTGCTCTGGATCTGGAGGAGTTCACGTAGCAGGCGCGTTTGTGATCCAACGGCACTGGTAGGGCGCCAGCGTAAACTCCGGCACGTTGGCACCGAAGATTTCGCCGGTCAGCGCGTCCATCCAGGTTTCCTCTGCGATCAGGTTGAATTCGCTTGGGCTGATTTGAACGTGATCGGACGACACGTTGTGAAGGGCAAAGATCGATTGGCTCCTGTCCAGACTCTGCCGCCAGATGCCGAAGACCCTATCATCCAGACGAAGCGTGAACTGTGTGGCGTTGGGGTGAAATGCGGTTTGCCGCGCACGAATGCGCAGGCGGCGCGACATTTCCGACAACACGCGCGCCTGGTTCGAGCCGGGATCAGCAAGCTGTGACAGCAGATCCGGATAGTGCCACCGGTGCCGGTTGATTGCGCGGTTCATGCCACGGCGTTCCACAGCCTCGTGATCATTGGGGGTTGCAAGCAGGGAATGGATGTAGAAGGCCGGAATGCCTTCCAGAGACATCACGATGGTTTGGGAACAGATAAAGCGGGCGAGATGAAATTGATCCTCCCCCTCGAAGGTCGCGCGCATGGCGTCGAAATAGCCGCAATTCAACTCGTAGGGTTCGTCGCGGCCATCCGGTAACGCCCGCATGGAAACCAAGCCGCCGTGATCGCGCACGGTTTCGATCATCCGTGCCTTTTCTTCCGGGGGCAGCAACCCTTCGGCTGGTCGCATGCCAATACCGTCGTGGCTTGCAGTGAAATTCAGATAGGCACAGCCCAGCTGCGCGGGTGGCATGGCTGCTTGCCACTCTCGAAGGTAGCGCACCGAGCCGGACTGCATGGCATGCAGGATCAACGGAGGCAGCGGGAAATTGTAGACCGCGTGGGCCTCGTTGCGGTTTCCGAAGTAGCTCAGGTTTTCCGTGCGCGGAACATTGGTTTCCGTGAGCAAAACCACCGTTTCCGTCGCAAAATCACACAGGAGCCGCAACAGTTGGACAATCGAGTGTGTCTGAGGCAGGTGAATGCAGGTGGTTCCGACCTCTTTCCAGATGAAGGCAACGGCGTCCAACCGAAGGGTACGGACCCCCTTGTCGATATGCAGCCGGATAATCCGAAGCATTTCGATCAGAACGTCTGGATTGCTAAAGTCCAGGTCGATCTGGTCGTGGCTGAACGTACACCACACATGTCGGTCACCGCGGCTTGTTTCGACCCGGCGCAACAGAGGTGTGGTTCTCGGGCGGACAACGGGGGAGAGATCGTCTTCGGGCGAGGCCTCGAAGAAATACTTGTCGTGCGGTGGTTTGCCCTGAAGGTAGTTGTTGAACCAGTTTCCCTGGCTGGACACGTGGTTCAGGACGAGGTCGGAAATCAAATGGAAGTCGTTTGCGATGCGGGTGATGTCTGTCCAGTCGCCCAGCTGGGCACTGACGCTATAGTAGTCTGACACCGCAAAGCCATCATCGGAGGTGAATGGGAAAAACGGCAGGATATGCACGCCGTTTACGACCCCTTGCAAATGACGGATTAGAAAGTCGTTCAACAGGTCCAAGGGCTTGTGAACCTGATCTTCGATAGAATTGCCATAGGTGATCAGGACGCTGTCTTTTTCCGACCAAAGACGATTGCCGGGCTTTCGCCCCTGCTTTCTTCGATGGTGGCCCGCTGGCCAAAACGCGTCTTCTATTTGTTTGGCCAACTCCGAGTGATCGTGATCCGGATAGATTTGGATCAGAAGAGTGTTCAGACGTCGAGAAAAACTATCGCTCATGGAGATCACACATGTCGTGGCTTCATTCAAAAGCGATGGTTCGGTGGGGGAGCAAATCTGTCAAACAAGTCTGCGGGAATTTGCCCATCTTCCGGGCGATTTTGGATTCTTGTGCCTGAGAAATGAACAAATGGGTGCATCAGATGAAGCCGTAGACCCGTTTGGGTCAGGCCGCATTCTGTTGTTGCGTTTGCTGTAGGGGCTGAATGCTGGAGGGAAAGGCCTCGACAACCTGTGCGATCGCAGACACCGCAATCGACGGGGCATTGCGCAGGGACGGCACCAGACCGATTGGGCCCTGAATGCGTTCCAGCTGCTGTATCGAAACACCATCAGCTATGAGATTGGTGAGGCGGAGGCTGTGTGTTTTGGAACTGCCCAGACAGCCGATAAACCGGGCATCGGTTTCAAGCGCGGCCTTGAGCAAAGCGGGTTCCCAATCGTGATCGTGAAACAGCGTCATGAAACCTGAGAAACGATCGAGCGGCAGGGAGTAAATTGCCAGAGGGTTGGACAGGAAAACGGGGGGCAACGTGGAGACGCGTTCGACCGCTTCAAGATCCGCTTCATCGGGGGAAAGCGCGAGGGTTTCAAATCCCGCAGCCTCTGCAACTTGAACAGTGGCGCGAAATACCGCGCCACGTCCGGCGATTGCGAGCCGGGGTTTCGGTGAATAGAGAAAACTGGCAGGTTCGTCCGTTGTAGGGAGCGCGTAGTCGATACGAGCAGGTTTGCGCTGCACGAGATTTTGGTGCGCGGTGCGGAGTGTCTCGTGGTCCGGCCGTGCGTCCAGCAACAGTTCCAATGATCCGCCGCAGGGAAGCTTGAGATCAAAGTAGGGCGACCCGTCGCCATAGCGCAGTGTTTTAGCGGTCGCGTCCGTTTCGAGCAAAGCCAACGCCTGCAGAAGGATGTCCCGGTCGATACAGCCATTCGACATATAGCCGACCATTTCGCCGTCCTGCGACACGACGGCGAGAGATCCGACCTCTCTCGCCGCGCCGCCCTTGATGTTGACCGACGTAACCAACACGAGCTTCTTGCCCGCATCCATCATGCTCTTGGCCTGACCAAGAACGTCAACAGGGTGTTCCGTATATTGGAGTTGTTCAAGCAACGGATTCTTCCGACATGACATCCGCAAAGGCTTTGAAGAACTTGGCGGCCAGCTTCTTGGCGGTGCTTTGGATCAGCCGGCTTCCGAGCTGCGCCAGTTTTCCGCCGATCACGGCCTTGGCTTCGTAGCGCAGGATGGTCTGAGACCCATCTTCCGTAAGGGTCACATCCGCGCCGCCCTTAGCGTGACCGGCAGCACCTCCGTTGCCTTGTCCCTCCAGAGAAAAGGCCTGGGGGGCACCTTCCGTATTGAGCACGACATCCCCAGTGAACTTGGCTTTCACGGGACCAACCTTGAGAACAACTTTGGCCTCGAGTTCGGTGTCGGATTTCTTGATCAGCTCTTCGCAACCGGGAATACAGCGTTTGAGGATCTCGGGGTCGTTCAAGGCGGCATAAACCACGTCGCGCGGGGCATCGATGATGATTTCGTCGGCCAGTTCCATGGCGGTTCCTTTCTTAGTTCAGCAACAGGGGTATTTGATCGTGGCAAGCACCTCGGCCTGCTCGGGCGAGGGTTTGAAAACACGTGTGAAGGCTTTGAAAAACCTACGCATTCTGGCTCCTTTCGATGGAGGTTCTGCGCACGGTGATCAGTTCCGCCAAAATCGAGAGTGCGATTTCCTCGGGCGTAACGGCACCAATGTCCAACCCGGCCGGAGCCGAAACAGTCGCGAGCGTGGCCTCGGACACCCCCGCCTCAGAGAGCTTCCTCGAAAGGGCCGCGAATTTCTTCTTGCTACCGACAAAGGCGACGTATTTCGCACCCTGGGAAAGCGCATCGCGCAAGGCATCGAGATCGCCCTGCCCTTGGGTCGCCACGACAACCGCACTCATCTTGCCAGACACGGCCGCGCCATCGACGGCACGCGAAATTGACCAATGGAACTGTGGCGCGATCTGCGCCAGGGCCTCGGCGACGGGCGAATTCCCAAGCACTGTCAACGCAGGCATGGGCAGACAGGGCTCGATAAAGATGTCGATGGTGCCACGAGAGGGGCACCCGTTGCGCGCATAAAGCACGCCCTCCACGATGGCTCCGGCGCTGACGCCGATCTCGTTCAGGAAGTCCTCTGGCGCGACAGACACAAGCCTTGGGGCGCCGGTTTCCAGAGCCTCAAGGGTGGCCCGTCTCACCGCGCCACGGGTGCAGCCGCCGCCAAGAAACCCGTGCAGGATCGTGCCATCGGCACCAATGATCGCCTTCGCGCCGGGTTTCGCCGCGGTGGTTCCCGCCGTGCGCACGATCGTTGCAAAGGCAAAGGGTTGCTCCTTGGCGCGCAGGGTTTGGGCGGTTTCTGCCAGATCGGGTGAAAACAATTCTGCAGGGGTCATAACGTTACCAGCTCCTTCTCCAGCGCGGCGAGATCCGCCAGGGTGTTGGCCGCAACAAAGCGGTCCAGATGCGGCAATGCGGCCGCCATGCCCGCCGCGACAGGCGCATAGTCGCGCCAGCCCTTCAGCGGGTTGAGCCAGATGATGGCGCAGCCGCGTTTGCGCAGCTTGGCCAGCGCCGCATCAATATGTTCGGGCGACGAGGTGTCATAGCCATCCGACAGGATCATCACGACCGAGCGGCCATCAACGAAACGGCGCGCGTAGGTGCCTGCGAACCGCTCCAGGCTCTCGCCGATTTTGGACCCACCGCCAAACCCATCCGCCATTAGCGACATGCGTCCGATGGCACGCATCGCATCCTTGTCGCGCAGGGCCTCGGTGATCCGCACGAGGCGCGTGTGAAACAGATAGGCGTCCGCAGTGGGATCGCCCCGCATCAGCCCTGCGAGAAAGGCGAGGAACACCTGCGCATAGACACTCATCGATCCGGACACGTCGCAGAGGGCGACGATCTTGCGGCTGCGATCGGGGCGTTTTCGTTTGATGAGGCGGAAGGGCTCGCCGCCGGTTGCGAGGCTCCGTCGGATGGTTTTGCGAAAATGCAGCCGGTCGCCCTTGCGGGCCGCGATGCGGCGACGGGAGCGGCGGTCACGCAGCGCATTGCCAAGGCGGCGGGCTATCTCTTCGGCTTTCGCGATCTCTTCGGGGCGCACGAGGTTGCGCAGGTCTCGCCGCGAGAGGTTGCGGACCTCGGTTGCGATCAGCTTTCCCTCACCATCGCTTTCGGCCTCTCCCGTCCCGCCGTCGGGTGCCGTGGCGTTTCCTGCTCCGCCGGCGTCTTCCCTTTTGGCGTCCCTTGAGGAATGCACACTGTCGTCCCCCTTTGCAGACGGTGTCGTCGTGGGCATCACCTTGGTCCGCACGCGGCCGGCATCCATCCAGAAACTGTCGAACAGAGGGTCAAAGCGTTGCGCCTCGTCCTTGCAGCCCGTGCAAACGGCCTTCAGAGCGCGGCGTGCCTCGGCAGGATCGGCAGCCTCGACAAAGGTCAGTGCCGACAAGGCCGTTTCGGTTTCCTGCACCCCAAGGCGCAGGCCATTCTCTCGCAGGTGAGCAAGAAAGCCCGCCATACGCGCCGTCGCACCGGGATCGCGGCCTGCAAAGCGGGTCACACGGCTCATGCGGCTTTCCCCGCAATGCGTTGTGCCACGTCCGAGGTGATGTGGGCGCGATCACTTTGGGTTTTCAGGAGTGTCGTGAGCGTGGCCTTAAGCGCCGCAGGGTTTTCGGTCAAATCACCAATGCCCAACCCCATAAGGGCTGCGGCAAAATCCAGCGTTTCCGCGATACCGGGCACTTTCTCCAACTCTTCCTTGCGCAGCGTCTGGACAAACCCGATCACCTGCTCGGCCAGGTGGGTCTCGATCCCCGAGCAGCGTGTTTTCAGGATCGCAAGTTCGGTTGTCCGGTCGGGATAGTCGACATAGGCGAAAAGACAGCGCCGTCTCAAAGCGTCGGATAAATCCCGTGTGCCATTCGATGTCAGGATCACGGTCGGCACGGTGGTCGCCGTGATGGTGCCAAGCTCCGGCACCGTGATCTGATAGTCGGCGAGGATTTCAAGCAGGAAGGCCTCGAATTCCTCATCCGCCCGATCAATCTCGTCTATCAGCAGCACCGGAGAGACATCCTGCGTGATCGCCGCCAGCAACGGGCGTTCCAGCAAATACTCACGCGAGAAAATCCGGTCCTCCACCGCCTTACCGGTCTCGCCCGCCTCGGAAGCGGCGCGGATTGCGAGCAGTTGACGTTGATAGTTCCATTCGTAGATCGCCTGCGCGGCGTCCAGCCCTTCGTAGCATTGCAGGCGGATCAAACGGGTATCTTGTGCGGCCGCCAACACGCGGGCCACTTCGGTCTTGCCAACACCCGCTGCCCCTTCAAGAAGCAAGGGGCGCTGCAGCGACAATGCCAGATGCAGCGAGACCGCAAGATCCTCTGATGCGACGTAATTCTGTTCCGCGAGCGCGGATTGAAGGGTGGTCCAGGACATGAGCGCCTCGAATGGGTTGAGTGGCGCGCGCAGCGATCCCCATGGCTGCGCGCGCAGGGAGCTTAGCCGTGAAGGCCCAGCTCGTTTGCAGTCTTCCAGATCCGCCAGTGGTCATGCGGCATGTGCGTATGGCGCAGGCCAAAGGCGCGGAAGGCATCATTCACCGCGTTCGAGAAACACGGCACACCGCCCACATGAGGGCTTTCGCCGACACCCTTTGCCCCGATCGGGTGGTGCGGGCTTGGAGTCACCGTGTGATCGGTTTCGTAGTTCGGAACTTCCCAGGCCGTCGGCAGGAAAAAGTCCATCAGCGTACCGGTCTTGACGTTGCCCATCTCGTCATAGGCAATCTCCTGCCCCAAAGCGACAGCCAGCGCCTCGGTCAGGCCACCATGAACCTGTCCCTCGATGATCATCGGGTTGATGCGGGTGCCACAGTCATCCAGCGCATAGAAGCGGCGAATGTCGGTGACGCCAGTGTCCACGTCGATGTCCATCACACAGACATAAGCTCCGAAGGGATAAGTCATGTTGGGCGGGTCATAGTAGCTGACCGCTTCCAGCCCCGGTTCGATGCCCGGGATCGCCTGGTTGTAGGCGGCGAAGGCGATTTCCTTCATTGTCTTGAACTTTTCAGGCGCGCCCTTGACCACGAAACGGTCGACATCGAATTCGACATCGTCGTCGTGCACTTCCAGCAGGTAGGCTGCAATCATCTGCGCCTTGGCGCGGATCTTGCGCCCCGCCATGGCCGTTGCCGCCCCGGCGACCGGGGTAGACCGCGAACCGTAGGTGCCGAGACCGTAAGGCGCGGTGTCGGTGTCCCCTTCCTCGATGGTGATCGAGTCTGCGGGAAGGCCGATCTCGGTCGCAAGGATCTGCGCAAAGGTCGTCGCGTGCCCCTGCCCCTGGGAAATCGTGCCAAGCCGCGCAATCGCCGAGCCAGTCGGGTGGATGCGGATTTCGCAGCTGTCGAACATGCCCAGACCAAGAATGTCACAGTTCTTGACCGGCCCCGCGCCAACGATTTCGGTGAAATGCGTCAGGCCAATACCCATAAGCTTGCGGGTCTTGCCCGCCTTGAAATCCTCAACCCGCTGCGCCTGTTCAGCGCGCAGCCCGTCATAGTCGACGGCCTTCAACGCCTTGTCCCAAGCGGTGTGGTAATCGCCCGAGTCATACTCCCAGCCCAGTGCAGACTGATAGGGGAACTGCTCTTTCTTGATAAAGTTGATCCGGCGCAGTTCTGCCGCGTCCATATTCAACTCGATCGCCAGAACCTCGATCATGCGTTCGATGAAATAGGCTGCCTCGGTCACGCGGAACGAACAGCGATAGCTGACCCCGCCCGGCGCCTTGTTGGTATAGACACCATCCACTGCCAGGTAGGCGGTCGGGATGTCATAAGACCCGGTGCAGATGTTCATGAACCCCGCCGGAAACTTGGTCGGGTCGGCGCAGGCGTCAAAGCCGCCATGATCCGCAGTGGTGTGGCACCACAGGCCGGTGATCTTGCCCTCCTTGGTGGCGCTGATCTTGCCCCTCATCCAATAGTCGCGGGCAAAGGCCGTGGTCATCAGGTTTTCCATCCGGTCCTCGACCCATTTCACCGGAACGCCGGTGACAATCGAGGCCACAACCGAACAGACATAGCCGGGATAGGCCCCAACCTTGTTGCCGAAGCCGCCGCCAATGTCGGGCGAAATCACGCGGATGTTGTGCTCTTCGATGCCGGAAATCAGGCTGACGACGGTGCGGATCGCGTGCGGTGCCTGAAATGTGCCATGCAGGGTCAGCTTGCCGTTGACCTTGTCCATCGAAGCCACACAGCCGCAGGTTTCCAGCGGACATGGGTGCGTCCGGTGGTAATAGACCATCTCTTCGGCCACCACGTCGGCCTCACCCATCACTTGCTCGGTCGCGTCTTTCTCGCCAACTTCCCAGGTGAAAATGTGGTTGGGGTGTTTGCGGGGGCCGTGGGCACCATCCGGAATGCTGCCACCTTCGCCCATCAGGTCTTCGCGCAGAACCACATCGGACTCCAGCGCCGCATGGGGATCGGTCAGAACCGGCAGTTCTTCGTATTCCACCTCGACCAGCTCAACAGCATCGGCCGCGATATAGCGGTCCTTGGCGACCACAAAGGCCACCTCCTGCCCCTGGAACAGAACCTTGCCATCTGCCAGCACCATCTGCTTGTCGCCAGCAAGCGTTGGCATCCAGTGCAGGCCAAGCGGCGCGAGGTCTTCGGCGGTCAGAACGGCGATCACACCATCCAGAGCCAGCGCCGCCTCGGCATTGATCGACACGATCCTTGCGTGGGCATAGGGCGAGCGCACGAAATCGCCATGCAGCATTCCCGGCAGTTTGATGTCATCGACATAGTTGCCCTTGCCTTGGGTAAAACGGGCATCCTCAACGCGCTTGCGTTTACAGCCCATACCACCCAGCGCATCTGCGCGTTCTTCGCGGGTCAGTTCCTTGTTCATTGTGCCGCCTCCTTTGCAGAGTTCATCTCGGCCGCGGCGGCGAGGATGGATTTGACGATGTTCTGGTATCCGGTACAGCGGCAAATGTTGCCCGCCATGCCAAAGCGCACCTCTTCCTCGGTCGGGTTCGGGTTTTCCTCGAGCAGCTTGGAGGCACGGGTGATCATGCCCGGCGTGCAAAAGCCGCACTGCAATCCGTGATGTTCCTTGAAGGCTTCTTGCAGCACGTGAAGGCTGTCTGGATTGCCAAGCCCTTCGATGGTGGTGATCTCGGCGCCATCCGCCTGTGCCACGAAGACGGTACAGGATTTCACGGACTTGCCGTTCATCGTCACGGTACAGGCACCGCAGTGTGAGGTTTCGCACCCGATGTGCGGGCCGGTCTTGCGCAGCCGTTCGCGCAGCGTGTGGATGAGCAGTTCACGGGGTTCGGCAAGGAACTCCTGTTGCTCACCATTGACGGTCAACGTGATGTGTTTCTTGTTTGACATGATCTCTCTCCTCAGGCCCTGGCCCAGGCGTTTTCGATCGCGCGGCGCAGGATGATCGCCGCTGCGTGACGTTTGAATTCGATGGGGCCGCGGTTGTCCTGCGTCGGGTCGATATCGCCCAGCATGGCGTCCACCGCTGCCTTGACGGCCGCATCATCCAGCGACGTCCCCACAAGGGCCGCACCTGCCGCGTCCGAGTGAACCGGGGTATCGCTGAGGTTGGTCATGGCGATGGACGCGGCTGTGCAAGTGCCCCCCTCCTTGGTGAGCAGAACCGCAGCCGCTGCGGTCGCATAGTCGCCGATCTTGCGCTTTTGCTTTTCGTAGGCGTAGCCGCCTGACGGGGCTTCAAATGATACGGCGGTCAGGATTTCATCATCTTCCCGATCGGTCATGTAGGCCGCTTCATAGAAGTCGCGGGCCGCAACCTCGCGCTCGCCCTCGGGACCAACCAGGGTAAAGGTGGCATCCAGACATTGCATCAGGCCCGGCATGTCGTTTCCCGGATCGCCATTGGCGACGTTGCCACCAACGGTGCCCATGTAACGCACCTGCGGGTCTGCGATCTGCAACGATGCCTCGCGCATGATCGGCGCGGCCGATGCCAACTGCACATCATTGATGATGTCATGCTGCGTAGTCATCGCGCCGATGCGAATGGTGTTTCCCTCGATGGAAATCCCGCTCAGCCCGTCAACATCCTGAAGGTCGATCAGGTGCGGCACCTCGGCCATGCGCAGTTTCATCATGGGGATCAGGCTGTGACCGCCTGCAAGCACACGTGCGTCGTCTCCATGTTCTTCAAGAACGGACAGTGCGCCCTCCAAATCCTTTGGACGATAGTATTCAAAGGCAGCTGGAATCATTGCCTCTCCTCCCTTCAGCAATTGTTCTGGCTGCTAGGAAGGCTGGCGCGACGCGTGGTCCATGGCCCGAAAAAACACTTTGTTTTCGTACATTTTGCACGAAATGCGCCTGAGGCTGCACGAGTTGCGCGGAGGGCTAGCGCGAAATGCTAGCCAAAGGCGGTCAGCGCGGCTTTCAGGTTCGACCGGCTGACCGGCACAGGGGGAAGATCGGCCTCACCAAAGGTGCACTGGCCCTTGTCCTTGGTCCGTTCGAACCCGACGACACGCCGGGGATTCACGATATAGCTGCGATGAACACGCAAAAATCCGGTCGGCTCGAGCCGCTTGACGGCTTCGGTAATCGGCCAGACGCAGAAGTATTTCTCGGTAAGGGTGTAGACCTGGGTATAGTGCCCGTCCGCGCGCACAAACACCACGTCGGGTGCCGCGACAAAGACCTTGCCACCGTCCCGTTCACAGGGGATGCGAAGGGTCGCGGCTGGCTGCTCGGGCTTGGGGGGGACTGGCAGGTGGTCAGTATCGGCAGGCATGCGTTCAGGTTGCGGCGTGGTGACGGGAACCAGATACGTGGTGCCGACCCAAAGAAACGCGCCGAAGATCACGAAGCTGGAGAGGATGACCCCCACCGCCATGACCTCGTTGCTAATGACAGGCCCGAATTCCCGGATGTTTTCCAGAGCCACGAAATTGGTGCCGGCCATGGCCAGGAAGTGCACCGAAAACACGGCGGCGCCAAAGCATAGGGTGCCGATCACGATGGTTCTGTTGGAGCGGACATTGTAGGCGATGCCAATCGCCAGAATGCACAGAACGATGGCGAGGACCGAGGAGCCGACCACGCCCTGGATCGTGTAAACCGGACGGCAGAGCTGCATCCCGGCCATGCCGACGTAGTGCATGGCGAGAATTCCTGCTCCCACGATCACGCCGGCCGCGACGATGATTGCCCTTGAGCGTTCCGTGAAATGCAAAAGCACAAGCGCCAGTGCGACCATCAGGATCGCAATCAGCGCCGAGGCCAGTGTGATGGCCGCGTCATAGTAAAACAAGATGGGCAACTTGAGGCCAAGCATGGCCACGAAGTGCATTGACCAGATGCCGCCGCCAAGGGCAATCGCACCAAGAGCTACGGCAAGCCTGCGTTGCGAGAGCGACTTGGCGGACAGGTCCCGGGTCAGTGACAAGCCGGTGGCGCCAGCGACAAGCGCGACGACGAAAGATACGGCCACCAGCCAAGGGTTGTGTCCGACGTCCAGAAATTCCATGAACCGGACAATGCAGCAGCGGACATGAGATTTCAATCTTCGCCTTCTTGTTGCGAGTCGATCTTCAAGAAAGGGTAAGGTCACGCGATTTCTGAACCGAATGCGCTGGTGCTCTGGTTGCAGAAACGGCTTTTTTCCATGGGCGAAACTTCAAGGAAAGCCCGCCCGGGTAAGCGCGTGTTTGCGGTGTGACGTCAGCTTTGCGGCTGGCCGGGGCTTGGGGGCAAGCCTGCCACTCTCGGGTCCATCACGCGGCGCCACATACGAGGCCAGAGAGCGAGGGCGCCCATCAGGGGAAGGGAGCGGGGCAGGATCGGCATGGTCGCGTGGTCGAGGGCGAGCGACGGGTAGGTGCGCAGCGGGTGCATGTGGTGGTCCGAGTGGCGCGGGGCATTCAGCATCAGGGCCGAGGAATAGAACTGGGGGGCGTTCCAGCTGTGCTGGGGGCCGACGGGTTCAAGGCGGCCGTCCGCGCCACGGGCACGGCGCAGCCCGTAGTGTTGCACGTAGTCCGAAACCAGAAGCTGCATCGTGGCATAGGTACAGAGGCAGAGGTAGGCGACGAGGCCGGAGAGGCCGAAGAGCGTTGTCATCAGCCAGAGCAGCATGAGGCCACCGCCGACATAGGCCACGTAGGGGTGGTCTGACAGAGGCTTGGGGCGACGGCGGCGCAGGGCGTTTTCGGCGGCAAGGCCCTTGCGGAAGGAGCCGATCCAGGCACGCGGCCAGAAATGGTAGAAGCTCTCACGGGCGCGCGGGCTGTTGGGGTCCATGTCGCTGGCGACCCAGACGTGGTGAACGCGCGGGTGAGCCGAGGCGTGGTGGCCGAACAGCAGCGAGATGTAGACCAGTTTGCCAAGACGGCGGGGCCAGCGGGCCTGTTTGTGGATTAACTCGTGCGCATTGGCGTTGCTGACCTGTCCGAAGAAGAGGCCGAAAGCGATGAAACAGGCGATCCGTTCGCCCGCGCTCAGGCCGTTGTCGCCGCCGATGGCAAAGACTGCGATGAATATCAGGCAGATATGGGCAAGGCCGAGAGTGATCGCGAGGGGTTCGCCTACCGGAAACTCGCCATCGGCACCGCGTCGGGCAACGGCGCCCTGAACGATGCGGTCCATCAGGTAGGTAAAGGCGGTGAGGTACAGGAGGGCGAGAAGGCACCAGAGGCCGCCTGCAAGGCCCGCGAGGGCAAGGAGGGCAACCGGCAGAAGTGTTGCCACGGTAAACCAGATCATCGCGACGCTTTCTTGAGTTTGGCGGGTTTCGCATATTAGCGCATAGTCCGGTAAGGGATACAATCCGGAGCCGTAACGAGAGGCTTTGGGATATACGAACGCATACAGTCGCCTGCATGTCGTTTTTGACCACGCCTGTGGGACGCGGAAAACGCTAGTGTGCCGCCAATACCAAGCTCAAGGGGGCCGCAATGGCATTGGACGAGTCCAAGAAAGGCATCTGGAAGTCAGGCAAAGGCAAGGGGCGCAAAACCCCGAAAGGACGTCAGCTTGATGATACCGCACATGCAGAGGTGCTGGCGCTGCTGGGTGATCGCCCGCGCACCCGCGATCTGCTGATCGAGTTCCTGCACCTGATTCAGGATGAATATGGCCATTTGTCGGCTGCGCATATGCGCGCTGTGGCGGAAGAGCTGCGCATCGGTCAGGCAGAAGTTTACGAAGTTGCTTCGTTCTATGCCCATTTCGACGTGGTGAAAGAGGGGGAAACCCCGCCGCCGTCGCTGACCATCCGGGTCTGCGATTCGCTGTCGTGCGAACTTGCCGGCGCCGAACAGTTGCAGAAGGCTCTGGAAGACGGGCTGGACCCGTCGGACGTGCGCGTGGTGCGTGCGCCCTGCATGGGCCGTTGCGATACTGCGCCGGTGCTGGAAATCGGCCACAACCACATCGACCACGCCACCCCCGAGAAGGTGCAGGCGGCGATTGCGGCGGATGACACCCACGCGCATATCCCCGATTACGAGGATTTCGCGGCCTATGAGGCCGAGGGTGGCTATGCGGTTCTGAAAGACCTGCGCGCCAACGGCGACTGGGAAGCGGTTCAGGCCAAGGTGAAAGAAGCCGGTCTGCGCGGTCTGGGTGGCGCGGGTTTCCCGTCGGGCACCAAGTGGGGCTTCGTGCGCGCCAATGAAGGCCCGCGTTATCTTGCCGTGAATGGCGACGAAGGCGAACCGGGGACCTTCAAGGACCGTTACTATCTCGAGCGCACGCCGCATATCTTCCTTGAGGGTATGCTGATGGCGGCCTGGGCGGTGGAGGCCGAAAAGGCGTTCATCTACATGCGTGACGAATATCCGGCTGTTCTGGAAATCCTGCGCCGTGAAATTGCGGCTCTGGAAGCGGCAGGAATCGTCGAGGCCGGCTACATCGATCTGCGCCGTGGCGCGGGGGCCTATATCTGCGGTGAAGAAAGCGCGATGATCGAGTCGATCGAAGGCAAGCGTGGCGAGCCGCGTCACCGTCCGCCCTTCGTGGCGCAGGTGGGTATCTTTGGCCGCCCGACCCTCGTGCACAACGTCGAGACCCTGTACTGGGTCTGCAAGATCAACCGCGAGGGGCCGGAGTGTCTGAACTCGGTTGAAAAGAACGGCCGCACCGGTCTGCGCAGCTATTCGGTTTCGGGGCGCGTCAAGAACCCCGGCGTGCATCTTCTGCCGGCCGGTTCGACCATCACCGATATCATCGAGGCCTGTGGTGGCATGCTGGATGGTCACGCCTTCAAGGCCTATCAGCCGGGTGGTCCGTCGTCGGGCCTGCTGCCGGCGTCGATGAATGACATCCCGCTGGACTTTGACACCCTGCAACCGCACGGCACCTTTATCGGGTCTGCCGCCGTGGTTGTTCTGTCGGACAAGGACAGTGCGAAACAGGCGGCGCTGAACATGCTGCGTTTCTTCGAGGACGAAAGCTGTGGCCAGTGTACGCCTTGCCGCGTGGGCTGTGAAAAAGCCGTGAAGCTGATGAGCCAGGACAAGTGGGACACCGGTCTTCTGGAAGAGCTGAGCGCGGCCATGGTGGATGCGTCGATCTGTGGTCTGGGCCAGGCGGCGCCGAACCCGATCCGTCTGACCATCAAGCACTTTGCCGACGAGATCTGAGGCCGGTCAAAACCAGGTTGAAAAGCGCCCCGCCGATTG
The DNA here is from genome assembly GCF_040369695.1 of Pelagimonas sp. KU-00592-HH. NCBI lineage: Bacteria > Pseudomonadati > Pseudomonadota > Alphaproteobacteria > Rhodobacterales > Roseobacteraceae > Pelagimonas > Pelagimonas sp. KU-00592-HH. The sequence goes on along the minus strand of NZ_BAABWM010000002.1, from coordinate 72,256 downwards.
TGCGGGGCGTTTTGTTATTGCAGGGACCCTTTGAAGCGCAGGGCGCGGATCGAGCGACCGAGGAAGCTGCCGGAAGCAAAGGCGATCACGAGGGTGAAAGGGGCGAGGAATTCGGGGCTGTCATAGGCCGCCGGTGCCACGGCGCGCAGGGTGCCCGCCGCGAAATTGGCCCAGAACATCACCATAAGGACGGCAAAGGTGAACCATTCGCCGGAGACCCTGAGGCGGGTGCCGTCGCGCCCGAGCAGCCAGCGGGATTGTAGGCCGTGGGCGATATAGGCCCCGGAGAGGAAGCCGAACATGAAGCAGGGCCAGACGAAGCCGGGGTTGGGCAGGCGGGCTGCGCTGTTGAGGGTGATCAACCCGAGAAAGGGCAGGCCGTAGAACATCGCGCGGGACACGTTGCGCGTGCGGGTGGATTGCAGGCCCAGTAGCACGAGGCCGATGAACAGCGGCCATACCCAGAGCGGGGCACCGGATGCGATGCCTTGAAGAAGGTCCATGATTTCAATTCCTTGGAAGGGGTAGGCCTTAGCGGCGCATACGCTTTTCGATCTGGCGTTTTTCCCAGTCGCGGCCGAAGAGGTCGACAACTTCGAAAACGCTGAGGCCGTGGGCGGCGACACCAATACCCCAGCCCAGCATCGGCCAGATCGCCCAGAAATACCCGGGGCTTGTGGCAAGGTTGATGATCAGCAGAAGAACCATGACGGCGCCGTAGGTGGCCGCGTGCATGTAGAAGGATTTGATGTCGCGTACGTATTCCATGGCCTCGCGCTCTTCGGTTGCGAGGTCGGGAAGAATGGGGGCGCTTTGTTCAATAGGCATGTCCTGTTCCTTTCGGAGGTCTGAAAAATCGGTTTCCAGAACAGCGGCGATGCACTTGAGGGTCTCCGGGCTTGCGTTTGCTCCGCGTTCGATGCGCTGGAGCGTGCGGGTGCTGATCCCGGACATTTCGGCAAGTTGTTCCTGCGAGAGGCCCTTGTCCAAGCGAAGCTTTCGTACAATCACGTGCAATATTCCTTCTGTTCTAAACCGCTTATCGCAAATCCGTGTGTCGCCACGCCACGACAGGCCCCCGACATTTACCCGACAGGGAGGTGACACCCCAAGGAAAACTTGGGTGTGGAGCGTCGAATCTCGTGGCTGGCGGGGGTTCCGCCATGTAACGGGAGACATTGACGGGCGCGCTTGTCTAAGGTCAGCGCAAGGAGGACTGCCTATGACCCTGATGGAAGAGATTGCACTGCGTCAGTCGGCGCGTTTTGGTTTGTTGGTGCTGGGCTGTCTTGCGGCCGTGATCTATGCAGCGGTCTTTTGCTATCGCGGGCCGTCGGTGGCCAAGACCGTCGTCAAATCGGTGCCGCTCTTGTCCTTTGCCGGGGCTGGTTTGGTGAGCTTTGCCAATCCCTTTGTCGTGGGGGCTTTGTTCATGTCAGCCGTTGGCGATATTGCCCTGTCGCGGGATGGCGAGAGGCCGTTTCTTGTGGGGCTGGTGGCCTTCGCCCTGGCCCATGTTCTCTATATCCTGCATTTCTGGGGGCTGGCCGGGGGGATTACCGGCGCTTTCGAGGTGCCGATGCTTCCGGTGCTGGTGATCCTGTTTGCCTTGTCGACGGAATGGTGGCTGGCGCCGTACACCGGAGATATGCGGTGGCCAGTCCGTGTTTACGTGGTGCTGATTGCGGTGATGGGGCTGTTGGCGCTGGGGCTGCCGGGGATGATCCTTGCGACGCTGGGGGCCTTTGCCTTCCTGGCATCTGACACGATCCTGTCGATTCAGCTGTTCCGTATGGAGGCAGGGTCGCGCTGGCAGGTGCCGGCGTCGGTGGCGCTTTGGGTGCTTTACGCAGGCGGACAGTTTGCCATCCTGGCCGGGGCCGGGTGGCAGAAACCCCTGTTCTGATGAAGGGTTATTCCGCGTCGCGCTGATAAAGCGAGTTGATGCGGGTGCGGCCGACGCATTTGTAGCCGAGGCGTTCAAAGGCCGCGGTGCAGGCCGGGTAGTCGTCGGGTCCGACACGTTCGATGACGATACGGTCGGGGATCATGTCGCCCTCAGCGGATTCGAGGAAGGGGGCGAGCGCGAGGTCTTCGTGGCCTTCCACATCGATCTTGAGGGAGTCGACGCGGGTGATGCCCTGTTCTGCGAGAATGCGGTCGAGGCGGCGGATCGGCACGTCGCCTTCTGCGTCTTCGACCACATTCACGATGGCCACGTCATCGGCATGGATGCGCAGGCTGGCCATGCCATCGGTATCGCCCACGGCAGCATGGATCACATCAATGGTCTTGAGGCCCGTGGCGTTGGCGTTGAAGTTCAAGGCATCAACCATCGCCTTGTTCGCGTCAATCGACACAGTATGCGCGCCGGTCAGGGCCATCGGCTGGCTGTAGAGGCCGATGTTGGAGCCGATGTCGATGGCCACCTTGCCTTCCCCCAGGTTGGCGGTCAGGAAGTCGAGTTCGGTCTTGTTGTAGGTGGGGCGCATCAGCAGGCCATATTCGATCAGGTTGGAATGCAGGCCGATGCGGAAACAGGCGCCGAAGCGGCGAATGTCGAGCGGTTTGCCGAAGCGATAGGTCAAGAGGCTCATGCGATAACGCAGCTTGCCGCGGCTGAGGATGGTGTTGCGGGTCAGGCCGATCAGGAAGCGCTGGATGGCGCTGGGGGCGTGAGATCCGAAGGGCGCGGACAGTCCGGATTGATCAGTAGTGTGTTCGTCGCGGCTCAGGGCCCGTGTTTCACGATCAATCACTTTGTCCTCCTAACTTGCACTAAGCAATATGACGGGGTGCGCGGTTGCCCCCCTTTTCACTGCATTTCCGATTAGCTAAAGGTAGCTTGTCATTCAAGCGAGCTCTCATGTCCTTTTTCAACAAACTGAAAACCCGTCTCTTCAAATCCTCTTCGAAACTAGAAGAGGGGCTGGATGCCATCATCGAAGAAGGTGGCGAGGAAGTTGCGGCCGATGAGGCCATGGAAGAGGGTGTTGTCGAGACCGCGCCGGAGCCGGTTGTCGAGGACGAACCCGTCGCCGACCCGGAGCCCGCGCCAGAGCGTGTGCCCGAGGTAACTCCCGAGCCGGACGTTGTGCCGGAACCTGTTGCAGCCTCCGAGCCAGCCACGCCTAAGCCGGGTATTCTGGCCCGTCTGACCGGGCGGGGTGGTGCCGCGCCGGTGGTCAAGCGGGTTCTGGACGATGACATGCTGGAGCAGTTGGAAGAGCTGCTGATCGCTTCGGATATGGGCGTGGAAACGGCGCTTCGGGTGACGGCGAACATTGCCGAGGGTCGTTTTGGCAAGCGCCTGTCGACGGATGAGATCAAACGTCTTCTGGCACAGGAAGTGTCACGCATCATGGAGCCGGTGGCGCGTCCGATGCCGCTTTATCCCACTACGCCGCAGGTGGTGCTGGTGGTGGGCGTGAACGGGTCGGGCAAGACCACGACCATCGGCAAGCTGGCCAGCCAGTTCCGCGCGGCGGGGAAATCGGTTGTGATCGCGGCAGGCGACACCTTCCGTGCGGCGGCGGTCGAGCAGTTGCAGGTCTGGGGCGAACGTGCCGGTGTGCCGGTTCTTACCGCGCCGGAAGGGTCGGACCCTGCGAGCCTTGCCTTTGATGCGATGACCAAGGCGCAGGAAGACGGGGCCGACCTGTTGATGATCGACACGGCGGGCCGGTTGCAGAACCGTCAGGACCTGATGGAAGAGCTTGCCAAGATCGTGCGGGTGATCCGCAAGAAAGACGAGAACGCACCGCATAACACGCTGTTGGTGCTGGATGCCACGACGGGGCAGAACGCGGTGAGCCAGGTCGAAACCTTCCAGAAGCTCGCGGATGTGTCGGGGCTTGTGATGACCAAGCTGGACGGCACCGCCAAGGGCGGCATCCTCGTGTCGCTGGCCGACAAGTTCGGACTGCCGATCCATGCCATTGGTGTTGGCGAACAGATCGACGATCTCGCGCCTTTCGATCCCGAGGAATTCGCGGCGGCGCTGACCGGTCTCAAGAGTTGATAGGCGGGCAGGCGCTGCGGCCCCGAACAAGAGTTTCTCCTTATGAGTGAATGGCTGGTCTCTCTCGAAGGTACCCCGACGGGAGAGCAGATGGCGCTTGTTCTGGCGTTGCTGGCAGCCTTTTTGCACGCGGTATTCGGTGCGCTCCAGAAGGGGCGGCATGATCCGTGGCTATCGCGCGGGGCGATTGATATCTGGCTGTTCGTGCTGTCGCTGCCGATTGCCCTGTTTCTCGTGCCCTGGCCTGAGGGCAATGTGTGGTGGCTCTTGCTGGGCGCACTGGTCATTCACTTTGTCTACAAGCTGGGCATGGCGCTGGCCTATTCGCGCGGGGCGTTCACGGTGGTCTATCCGGTGGTGCGCGGTACAGGCCCTCTTTTCACGGTGATCGGGGCCTGGGTGATCTTTGGCGAGAGTTTCTCGCTTGGACAATGGCTTGGGGTGCTGGTGCTGCTGGCGGGGATTTTCGGTCTGGCGGTCTATAACCTGATCCACATCGAAACCGGGCGCGAGACCCTGATGCCGGCGCTCTGGCTGGCGGTGGGGACCGGGGCGCTGGTGGCGATCTACACGACATATGATGCCTATGGCATTCGCGCGACGCCTGATCCCTTTACCTTTCTGGCGTGGTTTTTTCTTGTGACGGCGGTGGATTTTCCGGTGATTGCGGCGCTGCGCTGGCGCAACATGCAGCATCGCCCCGAGATCGGGCCGCTGATGTGGAAGGGGTTGGCCGGGGCGCTGGTGGCCTATGGCAGTTTCGGGTCGGTCATGCTGGCGACGCGGCTGGGCAAGGTGGGCGAGGCGGCGGTTCTGCGCGAGACATCGCCGGTGTTTGCGGCCCTGATTGGCTGGCTGGTGCTGCGCGAGACGGTGGGGCCGCGCCGCATTGCGCTGATGAGCTTGATCGCAGCGGGGGCTGTGATAGTTGAGGTGGCAGGATAGGAGCAGAAATGACTGACCAGAATACGCCCAAACCCGTGAACCCGATCCTTAAGCAGGTGCTTGAGCTGGGGCCGACCATTGCCTTTTTCCTGATCTACCTGAAAATCAAGGATGAGAGTTTTGTCATCGGTGGGACCGAGTATTCCGGTTTCATCATTGCGGCGCTGGTCTTCGTGCCGATCCTGCTGGTGGCGATGGCGGTGCTGTGGCGGCTGACCGGACACCTCAGCCGGATGCAGGTCTTTACCGCCTTCATGGTGATCTTCTTTGGCGGGCTGACCGCCTGGTTCAATGACGAGCGGTTCTTCAAGATGAAAACCAGCATCGTCTATGGGTTCATGGCGGCGCTTCTGGGCATTGGCCTGGTACAGGGGAAATCCTACCTGTCCTACGTGATCGGCGAGCTGATCCCGATGACGCTGGAGGGCTGGATGATCCTGACCCGGCGGTTGTTCGTGCTGTTCATCTTGCTGGCCATCGGCAACGAACTGGTCTGGCGCAACATGTCCGAGGAGGCCTGGGTCAAGATTGAGACTTTCGGGTTTCCGGCGATCCTGTTTGTCTTCCTGATGTCGCAGGCGGGCCTGTTCCAGCGCTATGCGCTGGAGGAAGACGAAGGCTAGGGGCGCTGCCCCTCTTGCCCCTGCCGGGGCAATTCACCCCGAGGTACTGGGGCCAAGAAGAAGGGGCAGTGTCGCCCCTTTATTTTTGCCGGAACAAGAGATCGTGCGAGGCCTTGTCCTTGCGCAGGTCGCCGCGTTTGTCGGCGTGCAGGGCGCGGCCCCGTTGGACGGCGGGGCGGGCCGCCATCTGGTCGAGCCAGCGGGCGAAGTGGGGTTTGTCCTCGAGCGTCTGTTGCTGACCTTCCCAGAGCGAGGCCCAGCCCCAGATCGACATGTCGGCGATGGAGTAGAAATCGCCCGCGACGAATTCGTTTTGCGCCAGTTGCTTGTCCAGCACGCCGTAGAGGCGGGCAACCTCGGTGCGGTAGCGGTTCTTGGCGTAGGGAAGGTCGTGGGGCGGGTCCATTGCCGGGGCGTATTTCAGGAAGTGGTGGGCCTGTCCGGCCATCGGGCCGAGGCCGCCCATCTGCCACATCAGCCATTGGTCGACCGCGACGCGCTCGCGTTCGGTGGTGCCGCCGAACTGGCCGGTCTTGCGGGCGAGGTATTGCAGGATGGCGCCGGATTCGAAGACCGAGATCGGCTCGCCGCCCGGTCCGTCGTGATCGGTGATCGCGGGCATCTTGTTGTTGGGAGAGATCGCGAGGAAGTCTTCGGCAAACTGATCGCCGGTTGCGATGTTAATGAGGTGGGTTTCGTAGTCGAGGCCCATTTCCTCGAGCGCGACGGAGACTTTCCATCCGTTGGGTGTGGGCCAGAAGTAGAGATCGATCATGCAGGGCTCCCCGGTCAGGTTGCCGTCATGATGCCTGTTTCATCGCGGCGGACAAGGTGGGGAATTTCCAGCCGCGCTCACTTTCCTGCGATGACGGGGGCGGGGCGGGGGCGGAGAGCAGGTTTTCGAGGTGCCGGAGCGGTGTGCGTTCCGGGGTGCGCAGCAGGCCCTGGTAGAGGGGAAAGACGCCTGGGCGCAGGTAGGTGGACCAGTGGCAGTGCCAGTGCGCACGCGCCGCGACCGGAAACCCAAGGGCGGCAAGGCGGGCAAGGGTTGCGGGGGCGTCCAGGCGCAGGGTCAGGGCATTCGGGGCGCTGAAACCGCGCCCCAGCGCGCGGTCGTGGCGGATGTCGGGGCGCAGGACGCATTCGAACAGGCTGTCGTAGAGGGCGTTCTCGTGGCTGACCACGTTGAAGAGTTCGCAAGTTTGGCCTGCCGCGCTTTCGAGGGCGGCGGTGGCGTGGCCCTGGTAGGCGGCGCCGTTCAGCAGGATGACGCGGGCAAGATCGCCGGCCTGCATGCGCCGGATCGCGGTGAGCGAGAGATGTGCGCCAAGGGAATGGGCGATGATGTTAATTCGGCGGTTCGGCGCGATGCGGCGCAGGCGGCCAACCAGATCGGCTAGGGCGATGGCGGCGCGTTCGGCACTGTCGCGGGCCTGCCAGAGGCTGCCACGTGCCTGCCAACCGAAGGCAATGGCGAGGCCCTCGCTGCCGTTGCCGCGCCCGAAACCGAGGTGGCGGGGCCAGCTGAGCGCCTTGGGGCAGGTGTTGGTGTCGCCCAGCGAGAAGATATGGGTGTGTGGGCAGTGGACCGGATCGTGCGGGCGGAACTTGTAGCCGTGTACCATGACCACGATCGGGCCGGGGTGCGCCAGCGCCCGTTCGAGTGTCGGCCCGAGCGGGTGGGGTGCCCCGTGCAGGGCGGGTGTCGCGCCGTCCGCGTTGATCCGTATGACCGGCATCTCAGGGCCTCCACTAGATCTTGTGTGCGGTAAACAGAATGTTTGCGTATCTATGATGAAAGTCCGGTTACAGCTGCGTGACGGTGTTGACCAAACTGCAGCATCGCTCTAAGACCCTGCCTCGTGGCGATTTGTTACCGGATTGCGGGCCACGTTAAACATGCCGCTAAAGAGGTCAGGACGAAGGAAACCCCTGTTCGCTTGGCCGACGGGGGTTTTTTGTTTGGGCGTTGGGAGCCCAAGGAGACGACAATGAGCGATTGGAAAACACGCACGAACCTGGTGCATGGCGGAACCCGCCGGAGCCAGTACAACGAAGTCAGCGAAGCGATCTTTCTGACCCAAGGATTTGTCTATGACACGGCCGAGCAGGCCGAGGCGCGGTTCATCAAGACCGGCGAGGACGAATTCATCTATGCCCGTTACGGCAACCCCACGGTTGCGATGTTCGAAGAGCGGATTGCGCTTTTGGAAGGGGCAGAGGATGCCTTTGCCACGGCCTCGGGCATGGCGGCGGTGAACGGGGCGCTGATGTCCCTGCTGAAGGCGGGTGACCATGTGGTTGCGGCGCGGGCGCTGTTTGGCTCCTGTCTCTATATTCTCGAAGACATCCTTCGCCGTTTTGGTGTCGAAGTAACGCTGGTGGATGGCACCGATCTGGATGCGTGGCGCGCTGCGGTGCGCGAGGACACCAAGGTCGTGTTTTTCGAATCCATGTCGAACCCCACCTTGGAAGTGATCGACGTGGCCGCGGTGGCCGAGATTGCCCATTCGGTGGGCGCGGTAGTCGTGGTGGACAACGTCTTTTCGACGCCGGTCTTCTCGAAGGCGATCGAGCAGGGGGCGGATGTGGTGATCTATTCCGCGACCAAGCACATTGACGGGCAAGGGCGCGCCCTTGGTGGCGTGATCCTCGGGACGCAGGAGTTCATTCGTGGCACGGTCGAGCCTTACATGAAACATACGGGTGGCAGCATGTCGCCGTTCAATGCCTGGGTGATGCTGAAGGGTCTTGAGACCATTGACCTCAGGGTGCGGGCACAGGCCGAGAGCGCGCTGAAGGTGGCCGAGGCGCTGGACGGGCATGAAAAGCTCGAGCGGATGATTTATCCGGGGCTGAAGGGGCACGCGCAGAACGCATTGGTGCAGACGCAGCTGGGTGGCAAGGGCGGTACGGTTGTGTCGCTCGACATCAAGGGCGGCCAGGCGGCGGCGTTCCGGTTCCTGAACGCGCTGAACGTGGCGGTGATTTCGAACAACCTTGGCGATGCCAAGTCGATTGCGACCCACCCCGCGACCACCACGCACCAGCGGTTGCCCGATGACCAGAAGGTCGAGCTTGGCATTACGCCGGGTCTTGTGCGGTTCTCGATCGGCCTTGAAGATGCCGACGATCTCGTGGCCGACATCAAGCAGGCGTTGGATCAGGCCTGAGTGGCGGCGCGGCCGTAGAAGCCGCGCTGTTCCTCTTCGGTGAACACCACGTCGGGGCGGTCGAAGAAAGAGAACACGGCGATGATCCGGGCCCTCGGGCCGGAGACCGGGGCAACCCGGTGTGGCGTGTTCTTGCCTCGGAAGACGTTCAGGGTGCCGGGCGACAAGGTCAGGCTCTGGACGTCGGGATCACCCCCGCGCAGCATGTTTGCGACACCTTCGTAGTTGGGATCGTCTTCGCTGCGCAGGTCGGTGCGGTAGATGAATTCGCCGCCCTGATCAGGGGCCTGAATCAGCATCGTTGTTGTGAATTCCGAGCGGTCGAAGTGCCAGTTCAGCGCCTGACCCGCGTCGTAGGACATGACGTTCACACGGGCGAGGGGATCCGCCATTGTGTGCAATTCGGGCTTGTCCATTGTTGCCGCGAGGAAGCGGGCGAAGGACGGCCATTCATAGAGGCGCATCAGGGCGTTCTGGCCCAGTTGGTCGGCGCAGAGTGTGAGGTTTGAGGTCTTGAAACGGGTCAGCGCAGGGTGATCTACGGGCAGGTCGGGGATGGACTTCTGGAAGTAGATGTTGTGTTCACGTTCATGAAGAAAGGACTCGGTCTCGAAACGTGGCGCAAGGGCTGTGGCCGTGGTCTGGGCAACCTCTTGAAACATTAGGCCAGGAAGATTGAACATGCCGTCACGGGCGAGATCGGCTTTGCAGCGTGCCACCAGCGCCTGCCACTCGGGGCTTTCGGGTCGGTCAAGCGGGTAGGTTTCGAGATCGATAATGTCGCGCATTGGTCCTCCTGTTGGGGGCAGGGTGCCGAGGGAACGTCAGGGCAATCAAGCCTGTTTGCGGCAAACTGTCGGGAATCGAAGCAAAAAAGACGTCGCTAACGGTGCATGGGCTTTCGAAATTGGAAATTCAGTGTGCAATCCGTTAAGTTAGACTGATCGCAGGACGCGAAAGGCAAGGCAAATGAACATTCAGGTTCCGGAAAACACGGGTGAAACCGAACGCCGCGAGGCCGCAGAGGCTTTGGCGCAGTTGCGCGCATGGGCGGCCAAGGCGACACCGACCGAGATTGCCGAGCTGGACCCGGCGATTGCACGTCTGTTGCCGGATCAGCCGCTGTCGAACTATCCGGACCTGAGCCGCGACTATCCGGCGGATTTCGTGGTCGACGAGGCCTATCGCAAGACCTTGCCGGATTTGCAGAATGGTCCTTCGAGCCTGATCCGTGGTGAAAAGCAGTTGATCCAGCACGTGGGGATTTCGAATTTCCGCCTGCCGATCCGGTTCCATACCCGTGACAGCGAGACCGATATCACCCTTGAGACCAGCGTGACCGGGACGGTGAGCCTTGATGCCAACAAGAAGGGCATCAACATGTCGCGCATCATGCGGTCTTTCTACAAGCACGCGGAAAAGACCTTCAGTTTCGATGTGCTGGAAGCGGCGTTGGCGGATTATGTGACGGACCTCGAAAGTCTGGATGCACGTATCCAGATGCGGTTTTCTTATCCGATGCGGATTGAATCGCTGCGGTCGGGGCTGTCGGGCTACCAGTATTACGACATCGCGCTCGAGAAGGTGATGGTGAATGGCCAGCGCCACAAGATCATGCACCTTGACTATGTCTATTCCTCGACCTGCCCCTGTTCGCTTGAGTTGAGTGAACATGCGCGGATGGCGCGGGGGCAGTTGGCGACACCGCACTCGCAACGGTCTGTGGCGCGGATTTCGGTGCAAAGCGTGCCGGGCGACCGCCTTTGGTTCGAGGACATGATCGACATGGCGCGTGATGCCGTTCCGACGGAAACGCAGGTGATGGTGAAACGCGAAGATGAACAGGCCTTTGCCGAGTTGAATGCGGCGAACCCGATCTTCGTGGAAGATGCAGCGCGCCTGTTCTGCGAAAAGCTGAAGGCCGATCCGCGGGTTGGGGACTTCCGGGTGATCGCGAGCCATCAGGAGAGCCTACACAGCCACGATGCGGTGTCGGTGCTGACCGAAGGTCCGCTGTTTGCCATGACCAGCATTGACCCCAAGCTGTTCAACACCCTGTTCCACGTCGGTTAAGCCTGTTTCCAAGGCAATCTTCGGTGAAACAGTCGTGCGGCGGTGCTGCACGACCGCAACAGGGCGTGTCTTGTCGCGGAATTGTTAACCGCCCGGAGGGTGTTTTGCGCTAGAATAGGCCTGTGGGAGGAAACCAGAGCGTCCAGGACGGAGGTTTCCAATGAACGAAGACGAACCAGACATCGAATTTCGCGCCGGCCGCCTGTTGCAGCGGATCGACATGTTCCTTGCAAGCCAGGGCATGGGGTTCAATGCGGGCACGGAACGGCGCAGACGCCTGCATGAGGCCTATGCCCTTGATGCGCTGAGCGATTGTGAACTGGCCTATATGGGTATGAACCGCGCGGATATTCCGGCCTTTGTCTTTGCCGACCTGCTTGGCGGGGGCGCGCGCTGAAATTTTCCTGTTCACGTCAGTTTCGTATGCCATTCGGCAGCGGCGATCATGGCATTGCGGGGAGGGGCGTTTCCTTGCGGGATTTTCGGCCGGAAATGAATGCCATAAGGCGTGTGGGGTGTTTGCCCTGACCCGTCGGGCATCGGGGTCGTGGTCTGGGTGCTTGACACAGGGCGGAACAACGGCCAACGCTCGGCCTCATGTTGGACTTGCGACCTGTCGGATATGTGATCGGCCTTCTTGTGGCCATCCTCGGCCTTGCCATGTTTCTGCCGATGCTGGTGGACATGGTCGAGGGCAACGGCCATTGGCCGGCCTTTCTTCAAAGTGCCATCCTGACTGTGCTGACCGGCGGCCTTGTGGCGCTGTCGTGCCAGTCGGGCAAAGGCAGTGGGCTTACCATCCAGCAGACCTTTCTTCTGACCACCGGTGTGTGGCTTGCCCTGCCGATGTTCGGGGCGCTGCCCTTTCTGTTTGGGGTCACCGAGGCGCGGTTGGTGGATGCGTTCTTTGAAGCGATGTCAGGGCTGACGACCACGGGGTCGACGGTGTTCTCGGGGCTGGACGAAATGCCCAAGGGGATGCTGTTGTGGCGCGGGTTGCTGCAATGGCTGGGCGGGATCGGGATCATTGTTGTCGCGATGGTTTTCCTGCCGGAACTGCGGGTTGGCGGGATGCAGATCTTCCGCTCGGAAGGGTTTGACACCTTTGGGAAAATCCTGCCGAGGGCGACCGAGATTTCTTCGCGTATCTCGGTGATCTACCTTGCCCTGACGGCATTGTGCGCGCTGGCCTATGTGATCACGGGGATGAATGCCTTTGATGCCATCGTGCATTCCATGACCACCATCGCGACCGGTGGATTTGCCAACTATGACGCCTCGTTCGGAGCGTTTTCCGCCGGAAGCGAATATGTCTCGGTGGTGTTCATGATGCTGGCGGCGCTGCCCTTCGTGCGCTTCGTGCAACTGACGGCGGGCTCTGCCAAGCCGCTGTTCATGGACAGCCAGATCAGGGCGTTTTTCATGACCGCAGCGGTGATCGTTGCAATGATCCTGACCTGGCAGATCCTGGCACGGGACGTGCAGACCGAGGAAGGATTCCGCAAGGTTCTGTTCAACTCGGTCTCAATCCTGACCGGCACCGGCTATGCGAGTGCCGACTACATGATGTGGGGCGGGTTTCCGGTGGCGGTTCTGTTCTTTACCGGCCTGATTGGCGGCTGTGCGGGATCGACGGCCTGTTCCATCAAGGTGTTCCGCTATCAGCTTCTGTTTTCGTCGATCAAGGTGCAGGTGCTTGCGATCCAGCAGCCGCGGGGCGTGTTCACGCCGCGCTATGACGGGCGGCGCGTGGACGAGGACGTGTTGAACTCGGTCATGAGTTTCTTTGTCTTCTTTACCGTGACGCTGGGTGTTCTGGCGGTTCTGCTGGGCATGACCGGCCTTGATTTCACCACAGCGCTTTCCGGGGCGGCTGCGGCGCTGGCCAATATTGGTCCGGGCCTTGGCGACACCATCGGCCCCTCTGGCAATTTCGCGAGCCTCAACGATACGGCCAAGTGGCTGCTCGCGGCGGGGATGCTGATCGGGCGTCTCGAACTCCTGGCGGTTTACGCCATTCTCACCACACAATTCTGGAGAGCCTGACATGGCAGCGAACACGGACGTAATGCGCCCCCTTGGTGCGCAGATTTCCCACATGCTGAAAGCGCGGGGTGTCGATACGATTTTTGGTATTCCGGGGGTGCATAACGTAGAGATGTACCGCGGGATCGAGGAAGCGGGCATTCGTCACGTGCTTGCGCGCCATGAGCAGGGGGCCGCTTTCATGGCGGACGGCTATGCGCGTGCGACCGGCAAGCCGGGAGTGTGCTATGTGATCACCGGGCCGGGATTGTGCAACGCGATGACGGCGCTGGGGCAGGCCTATTCCGATAGTGTGTCCGTTTTGGCGATTTCCTCATGTCTGGACGAGACCGCGGCGCGTCGGGGGCAGTTGCACCAGATGCTGGATCAGCGGGCCGCGGCGGGTACGGTCTGTGACTGGTCGGAAGAGGCACGCACGGCGCAGGCGGCCTATGGGTTGATTGACCGGGCGCTGACCGAGTTCCGCACCGAGCGCAAACGTCCCAAGCACATGCAGGTGCCGATCGCGCTGTTGGGGGCCGTTGCAGAAGGGGCCCCGGAGGCGCCCGGTGTCGATGCGGCAGCAGGGCTGCGCCAGCCTGGAGATGTCAGCGGTCTGGCGGCGGATGTGCTGGCGGCCAAGAAACCGATGTTCATCTTTGGCGGCGGCATGGTGCGCGACGGGGCCGAGGCCGACGCAGCGGCGCTTCTGGCGCGGACCGGTGCGGCGGGCTTTACGACCTATGCCGGTGGCGGGCTTCTGGCGGCGGACAACCCGCTGAGCTTTGGCTGCTATCTTGGGCGCCCCGATAGCGTGAGTCAGATCCGGCAGGCGGACCTTGTGATTGCGATTGGCACAGAGCTTTCGGAATGTGATCTGTGGCGCAACGAGTTGGGGCATGAAGGAACGCTTGTGCGGGTGGACATTGATCCGGAGGTGCTGGGTGATGAGCACCGGGCGGAGCGGGTAATCCATGCGGACGCGGGTGCGTTCTCAGTGGCGCTGCTGGCTGCGCTTGGTTATGAGATCGCACCAAAGTGGGACGTCAGTGAGATTGCAGCGGCAAAGGCGCGGTTCCGTGCCGAGACGGATTCGGAACGCCCCGGTATCGCCGATATCTGTGATGCGCTTCGGGCCGTGATGCCCGAGGATGCGATGGTCTATTCCGACATGACCCAGTTTGCCTATGTCGCCAAGGAGGTCTGGGACATGCCGCGTGCAGGGCACTGGCACCACCCCACCGGGTTCGGCACGCTTGGATATGCTTTGCCGGCGGCAATCGGTGGGGCTGTGGCCCGCCCTGGGTTGCCGACGGTCTGTGTGGCTGGAGACTATGGTTTCCAATACACGATTCAGGAGTTGGGAACGGCGGTTGAACTGGGCCTGCCGTTGCCGATCCTGTTGTGGGACAACGGCAAGCTTAAAGAGATCGAGGACAGCATGGTGGCCAGCCAGATCGCGCCCAATGCCGTGGTCGCGATGAACCCTGACTTCTGCAAGCTGGCCGAGGCCTATGGTGCCCTGAGCACGGCACCGCAGACGATTGAGGAATTGCAGGCGGCGCTGGGAGCCGCGCTGGCAGCGGATCGTCCGACGCTGATCCACATGACACCTGTTTTGAGCGCGGGCTAGGGTCTTGGCGTCCGGCGGGGTAGGGCGTGCTGGCGGAAACGAAAAAGGCCGGGGAGATGTCCCCGGCCTTTTGCTTTGGTCGAAAGTTGATCAGTTCCAGCAGCTGACAAGCACGGTCAGGCCGGCGGCCATGCGGGTGATGTCTTCGGGGGCCATTGCGACGCCGGAGGTGCGGGACTGGGCGTTGATGCCTGCTTCGGACAGGACCTGGCGGATCGCGTCAGAGCCAGCGGCAAAGCTGACGTCACCGGGCAACTGGCGCGCGCCGCCCTGCGGTTTGGGCAGCAACATGCCCATCACCGAGCCGTCGGTGTCGAAGATCGGGCCGCCTGCATCACCCGGCAGGGCCGTGAGGGCGAGGCGTTTGATTTCCGGCTCGCCATAGAGGCCCTTGATGTCGGCCAGACGGCCAAAGGTGAGGCTGGGGGCGCCGAGAACGCCCTCGTAGGAATAGCCGGCGACGGCCACTTCACTTTGCAGACGCGCATCCCCTTGCAGCAGCGCGGCGACGGTCTGCGGAACCAGGGCTTCCTTGGGGCGCAGCACGGCGAGGCCGAGGGTGTCGTTCACGCCCAGAAGCTCAGCGGCATAGTCGCGTTCGATGGTGAGGCGCGAGCAACCCTGAACGGCTTCGGCGGTGGTGATCACTACGCCTGCCTTGTTCACGAAGAAGCCGGAGCGCGACATCTTGGGCTTGCGGATATCGAGGCCCGACAGGAGGTCGATGTCCTGCGCGGCGTTGCTGCCAGCCGAGGGATCAAGCACGCCGGGGATGCGTTTGAACGAGGCTTTCATCTCGTCAAGCACGCGGGTGCGGCGCTCCTCGTCACCTTGTGGCCAGACAAGGGTGAAGCCCTTGATCCGACCGTTTTTCAGGGTGGCTTCGGTATAGGAGATGATCTTGTCGTTCTGACCAATCAGCGTGAAACTGTCTTTCTTGCGTTCGCGCGCACCGGTCAGGGGCACGATTTCCAGCGTCTGCATGATGTCATAGAGGCCGAACAGGGTGTTCTGGTCGCCTTCCTGCGAGATCAGCAGCGCCTTGGCCGGCAGCTCGCCCGTGGCGTCGAAATGCACGAAGGGATAGTCGGGGCCGGAGCGTTTCAGGAACGCCATCGGCAGCAGCATTTCGATGCCTGCACGATTGTTCGAGATAGTTTTCAGCCCGACTTCCTTGATCGGGGCAAAATACTGTTCGCGCAGCAGGGCCCGCTGGCGGGTGGTCATGACGCCGGTCTGGTCAAAGTTGTTTGCACCCTGCCATGCCGCCATGGAGGCGCGGGTGCCGCGGCCAAAGGCGCCGTCGATGGCGGAGTTGTAGAAGCCGGCCCACTTCAGCCAGCTTTGCAGCTCCTTGCGTTCGTCACGGGTCAGTTTGGCCTCGCTGGCGCGGGCCTCACGCGGCGTTTCATCGGGCTCGAAAACGGGCTGAGGTTCAACCACGGGTTCGACAACAGGGGTTGGTTCCGGGGCGACCTGAAGCTGGACCTGTACCGCGGGCGCGGCGTTCAGGAGGTTCGCGCCTACGGGCCAGAACTGGCTGCGGAAACCGTCGCTTGGCACGATGTAGGAATCACGGGGTATCAGGCGATCACGACGCAGGCCACGCAGGGCAACCTCTGCATTGTCCCGCTGGAACGGGCCAAGGGCGACGGCATACCAGCCATTGCCTAGTGAGAAACCGTTCACGTCCTGGATGTTCTGGCCGTAAAGCTGGGCGCGCTGGGTGGCGATTGCGAGGCTTGGGTGGGCTTCGATCTGAAGCCAGACCGTTTCATCGTTTCGGGACTGCGCGACAGCCGAGTGAACCGTTACCAGAAAAAGCATACAGATGGAGAGAAGAACGCGGATCATGTGGTTGAAAGTCCCTGAAGGTCTTGAATCGTGTGTCTATCGGTCATGTTTATCAAATGTTGCGCTTCTTGCACCCCCATTTTGGCCATTGGCGCAATTGACCCCACCGCCGTGTCGGCATAGGTACAAATCGCATTTTCCAGAGGGCAGGGCCATGGCGACGACCGACAGCAAACCGCGCAGCTTTCAAGAGATCATTCTGAGGCTTCAGAACTACTGGGCCGAGAAGGGCTGTGCTGTGCTGCAGCCCTATGACATGGAAGTGGGGGCAGGGACGTTCCACCCGGCGACAACGCTGCGGGCGCTGGGCACCAATGCTTGGGCTGCGGCCTATGTCCAGCCGTCGCGCCGTCCGACTGATGGCCGTTATGGTGAGAACCCGAACCGTTTGCAGCACTACTACCAGTACCAGGTGCTGATCAAACCCTCGCCGCCGAACCTTCAGGCCCTCTACCTTGGGTCGCTTGAGGCGATTGGCATCGACATGGACCTGCACGACATCCGTTTCGTCGAGGATGACTGGGAATCCCCGACCCTTGGCGCGTGGGGTCTTGGCTGGGAAGTCTGGTGTGACGGCATGGAAGTCAGCCAGTTCACCTATTTCCAGCAGGTTGGCGGCCATGACTGTCACCCGGTGTCGGGTGAGCTGACCTATGGTCTCGAGCGTCTGGCGATGTACGTGCTGGGTGTGGATCACGTGATGGACATGCCTTTCAACGATCCGGACGCGCCGATTGCCCTCAAGTACGGTGACGTGTTCAAGCAGACCGAGCAGGAATACTCGCGCTGGAACTTTGACGTGGCCAACACCGACGTGCTTCTCAAGCAGTTCGAAGAGGCGGAAGCCGAGTGCGAGAAGATCCTTGCACAAGAGCATGTCGATCCGAAAACCGGCAAGCGCATCATCATGGCGCACCCGGCCTATGACCAGTGCATCAAGGCCAGCCATCTGTTCAACCTTCTGGATGCGCGAGGCGTGATCTCGGTGACCGAACGCCAAGCCTATATCGGTCGTGTCCGTGCGCTGGCCAAGCAATGCGCCGATGCCTTTGTGCAGACCGAAGCTGGGGGATACGCGGCGTGACCGGGAAAATTTTGGCGGGGTTGATTGTGGCAACTGCTTTGATCGCCGGCGTGGCGATGTACTACCTTCAGGTCTATGCATTCTATGACACGGTAAGCGCGTCGGGGCAGGACGATGTTGAAATGACGCTTCTGGCGACAGGAGAGCCGGAGGCGATCCTTTACGAGGATTTCGAGGCCATCGATTCCACATCAAGCCCGATCCGCTATCGCGCCTGTTTCACCACGAGCCAGTCGCTGCCGATGATGACCGAGACCTACGAGGCCTATGACCATGCGGTGCCACTTGTGGCGCCGGGCTGGTTTAGCTGTTTCGACGCCAAGGAAGTTGGCAAGGCGCTCGAGACCGGCGAGGCGCTGGCCTTTCTGGGCACCAAGAATATCGAATATGGCATCGACCGTGTCGTTGCCGTGATGTCGGACGGGCGCGGGTTCGTCTGGCACCAGATCAACAAGTGCGGCGAGGTTGTCTTTGACGGTAAACCTGCGCCGGAAAACTGCCCGCCAAAACCGGAAGGCCTATGATATGCCCGATCTTCTGATTGAACTGTTTTCCGAGGAAATCCCGGCACGTATGCAGGCGCGTGCGGCCGAGGACCTGAAAAAACGTGTGACCGATGGTCTGGTCGAAGCGGGGCTGACCTATGCAGGTGCGCATGCCTTTTCGACACCGCGCCGCCTGACGCTTGCGCTTGAGGGGCTGCTGGCCGAGAGCCCGACCGTCAAGGAAGAGCGCAAGGGCCCGAAAGTGGGGGCGCCGGACAAGGCGATCGAAGGCTTTCTGCGCGGCGCTGGCGTGACGCGTGACGACCTTGAAGAGCGCGACACGCCGAAAGGCGCTGTCTACTTTGCGACGATCACCAAGCCGGGCCGCCCGGCGGCCGAGATCGTGGCCGAGGTTCTGGAAGATGCCATCCGCAACTTCCCCTGGCCCAAGTCGATGCGCTGGGGCTCCGGTGCGTTGCGCTGGGTGCGTCCGCTGCATTCGATCCTGTGCATCCTGTCGGACGAGGCGGGCGCAAGCGTGGTGCCGATGGATGTGGATGGCATCGTGTCGGGCGACACCACTGAGGGGCACCGTTTCATGGGGTCGGGCCGTTTTGCCGTGACTGGTTTTGAAGATTACGAAGCCAAGCTGAAGCGTGACCACGTGATCCTGAACGCATCCGAGCGCGCCGAGCATATCTGGAACGATGCCACCAACATGGCCTTTGCCCAGGGTCTGGAAGTGGTTGAGGACAAGGGGCTGCTGGCCGAGGTCGCGGGCCTTGTGGAATGGCCGGTTGTCCTGATGGGGGACATCGCCGAAGATTTCCTTGGTCTGCCGCCAGAGGTGCTTCAGACCTCGATGAAGGAACACCAGAAGTTCTTTTCGGTGAAGAACCCCAAGACGGGCCGGATCGAGAAGTTCATCACTGTCGCCAACCGCGAGACCGCCGACAATGGTGCGACCATTCTTGCGGGCAACCAGAAGGTTCTGTTCGCGCGTCTTTCCGATGCCAAGTTCTTCTGGGAGAACGACCTGCGCGTGGCCGAGACCGGGGCGCAAGAGTGGCTCGACAAGTTGGAAAACGTGACCTTCCACAACAAGCTGGGCAGCCAGGGGGACCGGATTGGCCGGATTGCCGCGCTGGCGCAGACGCTGGCGGGGACCGTTGGGGCGGATGCCGAGGTGATCGGCAAGGCCGCGATGTTCGCCAAGGCGGACCTGTCGTCCGAGATGGTTTATGAGTTTCCGGAACTGCAGGGCCTGATGGGGCGCTATTATGCCGAGGCAGCGGGTCATGGCGCCGAAGTCGCGGCCACCGCAGAAGAGCATTATTCGCCGCTTGGCCCGTCGGACGATGTGCCGACCGCACCGGTGTCGGTGGCTGTCGCTCTGGGTGACAAGCTGGATACGCTGACCGGCTTCTGGGCGATTGACGAAAAACCTACCGGTTCGAAAGACCCGTTCGCGCTGCGCCGTGCGGCGCTGGGGGTGATCCGTCTGGTGTTGGAGAATGATCTTCGCCTGAACCTTGATACCTACTTCGATTTGCAATTGCTGCGCCACGAAATCGCGCAGAATGGCGAGGACGAGGTGTCTGCCGGGTTGATGTCTGACATGATGGGCGAGATTGCCGAACATGGTGTCTTTGGGGCTGCCGTGCGCACGGTTCTGGATGCCTTTGACGGTGACCTGCCGGTGCATATGGAAGAGTTGAAAAGCCGCCTGCCGGATACCTCGCGCGATCTGCTGACGTTCTTCCATGATCGTCTGAAAGTGTACCTGCGCGATCAGGGTGTGCGTCATGACGTGATTGATGCCTGCGTTGCGATGCCGGGCAATGATGATCTGACGCTGCTGGTCAAGCGTGCGCGAGCACTTGGTGATTTCCTCGGCACCGAGGATGGCGAGAACCTGTTGCAGGGCTTCAAGCGGGCCAACAATATTCTCAGCCAGGCCGAAGACAAGGACGGGGTGGAATACTCCTATGGTGCGGATGTGAAGTTCGCCGAAGACGAGACCGAGAAGGCGCTGTTTGCCGCCCTTGATGCGCAGGAAGAGGCAATCTCTTCGGCCATCGAGGCCGAAGATTTCGCGGCCGCCATGGGCGGCATGGCCGCGCTGCGGGCTCCGATCGACGCCTTCTTTGAAGCGGTGCAGGTGAACAGCGACAACCAGATCGTGCGCCGCAACCGCCTCAACCTCCTGTCGCGCATCCGCAAGACCTGTCTCGGGGTTGCGGACCTGACCCTCATCGAGGGCTAATCTGGTGACGGCCTGCCGCTGACGCGCGGTAGGCCGTCGCAGCTTTTCCTTGCCACGCAAGGGATTGCGACTATGCTGCTGTGGCAAAGGAGAGCGCCGCAGTGCAGCAAGAAAACCCCCATATCACCTTCATTACCCCCGGAGCGCCGGTGGCCACGGCCACGCACGGCGGACGGGCGAAATGTCTTCAGCGCCTTGTTCGGCTGGACCTGCCAGTGCCGCCGACTGTTGCGCTGTCGTTTGATGAGGTGCATCGGATTGCCTCTGGGCAGATGCCGGATATGGCGGGCCTGCTGGCACCTCTGGATGTGGCGCAGTTGCTGTGTGTGCGGCCCTCTTCGGAAGATCCAGACTGGGGCGGGCCCGGCGCGGTTCTCAATATCGGGATGAACGACCAACGCTATGCTGAGCTTTGCGAGCGGATTGGTGAGACGGCCGCGCGGTCGATCTATGCGCGCTTCATCCAGTCCTATTCGATCAATGTGGCGCGGCTTGATCCGGACATGTTCGATGATCTGGACATGGATGATCCCGAAATCTGTCAGCAGGCGCTTGAGGCGTATGAAGACGAAGCGGAGGAGGCATTTCCGCAGGACCCGGCGGTACAGTTGTCGGGTGTATTGCGTTCTATGGCGCGGGCTTGGGAAGGAACTTCTGCACGCCTGTTGCGGCAGGCCAAGGGTGCCCCTGCCGACGCGGGGCTTGGCCTTGTTGTGCAGGAGATGGCGCTTGGTCTTGGGCATGGGGAGTGCGGATCGGGCGTGTTGCAGCTGGTGAATTCGACCACGGGCATGCCACAGATCACGGGACGGTACCTGAGCCAGTCGCAAGGTCGGGATGCGTTGCGCAGTGGTGCCGAAGCGCTATTCCTTGAGAAAGATCCGAGGGGATCGTCGCTTGAGGAAAAGGCACCAGAGGCGTTTGAAGACCTCAAGGTGCACGCCGCGCTGATGCGCGAGAAGCTGCGCGAAGAGATGCAGATCGAGTTCACCATCGAGAATGGTGCGGTACATATTCTGGATGGTGTTCGTGTCCAGCGGTCTTCGCGGGCGGCGGTGCGGATCGCGGTGCAGCTTGCCAAGGATGGCATCATTCCGAAACAGGAAGCGGTGATGCGGGTCGAGCCGCGGGCGTTGAATGAACTGCTGCACCGGCAGGTCGACCCCGAGGCCGAGCGCGATGTGATCGGCACCGGTGTGGCGGCAAGCCCCGGTGCGGCAACGGGACGGATCGTGTTTTCCGCCGCCGAGGCGCAGGCCAGCGCGGCCCGCAGCGAGGCTTGTGTTCTGGTGCGTCGGGAAACCACGCCCGAAGATATTCGCGGAATGCATGCGGCGAGTGCCGTGCTGACCGAACGCGGCGGGATCACGAGCCATGCGGCGGTGATCGGACGGGGCCTTGGTTTGCCTTGCGTTGTCGGGGCGTCCTCGATCCGGTTCCAGATGCGCAAGAAGATGTTGATTGCTCCGGATGGGCGGCAATTCAGGGAGGGCGACGTAATCACCATCGACGGCAGCGAGGGGGAAATCCTTGCCGGTGCGCCGGACATGGTCGAGGCGGCGCTGGATGATGCGTTTCAGACCCTGATGGCCTGGGCCGACGATGAGCGGGATATTGGCGTGCGGGCCAATGCGGATACGCCGGCCGATGCCAAGACCGCGCGCAACTTCATGGCGCAGGGGATCGGGCTGTGCCGAACCGAGCACATGTTCTTTGAGCCGGGCCGCCTGACGGTGATGCGCGAGATGATCTTTGCCGATGCGCCCGAAGATCGCCTCAGTGCCCTGGAACAGCTTTTGCCGATGCAGCGTGCGGACTTTATCGAGTTGTTCCGCATCATGCAGGGACAACCGGTCTGCATTCGTCTGTTTGACCCGCCGTTGCATGAGTTCCTGCCGACGGACCGGTCCGGCCTGCGCGATCTTGCCGAGGCCCTGAACCTGCCCTTGTCAGATGTGACGCGGCGGGTTGAGGCGCTTGGGGAATACAACCCGATGCTTGGCATGCGCGGGGTTCGACTTGGGATCACCGTGCCCGAGATATATGACATGCAGGCGCGCGCGATTTTCGAAGCCACGATCGAAGCGAGCCGCGATGGCGATGCGGTTGTTCCCGAGATCATGATCCCGCTGGTCAGTGCCAAGCGGGAAGTGGAGCTGGTCAAGACCCGCGTGGACGCGGTGGCGGCTGCGGTGCGTACGGAGCAGGGCGAGGATTTCGACTACCGGCTTGGTGTTATGGTTGAAACGCCGCGTGCGGCGCTTCGGGCCGAGGATATTGCGCCGCATTGTCATTTCTTCAGCTTCGGAACCAATGACCTGACACAGATGACCTATGGTCTGTCGCGCGATGACGCGGGGCGGTTCATGTCCGCCTATGTGCATCAGGGTGTCTATCCGGAAGACCCGTTCCACACGCTGGATGCAGATGGCGTGGGGGAACTGCTGCTTCTTGGGGCCGAACGGGGGCGGGATGCTCAGCCCGATCTGACCCTTTCGGTGTGCGGCGAACATGGCGGCAGCCCCGAATCAATCGCGTTTTGCCGAAAAGCAGGCATGGATTACGTGTCCTGTTCGCCATTCCGGGTCCCGGTGGCGCGTCTTGCAGCAGCACAATTGTCGATTCAGGATAAAGTCGGGTAATTTCCGAAAAAATCTCTCTTTCGGCTTGACACTTTTGTTGTTCTGTATCCCCGAAATCAATTTGGGGTGGACCTTGTATGCTCGATTCTGTATACGGCCGGGATTGTTCGGCTGGGAGGACCGATCACGACGCGTATGAGGCTCAGGATGAGACTACTTGTTACTGCTGTTTTGACCCTGTTTTTTGCAGCCGGACTCTCGTTTGCAGACGTCCCGCCGCGGGTCAGCACCAAGAATACGACGACTCAGGCCGAGGAAAAGAAACCTTCCTTCGGGAACCGCTTTCTTTTGATGTTTGCACCGCGGACCAAGAAGACCCCGACCGAGATCACCTATAGCCGCGCCTGGGTGGATGCCCAGCCGAAGGTGTCTAAGACCGACGAGCAATGGCAGTGCCTTGCCGAGGCGCTGTACTTCGAGGCGCGTGGTGAAAGCGTGAAAGGCCAGTTTGCCGTGGCCGAGGTTATCCTGAACCGTGTGGATCACGATTATTATCCCGATACGCTGTGCGGGGTGATCAAGCAGGGGACAGGCCGCAAGTACCAGTGCCAGTTTACCTATACCTGTGACGGTATCGCCGAGAAAATTCACGAGCCCGCCGCTTTTGATCGCGTAGGCAAGGTGGCCCGCCTGATGATTGATGGCGCGCCGCGCGGCCTGACGTCGGGGGCAACCCACTATCACACCAAGGCGGTCAATCCGGCTTGGGCGCGGAAATTCCCGCGGACCACCACCATCGGTGTGCACCACTTCTATCGTCAGCCCACCCGGTTGACCCAAAACTAACGACCCGTGGTTCTGCCGTCGATTTCAGGGCAGGGGCACAACACTACTCACGGACGGGCCTGCCATTGTGGCAGGCCTTTTCCGTTTGGTGTGGCGCGAATGGGTGCTGGCGCGGCGTTTGGCGGCCTGCTAAAGGCGGGCATCACGCCTATGGTTGTGATCCGAGACTGCGGAGACTGAGATGACTGACGAGACGAAACTGGCCTTTGGCCACCCCGAGGAACGGGCGGCCACAACGGAAGGGGCGGATTTCCTGGATCGCATTTCCCTGCGCAACCACGTTGTCGAGGTGGAAATCGGCGCGTTCCAGGCCGAGCGTGGTGTGACGCAGCGCCTGAGTTTCGATGTTGTTGTCGAGGTCTATCCGCTTGAGGAAGATGCCGGAGATGATGTGGATCGCATCCTGTCCTATGACCGTGTGACCGAGGCGATTGCGCATGAACTGGCGGCTGAGCGTTTGAACCTGCTGGAGACCCTTTCGGAACGGATCGCAGATCGTATCCTGTTGGAGCCGCAGGCGGCGCGGGTCTTCGTGCGCATCCAGAAGCTGGACCGTGGGTCGGGCGAGTTGGGGGTCGAGATCGTGCGGGCGCGTGGCGATGCTTCGGCGGCGGTTGCGGAAGGGGAAAAACCGCATCCGCGTGTTGTGTTCCTGTCGCAGGAGGCCATGGTGTCGGAAAACCTTGGTGGCTGGATCGAGAAGATGGGGGCGGATGCGCCGCTGATTTTCTGTGTCGGCCTGCCGGAGGTGGCAGCGCCGCAGACCGGACATCCCCTGACGCAGCGCCGTGTTGATCTTCTGGCGATTGAACAGAACGCCTGGATGCTGGCCGCGCGGGACCAGCGCTGTTTCGTGGTGGGCACCTGGACCGAGCTGGACTGGGCGATGAAAAACGGCCAGACCTGTGTCTGGGCGCCGTCGAAGATGGTGCTGGATGCCGTGGACGGCCCAAAGGGCAGCGATGCAATGGCGCTGGCGCAGTGGCTGGCCGAGGAAATGGAGGCCTGCGAACTGGTTTTCATCGGCGCGGATGTTTCAAGCGTTTCAACAGAAGGCGGCAAAGTGCCGATGCGGAGCCTGTCCGTTGCGTAATCGCTGACCTTGGTGCTTGCCAAGCGCGGCGCAAAGGCCCATTCAACAGATATGAAGACTTATTATCGTGCGATCCCACAAACCGATGCCGCGCGGCCCGTTGAGGCGTTGACGCTGGCCGGTGGCTGGACCTGGTTCACCCATGTTGAAATCCTGAGCCGCGATGCGGCCCCACGCATCGTTGCGGCCGCGCAGGTGCCTGAAGAGGCGCTGGCGGCGATCACCGCGCCACGCGCCGCGATCGGGGCGATGGACCTTACGCAACCGCAGATCATGGGCATCCTGAACGTGACGCCGGACAGCTTTTCCGACGGCGGGCTGCACAACGACCCTGAGCAGGCGGTGGCGCGAGCACGCGAGATGGTGGCCGAGGGGGCAACGCTGATTGATATCGGTGGTGAAAGCACGCGCCCCGGTGCCGTTGAAATCCCGATGCTTGAGGAAATCCAGCGCACCACGCCTGTGATCTCGGCCCTGACTGCCGTGATGGATGTGCCGATCAGTATCGATACCCGCAAGGCTTCGGTCGCCAAATCGGCGCTGGCGGCGGGGGCCTTGATGGTGAATGACGTGGCCGGCTTTACCTTTGATGCCGCACTTGCCCCGTTGTGTGCCCAGTTGGGGGCGCCGGTCTGCGTGATGCATGCGCAGGGCGATCCGCAGACGATGCAGGACAATCCGACCTATGATGACGTGCTTCTGGACATCTACGACTTCCTTGAGGGGCAGATCGAGATGCTTGAAGGGCTTGGCATGAGCCGGGATCAGATCGTTGTCGATCCGGGCATCGGGTTTGGCAAAACGCTGGCGCATAACCTTGCGCTTCTGGCCCGTCTGAGCCTGTTCCATTCGCTGGGGTGCGCGGTTCTTCTGGGTGCAAGCCGCAAGGGGTTCATCAAGGTGATCGGCAATGCACCGGAGCCGGAGAAACGCCTGGGCGGGTCACTGGCAGTGGCGCTGGAAGGGTACGCGCAGGGCGCGCAGATCGTGCGAGTGCACGATGTAGAAGAGACACGGCAGGCCCTGCACCTGTGGCAGGCTGCGACGACAGGAGTGTACGATGGGGCGTAAGTTCTTTGGCACCGACGGGGTGCGCGGCACCGCCAATCTCTATCCGATGACCGCCGAGATGGCGCTGCGTATCGGCGCGGCGGTGGGGCGGTATTTCCGCAACGATGGCCAGAACAACCATCGTGTTGTGATCGGCAAGGACACGCGCCTGTCGGGCTATATGTTCGAAAACGCGCTGACGGCGGGTCTGACGTCGACAGGGATGAACGCGCTGTTGCTCGGACCGGTGCCGACACCGGCAGTCGGGTTGCTGACCTCGTCGATGCGGGCCGATCTCGGGGTGATGATCTCGGCCAGCCATAACCCGGCAGAAGACAACGGGATCAAGTTCTTCGGTCCGGACGGTTTCAAGCTGTCCGACGAGGCCGAAGCCGAGATCGAGGCGTTGATCGAAAGCGGGGTCGAGCCGGTGCAGGCCAAGAATATTGGCGGCGCCAAGCGGATCGACGATGGCCGGTTCCGCTATATCGAGCGGGTCAAATCCTCTTTGACGCGGGCCGTGCCGCTGAAGGGCATGAAGGTGGTGATCGACTGTGCCAATGGCGCGGCCTATCGCGCCGCGCCTGAGGCGCTTTGGGAACTGGGGGCCGAGGTGATCCCCGTGGGGACCGCTCCGGATGGTCTTAATATCAACCGCGGATGCGGATCGACCCACCCGGCCACCGCTGCCGAGGCGGTTGTGGCGCATGGGGCGGATGTCGGGATTTCGCTGGATGGGGACGCCGATCGGGTGATGATCATCGACGAGAACGGGCAGGTCGCTGACGGCGACCAGATCATGGCCCTTTTGGCGGATCGCTGGGCGCAGGAAGGGCGGCTCAAGGGCGGGGCCCTGGTGGCGACGGTGATGTCGAACCTCGGGCTGGAACGGTTCCTTGAAGGCAAGGGGCTGCGGCTTGAGCGGACTGCTGTGGGCGACCGGTATGTGGTGGAGGCCATGCGCAAGGGCGGCTTCAACCTTGGGGGCGAACAGTCGGGTCATATCGTGATGACCGACTATGCCACCACCGGTGATGGGTTGATGGCGGGTTTGCAGTTTCTGGCGGCGATGGCGGAAACCGGGCAACCGGCGTCGAGCCTGACGCGGAATTTCGAGACCGTGCCCCAGATGCTCAAGAACGTGCGTTATGGCGTGGGGCAGACACCCTTGGAGACCGATGCTGTGAAGGCGGCCATTGCGGCTGCGGAACATGCGCTGAACGGGCAGGGCCGTCTGTTGATCCGGAAATCCGGAACCGAGCCGTTGGTGCGGGTGATGGCGGAATGCGAAGATGCTGTTTTGCTTGAGAAAACAGTGGATTCCGTGGTGGATGCCGTCGAGGCCGCACTGTGAGGTGAACGCGGGGGCGCTGCCCCCGCACCCCCGGGGTATTTTTCCAAGAAGAAGCGCTCAGCCCCGGAACAGGCGGGTCAGGGCGCCGTATTGGCTTAGGCCGACGCCGCCGAGGATGAGGGCAAGCGCCATGAGCAGGCTGGCGGGCAAGGGTTCGCCAAGGAACAGCGCGCCAAGGACCACGGACCAGATTGGCACCTGGTAGTTGGTGAGGCTCATGAAGGTCGGGCCTGCGCTACGGATCACGAGGACGCGCAGGAGATTGGCCCCGGCGGTCGGGATCAGGCCGAGCACGGCGAGAATGGCAAGCGTTTCCCGCGAGGGCATCGGGGGTGGGCCTTCGACCAGCCAGGCTGCGGGGATGACAATGGCGGAGCCCAGAACCAAGAGCATCGTGGCGAGGCCGATGGGGTCTACCGGTGGCAGGCGGCGGACCAGCACGGAGCTGAGCGCGTAGCAGCTTGCCGCGGTGACGCAGGCGAGGCGGCCGAAGGTTTCCAGGGCGGCACCGGTGCTTTGGAAGGCATTGCCGCCGATCAAGACAACAACACCGACAAAGCCCATCAGGAAGCCCAGCCCCTTGCGCAGGGTGAGGTGTTCGCCGGGGACGAGGAAATGCGCCAGCGGCAGGACCAGAAGGGCGACCGCGGCCATCGAGACGCCGGCAAAGCCGGAGGTGACGTATTGCTGCCCCCAGCTGAGCAGCATGAAGGGGATGGCGGAGCTTAAGGCGCCGACCACCACGACGGTGGGCCAGGCGCGGGGCGCGGGGGTGGCAAAGAGTTTCCATCCGCGCAGGCCCCAGACCGCGACCATCAGGAGCGTGGCAAACCCGATGCGACCGGCCGCGAGCCAGAAGGGGGTGATGCCTTCGAGGGCCATTTCGATCACGAGGAATGTCGAGCCCCAGACGAGGCCCAGCGTGGCCACCATGAGCCAGCTTGCGCGGGTGATGTTCGGTTGTTCTGTCATGTCCCTCTCTCGCGGCTGACAAGACCCCGACGCGCGGTCGGGGTCAAGGGGAGACAGGGGTCAGCCACGCAGGCGGTGATGCAAGAGGATCGGCACCACGAGATCTTCTTCGTCCGTCAGGTGACGGGCGAGGAAACGGTCGATGCCGCTGGTGTGTGTTTCCAGTGCCGACAGTTCGCGCTCTGCGTCCGTCGGGGAGAGGTGCAACAGCTTGAGATAGCGGTTGGCTGTTCCCGTCAGGTTTTCAAGCAGACCGTCCATCTCGTGGTGGTCTGTCTCGAGCATTTCCAACCCGCGCGTAAACCGGGGATCAGCCTCTTCCAGTTCGGGAAAGAAGCTGTGGTCTTCCCAGTGGTGATGCCCATGCAGGTTGTGGACCAGAAGATTTCCGAAGCGTGACAGGCGTTTGGCGTGGTCTTCCGGTGCGAGGGTCTTGTCGATCACCTGCTGGGTGTCGCTTTGCAGGATGGCCGCCAGCTGGCGGAAGGAGGAATGCGCCCCCAGCCAGTTGCGGGTGGACGCGGCGAGATTCGGGTGATCCGGCCAGTCATCGCGCGGATACTCCCGAAGCAGGGTCTGCATTTCGGTGGGCAGACCCTGTCTGACGTTGATGTCATATTGGGTCATGGCGCTGATGTGTGGTGGCGGCGGGGGATTTGCAATGTGCAGGAGCTGCGCCCGGCCTGTGCGCCCGTGCAGAGCGGCAAACGCGAAGGGGCGCCCCGAAGGACGCCCCTGATAACCGTTGTCCGGTAAGGACTTAGTTCTTTTCTTTGTCGACCATTTTGCCGGCCGAGATCCACGGCATCATGCCGCGCAGCTTGGCGCCGGTTTCTTCGATCAGGTGCTCGTCGTTGGCGCGACGCGATGCCTTGAGGGTCGGCTGGCCAACCTGGTTTTCCAGCATGAAGTCACGGACGAATTTACCCTGCTGGATGTCTTCCAGAACCGCTTTCATGCGGGCTTTGGTTTCGTCGTACTTCAGGATGCGCGGGCCGGTGACGTACTGGCCGTATTCTGCAGTGTTCGAGATCGAGTAGTCCATGTTGGCGATGCCGCCTTCATAGATCAGGTCAACGATCAGCTTCACTTCGTGCAGGCATTCGAAATAGGCCATTTCCGGTGCGTAACCGGCTTCGACCAGGGTTTCGAAACCGCAGCGGATCAGCTCAACCAGGCCACCGCAGAGAACGGCTTGTTCGCCGAACAGGTCGGTTTCGCACTCTTCGCGGAAGTTGGTTTCGATGATGCCCGAACGGCCGCCACCGATGGCCGAGCAGTAGGACAGGCCGATTTCCAGCGCCTTGCCGGTTGCGTCGGTGTGAACGGCTACGAGGCAGGGCACGCCGCCGCCTTTGGTGTATTCGCCGCGTACGGTGTGACCGGGGCCTTTGGGGGCCATCATGATCACGTCAACGCCTTCTTTCGGCTCGATCAGGCCGAAGTGCACGTTCAGGCCGTGGGCGAATGCGATGGCTGCGCCCGGCTTGATGTTGTCGTGGACGTATTTCTTGTAGGTTTCTGCCTGCAGTTCGTCGGGCATGGTGAACATGATGACGTCGCACCATGCGGCCGCTTCGGCGATACCCATGACCTGAAGGCCTTCGCCTTCTGCTTTCTTGGCCGAGGGCGAGCCTTCGCGCAGAGCAACGACAAGGTTCTTGGCGCCCGAGTCGCGCAGGTTCAGCGCGTGTGCGTGGCCTTGCGAACCGTAGCCCAGGATGGCCACTTTCTTGTCTTTGATCAGGTTAATGTCGCAATCGCGATCGTAGTAAACGCGCATGTCGGCGCTCCCTTTGTTGTATGTCTGGCGGGCACTATACCCGTACCAACAGGGAAGGCGAGATGCGCTTTGAATGAAAATTTATCCAGTATTGTGATAGTCATTCGTAAAAAATTCGTTTAATGAAAGATTCATGCTTGATGATCTCGATAGACGCATACTGCGCCAGATGCAGGCCGATCCCGACATGTCGCTGCCGGATCTGGCGGATCGGCTGGGGATGACCACGTCGCGATTGGGGCGACGGATAGATAAACTGCAAGAGATGAAGGTTTTGCGGGGGCAGCGTGCGGTGATCAACTGGCGGGCGCTTGGCTATGCGGTGGAGGTGAGCCTTCGGGTGACTCTCGACAAGACCAATCCGCGGGCGTTTGACGAGTTTCTGGCCGCTGCGCGCGAGATTGGCGAGGTGATCGAAATCCAGACCTTTCTGGGCCGGGTGGACGTACGGCTTTCGGTGATCGCGCGGGACATGTCGCACTATCAGGACATCTATCGCCGCCACATCCTGACCCTGCCGCATATCGCGGATATCGAGGCGCTGATGCAGGTGGCGGCGATCAAGGCCGAGGAGACCCTGCCGATATGATGGAACTGGACGAGGTAGATCGCGGGCTTTTGAAGGCGCTGGCCGAGGATGCGACCCAGTCGGCAGGGGCGCTGGGGCGGCGGTTTGGCCTGAGCCAGCCGGCCACGTGGCGGCGGATCAAGCGGCTCAAGGATGCCGGGGTGATCGCGGGGCGCAAGCTGGATCTGGATGCCGAGAAGCTGGGCTTTGGGGTGACCGTGTTTCTGGGCGTGAAACTGGCCACCAAGGGGCGGGTGTCGCTTGAGGATTTCGAGCGGGCGGTGACGGCGATCCCGGAGGTGCAGACGGTCGAGCATGTGCTGGGCATGTATGACTATCGCCTGCGGGTGACGGCGCGGGACATTGCGGATTTTGAACGGGTTCTGCGGCGGCGGGTGATGACATTGCCCGGGGTGGGGGACGTTGAGGCCAACGTGCTGCTGAGTGAAGAACGCAGGCCGGGGCCATTGTGATGTGGCAGAATGGCGGAAACGGGGGCGGTTTTTGTCGCCATTGTTCGTAAATCGCCTTTGAAAACCTGCCTAATCATGGGTTGTGGTGAACTGCATGCATGCCTTGAACAGTATGCAAAAGTAGACTTTGCCAAAACGGATTGAACCGGCTAGCGATACTGGCCGACAGAAGAAAAGGGAGGCCGTCATGGCGCTTTTGAAGGATATCGACCCGACGGGTCTCGAGGAGTTTTCGGTTGTTTTCACCGACCGTTCGCTGAACCACATGAGCCAGGCGTTCCAGCAGGTGATGCGGGATATCTCGGGGATGCTGAAAGAGGTGTACAATGCCGATGCGGTGGCGCTGATCCCCGGTGGTGGCACCTATGGCATGGAAGCCGTGGCGCGTCAGTTCGCGCGCGATGCCAAGACGCTGGTGGTGCGCAACGGCTGGTTCTCGTACCGCTGGAGCCAGATATTCGAGGCGGGCGCCTTTGCGGCGGAAAGCACGGTGATGAAGGCGCGCCAGACGGGCAATGACGTGACCGCGCCTTTTGCACCTGCGCCAATCGAGGAAGTTGTTGCGAAAATTCAGGACGTTAAACCCGATGTGGTCTTTGCTCCGCATGTTGAAACTTCGGCCGGTGTGATCCTGCCGGACGACTATATCAAGGCGATGGCCGAGGCCGCGCATGAGGTTGGCGCGCTGATGGTGCTGGATTGTATCGCCAGCGGATGTGTCTGGATCGACATGAAGGCGCTGGGGGTGGATGTTCTGTGTTCGGCGCCGCAGAAGGGCTGGTCGGCGTCGCCGTCGGCGGGTCTGGTGATGATGTCGGAGGCGGCGCTGGCGAAGATGGAAGAGACCACTTCGGACAGCTTTGCCATCGATCTCAAGAAGTGGCACTCGATCATGATGGCCTATGAGAACGGCGGCCATGCCTATCACGCGACCATGCCGACGGATGCGCTGCGGGCGTTCCGTGACACGATGGCGGAAACCAAGGAATACGGGTTCGACAAATTGCGGGATGCGCAATGGGCGCTGGGCAATGGTGTGCGGGCGATGCTTGCCGAGAAAGGCATTAAAAGCGTTGCAGCAGAAGGGTTTGGCGCTCCTGGTGTCGTGGTGAGCTATACCAGCGATCCGGGTGTTCAGAACGGCTCGAAGTTCGTGGCCGAGGGCATGCAGATTGCCGCCGGTGTGCCGCTGGCCTGCGACGAGCCGGAAGGGTTCATGACCTTCCGCCTTGGTCTCTTCGGTCTCGACAAGCTGTATGATGTCGACGCAACCCTTGGGCGTTTGCAGGTGGTTCTGGACAAGGTTCTGTAAAACTTGCAGCCGAATCAATGTTTTAAAGTGACCGGCGGCTCGGAAACGGGCCGTCGGTTTTACGTCGGTATTACGTCGGTATCGCGACGGTGCGGGATTGCGGATTTGCCGGATTAAGGCGGCGAACGGCTTTCCGTAAGGTTAACCCCTGCGCAGGTGGATGTGCACGTTGCTGTTCGCCCCGAGGCCATAGCGCAGGCTGGTGAAAATGGCGGCGAGGCTGATGGCGAGCCACAGGAGACCCCAGGAGGTGGTGGTGCCGCCGATCTCTTCGGCCAGCATCCGGGCATCGGAGCGCAGGTGGGCGCGGGCGATGGTGTCGGAGAAGATGTCATAGGGCACGTAGATCATGCTGGTGAGGCCTATGATGCGCAGCACGAGGTCGTTGATGTCGTGCGGCAGGTAGCGGGCGGTCAGGAGCATCAGGGTGCCGGTGAGGGCGCAGAAGCCGATGGCGAAGGGCTCGCGGATATAGAGCAGGGTGACAAGCAGCATGGCCGCACCAAGCGTGGCGAGGGCGGTGCGGTCGAGGCGGGTGCGCACGGCGGTCAGAAGTAGCGCGATGCCGATCAGGAGAGAGCCGACGTAGCCCGCGCTGAGGGTGATGAAGCGATTGCCACCCCGCGACATGACGTGGCCGCCCTCGTGGGCGTTGACCGAGAAATCGACCACGCTGCCGCCGGTGAGGATGGTGGCGATGGCGTGGGAGAGTTCGTGCAGGAAGACGATGAGCAGGCGCAGCGGATAGACGAGGTCGGACGGCCAGAGGACGAAGACAAGGGCGCAGAGCAGGGTCAGCTGCCAGTGGCCCTTGAGGAAGTTCGTCAGGCGGCGCATCCGGTCAGCGCGCCCCGAGACCCATCTGCATCAGCGTCTTGCGCACCGGTGCCAGCGAGTAGAGCGCGTTGAGGCCCATTGCGCGGGCGTCGCGCAGGGCGGGCGTTTCGACCATCGAGGCGCGGTTCAGCATGTCGATGCCCTTGACCCGCAGTTTGACCTCGGTGAAGCGTTTGCGGTGGTAGGTTTCGAGCATCTGGCGGCTGCCAAGGTCGGCGGGGCTGGCTTTGGCGAGATCGAGCAGGATGCGCATGTCGCCCAAGGACATGTTGAGCCCCTGCGCACCGATGGGCGGCACCACGTGGGCGGCTTCGGCCACCAGTGCGAGGCGTTCGCCGTAGAGGGTTTCGGCGGATTGCGAGATGATCGGCCAGATAGTGCGGCGCGAGGCCAGTGTGAGCGGGCCGAACAGGGAGCAGCTGCGCTCGGTCATTTCGCGTTCGAAATCGGCCACGTCCATGTTGAACAGCTCTTCGGCGCGGGGACCGCGTTCCATCCAGACCAGCGCGGAGGAGGGTTTGCCCTGGTAGTCGGGCAGGGGCACGAGGGTGAAGGGGCCGCCTGAGCGGTGGATCTCGGTCGAGACGTTCTCGTGCGGGATCGGGTGGGTGACGGCGAAGGCGAGTGCCTTTTGACCATAGCGGGTAGTGTGGACCTTGATGCCTGCGGCCTCGCGCATGGGGGAGTTGCGGCCATCGGCGGCAATCACGAGGCGGGCCGTGGTGCGGCTGCCGTCGGTGAGGGTGACGCGGGCTTCGTCGGTGCGGGTGAAAAGCGTGGTGGTCGCGGTGCCAAGCCGCAGGTCGACATTGTCCATCTCTTGCAGGCGGGCCAGCATTTCACGGCGCAGGAGCCAGTTTGGCAGGTTCCAGCCGAACGGCAGGTCGGAGATGTCGGTGGCGTTGAAATCCTTGACGATGCGCGGTTCGGGAACTTCGCCGCCTGCATCGACGATGCGCATGATCTGAAGCGGGGCGGCGTGGGGCGCGAGGCGTTCCCAGAGGCCTGCTTCGTCAAGCAGGGCGCGGGCGGGTTGCAGGAAGGCGGTGGTGCGCAGGTCGGAGCCTGCGGCGTCGCGTTCGGTGATCGGCGGGGCCGGATCGACGCATTGCACGGAAAATCCGGCGCTTGCAAAGGCGGCGGCTGCGGTCAGACCGGCGATGCCGCCACCAGAGATCAGGATATCGGTTTGGGATGTAGCCGTCATGGGCGCCTCATTGGTTCTCCGGGCCTTGGGCGCAATCTAGCGCTGGTGGCCCGGGGTTCCAAGGGGCGGAATGACGCCTTGCCCTGCGTCGGTGATTAACCGCGCGAGATGATCAGCAGGATGACCCAGATGACCGGAACAAGGGCCACGGCAGGCATGTAGAGGCCGGGAATGCCGAAGGCATAGACAGCCGAGCCCCAAGCGACGACAACGGCGGCCAGAACGGCGTAGATCATGGCCAGGCCGGACTTGGAGATGACTTCGTCGTGGTGGGTGTCTTCGGTGGTTTCGATGACGGGGTTGGTGTCGGTAAGGCTCATGCGCGTTTCTCCTGTCGAGTGTGGTTCCCTGTCTCGGCAGATAGCGATGGGCGCTGCGAATCCAAGGGGGTGTGACCCCGTGTCATGCTGCACGGCGGCAGGAAAATCAATACATATTCGCATAAATGAATTAATATATGCGCAGATTAGAAAGTATGCATGGGTTGACCCTGATTCAGGTCAGTTTCGACAGGAAGTCGGGCAGGTCGTCGGTGTGGTGGTGAATGTGGTCCGCGTCATGCGGATCGGGGGCCACGTGCACGGTTTTCATGCCCATCTCGTGCGGCGCCATAAGGTTGCGCGGATCATCTTCGAACATGGCGGCGGTTTCGGTGGTGACACCGTCGAGTTTGAACACCGCTTCAAA
The DNA here is from genome assembly GCF_040369695.1 of Pelagimonas sp. KU-00592-HH. Classification (NCBI taxonomy): domain Bacteria; kingdom Pseudomonadati; phylum Pseudomonadota; class Alphaproteobacteria; order Rhodobacterales; family Roseobacteraceae; genus Pelagimonas; species Pelagimonas sp. KU-00592-HH. Next base: position 37,310 of record NZ_BAABWM010000002.1, on the reverse strand, counting down.
GGCGGCGCGTTCCGGTTTGGGCAAGTAGCCTGCGTGTTCAACGCCATAGACCGCATCGAACAACCCGTCGAGACCACGTGCGTTCAGCACCTGTTCGGCATAGGGCGCGGTGCCGTTGGTATAGACGATGCGCCGTCCCGGCAGGGCCTTGATTTGCGCGGCGAGGTGGGGGTCTTTTTCCAGTTCGGCAAAGGAGATGTCGTGCACGTCCACAAGATAGGGGGCGGGGTCGACATCATGTTCGCGCATCAGGCCGGCGAGGGTGGTGCCATATTCCGCCCAGTAGTGTTTGCGCAGGTGGTTGGCCTTGGGCCGGTCGACGCCGAGGGCGTTCATCACGTAGTCGGTCATCCGCACCTCGATCTGGTCGAAGAGACGTGCGTGGGGCGGGTAGAGCGTGTTGTCGAGGTCAAAGACCCAGGTGGTCACGTGGGAGAAGGCTTGTTTCGGCATGGGGGCAAAATAGGTCCGAGAGGGGCTGCGTGCAATGGCGGGGTTGATTATCGGCACGCGCGTGGCATAGGCTCGTGTGTCAGCGCCTGCAAGAGCGCATACGGGGAGAAATCATGTCGCAAGGAAAATCGCCGAACAAGGATGCGTATTCGCTGATCCTCGGAGCCATTGACGTGGGCGTGTTCAAGCCCGGCGACCGGTTGGTCGAAAGCGATCTGGCAGAGCGGTTCGGGGTGTCGCGGACACCGATCCGCGAGGCGTTGCAGCGACTGGAGACGCAATCCCTTCTGGCGCGGGACGGGCGGAGCCTGATCGTGTCGTCGCTGGATCACAACCAGATGGCCGAGCTTTACGTCGTGCGTACCGAGCTTGAAGGACTGGCGGCGCGGCTGGCGGCGAAACACGCGACGCCGGAAGAGGTGCGGGTGTTGCGCGACATGGTGGAAGAGGACAAGGCGCTGGTGAATGACCCGTCGGCCTTGTCGCGGGCGAACCGCCGCTTTCACAAGCAGATCCACCTCGCGTCGCACAACCGCTATCTCGTGCAGCAGCTTGACCTCGTGCACCGGTCGATGGCGCTGATGGCGACCACGTCGATTGCCGCCGAAGGGCGCAGCGAGGACACGCTGGTCGAACACGCGGCCATCGTGAACGCGATCGAGGCCAAGGATGAGGACGGGGCGTACAAGGCGCTCAAGGATCACATCTCGAAGGCCTTCGTGACCCGCCTCAAGCAGGAAAACACGGACGGGTAAGGGCCGTTTTCGCGGGTTCAGGGGGCTGTGGCGCTGGTGCCTTCTTGGGTTTTTCCGTGGGCTGTCTTGTCCCAGTAGAAGGGGATGAACAGCAGTTCGAACAGGGCCTTGTAGGCGGCAAGCGTGGCCATCGGGAAATAGGCCACCATTGCAAAGACCCAGGGGATGAGCGCGTTTCGGCCCTGGCCTGAAATCGAACGCAAAGAGATCAGCGCGTTGACCATGCCAAAGCCGAGAAACAGGGCTGCGGTGCCGGGGGGCAGGGCGCTTTCGAACGGTGGCGAGACACCGATCAGGCCCAGCCAGAACAACCAGATCAGCGGGGCGAGCAGGAACTGGGACAGGGTGCAGGCAAAGACCAGTTGGATGCCGAGAAACTGGCGGAAGCCGACGTCATGCAGGAGCCGCAGGGGCGCACGCATGTGCACGAGCCATGTCACCATGTAGCCCTTGAGCCAGCGTGATCTTTGGCGGACCCAGGCCAGCGGTTGGCAGTTGGCTTCTTCCTGTGTGACCGTTGGGATGAGTTCGGTGCGCCAGCCGAAACGGGCAATGCGCATGCCAAGGTCGGCGTCTTCGGTGACGTTGTGGGCGTCCCAGCCGCCAAGCGCTTCGATTGCGCGGCGACGCAGGAACAGGGTCGTGCCGCCCAGTGGCACCGCAAATCCGATGCGGGCGAGACCGGGCAGGACGGTGCGGAACCACGTGGCGTATTCGATGGTGAAACAGCGGGCGATCCAGTTGGTGTAGGGGTTGTAGTAGTCAAGGACGCCCTGCAGGCAGACCACCGCTGGCGGGGCGGCGGCAAAGTAGTTGGCAACGGTTTCGAGCTGGTCCGGGGCGGGGGCGTCTTCGGCGTCCCAGATGCCGATGATGTCGCCCTTGCAGAAATCCAGAGCATAGTTCAGCGCGCGCGGTTTGGTGGTGAGGCCGGAGCCGGCGGGAACGGTGACGACCCGCATCCAGCGCGGCAGGGTGGTGTGTTTGAGTGCGGCCTGCGTGGTGTCGTCATGGGCTTCGAGCACCAGCAGCACGTCAAGCAGGGCCTCGGGGTAGGTCAGGCGGCTCAGGCGGTTCACGAGAACCTGCGCCACTTCTCTTTCGCGGAACAGTGGCACCATCACAGAGATGCGCGGCAAGGGGCCTTGGAGCGGGGGCGCGGGGCGCGGTGGGGCGCAGGCCATGAAGGCGGCGATTTTCATGACCGAAACGGCAATTAGGGAGAGTGCCGCAAAGACCGTGAGAGCCGAAAAAAACGCAGAGGGGGCAAGCAGGATCAGGCAGGTGAGGAGGATCAGTGTCGCCCAGATGATGCGGCTGCGTTGGCGGCTGTGGTGCCAGTTGCGGCAGCTGTAGTCGGGCGCGGTTCGGGTTTCGGCCTGTTTGGTGAGTGTCGGGCGGTGGGTTGCGATGAGGGCGGTTTCGATCTGCGCGGGGGTGGCGACGGCGATCAGCGCGCCTTTGAGCGGGGCGGATTGCGCTTCGGGCAGGAGGGCCAGTGCGGCGGCCAGACGTTCGGGGGCGCCGGTGGCGAGGATCAGGAGGCCGCCCAGGCTCTGCCATGGGATCACGTTGTGGCGCAGGCAGAAGGTGGCGGGCAGGAGATGGGCGAGATTGGGGTCGGGCGGCGTTTCGGAGAGATCGACGGCCTGCATGTCGAGCTGGCGGGACAGCAGGTCGCGTCTTGCCTCGGGCGAAAGCCAGCCGCGGGCGGCGAGGATTTCCATCAGGGTGGCATCCCAGAGCGGCAGACGCTCGCGGGCATGGAAGAGTTGCCAGGGGGCCAGAAGGCCGGATTTGAGCAGACGCAGACCAAGGGACATTGTCCCCGCCGGAGCGGCAGGACGCGCATCTGTCAGGCGCAATAACGGTTCACTCACGGCCTGTCCCCCATAGGTCGATCCGCGGGGGATTTTGGCGGGCCTTGGTTAACAGGGTCTTAAGTTGGCCGTGGGTGTTGCCCGTGGGGCGCTGAGGCCTGTGTCATCCATTCAATCACCGCGGCAACGGCGGGTCTTTTGCGGGTGTCACGGCGGACGAGGAGATAGAAATCGGAGTCGCCTGTCATGACCTCGGGAACGACCTGTACGAGATTGCCTGCTTCGATCTCTTTGCGCAGGAGAAACCGGCTTGCCAGTGCGACGCCCTGACCCGAGATCGCGGCGTCGATGGCAAGGGCTGTCTGGCTGAGCTGGAGGCCGTGAAGCGCATCGTGTTTGGAGGGGGCGTTGCCGAGAAACTTTGGCCAGAGACTGTGGGCGTCGTGAATCCTTGGCAGGCTGGCGAGCGCGTCCATGTCCGGCGAGATCTTGTTGACGAGTTCCGGCGCGGCGACGGCGATGATCTCCTGTTTGAACAGGAGGTGGGCATCGAGGCTTGCGCCGAACGGGGGATTGCCCTGTCGGATGGCGAGGTCGATCCCGTCCGCATGGAAGCTCGACACCTTTTCGGTTGCGACGATCCTGAGATCGATGTCGGGGTGTCGTTCGCTGAAGTCGGGCAGGTTGGGGATCAGCCATTTCGAAGCAAATGTCGGTGTCACGCTGATCAGGACCTTGTCGGCCTCGGGCAGCAGGGTTTCCGTGGCCTCGCGGAGCGTGGTGAAGGCGGTTTGCACCTGCGCGTGGTAGCCACGTCCGGCAGCGGTGAAGATCAGGCCCTTGGAATGGCGCTCGAACAGCTGGATCCCAAGCTGTGCTTCCAGCGCGCGCACCTGCTGGGCCACCGCGCCCTGGGTGACGTCGAGTTCCTGGGCGGCGGCCTGAAAGGTGAGATGTCGGCCGGCCGCTTCAAAGGCGCGAAGGCCGTTGAGGGGTGGGAGGTTTTTCATAAGGAAGTAGTAAAACTGCAGGCATGTGGCGTCAATTCTGATTTCAGAAGGGGACTTTTCGCTCCTATGTTGCATTGAGAATGACGATGGAGGCAGTAATGACTGTAGAAAAAGTAGCGCTTGTGACGGCTGGTGGCTCTGGCATGGGGGCGGATGCGGCACGTCGATTGGCAGCGGATGGGTTCCGGGTTGGCGTTTTGTCTTCGTCGGGCAAGGGGGAGGCTCTTGGCACGGAACTCGGAGGGTTCGGCGTTACCGGCTCAAACCTTTCGGGGGCGGATCTTGGTGCGCTGGTCGAGGGGGTAATGGAGCGTTGGGGGCGTGTCGACGTCCTGGTGAATTCGGCCGGACATGGCCCCAAGGGCGGTGTTCTGGAGATGTCGGATGAGGACTGGCATCAGGGTATGGAAGTGTACCTGATGAACGTGATCCGGCCGACGCGCCTCGTGACGCCGATCATGCAGGCGCAGGGGGGCGGCGCGGTTATCAACATATCGACCTTTGCCGCCTTTGAACCCGATCCGCTGTTCCCGACGTCGGGTGTGTTTCGTGCTGGGCTGGCGGCCTTTGCCAAGCTGTTTGCCGACAAATACGCGGCTGACAACATCCGGATGAACAACGTGCTGCCCGGCTTTATCGACAGCCTGCCCGAAAGCGAAGACCGCCGCAGCCGCATTCCGATGGGGCGGTATGGAAAGGCGGGGGAGGTGTCTTCGCTGATCTCATGGCTCGCGTCCGAGGGCGGTGGATACATGACAGGGCAGAACCTGCGTATCGACGGGGGGCTGACGCGTGCCGTCTGAGGTGCTGGCGCCCGGTCGGGGCAAGGATCAGCTGGCGTTCTGGGTGAAGTGGGGGGCGTCTGTCATCCAGATCATCGGCTATACCGCGACGGGGTTTGGCTGGACCCCGTGGAACCTCTACCTGTTCCTGGTGGGGGTGCTTGGGTGGTTTGTTGTCGGCGTGCTTTGGAACGACCGCGCGATCATTCTGATCCACCTGGTTGCACTTGCCGCGATGATCGCGGGAATGAGCAGCGGGTAGCAAGTCGTCCCAAACCCGTAGGCCGTTTGTCCTCCCAGAGTTTGCTTTCTGGAAGGACAAGTTTTGCGACTAACGAGTCAGCTTGACGACTAAATTCGGCAGTAGAGCGAACGCGCTGTCACTGTAGTTGGACTAAGATTGTGATGTACGGTCAACGAAGCCTTGAAGCATTCTCTGGGCGTTTTCGAGGGCATCGATTTCCAACGCAATTTGCTTGGCGTCTTCCATGCCTTCTCCGCGCACCTGCGACAATGCGTTTGCTCTGATTTCGTGCATAAAAGCGATGCTCTGATCTAGTTCGCCGATTGTTGCTGAGGCGTTCTTTATCAGCTCATCACGAGTGGGAAGGGCGTAGTGGGCGTCCACTAGATCTTTCGATTTCTTATTGATGTGCCAAGGCATCGTCATCTCCGTAATAGGGTCCTCCCATTGAATGTGATATTATAACAGGGCCCGAAGCGCAAGGACAAAATGTCGCAGGCAAACCTACTTCCTCGGAAAGAAAAAGAGCCTGCTTCTTTCGAAGCAGGCTCCAGTTTTTTAGGTTTCGATTTGGCCGGGGCTCAGGCGCTGCGGGCGTCCATGGCGGCGGCGAATTTTTCGAAGAGGTAGAAGCTGTCCTGCGGGCCAGGCGAGGCCTCGGGGTGGTGCTGGACCGAGAAGACCGGGCGGTCGGCGATGCGGATGCCGCAGTTGGAGCCGTCAAACAGCGAGACGTGGGTTTCCACGACACCTTCGGGCAGGGATTGCGCGTCGACGGCAAAGCCGTGGTTCATCGAGGTGATCTCGACCTTGCCGGTCTCGTGATCCTTGACCGGGTGGTTCGCACCGTGGTGGCCGTGGTTCATCTTGACGGTCTTGGCGCCCAGCGCCAGAGCCAGCATCTGGTGGCCGAGGCAGATGCCGAAGACGGGCAGGTCGGTTTTCAGGATGTCCTGGATCATCGGCACGGCATATTCGCCGGTGGCTGCCGGATCGCCGGGGCCGTTCGACAGGAAGACGCCATCGGGGTTGTGGGCGAGGATCTCGTCTGCGGTGGCAGAGGCGGGCAGGACGGTGACGTCACAGCCGGCCGAGGCGAGGCAGCGCAGGATGTTGCGCTTGGCGCCGAAGTCGAGGGCGACGACCTTGTGTTTGGGGGCCTCCTGACGCGGGTAGCCGTCGGGCCATGCCCAGCGCATTTCGTCCCAGCGGTAGGATTGGGCGCAGGTGACGTCCTTGGCGAGGTCGAGACCTTCGAGACCCGAGAAGGCGCGGGCCTTGGCGATCAGCGCCGCGGTGTCGAAGTTGCCTTCGGGATCGTGTGCCAGTGCGACGTGCGGCGCACCCTGCTGGCGGATGGCGCGGGTCAGGCGGCGGGTGTCGACCCCGCCGATGGCGATGCGGCCGCGGGCTGCCAGCCAATTGTTCAGCGTGTCAACCGAGCGCCAGTTGGAGGGTTGGGTCGGGTCCCATTTGACAACCATGCCCGCGGCAACCGGATCGCCGGTCTCGTCATCCTCGGGGGTGACGCCGGTGTTGCCGATGTGGGGGAAGGTGAATGTCACGATCTGGCCCGCGTAGGACGGGTCGGTCATGATCTCCTGGTAGCCGGTCATGGCGGTGTTGAAGCAGAGCTCTGCAACGGTGTCACCGGTGGCCCCGAAACCGCGTCCGTAGAAGACGGTGCCATCTGCAAGGGCAAGGCAGGCTGTGGGTTTGGCGTTGGGATCCTGGACCATGGGGCGACTCTCCGGCTGACAAATTGTCGGGAAACTATGTCGAGGCGGGCGCAGCGTCAAGGGAGAGAAAAAAATGGTTTTCGTTTAAAAACAATAACTTGGCAAAATCGCGCGGTGCTTGCTTCGAAACCGCGCTTTATATATGTTCCCGGCTTCATGATTATCAGCAAACGGGCGATGCCATGACATTGCGAGACGACATCAATACCGCACTTAAACAGGCGATGCGGGATCGGGCGGCTGACAGGCTTTCGACCCTGCGTCTTGTGACTGCCGCGATCAAGGATCGTGACATTGCGGCACGAGGCAATGGGGACGAGGGCAGCGTCGGTGACGACGAGGTTCTGGGGATCCTGTCGAAGATGGTCAAGCAGCGCCAGGAGAGCGCGCGGACCTATGAAGAGGGCGGGCGTCTGGACCTTGCGGAGCGGGAATTGAACGAGATCACCGTGATCGAGGAGTTCCTGCCCAAGAAGCTTGATGATGGCGAGATCATTGCTGCCATCGACGCCGCGATTGCCGAGATTGGCGCAAGTTCGATCCGCGATATGGGCAAGATCATGGGCGTACTGAAAAGCAAGTACACCGGCCAGATGGATTTCGGCCAGGTGGGCCCGATGGTCAAGGATCAGCTGAACAAGGGCTGATCGTTCCAACGGCACATAGAAAAAGGGCCGCCCGGATTGGGCGGCCCTTTTGCGTTGTTTGATCCGGATTAGATAAAATCGTACTGGATCAGTTCGAAATCAGCGAGTGTCAGGCCTTCGAGCAGGAACTTGATCGTGCCATCGAGGGTCATTTCCAGACCATCTGCTGTTTGGACACCAACGAAGAGCGTCGGCTCGTGTACGCGGATGACGTCTTCTTCCACGTTGAAGTCTTTCACAGTGTCGTGGCCGTTGTTGATGGTGTCGAAGAAGACGAAGCTGTCTCCTCCCGCGCCGCCCATCAGGGTGTCATCGCCAACGCCGCCACGGATGGTGTCGTTGCCGTCACCACCGTTCAGGATGTCCGCGCCGCTGGCACCGGTCAGGTAGTCATCGCCCTTGCGGCCATAAGCGACATCATCGCCGTCACCACCGTGGATGGTGTCATTGCCGCGTTCGCCGCGCAGGGTGTCGTTGCCGTCATCGCCCTTGATCAGGTCGTCGCCGTCGCCACCCGAGGCAAAGTCGTCACCGCGTCCACCGTAAAGCTGGTCGTGGCCCGCGCCGCCGAAGAGGTCGTCGTTTTCGTCGTTGCCCGACATCTTGTCGTTGCCGGCGCCACCAACCATGGTGTCGTTGTCACGGCCGCCGCGCATCACATCATCGCCGGCTTCGCCGAACATCTCGTCATTGCCGGTGCCGCCAAGCAGGCGGTCACGTCCGTCGCCGCCGAGCAGCAGGTCATCGCCGCCACCGCCTTTGAGGGTGTCCTTGCCGTCTTCGCCGAACAGGCAATCGGCACCCGAGCCACCATTGACGTTGTCGTCGCCGGCACCGCCGGCCATGACGTCGTTTCCGTCACCACCGGTCATGGTGTCGTTGCCGTCACCGCCGAGCATGGTGTCATTGTCGCCGCCACCGCTCATGTCGTCATTTCCGGTGCCGCCGTCCATGAAATCGTTGCCCGCGCCGCCGACCATTTCGTCGTGACCGTCGTCGCCGCGCAGGTCGTCATCGTCACCGCCGCCGTCGATCACATCGTTGTCGGCACCGCCATAAAGCGTGTCCATGCCGAGGCCGCCATAGAGGCTATCGTTGCCAGCGCCGCCAAGGGCACCATCGTTGCCGCCATTGCCGTTGAGAACATCATTGCCGCCAAGGGCGTCAAAGGCGCTATTCACGGAGGACAGCATGTTGAGGGTATCATCACCTTCCGAGCCGACAACGGAGGCGGCCCAGGCCGAGTTGTGGTCATAGGTGCCGGAGATGATGAAGTCGTGGGTCCAGCCGAGCGCCGCGACCAGATCAGTCCAGGTCTGGCGGGTTGGGGCGACAATGCTGTCCGCGGTTTTCGAAGGGGTTGGTTCGGAACGTGCCATGGCAGTGGCCTTTCGCGCTTAGAGAATGTGGAAATTGGGTGGTACAATTAGGGCAATAATGGGGCAGTTGGGGCCGCTTCGTCAACGATCTGCGGGTTTGGAAACAGTTTGTTAACGAATGGGCGCTAATGGGATTCGTGTGATTTTTCTTAAAAAGAAGGCGCTTCGGAGGGGACCGAAGCGCCTTTATTCTTTGTTTTTTCCCCTTGAACGCGGGGTTTTGCCTCAGCGGCCCCAGATCACCGGGAACCAGTCTTCGCGCAGGCGCTGGCCCTCTTGCATGTCGTGGTCGGGGAAGGGAGGCGAGGTGCGGCCCGGACGTTCGACATAGCGGGCATCATCGCCCACCAGACGCAGGGAAAACGCGCGACGGCGGGTTTGCGAGGTGTTGCCGCGTGCGCCGTGCAGGATGCCATAGTTGAAGGCCACCGCATCGCCGGGCTCCATCTGCCATTCCAGAATGGTCATGCCTTCGGCCTCCGGGTCGGGGACGGGCATGTAATCGTCGACATTCGGGAAGTAGCTTTCCTCGCTGACCCAGCGCATCGGCAGCACGGGCTTTTCCCAGTTGTGCGAGCCCGCGACCATGCGCAGGGCGGCCTCCTTGACCGGATCGAGGGGGGACCAGAAGCTGACGGTCTGTTTGCCCTCGACAAAGTAGTAGGGGCCGTCGGTGTGCCATGGCGTTGCCATCGAGGTGCCGGGCTCCTTGACCAGCACGTGATCGTGGAAGACCTGAACCTCCTGCGACTGCATCAGGTCGGCGGCGACTTCTGCGGCGGGAGAGGTACGGATCACCTCTTCGAACTCGGGAATGCGCTGCCAGTTGCAGTAGTCGTCGAAGAAGCGGCCGGATTCGCCGTCTTTCTTGTTTTCCGAAGCATAGGGGCCGGGGGTTTCCATGTTGCGGGCAACGCCCTTGCGCAGGGTGTCGACATGGTCGGCAAAGAGGCCGCGGATCAGCACCACGCCGTCGCGCTGGTAGGTGGCGATGTCTTCGGGGGTGATCAGGGGGCTTGGCATGGCGATGCTCCTTGCATGGTCTTCTCTTGGGCAAGTCGTGGAGCGGATTGCGGACGTCGTCAAGGCGGGAAAATCGGATTTGGATTTCGTTAAATCTGTCTAGGGGCAAGTGGCTGGATTTTCGTATGAAATTGGTGTTTGTCTAGGGGAGAAAATTATGGGGCCAGACATGGCATTTGACGAGACGTTTCTGGACATCGAGGCCTTGGGCAAGACGTTTGACGGGTTTGCCGCGCTAAGAGAGGTCTCGCTGTCGGTCCGCGAGGGGGAGTTTGTCTGTTTCGTGGGGCCGTCCGGCTGTGGCAAGACCACCCTGTTGCGGGCGATTGCGGGGCTGGATCGCCAGAGCAGCGGCCGCATTCTGCGCAAGGGGCAGGACATTTCTGATGTGCCACCTGCGGCGCGTGATTGCGGGATCGTGTTCCAGTCTTATGCCCTGTTTCCCAATCTCACGGTCTCGCAGAACATTGCCTATGGCCTGCCGACCGGGAGGAGGCACCGTGCGGCCAATGCGGCGCGGGTGGAGGAGATGCTGGCGCTGATCGGGATGCAGGACCACGCGGGCAAATACCCTGCGCAACTGTCGGGGGGACAGCAGCAGCGGGTGGCGCTGGCGCGGGCGATGGCACGCGGGCCGGGGCTGTTGCTCCTGGACGAGCCGTTGTCGGCGCTGGATGCCAAGGTACGGGTGCAGTTGCGCGACGAGATCAAGGGATTGCAGCGGCGGCTGGGCGTGACGACGATCATGGTGACGCATGATCAGGAAGAGGCGCTGGCGATGGCCGACCGGATCGTGGTCATGAACGCGGGGCGGGTCGAACAGGTGGGCACGCCTGCCGAGGTTTATGGCGCACCGAAGAGCCTTTTCGTGGCGGAGTTCATTGGCGAAATGAACCGTTGGGAGGGTGTTGCTTGCGGCGGGACCCTCGAAATCGGACAGGAGCGCGTGGCCTGTGCGGGCGAGGGGGAGGTTGTCGCGGCGATCCGGCCCGAGGATGTGGTGATTGGCCAGGGCCGGATCCGGGCAGAGGTGTCCGAGATGGAGTTCCTCGGCGCCTTCTGGCGCTGCCGGTTCGCGGCGCGCGGCATGGAGATCGTGGCCGATGTTCCGGCGCAGGGGATTGACGGGATTGCAGTGGGCGACGCGGTGCAGGTTGATCTGCCGGAACACCGCCTGCACCTCTTCGGGGGCGCATCCGCGTGACACGGTTCAGGGACGAAACGGTGCTGCGATTGGGGCTGCTGGTGGTGGCGCTTTACTTGCTGGTGGCGCTGGTGCTGCCGTTGGGGGCGATCCTTGGCAAATCGATGACCACCTACCGGTTCGACCTGTCAAAGTTCGAGATCATGGTGAGCGACGAGGCGGGTGTTTTTGGCGGTGCGGTCCTGAACGCAGCCGAAGTAAATGCAGCGCTTGGCGTCTATAGTGAGGGTGACATTGTGACGGGGCGCGATGGGCGTCTGTCGCCGGTGGCGCTGTTTCCGGATTTCAGCTTTCGCAGCCCAGTGAAGTACCGTGTGCGCGGGATCAACGGGGGACAGTTCCTTGTCGGGGCGGCCCCGCATGGTGCGGATTGGGTCGAGGTGGATTCCAACACCTTCCGGCGGGTGCAGCTCCGGCCCGATGCGGCGCGGGGTTTTGGCAATTTCGCGCGCTACTTCAGCAGCCCTGCGCTGGCCGGGTCGATCATCAATTCGCTGGTTGTCGCGACGATCAGCACCGTGGTGACGGTGGCGCTTGCCTTTTGGTTTGCCTATGCGGTGCAGCGCAGCCGGATGTGGGGGCGGGGCCTGTTCCGGATGGTGGCGATGGCACCGCTTCTGGTGCCGAGCCTGTTGCCGGGGATCGCGCTGATTTACCTGTTCGGCAATCAGGGGATGCTGAAGGGCCTGTTGATGGGTGAAAGCATCTATGGGCCAATCGGGATCGTGATCGGCTCGGTGTTCTTTACCTTTCCGCATGCCTTTTTGATCCTGTCGACGGCCCTGTCGCTCTCGGATGCGCGACTTTACGAGGCGGCAGAGGCGCTTGGGGCGTCGAAGGGACGGATGCTGCGCACGGTGACGTTGCCGGGCGCACGCTATGGCCTGATCTCGGCCGGCTTCGTGGTGTTCAATCTGGTGATCACGGATTTTGGCCTGCCGAAGGTGATTGGCGGGCAGTTCAACGTCTTGGCGGTGGATATCTACAAGCAGGTGATCGGCCAGCAGAATTTCGAAATGGGGGCGGTTGTCTCGGTGATCCTGCTGATCCCGGCGGGGCTGGCTTTCGTGGTCGACCGGATCGTGCAGCGGCGGCAGGTGGCGGCGCTGAGCGAGCGGGCGGTGCCTTATGTGGCGGCACCCTCGCGTGGGCGGGACCGGGTGTTGCTGGTGCACTGCGGGATGGTGAGCCTGTTCATCCTCGGGGTGCTGGGGGTGTGCCAGTATGCGGCGCTGGTCAGGTTCTGGCCCTATGACCTGAGCCTGACATGGCAGCATTTCCGGTTTGATCTTGTCGATGGTGGCGGCTGGGCGTCTTATTGGAACTCGCTGCGGCTGGCCGTGCTGGTGGCGGGGCTGGGCACGGTGTTGATCTTTGTCGGGGCCTATCTGGTCGAGAAGGCACCGGGCATGGGACGTGCGCGGGGGACGGTGCAGGCGATGGCGCTGATGCCGATGGCGGTGCCGGGCATGGTGCTGGGGCTGGCCTATATCTTTTTCTTCAACGCGCCGGGCAATCCACTTGGTGGGATTTATGGCACGATGGCGATCCTCGTGATCTGTACCGTGGCGCATTTCTACACGGTGGCGCATCTGACGGCGGTGACCGCGCTCAAGCAGATGGACGGCGCGTTCGAGGCGGCTTCGGCGAGCCTTGGCCAGCCGGTGGTGCGGCTGTTCTTGCGGGTGACGGTGCCGGTGTCGCTGCCGGCGGCGCTGGAGATCGGGATCTATCTTTTCGTGAACGCGATGACGACGGTCTCGGCGGTGGTGTTCCTGTATAGTCCCAAGACCACGCTGGCCTCGGTGGCGGTGCTGAACATGGATGATGCGGGTGACGTGGCGCCGGCGGCGGCGATGGGGATGTTGATCTTCTATACCAACCTTGCCGCGCGGGGGCTTTACGCGGGGATCGCCCGTGGGCTGTTGGCGCGCACGCAGGGCTGGCGGTAGGGGCGCTGCCCCTCTGTCCCCGGAGCAGGTCCGGGGCCATTCACCCCGGAGTATTTCGCGGTGCATTGAAGCGCGGGATGGGTGCTTGCCTTGGGGTGGGGAGTGTCCGAGAGTGGCGGCAAGCTATCGGGAGTGAAGTGGTATGGCGCGTGATGATCTGAGCCTGCGGGGGCTGGAGTTGTTCCAACTGGCAGCGGCGGCGGGATCGTTGCAGGCGGTGGCGCGCGAGACCGGTTTGTCGGTGAGCACGGTGTCGCATCACCTCAAGACGCTGGAGGCGCAGTTGGGGGTGTCATTGCTGGATCATGGGCGACGTCCGATGGTGCTGACGCCAGCGGGGGGCGTGTTCCTGAAGCATGTGGATGAGGCGCTGCGTTTGATCCGGCGGGCGCGGGCCGAGGCCTCGGCCGGCAATATCACGGAGGCGACACACCTCAGGATCGGGATGATCGAGGATTTCGACAGTGATATCGGGCCGGAGCTGGCGGTGTTTCTGTCGGAGGCGATGCCGAAGTGTGACTTTCTGCATCGCACCGATCACAGCCACATGCTGTTGGAGATGCTGCGCAATCGGGCGCTGGATATCGGGGTGGCAATGCGTCCGGCGGATGCGGTGCTTGAGGCGCAGGAATACCCGTTGTTGCGCGATCCCTTTGTGGTTGCCCTTCCGGCGCAGAGCGAAGTCACGCCGGAAGACTGTCTGGCGGGGCGGGCGGGGATGCCGTTTCTGCGCTATACGCAGAACCAGATCATGGGGCGGCAGATCGAGGCGCAGTTGCGGCGCATGAAGCGAGTGTTGCCGACACGGTTCGAGATCGAGAACAACCAGACGATCATGGCGATGGTGGCGGCAGGGGCCGGGTGGTGTGTGACCACGCCGATGCTTTATGCGCGCGCCAAGCGGTTTCACGGGCGGGTGCGGTTGCACGAGTTTCCGGGCAAGAGCTTTGCGCGCAATATCTCGGTTTTTGCCACGCAGGATTGTTCGGAGAGCGTGGTGCGGATGGTGGATGTGAAGCTGCGTGCCTTGCTGGCGCTGCACGCGATCCAGCCAGTGCACGAGGCGATGCCCTGGCTGGCGGATGGATTTCGGCTTTTGGAAGGCGAATAAAGCCCCGGCTAGAGGATGTTGAAGCGGTCGCGGATGGCGGCGTCCTGCGCGGGAGAGAGGTATTGCGGCTGATGGTCGGCCAGGATGCGGCGGGCGGTGTCGCGGGCGCGGTCCCAGGCTGATTGCGCACCGGACTGCGCCCATGTGCGCGGCTCTTCCCGGTCGGCGAGTTCGGGGTAGTAGTAGTCGCGTTCCATCGCGGCATGGGTTTGGGCGTGGCCGAGGAAATGGCCTTCGCCGAGTACGGCGTCGCGAATGGCATCGAGGCCGAGAGTATCATCGCTGACTTCGACGCCGCGCAGGACGCGGTAGGTGTGGGCGTGCATTTCGTTGTCGAGGATGAAGCCTTCGAAGCTTGCTCCTAGAAGGGCGGCGGTCATGCCGGAGCTTTCGTAGATCAGGTTGCCGCCTGCCAGTGCGGCGGCAAGGGAAGTGAGGCCTTTTTCCATGCCGTACTGGGCGTCGATGGCCTTGGCGTCGGTCATGGAGGCCGCGACGCCCGAGGGCAGGCCGAGCCAGTTGGAGAGCTGGGCCGAGGCGGCGTTGAGGAGGGCGGTTTCGCCCCCGCCGCCCGAGAAGGCGCCGCTGCGCAGGTCGATCACGAAGGGCCAGTTGGAGAAGACCATCGGGTAGCCGGGCTGGATGGCGTGGACCATGACCAGCGAGGCGAGGGTTTCGGCAAGGGAATGGGCGAGGAACCCGGCCAGGGTGGCGGGAGCGGTGGCCCCGGCCTGGGCAGCGGTGATGCAGGACATCGGGATATTGTGGCGGATACATTCGTAGACCACGTCGACCGCGTCTTCGCCGTAGCGCAGGGGCGAGATGACGGGGCTGATGTGGGCCTTGACGAAAGGGCGTTTGGAAAAGGCGCCGTCGCCACCGGCGGCGATGTCGAACATCTGCACGATCGGGGCGACGTGTTCGGCGATGGTGAAGGCGGTGGCCACCGGCTTGGTGGTGTTCTTCATCAGCGCGTAGGCGGTGTTCACATCCAGATCAAGGAGATCGGGCAGATCGGTGGCGATGCAGCAGCGGGTGAACCAGCTGACGTTGGGCAGGGTGTCCTGCAGGCGGGTGAAATCGTGCAGGTCGGCCAGGGTCGAGGGGCGGTAGAGACCGGTGTCGATGTCCAGCGTCTGGACCGCCGCGCCGCCGGTGCCGAAGTGGACGGATGTGCCGCCGACCTCGATGCTGCGGTCGGGGTCGCGGCCATGCAGGATAAACTGTTTCGGGGCGCGGGCGATGGCATCCTCGACAAGGGCGCGGGGGAATTCGATGCGCGCGCCGTTTTCGCGTGCGCCGGCGGCCAGAAGATCGCTGCGCAGGCGGGCGGGCACCTCGCCCATGCCGAGGGTGTCGAGCAGGGTGAGGGCAGCGTCATAGATGCGCTTGAGATCGGCGTCTGACAGGGGGCGGTAGAGGCCACCCGGCTGACCGGGGGGGCAGGGATCGACTTCGGGTTTTGCTGCGCGCTGGGCGATGCGGGCCTTGCGTCCGCCGCGTTTTCGCATTGCCGTCATGGGGGCCTCGTTCGTGATGGTTGCGGGCAGGATAGAGGCGGGATGGTCGGGCGGGACAGGTGAGAAATGCAGTTTCGCATTTCAGGGAAAGTATTTTCGAAAATTTCGGATATAGCGATGCGGCGTTGATCTTTGATGCGGCTTGGCCACTGGTCTTGTGTAAGACTTGTTTTCCGGGAGAGACTTATGAAATCGCGCACGAAGGTCGTGGTCATTGGTGGCGGGATCGCCGGCTGTTCGACGTTGTATCACCTGACGCAGGAAGGGTGGAGTGATGTGGTGCTGGTGGAGCGCGACGAGCTGACCAGCGGAACGACCTGGCATTCGGCGGCGCAGGTCACCAATTTCGGCATGAACCAGACGATGGTGGGGCTGAAGACGCATTCGATCAATCTTTACAAGGAACTGTCCGAGGACCCGGAGTATCCGATCAATTACCACCATGCGGATGGCGGTATCCGGCTGGCCAATACCGAAGAGCAGATGATGGGCTATCGGCATTTTGCCTCGATGGCGCGGGGGATGGACGTGCACTTCGAGGTGATCGACGCCGAGGAATGTGCGCGGCGGCATCCGCTGATTTCGACGGAGAACCTTGTGGGCGGGCTATGGGATCCGCTGGACGGGGATATTGATCCGGCACAGCTGTGTCAGGCGCTGGCACGACGGGCGCGCAATGCGGGGGCCGAGGTTTATCGAAATACGCCGGTGACCGGCCTGACCCAGCACAAGGATGATACCTGGACCGTGCATACGGAGAAGGGAGATATCGACTGTGACATCGTGGTGAATGCCTGTGGCTATCGCGTGAACGAGGTGGGCGCGATGATGGGGGTGCATCATCCGGTGATGTCGATGGAGCACCAGTATTTCCTGACCGAGGAAATTCCCGCCATCAAGGAGGCCGGACACCGGATGCCGTTGTTGCGCTGTCCGATCAGCGATTATTATTCGCGGCAGGAAAAGAACGGGTTGCTTGTCGGGTTCTATGAGCAGGGCTGCAAGACCTGGGGCATGGACGGGATTGATCCGAAGTTCGTGAATGCCCTGTGTCCGGATGATCTTGACCGGGTAACGGATGTGCTTGAGGGGGCCTTTGCGCGGATGCCGGCCTTGATGGAGGTGGGGATTCACACGGTCGTCAACGGGCCGATCACCTATACGATTGACGGTGCGCCCCTGGTGGGGCCGATCCCGGGCAAGCGGAATGCCTTCTGTATCATTGGTCTGAGGGCGGGGCTTGGTGAAGGGGGCGGGCATGGCTGGCTTCTGGCGCAGCAGATCGTGCATGGCGAGGCCTGCTATGACACGTGGTGCCTTGATCCGCGTCGGTTCACGGGACATGCCAATGTCGAGTTGACCGCGCTGAAGGCGATCGAGGACTATCAGAACGAGTTCCGTTTCCATTTCCCGAACGAGCATCGCCCGGCGGGGCGGATGGCCAAGACAACGCCGCTGACGCCCGTGCTGGCGGCGGAAGGGGCCGAGTTCACGGTGGTGAACGGCTGGGAGCGGGCGGAGTATTTCAAGCCCGCCAAGGAGTTCCATCCGACGCATACCTTTGGCTTTGACGAGGCCGAGCCAGTTGTGGCGGCCGAGGTGAAGGCGGTTCAGGAGGGTGTGGGCCTGTGCGAAGTGAACGGGTTCAACCGCTTCGAGATCACCGGCGCGGATGCGCATGGGTTCCTTGACCGGATGTTCTGTGGGCTGGTGACGCGGCGCGCGGGGCGTGTGGGGCTTGGTTATCTGCTGAACCATCACGGGATGATCAAGGGCGAGGCGACGATTGCCAATATTCCGGCCTCGGATCGCGGTGGCGCGCGTATCTGGTATGGATCGGCGGCGGCGTCGGAGTTTCACGACATGGACTGGCTGACCTCGCATCTGCGCGCGGATGAGGACGTGCAGATCAGGAGCCTGACCAACGAGCAGACCATCCTTGTTCTGGCGGGGCCGAAGGCGCGGAATGTTCTTTCGGCGGTGTCGCGCGGGGATTGGTCGAAGGCGGCGTTTCCTTGGTTGAGCGTGCGCGAGTGTTTCGTGGGGATTGCGCCGGCCACGGTGATGGCGGTGAGCTTCTCGGGCGAGCTGGCCTATGAAATCCATGTGCCAAATGCCTCGCTTTATGCGGCTTATCTCGCGCTGCGCGAGGCCGGGGAGGCGCATGGGATGCGTCTGTTCGGGGCGCGGGCGGTCGAGTCGATGCGGCTTGAGAAAGGGTTCCACCATTGGAAGGCGGACCTGATCACCGAGTATGATCCTTTCGAGACCGGGCTGAACCGGTTTGTGCGGATGGACAAGGATTTCGTTGGCAAATCCGCTCTGGTGGAACGGATGGCTGCGGGGCAGAAGCGCAGGCTTGTCTGTCTGCATGTGGACTATGCCGATGCGCGGGCGCATCCCGGTGCGTCGGTCATGGTGGGCGACAAGGTTGTCGGCACGGTGACGTCGGGCGCCTGGGGGCATCGGGTGGCGATGAACCTGGCCTATGCCTTTGTGGATCGCGAGGTTTCTGGGACCGGCACCCAGCTGAGTATCGACATCTGCGGGGACATGGCCGAGGCCGAGGTGATCGCCTTTGGCCCCTATGATCCGGCGTTCGAGAAGGTGAGGGCATAAGCGCGATGGCGATAACCTATCTCAAGCGGGCCGAGCCGCGGCCGCCGTCGGAGAACCTTGATCTGCGCGATAGCGTGGCGATCATGCTGCACAATATCCGCGATGGCGGCGAGGAGGCCGTGCGCCGCTATGCCGAGCAACTGGATGGTTGGTGCGGGGAGATCGTGCTGGGCGATGCAGAGCGGGCGGCGGCCTGTGCGCGGGTGCCGGAGCAGACGAAGGACGACATCCGCTTTGCCCATGCCAATATCCGCCGCTTTGCCGAGGCGCAGATGGCGACGATCCAGGACTGCGAGATCGAGGTGATGCCGGGGCTTTGGGCGGGGCAGAAGCAGATCCCGATGAACAGCGCGGGCTGTTATGCGCCGGGTGGGCGGTATTGTCATGTGGCCAGCGTGTTGATGACGGTGACCACGGCCAAGGTGGCCGGGGTGAAGCAGATCACCGCAGCGTCACCGCCGCGCGGTGCCGAGGGGCTGCGCGACGAGATGATCTATGCGATGGACCTTGCCGGGGCCGACCGCATCCTGACCCTTGGCGGGGTGCAGGGGATCGCGGCGATGGCGGATGGGCTGTTTGGCGGCGTGCCGGCAGATATCCTTGTTGGGCCGGGCAATGCCTATGTCGCCGAGGCCAAGCGGATGCTGTTTGGCGGTGTGGGGATCGACATGTTTGCCGGGCCGACCGACAGCCTTGTGATTGCCGATGAAACAGCCGACCCGACCACCGTGGCCTGGGATCTGGTCGGACAGGCGGAACACGGCGCCGACAGCCCGGTGTGGCTGGTGACGACGTCGGAAAAGCTGGCACGCGAGGTCATGGGGCTGGTGCCGCATCTGATTGGCGAATTGCCCGCGCCGAACGGGCCGGTGGCGCAGGTTGCATGGGATGAGCGGGCCGAGGTGGTGCTGTGTGATACGCGTGAAGAGGTGGTCGAGGTCTCCGATCGCTATGCGCCCGAGCACCTGCATGTGCAGGCGGCGGATCTCGATTGGTGGCTGGGGCGGCTGAGTGCTTATGGATCGTTGTTTCTTGGCGAGGAGACGACGGTGCCTTTCGGGGATAAATGCGCCGGGCCGAACCATGTGCTGCCGACAAGCGAGGCCGCGCGTTATACCGGCGGGCTTTCGGTGCATAAGTTCACCAAGACCGTGACCTGGCAACGCTGCGACACGGCGGCTTCGCGGGTTCTGGCGGAACGCACGGCGCGGATCAGCCGTCTCGAGGGCATGGAGGGCCACGCGAGGTCAGCCGAGATGCGGCAACGCTGATTTACGGGTCGGCAATCTCTTTGCGCTAGGGCTGGGCAACCGGAACCAGCGCAGAGAGGACCGCATGACACAGGAAAACGAACAGGTCGGCACCGAGGTGGATTGGGGCTGGACCGAGTTGATCTATTCGCGCACCGATGCGCGGGGCGTGATCCGCTTTGCCAACCCGACCTTCTGTCGGGTGGTTGGCATGGAGATGGACGCGTTGCGCGGGGCGCCGCATCGGATCGTCCGGCACGCGGATATGCCCAAGGGGGTTTTCTGGATTTTCTGGGATCGCCTGAAGCAGGGTCTGCCGGTTGCGGCCTTTGTGAAGAACCGCACCATGAGCGGCGATTACTACTGGGTCTTTGCCTTCGCCAAGGCCTGTGAAGGCGGGTATCTCTCGGTGCGGTTCCGGCCGCGTGGCCTGCTGTTCGAGACGATCCGCAAGGAATACGAGGCATTGCGCCGGGCCGAGCGCGAAGAGGGGCTTTCGCCGGAGGCGTCGGGCAAGCGGCTTTTGGCGCGTCTGGCAGAGCTGGGCATGGAGGACTTCGAGGCCTTCATGTCGGCGGCGCTGGCCGAGCAGAGCGCGATGCGGCACGAGGCGCTGGGCCGGGTCGAACAGGTGCGGGACCGCACGGTGCGCGAATTGATTGGCCGCGTCGACAAGGCACAGGGCATCATCGACGACATGGCTGTCGGGTTCGATAGGATCCGCGGTGAGCCGATCAACATGCGCATCCTGTCGGGGCGCATGGATGATGGCGGCATGGCGATCAGCACGATCTCGCAGAACTATGACACGATGGCCTCGGAAATGTGGGAGGACCTGGCGGCGCTTGGCGCGATCGAGGGCAGTGATCTTCAGGCTATGCGCCATGCCTTTCACCAGGGCCACTTTGCCCTGATGATCGAGGAAATCCTTGGCGATGCCGCGGATGCGCTCGAACAAGAGGCAGGGGCGTTTGACGGCGATCTGGCGATTGCCGCTGATGTGGCCCTGTTGCGCGACATGGTGGACGAGGCCGAGAGTTTCGCGCGCCGCAAGGTGTTGCGGATCATCCAGCGTTGCCGTCTTTTGCCGGAAACCTGTCGCCGGTTGCGGCGCAAAATCAACGGTCTGGACGTGGTAAAATTGTTGTGCCGGGTGGAAAGCGGCCACATGGGCGAACGCGACACCGGGCTGGAGGGTATTATCGGCCGGCTGGATGATTTCCACAGCGATGTGGATCGGCAGCTCGATGGTTTGTCGGACTGCGCGCGCCAGATCACCAGCGACGGGCAGGCGCTGCTGCTTAGTTCAAATTCTCCACATAATCCCGCGCCCCGTGCGTGACTCCTGTGCCGGCTTTAACCCCTCCTTCGGGGTTGGCCGTCAAGGTGAGGCAAAGGCGATGGGAAGGATGAACATGACGGGGTTTCGAACAGGGCCGGCATTTTGTTGCGGGCATCAGGTAGCAGGCGTTTGGAGGGAGACGGTATGACGCGGAACGAGTCTTTGGCAAGACGGCCGATCTCGGCGTGGCGGGGGCTGAGCCTGAGGGTGCGTCTGGCGCTCATCATGATGCTTGGGTTCGCCTTCAGCATGGGGCTGATCCTTGTGGTGGAACATGTCGGCCACAAGCGCCAGATGGAGACCTTGGCGCATCGCAATGCCGAGATTGTCACCGGCCTGCTTGCGGACCGGATCGGGCAGCTGGGCATTGGTGAGCCCGAAGAGAGGCTGGCCGAAACCTATGCGGCGGTGGTCGAAGGGTATGCCCAGCAGATCTGGGCGCTCGAGGTGGTGGATGCGCAGGGGGCCATCCTCGCCCATTGGGAGGCCGGACAGGGCCGAGATGCCGCCCTGCATGAGTTGGCGCGCAAGGCCGCTGTCGAAGGCGAGGTGCTGCGTCAGGACGTGTTGCATGGACGTGCGCTGGCGCGTCCGATCCTTGGACCGGAGGGGCAGGTGATCGGGGCCGTGGCAGCGACCTGGAGCATGGATGCGCTGGCCGCGACAATCCGGGATGCCTCGGTTTGGATTTCCCTGCTCGCCCTTGTGGCGGGGCTGGCCGGGCTGGCGGCCCTGATGCTGGCTGTCTCGGTGATGGTCACGCGTCCGCTGAACCGGTTGGCGGGGCGCATGAAGGACGTCTCGGAACGCCGCTTTGAGGGCGAGATTTCCGATACGCAGCGCAAAGATGAAATCGGCGTGCTGGCCGCGGGGCTGTTGGTGCTGCGCGAGGCGCTTGCCGAGGAAGAACGCGACCGCATGCGCCGCGAAGAGCAGGAAGCCCGCAAACAGGCCCTGTTCGATGATCTGAGCCGCTGTATCGGTACCGTGGCTGAGGGGGATCTGTCGCCGCGCCTTCCCGAAGGTCTCGCCGCGGATCTCGAGGCGCGCTACCAAGAGGTGTTGCGGGATTTCAACCACCTGATCGACAGTTTCGAGCAAGTTATTTCCTCGGTTACGACAAGCGCTGAAACCGTGCGCACCAATGCGGTTGAAATCAGCCAGGTGGCCAGTGAACAATCGCGCCGCTCAGAGGCACAGGCGGCCACGCTCGAAGAATCCTCGGCTGCGCTGGATGACCTGTCGGGCAATGTTCGCAAGACTGCCAAAGCGGCGCAGGACGCCGACGCTGTGATCGTGCAGAACCGCAAGCAGGCCGAAAGCAGCGGCGAAGTTGTCAAACGCACCGTCGAGGCGATGCAACGGATCGAGACCTCGTCGAGCCAGATCAACGAGATCATCGGCGTGATCGACGATATCGCCTTTCAGACCAACCTCCTGGCGCTGAATGCCGGGGTCGAAGCCGCCCGCGCAGGCGAGGCGGGACGCGGGTTTTCGGTCGTGGCGTCCGAGGTGCGGGCACTGGCACAGAGATCCTCGCAATCGGCAAGTGAAATCAAGGAGCTGATCTCCAAGAGCGGCCAGCAGGTCATGGAAGGCAGCGTGCTTGTCGCCGAGACCGGAAGCGCTCTGGAGCGGATCATTACCCAGGTTCAGCAGGTGTCGGACCTGGTGACCGCGATCGCAACCTCGGCACAGGAACAATCCAGCAGCCTTGAGGAAATCAGTTCCGGTGTGGGGCAGCTGGACAAGGTGACCCAGCAGAACGTTGCGGTGATCCAGGAGACCACGGCCTCGAGCGAAACCCTGCGCCATGAGTCGGAAAAGCTGGTGCGGGTCCTGAGCGGGTTCGGCCGCGATGGCACCGAAGAGGCCAAGGTGGAGACTGAAATAGTCAGGCAGGCCCTCCCTGCACCGAGGCAGCAGGTTGTCAACGGTGGCATCAGCGATGAATGGCAGGATTTCTGAGATGACAGGATCACGTGGCCCCCAGGAATGGCCCTTGGAACGCGAGCGCCGGGCCCCGCAACCCGATCCGGTGCTGCCACCGGTGGTGGAAGCCAACGGAACCAAAACCCTTTCGGTGTTGCAGGGGCAGTTCCGGGTTTCGGACGACCCCAATGCGGTGATGACGACGATCCTCGGCTCTTGTGTCGCCACATGTGTCTGGGATCCCGACACCGGCGTTGGCGGCATGAACCACTTTCTCTTGCCGGGAACCGAGAAAAACCGTTCGGGCAACCTGCGCTATGGCGTGAACTCGATGGAGTTGCTGATCAATGCGCTTCTGCAGCAGGGGGCAAGACGCGAAAACCTGCATCTCAAGCTGTTTGGCGGGGCGCGTATGTTCGGTACCGAGGACGGGATTGGCCGGAAAAATGCAGAGTTCGCAGTGTGGTACGTCGAGACCGAAGGGCTGCGTCTGGTCAAGAAATGCCTTGGCGGCACCCGTGGCCGCAAGGTGCGGTTCTGGCCGGGAAGTGGCCATGCGCAGCTGAAATTCCTGCAGAACGACTGGCACGAGACCTTGTCGCCGGAGACCACCACGCCGCGCAGGCGGGCGGATGATTCCGGCGTCGTGACGCTGTTCTGAGATGCGGGGCAACAGGCAAAGACGGGGAGGACCTGTGAGATGAAAGCAAGAGGAATTGCCGGGAAACTGTTTTTCATGGCGGCCTCCATCCTGGGGATGATGATGGCGACGCTGTTCCTTGTGAGCATGCTGAACCGCGGGCTGGCCGAGAGCATTCATATCGTCGAAGCGGATGTGCGGCGTGATAACCTTGTTGGGGACATCAAAGAGCAGTTCGACAAGGCGCGTATCGGCCTTGCCGCCTTCCAGGGCAGCGGCAGCGAGGACGACGCGACGCGGGTCTTGCAGGCGCTGGAGCGCATCCCACCGCTGGCCGATACGCTTCTGGCGCTGGAAATGCCGGAGGAGATGCGTGCCGAACTGGATGTCGCGGTGGCCGACATGCAGATCTATGCGGCGACCTTTGCCCGGATCAAATCTGCCAACAGCATCGTGCGGATCAATGCCTTTCGCAGCGACCTCGACCCGATGGGCGCGCGGATCGAGGGAGAGCTGGATTACTTGCAGGAGGTCAATCGCGAAGATGCGCGGCGGCAATTTGCAGAGCAGGTGGCAATGGCCGAGGCCGCGCCGCGCTGGATGCTGGCCCTGTCGGCGCTGGCGCTGGCAGTAGGCGCGCTCTTTGCCATGATCATGGGCCGGTCGCTCAGCAAGCCGGTCGAAGAGATCGCTGGTGCCATCAGCCGTGTCCGTGACGGTGACTTTGACGGCGACCTGCCCGCCCTGAAGCGCCGGGACGAAATCGGTGAAATCTCCCGCGCGCTGAACGATCTGCGCGACCGCCTGCGCGAGGATCACGAGCGCCGGGTCGCGAATGACCTCCAAGTGGCCCGCCAGCATGCGTTGTTCAGTAAGGTCAGCCAGCACATGGAAGCGATGGCGGCGGGCGATTTCGAAGGGCGGATTGACGAGGCGGCCTTTGCCGATCTTGAGGCTGAGCACAAGCAGCTGAGCCGGGATCTGAACGGTCTAGCCGACGGGTTGCAGACGGTTTTGCAGGCGGTCAACGCCAGCTCAGGAGAGGTGAGCGGCGGGGCGTCACGCATCTCGCGCGTGGCGCTCGACATGTCACGGCGGGCCGAGAAACAGGCCGCTACGCTGGAAGAGTCCGCGGCTGCGCTGGAAATGCAGACCGAAAGCCTGCGCGGGTCTGCGGAAAACGCGGCCCAGGCGCGTAATTTCGTCGACCAGAACCTCAAGGACGTGGAAGACAGCGGCGACGGCATCAAGAAAGCGATGCAGGCGATGGCGCTGATTGAGGACTCCTCGGGGCGGATCAACCAGATTGTCAATGTGATCGATGACATTGCCTTTCAGACCAACCTTCTGGCGATGAATGCCGGGGTCGAAGCGGCGCGGGCCGGCGAAGAGGGGCGTGGCTTTGCCGTGGTGGCCTCAGAGGTGCGGGCGCTGGCGCGGCGGGCATCGAAATCGACCCATGACATCAAGGAGTTGATTGCCGAAAGCAATGCCCGCATCGGTGAAGGCAGCAAGCGGGTTGAGGGCACCGGCGCTGCACTGGTGCAGATCGTCGAAAGTGTTGGTCGCATCTCCGACCTCGTCGCGGAAATCTCTTCGGCGACCGAGGAACAGGCCGCCGGGTTGAACGAGATCAACTCCAAGATCGGCGCGCTGGACCAGTTCACCCAGCAGACCGCCGCCCTTGCCGAGGAAACTCATGCCTCAAGCGAGGTGCTCGATGCAGAGGCCGAAAAGCTGGCCGATGTGCTGGCACAGTTCAGGGCGCGTGACGGCGCAGACAACGACATTGCCCACTTCGTGCGCAGCGCGGAGCCGACGGTGAATGCGGAGGCATGGCCCGAAAACACACGGCATATCGCCTAGGGCTGGGAGGGAGAGTGACCATGATAAAGGACACGAGCGACCGGAGTGTCGCCGATATATCCGAACCCAAACCGATGGTTCTGGCGGAGCGGCTCGACAGCAAGGCGGCGGACGATCTGCTGGAGGCCCTGCTGGCGCAAATGGGCACGCCAGTGCGCCTTGACGCTAGCCGGGTGCAAGGCCTGGGCGCACTTTGCGCCGGAATTCTCTTGTCGGCGGCCAAGACCTGGAAGGAGGCAGGCCTGCCCTTTGCCCTTGCAAACCTGTCCGAGCGTTGCCGCGCTGACCTTGCCCTGATGGGGCTGACCGAAACCCGTTTCGAGGAATTTTAAGATGACTGCCAAACAAATTCTCGCCGTTGATGACTCGCGCACCATGCGCAACATGCTGAAACAGACCCTGGGAGAGGCCGGATACGAGGTGTCGCTGGCCGAAGACGGGGTCGATGGGGTGGAACGCCTGCGCGATCTGACGCCAGACCTGGTGATCACCGATATCAACATGCCCCGCATGGACGGGTTTCGCTTTATCGAAGAGGTGCGCGGACTGGGACGGCTGCGTGGTGTGCCGATCCTTGTGCTGACGACGGAAAGTGATCAGGCCCTGCGAAATCGGGCGCGGGCCGCAGGGGCCACGGGCTGGATCGTCAAACCGTTTGACGATGGCAACCTGATCTCGGCCATTCGCAAGGTCACGGTGGGGTAGGATCATGAGTGCCCTGCTGGACGGTTTTTTCGAGGAATGTGGCGAACTGCTGGAAAGCGTGTTCGAAGGCCTCTCTGCGCTGGAAGCGGATGGCGGTGACCAGGAGGCCGTGAACGCGGTGTTCCGCGCGGTGCATTCGATCAAGGGAGGCGCTGGCGCTTTCGGGCTGGAGGCGTTGGTCGCGTTTTCCCACGTTCTGGAAAATGCGCTGGATGCCTTCCGTTCTGGTGCCGCACAGATCGGCAGCAAGGAAGTTCAGCTGTTGTATGAGGCCGGCGACCACCTGTCCGACCTGGTCGAACGGGCGGCGCGCGGACAGGTTTCGGGGGGTGAGATGCCGGACCTGCACCGGGCGCTAGAGGGGATCTGCGGGGCGGTCGACCAAGAGGAAGACGCTGGTCTCGACTTTCAGCCGCTAACGCTCGACATCCTGCCCTTGGAACCCGAGCCCGCCGCGGGGTTCGATATCGTCTTTCGGCCCCATGCGACGCTTTTTGAGAACGGTCACGAGCCGGCCTTGATGCTCAGGGAGCTAGGCGAGTTGGGGGCCATTGATGTCGTAGCTGACCTGTCTGCCTTGCCCACTCTAGACGCAGGGCTCGCCAAGACCCCTGTGTTGGGTTGGCAGATCGGATTGGAAAGCGATTGCAGCCGGGCCCAGATCGCAGAGGTTTTCGAGTTTGCCGAAGGTCTATGTGATCTCGAAATCATCGCTCGTGAAGCTGAGGGGCTAAAGGTCGAAGACCCGGTGACGCAGAGCGATGTCGACAGGCCGGAGGTGGTTGAGAGAGCCCCGGCGCGAGAAACCATCCGGGTTGATCTCGCGCGTGTTGACCGGCTGATCAATATCGTTGGTGAACTTGTCATCAGTGAGGCCATGTTGCGCCAGGCTATGACGGAAATTCCGGTTGCGAAATACGGACCAATTGAAGCGGCGATGGGGCAGTTTCGCCAGCTTTCCGGACAGTTGCAGGAAAGTGTCCTCGCAATCCGTGCGCAGCCCGTCAAAGGGCTGTTCCAGCGCATGTCGCGCATCGTCCGAGAGGCCGCACGGGAAGCCGACAAGGAGGCGCGATTGGTGACTCACGGCAGTGCCACAGAGGTGGATCGCACGGTGGTGGAGCGGCTGGTTGATCCGCTGACGCACATGATCCGGAATGCCGTGGATCATGGTCTCGAAGACAGGGAGCGGCGGCAGGCTTCCGGAAAGGCATCTACCGGAACCGTGACCCTGAGCGCGGTGCACAGGTCGGGTCGGGTGGTGATTGAACTGCAAGACGACGGCGGGGGGATTGATCGCGAACGGGTCCGCCAGATCGCCATCGACAAGGGGCTGGTTGGCGAAAGTGATGAGCTAAGCGATGCGGAAATCGACAACCTTTTGTTCCGCCCCGGTTTTTCCACCCGCAGCGAGGTGTCGAACCTGTCGGGGCGCGGCGTGGGCATGGATGTGGTCAAAAGCGAGATCCAGGCGCTGGGCGGGCGGGTGTCGATCCATTCCGAATTTGGTGTCGGCACAACGGTGACCATCAGCCTGCCACTGACGCTTGCCGTGATGGAGGGTATGGTGGTGGAAACCGCAGGCGAAATCCTCGTTGTGCCGACAACCGCCCTTCGCGAAACGTTCAAGGCCTCGAATGCCCCGCTGCATGCGCTGGGGGCAGGAGGGCATGTCCTGAACCGTCGCGACGGGCTGGTGCCGGTCTTTGATCTTGGGTCGGCGCTCGGGTTTCGGGCGGCGCCCGGAGAATACGGCGACCATTCACTGCTGCTGGTCGAGACAGAGGCGGGCCGGCGCGTGGCGTTTGCCGTCGATCGCATCCGCGACCAGCGCGAAGTGGTGATCAAAGGGCTTCAGCAGAACTATCAGGAAATCCCCGGAGTGGCGGCGGCCACGATCCTGGGCGATGGCCGGATCGCGCTGATCGTGGATGCCGATCAACTTGCCGAACCGGCCGTACGCGGGGGCGCAGAACTTTATGGAGGAGCGGGATATGTCCAGTAACGCGGTTGCCACGGGCGAGCATCAGCTTGAAATCGTGTCATTTTCGATCGGGTCACAGGCCTTTTGCCTTGAGATCAGCCATGTTCTTGAAATCCGGGGGTGGACGCCAACCACGGTGCTGCCCCATGCGCCGGACTATGTGAAGGGGCTGATGAACCTGCGCGGTACGGTTCTGCCGGTTGTCGACCTGTCGCTGCGGCTTGGGCTCGGCGTGACCGAGCCATCGGCGCGTCATGTCGTGATCATCGTCTTCACCAATGGCCAGACGGTTGGTCTTTTGGTCGAAGCGGTGTCCGATATCCTGACCGTTTCGCCCGACGAGATGATGGCGGCACCGGACGTGTCTGGGGGCGAGCTGGCTGGCTGTATCCGCGGGGTCTTTGCCCGCGAAGAAGAGCTGATGCGGGCCATCGATCTCAAGACCACGCTGCCGTTTCTGGCAACGGGAGAGGCGGGGTGACCATGAACGGGGTGGCGGCGCAGACGGTTGATTTCGGCATCTCTGACAGGGATTTCGCCGAGGTGGCCCGGATTTTGCACAAGGAAACCGGTATCGTTGTAACCGAGGCCAAGCGCGCCATGGTGGTTTCGCGCCTGTCGCGAAGGGCGCGCAGCCTGCGGCTGCCGTCGATCGCGGCCTACTGCGGTTTGATTTCCAGCGACCGGGGCAGGGGTGAAATGCAGCACCTGATCTCCGCGCTCACAACCAACGTCACGCGGTTCCTGCGTGAAGAGGGGCACTTTGAGGATTTTGAAACCCGCCTGATGCCGATGCTTGCAAAACGGGCACGCGACGGGGGGCGGGTACGGCTGTGGTCGGCCGGATGTTCAACCGGTCAGGAGGCCTATACGCTGGCCTTCAGCCTCTTGTCGGGGCTGCCCGAGGCGGCGACGCTTGATGTAAAACTCCTTGCCACCGACATTGATGCCGCGGTGATCGAACAGGCGGTTACCGGTCGGTATCGCGAGGATCAGGTCGCGGCACTCCCCGAGCGTCTTCGCCAAGCGTTTTTGCGCCGGGAGGACGGGGAGACTTGGTTGGTTGGCCCGAAGGCGCGCGAGTTCCTGACGTTTCGTCCGTTGAACCTGTTGCACGACTGGCCGTTTCACGGCGACTTTGATGTCATCATGTGCCGCAATGTCACGATCTATTTCGACGCGGCCACGCAAGACAGGCTGTGGTGCCGGTTTGCCGCGCAAATGCCCGAGGGGGCGACGCTCTATTCTGGGCATTCCGAGAACGTGACCGGCGCGGCGCGACAGTTCTTTTCGCATCTGGGCGCCAGTGTCTACAAACGAAACGCGCAGACCGTGACGCCGGAATTTATGAATGATGTCAGGAGGGTGTCATGAGTTTGAAGGACCAGTTGAAAATCATGGTGGTGGATGACATGACCACCAGCCGCGGCCTGATCGAGCAGGCGATGAACGAGATCGGTATCTGGAACGTGGTGAGCGAAGCGGACGGACAGTCGGCCTTTCGCACCCTGATGGCCAAGCCGGTTCACCTCGTGATCTCGGACTACAACATGCCGAACATGGACGGGTTGCAGTTGTTGGAGCAGTTGCGGCTTAGCAAGGCCACGGCGCGGATCGGGTTCATCCTCGTAACGGGGCGAGCGGATAACGCGGTTTTGCAAAAGGGGCGGCAGCTGGGGATGAACAACTGCCTTCTGAAGCCCTTTTCGGTGCCGCAGATGAAGGCCTGTATTGAAAAGGTGGTGGGACGGCTGTGACAGAAAAGGTGAGTTTTTCCGAAGCGCTTGCGCGGCTGGGGGCGGAATTGCGCGGGTTATCTGCGGTTGCGGCGCGTCTGGATGTCCATATCGGCGACCTTGCGGACCAGTGCAACCTGCATGAAGATCTGCAACAGATCGATCTGATGTGTCAGACCCTTGAGGACCTTGTTGGCGTGTTCGACAGTTTGCAGCGGTCCGAGCCGGGGCAGCCTCTAGACCTCGCCATGCTGGTCGAGGGGGTGATCCTCAAGGATGTGCGCCGCCGCCTGTCAGGGCAGGTGACGCAAGATGCGGCCATGTTGAACGGTGCGCACGTAGAGCTGTTCTGAGGCCCTAGTCAAAGGCGATGTCGACGGAACCAAAGGCACCGAAATCGGCGTGGATGCAGGTTTCAGGCGGGCATTCGACGGGGCGGATGAAACTGCCCGAAAGGATGACCTGTCCGGGTTCGATCTGTTGGCCATATTGCGCCATGCGACGGGCCAGCCAGACCACGCTTTCGACCGGATCATTCAGGACGCCCGCGCCCAAGCCGGTTTCCTCGATCTCGTCGTTGCGGAAGGTGAGGGCACCGACCCAGCGCAGATCAAAGGCATCGACGGCGTGGCGTTCGGCCCCAAGCACGATGCCGGCGTTGGCGGCATTGTCGCTGATGGTGTCATGCACGCTGCGGGTGCGGCCGGTTTCAGGATCGGCGCGCAGGATGCGGGTGTCGAGGATCTCAATGGAGGGCGCGACAAAGTCGATGGCAGCGATGACGTCGTCACGGGTGATGTCGCTGCCGCCAATGGCGGTTTTCATGACAAAGGCGATCTCGGCCTCGATGCGAGGCTGGATGAAGCGCCCCTTGGGCACCGTGCTGCCGGTGTCAAAAAGCATGTCGTCAAACAGGATGCCGCTGTCGGGAATGTCGATGTTCAGCGCGTATTGCATGGCTTTGGAGGTGAGGCCGATCTTCCAGCCGACGACCTTGCGGCCCTGCGCCAGTTTCTGTTCGTAGATCGCATTCTGGATCGCATAGGCATCGTCCATGCCCATGTCGGGATGGCGCAGTGACAAGAGACCGATCTGTTGCCCCGTGGCTTCGGCCTGAAGCAGGTCGGCTGCGGCGCGGGCGTGATCCTGCGGGGTCATACCACTTCGTCCTCGATGGTGTTGCGCAGGGTGCCAATGCCCTCGACGGTGATCTCGACCACGTCACCGGGCACAAGATAGCGGGGCGGATCGAACCGGGCCCCTGCGCCGGTGGGCGTGCCGGTGACGATGATGTCGCCGGGCTGTAGCGTCATGAAGGTCGAGATATAGGCGATCTCCTCGCGGATCGGGAACATCATGCGGTTCAGCGTATCGTCCTGGCGGACCTCGCCGTTGACGGTTGTCACGATGCGCGCGTCATCCAGTTGGCTGGCATCGGTGAAAGGCACCAGCCATGGGCCGATGGCGCCGGAGCGATCCCAGTTCTTGCCTTGGGTGACGTTGAACTTGGCGTGGCGCACCCAGTCGCGGATGGTGCCCTCGTTGCACAGGGTCAGGGCGGCGATGTGGTCATAGGCGTTTTCGGGGTTGATCCGGCGACCGGTCTTGCCGATCACGATGGCAACCTCGCCTTCGTAGTCGAGGGTGTGGTTCTCGGGCGGGCGGATCAGGGGACGGTTGTGGCCGGTAAAGCCGCTGGCAAAGCGCGGGAAAAGCGACATGTACTTCGGCTGGGCGCTGCCGTCCTTGTACTCGGCGTTGCGGTCCGGAAAGTTGACACCGACGCAAAGGATGCGGCGGGCATCGGGCATCACCATCTCGAAGTCGAATTCGGTGTGGGTGATGTCGGCCCCTGACGCGGCTTTGGTCAGGGCGGAGAGCCCGCCCGCCGCGATGGCCTCGAACAGGGTTGGCCATTCGGGGAAACGGTGGTTCAGCGCGACGGCGCCGGCCTCGGTGATGGCACCGTAGTGGGTGTGGCCGTCGGCGGAAAAGGTGGCAAGGCGCATGGGGCTCTCCGTTGTTCGGTGTCAGGTGGTGAAGGTCAGACGGGGAAGATCACGTTGGTCTGGCCTGTGCCGGAGGAGGGGAAATACTCGGTCACGACTTCGCATTTGCCGTCATAGCTGTCCCAGCCGAGGGCACCGTAGAGCATGGCAGTGTCGTGCATGGAGCCTTCGCCGCAACAGAAGGTGGCATAGTCGCCCAGCATCTTGAGAAAGGTGGCGTGGTCGCCGTTTTTCCACATCTCCAGCACGTGCAGGTCCATCTGGCGGTTGAATTCCGAGCTGATGGTAAAGGTGCCGTTGTTGGCGGCATAGTCCTTGTTGGCCCAGATCTTGTGGGAGAGCGAGCCCGAGGCAACCAACAGCACCTTTTCGTCGCTGGCTTCCACGGCTTCGCGGATGGCTTCGCCGATGATGCGGCTTTCGTCGTGGTCATGCACGGTGGCCCATGCGGCGACGGAGACAACCTTCATGTCGTGTTCGCGGGACATGAAACGCATGGGAACAAGGGTGCCGTACTCCAGTTCGAGGCTGTCGAGATGGTGACACAGGGTGTAGGCACCTTTGTCAGAGGCAATTTTGGCAATTGCGTCACCCATCTCGGGGTTGCCTTCGTAGGAATAGGGCAGGTCCTGGATGAACTGCGGGAACTCGTTCGAGGTGAAAAGCCCTTCGAACCGGGCGTTGGCGTTGATGTGAAAGCCCGCGTTGATGACCCAGTGGGTATCACAGATGATGACGGTGGTGACGCCCAGTTCCCTGGCGCGGCGCGCGATTTCGCGGTGGCCGTCGATGGCGGGTTGGCGCTTGCCCTTGATCGGGCCTTCCTGCTCGGACATGAGCAGGGTCGGCACGTGGGTCATCTTGGCGGCGAGTACGATTTCTCCCATGGTATCCTCCCGAAGATTGATGGGTCAGGCGCCGAGACGCATGATCTTGTGTTGGCCGGTGGCAAAGCCGACGTGTTTCTGTTCCATGTAAAATTCAAACGACCAGTCGCCGCCGTCGCGGCCGATGCCGGAGGCCTTGACCCCGCCGAAGGGGGTGGGCAGGTGGCGGACATTTTCCGAATTCACCCAGATCATCCCGGCCTCGAGACGGTCGGTGAAGCGCAGGGCGCGGGTGAGATCGTTGGTCCAGAGATAGCCGGTGAGGCCGTAGTCGACGTCGTTGGCCATCGCCAGCGCCTCTTCCTCGGTCGAGAAGGGGATCGAGGTGAGGACGGGGCCGAAGATTTCCTCTTGGGCGATGCGCATCTGGTTGTTGGCGTTGGTAAACAGGGTGGGGCGCACGAAATAGCCCGCGTCGCCAACCTTTTCGCCGCCAGCGGCAACGGTGGCGCCGTCCTGTTTGGCGATGTCGAAATAAGAGGTCACCTTGTTGTAGTGTTCCTCGGTCACCAGCGGGCCGATTTCGGTTGCCGGATCAAGGGGGTGGCCGACCTTGATGTTGTTGACGCGTTTGATCAGGCGAGCTTCGAATTCTTCCTTGATGGTGTCCTGAACCAGGAGGCGCGAGGACGAGGTGCAGCGCTCGCCGTTGATCGAGTAGATCATGAAGATCACCGCATCGAGCGCGCGGTCGAGATCGGCGTCGTCAAACACGATCACGGGGTTCTTGCCGCCGAGTTCGAGGTGGTTGCGCTTGAGGGTGTCTGCGCCCTGTTTGACGATCAGGCTGCCGGTGCTGCTTTCACCGACGAAGGCGATTGCCTTGATGGCGGGGTGTTCGCAAAGCGCTTTGCCCGCGTCTTCGCCAAAGCCGTTCACGGTGTTAAGAACACCGGGCGGCAGGCCGGCTTCTTCGGCGATTTCTACCAGCAGGCGGGCGGTCAGCGGCGAGGCCTCGGCGGGTTTGTGAACCACGGTGCAGCCTGCGGCCAGCGCCGGTGCAATCTTCCATGTGGATAGCATGAAGGGGGTGTTCCACGGGGTGATGACGCCAACCGGACCGATGGGGGTGCGGGTGGTGATGTTCATCAGGGTGGGTGATTTCAGGTGCTGGCCATCGCGGGCCTGGATCACCTGATCGGCGAAGTAGCGGAAGTTTTCGGCACCGCGCAGGGCGGCCTTGGACATGAAGCGCAGGGTCTGGCCGGTGTCCCAGCATTCGCAGAGCGCGATTTCCTCGGCGCGGGCCTCAATGGCTTCGGCGACGTTGATGAGGATTTTGCGACGCTCTGCGGCCGGCATGTCGCGCCATGCGGGGAAGGCATCGGCCGCGGATTTGGCTGCGGCGTCGATGTCGGCTGCGGTGCCGTGGGTCACGTCGCAGATCACCGATTTGTCGACCGGAGAGGTGTTCCTGAACACACCGGCCGCGCCCTCGCGATCTTGTCCGTTGATGCGGTTCTTGATGCCACCCTCGGCAAAGCGGGAGAGATAGCCGCGAAGCTTGGCGATGTTCTGGTCGAGTTGGGACATGGGGCATCCTCCGCTTGAAATGCTGTTAGTTGTCATGTTAAGTAAATTGCAGTGAACATGTCAACAAAGTTTTTTCGGCTTGGTTCCCGTGCGGGGGAAACGGGTTTGACATGGGCGAAAATCGCGAAATGATTGAAGAAACTCTGGGACGGTAAACATGCCTCATTTCATCATCGAATATTCCGGCAACCTTGAAGGCGAGATCGACATGGGGGCGCTGTGCGAGGTGATCCGCGCGACAGCCGCGGGGATCGAAACCTTTCCGATGGCGGGGATTCGGGTGCGGGCGATCCGGGTGGATCACTATGCGATTGCCGACGGAGATCCGCAGCACGGGTTCATCGACATGTCGATCCGCCTGCGGGAAGGGCGGCCGCAGGAGGTGAAAGAGGCTGCGGCTGCCGAGGTGTTCGAGGCGGCGCGGGCGTTCGTGGCCGAGGTGATGGCGCGACGGCCGTTGGCGCTGTCGCTTGAGATGCGGGATATTGATGCCAGCCTGTCGCCAAAGACAGGGTCGATCCGCGACTTCCTTTAGGGGTGGATCAAGAAAGGTTCATCTTTCAGGTATCTTTCTGATTCAGATCAATGCGGACCTTTGCATGTGAGGCCAGTGTCGCCCGTGGAAACGCCACAAGATAAGGCAACGCACATGTTTCGGCTCTCTCTGATTCTGCATCTCTTCATCGGTTCGACCATCGCCGGCAGCGCAATGATCGTGGCGCTCGTGTCGGGGTATGACACGCTTTACCCGGTGGCCCTTTCGGCCCTTGTCGGCTTTTTCATTTCTTTCCCCGTGTCTTACCTGGTGGCGAAAAAGCTCTACGAGTTGGAAGCCTGAGCGCTGGTTGCGTTCAACCACGCCTGAACGGATTGCACGAATTCGCGGGGTTTCTCGGCATGGAGCCAGTGCCCCGCGCCCGTGATCTTGGCAAAGCGGGCCTTGGGGAAAAGTTCCCGGATGCGCGGGCGATGCTCTGGCGTTACATAGTCAGACTCGGAGCCGGACAGGAAGAGGGTGCGCCCTTCAAAGTTGCCGCTGATCTCGGGGAAGCCGATGACCTTTGGCATTTCCGCCTCGAGCACGTCGAGATTGAGACGCCACTTGCGGCCATTCAGGTCGAGTGACTGGGTAAAGAAGCTGCGCAGGGTCGGATCGTCGACGTTCTGCGCCAGTTGATCGATCGCGTCCGAACGTTTTTCCACTCGCGACAAATCCACAGCGCGCATGGCGGCAATGAACTGGTTCTGGTCGTGGGTGTATTGCACCGGCGCGATGTCGGCGACGATAAGGCGATTGACAAGGTCGGGGCGGGTGAGCGCGAGGATCATCGAGGCCTTGCCGCCCATCGAATGGCCCATCACGTCCATCGGTGCGCCCTGTGCCTCGATCACCTCGGCCAGATCGCGGGCCATGTCGTGATAGGAATGGCTGTCGAACCAGGGACTGTGGCCGTGGTTGCGCTGGTCGACCGAGACGATGCGACGTTCCGGAGCGAGGCGTTTGGCCACTGCGCCCCAGTTGCGGCCAGAGCCATAGAGGCCGTGGACGATCAGCAGGTCGGGTTCATCGGTGCGGGAGCCATATTCGAGCGTGTTCAACATACCCGCTTGATAGCCCCAGAGGGAAAGCGATGCCAGCCCTGTTGAGCGATGGGCGCGGCGGGGCTAGGCTGGCGGCAAGATGATTGATTTGAAGCATATCCAGAAGACCAACGCGGGGTTGGCGCGTCTTGCCGGTCAGAAGTTCTCGTTCGAGGCAGACGGCTTGCAGAAGGCGATGCGCAAGGTCGGGCGGCGTGTGCCCAAGGTGTTGCATCGTCAGGCGGCGGTTCTGATCGAGGCGGAACAGCTGGCGGGGCATCCGAAAATCCGGCTTGGGCTGGATGCCGAGAAGGTGGCGGCCGCCGAGGCGGGCCTGCGCGCGGGGCTGGAAGCGGTGGACCCTGCGGACCGGCGCAAGGGCTTTGTGCTGGGGCTACTCGGCGGGCTTTCTTTCAACCTGATAGCGGCTTTCGTACTGCTTGTTGTCTTTCTGAAATGGCGCGGATTCCTTTGACAGGGGCGCTGCATGCAGCGCGTCACGCAGCACCAGCGTGACGGTGACGAAACTCACGTAAAGCAGCAGATACCACGAGCCGATCTTGGCCAGGCTGACCATCTGGTCGCTGGTCTGGCCGTGGTAAAGCCATGTGCGGGTCATGGTGCCGATGTTTTCCGCCACCCATAGGGCGATGGCCGACAGGAAAGCCGCCAGCGGCAGGGGCATCCAGTAGGGCGTGTCGCTGACCTGAAACCAGATGCGGGTGCGCAGGAACACGATCAGCGTGGCAAAGAACAGCGCAACACGGATGTCCGGCAGGAAGTGGTGGCTGAAGAAATTGACATAGATTGCCAGCGCCAGAAGGGCTGTTGCCCAGAACGGCGGGTAGGGGGCAAAGCGCATGTCAAAAAGGCGGATGACGCGCGCCATGTAAGAGCCGACCGACGCGTACATGAAGCCCGAAAACAGCGGCACGTTCATGAGTTTCAGAACCCCGGCTTCGGGGTAGGACCAGCTGCCGTGGTTGACCTTGAAGACCTCCATCAGGGTGCTGGTGAGGTGGAACAGTAGGATCACCCGCGCCTCGGCCCAGGTTTCCAGTTTCAGGGCCAGGAACAGGATTTGCAGGCCGACCGCGTAGAGCACGAGAAAGTCGTAGCGGGCCAGTGGCCAGTCGCTCTGCCAGAGTTGCGAGGACAGGATGATGCCGACAAGCAGCAAGAGGGCAAAGAGCGCGGCCCAGGCCTGTTTGAGGAAGAACACCACGAGTTCCGCCACCGCAAACGGCAGGTGGGCGCGGGTCCAGTCGCCAACGGCGCGTTCGATGGGAAGGGGGCTTCGGCTCATGCGCCGTTTGTTGCCAAGGTGGGGGCGTTTGTCCAGAAGATTGACAGAGGGTGAAGGCAAGCGGCGGCAAAAGGCCGGAAACCCGAAGATTTCCGGCCCTGGTTGCCGTGAGTTTCCCGACCGGGGCCGGGCAGGCTTTGTAAGTTGGCTGCGCTGATGAAGGGCGCTTCCGATCAGGGACACATGTTCGGCCGCCCCCAAAAGCAACAACCGCTGCCAGTGTGCCTGACAGCGGTTGCCGATTGATTAAGCTGAAACCCGAAATTTACAGATTGTCGTAC